>DASZBX010000117.1:0-79796 GCA_035943635.1 Actinocrinis sp. | reverse complement strand
CCTGGCCATCAGCCTGCTCCGACTCGCAGGAGTCACCGAAATCAAGCGGGCGACCGAACGCATCGCCGCCAACCGAACCAGGATTCTGCCGATACTCGCCGCATCCCACACATGATCGCTATGACTTTGCCTTCGCCCTGGCGAAGGGGGTCAGGTGATCGGACACTCGAAGACCTGGGAGGTATGCGAAATTGCAGAGCGCCGAAACAGTGCTGGGTGTCCTCCGTGAACGCGGCAGGTCATTGTACTCGCTCCGCTCGAGTCAAGACCTAATTCCCGGTCTTGCGTAGCGGTCAGAGGGCCTTGACCCGCCCCGCCGTCGGCCGGTGGCGACCACGCCGTCACCGATACCAACGACGAGAGGCCACCGAAAAACGCCTTACTCAGGAGAGTGGCGCGGTGGGCAGGGCGTTGAACGTCGGCAGTTACGGCTGTCACTGCTCACTTTCGGCGTCCAGAGACCCGAGGCCGTGCTCCCATCTGTCGCGGCGCTCCTGCGGGGACTGCTCCCACCACGGCGTGCCCCGTTCTCCCAGCGCCGTCTTCGCCATGTGCACGCGGGAACGGGCTGCGCCTTGTGCCTCGGAGTCTTCGGCGGCGAGAGCCGTGCGCACCGCGCGGCGGGCCGACATCAGGTGGCGTCGCAGGCGGGCGGCCACGTCGTCGGGCAGCGACGGATCCGTCGCCCGCCACCGCCGACCGTTGATCACGACATAGTGGCCGTCGGCCGTTTTCTCACGCTCTTGCCGTTGGGTGCACACATGCACCATTCTCCGGGGCAGGTGGTGACGGCGCGAGCTGAAGCGGCCCATGTAGGCCTGGGTCGAGGACTGCTGGTGGCGTTCCCTGAGAACGGCCCCAGCCGGGACTACCGCGACTTGTTCTGCATACCCGCGGGGGCCCGTGCCGCGGCGGCGGGAGACCTCCAGTGCATCGCGGTGCGATCGATCACTGTGATCACGCCTCTTTCGAAGCACTGAATAAGGTCTGGCCCGGCTCGATTGGACGTTGTTCCGCAATCGGCAAGCCAAGCTGCAGGCGGTGACTGCGCCAATGGGCATAGATCGACCTGGCTACACCAACGGTGCTTCTCCCCCTGCAATCGATGATCCGGCCAGACTCGAAGGCTTGCTCCCTCACGACAATTTTGCGGTGCCGCATCACGAAATGGCGGACCGCGCCGGTGGGAAATCCGAACCGCCCGGTTGTCGGCGGGGACCTGCCAATCCGCATCACCGTCTGACCGTCCGGACACACGCGTCAGACAACTGCACGAACTACTAAGCATCACGAGAATTCGAGAGGAGAGGCCGAAGGCTAACGGCGACACTACGTCGCACGTAAGAACACCCGAGGAGGTGAATGACTGACCGATTCGACCCAGCGCCTGAGGCAGGGGAAACCTGACCTCAGACGCCAAAAAGAGCTGCCTGAAAGCAGCTCCGCGTGGGGAAATTACGTGTCCGAGGGGGGACTTGAACCCCCACGCCCGATAAAGGGCACTAGCACCTCAAGCTAGCGCGTCTGCCATTCCGCCACCCGGACAGGGTGTGCGCCGCGGAGGTTTCGGTGGTGGTGATTGCTCACTTCCAGCGATGCCCCCTGGGCGACGTGAGAACCATACCAAAGATCGAGCGGAGAGTGGAAATGCGCGCGGGAAACGCTCTGGTCATCTCGGTGAGCTGGAAATTTACCCTGTTTGTCACCTGAGGTCGGTGCTGCTGGGCGGGGTGAGGCGCCTCGGAAGGCGGGTGGGGGGCTGGTGGCGTTGTGGCATGGGTGCGACTCGGTGGGACTCGCAGATAGATCCGGGAAGAGATTCTTACGAAGTTTGTGCAATGCCCGCCCGTGCCCGGTCCCTCCTCTCTACGGCAGCGGTTTGAGCGCAGGGCGTGATCTGGACGCCTCGGCGAGTCGCCACCACTGCCGACGAACGATGAGTGGAGGACGTACGAATGGCGATCTCACGTAGGAAGTTCCTGGCCACGGGCCTGGCCGGGTCGGCCGTGGCGGCGGTGGCCGGGACCGAGCTGGCGTCGGCGCTGACGAGTTCGGCGGTCGCCGCGTCGCCGGCCGGAGACGTGGTGGGCAAGATCACGGTGGGTTACCAGGGCTGGTTCGCCTGCATCGGCGACGGCGCCCCGATCAACGCGTGGTGGCACTGGAGCAACAACGAGTCCCAGGCGCCGTCGCCGAGCAACAACAACATCAAAGCCTGGCCCGACATGAGCATCTACAGCAAGAGCTACCAGACCGCCTACGCGAACCTGGGCGACGGCGCCGCGGCCACCCTGTTCTCGTCCTACGACCAGTCCTCGGCCAACACGCACTTCCAGTTGATGCAGCAGAACGGCTGCGACACCGCCGCCCTGCAACGCTTCGACCCGAACGGCTCCGAGGGTCCGTCGCGCAACGCGATCACGGCGAAGGTTAACACCGCCGCGCAGCAGTACGACCGTAAGTTCTACATCATGTACGACGCGTCCGGCTGGACGAACATGCAGACCGAGATGCCCGCGGACTGGACCGCGAACATGTCTCAGTACACGTTGTCGCCCGCGTACGCGCGGCAGAACGGCAAGCCGGTCGTCGGGATCTGGGGCTTCGGCTTCAACGACACCAACCACCCGTGGTCCGCCGCCGCCTGCCTGCAGGTGGTGCAGTGGTTCCAGAGCCAGGGCTGCTACGTCATGGGCGGCGTGCCGACGTACTGGCGTACCGGGGCCAACGACTCGCGGTCCGGTTACCTCGGTGTCTACTCGGCGTTCAACATGATCTCGCCCTGGATGGTCGGCCGGATCGGTTCGGCCGCCGACTCGGACTCCTTCTACACCAACGTCAACGTCGGCGACCAGGCTTACTGCAACTCCAACAACATCGACTACCAGCCCTGCGTCCTGCCCGGCGACCTGTCGGCCAAGCAGCGCTCCCACGGCGACTTCATGTGGGAGCAGTTCTACAACATGGTGCACGTCGGTGCGCAGGGTATCTACATCTCCATGTTCGACGAGTACGGCGAGGGCAACCAGATCCTCAACACCGCCGCGACCCAGCAGCAGGTCCCGTCCGGTTCCGGCCTGCTCTCCCTGGACGAGGACGGCACGGCCTGTTCGGCGGACTACTACCTGCGCCTGACCAACGACGGCGGCCGCATGCTCAAGGGGCAGATCGCGCTGACCAAGACCCGGCCGACCCAGCCGGTCGTGTCCGGTGGCGGCGGCGAGAGCCCGTACGGTGGTGTCGCGCTGGCGCTCCCTGGCACGCTGCAGGCGGAGAACTACGACACCGGTGGTCAGGGCGCGGCTTATAACGTGACCTCGGTCAACGGCAGCAGCAACGGCTACCGTGCCGACGGGGTCAACTTGGAGGCGAGCTCGGACACCGGTGGCGGTTATGACCTGGGCTGGACGGCGACTGGGCAGTGGTTCAGGTACACGGTCAACGTCGCCGCCGCCGGAACGTACCAGGTCAGTTTCCGGGTCGCGGCGCCGTCGGCGGTGACCGACGCATTCCACCTGTCCAACGCCTCCGGCACCAACCTCAGCGGCAACGTGAACATCGCCGCTACCGGCGGGTGGCAGACCTGGGCCACGGTGACCGCGACCGTCACCCTCCCGGCCGGCCGGCAGAGCCTCACCCTCAACCAGGACAACGCCGGCTGGAACATCAACAGCCTGACGTTCTCGTAGGCGTCGCGACCGCTGTGCCCGCCTCGTAAGCCGCCGTGGCTCCGAGGCGGGCTCAGGGCGTCATCGTGGCGCCCTGTTGTGGCCGTGCTGCGCGCCGGAAATCCGGTCGTTCGTACCCTTGCACACGTCCCCGGCCGACCAGGCCGACAAGCTGACCCAGCAGGCTTCGCTCACGTTCGGCTCGGGCGGCAGCGGATCGGTGGTCACGGTCAACCCGAACAGCACCTACCAGACGATCACCGGATTCGGCGGGTCGATGACCGACGCCTCCGCGTACGACATCTGGAACTCGCCGTCGCGCACCTCGATCATGAACAACCTGTTCAGCTCCTCCGGGATCGACCTGAGCTTCCTGCGCCAGCCGATCGGCGCCGCGGACTTCTCCACCTCGTTCTACAGCCTGGACGTGCGGTCGGCCAGCAACGCCGACGGCACCCCGGTCCAGGTCTACACCTGCAACGGAACCGGCGCGCAGCAGTGGACCGTGGCGTCGAACGGCACGGTGCAGGCGCTCGGCAAGTGTCTGGACGTGGTCGGCGCCGGGACGGCGAACGGCACCCTCGTCGACCTGTACACCTGCAACGGGACCGGAGCGCAGTCCTGGGTGGCCGAGTCCAACGGCGAACTGGAGAACCCCAACTCCGGCAAGTGTTTGGACGACACCGGATATGGGGCTTCGGGCACGCAGGTCCAGATCTGGTCCTGCACCGACACCTCGAATCAGCAGTGGAAGTTGCCCTGATTCTGAGGGGCAGCGGTAGATAGCGGGTTGCGCGGTCGTCCGGTGAAGCACGCCGGGCGGCCGCGCCTTACTTGCGCATTGTGTGGGCGACGAATTCTCAGGCGCACAATGTCGCGTGCGACGGTGTAACCCGGGTACTGGGAGGTATCACTCGTCACTGTAGGGAGGCTTGGTGTCCATGCATGAGCGTCACACTTCGTTGCCGGAGCACCGTGCTGCCTTCCGGTTGGACGGGTCGGGCGGAAGCGTCTCGACCGCGCGTGGCTGTGCCCGCGAATACCTGGAGCAATGCGTTCCGCCTCTGGCGCAGAGTGTCGCCGAGGATGCGTTGGTCGTCGTCAGCGAGTTGGTGACGAACGCGGTCAGCCATGCTCCGGGACCGTATTGTCTGTACCTGGTCGAAGACGAGGGCGAGCTGACCATCGCGGTCAGCGACGAGAGCATCGTCGCTCCCGGGCCCAGGACCCCGGATCTGGGCGGGTCGGGCGGGTTCGGGTGGCACATCCTGCGTCGGGTGGCCAGGCGGGTGGACGTGTACATTCGGCCGCCGTGGGGCAAGACCGTGAGCGCCACGCTGAAGTTGCTCGTCCTGGCGTCTCCTATCGCCGCCTGATTGAGCCGGCGTACCACGCGGCGTGCCGTTGGGGGACAGTTGGCCGCGATGGCTGCGGGGGCGGCCGTGGGGATCGCTGTGGAGATCGTTCCGGTACCGGCGACCCAGAATATTGAACCTGTATCGCACATCTCCAATTCACGTGCAACCGAATCCGCTGTCAGGCGTCTTCAATAATGACGACAACGAGCAGGGGATGGATTAAGTGTACACAGGGCTGACTCACACCGTCATGCGCGAAAACAGGGCGGACGGTCGCAGAACACAGGGGACAAGCCGCGCTGCAGCGACCACCTGGAACGCCGTGAGCGTCACCTAGCAGCGAGTTCGCCCCGCCGGCGACCCATCGGGCTCCGTCGCGGGGCCACTTCCTAGCACGTTGACAAAGGCGCAGGTAGAGCCCTGTGTCCTATTAAACGCGCCCTCATTGCCGTTCATCCACAAGGCAACCGAATCCGAGTGCAGGTTGCACGTCCGCCAATTTCGAATGTGCCGCGGAACGGAGAACATGACGAATCAGGCACACCTTCCTGCGTCCTGGCCAAGTGTTTCTGTGGTCATCCCGACCCTGAACGAAGCCCGCAACCTTCCCCACGTGTTCGCGCAACTACCGGGTGGCATTCACGAGGTGATCATCGTGGACGGACATTCGGTCGACGACACGTGTGCGGTCGCGCTGCGGTTGAGGCCGGACACCCGGATCGTCAGCCAGATCCGCAGCGGCAAAGGCAATGCCCTTGCTTGCGGGTTCGCGGTGGCCACCGGGCAGATCATCGTGATGCTCGACGCGGACGGGTCCGCCGACGCCGGCGAGATCCCCGCCTTCGTGCAGGCGCTGCTGGACGGCGCCGACTTCGCGAAGGGCAGCAGGTTCGCCCCGGGCGGCGGCAGTTCCGATCTCACCCGGCTGCGCACCTGGGGAAACCGCCTGCTGATGGCCACGGTGAACCGGGTCTACCGTACGTCTTACACAGACCTCTGCTACGGATTCAATGTCTTCTGGCGGCGGCACCTGCCCGTGCTGACCTTGGACTCGACCACGCCGCCGCGGCCGGACCGGGCGAAACTGTGGGGCGACGGCTTCGAGATCGAGACGCTCATCGCCATCCGGGTCACCGTGGCGCGCCTGGTCGTGGTCGAGGTGCCCAGCTTCGAGCACTCGCGCATCCACGGTGTCAGCAACCTGACCGCGTTCAGCGACGGTCTCCGTGTCCTGCGAACGATATTCACCGAACGCAGGGCCCGCCAGTCGGCCGCGCGGCCGCCTCGCGACATTCCCGGTTCCCGGCCCGATCCCCACCTACTCGAGGAGCTCGCATCATTACAGACGCCAAGTCCGCGGGAGGCGGAGTGACCGGCATCGCGCAGAGCCTGCGCGGCATGGCAGGGCCCTTGGTCTACCGCCTGCCGACCGGTCTGGAACGACGGCTGCTCTTCGTCTACCACAACCGCAAACTCCCGCACTTCAGCAAGCCGGTGACGTTCAGCGACAAGGTCAACTGGCGGATTCTGCACGACCGCCGGCCGCTCCTCGAATGGACCTGCGACAAGCTGGCCATGAAGGACTACGCCGAGAAGGCGGGACTCGAGCGCCTGCGCGCTCCGCGGACGATCTGGTCCGGCTCGGATCTCAGTGAGCTGCGAACAGCCGACCTGTCCGAACACTGGGTGCTCAAGCCCAACCACCGATCAGGGCTGATCTACTTCGGTACCGGGCCGGCCGATCTTCGGGAGCTGTCGACAGTCACGGCGACATGGCTGGATCCGTTCGAGTCGAGCAAGATGCGCGAATGGGCCTATGCCACGGCCCGGCCGCTGTTCCTGGTCGAGGAACTGCTCGGGCCGCCGGGGTCCCCGCCCCCCGACTACAAGATCTTCGTCTTCGACGGCCAGCCGGACCTGATCGAGATGGTGAACCGGTACGACGGCAATCAGCAGCGGCTGTACCGCGCGGACTGGACGCCGCTCGACGTGCTGTACGGGCCGCAAGAGATCGCCCCGATCGCGCCGCGGCCGCCGGAACTGGACCGGATGCTGGACATCGCCCGCCGGCTGGGCGAGCCGTTCGACTTCATCCGGGTCGACCTCTACGACCTGAGCGACGTCGACGGATCGATCGTCTTCGGCGAACTCACCCCCTACCCGTGCGGGGGTCTGGAACGGTTCAGGCCCGCCTCGTTCGATGTCGAACTCGGGCGGAAGTGGCAGTTACCCACGTTGCGACCGGGCGCCTGAAACCCGCAGCCCGTAAGGAGCCGGACATGCTTCACCTGGACCGTCGAGCTTTTCAGGCCGACCATGACAACCTTCGCCTCCGCGGCGTGCCCGGGATCGACGCGGCGCAGTTGACCTTCTCGATCATGCACGGCAACGGCAACGTGATCCTCGTCGTCGACGAGGCTCTCAGTGGTCTGTCAGCCCACGACATCGGAAGCGACGTCGGGCGGGATCTCTGCGAGTCGTTCACGGCGGTGCGCGTGGACGGGATCGCGTTCGTGCGCACCGGCGACGGGCCGGTTCGGATGACCTACTTCGACCGGGACGGCACCAACGCCTCGATGTGCGGCAACGCCCTGCGTTGCGTGACCCGGTACGGCACCGAGCGGGGATACCTGCGGGCCGACGCGGACGTCGTGACGACCGACGACGGGCCGAAGTGGGTCTCGGCCGCCGGCGGAGCGATCCGGGTCGCGCTCGGAGCCGGGCGGGAGTACCAATACGTCGCCGACGACCGGTATTTCGTGTTCAGCGGTGTGGCTCACCTGGTCGTGCTGCTCGACGATCAGCAGGACCTTGATACGGTCGACGTCAAGACCGACGGCGCCGCGCTGCGCTACGACGACCGGCTGTGCCGCGAGCTGAACCACCCTGAAGGCCTGCACGTCGACTTCATGCAACGGTATGAGGACGGCGTGCGCATCCGCACCTACGAGGTGGGGGTGGAGGACGAGACGCGGGCCTGCGGCACCGGGTCCGCGGCATCCGCCTACATCGCCAACCGAGTCTGGGGCCTGCCATACCCGGTCCGGGTGGTCGTCCAGGAAGGCGAGATCCAGGTCGAAGAGACCGAACACGGCCTCCTGATCAGCGGAGACACCGCCCACCTGTTCGGCAACATCCCGCCGCTCGACATACCGGTCCGCGACAGCGCACCCATGCCCGGACCGGCGCTGGCGGTCGGAGGTTCCGGTGGCTGAACCCAGGCGCGTGTGCGTCGTCGGCCCCGGAACCCGCTTCCTGTCCGGCATCACCTACTACACCTTCTCCCTGATCGAGGCGCTGAGCGACGCAGGCCATCAGTGCTCTGCCGTGCTCGTCCGCAACCTGGTTCCGGCGCGCCTGTATCCGGGCCGCGCGCGGGTCGGCGGCGCCCTGACCGAGGTGCGGCTGCCGCCGGACGTGCCGCGGGTCGACGGAGTCGACTGGTACTGGGGCCCGTCCCTGGTCCGCGCGATCGCGTTCCTGCGCCGGGAACGGCCGCAGGTCCTCGTGTTGCAGTGGTGGACCGGGGCCGTGCTGCACACCTACCTGGTACTGGCCATCGTCGCCCGGTCCTGCGGGGCCAAGGTCGTGGTGGAGTTCCACGAAGCCCAGGACGTCGGCGAAGCCCGGCTGCCGCTCGCCTCCCGCTACACCGACCTGGTCGGCCGGCGCCTGCTCAAGCTCTCCGCGGCGCGCGTGGTCCACTCTCAATTCGACCGCGACCTGATCGATGGCCGCTACGGCGCGAACGGGACCACGGCCCTGGTCCCACACGCCGGATACGACTACCTCCCGCCGAGCCCGCCGCTGCGCGAGGCCCCGGCCGACGCGGTCAACCTGCTGTACTTCGGCATCATCCGGCCGTTCAAGGGCGTGGAGGACCTTCTCGCGGCCATGGACCTGCTTGGCCCGGCCCGGTCCCGGTTCTGGCTCACCGTCGTGGGCGAGACCTGGGAGGGCTGGGAACTGCCGGGCCGGCTGATCGCCGCCTCGCCGCACCGGGACCGGATCACGTTCGTCAACCGGTACGTCACCGACGACGAAGCCGCCGGCTACTTCGCCGGCGCCGACGTCGTCGTGCTGCCGTATCACCGCTCCTCCTCGTCCGGGCCGCTGCAGATCGCGATGGCCGCGGGACTCCCGGTGGTCGCCACCCGGGTCGGCGGCCTGGTCGAGGCCACCGCCCACTACCCGGGCGCGGTGCTGGTACACCCGTCGGACCCGGCCGCGCTGGCCGACGGCGTGCTCCAGGCCGCCGAACTCGCCGGCCGGCGGTTCCAGGGCGTTTCCACCTGGGCCGACACCGCGCGCAGCTACGCCGAACTGTTCGACGAGGTCCTGCGGTGACGCTGTTGCGGATTCCGGCGGTGCGCGGCCGGCTCGCCTCCCGGCTGCCCGGCCGCCCGGTGGACCCGCTGGTCATGAACTCGCTGTACCTGACCGCGACGACGGTCGTGACCTCGCTGCTCGGCTACGTCTTCTGGACGGTGGCCGCGCGGATGTACCCGGCGTCCGCGGTCGGCGAGGCCGGCGCGGGCGTCTCGGCCCTGGCCTTCGCCTCGCTGCTCGGCGCGCTCGGCGGCTCCATGGCCGTGCTGGCCGAACTGCCCGGCGCGGCGCGGGGGCGCGAGTGGTCGGCCACGGTCACCGCCCCGCTCGCGGTCACCTCGCTCACCTCGGCGCTGACCGCCCTGGCCACCGTCGCGGTGCTGTCCCGGACCGGGCATTCGGCGTTCCTGTACCGGGACGGCTGGTGGGCGGCGGCCTTCGTGGTCGGGGCGGTGGCCACCACGGCCTCCCAGGTGCTGGAGAGCGTCTGGGTGGCCGAACGCCGGGCGATCTGGTTCCTCGGCGCCAGCACCGTCTTCGCCGTGGTCAAACTGGCCATCGTCGCGCTGCCGGTCTTCGCGGTGTTCGGGGCCGTCGGCATCCTCTCGGCCTGGTCGGCGGTCCTGGCGGCCACCGTCGCGGGCGGCGTGCTGGTGCTGGTGCGCCGGTTCGGCTACCGGCCGCGGCTGTCCGGCATCGGCCGGCAGGCCTGGTCGATGCGGGCCACCCTGGCCGGCCACTACGTGATCAGCGTGGGCGACCAGGCGACGCTCTACGCGGTCCCGGTGATCGTCGCGCTGAAGGTGTCGCCCGAGGCCGCGGGCTGGTTCTACGTGGCCTGGAAGATCGGCGGCTTCTACGCGGTCTTCGCCTCGGCGGTCGGCACGTCCACGTTCGCCGAGGGCAGCCACCGGCCGCACCGCGCGCTGGCGCTGGCCCTGACCGGGCTGAAGCTGGTCCTGCCGTTCATCGTGCTCAGCGCCGCCGTCACGATCTTCGCCGGGCGCCTGATCCTGGACGTCTTCGGCGCGCAGTACTCGGCCCACGCGTACACGTTGCTCGTCCTGCTGTCGTTGGGAGCCCTTCCCGACGCGGTGGTCACGATCTACCGCGGTGTCCTGCGGGTGCACAAGCGCTACCGGGCCGCGGCGGGCATCTGCTGGGCCATCTCCCTGTCCCGGCTCGCCTTCACCGTCCCGGCCCTGGCCTGGTGGGGGATCGCGGGCGCGGGCTGGGCCTGGCTGGCCACCCAGACCGCCGGGGCGGTCTGGTGCGCCCTGGACCTGGCCGTGCGCCGGGACACGCTGAACGTCCCCTCGTCGAATGGAGAATCATGATGCGGTGCCTGGTGACGGGTGGCTGCGGTTTCGTCGGGTCGGCGCTGGTGCGCCGCCTGCTGGCGCAGTCGTGCGAGGTCCTCGTGGTGGACGACTGCTCCCGCGGCTCGCGGGAGAACTTCGGGCCGGACCAAGGCCGGGTCCGGGTGGTCGAGGCGGACGTGACCGGCAGCCTGGGCCGGATCTTCGCCGAGTTCCGGCCGGAGGCCGTCTTCCACCTGGCCGCGCTGCACTTCATCCCCGACTGCGACGCCGATCCGGCCCGCTGCCTGCGGGTCAACGTGGAGGGCACCCGGTCCGTGGTGACGGCCGCGGCCGGGCTGCGCGAACCGGTCAGCCTGGTGCTGGCCTCCTCCGCCGCGGTCTACGCCCCGGCCGACGGCCCGCACCACGAGCAGGAGGACACCCTCGGACCGGTCGACGTCTACGGGCACTCCAAGCGCTGGGCCGAGGAACTGGCCGCCGGGTACGCGGCCCGCACCGGGGCGCCGGTCGGGATCGCCCGGCTGTTCAACGTCTTCGGCCCGGGCGAGACCAACGCGCACTTCATCCCCAGCCTGATCTGCCAGATGCAGGCCGGGCAGGCGGTCCGGCTGGGGAACCTGTCGAGCCGGCGCGACTACGTGTTCGTCGACGACGTCGCCGACGCGCTGCTGCGCCTGGCCCGGCACGGCGCCGACGGCCAGTCGGCGACGGTGAACATCGGCAGCGGGAGAGGCTACTCGGGCCACGAGGTGGTCCAGGCCCTGGCCGAACTCGCCGCGGCCGGGGTGGCCCCGGTCACCGACCCGGACCGGCTGCGCCCGGTGGACCGCCCGGTCCTGCTGGCCGACCCGGCCCTGGCCCTGAAGCTGCTGGACTGGTCGCCGCGCACGTCCCTGGCCGACGGCCTGCGGGCCGCCTGGGATCGCCCGGTGGGCGCGGGGGTGACGCTGGCATGAGGATCGCCATGGTTTCGGCGCACTACGCCCCGTTCGCCGGGGGCGTGGAGTCCCACATCGAGGAGATCGCCAAGCGGCTGGCCGACCGCGGGGAGATCGTCGAGATCCTCACCCACCACGACACCCCGGGCCTGCCCGACACCGAGATGCGCGACGGTGTCCTGGTCCGGCGGCACAAGGTCCCGGTGCCCAGCCAGCATTTCAGCCTGTCCCCGGCGGTCTGGGCCACGCTGCTGCGGCACCGGAACCGCTACGACGTGGTGCACGCGCACGGCTACCATTCCGCCGCGCCCCTGGCCGCCACGATGGCCGGCGCCTCGCCCCTGGTCTTCACGCCGCACTACCACGGCACCGGCCACTCGCCGCTGCGCAAAGCCATCCACGTGCCGTACCGGGCCGCGGGGGCGATGATGGCGGCCCGCTCGCAACGCATCATCTGCGTGTCCCGGGCCGAGGCCGACCTGTTCCTGACCCACTTCCCGTCGGCCCGGCCGCGCGTGACGGTCATCCCCAACGGCGCCGACCTGGCCCGGATCACCGCGGCCCGGCCGTTCCCGGACGAGGGGCCGATCGTGCTGACCGGCGGGCGCCTGCAGTCGTACAAGCAGATCGACCGCATCGTGCGGGCCATGGCGCTCACGCCGCCCGACCTGCGCCTGGTGGTCACCGGGGACGGCCCCGAACGCCCCGCCCTCGAAGCGTTGGCCGGCGAGCGCGGAGTGCGCGAACGGGTCCGTTTCACCGGCCGGGTGGACACCGACCTGCTGTACCGCTGGTACGCCAGCGCCGACGTGTTCTGCTCCATGTCCTCCAACGAGGCGATGCCGGTCACCATCCTGGAACTGCTGGCCGCCGGTGCCCGGGTGGTCGCCTCGGACATCCCGGCCCACCGCGACATCCGCGACCGCACCGCGGGGGCGATCACACTGGTGCCCCTGGACGCCGACCCGCAGACCCTGGCCCGCGCCCTGGAACACGCCCTGGCCGAACGGCCCGCGCCCGGGCAGCAGATCCCGACCTGGGACGAGGTGACGCAGCAGACCCTGGACGTCTACCGCGGCCTGGCGAGCACGGCGGCCGCGGCATGACCGAGCGGCCGGTGCGGGTCCTGTACTGGTTCACCCAGCCCACGCCGTACGCGGTGGCCCGCTTCAACGCGGCCGCCGCGCGGCCGGAGCTGGACTTCCACGCCGTCTTCTCCCAGGTGCGCGAACCGGACCGGTCCTGGGACGTGGACGAGTCCGGGTGGAAGTTCCGCGCTTCCTACCTGGGCCGGTTCAAGGTACCGGTCCGCGAGCTGCGCCGGCTGCGCCCGGACGTGCTCATCCTGGAGTACGACCGCTGGAACCTGGCCCTGGGCGCGCTGGCCGGCTTCGCCGCGGCCGGACGGGTCGCGTTCCGGGTGCTGCCCAACTTCGACGCCTGGTCACAGCGCACCTGGTGGCGCGAACTGGGCAAGAACGTGCTGTTCAAGGCGGTCGACGGGGCGAAGGTGCCCGGTCCGGACGGCGCCGCGCTGGCGGCCCGGTACGGTCTGGCGCCGGACCGGGTCGGCGTCGTCACCCAGTCGATCGACGTGGCCCACTACGGCCGGGGCCGGGACCTTTCCGCGGACGAACGCCGCCGCCGGCGCGCGAAGCTGGGAGTGTCCGGGTGCGTCTTCCTGTTCGTCGGGCGCCTGTGGGCCGGCAAGGGGCTGGACGAGTTGTTCGCCGCCTACCGGCAGGTCCGCACGGCCCGCGATGACATCAGCCTGCTGATAGTTGGCGACGGTGTGGACGGCGAGCGCTACACCGGCCAGGAGTCGGCCACGGCCGGTGTCCTGTTCGCCGGGTTCGTCCAACCGGCCGAGCTGCCGGAGTGGTACGCGATCTGCGACGTCCTGGTCTTCCCCACCCACGGCGATCCCAACGGTCTGGTCGTGGAAGAGGCGCTGGCCGCCGGCCTGCCGGTGATCGTCTCCGACGCGGCCGGCGATATCAGGGCCCGTGTTCCGCAGTCCGTCGGCCGGGTCGTCCCGGTCGGCGACGCCGCCGCCCTGGCCGCAGCGATGGCGGCCCTGGCCGAGCTGTCCGTGCGCAGCCCGATGGCCCTGCGGGCCGCGGAACTGGTCGCGTGGAAGGACGACGAACGCTACGCCGAGGACCTGGCCCGCTTCGCCCGCGAGCTGATCGCGAGGCCGCGCCGGCGGACCCGGCACCGCGCCGCCTGCGCGGCTCTCGGCCGGCTGCTGGTCTGGTCGGGACGGCTGGGCGGATGACGACGCCGTCGACCATGACCGAGACCACTGACACCCACCCGGCGCCCGAGGCGATCCGCGGACGACTGGCAATCCGCGCGGCGGGCGTGGCGGTCGGCGCGGCCTTCGCGGCCGACGGCGCCGGAGTCGTCCTGCTGGCCGCCGCCGACGCGCGATCGCGCTCCGGCGGATCCGGCGGGTACCTCCTGTTCTGGGCCGGCCTGGCCCTGATCTTCGGGCCGAGCGCCGCAGTGCTCCTGCTGTCCCGGCGCGGCCGGTCGTCCCGGCTCGCCGTGGCCCTGGGTTTCACCCTCGCGCTGTACCTGGCGAAGGTCGTCTACGAGCCGACGACGTTCACCTTCCACGACGAGTTCGCCCACTACCGCAACGCCGCCAACCTGCTGGCGTCCGGACAGCTCTTCGGCTACAACCCGCTGATCCGGGCCACCGGCTACTACCCGGGCCTGGCCGTCGCCACAGACGCCATCGCGCGCCTGACCGGGCTTTCCGTCTATACCAGCGGCCTGATCCTGGTCGGCTGCGCGCGGCTGACCCTGGTCGGGGCGCTGTTCCTGCTCGTCGACGAACTCCTGGGCTCTGCCCGGGCCGCCGGCGTCGCTGTTCTGATATACGCGGCCGGCCCCAACTTCCTCTACTGGGACGCCCAGTACGGCTACGAATCGCTGGCCCTGCCGCTGGCCGTCCTGGTCGTCTTCTTCCTGGCCCGCAGGAACGGCCGGCCGCCGGGCACCCCGGCCGTCCTGTCCAGCCTGGCGGTCGCGCTCGCCGTGGTGGCCACCCACCACATCACCGCCTGGGTGCTGGCCGCCCTGCTCCTGGCCTGGGCGGCCGCCGGATCGTTCCGGCGCCACCGCGACCGCCGTTCGGACGCCGAAGCAGCGGGAACGACGCAATTCGCCCCGACGCTGTCGGCCACGGTGACCACCGGCACGGCCCTGGTCTGGGTGCTGGCCGTGGCGCCGATCACCGTCGCCTACCTCGGCCCGGTGGTGCTGCGCGCCGCTGACCAGGGATACCAGCTCGTCACCACCCTGCACACCTCACGCGCGCTGTTCGCGAACACCGGCCAGGCCGCCACCGCGCCCGAGTGGGAACGGGTGGCCGCCATCGCCGGCACCCTGGCCATGCTCGTCGTCATCCCGACGGCCCTCCATCGCCTCCGGCGATCCGAACTGCCCGTGATCGCCAAGCTGCTGGCCTGGTCGTCGCTGGCGTGGATAGCCTTGCTGCCGCTGCGATTCACCTCCGACGGCCAGGAGACGGCGAACCGTTCCGCCGACTTCCTGTACGTGGGGATAGCCGTCTGCTTCGCGTTCCTGCTGGAACAGGTTCTTGATTCGTCCCGCCGGCGGCGCGTCTGCGCCCTCTGCCTCGTCGCCCTGGTGTTCGCGGGCGGCATCTCAGTGTCCTGGAACTTCTCCCAGCGGCTGGCCCCGGACTACCGGCCGGCGAACGGATCGGCGGCCGTGACCCCGGACGACCGGGCCCTGTCCCAGTGGATGCTCGCCACGCTCGGCCCGGGCCGCCGCATCGCGACCGACACCCAGACCGGGCTGGCCCTCGGTTCGGTGGGGCGCCAGGACGTTCTGACCTCGGCCGAAGACGGCGCGCGGACCTGGCTGATCTTCTACCCGTCGACCGTCACCGGCGGCGTGCTGGCCGAAATACGCCGATCAGCGGTCCAGTACGTGGTCGTGCAGGAGGACGTGCTCGACCTGCCGACCGGCGTCACCCGCTTCGACGACTCCGAGCCGGCCCAGTACGACAACTCCGCGCCGCCCGCGGCGGCGCTGGACAAATTCGACGCGAGCCCCGCGTTCCGGGAGATCTACGCAGCCGGATCGCTCCGGGTCTACCAGGTCCTCGGCTCGACAGGAGGCCAGTGACAATGCCGATCACGATGACGAGCCGACACAGGATACCGGCGGCCTGTTCGGCGCTCGCCCTCGCCTCGATCGCCGCCGTGTGCGCATCATCGGCGGGGCCGGTCCGGCTGGTCGCGGGCCTGGGCCTGATCGGCGACCTGGCCTTCGCTCTGTGGTTCATGCGCCGGAGCAGGTTTGACGCGGTCGTGCCGGCCGCCGGTCTGACCCTGGCCTTCCTCATCCTGGCCGGACTCGCGCTCGCCGCCGTGCACGCGCTGAGCACCGTTCCCGTCGCGCTCGTGTCGGCAGCCGCCACCCTGGCCGCAGCCTGGGTCGGTGCCCGCCATCCCGAGCCCGACCCCGGACCCGAATCCGACGAACCAAGAGCACGGCTCAAGCCGTCGCGCCCGCCCGCCCTCGCCCTGGCCGGTGCCCTGGTCTTCACCGCCGCAGCGGTCCTGGCCGTCCGCTACTCCGCGGACAGCGCCGCAGCCGATACCGACGGAGCAACATCCGTCGCGATCTGGGCCTACCCTTCAGGCGGCCGTCTGCTCGTCGGCGTGGAACAGCCGCCCGGGCACGGCGCCACTATGCTACGGATCGTCGCGAGTCAGGCCGGAACCGTTGTGGCGACGTGGAACATCGCCCTCGCCCCGGGCCAGACCTGGCACGCGCCCGCGCTCACCGTCACCGGCGAAGGCGTCGTCCAGATAGTCGCGCTGCACGGCGAGACCGTCGTGGCGAGCCTGTCGAGTCGGTGACCGGAACCGATGAAGCACGGCAAAATCTGGCTGCGGATCGGCCTGGCGGTCGCAGTGATCGCCGCGGCCATGTCCGCAGTGGTGTCGTCCGCCCCCTCGACCGCACCGGCCTGCGGATACGCCGACACCGGCACGTCCGCGCTGAGCCGACAACTGCGCGCCGTCGACCTCGTGAACTACTTCCCGTCCGACGCCGGATGGCAGTACATGTGGACCCGCTGGAACCCCGGCCAGATCGACGACGATTTCGCGACGATCGCGACCCTGGGGGCGAACGCGGTCCGGATCACCGTGTTCCCGGAGGTGATGGGATTTCCGACCCCGAGCCCGGCCATGCAGTCGCGGCTCGCGCAGATCGTCGGCATGGCCGCCGGCCACGGTCTCCGGGTCCAGCTCTCCCTCTTCGACCAGTTCACCGACTTCGCAGACATCTCCGACAGCGTGACCTGGGCCCACGACCTGCTCGCGCCGCTGAGCGCAGGCTCGCACCTGGCGTTCATCGACGTGCGCAACGAACTCGACGCGCCGTCGACGATCGGCAACCCCCAGGTGTATCAGTGGTTGGACGCGCTGATCCCCGCCGTCGAAAGCGACGCGCCCGGCGTCCCGGTCGCCCTCTCGGTCACCACGCCGGCGCACATCACCGCGTTCCGGGCCGCGCTGCGGGTCGAACCCGATTTCTGGGACCTGCACTACTACTCGTCCGACGGGCTCGCCTACGCGACCATGCACGAAGCCGTCCTCGCGGCGGCCCCGCAGCCGGTGTTCGTCGGGGAGACGGGCTTCGCGACGTCGGCCGACGACGCCCCGCCGGGCCTGCCGGCCGGACCGGCCTCGCTGGAGGCCTACCAGACCCACTACTACCAGGTGGTCGAGCAGGCCGCACTCTCGCTCGGCCTCGGCGCCGCCGCCCCCTGGGCCCTGAACGACTTCACCCAGGCCGCCATCCCCAGCCGGCAACAGCCGGACCAGTACGCCTTCGGGCTGCTGCACACCGACGGGACGCCCAAGCCCGCGGCGGCCGTGATCCGCCAGGCCTTCCAGACCGCGGCCGTCAGCGACGACGTCAACAGCGACTTCTCCCAGGCGGTGACCACACCCCAGGGCGAACTCCCGGCGGTCTGGCGGCTGTGGGAGCCCGATCAGGCGAGCTTCGCGCTGGATCCGGCCACCGGCCACGACGCACCCGGGTCGGCCCGCATCTCCGGCAGCCGGGGCTCCGACGGGGGAATGCCGGGGTTCTACACCGTTCCAGTGCAGCCGCAGACGGTGCCGGGCTGCGGGTACCGGGTGACGGCCTGGGTCCGCGGCCAGGGAGCGACCGGGACGACCGTGGTCAACGTCAGCTGGTTCAACGCCCAGGGCGTCTTCATGACCGGCGCCGACTCCGCCGCGCTCGCCCCGGGCGACACCGGCTGGACCGAACTGCAAGCCGCCGCGACGGCCCCGCCCGGCGCCGCCTTCGCGCAGATCTGGCTCAAAAGCGCGCGCAACTCAGGCACCGTATGGTTTGATGACGTGAGCTGGACGCGGTGGACGGCCTGAGCGCGGATGACGGATCCAAGATGGTGGGGGCGCGTCGTGAACATCTTCCGGCGACGGCGGCTCTGCCGTTGCGGCCACGAGTGGACCGCCCATCAGCACTACCGCAAGGGCAGCGACTGCGCACTCTGCGATTGTCCCCGCTGGCGCCCGGCGAGCAGATAGCCTCCTCGCCCTCATCGGCCGGCGCTGACGAATGGATGTGCGTCGCGGCGAGTGTCATCGCCGGGGGAGTCGGAGCCTGACAGTAGTCTCCCATCGACCCACCTCGCTGCGCCGGGACGTCGACGTCACGGCCGCGATCGCACCCTCCGAAAGGACACTCCATGTCTGAGCACTACGAACGCTTCCTCGCCCTGCACAGCCAGGACAAGCCGTTCATCATGCCCAACGCCTTCGACGGCCTCTCCGCCGCCGTGTTCGCCAACGCAGGCTTCGAAGCCGTCGCGACCTCCTCCGCGGCGCTCGCCTTCTCCCTCGGCCGGCTCGACGGCAGCCACGACGTGACCCGCGACGAGCACATCGCCCACGCCCGACTGCTCGCGGCGGCGGCCAAGCTGCCGGTCAACGGCGACTTCGAAGACGGCTACGGCGACACGCCCGACGACGTCGCCGCGACCGTCGAAGCCGCCATCGCCGGGGGCCTGGCCGGGCTCGGCATCGAGGACACCTCCGGCGACCCGGCCCGGCCGATCCGCGACTTCGACGAGGCCGTCGCCCGCATCCGGCGTGCCGCCGAGGCCGCGAAGGGCCGCCTGGTCCTGACCGGCCGCGCCGACAACTTCCTGCAGGGGCGCCCCGACCTGGACGACACCATCCGCCGGCTGACCGCCTTCGCCGAGGCCGGAGCCGACGTGCTCTACGCCCCGTATCCGCCCACCCTGGACGACATCAAGGCCATCGTGCGGGCCGTCGCGCCCAAGCCCGTCAATGTCCTGATCCGGCCGGCCGACCGCGCCGTCACCGTCGCCGAACTGCAGGAAGCCGGCGTCAAGCGGATCAGCCTCGGCGCCGACCCGTACCTGTACGCGCTCGACGCGCTGCACACGGCCGCCGGGAAACTGGCCGGCGGCGACCTCGAAGCGCTGCCCCACGCCTTCGGTTTCGGCGACGCGAGCAAGCTGCTCGCACCGTAGTCGTATATTCGTACATAGCCGTCTGCCCGGCGAGTACTCGATCTCCAGGGCCGCCACCGGGTGCACGGCGTGGGCTGCCGTGAGCTGCTCGGCGGTGAGTTCGGACAGGCCGAGGTGGCGGACCTTGCCCTCGGCGACCAGCTCGGCGATCGCGCCGACGCTCTCCTCGATCGGCACGGCCGGGTCGACCCGGCACGGCTGGTAGAGGTCGACGTAATCGGTGCCCAGGCGCTGCAGGGTGTAGGTCAGAGCGTTCTTCCGGCCGGCCGGCCGGCCGGGCGTCGAACCCGCCGAAGAGATCTGGGACCGGGCCGCCCGGCGCGGCGAAGCCGACCCCCGCGCCCTGACCCCGCGGATCCGGTCGCTGCCGTTCGACCTGGTCAGCGGCGAACTGAGCCGCACCGGCCAGGCCGTACCCCGCACCGTGATCGAGGAGATCCTCGACACCATCGTCCTGCCCGTGGTCGCCGCGGGGCGAGAGCGCTGAGGCCCCGGCCCCTCGCCGAACGCGACCAGCCCATCTCACGGGATGAGCAGAGCCGTCTCGCAACGCGGCGCCTGAGTCATCGGCCGTCTGCTGGCCGGTCTCGGCTCCCGGCCGGATGGGACGGAGCCGTGGAGGGCCACTGCATCAGTATCCGACCCCAGGTCATGCCCGCGCCGAAGGTGATCATCAGGATCGTGTCCCCGGGCTGGATCCGGCCGTCCCGCACCGCCACGTCCAGACCGATCGGGATGGACGCCGCAGCCGTGTTGCCCAGGTGGTCCCCGGTGATGACGAGCTGCTCCGGCTCGAAGCCGGCCGCCCGGGCGACCTCCCGGACGAGCCGCGGGTTGGCCTGATGGCTGATCAGGTGGTCGATCTCACCCACGGTGATGCCGCGTTCCTTCACCGCGTCCTGGACCAGTTCCGGGAACTTCTGCCGGATCAGGCCGGCGATGTCCCGTCCGGCCATCCGGAGATGGTGGTCGCCGGGTGCGGGCGCCGCCGGCCCGGCCGGGATCCGGGGGCCGCCGGTGACGTAGTGCGCGAGCCGGCCGTCCGTGTGCAGCCGCACGCTGAAGATCCCCTCGCCCTTCGGCACCCGGCCGAGTACCGCGGCCCCGGCCCCGTCGCCGAACAGCGGATAGGTGCGGTGGTCGGCCGGATCGAGGTAACGCGAGTACGTGTCGCTCGCGACGACCAGCACGTGGCGCCGGTCCGGGTCCGCGGCCAGCAGGCCGCGGCCGATCTCGCAGGAGACCAGGAACCCCGCGCACGCCGCGTTCACATCGAACGCCACGGCGCCGCGGGCCCCGATTGCGCTCTGCACCTGCGCGCCGACCCCGGGCACGGGCCGGTCCGCAGTGGACGTCGCCAGCACCACCGCACCGAGGTCGGAGGCGGGCACCCCGGCCGCCGCCAGCGCCGTCCCGGCCGCGGCGGTCGCGAAGTCCAGGCTCGTCTCCTCTCGGTCGGCGAAGCGCCGCTCCAGCACGCCGGTCCGCTCGGTGATCCAGCCGTGCTCCACCCCGATCAGCTCGGCGACTTCGCTGCTGGGCACGCGCCTTGCCGGCAGGGACGATCCGGTCCCGACGATGCCCACGTCGGCGAGTGCGGCCGGTCCGGGTGAGCTGTGCCCAGCCATGCAGACTCCAGGTGAGGGGAAGGGGGAAGGTGTTCGGCTCCCGGCGGCGAACCGCCGGGCAGCGGAGGCGGCGGGAGCGGCGGCGGCCGGGTCAGGCCCGGGCCAGCTCCGGCAGCAGCTGCTTCCAGGCGAGTTCGCCGCCGGCGGCCTCCATCAATAGCCAGGGGTTCCAGAAGTCCCGGTAGAGCGTGATCAGGCCCTGGTCGAAGTGGACCACCGACAGGTAGGTCTGGTGGTAGTCGCGCCCGGTGGCGAGCAGAGTGCACTCGCCGGTGAAGGCCGCGACGACCAGGTCGTCGCCCACGGGCTCGAACTCGGGCGCGGAGAACTCGACCTTCAGCTGCTCGCGGAACATCGTCATCTGAGTCAGCAGCGCCGCCCTGCCCTGCATCCGGGTGGACAGGCCCCAGGCCGGGTACGGGAATTCTAGGACGCCGTCCTCGGCGAACAGATCGATCCACTCCTCGATCCTCGCCTCTGCCAACAGGTCCAGGCTGCGGGCGAACAGGGTGTCGAGTTCCTGCGACGTGGTCATACCGGTTTTCCTCTCGCGGTGGTGTGGGGTCGGGCCGGGCGTTCTCAGCGGGTGGGAGCGACGATGCCGCCGAGGATCCGGTCGACGGCCCGGTCGGGCGCCAGCCTGGCCAGCACGCGGGTGCCGGTCACCGGCCAACCGGCGCTGTAGCGGGTCCTGGGCCGCCGGGCCAGCAGCGCCCGGGCGATCACCCGGGCGACGTCGTCGGGGGTGGTGCGGCTGGTCCGGGCCGTGGCCGCGTTGGCGTCCATGAACCGTAGGAACGTGCTGCGGTACAGTTCCCGGACCGCCTCCGGGGCGCTGTCGATCGCCCGATCGCCCTGGTCCGACATCTTCTCCCAGAGCGGGGTCAGGACGGCGCCGGGCTGGACCACCGAGACCGGGATCCGCTGCGGGGCGAGCTCGCGTCGCAGCGCGTCGCTCAGCGCCTCCTTGGCGAACTGGGCGGCGGCGTAGGCGCCCAGGTAGGGCAGGGCGATGTTCCCGAGGCCCGAGGTCACGTTGACGATCCGTCCGGAGCCGGCCCGCAGCAGTGGCAGGAACCCCTGGATCACCAGCAGCTGGCCGGTCACGTTGGTGTCGAGCTGACGGCGCATCAGCTCGGCCGGAACGCACTCGAGCGGAGCCGTGACGGCGATGCCCGCGTTGTTGACCAGTCCCCACAGCCCGGCCGGGCCGGCCAGGTCGGTGACCTCGTGCACGGCGGCCAGGACCGACTTCTCCTCCGTCACGTCGAAGGTCACCGGGGTCAGCCGTCCGGTGGCGGCCGCGCGCAGCCGCTCCCCGTCCTCGGGGCGGCGCACTCCGGCGAAGACGTGGAAGCCCTCGCGCGACAGGTGCAGCGCGCAAGCCTCGCCCAGGCCCGAGGACGCCCCGGTGACGACCACGGCCCGGCCTGCGGACCGCGGCGGGCCCGGCGTTTTCGACACGTGTTTCCTCCAGGTTCGGCGGTGGAGCCGCAGATGTGGCCCCACCAGGCCTTTCGCCCGCGGCCGGTGGTGGCGGTCCCACAGTAGGGGGCGGCGGCGGCCCGGACCGCGATGAACGCGCGGGCCGGGCCCGACAATGCCCGGCCGGCCCGCTCCGGCTGCGCCACCAGGGTCAGCCCGTGCGTCCGATGAGGTGAACGAACCGGCCGGGCACCCCCGCCGGGTTGCCCTTCCCCGGGACTGGCCAGAGATTGATCATGTACGGCTGTTACCCCCGTTTCTCCCGGAAGGACGCACTTATGGCCACCGCCACCCGTGACATCATCTCCGCCAAGAACGAGCACGCCTTCGAAACCATGGACGCCAACAACGACGGCTTCGTGGACGGATCGGACTACCAGAAGCTGGCCGACCGCTACCTCACCGCCTACAAGCTCGGCAAGGACGACCGCCGGGCCCGGGCGCTGCAGTCCTTCTGCCAGATCTACTGGCTGGAGTTGCTGCGCCACTCCGGCGTCGACGGCGACCGGCTCACGAAGGAGCAGTTCGTCACCGCCAGCCGCCTCGCGAGCATCGACACCAGCCGGCTGAACGTGGCCGAGGGCACCGCCAACGTGATCTTCGACGTCATCGACGTGGACGGCGACAACGAGATCAGCAAGGCCGAGTACGCCCGCTTCCTCAAGGACGTGTGGAAGGTCGACGCGCCGGACGCGATGGACCTGTTCACCGCGCTGGACAGCGACGGCGACGGCGCGATCTCGCGCCAGGAGCTCGTCCGGGCGATCCGCGAGTACTTCCTGTCCAACGACCCGAACGCGCCGGGAAGCCTGTTCTTCGGCCACATCTAGGCGACCCGCTCCAACCGATCCGCGCTGTCGGATCCGCCCGCATAGCCGCTGCCACTGCACGCCGAGCCCGCCCGCAGACCGGGCGCCGCGTGCAGTGGCAGCGTGCGTGCTGCGGCGAACGAGTGAAGTACAGGCGCCTGAACAGGTGAAATGGGGGTTGAATCCTGATATCTGAACCATGCTGTTAGCAGTCTTAGATAAGCTCATTGCTGCCCCGGTACTGCCGCAGGCCCAGCGGTGCGAACTGCCCGGGCACACCGCACCACGCAGCTCGACCAGCCGTGAAAGGCCGCCTCATGCCCACGCAGCACCCCCGCCCGTGCGGCGATGGGCGGGTCCGATGACCTGCGGCGGAGACTTCCGGGGCCAGGTGGCGCTGATCACCGGCGCCTCCCGCGGGATCGGCCGCGCGCTCGCCGTCACCCTCGGCCGCGGCGGGGCCGGCGTCGTGGTGAACTACAAGAAGAACGCCGACCTCGCGGCCAAGGTCGTGGCCGAACTCGAGGAGGCGGGCGGGCGCGGCCTCGCGGTCCAGGCGGACGTCGAGACGGTCGACGGGGTGCACAGTCTCTTCGCCGCGGTGAAGGAGGAGTTCGGCCGGCTGGACCACTTCGTCTCCAACGCCGCGGCCGGCGCCTTCCGGAACGTCCTGGATCTCCAACCCCACCACCTGGACCGCTCGTACGCCATGAACCTGCGCCCGTTCGTGCTCGGCGCCCAGCAGGCGGTGCCGCTGATGGACTTTGGCGGCCGGATCGTGGCCCTGTCGAGCTACGGCAGCGGCCGGGCCTTCCCGGCCTACGCCGCACTCGGCCCGATGAAGGCCGCGATCGAGTCCTGGGTGCGCTATCTGGCCCTGGACCTCGCCCCCTACGCCATCAACGTGAACGCGGTCAGCGGGGCCTGATCGACTCCGACTCGCTGGACTACTTCTACGGCGTGCCGGGCATGGCCGAGCTCGGCCCGGTGCTCGACCGGATCCCGAAGCGGCGCACCGGCACGGCCCAGGAGATGGCCGACACGATCGCCTTCCTGCTCTCGCCCGGCGCCGAGTACATCACCGGCCAGACCATCGTGGTGGACGGCGGGCTGAGCGTGCTCGCCCCGCCGTTCTCCGCCGACACCACGGCGCCGCTGCGCCTGGCCGGACGGCCGGCGGGGGAAGCGTGAGTGCTCGACCACCTCGTGCGTCCGGGCCCGCCGACCGCGCTGCTCTCCATCATCGTCGACGGGCATCGGGCGACCTGGGCCCGGTGCGAAGGGAACCTCGAAAAGTGGGCATGAACGATCAACCACCGCACCAGTTGACGGCGTATCAGCGAGACCTGTGGTCCGTCAGCGTGCAGGCTCCGCACTCACCGCAGTTCAACGCCGTCCTGCACGAGCGCCTGCGCGGCCCGGCCGACCGCGACCGGCTCGTGGCCTGTACGCAGCGCACCCTGAACCGCCACGAGACGTTCCGGCTGCGCTTCGACGAGGCCGCGGGCACCCCATTCCAGCAGCTGACGCACGAAAGCGTCCCGGTGACCGTGCTCGACCTGTCCCGGGAACCCGAACCGGCCGCGGCCTGCGCCGAGTGGATGCGTCGCTCGATGGCGAGTGCTCTGCCGATCCTGCGCGGCCCCCTGGTCGAGGCCACGGTCCTCGTGCAGAGCCCAGAGGTCACGCATCTGCACATCAAGACGCACCACATCATCTCCGACGGCTGGACCCTGGACCGGCTCAGCCACGAGATCCTCGAAGACTACGCCCGGGCCCCGGGCCCAAGCCCGCAGCAGGCGGAGCACCGGCCGCCCTCCTACCTGGCGTTCGTCGACGAGGACGCCGCCTACCGCACCGGCCCGGAAGGCGACCGCGACCGCGCCTTCTACCGGGAATACCTCCACGGCGTGGCGCCCGCGCTCTTCACCCGCGCCGCGAGCGGGGACGCGGGCGAGCGCGGCCTACACTCGTTCGTGATCGACAGCGCCCTCGTGGACCGGATCCGCGCTGCCGGTTTCTCGCCGTTCACCTACCTCGCCACGACGCTCGGCACGTATCTCACCCGGGTGCTGCGCAGCGACGAGGTGGTCCTCGGCATCCCCTTCCTCAACCGGGCGACCGAACGCCACAAGGACACCCTGGGCGAGTTCGCCAACATCCTGCCGCTGCGAGTCAAGGCATCCGGCGACCGGACCGGTCAGGAACTGCTCGCCGAGGTCCAGGACGCGACCCGGATGCTCCGGCGGCACGAACGGCTCTCGCTCGGCGACGCACTGCGGGCCCAGCCCGCCTCGGCCCGGCTCCCGCGGCACCTGTTCGACGTGACGCTGTCCTACATGCACTGGCCCCCGCCGCAGCAGCTCCCCGGAATCGAACGGCACAGGACCCTGACGGCCTTGTCGCACGACCGGGACGCGCTGAACGTCCTGGTGTCCGCCTTCGAGGACACGGCCGACATCCACGTCGACCTGAACTACGCCGCCGACGTCTTCGACCAGGACCTGCCCATCGCCTCGGTGGCCGACCACCTCACGACCCTGCTGCGCCTCGGCCTGGACACGGCGGACCAGCCCCTGTCCGCCGTCCCGATGCTGACGCCGGCCGAACACGAGGACCTGACCGCCGGGCGCGCCGCCGGCCCGCAGATGCCCTTCCCGGACCAGGCCACCGTGCACGGCCTGTTCGAAGCCCAGGCCGCCCGCCGACCGGACCAGGTCGCCGTCACCGGGGCCGACGGGCAGACCCTGACCTATGCCGAGCTCGACGAGCAGGCCGACCAGGTCGCCCGGGCCCTGCACGCGCACGGCGTCGGCCTGGGCGACCGGGTCGCGGTGATGCTGGAACGAGGCCCGAAGCTCCTGGTCGCGCTGCTCGGCACCCTGAAGTCCGGCGGCGCCTACGTGCCGGTGGACCCCGGCTATCCGGCCGGACGGGTGGGCTTCCTGCTGCGTGACAGCCGTGCCAAAGTGGTGATCGTCGATGACGACGCGCCTGCCGTACCCGCCGGCGCGGCAGCCGTCCGGCGGGTTGATGACCTGCTCGACGGCGGCGGAGCGGCGTTCGAGCCGCTCGTCACCTCCGGCGACCTCGCCTACGTCATCTACACCTCCGGCTCGACCGGGCAGCCCAAGGGCGTCATGGTCGAGCACCGCAGTGTGGTCAACCGCCTCGCGTGGATGCAGCGGAGCTACCCGCTCGGGGAGCGGGACGTCCTGCTCCAGAAGACGCCGTCCTCCTTCGACGTCTCCGTGTGGGAGCTGTTCTGGTGGGCGGTCGAAGGCGCGTCCGTGGCGCTGCTGCCGCCCGGCGGCCAGAAGGACCCGCGCGAGGTCCTCCGGGCGATCCACACCCACCGGGTGACCGCCGTGCACTTCGTCCCGTCGATGCTCGGCCCGTTCCTCGACCAGCTGGAGCAGTCCCCGCAGGACCGCGAGGGAATCCGGACCCTGCGGCACGTCTTCAGCAGCGGCGAACCGCTGCCCGGCGCCCGGGTCGAGCAGTTCAACCGCCTCGCCGAACAATGCCGCCGGGAGGGCGGCGCCGGCCACCGGCTCCGGCTGGTGAACCTGTACGGCCCGACCGAGGCCACGGTCGACGTCTCGTCCTACGACTGCCCGGACGACCCGGCCCGCGCCGTCGCCCGGGTGCCCATCGGCCGGCCGATCGACAACACCCGGCTGTACGTGCTCGGCCCGGGCGGCCTGCCGCAGCCGGTCGGGGCCGTCGGGGAGCTGTGCATCGGCGGCGTGGGCGTGGCCCGGGGGTATCTGGACCGCCCGGAGCTGACCGCGGAGAGGTTCGGCCCGGACCCGTTCCGGCCGGGCGGCCGCCTGTACCGCAGCGGGGACCTGGCCCGGTGGCTCGCGGACGGCACCCTGGAGTACGTCGGCCGGATCGACGGCCAGGTCAAGATCCGGGGCAACCGGGTCGAGCCCGGCGAGGTGGCCGCCGCCCTGCGCGCCGTCCCCGGCGTCCGGGACGCCATCGTGGTGGACCACCCGACCGCCGACCGGGGCACCCTCCTGGCCGGCTACTACGTCGCCCCGGCCCCGATCGACGCGTCGCTGCTGCGCGAACAGCTCGGCCGGACGCTGCCGTCGTACATGGTCCCGGCGTCCTTCACCCGGATCGACGCGATCGCGCTGACCCCCAACGGCAAGGCCGGCCGCACCGCGCTGCCGCCGCCGCGCGAGGACCCGGCGTCCGCCGCGGGCGGGCCGCCGCGCACCCGGGTCGAGGCCGTCCTGGCCGAGGTCTGGGCCCGGGTCCTGGACCATCCGGCCGTCGGGGTGCACGACGACTACTTCGCGCTCGGCGGCGACTCGATCCTGATGCTCAAGGTGCGCGCCGAGGCGCAGGCCCGCGGACTGCGCTTCTCGCTCACCGACCTGCTGCGCAACCCGACGGTGGCCGGCCTCGCCGCGCTCGCCGAAGAGATCGCCGCGCCCGGGACCGTCGCCACCCCGGCGCCGTTCGCCCTCGTGGCCGACGTCGACCGGGCCCGGCTGCACGACGCCGAAGACGCGTTTCCGCTGACCCGGCTCCAACTCGGCCTGCTCTACCACAGCCGCCGGCACGACACCTCGGCCCGGTACCGGGACGTGTTCCGGTACACCCTCGACATGCCCTGGGACGAGCCGGAGTGGCGCCGCGCCTTCGACCGGCTGGCGGCCCGGCACCCGGCGCTGCGCTCGGCCTTCGACCTGGCCGGCGCCGAACCGCTCCAGGTGGTCCGCCCCCGGGTGCGCGGCGGCCTGGAGATCGCCGACCTGCGCGCGCTCGACGACGCCGCGGCCGACGCCGAGGTGCACGCGCACGTCGAGCAACGCCGCCGCCACCCTTACGTCTTCGACCAGGCACCGCTGTACCTGTTCCGCGCCCACGTGCGGCCCCGCACCGTCGACCTGGTGTTCAGCTTCCACCACGCGCTCCTGGACGGCGGCAGCGTCGCCACCCTGCTGCGGGAACTGCTCCAGGACTACGCCCACGGCATCGGCCTGGGCATCGGCCCGGTCGACGACGCGGCGCCGCCGTCGGCCGCGACGCACGTCCAGCTGGAGCAGGCGGCCCTGCGTTCGCCGGAGTCTCGCCGCTACTGGCGCGCGAAGCTGAGCGGCTGCGAGCCCTTGCAGATCGAGGCGTTCTCCCCGCACCGGCCCGGCACCGGCGACCACCCGGCCTCGCGCCGGGTCGACCTGCCCGGCGACCTGGTCGAGCAGGTGCGCCGCTTCTCGGCCGACCACGCCCTGCCGGTGAAGTCCGTGCTCTTCGCGGCGCACGCCCTGACCCTGGCCATGCTCGCCGGTACCCGGGACGTGACCACCGGCCTGATCACCCACGGCCGGCCCGAACTGGACGGGGCCGAGCGCACGGCCGGGCTGTTCCTGAACACCGTGCCGGTGCGCCTGGACACCGCGCGTGACCGCTGGTCGGACGTGGCGCGCGACAGCTTCCGCCAGGAACAGGACGACCACCCGCACCGGTACTACCCGCTCAGCGCCATCGAGGCGGACCACGGCGGGCCGGTCCTGGACACCGCGTTCAACTACGTGCACTTCCATCAGCTCTCTGCCGTCGTGGGCCTGCCCGGTCTGCGGCTCACGGAATTTCGCACCTGGGAGGAGAACAACTTCCGGCTGCTGGTGAACGCGGTCACCGAACCGGACGGCGCCGGCGTGTGGCTGCGGGTCGACTGCGACGGCTCGACGTTCTCGGCCGAGCAGGGCGACCTGTTCGCCGCCGGGTATCTGAGCATCCTGCGCCGCATGGTGGAACGACCGCACAGCGAGCCGGACTTCGCCTTCCTCGCCGCGCCCGCGGTCCCCGCCCGCCTGGTGGAACGCCCCACGGTCGTGACTCGCTTCGCCGAGCAGGCCGCGCGCACCCCGGCCGCGACCGCCCTGGTGATGAGCGAGGAGCGGTGGAGTTACGCACAGCTGGCCGAGTCCGCCGAGCACGTGGCCGAACGGCTGTGCGCGCTCGGCGCCCCGGCGGGCGCCCGGATCGGGATCGCCATGGTCCGTTCCCCGCGGACCATCGCCGTGCTCCTGGGCGTCCTGCGGGCCGGTTGCGCGGTCGTCCCGATGGACGTCGGCTACCCCGCCGCCCGGCTGGCGATGATGGTGGAGCAGTCCCGGCCCTTCCGGGTCGTGGCCGAGGCCGAGCACGCCCACCTCGCCGGCGACCCGGCGCTGCTGCTGCCCGCCGAGTCGGTGACCGCACCGATGACGGCGGCCGAGCGCCGGGCCGGGGCCGGCTCGTCGGCCGTGGGGGAGCGGCAGGCCGGGATCGTCCCCGAGAGCACCGCGTACGTCCTGTTCACCTCGGGCTCCACCGGAACGCCCAAGGGCGTCGTCATGCCGCACCGCTCGCTGGCCGGCCTGGTGGCCTGGCAGACCGCGGCGTCGAGCGCGGTCGCGGGCGCGCCGACCCTGCAGTTCGCGCCGCTGAGCTTCGACGTCTCCTTCCAGGAGATCTTCTGCACCCTGTGCTCCGGCGGCACGCTGTGCCTGGCCGCCGACGCCGAGCGGCGCGACCTGCCCGCACTGCTGCGATTGCTCGACCGCGACCGGGTCGAGCAGGCCTTCCTGCCCCCGGTGGCCCTCCAGCAACTGGCCGAAGCCTCCGGCACGCTGGGCATCACCCCGCGCGCCCTGCGGGTGCTGATCGCCTGCGGCGAGCAACTGCGCGTCACCCCGGAGATCCGCGCGCTGTGCGCGAGGCTCCCGGGAGCCGTGCTGGAGAACCAGTACGGCCCGACCGAATCCCACGTGGTCACCAAGTTCACCATGACCGGGGACCCGGCAGACTTTCCCCCGCTGCCGCCGATCGGCGCCGCCGTCGACGGCGCCGAACTGCACGTCCTGGACGAGCGGATGCGCCCGGTGCCCCTCGGCGCGCGGGGCGAGATCTACCTCGGCGGCGCCTGCCTGGCCGACGGCTACGAGGGCCGCCCGGACCTGACCAAGGAGCGTTTCCTCCCACAGCCCTTCGGCGACCCGGACCGCCGGCTCTACGCCACCGGCGACCTCGGCATGGTGCTTCCCGGCGGCGACGTCGTCTTCCTCGGACGCACCGACGCGCAGGTCAAGGTGCGCGGCTTCCGGGTGGAGCCGGGCGAGGTGGAACTGGCCGTCACGCGTCTGGCCGAGCACTACCCCGGCCTGCGCGACGCCGCGGTCGTGGCCCGCCGGCGCGAGGACGGCGAGACGTTCCTCGCCGCCTTCCTGCTCGGCGAGGGCACGGACGAGGACCTGGCGGGCCTGCGTGAGCGGCTGCGGGCCACCCTGCCGGACTACCTGGTCCCCGCGCACCTGCAATGGGTCGACCGGCTGCCGCTGACCCCGAGCGGCAAACGCGACGACGCCGCCCTGCGCCGGACCACGCTGACCGTCTGCGCCCACGCCCCCGAGGTCGGGCCGCGCGACGTGTACGAACAGGCACTGACCGAGATGCTCGCGGACCTGTTGTCCCTGGACGACGTCGGGGTGCACGACAGTCTCTTCGACCTCGGCGGCACCTCCCTGACCGCGATGCGGCTGGTGGTCCGGATCGAACAGCGCTACCGGGTGCACATCCCCCTGGCGGAGTTCGTCGCGACGCCCACGTGCGCCGGGCTCGCGACCCGGCTGCGCGACGGCGGGGCGAGCACCGCGTACGACCCCGTGGTGCCGATCCGCCCGCACGGCTCTCGCCCGCCGCTGTTCCTGGTCCACCCGATGGGCGGCACCGTGCTGTGCTACGTCGGCCTGGCCCGGCACCTGCCGGACGACCAGCCGCTGCACGCGCTCCAGGCCGCCGGAGCCGACCCGGGCACCACGCCGCTGCGCAGCGTCGAAGACCTCGCGCAGAGCTATCTCAGCGCGCTGCGGGCAGTGCAGCCGCGCGGCCCGTACACCATCGGCGGCTGGTCCTTCGGCGGCCTGGTCGCCTTCGAGATCGCCCGCCGGGTGCGGGCCGCGGGCGAGCAGGTGGACCGGCTGCTGGTGCTCGACACCAGCACCCTGGACCAGGACCGGCGAGCCTCGCACGACGACGGGGCCCTGCTGGAGTGGTTCTTCCACGAGCTGCTCTGGCTCAGCGGCGGCGAGCCGCCCGCGCACACCGTCCCCGACGCTCCCGGCTCGTCGCAGGAGACGTTCGCGTTCATGGCCCGGGTCGCGGGCGAGCGGGGCGTTCTGCCGGCCGGCAGCTCCAGCTCCGTCGTCCGCCGCATGTTCGACGTCTACCGGGCGAACTGGCAGGCGGCGCTGGCCTACCGGGTCCCGCGCCAGGACCAGGACCTCACGCTGATCCGCGCCGCCCAGCCGCTGCCCGCGGTGCTGGCCGCCATGCACCGTGCCGTCGGAAGCAATCATCAGGATTCTGCCAACGGCTGGAGTGCCCTGACCAGCGGCCGGATCGACGTCGTCGACGTCCCCGGCGACCACCTGACGATCATGGAGGAACCGCACGTGGCACACGTGGCCCGAACCGTCGCGGACCTGGTCCGCACCGGCCCCGCCCGCACCGGACCGGAAGGCTGACCCCGTGGTCGTCGCACGTCCCGCGAAGGTGCTGGTCATCGGTGCCGGAATCGGCGGTCTGACCTGCGCGGTCGCGCTCAGGCGGGTCGGCATCGACGTGGAGGTGTACGAGCGCGCCACCGAGCTGCGCGCGGCCGGTTCCGGCCTGTCGGTGATGAGCAACGCCGTCACCGCCCTGGCCGCCCTCGGCATCGATCTCGACCTGGACAAGCGCGGCCAGGTCATGGAGTCGTTCACGATGCTGGACCGGCGCGGCCGGCTGATCAGGGACCTGCCGTTCAAGGAGGTCTGCGACGAGGTCGGCGCGCCCACCTACTGCCTGAGCCGCCCGGACCTCCAGGAGGCCCTGCTGGCGCAGGCCGGGGACTGCCCGGTCCACCTCGGGGCGACCGCCGCCGGGTTCGAGGCCGACGGCGCGGGCGTCACCGTCCGCTTCGCCGACGGCCGTTCGGCGAGCGCGGACGTCCTGGTCGGCGCCGACGGTTTCCACTCGGCCGTGCGGCGCCAGCTGGTCGGCCCGGAAGCGGCCCGCGACTGCGGCTACCTCCTGTGGCTCGGCCTCGTCGACTTCCAGCACCCGCGGATGACCACGGGCAGCGTGCGCCACTACTGGGGCCGCGGGCAGCGTTTCGGCCTGATCGACCTCGGCCACGGCCGCTGCTACTGGTGGGCGGCCACGTGCAGCCCTGCCGTCGCGCCCGCCCGGGACCGGGTCAAGGACACTCTTCGGCGGGCGTACGCGGGCTGGGCCGAGGAAGTGCGGGCGGTGATCGACGCCACGCCGCAGGAGGAGATCCTCACCGCGGACAGCCGGGACCGGGCGTTCCTGCAACGCTGGGGCGAGGGCCGCGTCACCCTTCTGGGCGACGCCGCGCACCCCATGCTGACCACGCTCGGCCAAGGGGCGGCGATGGCGATCGAGGACGCCGTGGTGCTGGCCCGCACCCTCTCCGAGCCCGGCCTGAGCCAGGACCCGGCGTTGGCCCTGCGCGCCTACGAAGGCCGCCGCCGCGAGCGGACCAGGCAGATGGTGGCCGGTTCCCGCACCTCGAGCGACCTGGTCCAGGCGGCCCGCCCCGGCGGATCGCTGCTCCGGGACGGCTACTACCGGCTCACGCCCCGCCACGTCCTGGCCCGGCAGGCCGAGCAGGGCCTGACCTTCCCGGACGGCCCCACCGCCGAACCCGGCGTCGTCCGGCGGGCGCTGAGCCCGGTGGAGCGCCTGTACTGGATCGTCGACCAGACCTCGCCCCTGAACGTCCTGGCCCGGGCCCGGGTCCACGGACACCTGCCCCTCCCGCTGCAACGCCGGTCCCTGGACATCCTCCAACTCCGGCACCCCCTGCTGCGCGTCGCGATCGCCGACGACGGCGCAGGCACCCACCCCGCCTTCGTCCCGGTGGACGGGCGGCAGATCCCGCTGCGCCACGTCGACGTGCCGGCGGACGACCCCGCGGCGGACACCCGGTGGGAACGCGAGGTCAACGAGACCGAACTCGGGCAAAGCGTCGACTGGCGCACCGGGCCCCTGCTGCGCGCGGTGGTGATCACCAGGAGCGGCGGCGCCGGGCACGACGAGGACGTCCACGACCTGCTGCTGACGGCGCCGCACATCATCGCCGACGGCAAGACCTGCCTGTCCCTGCTGCGCGAGTGGATCGAACTCGCCGCGGACCTGGACAGCGGCACGCCGCACCAGGCCACCTCGCGCCGGGTGCTGCCCGCGACGGAAGACCTCCTGCCGCGCCGCCACCGCGGAGCGGCGGGCATCGCCGGACTCAGGGCCATGCTGCTGCGCGACCACATCGCGGCCCGGCACAGCCCCGCGCAGCGGATCATCCCCGGCCGCCAGGTCCCGCCCGACCAGCGGCGCACCCAGATGGTGCACCGAACCCTCACCGGCGACCAGGTGGAACAACTGGCGCAGACGGCCACGCGGCACGGCAGCACCGTGCACGGAGCCCTGGCCGCCGCGCTGGTGACGGCCGTCGCCCGGGACGCGGGAACCCCGGCGGCCGGGTACTTCTCGCTCGGCTCGCCGGTCGACTTCCGCGGCGACCTCGTTCCGGCCGTCGCCCCCGACGAGGTCGGCACCTACGTGGCCACCGTCCCCACCCGGGTCCGGTACGAACCCGGCGCGCCGCTGTGGCCCACGGCCCGGGCGATCAGCCGGGACCTCGTGCAACGCCGCCGGCGCCAGGACCACCTGGCCACGATCAGCCTGGCGCGCTGGGCCGGACCCGGGTCCCCGGCCGACGCCGAGTCGTTCACCCGGTTCATGGACGAGAAGGGGCCGATCAACCTGTGCCTGTCCAACGTCGGCCGCTACGAGTTCCCCGACCGGGCCGGCCCGTGGCGGGTCAGCGACGCCCAGTTCGTCGCCGGCGTCTCGGTGATGGGCGCCATCGTGGCGACGGTCAACTCCAGCCACGGCCAGCTCGCCTGGAACTTCAGCTACATCGAGGACCTGGTCTCGCCGATGCGTGCCCGGAACATCGCCGACGAATCCATCCGCACCGTGCTGTCCGCCCTCTCCGGCTGACCGGCCCCGCCGACCCGCCGGCCTGAATCCCGACCCGAAAGGCCCACTCTGTGATGATCGACGCCTCACCCCAGACGCTGCCGCGCCGGCGCACCCTGCCCGCCGGCGAGAACGGTTCCCTGTGGGCGGCCCGGCCCTCGTGCGGCATCGTCGAGTTCCGCGGCCGGCGGCTGCGGCTCGCGGTGGAGGACCCGGCCGAAGTCCTGTTCCCGACCGACTGCGGGCTGAGCCTGCTCGCCGCGCTCGACGGCGGCGCTCCGGACCTCGCGGGCGCCAACGCCCTGGACGTCGGGGCCGGCTCCGGCCTCTATAGCGTCGCCCTGCTCGCGGCCGGCGCCGACCGGGTGACCGCCCTGGACATCAACCCTGCCTGCGCCGCCCAGACCAGGGCGAACGTGCTGGCCAACGGTCTCGACGGCACCCGGCTGACCTGCATCACCTCGCCGCTGGAACAGTACGCGCCGGACCGGAAGTTCGACCTGGTGATCACGAATCCGCCGCACCTGCCCTACGACCCGAGCTACGCCCGCGCCGACGGGCTGGAAACCGCCCTGGTCGCCCGAAAGGGCGGCCGCGCGGTGTACGACGCCGTCGTCGAGCAGATGGACACGCTGCTCGCGCCGGGCGGCATCCTGCTGATGGCGCACTCCTCGCTGGCCGACATCCCCCGGACCGTCGCAGACCTCACCATGCGCGGCTATACCCGCGAGACGCTCGCGATCTTCGACATGGACATCCCGCTCTTGGCCTACGCCGAGCACAAGGAGACCATGCTGGGCCTGCTGAAGCAGCAGCGGGCCGCGGGCCGGGCGGAGTTCGACGGGTCTCGATTCACCGTGCACGCCTTGATGTTCCAGCGCTCCCGAGGTGTGCCAGGATTCGCGGGTGGAGACAACCGAACTGACGAAGGCGATCACGGCGGCGATCTCGGTCGCCGCATCGCTCGACCTGGCCGCTGACGACGCAGTCGTTCTGCACAACTCGAACAGGGTGGCGCTGCGGCTGACGCCCTGCGACGTCCTCGCCCGGGTCGCGCCGATGGGGCATGACGCCGCGCAGTTCGAAATCGACCTCACGCAACAGCTCGCCGCGGCCGGATGCCCGGTGGGCCTGCTGGAGCCCCGGGTGGACCCGCTGGTGTACACGCACGATGGCTTCATCGTGACGCTGTGGACCTACTACGAGCCCGTGACGCCCAGCGTCGCGCCGGCCGACTACGCCGCGAGGCTGGAGCGGCTGCACGCCGGGATGCGCACGGTGGATGTGCCGAGTCCGAGGTTCATGGACCGCGTCGCGGCGGCGGAGGACATCGTTGCCGACCCGGAACGCTCGCCGGAGCTCGCCGACGCGGACCGCGAGTTCCTCGGCACCAGGCTGGGAAACCTGCGCCTCGCCTTCGAGGAGCGCGGCGCCCCGGAGCAGTTGCTCCACGGCGAGCCGCATCCGGGCAATGTGCTCGCCACCGGGAACGGCCCGTTGTTCATCGACCTTGAGACGTGCTGCCGTGGACCCGTCGAGTTCGATCTCGCCCATGCCACCGAAGAGGTCTGCGAGTACTACCCGGGCGTTGACCAAGCGCTGCTGGACGACTGCCGGCACCTCGTTCTCGCGATGGTCGCCGCGTGGCGTTGGGACCGCGGCGACCAGCTTCCGAACGGGAGGCGTTCCGGCGAGGAATTCCTGCGCCTGCTGCGCCAGGGCCCGCCCTGGCCGACGCTCGACGTGGTGATCAGGCGCATGAACAACCTGGAGAACTCACCGCAGACCACGTGAAACCGTTGAAGGGCCAGGGGATCGGGTCGGCGGCGGCTGCGTCGCCGACCCCGGTGCTGCGGGGCGTTACTGGGCGAATCCTGCTTCCGTCGGGGCGAAGGCGTGCGGGTTCAGTTCGGGGTCGCGGCCGGCCGGCAGGTCGATGCTGATGTGGCCGCCGAGGGCGAGCGAGCCCCCGCCGTCGGTGTCGTCGGGTCCGTCGCCGGTGTCGCGGTCGTCCGGGCCGTGCCCGGTGACCACGCCCGGGACGCCGGCGCCGAGCCCGCCGCTGGTGCCGCGGGACTGGCCGAGGCCGGGTAGGGCGAAGCTGTCCCCGCCGGTGAGCCTGGTCAGCGTCCCGGTCAGGCCGGGGCCGGTGGCCGAGCCCCGGGTCGGCACGGCGCTGGCGCCCTCGTGGTCGTCGGATCCGCCGCCGTCGCCGTCCGGGTCCGGTGTGCCGGCGCTGGTCGGGGTCGGGCCGTCGCCGGTCGGCGTGCTGTCGGTGGGGGTGCCGTCCGTGGGCGTTCCCTGATTCGTGTCGTCGCTGCCGCTGCCGGAGGTGCCCGACGAGCCGTCGACGACGGTGGTTCCGGCGGGGGCGGAGTCGCCCGGGGCGACGGTCGCCGCCGCGGAGGCGGCCGCGTATCCGTCGACGAAGCCCTGGGAGTAGCCGGCGCCGACCGTGGGGGCGTCGCCGCCCGGGCTGTTGGTGGCGGCGGCCCAGCCGTCGCCGAAGCCCTCGTTGTATCCGGCCTGGTCGGAGGTGTCGGTGGTGGTGCCGGAGGTGTCCTGGCCGGACCCGGAGGGGCCGTAGGTCGAGGTGGCCGGCCCGTTGCCGAAGCCGCCCGGGGCGGCGTCGCCGCACAGCTGCTGGCCCAGGGCCAGGCCGACGCCCCCCGCCGCGATGGAACCGCCGATCCCGGCGCCGACGTCGCCGGAGTTGCGGGTGCTGGTCGAGGTGGAGCTGCCCATCGCCGCGTTGGTGACCAGGACGCCGCCGACGGCTCCGAGGATCCCGAGGCCGATGGCGACGATTCCGACGCAGGTGCTGTCCTTGTCGGCGGCCGCCTCGGACCCGCCCGCGCCCAGGGCGCCGGGTCCGCCGGCCCGGGCCGGGCCCATGCCGGTCTGGACGGACAGGTCCGCGCCGAACCCGGCCAGGTCGGCCTGGCTCAGGAACGAGACCACGCCGGCCGAGGTGTCCAGCACCGGGGTCAGGCTCAGCCCGCCGCCGAGGTGGGCCGGCGCGCCGACCTGCTGCCAGATCTCCAGCCCGGCCGCGGCCAGCCGGGGGCTGAGCCGGTTGGCCGAGACGATGGCGGACAGCAGCACGGACTCGATCCCGTCGCTGCCGCCGACCGACCGGGCGTAGTGGAACACGCCCCGGCACAGTTCCTGCCGGTCGGCGTCGGAGGCCGCGCGGAACGTGGCCAGGGCGGCCGTGACAGCACGCTGATGCAGGGCGCGGGCGCCGTGCCGGTTCAGCCGGCGCACCGACGCCAGGCTCACCGGGTGCTCCGGGTAGACCGCGCGCACGTGCAGTTCCCGCATGCGGTGCAGGCCGGTCATCAGCGGGTACATCCACACGATGCCGCTCTGCAGGTAGATCGGGCCGGTCGCCGTGTGCGCGATCGCCCGGCGCTGCGTCGCGTCGACTATCGTCGTGTCCTCATACTGGGCGAACCTGTTGTACGTCTGCTCCATGACACCCTCCTGGAAAGATCCCCAAGGGGCTGGTACGCCCGCGACATGCCTGCGACCGCCCGTCCCTGTTCCCAGGTATATCTGACCACATGCCGGTAACGCCGCAGTAACGGGCGAGAACATCGGCGTGGCGCCGCCCGATCCGGCTCCGCCCGCCCGCGCCCGGACGCGGTGGCGCGCTGCCGGCGCGCGCTGCCGAGCGCCCCAGAAGGGCGCTCGCGCCACACCGCGAACTTCAGCCCAGAGATATTTGGTCTCTGCCAAACCCTTGCTGTCCCGGCTCGAAAAGAGTAGCAATCTCCTTGTGTGTCCAGCGAAGTGCTCGCTGCACGCACCGTACGAATCAGAGTACGATATCCACAAGGAGGGGTCCCACACCCATGTCAAACGCCCGACTCAAGCGGGTCGCCATAGCGGTTCCCGCCACAGTCGCGTTGGTCGCCGCGTCGCTCACCGCCACCGCGGTGCAGGCCAGCGCCTCGACCGCGAGCGCATTCACCGCTCTGCAGGGCAGCCAGCCGACATTCGCCACACCGTCCGCGGACCGCGGCCAGGTGTCGCCGGGCGCCGCGCAGACCGCCCGGATCTATCTCGCCAGCCAGAACCCGCGGGGCATGGCCGCCTATGCCCAAGCAGTGTCGACCGTCAACGGGCCCGAATACGGCCGGTACCTGTCGGTCGCCCAGGCGCAGGCCCGGTTCGGGCCCAGCGCCGCCGCCGTCGCCGAGGTCAAGGCCTGGGTCGCGTCGGTCGGCCTGAAGGTCACCTCGCAGACACCTCAGTACATCGAGGTCTCGGGCACCGTGGGCTCGGCCCAGAAGGCTTTCGGGACCGCGATCCACCAGTACGCGACCAACTCCGGTCTGGTCGACGCCATCACCGGCGACATCCAGATCCCGACGTCGCTCGCGACCTCCATCCTCGGTGTCTCCGGCCTCAGCGGCCAGGTCGCCTACGACAAGCCCACCCTGGTGAAGCAGAGCTCGGTCACCGGTTCGGCGACCACGAAGAGCGCGGTCAAGCCCGCCGTCGCCAAGCCCGCTGCCGGGGATCCGGTCGATCCGGAGTGCTCCACCTCCTACGGCCAGAACAGCTCCGCGGGCACCGGGCTGCCGGCCGGCTACAACGGCGCGACCGCCGTCCCCTACAGCGAGTGCAACTACGTGCCCTCGCAGCTGCGCCAGGCCTACGGCATCACCGGGTCCGGCCTGAGCGGCAAGGGCGTGACGGTCGCCATCGTCGACGCGTACGCCTCGTCGACCATGCCGGCCGACGCGAACGAGTACGCGACGAACCACGGTGACGCGGCGTTCGCCCCCGGCCAGTACACCCAGGTCACCAACCCGGCGACCTGGAACTCCGAGGCGGCCTGCGGCGGTCCGGCCGGCTGGGCGCCGGAGGAGTCGCTCGACATCGAGATGGTGCACGGCCTCGCGCCGGGCGCCAACGTCGAGTACATCGGCGCGGACTCCTGCAACGACGACGACCTCCTCGCGGGGATCGCGTCCGTGGTCAACACCCACTCGGCGAGCGTCATCAGCAACTCGTGGGGCGAGATCATGCACGGCACCACCGGCACCGGCCCGGACAGCGACACCATCACCCCGCAGGAGATCCAGGCTTACGAGCAGGTCTTCCAGCAGGCGGCGATCGAGGGCATCGGCGTGCAGTTCTCCGCGGGCGACTGCGGCGACAGCTCGCCGGTCTCGGCCGTGACCGGGGCCAGCTGCGACCCGACCACGACCGAGGCGCAGGCCAACTGGCCGGACTCGGACGTGTGGGCGACCTCGGTCGGCGGCACCGCGCTGTTCACCAGCACGGCCGCCGGTAAGTACGACTTCGAATCCACGATGGGCGACCTGCTCTCGCTTCCGGTCACCGACGCCGGCGGCGCCATCACGGCGTGGAGCCCGCTGCCCGGCGAGTACTACTTCGGCGGCGGCGGCGGCACCAGCCAGGACTTCACCGAGCCCTGGTACCAGTACGGTGTCGTGCCCTCCTCGCTGAGCCACACCCTGGCGACCGGCGCGCACAGCGCCACCGCGCAGCGGGTCACCCCGGACGTGGCGATGCAGGGCGACCTGGTCAACGCGACGGCCGTGGGCATCTCGGACGGTTCGCCGTACAGCGAGGCCGGATACGGCGGCACGTCCGTCTCGTCGCCGGAGTGGGCCGCCATGGTGGCCGACGGCGACCAGGCGCTCGGGCACCCGATCGGCTTCGAGAACCCGCTGATCTACTTCTCGTCCTACTTCGGCGTGTTCACCGACGTGACCGCGAACCCGGCCGCCGCCCACGGCGGCACCAAGGGCGCCCTGCAGGAGGTCCTCGACTTCGGCGACGGCAACGTCACCCTGTGGGGCCTGGGCCACGACTCGTCGCTGACCGCGTCCCGCGGCTACGACGACGCGACCGGCGTCGGCGCGGGATCGGGCAAGTTCCTGACCCTGTTGAAGCTGCTGCGATAGTGCTGAGCGCGGCAGTCGGGTAAGAGCGCAGTGCTCTGACTCGGGCTTGGCGACGGATCCGTCCGTCGCCAAGCCTTCTTTTGTGTGCGCTCAGATTTTGTGTGCGCTCAGAACTCGTCACCGCACAGGAACGCGCGCGCCGAGGTCGTGGTCGTGTCCCCTTGGGCGTCGTAGGCGTACTTCACGCTCGGGTAGTACGCATAGGTCTGCGTGACGGTCTTGCACGTCCCGGTCGCCGTCGCAGTCCCCTGGGAGGCTGCGTTGACCTGGATGCCGGACCAGTGTTCGTTCGCGGCGTAGGTGGCGCTCAGGTCGCACTCGTAGTCGAGCAGGGTGTGGCCGCTGTTGGCCCACCCGGTGGAATAGCAGGAGACGCTCGCGGTGGAAGCCATGGCGGTCGCGGGCAGGGCGATGCTCGCCGTCGTCGCGGCGGCGCAGAGCATGAGGGCGGTGGCGATGGGTCGTGCGCGCACGAGGACCTCCGGGAGAGTACGTGTATTCGTATTCTGGTATGGTAGAGGCCTTGCCGGGCAAGTCAACGGGCACACGTGAGCGCGAGAGGCTCGCCGGTCGGCAGCACGCGCCGGGACGGCCCGCGGCGGCGCACAGGCCGCCTTTATCAGCTCACGTTTTTACTTGGGCACGGTCTCCAGCCACGCGATGACCGCGTCGGCGATGCCGTCGATCACCGGCGGCTGCCCCTTGCGGACGGCGAATTCGTGGCCGCCCGCGGGGAGCCCGACGAGCTGGTGGCCGGGCGGCAGATCAGGGAACTCCTGCGGACCGCCGAACGGATCCGCGCCGCCTTGCACGACCAGCGTCGGCAGACCGGTGTGCAGCAGCTCCTCGATCCGCGACTTCTCCGGCTTGCCCGGCGGGTGCAGCGGGAACGCCAGCGCGAGCACTCCGGCGGCGCCGGTGTCCAGGCCGGTCCGGCAGGCGACCCGGGCGCCCGCGCTGCGGCCGCCGACGATGACCGGGACGCGTTCGCCGGAATCCGTTCCCCGGCCGGAATCCGTGCCGGTGCCGATTCCGGTCAGGTGCGCGAGCACCGCGCGCCAGCCGAGGTCCAGGGTCTTGGGCGCCGGGGCGATCCGTTTGCCCGCCACCCGCCAGGGCTGCTCGACCAGGGCGACCTCGAAGCCCTCCTGCGGCAGGGCCGCGGCGAGCGCCTGGAGATCCGGCGCCTCGATCCCGCCACCGGCGCCGTGACTGAGGACGACGGTCGCCCGGCGGTGTCCGGAAGCGGGAAACGTGGTGATCCGAGCCTCGCCGGCCGGCGTCTCGACGAGCGTGTGCATGGTGCCAGCCTAGACGAGTTGTTCCGGATTCTGGCGCGGCGAAACGCCTGATCGGCGGCGCCTGGCCGCACGCCGCGGCCAACCGCAGACGACAGAGTATGCGGTCGACCGCGGCGCACGCCCAGCCACCACCGCTGAGCCGTTTCGCCGTGCGCACTCACCCGGCAGGTCAGCGCACCTACCGGCAACTCGGCTCAGGCGCCAGAATCCGGAACAACTCGCCTAGGAGTCCGCTGAAGATCTTGGAATGGCCTGGGCGGTCGCAGCCGGCTGTGTGGGCGATTCGGATAAGCCGCCCTAATCCTTCGTCGGCTTTGGGCGGTTTGGCCGGATCGTCCACGCGGCCGGATCCGGCCGCCCAGGCCGTTTCAAGATCTTCAGCGGACTCCTAGACGAGAAGCCCGCGCGTGGTCGGGGACACGCGCGGGGAGGAGTGATCCGCGTGCGGGGTTGATCTCAGCAGCGCTCGTCGGTGGTGCCCAGGACGGCGTCGATGAGTCCGTACATCTCCTCGTCGGAGGCGACATCGAGAGCGGAGACAGTGCCGAGTTCGGAGACGCCGTCGGGACTCCCGGCGCCGCGCCATCGGCGGACGAGGCCCTCCAGCGCCGCCGTTATCTCCGCCTGTGCGTCGCCGGTCGTCGCGGTCGAGCCCAAAGCCTCCTCGAGGTCGCGCAACCGGTCCAGGACCGGCCGGCTGGAAGGTCTCTGTGACCCACGCAGCCCATCGGCGAGATGGGCGGCGAGTTCGACCGGGGTCGGATGCTCGTAGACGACGGTCGCGGCCAGCCGCAGCCCGGTGTCGGCGCTCAGCCGGTTCCGCAGCTGGATCGTCGCGAGAGAGTCCATGCCCAGCTGCTTGAACGGCTCGCCCGGCGGCACATCGGCCGCCGGATGCCCCGAGACCGCCGAGGCGTGGGCGACCACCCGCCCGAGCAGGAACTCCCGGAACTCGTCATCCGGCAGGGCGAGCACTTCGGCGGACAGCGGCTCGTGCCGCCCGGGTTCCGGCCCGGCGGCCAGGTCGGCGAGCAGCGCGTGGGGCCGCCGGGCGAAGCGGTTCCAGTCGACCTCGGCGACCACGGTGCAGCCGGGGCCGCAACGTTCCAGCGCGTCCAGGGCCACCTGCGGCGCCATCGCCGCCAGGCCGTCGAGATGTGGCCGTCCGGCCACGGAGTCGAACATCCCGGCGCCGGCCCACGGCCCCCAGGCGATCGAGGTGGCGGGCAGTCCGAGGTCGCGCCGGTGCACGGCCAGGGCGTCGAGCGCGGCGTTCGCGGCGCTGTAGGCAGCCTGTCCAGCCGAGCCGACCACCCCGGCGAGCGAGGAGAACAACACGAAGTGCCCCAGCGGCTGCGAGCGGGTGAGTTCGTGCAGTTCCCAGGCCGCGCCGGCCTTGGCCGCCCAAACCCGCGCCATCCGCTGCGGGGTCAGGGATGCGGCGGGGGCGTCGTCCAGGATTCCGGCCGCGTGTATGACCGCGGTCAGCGGCGCGTCTGCGGGGATCGACGCGAGCAGGCGGGACAGGGTCGCCCGGTCGGTGATGTCGCACGCGGCCACGTGGACGTCCGCCCCCAGCGCGGCCAGGTCGGCGCACAAGCCCGGCGCGCCCGGCGTGGCGATGCCGCGGCGCCCGGCCAGCAGCAGGCGGACGGCGCCCTGCCGGGCCAGCCACCGGGCGACCTGCGCGCCCAGGCCGCCGAGCCCGCCGGTCACCAGGACGGTCCCGTGCGGCCGCCACGGCCGCGGCTCCCGGGCCGGTGCGCGGCGCAGGCGCGGGACCAGGATCTCGTCGCCGCGGATCGCGATCTCGTCCTCGCCGCCGGGGCCGAGCAGCACGTCGGCCACCGCGGACCAGCGGTCCCGCTCCGGCAGGTCGATCAGGCCGCCCCAGACGTACGGCGTCTCGAGCGCGACCGCGCGGCCCAGGCCCCACCCGGCGGCCTGCCGGGGTCGGCGGACCGGGTCGCCGGGCCCGGTCGAGACGGCGCCGCGGGTCAGGTTCCAGACCGGCGCGCCCAGCCCGGCGGCGTCGACCGCGTTGAGCAGGTCGAGCGTGGCGGTCGCGGCTCGGGGCAGGCCACCGGCGTGGTCCCGGTCGTCGAGCGCGAGCAGTGAGACGATCCCGGTCGGTGTCGCCGGACACTGATCCGGCCATCGCCCTATATCAGTGCACTGGTGCGCCTGCGCGCCGCGCTCGGTCAGGGCATGGTGCAGGCCCGCGGCGGCGGCATCATCGTGTTCGGCGACGATCAGCCAGGTCCCGCTGTACGTGGGCTGACTGGGCACGGACCAAGGCTGCCAGGCGAGGTCGTAGCGCACCGGGTCGACCGGCGGGTGCTCCACGTCGCGCAGCCAGTAACGTTCCCGCTGGAAGGCATACGGCGGCAGGTCGACCAGGGCGCCGCCGGCGGTCAGCGGCGACCAGTCGACCGGGACGCCGCGCACGTGCAGTCCGGCCAGGGCGGCCGGGAACCCGTCCGGCTCGCTCTCGCGCAGGCAGGGGATCGGCTCGTCCGCGTCGGGCAGGGCCGCGGACACCAGGGCGGACAGCGTGTGTCCCGGCCCGACTTCGACGAACGCCCGGACCCCGGCCCCGGCGAGCCGGTCCACGACGTCGCCGAAACGCACCGTGTCCCGGGCCTGCCGGACCCAGTACTCCGGCGTGCACACCTGGTCGGCGGTGACCGGCTCGCCGGTGGCCGCGGAGACGATCGGCGTCCTGGGCGGCGAGAATGCCAGACCCGCCAGCACCTCATGGAAGGGTTCGAGGATCTCGTCCAGGTGGTGCGAGTGGAAGGCGCGGTCGGTACGCAGCACGGTGGCCCGCAGTCCGTGCACGCAGTCGCGGACGGCCTGTTCGTCCCCTGAGAGCACCACGGCGGCGGGCCCGTTCACGGCGGCGATCGCAATCTCGTGTTCGCGTCCCCGGATCAGCGCGCGTGCCTGGTCCTCGCCGATCGGCACGGCGGCCATCAGCCCGGTCCGGCCGATCCGGCCCATCAGCCGGCCCCGGGCGACGACCAGCGCGCAGGCGTCGGCCGTGGAGAAGACCCCGGCGGCGTGCGCGGCGGCGATCTCCCCGACCGAGTGCCCGGCCAGGAAGTCCGGGCGCACGCCGAAGCCGGCCAGCAGGCGGTGCAGCGCGGCTTCGACCGCGAAGATCGCGGGCTGGGCATGGTCGGTGCGGCGCAGCTGCTCGGGGCTCAGGTCGGTCAGCGGTTGGCCGAGCAGGGGCGTCAACTCGGCGTTCAGTTCGTCGAACGCCTGGGCGTACGCGGGCATGGTCTCGTACAGGCGGCGACCCATTCCGGGCCACGCCGTCCCCTGGCCGGGGAAGAGGAAGGCGATCGGGACCTCGCCCGTCGCGTGCCCGGTGATCCGGGCGCCGCCGAGCAGGACACTGCGATACGGGTGCAGTGCGCGACGGGAAAGCGTGTACGCCACGTCGACCAGCCGAGGACCGCCGCTGGCCACGTGATCGAGCAGCCGGGCGGTCTGCGCGGCCAGGGCGGTCGGCGTGGCGCCCGACACCAGGAGCGGCACGATCGACGCCGGGATCTTCAGGACCTCCGGGCATATCGCGATCGGCGCCGACTCGGCGGATCCGGGCTCGGATCTGGGCGTGGGCTCAGATGCGGGCTCGGGCTCGGGCCCAGGCTGCTCCAGGATCACGTGCGCATTGGTCCCGCTGATCCCGAACGCACTGACCGCGGCGCGCCGGGGCCGACCGGTCCCGGGCCAGGCGACGGGCGCGGCCAGCAGAGTCAGCGGCGTGGCATCCCAGTCGACATGCGGGGTGGGCGCGGCGGAACCGGGTTGCGCCGGAAGCTCGCCGTGCCGCATCGCCAGGATCATCTTGACGATGCCGGTAACACCCGCGGCGGCCTGGGTGTGCCCGAGGTTGGCTTTGACCGAGCCGAGGTAGAGCGGCCGATCCCGCCCGGGCCCGTACGCGGCGGCCAGGGCCTGTGCCTCGATCGGGTCGCCGAGGACGGTGCCGGTGCCGTGTGCTTCGACCGCGTCGACGTCGTCGGCGCCGAGCCCGGCCGCGGCGAGCGTGGTCCGGATCAGCTGCTCCTGGGCGTCCTGGCTGGGTGCGGTCAGGCCGTTGGACGGCCCGTCCTGGTTGACCCCGGTGCCGCGGACCACGGCGAGCACCCGGTGTCCCTCGGCCCGGGCACGCGAGAGCGTCTCCAGGATCAGCACGGCCGCGCCCTCGCCCCACGCGGTGCCGTCGGCGTCGGCGCGGAAGGGTTTGGCGCGCCCGTCCGGGGCCAGGCCGTGCTGCTGGGAGAACTCGACGAATCGGGTGGGCGTGCACATGACGCTCGCCCCGGCCACGATCGCCAGGCCGCTCTCCCGCTCGCGCAGCGACCGGACGGCCAGGTGCAGCGCGACCAGCGAGGACGAGCAGGCCGTGTCGACGGTCAGGGCCGGTCCGTGCAGGCCGAGCAGGTAGGCCGGTCGGCCGGAGGCGACGCTCGGGGTGTTGGCGACCGAGGCCTGCCCCACCAGGTCCTCGGGCAGGTCGTTGACCAGTGAGGTGTAGTCGCCGGCGATCAGCCCGGTGAAGGTGCCGGTGTCGGAGCCGCGCAGCGCGTGCGGGTCCACGCCCGCGTCTTCCAGGGCGTGCCAGGTGGTCTCCAGCAGGACCCGGTGCTGTGGGTCCATGATGAGGGCGTCGCGCGGTGAGATGCCGAAGAACGCCGGGTCGAACGTGGTGGCGTCGGCGAGGAATCCGCCTCGGCGCACGTAGGTCTTGCGCGGGGCCGGATTCGGCGCGTAGAGCGCGTCGGTGGCCCAGCCTCGGTCGGTGGGGAAGTCGGTGATCACGTCGCGGCCCTCGGCCAGCAGGCGCCACAGGTCGGCGGGCGTGCCGATGCCGGGGTAGCGACAGGCCATGCCGACGATCACCACCGGGTCCTCGGCCTCCGCGGCGGGCCGGGCCGCTGGTGTGCCGGGGTCCGGCCGGGCCGGGGTCTGGCCGGACAGGAAGGCGATCAGTGCGGCCGGGGTGGGCCGGTCGAAGACCAGGGTGGCCGGCAGCCGCAGCCCGGTGGCGGCGCTGAGCCGGTTGCGCAGTTCCAGGCCGGTGAGCGAGTCGAAGCCCAGGTCGCGGAACGCCCGGTCCTCCTCGATGCCGTCGGCCGGGCTGTGGCCGAGCACCGCGGCGACGGTCGACCGGACCAGGTCGGCCAGCGTCTGCCGGTCGCGCGGGACGGATGGCGTTGCGGCGGCGGGCGCGGCCGTCGGCGCTTGCGTGCGGCGCGGTGAGCCGGCGAGCATGGTCGGGTCCAGGCGCGCCGGGATCAGGTGCGCGGCGTCCCGGGATAGCGCCAGGTCGAATGCCGCGAGGCCCTGCTCGGTGCTGAACGGGGACAGGCCGTACCGGGCCAGCCGGGCCCGGCCGGACGCGCCGAGGTGGCCGGTCAGGCCGGTGTCCAGGTCCCACAAGCCCCAGGACAGTGAGGTCGCGGTCAGGTCGTGGGCTCGGCGGTGGCGGGCGAGCGCGTCCAGGAATGTGTTCGCGGCGGCGTAGTTGGCCTGCCCGGGTGTGCCGATCGTGCCGGCCGCCGAGGAGAAGAGCACGAACGCGTCCAGGTCCAGGTGCTCGGTGAGTCGGTGCAGGTGCCATGCGCCGTCGGCTTTCGGCCGCAGCACTGTGTCCAGCCGGGCCGGGGTCAGTGAGTCCAAGGTGCCGTCGTCGAGTACTCCGGCGGCGTGTACGACGACTGTCAGCGGGTGCTCGGGTTCGAGGGAGCCGAGCAGGTCGGCGAGTGCGTCGGGGTCGGCCGCGTCGCAGGCGGCGACGCGGACCCGGGCGCCGAGCGCGGACAGTTCATCCGCCATGTCGGAGCCGCGCCCGCTGCGCCCGGTCAGGAGCAGGTGGCGTACGCCGTGCCCGGTGACCAGATGCCGGGCCAGGAGCGCACCCAGGGTGCCGGTGCCTCCGGTGATCAGCACTGTTCCATCGGGATTCCACGGCCGCGGCGGTGCCGTGGGCGTGGCGGGGGAGCGGGTCAGCCTGGGAACGAGCAGCCGGGAACCGCGCAGAGTGACCTCGGGTTCGCCGGTGCCGGCCGCCGCGCGCAGATCCTCCGGGCTGGGCGGCCGGTCGGTGTCGACGAGCATGACGCGGCCCGGGTTCTCGGTCCGGGCCGAGCGCACCAGGCCTCGGACCGCCGAGTGCGCCAGGTCGTCCGATCGGATGACCACGACCAGAGTGGCGTCCGCGTGCGCCGGGTCGGTCAGGGTGCGTTGCAACCATTCCAGGACGCCGCCGGTCGCCGCGCGCACCGCGGCCGGGATATCCGGTTCACTGTCAGGGCAGATGTATGGCAAGGTCACGGCCGCCGCCTCGGCCGGTTCGCCGGTCTTCGCCTCGATCCAGTCGATCTGCCAGAGCAGCCGGTCGGGCGACCCGCGCCGCACGGGGCGCAGCGTGAGTGCGTCGACCGAGGCCACCGGTCGGCCGGTGAAGTCGGTGGCGTGCAGCCGGATCGCGCCGTCGCCCGCGTCGGCCAGGTGCACTCGCAGGCTGGTCGCACCGGCGGCGTGCAGCCGGACGCCGTTCCACGAGTACGGCAGCCGGATCTCGTCGTGGTCGGCCGCGACGAGCAGGGGGTGCAGGGCGGCGTCGAGCAGGGCGGGATGCAGCCCGTACCCGGCGGCGTCGGCGTGCAGCGGTTCCGGCAGGACGATCTCGGCGTACAGGTCGGTGCCGGAGCGCCAGAGCGCCCGCAAGCCCTGGAAAGCGGGGCCGTACGCGTAGCCGGTCGCGGCCAGATCCGGGTAGGCGTCGGCCAGATCGATCGGTTCGGCGTCCGCGGGCGGCCATGCCGACGACGCGAACGACGCGGCTGGCCCGGCCTCGTCGACCAGGTGGCCGCTGGCGTGCCGGATCCAGGTGCCGCCGTCCTCGGCGTACACGGCGACCGGGCGTCGCGGCGCCGTCGCGGCCCCGCCGACGGCGATCTGGATCCGCACGCTGGCGCCCTCGGCCAACACCAGCGGCGTATGCAGCACCAACTCCTCGATCCGGGGCAGGCCGACGCGTTGCCCGGCGTGCAGGGCGAGTTCCACGAACGTCGTCCCGGACAGCAGCACATCGCCGCCGACGCCATGATCCGCCAACCAGGGCCGGCCGGCCGTCGACAGGACGCCGGTGAGCAGCAGCCCGTCGTCGTCGGCGCGTGCCAGCCCGGCACCGAGCAGCGGATGCCCGCCGGGCGCCAGTCCCAGGGCGCGGGCGCCGGCCGCCGCGGTGTCCGGCAGCATCCAGAACCGCTCGGTCTGGAACGCATACGTCGGCAGGTCCACCCGCCCGCCGCCCCGCGCCGCCACGGCCGGCTCCCAGCGCACGCCGACGCCGATCGCATGAGCCTCCGCGACCGAGGTCAGCAGCCTGCCGAGGCCGCCGTCGTCGCGGCGCAGCGTGCCGAGTGCGGTCCCGGGCCGCTCGCCCTCGTCCAGGATCTCCTGAACGTCCACGGTCAGCACCGCGTGCGGACTCGCCTCCAGGAACGTGCGGTGCCCGGCGGCGTGCAGGGCCCGGATCGCGCCCTCGAACTCGACGGTCTCGCGCAGATTCCGGTACCAGTACTCGGCATCCAGGCCGGCCGTGTCGATGATCTCGCCGGTGAGCGTGGAGTGGAACGGCACGTCCGAGGTGCGCGGGCGGATCCCGGCGAGCTCGGTGAGCAGCCGCTCGCGCAGGCTCTGCACCTGGGCCGAGTGCGAGGCGTAGTCCACCGGCAGCCGGGACAGCCGCACGTCCCGGGCCGCGAGCTGCGCGGCGAGCGCGTCCAGCGCGTCCGGGGCGCCGGAGAGCACCGTCGACCGGGGGCCGTTGACCGCCGCGACGCCGATCCGCCCGGACCAGGGCAGCAGGCAGCGCTCGGCCTCGGCGCGCGGGAGCCGGACCGACATCATGCCGCCGCGCCCGGACAACGCCTGGATCGCCTTGGCCCGCAGGCAGACCACCCGGGCGCCGTCTGTCAGCGTCAACGCCCCGGCAACGCAGGCCGCTGCGATCTCGCCCTGCGAGTGACCCACCACTGCGGCCGGTTCGACGCCGAAGGAACGCCACACTGCCGCGAGCGACACCATGACCGCCCACAGCGCTGGCTGTACTACCTCCACCCGGCGCAGCGCCGCCGCGCCGCCGAGCACCTCGCGCAGCGACCAGTCCGCGTACGGCGCCAGTGCCTGCTCGCATTCGCGCATCGACGCCGCGAACACCGGCGAGGACTCCAGCAACGGCACGGCCATACCGGTCCATTGGGTGCCCTGGCCGGGGAAGACCAGCACCGGCCGGTGTCCGGTGCGGGCCCGGCCGGTGACCACGCCCGGCATCTGCTGTCCGTCGGCCACTGCGGCCAGACCGTGCAGCAAGTCCTCGCGGTCCGTGCCGATGATCACCGCGCGGTGGTCGTGCGCGTGGCGGTGCGCGGTCAGGGCGTGGGCCAGGTCGGCCAGGTCGGTTAGATCGGTAGCTGATTCGTCGCGCAGCCGGTCGCGCAGTCGGGCGGCCTGTGCTCGCAGTGCTTGCGGCGAGCGGCCGGATATCACCCAGGGCAGTGCGGCGGGCGGTTCGGGGCGCGGGCCGGGTGCCCGTTCCGGGGCGGGTTCTTCCAGCAGGACGTGCGCATTCGTGCCGCTGATGCCGAAGGAGGACACACCTGCCCGGCGCGGACGACCGGTCTGCGGCCACGCGGTGGCGGCGTCGAGCAGGCGGATGCCCGAGCCGTCCCAGTCGACGTGCCCGGACGGCCGGTCCAGGTGCAGCAGGCCCGGCAGGACCCCGTGCCGCAGGGCCTGGACCATCTTGATCACGCCGCCGACGCCGGCGGCGGCCTGCGCGTGTCCGATATTGGCCTTGAGCGAGCCGAGCAGCAGCGGGCGTCCGTCCGGTCGGTCGGGCCCGTACGCGGCAGCCAACGCCCGTGCTTCGACCGGGTCGCCGAGCGGGGTGCCGGTGCCGTGCGCCTCCACTGCGTCGACCTCGCCGGGGGTCAGGCCCGCGTCGGCCAGGGCCTCCCGGATCACCTGTTCCTGGGCCGGCCCGCTCGGGGCGGACAGGCCGTTGGAGGCGCCGTCCTGGTTCACCGCGCTGCCGCGCAGCACGGCCCACTCCCGGTGGCCGCGGCGGCGGGCGTCGGAGCGGCGTTCGAGCACGAGCAGGCCCGCGCCCTCGGCCCACGCGGTGCCGTCCGCCCCGGCCGCGAACGACTTGCACCGCCCGTCCGGGGCGAGCCCGCGCAGCCGGGAGAACTCCACGAACATCTCCGGCGTGGCCATCACCGAGACGCCGCCGGCCAGCGCGAGGGTGCACTCGCCGCGGCGCAGCGACTGGGCCGCCAGGTGCAGCGCGACCAGCGACGAGGAGCATGCCGTGTCCACGGTCACGGCCGGGCCGCGCAGCCCGAACACGTACGACAGGCGCCCGGAGACCACGCTGGAGGTGTTGCCCGTGACGAGGTGGCCCTCCAGCCCGACCGGGACGGTGTGCACCCGCGGCGCGTAGTCGTGGTGCATGACGCCCGCGAAGACGGCGGTGCGGCTGTCGCGCACGGATGCCGGGTCGATTCCGGCGTGTTCGAACGCTTCCCAGGCGATGGTCAGCAGCAGGCGCTGTTGCGGGTCGGTGGTCAGGGCTTCGCGGGGGGAGATGCCGAAGAACGCGGCGTCGAACTCGGCGGCGTCGTAGAGGAAACCGCCTTGGCGGGTCACCGAGGTGCCGGGCTGGCCGGGTCCGGCGCCGGACAACGCGTCCAGGTCCCAGCCGCGGTCGGTGGGGAACTCGCCGATCGCGTCGCCGCCTGACTTGGCGAGCTGCCACAGGTCGTCCGGGTTGGTGACACCGCCCGGGTAGCGGCAGGCCATGCCCACGATGACGATCGGGTCGGTTATGTCGGCGGCGTCGGTCGACTCAGCTTCGGGCGCGGTCGCCGGCCCGGCGGTGGCCGCGAGCCCGGAGACGGAGGCAGCGAGCAGATGGCGGGTCAGCGCGGCCGGGGTGGGATGGTCGAAGACGGCCGCGGCGGGCAGCGCGACGCCCGTATGTGAGCCGAGCCGGTCCAGCAATTCCGCGGCCATCAGCGAGTCCAGGCCCAGGTCGGCGAAGGTGCGCCCGGGGTCAACGCTCGCCGCGCCGGGATGCCCGAGGACCTCGGCGACCTGCTCCGCGACCAGGTCCGCGACGCTCGCCACGGGCTGCGCCGCTCTCGGAGCCAGGCGAGAGTCCGGCAACGCGCTAGGGAGACCGAGAATGTCGGCGACTTGCTCCGTGACCGAGTCCGTGATGTTCGCTGTGCGTTGCGTCGGCCTTGGGGCTGGGCGTGAGCGCGGCGAAGCATCGGGGGCGCCGGGGATTTCGGCAGCCTGCTCTGCGCCTGGATCCGAGACGTTTGCGGTTGGCCGCGCCTGCCCCGGGCCCGGGCGGGAGTCCAGCCAGTGCCGCTCACGCTGGAACGGATACGTCGGCAGCCGCACCCTCGCCGTACCGCCGAGCACCTCAACCCAGTCCACCGGCACGCCATGCACGTGCAGCATGCCGAGCGCGCCGAGCAGCGTCGCCGGTTCGGGCCGGTTGGGGCGCAGCACGGCGGCCACAGCGGTCGCGGGCACGCCACCGGCGGTCGGGCACTCGCGGGCCGCGGCGGCCAAACCCGCGCCGGGCCCGAGCTCGACCAGCACGGAAGCCTCCAAAGCGCCGACCGCAGCCAGGAACCGGACCGGCTCCCGAGCCTGGCGCACCCAATAGCCCGGATCGGTCATCTCAGTCGCGCCGACGGGCCGACCGGTGAGCGTCGACACAATCGGCACCTGCGGCGGATGCAGCGCGACGGACGCCAAGATCTCGCCGTACCGCTCCAGCACCGGATCCAGGTCACGCGAGTGCAGCGCCCGGCTCACCCGCAACCTCGTGGTCTTGCGGCCCCGGCGCGCGAAATCCTCGGCCGCACGGGCCACTGCCTCGGCATCGCCGCTGATCACAGTGGCCATCGGCCCGTTGACGGCGGCCAGCGTGATCCGGCCGTCATAGCCGGTCAGCATATCTAAGACCTCTTCCTCACCGGCGCGGACGGCCAGCATCGCGCCGGTCGGCGGCGACGACTGCATCAGCTCGCCCCGCGCGGCCACCACGAAGGCCGCATCCGGCAGCGCGAAAACCCCGGCGACGGTCGCGGCGGCCAACTCGCCGATCGAATGCCCGACGAGCGCAGCGGGCGTCACGCCATACGATCCGACCAGGCGGAAGAGCGCCACCTCCAGCGCGAACAGCGCCGGCTGGGTGTAACGGGTCTCGTCCAGCAGAGCGGCCCGCGGCGTCCCGGCCCGAGCGAACACGACCTCGCGCAACGGCACGTCGAGACGCGCATCCACGTGTCGGCAGACCGCGTCGAAGGCATCCCGGAACACCCGCTGCTCGCGATACAGCGCCCGACCCATCCCCGGATACTGGCCGCCCTGCCCGGAGAAGAGGAACGCGGCGCCCGCCTCGGGCCCGGCCACGCCCCGGGCGATCTCCGGACCGCCACGCCCAGCCGCGAGCCGAGCCAGTCCGGCCAGCAACCCCGGTTCGTCCGCCGCGGTGAGCACCGCCCGGTGCTCGAAACCGGTCCGCGCCCCGGCCAGCGTGCGGGCCACCGCCGAGCGGTCGATGCCGGGCTGGTCGGTGAGGAATGTCCGCAGCCGGGACGCCTGGTCGGCCAGCGCGTCGGCGGTGCGGCCGGAGAGCAGGAACGCGGCCCGGACCGGCCAGGCCTCCGGCTCCGGCGGGACCAGAGACGCCACTGCGGCGTGCTCGGCAAGCACGACATGGCAGTTCGTCCCGCCCATCCCAAAAGAACTGACCCCAGCCACCCGCGGCCCGTCGCCCGGCCACGGCTCCGCCTCGGTCACCACCCGCAACCGCAACTCGCCCAGGGGTATCCGCGGGTGCGGCGCGGCGAAGTGCAGAGCAGCGGGCAGCTCGCCATAACGGATCGCCAGAACGGTCTTGATCAGCCCGCAGACCCCGGCCGCAGCCTCCAAATGCCCAAGGTTGGTCTTGACCGACCCGACCGGCAACGGCCGACCGGCCTCGCGCGCGGCGCCCAGCACAGCCCCGAGCGCCTCAGCCTCGATCGGATCGCCAACCGGCGTGCCGGTGCCATGCAGCTCGACATATCCCACTCCCGCCGGATCAACACCGGCATGGCGATACGCATCCCGCAACAACTGCTCCTGCGCCGCCGCGCTGGGCACGGTCAGGCCCGCGCCGCCGCCGTCGTTGTTCAGCGCCGAGCCCTTGATCACGCAGTACACCTGGTCGCCGTCGCGCAGCGCCGCCGCCAGCGGCTTGAGCAGCACCAATCCGCCGCCCTCGCCGCGCACGAAGCCGTCGGCGCCCGCGTCGAACGTCCGGCAGCGCCCGCTCGGCGAGAGCGCGCCGAATCGGGCCGCGTCCTCGTCCCCGGCCGCGAGCAGGGTCAGGTTCACGCCCCCGGCCAGCGCCACGTCGCACTCGCCCGAGCGCAGGCTGCCGCAGGCCAGGTGCACCGCGGCGAGCGACGCCGACTGGCCGGTGTCCACGGCCAGGCTCGGGCCGCGCAGCCCGTACAGGTAGGAGATCCGGTTGGCGATCAGGCTGCGCTGCTGCCCGGTGAACGAGTGCCGGGTGGCGGCGGCCGGGCCGAGCTGCTGGGCCAGCCGGGCGTAGTCCTCGCGCATCACCCCGACGAACACCCCGGCCCGGGCCCCGCGCAGGGCGGCCGGGACGATCCCGGCGTCCTCCAGCGCCTCCCAGCTCAGCTCCAGGGCGAGCCGCTGCTGCGGGTCCAGCACGGCCGCCTCGCGCGGGGAGATGCCGAAGAACGCGGCGTCGAAGCCGTCGACCGCGGGCAGGAACGAGCCCACCCGCGGCCGCTCGCCGAGCCCGGCGCCGCCGTCGTCAGCGCCGTCCCGGCGGTCCGGCGGCGGCGCGGTGACGGCGTCCACCCGGTCGCGCAGCAGCCGCCAGAACTGCTCCGGCCCGTCGGCGCCGGCGAACCGGCAGGCCATCCCGACGATCGCGACGTCCCCGGCCTCGGCGGGCATCACCGGACCTCGGCCAGCCAGTCCTGGACCGTGCGGGCGGCGGCCTCGGCCTGCTCGGAGAGCATGGTCAGGTGGGTGCCGGGCAGCGTCACCACCCGGTCGCAGGACGGCCGGAACCGCAGTTGCGGCGCGGGCGCGGGCCGTCCGGGCAGCGCGTCGGCCGCGGCGACGTGCAGGATCGGGGTCTTGATCGGGCCGGGCCGCCAGTCGGCGAACAAGCTCTGGTAGGCGCCCATCGCGCCCAGCTGGGTGTCCAGGGCGCGGTCGGCGCCCTCCGGTCCGGTCGACCAGCGGCGGGCCTGCTCGCGCATGAAGTCGCCGCGCAGCTCGTCGGTGATCGGGGCGTACGGGTAGTAGTCGAAGAGCACGAGCCCGGCGGCCGGGCGCCCGATGTCCTCCAGGTGCGCGGCGAGGCCGTGTGCGAGCCACCCGCCCGAGGAGTAGCCCACCAGGACGACCTGGTCCAGTTCGTCATTGTCCCGCAGGGCCCGGGCCTGCGCCTGGATCAGGGCATTGCGGCTGTCCGGGACCGGTTCGCCGGGTCCGAAGCCCGGTGGCCGCATCATCCACAGCGGGCGCGGGTGCGGCAGCGCGGCGGCGAAGAACCCGTACGCGAGGTCGGTGATCGGCGCGATCGGTGCCGTCGTGCAGACCAGCGCCGGGCCCGTGCCCTCGGCCATCCGGTACATCGGCGCGGCGGGCGCGGCCTCGGCCGCGAAGGCGGGACGCAGGCTGCCGGCCGCGAGGATCAGATCCATGGCCGCGACCGTGCGGTCCGCGCGGACACCGGCGAGGTAGAGCGCGCTGAGCGTGCCCTCGCCCGCGCTCGCCGCGGCGGGTTCGGCGGGCGCGGCCGGTTCGGCAGCGGCGGCCTCGGCCAGCCGGGTGCCGAGGAACTCGGCCAGGTCGGTGACGGTCGGATAGTTCAGGACGTCGGTCAGCTGCACCTCGATCCCGGTCGCCGCAGCCAGCCGGGTACGCAGGTCCACCGCGGTGAGCGACTCGAAGCCCAGGTCGCGGAACGTGCCCTCACGCGGGACGGCCTCGGCCGAGGCGCGGCGCAACACCACCGCGACCTGCCCGGCGACCAGGTCGGCCAAGGCGCCGTCGCGCTCGACCGGTGCCAGCGCGGCCACTCGGCGCAGCAGCTCGCCGGCGCTCTCCGGCGCGGGGCCGCCGGGCGCCGGACGACCGTCCACCCGCGGCAGGACCGAGGCCAGCCAGTACCGTTCCCGCTGGAACGCGTAGCCCGGCAGGTCGATCCGGCGCCCGCCGGTACCGGCCAGCACAGTCGGCCAGTCCACGGCCACGCCTGCCACGTGCGCCTCGGCCAGCGCGGTGGTCCACTGGTCCGGGCCGCCCTGGTCGCGGCGCAGAGTACCCAGGGCCGCGGCGCGGGAGCCGGTCGCGTCGAGCGTCTCGCGAACGGCCGCGAGCAGCACCGGATGCGGGCTGACCTCGATCAGCTTCAGGGTGCCGCCGGCCAGCAGCGTGCCGACCGCCCGGTCGAACCGGACCGGTTCGCGCAGGTTGCGGTACCAGTAGGCGGCGTCCAGCGGCACAGCCGCCGTGTCGTGCCAGTCGCCGGTGACCCCGGAGACGAACGGCACGGTCGCGGTCCCGGGCCGGATCCCGGCCAACCCGTTCAGCAGCCGGTCGCGGATCGACTCCACCTGCGCGGAGTGCGCGGCGTACTCGATCGGCAGCCGCCGGGCGCGCACTCCTCGGAGCTCGCAATCGTCGAGCAGCGCGGCCAGTTCCGCGGGGTCGCCGGAGACCACCGTGGAGCGCGGCCCGTTGACGGCGGCGACCTCCAGCCGGCCGGAGAGCAGGTCGGTGGTCTCCTCGGCGGACAGGCCGACCGAGGCCATCGCGCCCAGCCCGCTCAGCTCGGTGAACAACCGGCTGCGCAGCGCGGACACCCGCAGGGCGTCGGGCAGGCTCAAGGCCCCGGCCAGCCACGCCGCGGCGATCTCGCCCTGCGAATGCCCGGTCACGGCGGCCGGCCGCACACCGCAGGACCGCCACAGCTCGGCCAGACCGACCGTCATCGCCAGCAGCGTCGGTTGCAACACGTCGGGCCGCCGCAGGGAGGCCGCGCCGTCCTCGCCGCGCAGCACCGCGCCCACCGACCAGTCGACCACCTCGGACAGCGCGTCCTCGCACGCTGCGATCGTCTCCCGGAAGACCCGCGAGGTGCGCAGCAGGTCCCGGCCCATGCCCGGCCACTCGCTGCCCTGCCCGGGGAAGACGAACGCGACCCCGCCGCCGCTTCCGGCATGCCCGAGGACGACCCGCGACGAGGCGGTCCCCTCGGCCAGGGCGTCGAGACCGGCGAAGCCGTCCCCGCGGTCGCCGAGCACGACGGCCCGGTACGGGTGCTGGGTGCGGCGGCACAGGACGTACGCGACGTCGACGACCTCCGCCTTCGACCCCGGCCCGTCCAGGTGTTCCCGCAGGCTGCGCGCCTGCGCGGCCAACGCCGCCGGGCTGGTGGCCGACAGGGTGAGCGGTATCGCCGCCGGCTCGCCGTCCGCCGAACCGTCGGCGGACCAGACCGGGGCATCCGTCGGCGCGGGGGTGTCCGCCTCGGCGGGCGCGGGCGGTTCCTCCAGGATCAGATGGGCGTTGGTGCCGCTCATGCCGAAGGAGCTGACCGCCATCCGCCGGGGCCGGTCGCCGGTCTCAGGCCAGACGGTAGCCTGCGCGAGCGGGTGCAGGGCCGTGTTCTGCCAGTCGATGTGCGCAGTGGGCTGGGAGAACCCGGCGATCGGCGGCAGCACGCCGTGCCGCAACGCCAAGACCGTTGTGACGACCCCGGCGATGCCGGCCGCCGCCTGGGTGTGCCCCAGGGCGGCCTTGTTGGAGGAGAGATAGAACGGTCGTGCTCTTCCGTCGCCGTACGTAGCCGCGAGCGCCTGCGCCTCGATCGGATCGCCGAGGGTGGTGCCGGTGCCGTGCGCCTCCACCGCGTCCACGTCGTCGCCGGTCAGCCCAGCCTGGTCGAGCGTCTCCCGGATCAGCTGCTCCTGCGCGCGGCGGTTCGGCGCGGTCAGCCCGTTTGACGGTCCGTCATGGTTGATTCCCGACCCGCGCAGCACGGCCAGCACCCGGTGCCCCCGGGCGCGGGCCCGGGAGAGCTTCTCCAGCACGACCGCCGCCGCGCCCTCGCCCCACGCGGTGCCGTCGGCGTCCGCGGAGAACGGTTTGACCAGCCCGTCCGGGGCCAGCGCGCGCTGCTGGGAGAACTCGACGAACCGGCCCGGGGTGGCGGTGACCGCGGACCCGCCGGCCAACGCGAGTCCGCACTCGCCCCGGTGCAGGGACTGGGCCGCCAGATGCACGGCGACCAGCGACGACGAACACGCGGTGTCCACACTCAACACCGGCCCGTGCGCGCCGAGCAGGTAGGCGATCCGGCCCGACGCGACGCTGAGCGAGTTGTTGATCGAGATCTGGCCGACCAGGTCGGGCGGGATCTCGGCCAGGTTGCTGGCATAGTCCCCGGCCGAGATCCCGGCGAACACGCCCGTGTCGGTGCCGCGCAGCGCGTGCGGGTCGATTCCGGCGTCCTCGAGGGCATGCCAGGCGGTTTCCAACAGGATCCGGTGCTGCGGGTCCATCACGATCGCCTCGCGCGGGGCGATGCCGAAGAACCCGGCGTCGAACCCGGTCGCGGTGTCCAGGAAGCCGCCGGATCGAACGTAGGTCGTGCCAGGCGCCGGGGCCTGCGGATCCGGGTGGTAGACGGCGTCGGTGTCCCAGTCCCGGTCGGCCGGGAAACCGGTGGTCGCGCGCCTGCCCTGCACCAGCAGCTCCCACAGGGCGTCCGGGGTGTCCGCACCGCCGGGATAGCGGCAGGCCATGCCGACGATGACCACCGGGTCCGCGTCCGGGCGCAGGGCCTCGCGCAGCCGGGCCCGGGTGTCGTACAGCTCGGTGGTGACGCGCTTGAGGTATTCGGCGAGCTTCGTTTCCTGGGACATGCGCACAACGCCTCTCAGCCGAACTCACGGTCCACGAAGTCGAACAGGTCTTCCACGGTGGTCGCCGAGCTCAGCGCCGCCCGGCCGGTGCCGCCCTGGTCGCCGGGCGCCAGCACGTCCAGCAATGCCCTGAGTCGGTCGCGCACCCGGCCGCGGGACTCCTCGTCCAGTCCGGCGGCGGCTGACTCCAGGGCGGCCAGGCCGTCCAGGCCGTCCAGGACCGAAGGGGCGGGTGCGGGTGCGGGCGCTGCGACCGTTCGGGCGAGCTCGGCCTCCAGGTGCTCGATCAGGGCCAGCGGAGTCGGCTGGTCGAAGGCGAGGGTGGCGGGCAGCTGCAGCCCGGTCGCGCCCGAGATCCGGTTGCGCAGCTCCACCGAGGTCAGCGAATCGAAACCCAGGTCGTGGAAGGGCAGGTCGACGGTGACCTCGTCGGCCGAGCCGTAGCCCAGCACCGCGGCCACGTGCACCCGGACCACTTCGTGCAGCCGCCCGCGCCGCCGCGCCGGGTCCAACGCGCCCAGATCCTCGGAAGTCACCGCCCCCGCGGCCGCAGGCTTGGCCGCGCGCCGCCGCCCGGACCGTCCGGCCAGGCCGCGCAGCATCGCCGGGACCTCGCGCTCGTCCAGCCCGCCGATCGCGGCCAGGTCCAGGCGCATCGGGGCCAGCAGCGCCCGGTCGTCGGCCCGCGCCGCGTCCCACAGTTCCAGGCCCTGTTCGGTGGTCAGGCCGAGCATGCCGCCGCGGCCGAGCCGGGCCCAGTCGGCGGCGCCGAGCCCGCCCGCCATGCCCGCGCCCGCAGCGTCCTGGGCGTCCGGCGCCCACAGTCCCCAGGCCAGCGACCGCCCGGGCAGGCCCGCGGCGCGCCGCTCGGTCATCAGCGCGTCCAGGAAAGCGTTGGCCGCGCCGTACGCACCCTGCCCGGCCGCGCCCAGCACCCCGGCCGCGGAGGAGAAGCACACGAATTCGGCCGGCGGCGCGTCCCGGGTCAGCTCGTGCAGGTGCCAGGCGCCGTCCACCTTGGGACGCAGCACCCGCTCCAACTGCTCGCCGCCGATCGAGCCGAGCACCCCGTCGGCCAGCACGCCAGCCGCGTGCACGACGGCGCCGAGCGGGTGCTGCGGCGCGATGCCGTCCAGCACCCGCCGGACGTCCGCGCGGGAACCGATGTCGGCGGCGACCACCGACACCGCGGCCCCGGCCGCGGTCAGCTCGGCGACCAGTGCGCCGGTGCCGGGCGCGTCCGGGCCGCGCCGGCTGACCAGCAGCAGCCGCCGGGCGCCGGTCCGGGCCAGGTGCCGGGCCAGGTCGCCGCCCAGACGGCCGGAGGCGCCGGTGATCAGCACCGTCTCCTCGGGCCGGGCCGGACGCGGCACGGTGAGCACGACTTTGCCCACGTGCCGGGCCTGGCTGACGAACCGCAGCGCCTCCGGCGCCCGCCGCAGATCCCAGTCACGCCGCGGCGGCAGGTGCAGCACACCCTGTTCGAAGAGCGGGAACAGTTCGGCGGCGATCGTGGCGATCCGGTCCGGACCGGCCGACGCGACCAGGTCGAACGCCTGATAGGCGATGCCCCGCTCGGCCAGTTGTGCAGGGTCGCGCGGGTCGGCCTTGCCGATCTCGATGAACCGCCCGCCGGGGGCGAGCAGCCGCAGCGACGCGTCCAGGAACTCGCCGGTGAGCGAGTTGAGCACGACGTCCACCCCGCGCCCGCCGGTGGCCGCGCGCAAGTGCTGCTCGAAGTCGGTGGTGCGGGTGGAGGCGAGGTGGTCGTCCTGGAGCCCGAGCTCGCGCAGCACGGCCCATTTGCCCGGGCTGGCGGTGGCGAACACCTCGGCGCCCAGGTGCCGGGCCAGCTGGATCGCCGCGATTCCGACGCCCCCGGCCCCGGAGTGGATCAGCACGCTCTCCCCGGCCCGCAGCCGGGCCAGGTCGGCCAGGCCGTGGTACGCGGTGAACCAGGCGATCGGCACGCCCGCGGCGTCCGGGAAGGACCAGGCCGGCGGCAGCGGCGCGACCAGGCGTTCGTCGGTGACCGCGACCGGCCCGAACGCGCCGTCGAACACGCCGGTCACCCGGTCGCCGGGACGTACCCGGGCCACCTCGGCGCCGGTCTCCAGCACCACGCCCGCGGCCTCGGCGCCCGGGATCGCGGCGCCGGGATACATGCCCAGGCTGATCAGCACATCGCGGAAGTTCACCCCGGCGGCCCGCACCTCGACCCGCACCTCGCGGGCGCCGAGCGGTGCCAGGGCCTCGGGGAACGGGACCAGCGCGAGGCCGTCCAGGGTGCCCGAGCCGCCGGCCGCGAGCCGCCAGGCCGGTTCCTCGGGGACGGTCAGCAGCCCGTCGGCGTCGGCCGGGCGCAGCACCGGCACCAGCGCCCGGCCGCCGCGGACCGCGACCTGCGGCGCGCCCGTGGCCAGGGCCAGGGCCATCGCAGCGTCCTGCGTGGCGGGATCGTCGACGTCGGCGTCGACGTCGACCAGCACGATCCGTCCGGGACTCTCGGCCTGCGCGGCGCGGGCCAGGCCGAGCGCGGCCGCCGCGACCAGGCCGGTGCTCTCACCAGGCCCGGCGGCGACCGCACCGCGGGTGAGCACCGCCCGCCGCGAACCGGCGTGACGCTCGTCGGCCAGCCATCCGGCCAGGTCACCGGCCACCTGCTCGACGGTGGCCCGGACCCGGGCCGGAACGTCCGGCCCGGCGCAGTCCGGTATTCGATACATCTCGGCCCGCGCGTCGTCGGCGGATCCGGTGGCCGCCAGCCAGTCCAGGCCGAGCAGCAGCGGGTCCCCGCGGCGCCCGGACGGCGCCGACAGCCGGGCCGGGATCGGCCGCCACAGCAGGTTCTGCACGGTCGCCACCGGCCGGCCGTCCTGGTCGGCGAGGGCCAGCGACACCTGGCCGTCGGCGCCGCGCACCCGGACCCGGAGTTTGGCCGGTGCGGGCCGGTGCAGGGTGACCCCCGACCAGCTGAACGGCATGGAGCCGCCGCCGGTGTCCACCGCGCGCAGGAACGGGCCGAGCCCGACGGTCTGCAGCGCCGCGTCCAGCAGCGCCGGATGCAGGCGGTAGCGGCCGGCCTCGGACTCGTACTCGGCGGGCAGCGCGACCTCGCCGTACACCTCGCTGCCGCCGTCGGGCAGCTCGCGCAGCCAGACCCGGCCCATCCCGCGGAACGCGCCGGTGTAGTCCCAGCCGCCGGCCAGCTCGGGCCGGTCGTAGATCTCGCTGCCGATCGTCGGCACCAGGCCGGGCGGCGGCCACGGGGCCGGGTCCGGTTCGCCCGGGGAGCCGCCGGGCGCGAGCAGGCCCGCGGCGTGCTGCACCCAGGGGCCGTCCTCGGTGCGGGAGAACACGCCCACGGTCCGCCCGCCCGTCTCGTCCGGGGCGCCGACCTGGATCTGGATCCGGATGCCGCCGTCTTCGGGCAAGGTCAGCGGCGCCTGCAAAGTCAGGTCGCGCACCACCTCGCACCCGGTCAGCTCCCCGGCGTGCAGGGCCAGTTCGATGAACGCGGCCGCGGGCAGCAGCAGGGTGTCGTGCACGCGGTGCCCGGCCAGCCATGGGTGCTCGGCCAGCGACAGTCGCCCGGTCAGGACTCGGCCGTCGTTGTCGGCGAGATCGACCACGGCGCTCAGGAACGGGTGCGCGCTGCGTTCGAGTCCGGCGGCTGCGACGTCGGCGGTGGCCGGTGTGGACAGCCAGTAGTGCTCGTGCTGGAACGGATACGTCGGCAGGGCCACCGCGCGGGCAGCGGCCGGGGCGAACACCGCGGGCCAGTCCACACCGGCTCCGTGCGCCCAGGCCGTGGCCAGCGCACGCAGTACCGACTCCTCGTCGTCGTGGCCCTTGCGCAGCGTGGGGACGGCCACGGCCTGCTCGACCAGCGGGCTGAGCACCGGGTCGGGCCCGAGTTCGAGCAGGATGTCGACGCCCTTGGCGCGCACGGCGGCGAGCCCGTCGTGGAAGCGGACCGTGCGGCGGATGTGCTCGGCCCAGTAGGCGGGGGAGGTCAGCTGTCCGGCTGCGGCCGGGCGCCCGGTCACGTTCGACACGACCGGGATCGCGGGCTCGTGCGCGGTCAGGCCCGCGACGACGGCCTCGAACTCGGCGAGCATCGGCTCCATCAAGGGGGAGTGGAAGGCGTGGCTGACCCGCAGCCGCCGGGTGCGCCGCCCCTCGCCGGTCCAGCGGCTTTCGAGGCCTTCGATCTCGGCGAGTGCGCCGGACACCACGACGGCGTCGGCCGCGTTGACGGCCGCGACCGAAACCCGGCCGCCGAGCCCGTCCAGCGCGGACAGCACGTCGTGCTCGGACGCGCGGACCGAGAGCATGGCGCCGCCCTCCGGCAGCGCGGCCATCAGCCGCCCGCGCGCGGCGACCAGCGTGCAGGCGTCGGCCAGCGACCACACCCCGGCGACGTGGGCCGCCGCGATCTCGCCGATCGAGTGCCCGAGCAGGACCCGCGGCCGGATGCCCCAGCCCTCGTAGATCCGGAACAGCGCGACTTCGACCGCGAACAGGGCCGCTTGGGCGTAGTCCGTGCGGTCGAGCAGACTGCTGTCGGGCGCCGCGAGGATCTCGCGCAGCGGGGTTTCCAGGTATTTGTCCAGCTCGGCGCAGATCTCGTCGAAGACCGGGTGCTTCTCGGCCAGCGCGAGGGCCATGCCCGGGCGCTGCGAGCCCTGGCCGGTGAACAGCATCCCGACCCGCCCGGCCGTGGCCAGGCCGGTCACCGCCTCGGGGCCGGGTGCGCCGTCGGCCAGGCCGTGCAGGCCGGTCCGCAGGGTGTCGCGGTCGCGGCCGAGCAGGACCGCGCGGTGCCGGAACGCCGATCTGGTGGTGGCCAGCGAGTACCCGAGATCGGCCGGGTCGGTGCGCCCGGCGGGGCCGAGCAGTCCGGCGGCCTGCGCCGTGAGTGCCCGTTCGGTCTTGGCCGAGATCGGCCAGGCGATGACGGGCATCGTGTCGACGCCGTCGCCCTTGCCAACGGCAGTCGCCGTGGCGGCGCTCGCGGATTCTTCTTCGTCCTCGTCCCCGGGCGGCTCTTCGAGGATCAGGTGGGCGTTGGTTCCGCTGATGCCGAAGGAGGAGACCGCGGCGCGGCGGGGGCCGGGCCCGCGGTCCCACGCGACCGGTTCGGTCAGCAGCGCGACCGTGCCCTGCCAGTCGACTTTCGGGGTGGGTTCGTCCACGTGCAGCGTCCGCGGCAGCCGCCCATACCTCATCGCCATGATCATTTTGAGCACCCCGGCCACTCCGGCGGCGGCCTGGCTGTGCCCGATGTTCGACTTGACCGAGCCCAGGTGCAGCGGGCGCTGCGGCGGGCGGTCGCGGCCGTACACGGCCACCAGCGCTTCGCCCTCGATCGGGTCGCCCAGCGAGGTACCGGTGCCGTGCCCCTCCACCGCGTCCACGTCGCGCGGGGAGAGTCCGGCGTCGGCCAGCGCCGCGTCGATCACCCGCCGTTGGGCCTGGCCGTTGGGCGCGGACAGGCCGTTGCTGCGCCCGTCCTGGTTGACCGCCGAGCCGAGCAGCGTCGCCAGCACCCGGTGCCCGAGCCGGCGCGCGTCCGAGCGGCGTTCGAGCAGCACCACCCCGGCGCCCTCGGCCCAGATCGTGCCGTCCGCCCCGGCCGCGAACGACCGGCAGCGGGCGGTCGGCGAGGTGACGCCCTGCCCGCAGAACTCGACGAAACTGCGCGAGGTGCTCAGGATCGTCACCCCGGCCGCCACCGCCAGCGAGCACTCCCGGCGGCGCAGCGCCAGCGCCGCCTGGTGCATCGCGACCAGCGACGACGAGCACGCCGTGTCCACGGTGACCGAAGGCCCGGTGAAGTCGAAGAAGTACGACAGCCGGCCCGAGATCACGCTGGCGATGTTGCCGGTGACCCCGTGCGGCGAGTACGGCGCGGCCTTCCACAGGGTGTCGTAGTCGTGCCCTGCTACTCCGCAGAAGACACCGGTATCGCTGTCGCGCAGCGTCTCGGGGTCGATCCCGGCCGATTCCAGGGCCTCCCAGACGATCTCCAGCAGGATGCGCTGCTGCGGGTCCATCACCAGTGCTTCGCGCGGGGAGATGCCGAAGAAACCCGGGTCGAACGCGGCGGCGTCCACGAAACCGCCCTCGCGCACGTACGAACGGCCTTCCTGCGCGGCCTGCGGGTCCGGGTCGTACAGCGTGTCGACGTCCCAGTGCCGGTCGGCGGGGAACGGCCCGATCGCGTCGCGGCCCGCGTCGACCAGGTCCCACAGGTCCTGCGCCGAGTGCACCCCGCCGGGGAACCGGCAGCCGGTGCCGACCACCACGATCGGGTCGTCCGCGCGTTCCTCGGCCTGGCGCAGCTGCTCCCGGGTGGCGAGCAGGTCGGCGGTGACCCGCTTGAGGTACTGCCGCATCTTGTCGTCGTCGACGGACACGCTGCCTCCTTCGCTCACGGCCGCAGGGTGACCGGCAGGGTCCGCAGGCCGCGGACCACGACGTGCCGGCGGTAGTCGAGCGCGTCCTCGTCGGCGTCGAATCCGGTCGGCCGGGTGGCGAACGCGGTCAGCGCGATCTGCGCCTCCTGCTTGGCCAGCGCGGCGCCGATGCAGTAGTGCGGCCCGGCGCCGAAGGAGAGCTGGGTGTTCTTCGGGGTGCGGTCGGCCTCGAACCGGTCGGCGCCGGGGAACGCGGCCTCGTCCCGGTTGCCCGCGGCCAGCAGGAGGATGACGACCGTGCCCGGCTCGACCTCCAGGTCGCCGACCTTGGTGGGCCGCAGCGCGATCCGTGCGGTCAGCTGCACCGGGGCGTCGTAGCGCAGCACCTCGGTGACCAGTTGCGGCGCGATCTCCGGGTGTTCGCGCAGCAGGGCCAGCTGGTCGCGGTGGCGGTGCAGGGCGAGGATGCCGTTGGAGATCACGTTGGTGACCGATTCGTGGGCGGCGGCGAACAGGTTCAGCAGCACGTTGGTGATCTCGGGCCGGGTGAGGGACTCGTTGCCGTCCCGGACCTCGATCAGGCTGGACACCAGGTCCTCGCCCGGCTGCCGGCGCCGCTTGTGGATCAGGTCGGCGAAGTAGGCGTGGATCTCGAACGAGGTCTTCACGAAGCCGACGAGTTCGTCCTCGGCGAACAGGTCCGGGCTGCGGAACGCGGCGGAGAGCGTCGGCACCTCGGTGGCCAGGGCCAGTTCGTCCGACCAGGTCTTGAGCAGGGCCACGTCCTCCTCCGGGATCGCCATCAGTTCACTGATCACGCCCAGCGAGATGCGGGTGGCGTATTCGACCGCGTCGAACGACTCGCGCTCGGCCAGGCCGGCGTATACGCGGTCGACGACGCCGTGGATCATCGGCTCGTACCGGCCGGTGATCCGCGGGGTGAACGACTTGGAGATCAGGCTGCGCTGGCGGCCGTGCTCGGGCGGGTCCATGAAGAACAGTGATTCGAGCACCATCGGCGAACCGGCCCGGGGCAGCACCGCGGCGATGGCCGGGTGGCCGAGGGTGTCGTTGCCCAGCGCCGGATCCCGGAGCACGGCCATGCTGGTGGCGTGGTCGCCGACGACGACCAGATCACCGGCCCGCAGCGGGCCGGCCGCCCGCAGCTCGGCCAGGATCGGGTACGGGTCGCGGCGCACGGAGTGGTCGAGCAGCGGGAACAGCGGATTGGTGTCCAACGAACCGGTCACGGTGCGGTCTCCTGACGAGGACGGTGACGGAATTCATTCGTTGCGGTCGATGCCGGCCCGAGGGGCGGCGGTGCCGGGTCCGCGGGATTTCTCGTGCTCTGGCTGGGACATGCAGAATCAGCAGTGCGCGATAGTCGTTCGATCGCCGGTAGTGCGGATGCAATCCCCCCTCGGCCAACCGTAGCCAGCCGCCGTTTGTCTGGCTACGGCCGCGACAGGGAGTCTCGCCAGACGCTATCGAGACGCTATGCGGGCAGCCGGAATCTACTGCTGTCGGCCGGTTTCAGCGCAAGCCGGCGCCGCGGAGCCGGTTCGGCCGGCAATGCAGTGATGTCAGTGGTCGACTAGCGCGCCGTCCACCCGCCGTCGACGACGAGATTGTGCCCGGTGACGAGCGACGCGGCCGGTGAGGCGAGATAGACCACCGCGGAAGCGACCTCGTCCGGCTGTCCGATCCGGTGCAGCGCCGCGATCCGCTCCACGACGTCGGCGCGGAACGCCGGGTCCGCCAGCGCGGGCTCGGTCCCGGGGGTGTCGATGAAGGTCGGGGCGACCGCGTTGACCGTGATCCCGTGCTGCCCCCACTCGACCGCGAGGCACTTGGTCAGGTGGATGATCGCGGCCTTGGTCATGCAGTACACGGATTCGGTCGGCAGCGCGACCAGACCGGCCTGGGAGGCGAGGTTCACGATCCGCCCGCCGGCGCCCCGGGCGATCATCCGGCGGCCCACGGCCTGGCTGGTGAAGAACGTGCCGCGCACGTTGAGCGACATGACCTGGTCGAAGTCGGCCGGGTCGACGTCCTCGGCCGGGTTCCCGATCGCGATCCCGGCGTTGTTGACCAGGATGTCGATCCCGCCGAAGTGCTCGTCCGCGCGCGCGGTGGCGGCCTCGATCTGGGCCAGGTCGGTCACGTCCATCTGCAGCGGGAGCGCGCGGCGGCCGAGCGCCTCGATCTGCCCGGCCGGCTGCGCGCCGGACGCCTCGTCGCGCAGGCCGAGCGCCACGTCCGCACCGGCCGCCGCGAGGGCGAGCGCGATCGCCCGGCCCAGACCCCGGGCGGCGCCGGTGACCAGGGCGGTGCGACCGGTCAGGTCGAATCCTGCGGGCTGCGCCATGACGCTGTCATCCTTCCATCGGTATCGTACGAGCTGAGATCAACCGGGAGACGTCGCCGTCGCAGCCGCCTGCGTCAATCGCGCGGACCGGCGGCGCGGCGCAGGCGGTTGGCGATGGCCAGGCCCAGGCCCTGCTCGTCGGGCTCGGAGGCGACGATGAGTTCGCATCCGCGCCGGTCGAGCTCGCGCAGGAAGCCGAACAGGCCGTACGCGTAGGCCTCGACGGAATCCGGGAGGGTGATCACGGCGTGTGCGTGCACCGGCGCTTCGCCCAGCGACGCCGGGAGCAGGACGCCCACGCGGTACCCGGCTTCCTGGGCGCGTTCAGTTTCGGAGACGACCTTGTCCGGGTCCACCAGGATCACCTTCGCCCGCGGCGCGTAGTGCGAGGGATGCCGGCCGGGCACCCGGACGTCGCTGGTCGCGGGCACCGCCAGCGGGCGCCCCAGCGCCTCTTCGAGCTCCTCGCGGGACACGCCGCCGGGCCGCAGGATGGTCGGGGCCGGACCGGTGGCGTCGACGATGGTCGACTCCAGTCCCACCTGGCAGGGGCCGCCGTCGAGGACGAAGTCGACGGCGTCGCCCAACTCGGTGCGCACGTCCTCGGCCGTGGTCGGGCTGACCGAGCCGAACCGGTTGGCCGACGGGGCCGCGATGCCGCCGCCGAAGGCCGCGAGCAGGGCGAGCGCGACCGGATGATCGGGCACGCGCAGGGCCGCGGTCTCCAGGCCGCCGGTCGCCTCCAGCGGCACGCGCCCGCTGCGCCGCAACACCAGGGTCAGCGGACCCGGCCAGAAGCGTTCGGCCAGGGTCCAGGCCGTGTCGGAGATGTCTTCGGCCCACTCGCCCAACTGCTGCGCCGCGCCGATGTGGACGATCAGCGGGTGGGTGGGCGGCCGGCCCTTGGCCTCGAACACGCGGGCGAGCGCCGCCGGGTTCTCGGCGTCCGCGCCGAGCCCGTAGACGGTTTCGGTGGGCACGGCCACCAGGCCGCCCGCGCGCAACACGCCGACCGCCTTCTCGATTTCCGCGCTCATGCCGTCGATGTTCGCCGTCACTCTCGCCGTCCTCCTGCTGTTCCGAACCTGCTGGTTTGCCGGACTTCCGTCCTGACGAATGCGGCCCAGCTTATCTGCCCGGCGACGGCGATCACGCCTCCCGCCGCGGTGCGCGCGCCTCGGGGCTTGTCTGCTCTGCTCCGGGACCGCCGGTGGCATGCTGGCGCGATGGACAGTGATCAGAGCTCCGATCCCAGTCCGGCGGGCAGGTCAGGCCGTGGGCGCAGAACGCCTCCAGGGCCAGGTCGGCTGCTCGCGAGCCCGCGACGCACGCGTGGGCGCCGGCCACCGCCATGAGGGCCTCGCACACCTTCTCGGCGAGTTCGTCGATGTCGGTGACCTCGGAGTACCAGTTGACGGACGGTTGGCGCCCACCGGACCGAGCGGCCCATCTGCGCAGCGATCTGGCTGCGATCGGGTGGTCCGCTCGGCGGATGGGGGACGTGTCTTTGTGCTCGGCAGAGGAGCTACCCGTCACCGGTTCGCTGCCGCGGGCGATCGGCGCGCTCTATGTGATCGAGGGCGCGGCGCTGGGCGGACAATTGATCGCCCGGATCCTGGTCGACCTTCTCGCGCTGCCGCCGTCGATGATGCGCTACGTCACCAACGATGCGGTTCTCCCTCGCCGGGAATTGCGCCGGTTCACGCAGAACGCAGACCGTTGTGCCCAGACCGCTTCGGACATCGATGCCCCGGTCGAGTCCGCACTGGCCACGTTCGACCTGTTCAAGCGGCAGATGGAGGCTCACGTGCCGGTGCCTACGAGTCCTTCGCTCTGAGGTACGCGAGGACGGCCAGGACGCGGCGGTGGTCGTCGTCCGCCGGGGGTATGTCCAGGCGGACGAAGATGTGCCGCACGTGGGATTCGACCGTGCGCAGTTCCAGGTTCAGCTGGGAGCTGATGGCGCTGTTGGATCGGCCCTCGGCCATCACGTGCAGCACGTCCAGCTCGCGCGGGCTGAGCAGGCGCACGGGATCGCGCCGGGCCGCGACCAGGGCTGCGGCGACGTCGGGGTCGATCACGCATCCGCCCTGGCTGACGGTGCGCAGGTCGGCGGCGAACTGGTCGAAGCCGGCCACGCGTTCCTTGAGCAGATAGCCGAATCCGCGGCCGCGGCGGTCCAGGAGCTTGAGCAGGTGCTGCGTCTCCAGGTGCGCGGACAGCAGCAGGACGGCTGTCGCGGGATGGTCGCGGCGTAGGTCCAGGGCGGCGCGCAGGCCCTCGGCGCGCTGGCCCGGGGGCATGCGCACGTCGACGATCGCGACGTCGGGCTCGTACTCGGCGACGGCCGCGACCAGGCCGGGTGCGTCGCCCGCCTCGGCGACGACCTCGAAGCCGGCCTCGCGCAACGCCACGGCGAGGGCCTGGCGCAGGAACGGTGCGTCGTCGGCGAGCACCACGCGCAGCGGCCCGGCCCCTTCCGCGCCGGCGCGTTTGGTCTCAGGGTTCAACGGTCAGCACCGCCTCGACCACGGTGCCGTGCCCGGGCGGGCTGGTCAGCTCGAACCGGCCGCCGAGGGCGTCGACCCGGTCGCGCAGTCCGAGCAGGCCGCCGCCCGCGGCGAGGTCGGCCCCGCCGGCGCCGTCGTCGCTCACCCGGACCGACAACCGGTCCGCGGACTGATGAATCAGTACCCGGATATGCTCTGCCCGTGCGTGCTTGAGCGCGTTCGTCAGCGCCTCGGCGACCACGTAGTAGCCGGTCGACTCCACGGCTGCGGGAAGCCTGCGAGCGGGCCCGGTGGCTGAGAGGATATCCGAAGCCTGATCCGCCGACCCGGTCGCGGCCGCGGTCGCACCCGGATCCGTCACAACGTCCACGTCGACCGGCACCGGCAGCCTTTGTACCAGGGCCTCGACCGCGGCGACCAGCCCGTCCTCGGTCAGGATGGCCGGATGCAGCCCGCGAGCCAGTTCCCTGATCTCCGCCAGGGCCGTCATCAGGTCCTCGGCGACGCCGTCGAGCGCGGCCGCCGCCTCGGTGCCGTACCCGGCCAGCCGCCGCTGGGCCAGCCGCACCCCGAGCATGGTGGTGACCAGGCGCTGCTGGGCCCCGTCGTGCAGGTTGCGCTCGATCTGGCGCCGCTGCGCGTCGGCGGCCGCCACGATCCGGGTTCGGGAGGCCTGGACCTCGGCCAGCTGCCGGGCCACCTGGTCGGTCAGCGCCCGGTTGGTCAGGGCGAGCCCGGCGGCGGCGGCCACCGAGGCCAGCACGTGCCGGTCCTCGGTCAGCAGCGGATCGTGGACCAGCACCGCCTCCCGCTCGTCGACCCGGCAGACCGCCGTCACCGCCCGCGCCCCGGCCCGGCCGGCCGGCGGCAGCGGCCCGCCGGAGGCGTCGACGAGGTCTGTCTCCGTCCGGAAGGCCACCTGGAGCGAGGAGTCGCCCAGTTCCCGGGCCAGCACCTCGCGCAGGTCGCCGACGGCCATCGGGCCGCGCAGCTGCATCAGCAGCCGCCCGACGGTGCTGCGGCCCAGGTACAGGCGGGTCATCCCGATCAGGAAGGCCAACGGCAGGGCGGCGAAACAGACGTCGTAGACCTCGATCAGCGAATCGTGCAGGGGACGGTAGTCGAGCGCCTCGCCCACGGCGGACACGACGGTCCCGACCAGCAGCACGCCGATCACCGGAGCCAGCAGTCTGCGAAGCAGCGGGGACGCGCCGAGCCAGCGGCGGCCGAGCACCGAGGCGACGCCCACCGAGACCAGGATGGCCAGGATGTGGGTGAGGAACTTGGAAACGGTCGCGGCGCCCGGTGCGCTCGTGATCAGAAGCAGGCCCCTGGCATCATCGGGATGCCCCAGCGGCCAGTCCATGAACAGGGCGTCGACCAGGCCGGTGACCATCACGATCGCGTAGGCGGTGATGACGATTGCCCGCTCGGCGAACGAGCCCAGCCGCCCGGTGGGGAACGCCAGCGCCAGATGCACCAGGAATCCGCTGGAACCGGCCACGGTCAGCTGGCCGATCGTGTGGATCAGGGCACTGTGCGACAGTTGCAGGTCCTCGGAGAAGAACCCGATCCCGACCAGCTCCATCAGCACGCCGACCGGGTTGTCCGGCCGCCGGTAGTGCGCCGCCATGCCCGCGACGAGGAAGAGCGTGCCGCTGAGCGCGTGAATGGCCACCCGGAACACGACCGCGTGAACATCGTATGCTGCGATCCGGGTCGTCTCCACGCCCAGAACAGTTCCGCCGACCGCGAGGGCCCCCACGACCATGTGGCTGTGCCACCAGCGGTGGGCGTCGTCCCCTCCCGACTCCACGGGCTCATTCTCACAGACCGCCGTGCGGCGGTCAACGCCGGGACAGACCCATCAGCCTTCGAGTAAGCGCACGAGTTCCTCGGCCGACAGGCAGTCCTTGGCCACGAACCCGCGGGCGCCGCAGCGGTCGACCGCGGGGCCGTAGTCGGCGGCGTCGCGCACCGAGCACAGCACGACGCTGATATGGCCGCCGTCGGCGGCTCCGGCGATGGCCCGGCACACCTGGAAGCCGCTGAGATCAGGGAGCTGAACGTCCAGCAGGACCACGTCCGGGTGGACCCGGGCGAGCTGGTCCAGGCAGGCCGAGCCGGTCTCCGCCTCGCCCACGGTCAGGAAGGCCGGGCCGTCCAGCAGTTCCCGGGCGGCCGCGCGGAAACCCGGGTCGTCGTCGACGATCAGCAGCCTGCGCCGTCCGTCCCCGGCCGAGCCGTCCGGAGCGGGGGCGCGGTCGGGGTCGCGCGCGATCCTCGCGCGCGGCGCTCGATTCGGCATGGTGACCATTCTGGCATCCTCGGCTGCGAGTGCATCGGTGCCGGTCACCTCGACATCCCGGGGGCCGACGCCTATCTCGACGGCGATCTGCTCGGCGGGGTGGTTCCGGCCGAGGCCGAAGACTGTGTCAGTTCCGTGATGGTCCAGGTGCCGTGCTTGTCGGTGGCGAGGGTGACATTCCAGGTCACCGGCGGATTGGGACCGACGGCGAGGATCCCGAGAGCGGAGGTCGGCGTCGTCGAACTGATCGTGGGCGCGCAGGTCGTCGGCTTCGGGTCGAGCGCGCGGACCTCGTGGAGTTGTGCCGAGGTGAAGCCGGCCGCGGTAGCCGTTTGCCCGCCTGTCAGGGCGCTGCAGAACTTCGCCAACATGGCGGCGGGCGCAGACTGCGTGGTGCTGGCCTGTGTCGCGGCGGCTGTCGCGGCCGGCGGCGGGGACTTGCCGCCGTTCTTGTGGCCGAGCACCGAGATCGCCAGGATGATCACGATGCCGGCGCCGACCGCCGCCGCCGCAGTCTTGACGAGTCTGGCGCCCGATGCAGATGGCTGCGACGACAGCGGCGCCTGCGAGGACAACGGAGTGCCGATATCCGTTGTGGTGGCTCCCCGAGCGGCCGCGTGCTCACGAGGCGTCGCAGTGCTCGAAGGATCAACGTCCCAGGGTGCTGCGGCGACCAGGTGCAGCGGACTCCCGTCCGACGGGTCCTCGCCGAGCCGTTGGGCGCCGACGGCCCGGCGTTGGTAGGCGTCGCCCTGCTGCCAGAAATCCCGGTAGGCGTCGGCCACCCGCGCATGGGCCCGGTCCAGATCAGCCCAAGTGACCTTCGGCAGCCCGTCCTCCCCGAGCGAGTGCCGCAGCACCAGCCCCTCGGTGATCCTGATCGGCCGGCCGACCCGGTCGGTCAGCATCTCCTGGCCCGGGATGGCGAAATCGCTCCCGCGCGGATGGAACGACCGGTACACGATCGTGAGCGGCCCGCCGGCGAGCCCGCGCAGCTCCCGCGCACTGGCGGCGCCCTCCGGGAGGTCCACGGTCGCGCTCGCGCGGGTCAGCGCGCCCAGTTCCCGGGCGCCGGTCAGGAAATCGGGCGCGGCCACGGTGCGGTACCCGGCGTGTTCGGCGCGGCCGATCAGGAACGGCCAGGCGTCGCCCGGCATCAGAAGCCCTCCTTGTCCTGGTCGCGCGCGACCGGATGCCGGGCGAAGGCACCCACGGGCTGGAACACGGCGTCGAACTCCTCGGTCTTGGCGTAACACCGCTCCAGGACCTTGGCCAGCGCCACGTCCTGGTCCGACCCCGGGCTCTTGCCCTGCCTGGTCCGCTGGGCCACGGTTTTGCGGATCTTGTCCAGGAGCGCCGGGATCGGCACCGCCAGCGTCATCCCGTAGGCGGTGACGCTCCAGGCGATGCCCGCCAGGGCCAACACGGCCACCGTCATGTGCGCGAGGCGGTCGACGGTGACCGCGGTCGCCTTGCCCGCGCCGCCGCCGTGCGCGGCCATCAGGGCCACGTCGCCGCTCAGGATGTCGGGAATCGCGCAGTAGAACGGCAGGTCGACGTTCAGCGGCCGCCAACTGCCGCCGGGCTGCTTGACCATCTGGCTGCTCTCCGCGTCCCAGGCCGCGAACCCCGTGCCGAACGAGGAGACCGGGATGATCCGCAGGGCGGCGCTGAACCGCGGGTTGACCAGGAAGTCCCGGAAACCCTCGGAGGAGGCCCGCAGCCGTTCGACCACCTCCACCAGCCCCAGCACCCGGCGGTCGTGGTCGACCACCACGTCCCACTTGGAGATCACCAGGTGCACGCACCGCTGGTCGGCGCGCACGAGCAGCCGCAGCAGGCCCTCGATCCGGTCCACCGACTTGCGGCTGCCGTGTACCAGCGCCTTGCGCACGTCGTCGCCGTCCAGGACGCCCATCAGGACGTCGGTGCGCTTGAGCTCGTCGAGGAAGGCCTCCTGGCCTTCGACGTCCTTGCCCCGGCCGGCCCGGGCCTCGGCGAACTCGCCCGCATAGTCCAGGTAGTTCAGGGTGAACGCGTCGGCCGCCTTGTGGTGGCCCCAGTCGACCCGGACCCGGAACGACCACCGCTTGGTGTCGGCGCTGGAGGTGGCCTCCGGCAGGTACGGGTCATCGTCCGCCTTCACCTTCGACAACAGGCTTTCGAGCGCCTGCTCGCGGTCGTCGTCGGTGTGCAGGGTGATGCCGGAGCCGCCGAACCGGAACCGGTCGAACATCCCGGCCAGCATGAGCGTCTTGCCGGAGGAGGAGAAGCCGAGCATCAGGACATTGACCTCGCGCGGCCGGGGCGGTGGTTGTCCCGGCTTGGACTGGGCGAGTTCGCGCCGCGGGAACGGCGACACCGGTGCGATGGCCGGGCCGGAGGGCTGCTGGCGCCAGGTGCGGGCGACCTTTCTGCTGGCCCACTGGATGACCCAGACGATGAAACCGAGCACTGGCAAGGCGAGCAGTCCTCCCATGTGTATCCCCTCCGATGATCGAGTCTTCGTGCACTGTTTTGGCTCGGCGAGGTCGTCGCCGCGTGAACGCGGGCGCGACCGATCACCGCACGGCGGTTGTCGCCGCAGGCGCAGGGCGGGTATTTGCGATGGCTGAGACAGCCCCGACCTTCGCCGACAGCAGGCCGGCCAGGGCTCCGGTCACCTCGAGTATCCGGTCCTGGCTCTTCGCCGCGATACCGTGCCAGCACCGAATCTTCGGCCCGGGCACCCGGGTGCCGGGAGTTCCGCGGGCCCGGGCTCGATGGAACGGATGGAACTGCGGCCGGCCCGGCAACCGGCCCGGCAATCGGTTTTCGGCGTCGGATCGGTGGCCAAGGCGGTGGCCGCGCCCGGCCTGAACCGGCAACTCCCAGCCGGGACAACCGGCAAGCGCGACCCGGTTCCCCGTAACCCCGCTCGTATCCTCGTCCCGGAACCGATCCGGTCCGCAGGGAAGAGATGGAGCCATGGGGAGAAGCAGAGCAGGAAGAACCCTCGGCAGCGCCGCGCTGGCGCCGGCCATGGGGTTCGGGGTGTCGGCGACCGCGGTGTCGCCGGCGCAGGCCGCGAGCGGCGGCCTGTGGGGAAATCTCGGCCAGGTCGCGCAGGTGGCCGGGTTCATCAAGACCGCCATCCAGGACTTCGCGCAGTTCACCGGGGCCGTGCCGCCGCCGCTGACCGAGGTCCAGCAGATCCAGGCCCTGATACTACAGTCGCAGCAGGCGATCACGCAGGAGATCGACGCGACTCAGGCCACTGATCTGGAGGGCGGCTGCGACGCGTCGTCGCAGGACTTCCAGAACCTGACCAAGCCCGGGAACGCGGCCCAGGTGCCGCAGTACGTCACGGACGCCAACACCTGCGTCTCGACCGCCGCGCGGCTGATCACCCAGGCGACCGCGAACACCGACCGGCACGTGCTCGACGAGTACGGCCTGACAGCTGGGACAGCCGGTACTGCACCCTGGACGCGGCCCGCACCTGCAACCCGAACGCGGCGCCACAGGTGGTCTAGCAGAGCGGATCGAAGACGTTCGCGACGCTGACCAGCCAGGACGGCAAGATCCAGGACAGTGGCGCGCCGATGGCGGCCGGCTCCAGCCCGACGGTCGCCACCGACCAGCCCGGCGATCGGCGCGGACGTGATCGGCGACTGGGAGGTCGCGATGCACGGGCCGTCGAACAACCTGGAGACCGTGGCGATGACCGGAGACGTGCTGAGTACCGGCGCGAACTCCATCGCCGCGGGAACCAGCCCGGCGGTCGCGGTACCGGTCCGGTGAGCAGTGGTGGGGTGCCCGCGACCTCGCGGGCACCCCACCCCAGCGAGACGCCGAGCCACTCGGTCGCGTGGCTGCTCCTCAACGGTGCAGAGAGATCGCGGCCATGGGCTCGTTCTCGGGGCTACGCCGCCGTCACTCCCCGGCCAGCGCGGCGGCGGTCTTGCGGGGCGGGTTCTGAGCGGGGTAGGTGCCGACGACCTTCTGCCGGATCTGCCCGATCCCTTCGACATGGCTGACCAGTTCCTCGCCGACCTGGAGGAAACGCGGCGGGGTGCGGCTCATCCCGATGCCGGACGGGGTGCCGGTGAAGATCAGGTCGCCGGGGAAGAGCGGGGTGATGTGGGTGATCCACTCGAGCAGCGCCGGGATGGCGAACACCATGCCGGACGTGCGGTTCTTCTGCATGACCTGCTCGCCCAGGCGGCAGCCGATCTCCAGGTCGTCCGGGTCGGCGAACTCGTCCGGGGTGACCAGGACCGGGCCGGTCGGGCCGAAACCGGGGTAGGACTTGGCCAGGCCGAACTGGGGAGCCGGGCCGGACCGCTGCAAGAGGCGCTCGGACAGGTCCTGGCCGACCGTCAGGCCGGCCACCGCGGCCCAGGCTTCGTCTTCGCGCAGCCGGTGGGCGTGGGCGCCGATCACGACGACCAGTTCGACCTCCCAGTCGACGTTCCCCTGCGGCAGCGACAGCTCGTACTCCGGGCCCACGATGCAGGAGGGGAACTTGGTGAAGACCACCGGCGTCGTGGGGAGCTCGTAGCCTGATTCGCGGGCGTGCTCGGCGTAGTTCAGGCCCACGGCGAACACCTGCCGGGGCTGCGGGCTCGGGGCGCCGACGTTCTGGCCGGACAGCCAGGCAGGGTTCTGGCCGAGCGGCGCGGACGGGTACTCGGCCTGCGCCCAGGCCCGGAACTGCTCCCACTGGTCGAAGACCGCCGCCGGGCTGGGGCCGAAGCGGCCGCTGGCCTCGAAGATGTCGATCGGTTCCGGGCCGTGCGCCAGAACGGCGCGTCCGGCGAGGTTTGCTATGCGCATGGTTCACTCCGGTGAGGTGCTGAGAGATGGGGGATGGCGCGGTGCGGACGGTCACGCCGCGATCGGCTGCGGCCGGGGCGGCAGGTCGGCGCGGTGGGAGCCCAGCAGGGCCCGGAGCGCGGCGGCGGAACGGGCGGATCCGTAGACGTACCAGTCCGGCCGGACCAGAACCGACGTGCAGTTCTGGTCGTCGAACCAGCGGGTGTAGTCGCCCTTGACGTCGTCGACCGCGATCCAAGCCTCTGACCTGTCGGAAGCAGCATCACCGCCGGTGGCGATCACGACGACCGTTCCGCCCGCTGCGCGCCAAGCGGCGACATCCTCGGCGCAACCGGCCAGAGCGCCCGGATCGCGTGTGACGAGAACCCACCCGTCCCCGGCCACCTCGTCGAACCGTTGCGCGTCGCCCGAACCTCGGGCGACCCAGGACTGAGGGAACAACTGCCCCCGGGCAGCGTCGTCCGGCGACGCGGGCGCGAGCAGCCCGACGTGGTACCCGGGGAACCGGAAGCCGTCGGGCCGCTGGCCGCTGTTCTTGCGACGCAGCAGCTCCTCGTCCCGCAGCCTGGCCTTCTCCCGGTCCCGGATGGTCTGGACCCGGCCGAGCTCGACCGCCTTCTCGGTGATCGCCCGCACATGCGGCGACCGCTCGGCGGCGTACGTGTCGAGCAGCTCCTCGGCCGCTCCGCGCAGAACCAGGTCGAGTTTCCAGGCCAGATTGTGCGAGTCCCGGAAGCCCGAGCACATGCCCTGCCCCAGGAACGGCGGCATCTGATGGGCCGCGTCGCCGGCCAGCAGGATCCGGCCCCGGCGCCACTCGCGCGCCACCGTCGAGCGGAACGTGTACGGCGCGACCCGGATCAGCTCGGCGTCCTCGCGCGTGATCCACCGGGAGACCCGGCGCCACACGTCCTCGGGATCCACCGCCTCCGCCGACGTGACCGCCTCGTCGAGCATGAACGAGAACCGGTGGTGGTGCAGCCCGATCGAGATGACGGAGGTCGGCTGGTCCGGATCGCCGAACTGCAGCGCCATCGGCAGGTCCAGATCCTCGCGCAGCAGCCGGAAGTCGCACACCAGCCACGGCTCCTGGAACCCGTAGTCGTCCATCTCGATGCCCAGGCTCGCCCGGGTCGGGCTGTTCCCGCCGTCGCAGCCGACCGCGAACCGGGCGGTGAACGCGCGCGCCCGGTCGCCCGGCGCGTTGCGGACCCGGCCCAGCTCGTCGGTCGGATACGCGAGGATCTGCACGCCGTCGGCGGTCTGCCGGAACTCGGCCGCCGCGTGGCCCCGGACGATCTCCACCCCGGGGGTGCGCCGGCACAGGGCGTCGAGCTCCTGCTCCAGCGCGGGCTGGAACATCATGTTGAACTCCGGCCAGCCGGACCGGCCGGCGTCGGAGAACTCGTTGCCGATCAGCACCTCGCCCGCGGCGTTGCACCACTCGTAGGTCCGCTGCACCCGCGTGCCGGCGGCGACCGATTCGGCGATCCCGAGCCGTTGCAGCAGCCGCATCGCGTCGTCGTCGAACGTCGCCGCCCGCGGCAGGTTGTACAGGCCCGCGTACCGCTCGATCACGGCGACCCGGTGGCCGAGCCGGCCGAGCAGCGCGGCGAGCGTCATGCCGGCCGGACCGTAGCCGACGATCAGGGCGTCATAATCCATTCCGGTCACCCGCCCGCGTTCAGGATCGGCGCGCGCATGGCCTCGGGCACCAGCGGCCGGTCCTCGAGCGCCGGGGACGCCCAGGCCGCGACCGGCAGTTCCTCGGCGCCGGGGACCGGGTCCCAGAAGTACGGCGAGTCGGCCAGGTCGTCCATCTCCGAGTAGTAGTACTCGCTGAAGGCCCCCGCGGGGTCCTTCAGATACCAGAAGTAGTTCGCCGACGCCGCGTGCCGGCCCAGGCCCCAGGCGTGCCGCTCGGGGTGGTTCTCGATCATCCGCGTGCCGCCGTTGCCGATCTCGTCGACGTTGTTCACCCGCCAAGCGGTGTGGTGCAGCAGCGTCATCGGCGCGGGCAGCAGCACGACGTTGTGGTGGTCGGTCTCGAACCGCATGAACGGGCCGCCGATGACGTAGTCGCTCAGCCGCATCCCGATCCCGTCGATGAAGAAGCGTTTGGCCTGCTCCACGTCGGTGCAGCCGATCGCCACGTGGCCCAGGCGCAGCGGCCGGATCGGGTCGCGCTGGACGAGGTCGTCCCGCTCGATCGAGGTGCGCGGCACCACCGGCGGGTCCTTGGGCAGCCGGGTCACCGGGGTGACCCGGACCAGCACGCCGCTGACCGGTTCGACGGCCTCCAACCCGGCGTCGGTGCGGGTCGCGTCGACGCCCAGATCGGTGAACCGCCGCGCGATCGCGTCCAGGTCGGAGTCGCCGTCGGCGCCGAGGTTCAGTTCCAGGACCCGGGGCGCGTCGCCCGCCCGCAGGATGAGCTGCTCGCCGCCCACGGCGCTGGCGAACCGGCCGGGGGACGTCTCGCGCAGCCCGAACTCGGTGTAGAAGGCCCGCGTCAGCGGCAGATCCGGTACTTCCCGCACGAGGCTGATCACGCGGTGGACAGCCATGTCTGCTCCAAAAGGGTGAGGGGTCGGCCGATCGGGGCCGGCACGTGTGACGTGTGTGGCTGATGTCTGCCGGTGCAGACCGCTTTGCCGGGCGGCCCTTGAGCGGCCCGCCGCCCGGTGCTCCGGAACGGCTGCGTGGCTACCTGCCGGGCGCAGCTTCCAGGGCAGGGCTGTGGCGTCGACTCTAACATATGGTGAATGTGTTGCATATAAGTGAACAGAATTTTTCTCGCCCAGGAGGCTGCTGAAGATCTTGGAACGGCCTGGGCGGCCGGATCCGGCCGCCCAGGCCGTTCCAAGATCTTCAGCAGCCTCCT
>DASZBX010000116.1:0-14487 GCA_035943635.1 Actinocrinis sp. | reverse complement strand
CGCCGCGATGCCGTAGGTGTGCTCCAGGTTCTTCACCGCCTGGATCGCCGACTGCGCCATCTCGCAGGTACTGCCGGAGACGACGCACACGCTGCTGGACGCGTTGCCGAAGTCCATCGTCATCAGGTTAATGACATACTTGTTCAGGTTCGACCCGCGCACCGCCTGGACGACCTCGTTGCCGAGCGAGTTCACGCCGCCGTAGCTGCCGTCGGACGCGCCCAGCGTGGCCAGGGTGAAGGAGAACTGCAGATTCGGGTACTGCGACTGCGCACCCGCCGCGGCGTTGACCAGGTTCTGGATGTCCGACTGGCTCTGGCCGCCTTCGATGTCGAAGTCGATGCCGACCAGGTTCGGGCTGTTGTAGCGGGCGATGAAGGACTCCATGCCGGAGGTCGAGGCACAGGTGAACGTCCCGGCCGCGCCGCCGGTCGAGATGACGTAGTTCAGGTTCGCGGCGTGCAGCTGCGGCACGTTCTCCGCAGCCCAGTTCGCACCCGAGACACCGCCCCAGTTCTCGCTACCGCAGGCACCGGTGGCGAAGGCGACCGTGAGCGCGGGCAGCTTCGGCACGTAGTTCGACACCAGGCTCCCGGAGCCCACCACCGGCAGATCGGAGCCTTCCACGGCCGACTGCATCTGGTAGGTGTTCCAGTTCATGTTGATCGTGACGTCCTTGTACGGACTGAAGAGCAGGCCGCTCGGCGCGCCGCCCCCGCCGCCGCCCCCGCCGCCGGAGCCGCCGGGCAGGGTCCAGAGCTGGTTGGCTCCGGCGTTGCAGTCCCAGATGTCCAGCTGCGTGCCGGCGGTGGTGTTGAAGCCGGGGTCATCCAGACATTTGCCGGAGGCCGGGTTGTACAGCTCGCCGTTGGACTGGGCCTGCCAGACCTGGTTGCCGCCGCCGTTGCAGTCCCACAGTTCGGTCAGGGCGCCGTCGGCGGTGGAGGCGCCGGTGATGTCCAGGCACTTGCCGTTGATCTGCAAGGTGTTGCTGGACGTCACCGTCCATTGCTGGGCACCGGTGCCGTTACACGTGTACAAGTCGACCTTGGTGCCGTCCGCATTGGAGGCGGCGAAGTCGTCCAGACACATTCCCTGGTACCCGGTGACGGCACCGGTACCGGCAGCCTGGGCGACGCTCGCGGCGGTCACCCCGATCCCGGTCAGGAGTAAGGCGGCTCCGACCACGGCCCCGGCCCGGCGCCGGGCCTTGCCGGTCGATAAAGCTCTGGTCAGTTTCATGCTGTGGGTTCCTCGTTTCATGGCACGGATAATGAGAGCCCTGACATGGATGCACGAGCGCAGCATCAGCTGGGCACCCTTGCCGCACGCGGGAGGCTGTCACGCGGCAGAGAGCGCTGGAGGCACCACGGTGCGACGGCGCGGCACTTTCGCCACACGAACGTCGAACACCGCAGGATGCTGCGATCGGTGGGCCGGCGCAGCGCCATGTCGCCGGATACGTTTCCGAGAATGGTCTAGTCCAGTGAATCCGTCAAGACCGGATCGGACATTTTTCAAAGCATCGGCGTCGGCACGGCTTCATCGACGATCTTGCGAAGCAAGCATCTGAAAGTACTCACACGTCCCACCCACTCAGCAAGGCCTCCACAATCATGACCTTGACCTGCATAGATGGTGCGGCTCCCGGGCAACCAACCGGCCGTCGAGCACCCGACACCCTGCATGGACCGCTCTTGCCGAGGCCAGAACTCACTAGATCCTTATCGGACAGTTACAAACATTTCCGCTCGCCTTAAGAGTCGAGTACTCCCCTCATTCGCCGGGCCGCAGACCGGCGACGACGAGCTCGACCAGCCGGTGAACCGCTGATTCGTCCGGCAGATCGGCGGCCGCGGCCAGGGCGTGCAGAGCGTAGGAGGCCAGCTGCGAGGGATCCGTGTCGGCACGGATCGCACCGGCCGCGGCGGCTTCGGCCAGCAGCTGCGTGACCAGCGAACGCAACTGCTGCTGCGCGGGCTCGACGTGAGTGCCCCGGTGCAGGAACGTGGCGAGGTCGCCGGGGTGCGCGCCGCGATGGCGGGAGAGGAACGCGTAGCCGGTCAGCACCGCGCCCAGGCGCTCGGCCGGTTCCGTGTTCTGATCCCGGATCGCAGCCAGCTGTTGGAGGTGTGCGGTGATCTGCCGCTCGTGCCAGGCCACCAGGATCGCGTCGACGTCCGGGAAGTACTTGTACAGCGTGGCCCGCCCGATCCCGGCCTTCTCAGCGATGTGAGACATGGTGACCGCGCTCAGTCCGAGTTCGGCCACCAGCTGCCAGGCCGCGTCGAGGATCGCTTCGCGCACCGCCTCACGATGGGCGGCGACCGTCTCGTTCCACAGCTTCGGCACCCCCGAAGTATACAGCGCGAATTATCTATGACACTCTGATGCGAGAAAGACACTCTGTCTTGAAAAATCCGCCTCGTCGCCCGCCAAGGCCCGACGGAAGGGAGCCATCCATGAACAACAGCCATGCCGAAGCCCGCGTGAGCACAGACCGCGCCGAGAGGTATCTCGACCGACTGTGCGGTCATCTCGGCCAGATGCAACGCATGCGCCATATACCGAACGCCGGTCACGGCGGGGCCCAAGTGCCCCGGATCGAGCACGTGGAGCAGAAGCCGGGCCACGCGACGATCCGCTTCGCCAGCGGCACTTGGACTCTCCAGGCAGCACCAGACGCGCTGGTACTCCAGGTCGAGGCCGACAATCCCCTCGCACTGGAACAACTCAAGAACGCGATCGCCGCACGGATCACCAAGATCGGACGACGCGACGGCCTGACCGTCGCATGGCACGAGCCAGCAGGCCGAAAACCTCACGATGAACCGGACGCCGCAAGCGACGTCAGCCCCGAGCCGGGCCCAGGCCCGCATCGTCAGCGGTCGCAGTGGCCGTGGCGCCGCATCGGATGGTCCGCAGCGATCGGACTGGCCGTCGCAATCCACTTAGGACTGATCGGCTCGCTCCTCGGCGCCGGCCGGTGGAAAGACGGCGCAGCCGATGCGATCCTCGGCCTGCTCGCACTCAAACTCGTCCTGGTCGCACTGCACACCAGATCCGGCCGCAGCCGCTTCAACCGCGGTTAGCCACGCTCGCACCCCGGCGCCAGCCCAGATTGCCGGTTTCCGACGACCGGGTCACGCTGAGGTACGTCACGGCGTGCTCGTCCGCGAAGACGCGGCACCGGTGACGAGAGTGCCGCGCACAAAGTGCCCCATCAGCAGCATCGCTCCGAGGGCGAGCGGGAACGCCGTGAGCGGGCCGAGTCGCTGCAGGGATGTGGCGAGCAAGAGCAGAAAGCAGGTGGTACCCGCTGCCGATAACAGGGCGCCTCGGGTCAGGTCAGCGGCGGCCTGCGGTCCGGCCGAGCGGTGCAGAGAGGGCGCCATCACGGCCAGCAGCACCGGCAGGGCGGCGAACATGCCACCGGTGTACGAGCCGAACACTCGGGCGGCGCCGGCCGCGGCCAGGACGGTGGCACCGGCCAACAACATCCGCACCGGGATCTGCCAACCGGACACCGTCTGCGACGCGCGCGGCGATGACCGGTGCGCCGGCCAGGTCCGCAGCCCGGCCAGGACCACGGCCAGGGTGGCGGCAGCGGTCAGCCAGGTATACAGGATCATCACACCGATCACGCCCGCGGTGCCGGTGGCCGCCAGGGCTGTGAGCTGAGCCCGCCACGGACGCGACCGCGCGGCGAGCCGGCCGTAAACCAGGCAGAAGGTCGCGACGGCGAGTTGACCGGTCACGCTGCCGTGCGCCGCCTCGGCCCCGGCGACGCGCCCGCGCGTCCAGCAGAGCAGCATCAGGAACGGGCCCGTCGTCGTCGGGGCCCCCAACAGTTCTCCGCCCCGGCCCGGGCCCAGCTTCCGGGCCACCAAGGAGGCCAGCAACACCATCGACGGCGCCAGGGCGACGCGGAACAGCACGATCTCCATACCGGCAACGCTGCCAGGAATCGGGTCGAAGGTGGCTCGGAAAATATGGCGTTCCCACGTAGAAGGCCGAGGAAAACTCGCCGGAATCGCCACCAAGCCGAGGAAACCTAGAATGGAGCCCATGGACCGCATCGACCGTCAGTTGCTCGCCCTGCTGCTCGACAACGGCCGGGCCACCTACCAGGACCTGGGCCGGGAGGTCCGTCTGTCGGCGAACACGGTCGCCGACCGGGTCCGGCGGCTGCGCACACAGGGCGTGATCCGCGGCTACCGGGCCGAACTGGACCTGGCCGTGCTCGGTTACGGCATGGAGATGCTCAGCGACATCCGGCTGCGCGAGGGCACCGACCGCGCCGTCTTCGAGCAGCAACTCGCCACGGTTCCCCAGGTGGTCGCCGCGATGCGCCTGACCGGCGAATACGACTACCAGCTTCGGGTCGTCTGCGCCGGACCGCGCGACTTCGAGACCGTCATCGACCACCTCAAAAGCCATCTGGCCGTGCGCGAGGTGCGCAGCCGGCTGCTGCTGCACGAAGTTCCGCTGGGCCAGGAACGGATCCTGGAAGCCTGAGCCCGCCCGATCGCACGCCGCGGTCCTTCCCGTGCCGGGCACGGACGTCGACCCGGGCCATCCGCGCTAGGCAGTGTTTGGGAATGTCTCAAGGCGCGAATCCGGTGATCGCCGTCGCCTGGCCGCACCGCACGGAACGGCACAGACGACCGAGTATGCGCCGTCCCGTGCGGCGCGCCCATGCTCGGCGCTGACCAGATTCGCCTCACCTACCAGCACAAACCGGCGGTCATGCCGTGGCCTTGACACATTCCCAAACACCGCCTAGGAGCCCGGTATCGCACATCGTCCGTTACCGGGCGTCAAACTTCGTCCCCTGATAGGAGACGATCTTGACGACGTCCGAGCTGTAGGCCCGGAGGGCTGCGAGGAACCGGGAGGCGAAGGGGCGCGATTCACGGGGGGTGGGGGCGAGAAACTCGATCACGCCGTCGGCCAGATCCACTGTGTACTGCTTCGGGGTGCGGTCATCGGTGAAGAGAGGACCCACGACCTCCGTGCGGAAGCGGGCGGCGGCTTGCTCGTCCAGTGCCCCGTCGAAGTACAAAACGTGCCACTGGTCGGTTTGAGGCCGGGCTCGCTCCTCGCGGTCGATCTGCGCCCAGTCCAGCTCGGCGACGCCGGGGCGGTCGAGCAGACGCGCGAAGGACTCCGGGTCGGCGCCGACCACGTCCATGGTGATCCGCTCGCGGCCCAGCAGACGGGCCGCGCGGAGGTACTTGTGGTGACCGCACAGAACGAGGTTGTCAGCCTCGAGCCTGACCCGGATGGCCGGGGTCGGGTCGAAGTGCGCGAGGTAGCGCACCAGGTGGTCGAAGACGGAATTCGTGTCGCGCTCGGGAAACCGCGCATCATCGACCACGACCATGCTCACGGGCGCCTCAATCCAGTCCATCTCGGGTCAGGGCTCCTCGTCCGGCCAGAATCCGTAGTCTGCGATGCGTCGAACTCGGGACGGCATCCTACGAGATCTTAGTCATCGACCCGCCGGGACCAGCCGGCGGGCCGATGACCCGGACACGCCAAGACGACCGGGATCACCGGCCGCCCCTCACCCCTGCCTGCTGTAGAGCCGCAGCGTGATCGGCGCGCACACGGCGACGATCGCGGCGGTCGCGATCAGCGACCACGTCACCGCGCCGGCCGTACCGCCGGTGTTGTTCATCAGGTCCCGGGCCGCCGCAGCGACGTGGCTGAGCGGGTTGACGTTGACGAAGTCCCGGAGCCAGCCGGGCATGGTGGTGGGTTGGACGAAGATGTTGCTGGCGAAGGACAGCGGGATCAGGATCGCGTTGGCGATGCTCAGCACGACGGCCGGGTCGTGGATGACCAGGGCGAGGGTGGACCACACCAGCGACAGGGCGAGCCCGAAGGCGATCACCAGGGCGACGGCGGCGATGACGCCCGGTGCGCCGCCGTCGGGGCGGTAGCCCATGGCCACGCCGAGGACCAGGACGACCGCGGACGCGAACAGGTAGCGGCCGGCGTCGCTGAACAGGCCGCCGAGAACGAACGCGCCGCGCCAGATCGGCAGGCCGCGGAAGCGGTCGAAGGCGCCGCTCTGCATGTCCTGGGCCAGGCGGGCGCCGCCGTACATGGTGACGATGGAGATGCTCATGCACAGCACGCCCGGTAGCAGGAGGGTGAGGTAGCTGCCGGTCGAGCCGCTGATGGCGCCGCCGAACAGGTAGGTGAAGAGCACCGTGAACAGGATCGGGATAGCGGCCGAGTCCACGAGCTGCTTCGGGTCGTGCTTGATCTTGAGCAGGGCGCGCCGCGCGAAGGCGGCGGAGGCGGTCAGCGCGCCGGCGCGTTGGCGGGAGCGGCCGTCCGCGAGCAGCGCGTCGATCAGGTCCTCGGGCGTGGCCGGGACGCCGTCGGCCGCGGGATCGGGCGTGGCGGCGGCCGGGGCAGTGGGGGCGGCGAAGGAGCTCATGCGCTCACGTCCTCGTGGTCGGCGGCGGTCGGGACGGCCTTGCAGCCGGTCAGGGCGAGGAAGGCCTCGTCCAGGCTGGGCTGGCCGAGGGTCAGGTCGGCGACGCCCACGCCGGCGTCGGCCAGCCGGGTCGCGGCGAGCCCGACCATCCGGGCCGCGGCGGTCGGGTCCGGCCGGTCGGCCAGCAGCACGGTCAGGCCGAGCGGGTCGGCGGCCAGTTCGACCGTGCCGGCCACGGCGTCGGCCAGGATCTGCCGGGCCTGCGGGCGCTGGGCGCCGTCGAGCAGCCGCAGCCGCAGGGTGCCCGAGCCGACCTGGGCCTTGAGCTGGGCGCTGGTGCCCTCGGCCACGATCCGGCCGTCGTCGATGACCGCGATCTGCTCGGCCAGCTGGTCGGCCTCCTCCAGGTACTGGGTGGTGAGCAGCACCGTGGTGCCGGCCGCGGCGATCCGGCGGACCAGCTCCCACACCTGGTTGCGGCTGCGCGGGTCCAGGCCGGTGGTCGGTTCGTCCAGGAACAGCAGGTCGGGGGTCACGATCAGGCTGGCGCCGATGTCCAGCCGGCGGCGCATGCCGCCGGAGTAGCCGCCGACGGCGCGGCCGGCCGACCCGGTCAGGTCGAACGCGGCGAGCAGGGCGTCGGCGCGCCGCCGGCTCCCGGCCCGGGACAGGCCGTTGAGCCGGCCGAGCACCTGGAGGTTCTCGTAGCCGGTCAGGTCCTCGTCCAGGGAGGCGAACTGGCCGGTCACGGCCACCCGGGAGCGGATCGCGTCGGCCTCGGTGAACACGTCGTGGCCCAGCACCCGGGCGGTCCCGCCGTCCGGGCGGGTCAGGGTGGCCAGGATCCGGATCGTGGTGGTCTTGCCCGCGCCGTTGGGGCCGAGAAACCCGAAGACCTGCCCGCGCCGGATGGTCAGGTCGATCCCGTCCAGCGCCCGCTTCGCCTGGTAGGTCTTGGTCAGGCCGCGCGCCTCGATCGCCGGCTGGTCCGCACCGGAGCTTTTCTTTGACATGACGTAAGAATTATCTATCTCATACGGCTTGTCAAGGTTACTTTCGGTCGCGTACTCTTGGTGGAATGGCCGACGCACACCACCCCAGCACCCCGCCACGTCGGCGCCGGACCGATGCCCAGCGCAGCATCGCCGGCATCCTGAACGCGGCCAGAGTCCTGCTCGGCGAGCGGCCGGACACGAGCATGGAGGAGATCGCCGCGCGGGCCGGGGTCACCCGGCAGACGGTCTACGCGCACTTCCCCTCCCGCGACGCCCTGGTCGCCGCCCTGGTCCAGAGCGCGGCCGCGGAGTACGCCGCGCTGCTGGACGCCGCCGACCTCGACGCCGCGCCGGCCGCCGACGCGCTGGCCCGGTTCCTCGACGCCGGCTGGCAGTTCCTGCGCCGCTACCCCCTGCTGCTCGACCCCGCCGCGGCCCGGATCCCCCGGCCGGACAACGACGACCCGCACGACGTGGTGCCGCCGCGGCTGGAGGGGATCATCCAGCGCGGCCAGGACGCGGGCGGCATCGACCCGTCCCTGCCCGCGGCCTGGCTCGCCGCCGCCGTGCTCGGACTCCAGCACACGGCCGCGGCGCAGCTCGCGGCCGGGCGGCTGACCAGCGACGCGGCGCAGTCGCTGTGCTTGGAGAGCACCCTGCGCCTGTGCGGCGGACAGCCGCCCCGCTGACCGCCGCGGCCGGGGACCGCGCGGCGCGGTCCCCGGCCGCTCCTTCGCGGACCGCGGCTCAGACCGCGCCGGGAAGGTCCCCGTCGAGCAGGGCGAAGAGTTCGTCGTCGGTGGCGGAGTCGATCTCGGCCTGTGCCACGTCGCGGGACGACGCCGCGCCGTCCGGGTTCGCCTCCGTCCAGCGGCTGAGCAGGGCCTGCAGCCGCCGGGTGATCTCGGCCCGCGCCTGCTCCCCCGGCTCGCCGCGCAGCAGGGTCCGCTCCAGGCTCTCGATCTCCTGGAGCTCCGGCACGGAACGCGCCGGCGCCCCGATAGTGAGTTCGGCGCGCAGGTACTCGGCCAGTTCGGCCGGTGTCGGGTGGTCGAAGACCAGCGTCGCCGAGAAGCGGCCGCCGGTCGCGGCGGCCAGCCGGTTGCGCAGGTCGACCGCGGTGAGCGAGTCGAACCCGAGGTCGCGGAACGCGCGGTCCGGTTCCATCTCCTCCAGGTCGCCCGCGCCGAGCGCGACCGCGGCGTGCGAGCAGACGAGACGGAGCAGGAACTGCTTCTGCTCGGCGACGTTCAGCGAGGCCAGCCGGCCGGCCAGGTCGGCGGCCGGGTCCCCCGCCGCGACCGCCGGCCGGGCCGGGGCGTTGACCAGCCCGCGCCAGAGCGCCGGAAGCGAGCCGTCCCGGGCCAGGGCGCGCAGCCGGTCGCCGCGGACGGCGCTCGCGAGCACGACGGCCTCGGCGGACCCGCGCGCGGCGTCGAACAGGGCCAGCGCCTGCCCGGTGGGCAGCGGGGCGAAGTACCCGGTGATCCGGGCCCGGTCGGAGCCGGTGATCCCGGCGGTCAACCCGCTGGTCTGCGCCCACAGGCCCCACGCGATCGAGGTGGCCGGCAAGCCGGTCGCCCGGCGGTCGGCGCAGAGCGCGTCGAGGAAGACGTTCGCGGCCGCGTAGTTGCCCTGTCCGGGGGCGCCGGTCAGCCCGGCGCCGGAGGAGAACAGCACGAACTCGGCCAGGCCGGCCGCCTTGGTCAGCTCGTGCAGGTGCAGCGCCGCGTCGACCTTGGGCCGCATGACCGTGTCGATCATGTCCGGGGTGAGCGAGGGCAGGATCGCGTCGTCGAGGACTCCGGCGGTGTGCACCACCGAGGTCAGCGGATGGTCGGCCGGCACGGCGGCCAGCGCCCCGGCGAGCTGGGCCCGGTCGGCGACGTCGCAGGCCGCGATCCGCACCGTGGCGCCGAGTCCGGCCAGGTCGGCCTCGAGCTCCGGCGCGCCGGGCGCCTCTCGGCCCTGGCGGCTGAGCAGCAGCAGGTGCCGGGCGCCCTGTCCGGCGAGGTGGCGCGCGACCAGGCCGCCGAGGGTTCCGGTGCCGCCGGTGATCAGGACCGTCCCGTCCGGGTCCGCGGCCGGCGGGACGGTCAGCACGATCTTGCCGACGTGCCCGGCCCGGCTCATGAACCGGAAGGCGGAGACCGCCCGGCGCACGTCCCAGACGGTCAACGGCGGCAGCTGCAGCTCCCCGGCCCGGAACAGGCCCAGGATCCGCGCCAGCAGTTCCCGGATCCGGTCCGGCCCCGCGCCGCGCAGGTCGAAGGCCCGGTACTCGGTGCCGGGGTGGGCGGCGGCCACGTCCTGCCGGTCCCGGATGTCGGTCTTGCCCATCTCGATGAAGCGGCCGCCGGGGCGCAGCAGCCGCAGCGACGCGTCGACGAAGTCGCCGGCCAGCGAGTTGAGCACCACGTCGACGCCCTGCCCGGCGGTCTGCTCGCCGAACCGGCGCTCGAAGTCGAGCGTGCGGCTGGACGCGATGTGGGCGTCGTCGAGTCCGGCGGACCGCAGGACCGGCCACTTGCCCTCCCCGGCGGTGGCGAACAACCGGGCGCCGCCGTGCCGGGCCAGCTGGATCGCGGCCGAGCCGACCCCGCCGGCGCCGGCGTGGACGAGCACCGACTCGCCGGGACGCAGCCCGGCCAGGTCGAAGAGCCCGTGGTACGCGGTGAGGAAGGCCACCGGCACCGACGCGGCCTGTTCGAAGGTCCAGTCCCCGGGGATCCGGGCGAGCAGCCGGTGGTCGGTCACCGCCTCGGTGCCGAACGCGTTGGTCCAGCAGCCCAGGACCCGGTCGCCGGGCGCCAGGTCGGGCACGTCGCCGCCCACCTCGGTGACCACGCCCGCGCCCTCGCTGCCCAGGTCGCTCTCGCCCGGGATCATGCCCAGCGCGGTGACCACGTCGCGGAAGTTGAGCCCGGCCGCGCGCACGGCCACCCGGACCTCGAGCGGGCCGAGCGCGGCGCCCGGCGCCGGACACGGCGCCAGGGTCAGGCCCTCCAGCGTCCGGTCCCCGGTGGTCTCCAGCCGCCAGGGGCCGGGCGGGACCGGCGGCAGCAGGTTCCCGCCGCCGGCGGCGTGGGCCAGCCGCGGTGCCAGGAGGTCGTCGGAGCGCAGGGCGAGCTGGGGTTCGTCGCCGTCCGCCAGCGCGGCCCAGGCCCGCCCCGATCCGGCGTCGCCGGGGCCGGCGCCGTCGTCGGCCAGGACGAACCGGCCGGGGTGTTCGCTCTGCGCCGTGCGCACCAGACCCCACACGGCGCTCGACGCCAGGTTCACGGTGTCCTGCCCGGCCTGAGCCAGGACGGCGCCCCGGGTCCGGACGACCAGGCGGCCGGTGCCGAAGCCGTCGCGGGCGAGCCAGGCCTGCACCGCCTCCAGCGCGGCCGCGGTGGCCGCCCGGACGTTTGCGGCCAGGTCGGCGGTGTCGGCGCCACTGCTGCCGCCGACGGGTTCGGGGACGCTCCACACCACCAGGTCGGGCGCGGCGGTTCCGTCGGCGATCGCCGCGCGCAGTTCGGCCAGGTCGCGGAACGCGCCGACGACCGTGCCCGCGCCGCCGAGCCGTGCGGGCAGGTCCGGCTCGTCCGCGCCGACCACGGCCCAGCGCCGCCGGCCGGCCGCCGGCCCGGACGGCGCAGTCCCGGTCCCGGCCCCGGTGCGGCCGACCGGCACCCAGGTGAGGCGGAACAGCGCGTCGCGCAGTGCGCCGTCGGTGGCCGCGCCGCGCCGCGCGGCCGAGGCCGGGCGCACGATCATCGTGCCGACGGACACGACCGGGCGCCCGTCGAGGTCGGTGGCTGCCAGCGCCACCCGGTCCGGGCCGATCCGCCGGACCCTGACCCGCAGGTCGGCCGGGCCGGACGCGACCAGGACCACGTCGTTGAACGCGAACGGCAGCCGGAGGTCCGCGCCCGGCTCCGGCTCCCGGCCCGGGACCGGGATCCCGGCCGCCTGGGCCGCCGCGTCCAGCAGGGCCGGGTGCACGCCGTACCGGTCGGCGTCCCCGCGCTGCGCGGACGGCAGGCCGACCTCGGCGAAGACGTCGTCGCCCAGCCGCCACGCCCTGCGGATCCCCTGGAAGGCCGGCCCGAACCCGTATCCGCGGTCGGCGTACTCCTCGTACAGCTTCCCGGTGTCCAAAGCCTCGGCTCCGGTCGGCGGCCAGACCGCCGGGGCGCCGAAATCCGCCGCCCCGGGCGAGCCGGCCAGTTCGCCGACGGCGTGGGTCGTCCACTCGCCGTCGACGAAGTCCTGCTCCGGCCTCGAGTACACGGTCACCGGGCGTGCGCCCCGCTGGTCCGGGGCGCCGGCGACCACCTGGATCCGGACCGCGCCGTCCGGCGGGACCACCAGCGGGGCCTCCAGGGTCAGCTCCGCGATCCCGGCGCAGCCGGCCTCCGCCGCGGCCTGCAACGCGAGCTCGACGAACGCCGTGCCGGGCAGCAGCGCCCGGCCGTCGACCTCGTGGTCGGCCAGCCACGAGTGGGTGCGCAGCGAGAGCCGGCCGGTCAGCACGACGGCCTCGCCGCCGGCCACGTCCACGGCGGCGCCGAGCAGGGGGTGGCCGCTGGCGCGCAGCCCGGCCCGGCCGAGCGCGTCGCCGGAGGGCTCCGCGGCGTCCTGCCAGTAGCGGCGGCGCTGGAAGGCGTACGGCGGCAGGTCGACCTGGCCGCCCGGGCGGCGGCCGAGCACACTGTCCCAGTCGACCGGCACGCCGCCGACGTGGGCCTGCGCGACCGAGCCGAGGAAGTCGGCCGCGCCGCCGTGGTCGCGGCGCAGGGTGCCGACGACGAGCGCGGCGGTGCCCGCGGCGGCGATCGTCTCCTGCAGTCCGAGGGTCAGCACCGGGTGCGGGCTCGCCTCGACGAACAGTCCGTAGCCGCGGTCGAGCAGGACCCGGGTGACCTCGTCGAAGCGCACCGGCTGGCGCAGGTTGCGGTACCAGTAGTCCGGGTCGAGCCCGGCCGTGTCCAGCTGCCCGCCGGTGACCGCCGAGTAGAACGGGATGTCCGAGGTCCCGGGGGTGATGCCGCGCAACTCGGTGAGCAACTCCTCCCGGATCTGCTCCACCTGCGGGGAGTGCGAGGCGTAGTCGACCGGCAGGCGCCGGGCCCGGTCCCCGGAGTCCTGGGCCTCGGCGACCAGTTCGTCGATCGCGGCGTCGTCGCCGGACACCACCACCGAGCCGGGCCCGTTCACCACGGCGATCACCAGCCGCCCGCCCCAGCGGGCCAGCCGGGCCTCGGCCTCCTCGCGGCCCAGGCCCAGCGACGCCATCGCGCCGTGGCCGGACAGCGACGCCAGGGCGCGACTGCGCAGCGCCACCACCCTGGACGCGTCTTCCAGGGACAGGCCGCCGGCTACGCAGGCGGCGGCGATCTCGCCCTGGGAGTGCCCGACCACCGCGGCCGGCTCGATCCCCACCTGCCGCCAGAGCGCGGCCAGCGACACCATGACCGCGAACAACACCGGTTGGACCACGTCCACCCGGTCCAGGTCCGGGCTGCCGGGCACGCCGAGCAGAACGTCGCGCACCGACCAGCCGGTGAACGGCGCCAACGCGCGGTCGCACTCGGCCAGCCGGTCGCGGAACACCGGGGCCGAGTCCAGCAGCCCGAGCGCCATGCCCGGCCACTGGGAACCCTGCCCGGGGAACACCAGCACCGCCTTGCCCGCGCCGGCGCCGGCCGCGCCCCGGACGAGTCCGGCGGCCGGCTGGTCCGCAGCCAGGGCGCGCAGCCCGGCCAGCAGTTCGGCCCGGTCGCCGCCGAGCACCACGGCCCGGTGGGACAGGGCCGAGCGCCGGGCCAGCGCGCTCGCGACGTCCCGGTCGTCGAGGCCGGGCCGGTCTTCCAGGAATCGGGCCAGCGACGCGGCCTGCCCGCGCAGTCCCTGCTCGCCGCGCCCGGACAGCACCCACGGCACGGTGACGCCCTCGACCGCCGGGTCCGTCGCGCCGCCGGCAGGCTCGCCGACAGTCGACGCGGGCTCCGGTTCGGGTGCCTGTTCGAGGATGAGGTGGGCGTTGGTGCCGCTGATCCCGAAGGAGGAGACCGCGGCCCGGCGCGGACGGCCGGTGTCCGGCCACGGCGTCGCCTGCACCGCCAGCTGCACGGCGCCGGACGTCCAGTCCACGTGCGGGCTCGGCTCGTCGACGTGCAAGGTGGCCGGCACCACGCCGTGGCGCATCGCCAATATCAGTTTCATCACGCTCGCGGCGCCCGCGGCGGCCTGGGTGTGGCCGATGTTCGACTTGATCGACCCCAACAGCATCGGCTGATCCGCCGGCCGATCCCGCCCGTAGGTCTCCAACAACGCCTGCGCCTCGATCGGATCACCCAACGACGTCCCCGTCCCATGCGCCTCCACCACATCCACCTCCGACGCCGACACCCCCGCACGCGCCAGAGCAGCCTGGATCACCCGCCGCTGGGACGGACCGTTCGGCGCCGTCAACCCGCTGGACGCGCCGTCCTGGTTGGTGGCCGAACCCCGGATGACGGCCAGGATCCGGTGTCCCCGGCGCCGGGCCTGGGTGAGGGTCTCGACCAGCAGCAGGCCGACGCCCTCGGAGAACCCGAACCCGTCGGCACTGGCCGCGAACGCCTTGGAGCGCCCGTCCGGGGCCAGGGCGCGCATCCGGCTGAACTCGATCAGCACCTTCGGGCTCGACATCACCGACGCGCCGCCGGCCACCGCCATCGTGCACTCGCCGGACCGCACCGCCTGGCAGGCGTGGTGCAGCGCCACCAGCGACGAGGAACAGGCCGTGTCGACGGTCACGGCGGGGCCCTCCAGCCCGAACACGTACGACAGCCGCCCGGACAACACGCTCGGCGTGGTGCCGGTGACGACGTACCCTTCCACGCCCTGCGGATAGTCCGAAGGCCCGGCGCCGATGAACACCCCGGTGCGGCTGCCCTTCAAACCCCCCGCATCCAGACCCGCATCCTCGAACAACTCCCAACACACCTCCAACAACAACCGCTGCCGAGGATCCATCGCCAACGCCTCCCGCGGAGAAATCCCGAA
>DASZBX010000115.1:0-3696 GCA_035943635.1 Actinocrinis sp. | reverse complement strand
ATACCCTGCTGTCGGTCGGCGACCACGTGCTGCGCAGCAAGCAGTACGTGAACGTGATCGTCGCGGGCAAGCAGCCGGCCCTGAACTGGCTGTCGATGGACGAGGCGGTCGCGCACTGCACCCGCGGCATCGGCATCTGGGAGTGGGCCTCCACCGACGCCGGGACCGAACCGGACCTGGTGATGGCCTGCGCCGGGGACGTGCCGACCCTGGAGACCCTGGCCGCCACGGCGATCCTGCGCCAAGCCTTCCCGGACCTGAAGATCCGCGTGGTCAACGTCGTGGACCTGATGCGCCTGGAGCCGGACACCGAGCACCCGCACGGCCTGTCCGACCGCGAATTCGACTCCTTGTTCACCACCGACAAGCCGGTCGTCTTCGCGTACCACGGCTACCCGTGGCTGATCCACCGCCTGACCTACCAGCGCACCAACCACCACGACATCCACGTGCGCGGCTTCAAGGAGGAGGGCACCACGACCACGCCCTTCGACATGGTCATGATGAACGACCTGGACCGCTTCCACCTGGTCATGGACGCCATCGACCGCGTCCCGGCCCTGGCCAACCAAGGCGCCCACCTGCGCCAGGAGATGGCCGACGCCAGGCTGCGCGCCCGCGAGTACACCCGCGAGGTCGGCGACGACCTGCCCGAGATCCGCGACTGGGTCTGGCCCTTCGCCTAGGCCCGGCGGCCGGCGCCCCGGCCGGTGCGGCGGCGACGCCGATGGCTCCGGCGCAGACGAGTGTGTGGACGACGCCGTCAAGCAGATTTTTTCACGGCGTTCGTGTCACTTCGGCGAAATTGGTGCGATCTGTGCTTCAGCAGGCGCAGTTGCCCGCGCAGGGCTTTGCGGTCTTGTCTGCAGGCGGCTGCGGCGTCGTCGGCGGCGGTCGAGGCCAGGAGTACTGCGGCGCGGGCGACGGAGATGTTCCACGGGTTCCCGTCCCGGCGCGCTGCGGCCAGTCGCACCTGAGCGGTGTCATAGGCCTGGTACGCTGCGGACCGGGCCAGGTCCAGATGGTCTCGTCTCCGCAGCAGTTCATAGGCCCAGGCGCGCCGTACGATCTCCTCCGCGGCGCGCACAGCCCGGTCGGGAGCCAGGCGGGGCGCCGGCGCGGAGAACCCCGGTCCCGCTGTCCGTCGCCGCCGGAACATCACCGGGCCACGATTCGGGGCAGGTGAAAGGCCGGAGGCTGTTCGCTCCCGGCGCCCGTGCGACGGGCGGTGGGGCCGGCGTGGCACGGAGGGGTCCAGCGGGTGGGCGCTGCGGCCGAAGCCCTGGTTCCGGTAAGCCGCGGGGAAGGGATGACCGGTATGGAGACGTGCTGCCATGGCGTTGCCATCGTGGCCACCTCGGGAGGGACTCGCAGCGAGGCGGGCTTCGAGACCGGCGCTTGGTCTGGACCTCATCGGGAACTCAGTCAGGCTGCGTGAGCGAGTGCGTCGTATTCAGTATGCACCAGCACGCTGGCAGGAGGAGGTCGATGGCTTGTCGCCCGGGTGGTGGGACCTTCGGCAGTGGACATCCGCACATTCGGCCTCCGGGTGTCGCCCGCCCCTCCGCTCAGGTTCCGGGGCTGCTCAATGCCTCAAGGGTGCGTGAGGATTCCGAGTCGTGTACGCAGCGGCAGGCGGTTCCGTGGGCGTCGTCGTGCCATGCCGCCAGATAGGCCAGGGCGAGCTTGTTGACCTTGTAGTCGTGTTCTGCGGTGATTCTGTCGGTGTCCGCCTGGCGGTTCTGGCTCAGCAGGATGAGCGGGGCCGCATAAGCGGCCTGAGTCGAGAACACCAGGTTCAGCAGGATGAAGGGATACGGGTCCCAGCGCAACGCGAACCCGATCACGTTCAGCGTGATCCACGCCAGCACGATCAGCGTCTGCACGATGATGAACCGCCAGGAGCCGAAGACGCCGGTCACCTTGTCGGCGATCCGCTCACCACGCGTTCGGCGGTCATGGCGGTGCTGGTTGGCCGGATGGCGGTGTGCGGTCGCCATCGACCGCTCACGCCCCGGGGCAGGCCGGTTCGGTTCGCTCACGGGAAGCACCTCGAAGTGTCCTGGTTGAATCGAGAAGCGGCGCGGAGGTGCATGTCGCCGGGGTCCGAGGGGACAACGCCGTTCTCCCCTGGTATTTCGGCAGGCCGACGGACGGGAAGGATGGTCGCCGACCGGCGCCGGATCACAGGCGTCCGGTCTGGCGGGGCTCCCACTGCCGGCTGGAGCGTGGGCGGGGCCGGATCCGAAGCGGCTGCGGCCACTCCCACGGTCGGGCGCAGATCAGTTCTCGATGCGCAGGCGGTTGTCGACGCTGACGACGCCGGGTGCGGACCAGGCGGTGCGTTCGGCCTCGCGGCGCTCGGACGCGGAGTGGACGACACCCTGCAGAGTCACGGTGCCGGCGGCGTCGGCGGTCACGGTCGTGGCCTTGCCTTCGAGGCGGGCGCTGCGCACGAGGGCGGCGCTGATCGCGTTCTTGATGTCGGCGGTCGAGACGGTGGGGCGGATCGCGACGGCGTTGGCGATGTCCCGCACGCCGCGCAGGGAGTGCACCGCGCGCCCGGCGGCCTCGCGCTGGAACTGCCACGGGACCTGTCCGGTGAGGGTGAGGATGTGGTCGTGGACAGTTGCATTGACCGTTCCGACCGGCACGTCCACGGCGCGTTCCAGGGCCTCGCGGGCTTCGCGGGCGATGTCGGTGTCGTTCATCTCCATCCACTGGTTGCGGACGGTGATCTCCTGGGCGACGGCGGTGATTCCGCGCACCCGCATAGCCGCGTGCTCGGCGATGAGCTTCTCCGGGTAGCTGTCGACCTCTCCGGAGAGCGTGACGCCGCCGTCCATCACGGCGACGCCGATGTGGGCGTTGTCCACGCCCGCAGTCCAGGCCAGCTCGTCGGTTACCGCGCTCTTGAGCTCGGCATCACTCCTATGCAGCGTCTGTGTCATAACCCGATCATGCCTGTCGTGTGGATGCGGCGACAGGGCACAACGTCCCGACCCGGAGGGCTGCATGGTCCGGCCGTCCTCGGGCGAAGCGGCCGAAGCCGGATTCTCCCACTCGCAGATCCTTACGGGCTGTTCCGTGCGAGAACGGGCGCCGTCATGAGAGACGGCTCTCGCACCTCTCCACGAGGAGTGGTCCGGCTCTGGTCGGGACGCATCCATAGGAGCAGGGTGAGGCTGGTCGGGGCGGCGACTGCACACCAGGTCGAGGCGAAGGCCAGTTCCCGCAGGACGAAGCACGCCTCAGCGCCGGCGGCGGCGGTCAAGCCGACTCGAGACCGGCGTATGGTCTAGACCTATCGGGAACTCAGTCGGGCTGCGTGATCGAGTGTCCAACGCCGGTATGCCTCCGAACCGGCTCCCGCGACAGGGCGGGAACGGGGCGGAAGGGCGGCGAACAGGGCGGGGATCCCGGTCGGGGCCGGGATCCCCGCCTGTCGTCGCTCAGCTCTGGACCGGCGCGGCGCCGTTCGCCACCGGCTGGCGGATGATCGTGTCGGTGACGGCGGGCCGGACGGCTGTGGCCGGGGCCGTTACCGCGCCCGGTGTCTTGGCGGCGGCGGTTTCGCGGGCCATGAAGGCGCCGAGTTCGGAGATGGTGGTCATCAGGGGTGCGGGGAAGACGACGGTGGTGTTCTTGTCCACCCCGATCTCGACCAGGCTCTGCAGGTTCCTGAGCTGGAGGGCG
>DASZBX010000114.1:0-54278 GCA_035943635.1 Actinocrinis sp. | reverse complement strand
CCGACCCACCACCCAAGCCGACCGACGCAGTAAACCGTGGTGATTTTCTCGCGTCCACAAACCCACCCACCACCTCACCCAGCGCGGAAAATTGCCACGGGCCGCAGTTGACTTAGACCCCGCCCCCGCAACCACCCACCGCACGCACGCCGTCAACGCGCCGCCGACCCCCCACCCTCCCCCTGCAACGTAGGATCATTGACCTGCCGCTGATCAAGCATGTGCCGAGCGCCCCGCGTACGCAGAAGCTCCGCAGTCACCACCACCTCCACCTCCCGCAAGAACTGCTCACGATCATTATTGACAAGCACATAGTCATACATCCACGCCCACGTAAGCTGATCAGTCCGAATCCGCAACCGCTGATCAGCCTCCCCGCCCTGCCCCCGGGCCGCCAACCGCTCCCGTAACTGCGCCTGCGAATCAGTGGTCACAAAAATCCCGACCACCCGCCGACTGGACGACGCACAGATCCGCACGAACCCGGCCGGATCAAGCTCGACAACCAGAAACCCGGGATCATCATCAGTCCGCAACGACACCGGCGACCCGTAGTAACTGGCCGCATACGTCCGCGTGTACTCGAAAATCTCCCCCTGGCGATACAGCCCGAAGAACGTGGCCTCGTCCACGAACCGATACTCCACCCCCTCCTGCTCCCCGACCCGCGGAGCCCTGGTGGTGTACGTCGGAACCCGCCGCATCAGCCCGGACTGCACCAACCACGCCAACGCGGTCCCTTTGCCCGCACCACTGGGACCGGACACGACGAACAGAACGGGACGCGCATCCAGGCGAGGCATGGAACCGGATTCTCCTTCGAACTCACTGCTTGACCCAAAGCACCGGCAAGTCTACGGCCGCCCTCCCACACCACGGGCGCAACGGCCGCACACGGGCCGTGTCGTTCCCGGCAGCCACCCCGACCATCCGCAGCGAGCACTCGTTGACGCGCTCCGCACCCCCGGCGCATAATCGCCAGCACATATGTGCCCTGTGACACAGGACACTGACAACGGGACACTACCGGGGGCGCCATGCGCAGCCAACCCAACGAGACCTGACCCTCCACGACGTGACCGGCCTGGTCCGCCGATGGCGCTTTTGCACGAACTCGGCGGCGAGCTCATGGCGCTGTTCGAGGACACCGTCGTGATCGTGCGCGTGCCCGCCGCGAAAGCGCTCCCACCGCGTCGCGTCCGGACACCTCTAGCCCGGACCCGGCGACAACGCAGCCAGCTGGCCGTGGCCCGCTTGGCGTTGTCTTATGTGCAGGTCAGGCGGATGGCCGCGACCGCGAGCGTTGCGTTGGGTGCGTTGCTGCGAGCATCGGTGATCATCATCATGGCTTGGCCGGTGGAGAAGACGTGCGGCCCCTGGGCGTACCACTGTCCCCGATACGCGGCCTGGTCGATGACGAAGGCGGTGGAGTCCAGATAGTTGCTGTCGCCAGCGGTCCAGTCGTACGCGGCAGCATAACCGGCGTCGGGGCTGTCGGGAATGTAGATGTGGAAGGTGCACTGCGCGGTCTTCGGAACGTCGTCGAAGTACCACTCGTAGTCGTCCTGCCAGCGGTCGGGGTCGGAGGACGCGGTCGGAGCCGAGTACAGCAGCAGGTTGGAGCAGCCCGGGACGTTCCAGGCCGTCGCGGTGGCCTGGGTCCATTTGTGGGTTTCGGTAAAGTCGTCCTGTGTGATCTTCGCCAGTGCGGTGTGGGGACAGCCGGGCCCGACCATCTGGTCGTACGCGCCCGATGGCACCGGCGTAGCGGCAGCTGTGGCGGCGATCACGGTCGGGCGGCTGTGCAGAAGAGCTGACACGCCCAGCGCGATGGCAACCAGGGCGGCCGCTGCTGCCAGAGCGACGGCCACCAGTGGTCGGCCGACTCTTGTGCGACGACCTGTGACGGTGGCAGGTCGCGCAAGCGGAAACACGGGGCGTTTGGCGATGTCACCGCGCGTCATGGCCGGGAGGGCGGGCAGCACGTGCCGGACCAGCACCAGCTCGGAGCCGACCGCTCGCGGCGGCAGATCGCCCGCCGGGGCCGTGTCGCACACGGCCTCCAGTTGGACGTGCGCTTGGGCCAACCGCTCGCTCCACCACCGCCCGTCACCGCCGCATACGCGCACGAAGGCTCGCATCACGCGTTCTGACGGCAACTCGTAGCCGGCCACGGCGCCCGCCAGCGCGCTCTTGGACACCTCGCAGAGGCGCGCCATCTTCCAGAAAGGCAGCTCGCCCGCGGCCGCGCGCAACGCCCGCAGCTCGCAGGCGAAACGCTCCACTATTCCGTCGGCCGGGTTCAACGGCCGCATCCTGCGTCCCACGTCACCCTCCCGGCTGGTGCCGTTGGACAATCGGGGCACCCGGATTGTCCAGAACAGTATGCACTGGACAATCAGGAGTCTTCAATGGGGTGGTGCTAGGACTACGTCGGATGCACGCGGCCTTATGAGGGATGGAGCTTCAAATTCGACGGCTGGGGCACCGGCGGCCGGCCGGGAGCGCCCGACGCGACCATGCAGGGGGATCTCGGCACGGTCGAGCTGGAGTGGAGCCCGGGCTGCCAGGCCAAGTGGGCGAAGGTCGTCAACTCCGGGCCGGGCGTGCACCTGTACGTGGTGAACCAGAACTCTGTGAAAAAGGGATACCAGGTGAACTCCGGATACGACTACGCCTGGACCAACATGGTCAGCGGTTATCACCGGCAGGCAGAGGCCTGCGTGTACATCACTGGAGTCGACGCTTACTGCACTCGATGGCTCTGACCCGGGACGAGGTTGCCTTATGAAGGGCACTGCGTGCGCGGCGACAGCTATGGGCCCCAGCTATAGCTAGGCTCCACCGACCCTATTCGAGGAGAAACATGAAACTGATCACCAGATGCGTGATGACTGTCACCGCATTGGCATTGGCCCTGCTGGGCGTGAGCACCCCGGCTCACGCGGCCGGTACCGTCCCAGGCGCCGCGAGGCCGAACGTCACGGCGCGCAGCACGGCGGCCTGCGTGCCCTCCTCGGTCGAGTACTGCTTGACGGCCGTGCCCTCGCACGGTTCGGGCGCGAGTTGCACACCATTCCCGAACGGCATGTTCTGGCAGGACGCGACCGACTCGGTTGGCAACCCGGTCTCGTGGACCTACGCCAACGGCTCGTCGCCGTGCGTCACGGTGACCTTCAGCGCAGAACCGTTGCTGAAGGTGTGCACATTCTGGCTGTACGTCCCCGAGGGTGAGGCGACCGCGACGTTCACTCTGGGCTGGAAAGACACCGCGGGGAATTCTCATACCACGGAGCCGGTGAACGAAGACTCCGTTTACGGCTGGTCGCAGATCACCATGTTCAACCCGAGCCAGCGCGGCGCCGCTAAGGTCACGCAGTTGCACTTTTCGGACGGCAACGGCCAGTCTTACCCATCCCAGCTCGGATGGGGCCGCGGCGGCGGCTTCGGCATCGCGCAGGTCTGCGCGTAGCGGAACATGCGAGCGATGGTGCCCGGGCTGGCCTGGGCACCATCACGTATCCACGACAGCGTCCCGCAGATCGCTGTCGAGCTCGGCCGGCACGCGGCGGCCGAGCTGGGGCCGTCGTGCCGATTGAGGAATTGGCCGCACGCGGTCCTCGACGAGATCTCCCAGACCCCCGACACCTCGATCCCGCGCCGGCTCGGATTCGGGCCCCCCCTCACCGCCCGCGCCGATTAGACGCAAGCCACTCGCCGAGCTCCCACTCGGCCCCGGAGTTCGGCGAACATCAGCCCACAGAGTGCAGCTTGGCAACGATCAGTCGCGCTATCAACCGGTACACGGGCGCGTTTCCGCTGGTCAGGCACATGTGTTGATTTCTTCTTCGATGCTACGGGGACCCCTAGACCCATCGCACAGTCTGCTAACAATCGTTGGCCAACAAGTGTTGTCAATGTGGGGGAGGCTCGCTACGCTCTAGGTATAGCAGTCATCGAGTACGCCTGAGCCGCCCGCGGAGGCGATCATGCACGACACCGACTTCACCCCGAACCCCGACCACACCACCACTCCCGGCGTCGGCACCGGCATCGAGCCGGGCGCCGAACCCCGCCGTGTCGACGTCCTGGTCGTGGGCGCCGGACCGACCGGCCTGATGCTCGCCGGGGACCTGGCCGAGCGCGGCGTGACGTGCACCGTGGTCGAACGGCGCGCCGCCACCTCCCAGCTGACCCGCGCGTTCGTCGTGCACGCCCGCACCCTCGAACAGCTCGACGCCCGCGGCGTCGCGGACGAGCTGATCCGGACCGGCACCCTGCTGGACACGTTCGACCTGTTCGGCCTCGTCGACATCAGCTTCAAGTCCCTGCCCGGCCGGTTCCCGAACCTGCTGGTCACCCCGCAGTACCACGTGGAGAGCGTGCTGCGGGCCCGGGCCGAGAAGGCCGGCGCGCAGATCCTGCGCGGACTGAACGTCACCGATGTGGCCCAGGACGCGCAGGGCGTGACGGTCCGGGCCGTATCCACCGAGACCGGCACTGAGACCGATCCCGATCCTGAGCTCGCGCCCGCACCGGACGTCGTGTTCCGCGCCCGGTACGTCGTCGGCACGGACGGTGTCGAGAGCACCGTGCGGTCCCTGATCGGCGTCCCGTACCCCGGGCGCGAGGTCCTGCGCTCCATCATGCTCGCCGACGTGAAACTCACCGACCCGCCCGCCGACACCCTGTCCGTCAGCGCCGGACCCGCGGGCTTCTCGTTCATCGCCCCGTTCGGCGACGGCTACCACCGGGTGTTCGCCTGGGACCGCCGGCGCGACGCGGACGCCGGGCAGCCGGTCGACCTGGAAGAGGTACGCCGCGTCATGCTCGCGACCCTCGGCACCGACTACGGGATGACCGATCCGCGCTGGCTCAGCCGCTTCCGCAGCGACGAACGCCAGGCCCCGACCTACCGGGTCGGCCGGGTCCTGCTCGCCGGGGACGCCGCGCACTGCCACTCCCCGGCCGGCGGCCAGGGCATGAACACCGGCGTGCAGGACGCCGCGAACCTCGGCTGGAAACTCGCCGCCACCCTGCACGGCACCGCCCCGGACGGACTGCTCGACACCTACCAGGCCGAACGCCACCCGATCGGCGCCCTGGTCCTGCGCAGCAGCGGCGCCATCATCCGGCTCGGCACGGCCAAGGCGTTCCTGGGCCGGGTGTCGCGGTCCACGGTCGCGAACCTCGCGCTGCGCGTCCCGCCGATCGCGCACAAGGCCGTCGGCGTCGTCACCGGGATGGGCCTGGAGTACGGCCACGCCCACGGCGAGCACCGCCTCGTCGGCAAGCGCGCCGACGACCTGCCGCTGCTGGAGCGCGCCGAAGCCGGGGGTGCGCGCCGGGTGTACGAGGCGCTGCGCGGAGGGCGGTACGTGCTGCTGCGGCGCAACGCCGAGACGATGGTCGACAGTGGGTGGGACCTGGACGGCGACAGCGCTTTGGGTGCCTTGGTCGACACGGCGCTGTGCCCGCAGGCCCCGGCCGAGCTCGTCCTGGTCCGGCCGGATGCGTATGTCGGGTGGGCGTCGGGGGAGGACGGGCCGGCGGCGTACCGGTCCCTGGCTGCGCATCTCGGGGTTGCTGCGGGGCGGTGACGGTGACAGCGGTGTGCACGGGCGCGCGCCGCTGCTGGGGGCTGACGCCGGCTGGTGGTGAGGACGGTGTTGGCGGTCCGACACGCCGTGAGGCCCCGGGCGGTTGCGGCCCGGGGCCGCGGCGAGCACGGTGAGGGCATGCCGACCCTGCTCGTGGTTCACCACACCTGCTCGCCCGCGTTGCAGGAGCTGCTCGATGCGGCCGCGAACCGGCCGCGGCCCGGGCCGCCGGGCTGGTGTTCCACGCGCTGCCGCTCACCGACCTCGCAGTCCCCGGTGACACCCGGGAGTTTCTGGCGGCGCTCGGGCCGTTGGCGGACCGGGTCCGGGCCGGTGCGCACGTCGCCGTGCACTGCCGGGCGAGTATCGGGCGTTCCGGCATCATCGCGGTTCTGCTGCTCGCGCTCAACGGGTGGGAACCCGAGGCGGCGATCACGCACCTGTCCGCGCTGCGCGGCCGGGCGATACCCGAGACCGACGAGCAACGCGCCTGGGTCCGGGCCGCCGCCGAGATCGCGACGCGCACACCGCAGCCGATCCCGCCGGAATGGTTGTAAGCGCAGGCCGGGCTGCGTGGGGGCTATTCCAGGACCGACGCGGTCAGTGCGGCCAGGGCTGTGGGGTGGATCGGGCCGTGGGTGAGGCGTCCGGACGCGTCGCGCCGGGAGAACAGGTGACCGAGGTCCGGGTGTACCGTGACCTGCACTTCCAGGTCTTTCGGGGCGGACTGTGCGAGTAGCCACGAGTGGCGTGGTGCGCTGGTCCAGTCCTCGTCGCCGACGTGCAGCCGCACCCGGCCGCGCAGGCCGGCGAACGTCTCGGCCATCGGTGGGAACTCGCGCCACGAACGCCAGTACTCCGCGGGCGCGTCGTCGTTGCCGATGCTGAACAGGGCGCGGGTGTACTCGTGGTGGCGGTGCATCAGGGTCCCGGCCACCTGCTCGTAGGACACGGACGCCGCGGGCCGGTCAGCGGGCTCGGCGGGGGTGAAGTGTGCGGGGGTGAAGTCGTCCCACCACCCGGCCCGGTCCGCGTGCAGGGCCGCGGCCCGCGCGAGGTCGACGGTGCCGTCCCGGGCGACCAGGCCTGCGGCGAGCAGCCACTCCAGGCGGCGGCCGACGAGCGTCCACGCCAGGTGCTGGTCCAGCGACACCGCGCCGGGCGCCGCGAGGACCAGTCGGCACGGTGCGCCGGCCCCGGCCCGTTGCTCTTCGGCGGCTGCGGCCACGGCGATCAGCGTGCCCAGGGACACTCCGAGCAGGGTGACCCGGTGCTCGTCCACCGCGGGGTGGGCGCGCAGGTACCGCAGCAGGGCCACGACGTCTTGGACCAGGCCCGGGAACGTGACCCGGCCCGGGTCCCACCCGTCGGTGCGGCGCGCGGTGATGAACCGGGCGTCGAACCCGACCACCCCGACCCCGGCGCGCAGCAGTGACGCGGCCAGGTCGTCGAACAGGAACACGTCCTTCTCCGCAAGCGTGTCTGCGGCCGGGATCCGGCAGCGCCGGTCCCACCCGCCGGCCGGATGCACCAACACCACCGCGGGCACCGGGCCCGGGCGGGCCGGGCGGGCGAACCAGCCGGGCACCCCGGCCGGGCCGGCCTGGGGCAGGTCGGTCACGGTCACGCCCGGTCCGGACCACGCCTCGGGGACGCCGGTCGCCGCATGCTCCTCGGCCTGGTCTTGGGCTTGATGCCGGTGGTGTTCCACGGCCTGCCTCCCGTATGCCCGCGCCCGGTCCCCGCCGGACCTGGTCACCGCTGATCGTACGCATGGCGGGCGGGTAGATTCCAGGTATGATCGAACTCGATGACGTCAACGCCCCGGCCGCCGGGCGCCCGCCCTGGCAGGATTCGGACTGGCCGGCCGCCGCCGACCAGTGGATCACCGGTGCGTGCGCGGCGGCCGGGCTGGCGCGTACCGGACCGGCCCGGGCGCGGTGCCGGATGTGGTCGGTGGTCGCCCGGGTGCCGGTGGCCGGCGGGCAGGTGTGGTTCAAGGCCAACCCGCCCCGCTCCGCGTTCGAACCGGCCCTCGGTGATGCGCTGCGCACCTGGACGCCGCCGGACGCGCCGCCGGTCCTGGCCGTCGACCGGCCGCGGGCCTGGGCGCTGACCGGGAACGTCGGCGAACGCCTGGGCGCGGTCCTGCGCAACGGCGGATGCTCAGCCGGGCAGGGGTGCGCCGTGGCCGCTGAGGACTATGCGCTCCTGGCGCGGTCAGCCGGCGGTCTCGGCGGCGAGCACGGTGTGTTCCAGCAGCAGGGCCGTGGTCACGGGGCCGACGCCGCCGGGGACGGGGCTGAGTGCTCCGGCGTGGCCGGTGACGGACGCGGCGTCCACGTCGCCGACCAGGGAGCCGTCCGCGGTCGGATTCGTGCCGACGTCCACGAGGACCGCCCCGGCGCGCACGTACTCGGCGGTGAGCAGCCCGGGCCGGCCGGCCGCGGCGACCACGACGTCGGCTTCGGAGGTGACCTGCGGCAGGTCGCGGGTGCGGGAGTGGCACACGGTGACGGTCGCGTCCCGGTCCAGCAGCAGGTGCGCCGCGGGTTTGCCGACCACGGTGGACCGGCCGACGACCGCGACCCGGCGCCCGGACAGCGGCACGCCGTGGAACTCCAGCAGCCGCACCACGGCTTCGGCGGTCGCCGGGGCGAACGCGCTCAGGCCCGCGGCCAGGCGGCCGAGGGAGAGCGGGGTGGCGCCGTCGACGTCCTTGGCGGCCGGGATCGCGCCGGCCGCGTCCTGGGCGCTGACGCCCGGGGGCAGGGGAGTCTGCAGGATGATCCCGTGCACGGACCCGTCCGCGCCCAGGTCGGTCAGGGCGGTGGTCAGGTGCGCGGCGGTCGCGTCCGGGCCCAGGTCCAGCACGTCGCATCCGATTCCGGCCTTCGCGGCGGCCTTCGCGATCGACCGGACGTACCAGGCGCTGGACTCCTCGCGCGTCGCGGTCACGACCACCAGTTTCGGCGGTGTGCCGGCCGCAGTCAGGGCGGCGGCGCGGGCGGTGACCTGCTCGCGGATCCCGGCGGCCAGGGTCGTGCCCGACAGTGGCAGGGTCGTGCCGGGGACGAGACGGATGGCGGCGCCGGTTCCGGTTCCGGCGCCGGCGGGGTCGGCGGAGTGGGTTCCGGTGTTCGCGCTCATGCGGCGATCTCCTGGCGGACGGTGGCGGTGATCCGTTCGGCCCGGGCGGCCAGGCCGTCGACCTCGGCCGCGGCGGCTTCGAACGGGGCGCGGACGGCGGCGTCGGGGAGGAAGGAGAGGTTGATCTCGATGTTGAGGCGGGCTGTCGTGGCCGCGGCGCGGGCGGCCTCGGCGGCGGCCGCCACGTCGGTGATGACGTTGCGGTTGCCGTAGGGCAGGAGTTCCTCGGCGCACGCCAGGACCGCCCCGGCCGTCGTGATCACGTCCGCCGGGGGCCGGGCCGCGCCGATCAGGGCCGTGGCGATCGCGGCCGTGCGGGCGGCGGCGGCGTCCTCGGTGTCCTTCGGCAGTTTGTACGCCGCGGCGACGGCGGCGAACGCGTCGGCGTCCTGCGCGGCCAGGTCCAGGGCCAGGCCCCGCAACCGGTCGGTCTCGGCGGTGATCCGGTCGATCTGCTCGCGGTGCGCGGCGTACTTCGCGCCGTCGCTGTACCGGGCGACCATCCCGACCAGGGCCGCGGCCTGCGCCGCGTGCAGGGCGGCCGACGCGCCCCCGCCCGGCGCCGGGACCCGGGCGGCCAGGCGATCGAGGAAACCGCCGATCGTCTCGTCACGCATGAGGAACCTCTTCGCTGAGCGGCGGCGCCGGTGGGCGGACGCGCTGGTCGGACCGGTGGGGGCGCAGCCCGGATGACCCGGGGACTGTGTGAGGATTGTTCCACAGGCGCCGGGATCCGCGGGCGCGCCGGGGTGTCGGTGCGGTGTTCTGGTCAGTTTTCGAAGTCGGCGCGGTGGTCTGCGGCCCATTGGGCGAATCCGCGGGCCGGGTGCCCGGTCAGGTGCGCGACGCCGTCGGCCGGTTCGCCCGGGTTGCCGACCGCCGTGCGCCACAGCTCCAGCAGTGCGTCGGCGTAGCCGCCGGGCATGTACCGGGCCATCTGGGCCTTCCACTGCTCGGCGGTGATCGTCCGGAAAGCCGTCGGCCGGCCCAGTTCGCGGCCGAGCAGGTCGACCTGCTCGGCCAGGGTGATCGAGGCCGGGCCGGACAGGTCGAACGCGCCGCCGCGGTGGGCCGGGTCGGTCAGGGCGGCGAGCGCGGATTCGGCGAGGTCCAGGTCGTGCACCGGTTCGGTGTAGGCGTCCGGGTACGGCAGGTCCACCGGCTGCCCGGCCTTGATCGCCCGCGCCCATCCGCCGGCGTTGGCGGCGAACGCGCCGGGCCGCAGGATCGTGACCGGGACCGGGCCGGCCAGCAGGGCCTGCTCCACGGTCAGGTGCGCGGTGGCCAGGGGGTTGTCCTGCGGGTCGTCGACCAGGACGGACGCGGAGGACAGCAGCACGATGTGCTCGACCCCGGCGGCGTGCGCGGCGTGGGCGAACGCGTCCGCGCCCTCGGCCCGGGCGTAGAGGAACACCGAGGTCACGCCGTCGAGCGCGGCCGGGAAGGTGGTCGGGTCGGCCAGGTTCAGTGCGACCCCGGGGACGCCGTCGGGCAGGGTGAGGGCGGACGGGTCGGCGGACCCGACCCGGACGGGCAGGCCCCGCTCGAGCAGGAGGGCGGTCAGGGCGGTGGCGACCGCGCCGCGGCCGCCGGTGATCAGGATCATGAGATGCTCCAGGTGCTGCTGCGTCGGGGTGGTGCGTCGGGGTGGTGCGTGATGGGGAGCCGGGCACGGGGCCAGGGGGAGTGCGAGATGTACGGGAGCTGCGGGACGTGCGCGGGCGGGCCGCGGTGGCCGCGGCAGGGGGATGGGCATAGTGGGCGGTGGCGGTATCTGGCGGCGTCGGTTGCCGGGCAGGGAGGCGCTGGTGGGGCGGCTGATGCGGTGCGGCCGGGTGGCGGTCGCGGTCCCGTGGGCGATCGCCGATCGTGACGAACGGCGTTCGTGGCCACGGTACGGACCGGGCGCGGTGCGTGTCAAACGACCAGTACCGGCCCCCGGTACGCTCTGCGCTATGCCTACCCCCGCCCCGACCAGCCGCCGGGGCCGCCCGGCAAAGGACCCGCTCAGCCGCGAGGCGATCGTGGCCGCCGGCCTGCGGATCCTGGGCCGCGACGGACTCGACGCCCTGACCATGCGCCAGGTCGCCCGGGAACTGGACACCGGCCCGGCGTCCCTGTACGTCTACGTCCAGGGCCGCGACGACCTGATGGCCGCCATGCTCGACGAGGCCGTGGGCCGGGTCCCCCCGCCGCCGCCCGGGCCGTGGCGCGACCGGCTGCGCGCCCTGGCGGCCGCGACCGTGGAGGCGGTCAGCCGGCACGAGGGCCTGGCCCTGGCCGCCCTCGGATCCATCCCCACGGGCCTGAACACCCTGCTGGTCCTGGACCGCATGCTCGCCCTGCTCACCGAAGGCGGCCTGGACGAGGCGACCGCGGCGTGGGCCGTGGACCTGCTGTACCTGCACGTGATCGCCGCCGCCGCGGAACAGAGCGCGTACAACGCCAAGGGCTGCGACGAGGCCGCCCACACCGCCGAGGCCGACCGGCGCTTCGCCGCCCTGCCCGCCGACCGCTACCCGATGATCACGTCCCTGCGCCCGGCCCTGCTCTCCGGCGGGGACCGGGACACGTGGGCGTTGAACGTGCTGATCAACGGCATCCTGGGCACCCCGGCCGAACCCCGGTAAGACCCGCCCGCGGCAAATAATCCCGGCGCCGGCGCGCCGTGGTCGGCTAGGGTGAGACGCGAACTGATCACGTACGCGCCACGGCACCGTACCGGCCCGCACAGGAGACCAAGGCCCATGCCGACCGGCACCCACGACGACGCCCCCGGCGGACCCGACCACCCCGGCGAGCAGGCCGACGCGGCGCCGGGCGCGGCGGACCGGGCGCTGCGGGCGGACTGTGAGAACTGTTTCGCGTTGTGCTGCGTCGCCCTGTGGCTGACCGCGTCGGCGGACTTCGCGCTGACCAAACCCGCCGGGACACCGTGCCGCAACCTGCACGCGGACAACCGCTGCGGTATCCACGCCCGGCTGCGCACGTCCGGGTTCGGCGGGTGCGCCACCTACGACTGTTTCGGCGCGGGCCAGCACGTCTCCCAGGTCACCTTCGGCGGCCGCGACTGGCGCACCGACCCCGAGACCGCGGCGCAGATGTTCGACGTGTTCCCCACGGTGCGCGCCCTGAACGAACTGCGCTGGTACCTGACCGAGGCCCTCGCCCTGCCGACCTCCGGGCCCGTCCGCGAGCAGCTGCGCACCGCCCTGGCCCGGACCGAGCAGCTCACCGAGTCCACCCCCGCGCAGTTGCAGGCGCTGGACGTCGCCGCGCACCGCGATGATGTCAATGCCCTGTTGGTCCGGGCCGGGGACCTGGCGCGGGCCGCGGTGCGCGGGCCGCGCGCCGACCACCGCGGGGCCGACCTGATCGGGGCCCGGCTCGCCGGAGCGGACCTGCGCGCCGCCAGCCTGCGCGGAGCCCTGATGATCGGCGCCGACCTGCGACGGGCGGACCTGACCGGCGCCGACCTGACCGGCGCGACCCTCAACGGCGCCCGGCTCGGCGCGGCGGACCTCGGTGGGAGTCTGTTTCTGACCCAGGCCCAAGTCGACTCCGCCCAGGGGGACGCGGCCACTGTGCTGCCCGCGACGCTGAGCCGGCCCGGGCACTGGGCTGAGTCGGCGGCGGCTGCGGCGAGCAGTGATGGTGGCGGTGGTGGTGGCCGTGGGGATGGCGCCAGGGGAGCGCGGTCGGGTCGGGGACGTTCCGGGGCTGCGGGTACGCCGGGGAAGCGGCGCTGATCCGGGGGTAGGGCGAGGATCAGGGCTCGGGGGTCAGGCGAACAGGGGGAGGCGGTCGGCGTCCTCGCCGAGCAGGTTCCGTTCCTGGCCGGTGAGGGCGGACCGGCCGGTGGCCTTGCGGGCGTAGGTCGCATCGTCCCAGGCGGTGACTGGTGTGGGGCGGCCGAGCAGGCCGTCGAGGGTGCGCCGCACCTGCCCGAGCCCGAGCCGGGACGGGCCGGGTTGGCCGCCGGGCAGGGACCGGACCAGGTCCAGGTGATGGATCGTCACCTCGACGGCGAGCGTGCGCAGCAGGTCCCCGGCGGTCAGCACATGCCCCTGCGTGGCGACGAGCAGATCCCCGGGTGTGGCGGCCGCCGCGTGCACGACAGCGCCCGCGGTCTCCAGGTACAGCTCCCGCAACTGTTCGACGTGCACGAACATGCTTGCCCCGACCCGTACGTACCGTCGGCCCGACGCCGCCGCGAGAGCCGCCGGATCCGGCTGCCAGTCCGTCCAGTACGACACCGCGTCCCGGTCCGCGGCTCGTGCGGCCGGGGTGTGCAGGGCGACCAGGGCGCGCTGGGCGTCGGCGAGAGTGTGGAAGACGAGATCACGCACCATCCACCCGACACAGTCCGTCGGCAACCACGACACCTCGTCCGTCATCCCCCTGACCACGTCGGCGAACGCCCCATAGGCGGCCTTGAGTACCTCGATCGGTTCCGGCATCCGCGCCACCCTTCATCCAACGACCCGCCCACCTTAGATTAACCCGGCCCGCACCGCGGGTGCCGACTGCGCCCACGTGACCTTTCGCGCGGTGCGCGGCCGCCGCAGCCGGGCGCCGGCCCCACCCGGCAGCCCCCGAGCGATCAGTAGTCGCAGACGACCCGCCGCTCGAACTCCAACCGATTCGGACCGCTCGATCCATGGCGGCCGTCATGCGCGACCGGATCGGCCTCGCCGTCCAGGTAACCACTTGCCTACATGATCGCCTCGGCGACCAGTTTCGCCGACCGTTCCCCAAGGGCCGGAAGGGCGTGGCGCAGCTTGATGTCGCACTGGCCCACCAGGCTCGCGGCGATCTCCAACACGACCTGGTCCGACCCGGACACGCCGCTGTCCCTGGCACCTGCCGACACCAGCGCCTCCATGTACAGGATTTCCCAACTGTCAGACAAGGGGTCGCACGGCCGGACGAAGCCGCCGTCGACCAGGAAACGCCACAGATCCTCCGACTGGTACACGAGCCTGACGGCTGCCTCGACCTGCCAGAGCGTGCTGGCACCGATCATGGCATGCCGGTACAAGACCGCGTCCCGGTCCGCCCTCGCGCTGTCCGCCTCCACTGTCGCCTCTCCTCGTCGTAGGTGTCGGATATGGGAATGTCAGGCCCAAGCCTCGGTCGCCCGGGTGCTGTCAGCTCGGCGGGGCGGGCGAGTCGAGCAGGTCCAGCACGCGGGCTGCCTGCCGCGGCAACGTCCCCGGCGGGTTGCGCCCGTCCTGCTCCGGGCCGGCGCCCAGCAGCCGCAGGAACCAGTACGCGGCGAACAACCGGCGAAACCCGTGCGTCCGCTCCCGCTCCCCGGGGCCGAGGTCGAACCGCTCCAGGAACGGGCCGGCCGTGACCTGCCCGGTCAGCCACACCCCGAGATGCTCGACGAACTCCGCGAGCTCCACCGCCCGGTCGCTGCGCCCGGCATCCTCGAAATCCACCACCCGCACCTGCCCGCCGTCCCACAGGAAGTTCGCCGGGTTCCCGTCCCCGTGGCCGAACACCACCGGCACCCGCGCCACCGCCGCCCGATCCGACCACCCGCACGCCAGCCACGCCACCACGGCCCGGTACGCACCGGCGAGCAGGGCGTCCTCCTGCGGCGCGGTGACGTCGCGGGCCATCCGGCGCACTCCGGCCAGCGCGGTGCCCGGCGGCCACCCGGCCTCCGACGCCCCGGCCAGCACCCCGGGCGGTACGGCGCGGTGCATCCGGATCACCGCGCCGGCCAGGGCGTCCACCTGGGCGGGGGCCAGCGGGCCGGGCCCGAGCGGGGCGCCGGGAACCCGGGACATCACCACCGTCGGCGGGCGGGCGTCCAGGTCCGCGCGCACCGGGACCGCGGCCAGGCCCGGCGCGTACGCGGCCAGCAGCGTCAGGCCCTGCCACTCGCGCCGGTGCTCCCCGCGCGCCCAGGACCGGAACCGTTTGACCACGACGTCACCGTCCACCGAGATCAGGTGCGTCGTCCACATCGACGTCATGGTCCGCATCCTGGCAGAACGCCCGCCGGGCCGCACAGCCACCCGGCTGCACGGCCCGGCCGTGGTACCCGCCACACCGCCACACCGCCACGTCGCTACGTCGTCACGCGGCCAGTTCCCGGGAGCGGATCGCGCGCACCACCGAGTCCCGGCCCTCGACCACGGCCCGGATCAGCGCCGGGTCCGCGTCCTTGTGCGCGTCCAGGAACGCGTCCGCCTTCGCCAGCAGGCCCGGCCCGGCGTCCACGGTCGGGAACATCAGCATCACCGTCAGCATCTGGGCGAACCCGGCCCGCCGGTCCCACAGTTCGGCCAGCACCTGGAAGAACCGGTCCGTGTACGGCACGATCAGCTCGGGCCGGTCCGGGCGGCGGAACGTGAGCGCGACCTCCACCAGAGTCTGCACGTCCGGGGACACCTGCCCGGTCAGCAACTCCCACGCGGCCTCCTTGTGCGCGGCGTCCGGGACCGCGGCCCGGCAGGCGTGGGCGTGCCGGATCCCGGCCTCCGACCCGTCGCGCACCAGCTCCGCGTCGATCTGCTCGTCCCCGGCCCGCCCGCCGGCCGCAAGGCGCCGCAACAGCGCCCACCGCAGTTCGGCGTCCACGACCAGGCCCTGAAGCACGGTCGACCCGTCCAGCAGCGCCCCGACCAGGTCCAGCTGCGCGTCGTCGACCGCCGAGCGCGCCAGCAGCTGCGCCCACACCAGCTGCTGGTCCCCGCCGGGTTCGGCCGCGTGCAGCAACCGCACCGCGGCCTGCGCCAGCAGCGACTGGCCCTCGTGCGCCCACGCCGGATCCGCCAGGAACAACAGAACGTTGACGAGGACGGACTGGTGCAGGCTCTGCACCACCGGCACCGACGCCTCCGTCTCCATCGCCGCACCCACCAGCCGGACGAACGTGGGCACCGACATCTCGCCCTGCTCGGCCATCGTCGTGGCCGCGGTCATGCACACCGACCGGGCCAGGGAGTCCTGGAACTGCCCGACCGCGTCGGCCAGCGTCGCCTGGGACCGTTCGTCGAACCGCACCAGGGTGTACCCGAGGTCGTCGTCGTTGAGCAGCACCAGATCCGGTTGCGCCACCCCGACCAGCTGCGGGATCTCGGTCAGGTCACCGTCCACGTCCACCTCGGTCCGGTGCACCCGGACCAGCTGCCCGCCCTGGCGCGCGTACAGGCCGATCGCGATGTGGTGCGGGCGCAGCGTCGGGAACTGCGCCGGCGCCTCCTGGGCGACCGCGAACGAGGAGAACCGGCCGGCGTCGTCGGTCTCGAACCGGGCCCGCAGGGTGTTGGGGCCCGCGGTCTGCAACCACACCCGCGCCCACCCGCCCAGATCCCGGCCGCTCGCCGCCTCCAGCGTCTGGAGGAACTGGGCGAGGGTGGCGTTGCCCCAGGCGTGCTCGGCGAAGTACGCCCGGATCCCGGCGAAGAACACCTCCTGCCCCAGGTACGCGATCAGCTGCTTGAGCACCGAGGCGCCCTTGGCGTAGCTGATCCCGTCGAAGTTCGCCATCGCCTCGGTGACCGTCTCCACGTCCGCAGCCACCGGGTGCGTGCTCGGCAACTGGTCCTGGGAGTACCCCCAGCCCTTGCGGGCGTTGGCGAACGTGGTCCACGCCCCGGTGTACCGGGTCACCCGCGCGGTCGCCTCGGTCCCGGCGAACTCCGCGAACGACTCGTTGAGCCACAGGTCATCCCACCACTGCATGGTGACGTAGTTGCCGAACCACATGTGCGCCATCTCGTGCAGGACCACGACCGCGCGCAGCTCGTACATGTTCTCGGTCACCCGGGACCGGAACACCATGTCCTCGGAGATGCTCACCGCCCCCGGGTGCTCCATCGCCCCGGACGGGAACCCGGGCACGAACACCTGGTCGTACTTGGCGAACGGGTAGTCCAGGTCGAACAGGCCGGTGAAGTAGTCCAGGCCCGCGGCCGTGACCTCGAACATGCCGTCGGCGTCGAGGAACTCGCCCAGCGAGGCCCGCCCGGCCACCGCCATCGGGATCACCTGCCCGCGCGCGGTGGTGTGCGAGGAGCGCACCAGGACGTACTCGCCCGCGGTCACGTGCGCCAGGTACGTCGGCAGCGGCGGGGTCGGCTCGAACTCCCACCGCGCCAGCCCCCCGTCCAGGGCGGCCGGCTCCGGGGTCGGCTGGGTGGACAGGACCGTCCAGTGCGCCGGCGCGGTCACGCTGATCGAGAACGGGGCCTTGAGGTCCGGCTGTTCGAAACACGCGAACACCCGGCGGGCGTTGTCCGGCTCGAACTTCGTGTACGCGTACACCTTCCCGTCCAGCGGATCGACCGACCGGTGAAACCCGGCCCCGTCCACGCGGAACGACAAGGACGCCACCACCCGCACCGTGTTGGGCCCGGCCGGCAGCCCCGGCAGCGCGATCCGCCCGTCGGCGTACTGCACGGCCGGGTCGAGCGCGACGCCGTTGAGCAGGACCTGTTCGACCTGGCCCGGTTCGGCCTCCAGGTCCAGGTACGTGTCCGCGCCGGCTTCGGCGCTGGTGAACCGGATCGTCGTGGCCGAACCGAACCCGGCCTCACCGCGCGACAGGTCCAGGTCCACGTCGTAGGACTGGACCGTCACGAGCCGGGCGCGCGCTCGGGTCTGCGTACGCGAGATCTCCGCTACGGGCATGAGAAGGGCCTCCTTGTGGGCGCCACTGGGGTCGGGCGAAAGACTGACTCAGGATGCAGCGAGCATAGATCCGGCAGCCGGTTCTGCGGCGGCCGATTTCAGGAGGGCGGGCGGGGCGGGGCGGGGTTGCCGCGTCGGTAGTGCGGCGGTAGGGGAGGGCGGCTGCGTCGCCGGACCCTGGATGCGGTTTCCTGGACCCTATGGAAACGTATTCGGCGACGCCGGACCGCGACGTGGCTGGAACCGGCGGCTCCGGCTCCGGCACGGGTGTCGGCGCCGGCGCCGGTCGTGCTGGTGACCGCGTTCCCGGCCAGGCCCTGGGCCCGGGCCGGGCCGGTTCGAGAGCGCCGGTGACCGTCGTGCTGATCGGCGCGTTCGGCGCGTTCCTCGGCTTCTCCCTGGTGTTCCCGATCGTCCCCGAGTACGCGGCCCACGGCGGCGCCGGAGAACTCGGCGCCGGACTGGCCACCGCCGTGTTCATCCTGGCGACCGTGCTCGTCCAACCCGCCGCCGCCCGCATGCTGACGACAGCCGGACACCGCGCCGCGCTCCTGACCGGAGTGATCCTGCTCGGCCCGCCGACGATCCTGCCGCTGCTGTCCGACCGGCTCGCCGTGATCGACCTGTCCTCGCTGCTGCGCGGCGCGGGCTTCGGGATCTTCGTCGTCGCGGGCGTCGCGACCATCCTGGACCTGCCCTCACCCCGGGCCGGCCGAGGCCGCAACCTGGGCCGGTACGCAGCGATCACCGGCGCCGCCGGAATCCTCGGCACCCCCGCGGGCACCTGGCTCGTCCCGAGGGCCGGGTACCCGACCGTGTTCGCCGTCGCCACCGTCGCTCCCCTGATCCTGCTGGTCGGCGCGCACACGATCCGGCTGCCGCGCCCGCCGCGCCCCGCGCACCGGCCACGAGCGGGCGCGCAGCGACGCGGCCACGGCCCGGACCGTCGCGGCCGGCTCCCGGCGGCCCTGGCCGACCCCGCGCTGCGCAGGCTGTTCACGATCGAACTGGCCAGCACCGTCGGGTACGGCGTCGCCTTCACCTTCCTCCCGCTCGCCGCCCCACCCCACCCGGCCTGGGCCGTCCCGGCGGCGTTCCTCGTCCAGCAGACCACCGCGACGACCGCCCGCTGGGTCACCGGCACCTGGGCCGACCACCACGACACCCGCCGGCTCCTGCGCCCCGCCGCCACGCTGGCCGCCCTCGGACTGTCCAGCTGCGCGTACCCGCAGGACCCGGTCCTGTTGCTGGCCGGCATGGCGCTGTTCGGCGCCGGATTCGGTGCGCTGCAGAACGCCACCCTGATGGCCATGCTCGACCAGACCGACACCCCGACCGCGAGCGTCGCCTGGAACCTGGCGTTCGACAGCGGCACGGGCCTTGGCGCCGCCGGTGGCGCCCTGGTTCTGCAGGCCGCCGGGCCTGTTGTGACGTTTCTTGCGACGGCCGGGACCATGGTCGTGTCCGCGCTGCCACGCCTGAGAATTGCTGCGGCCAGGCGGTAAAACGTATTTCCACCTCCGCGCGAAGAAGCATTCCTCCGGTTATCGGTGTGAAATTGCGCGCGGGCACACGCAGTGGCAGGCGGAAGGCTCCCAATGGCGCGACGTGCCGGTTGACTACGCCAGGAGCCGGGCCGAGCATCGGCCTTGGAGGCACCGATGGTCGGATTCACCTACCCGTCGGGCGGCTTTTCAGCCCCGATCGGACTATCACATCCGCGCTATGTGACGTGCCTTGAATCACCCCGGGGAAATTCGGGGTGCCTCGCATTCTCCGTAAAGGTAGAAATCCGTGAAACTCCTGCGCACGCCTATCCCGCTCACGCCCACTCCCACGCCCACTCCCAGGCCTACGCTGGTGCCGGGCCGCTGGGTCCGGACCATGGGGATCGCCCTGGCTGTGGCCGCCGTCAGCCTGATCGGCCTGAGCCCCGCCGCCCACGCCGCCGCCACTACAACCGCCACTACCACCGGCACCCGTACTTCGGCCGCTAACGTGGCGCCGCTCGCCGTCGTATCGGCCTCCGCCGGGACGGGCACCCGTACCCTCGTCGTGCACCGCCCCGCCACCGGACACGACGGGACCGCCGCGCCGGACGACACGTACACCACCTGCACCATCGTCGTCGGCAGCCCGTACACCGCGCCCGGCGGCACCGTCGCCGCGGACGGCAGCATCAGCTGCTCGGGCACCGTCTACGAGATCGAACTCGAAGTCGCCCTGTACTACGGCACGACCCAGGAGACCGGCCCGGTCGTCCTGGCGAACTACACCAGCCACCTGTCCGACACGACCTTCGCCCCGCACCTGACCGGGTACTGGCAGGCCCTGGCGATCGCCCGCGTCTACTGGACCGATCCGTCCACGTACACGCAGGCCGGCCCCATCGAAAGCACCTTCGACCTGCAATAACGCTCACAGGCAGGTCAAGGCGCGCAGCGCAGGCCGTTCATCAGGATGGCCAGCAGGCGACCTGCCCGGGCCTCGTGCTCGGGCGGTCGGGCCACGGTGAAGATGCCGATGAGGCTGGCGGCGACGTCCTCGGCGGTGACCTCGGCGGTGACCTCGGCGCGCAGCTCGCCCGTCGCGCGGCCCACAGCTCCAACGGCAACCAGGTGTGGACCTACCTCAACGGAACCCTCACCATGAACGGGATCTGCCTCGACGTGACTGGTGCGGCTACGGCCAACGGCACCATGGTCGAGCAGTGGACCTGCAACGGCGCCAGCAACCAGCAGTGGACGCACGCGAGCAACGGTGAGCTCGTCAGCACCGCTTCCGGCCGGTGCCTCGACGACCCGGGTGCGTCGACCACCAACGGGACCCAGCTCGTCATCTGGGACTGCAACGACGGTGCCAACCAGCAGTGGACGTTCGACGACTGACCCCACCCGCACCACAGACCTCAGGCCCCGTCCGCTGTCGCGGACGGGGCGGGTCTGTCAACGTAACGGTGGTGCGCCGCGAGGCGCTGATGTTCCGGATGGATGTGCAAGACCTTCATCTTCTGGCCGTCGTAGCGGATGGGTGAAGCTGGCGGCAGCCTGAGCCACGGGTTGTGGTGGGGGTGGGAGCAGCCGCGACGAAGTCGGGTCGGGCGTCGGCCGAGGCGGCCAGTTCGTCGACGACGTCGGCGGATCGGCCGTTCAGCACGGTCAGGGCCCATTCGGCCACGGCCGTGTCGGTCTTGTCGTCCACCGAGATCGCCAGCGGGGTTCCGGCGTCGCTCATCATCGGAGCGGTGTGGTCGTAGAACGCGGCGAAGTCCCGGGCGGCGGTGATCGCCATCGCCCGCACGGCCTGCGGCGCGGCGACCGGGGCGCCGCAGGCCCGGGTCAGGGCTTCGGCGGCGTCGTGGAACGAGCCGCGGGCGGACTCGATCGCGGCGAGTTTGGCGACCTCGTGGGAGTGCAGCCGGGCCGGCAGGTTCAGCTGCGCGTCGGCGGGATACAGGTTCTCGGCCTGCGGGGCGCGGAAGGCCAGTCGGTCCACCGCCACCTGCCCGAGCGTGGTGGCCAGATGCCGGACGTGGCCGGGCTCGCTCCGGCGGTGGGCCACCCCGGCGGCGTCGACCGGTGCGGCGAGGCGCCCGCCTGCCCGGGCCTGGGCTTGGGCGGCGGCTCGGGCCAGAAGCCCCGCAGCACCGACAGTTCGATGGCGCGGCCGTCGATGGTCACGGCCCGCTCGGCGGCGTCGGCCGACCAGTCGCGGGCCGCCCCGTGCTCCCGCGCGGCGCGGATCGGCCCTCCACTCCCGAAGCTGCCGCCAGAGGACAAGTAACACTCCGTAGTCATGACCTAGGTAGATCTAGGTCCTTTGGTGTCTGGGATCTTGTGGTTTGAGGCAAGTTTTCGTTGTCCCTGGTCAGGCTGTTCGTAGTCGGGCCAGGGGCACGGCGGCAAATTGCTCGTCGCTGATCTCCACGCCGGTCGGGTAGCTGCCGGGGTCCAGTTCGGCCACCACCGTCAGCCCGGTGCCGGTGGTGGTCGCGGCGATGCTCTGCACGATGACTTCGTGGCTGGTCAGCGGCCGCCCGCGCCAGTTCATGGTGATTGCCGAGAACAGTCGGTGCTCGATCCGATTCCACTTACTTGTTCCCGGCGGAAAGTGACATACCGTGATCTCCACGCCGGTCTGCGCGGCCAGCGCGGCCAGTTCGGTCTTCCACGCCCGGGTGCGGTAACCGTTGGACCCGCCGGCATCGGCGGTGATCAGCAGTCGGGTGGACTGCGGGTAGGCAGCCTGGCCGACCGCGTTCCACCAGCGGCGGATCGATTCCACCGCGAACGCCGCGGTGTCGTGGTCAGATCCGACGCTCACCCAGCCGGCGTTCGCCGCCAGGTCGTAGACCCCGTACGGGATCGCCTTGCCCAGCTCCCGGTCCAGGAAGTCGTGGCTGTCGACTTTCACCGGCGCACCGGAACGGTGCCACTGGCGCCCGGCGTTCTTGAACTGCCCGGCCAACTCCTTCTTCTTCGCATCCACGCTGACCACCGGATCCCCGGCCGCCTGGTAGTCCTTCACCTGAGCATTGATATACCGGAACTGCGCATCCCGGTCAGGGTGCGCCGCGCCCTCCAGTACCTTGGCGTTGCCCTGCAGGCTGAAGCCCTGCGCCCGCAACAGGTCACCGACCGTGTCCGCCCCCACCCGGTGCCCGGCCCTCGACAGCTGCCCGGACAGGTTCCTCGTCGACTTCGCGGTCCACCGCAACGGCGACATCGGATCACCGCGCATGTCCGGCTCCACCAACGCCAGCAACGCCGGGACCACCTCTGGATCCACCTCGGCCGTCGCCTTACGGCCACCGCCGACACGACGAACCCGACCCAGCGGATCCGCACCCGAATCCAACTCGGCGACACCGTCAGAGACCGTGCCCTCGCGCATACCCGCCGCCCGGGCCACGGCCCTGATCCCGCCATGACCGAGCGAACGAGCCTCAGCCCCGGCAAGCAGCCGCCGCTGACGCTCGTCCAAATGCGGAAAGACCGCCTGCAACTTCAACGCCAGCACCGCCACGACATCCTCATGAACCGCCATAGCACACCATCGTGCCCTGATTACGGAACCGACGGATAGTTTTTCTGCGATCCCTAAGAGTGATGTGTCCGATGCGCAGTGGGCGCTGATCGGCCCGGTGATTTCGGCCTGGAAGGTGCAGCATCCGTCGCCGACCGGGCATTCGAGCGGCTACGACTACCGGGAGATCGTCAACGGGATCTTCTATCAGAACCGGACCGGCTGCCAGTGGGATACACGGTGCACCGGATCCTGGCCTCGGTGCCGGACGAGGGTGAGCGGTTCGCGCTGCTGGCCGCGCCGCCGGAAGGCAAGGCTGCTGGTCGTCGACTGGGTTCCCGATCAGGCCGACGGCCGCCCGCCGCTGGTCAACTACCTCTTCGACGGCGGCCTGATCTCCCAGGAAGCGGGCGCCGCCCAGCTTTGCCTGGACCCCGACGAGGTGACCGAATGGCGGCTGGCCACTGCCGAGGAATGGGACGCGCTGTTGTCCCCGCACATGGTCCGGCGCCTGCACGCCTGCGCCCGCGCCCTGGCCCAGGGCACCACCGACTTCCTCCGACACGGCTTCGACCCCGCCCACCAGCCTCCCATCAACCTTTAGTGCGAGTTTCTTACCACTGCTGAGCCAATGAAACGAACGGCATTGCCCACAGGCGTAGCCGACTCGCGTGTCAAATATCTGTGGTTTACCAGGTGATCTGGCCTATGTACAGCACGACGTTGCTGAGGCCGGGATTGTCGATCTGCACGCCGGTACCTATGACGGTCATCGCCGGGATCGTCCACTGGTACGTCTGCCAGCCGGGTGTGCTGCGAGTGTCCAGGTCGAGTTCGCGGACGCGGACCCACGACTCGGCGTATTTCGGGTTCTGGACGAAAGGACAGATCGTGGCCGTGCCCTGGCCGAAGTACGCGAGGCGGACGGTCACCACGTCGCCGGGGCGCAGGCCCTGCATGCTTGTGCTGCCGATGGCGGTGAACCCCGGGGCCACTTCGACCCGCAGCGTCGCATTGCCGTCGTAGGTCTGCTCGTTGGTCACCGACTCGAGAGCGTTGTCCTGATGCCACCAGGAGCGCCAGGGGTGCGTTGGGCTGGCCGTGGAGAAGGTGATCCTTCCGCCCGCCTGAAACAAGCCCGCCGGCCCGGAGGGCGGCAGCGGGGCGAGTTCGCCCCCTCCGCAGGCCGTGCCGGGCTCGATCGGGTCAGACGCCAGGAGCGAGGGCGTGCCAACGGGTCTGTCCGAACCGGGGCCCGACGTCATCATCGCCGCCGCGACGGCACCCGCGCCCAGGACACCTGCGGTGATCGAGGCGGTCACCGCGACCCGCCTGGGCATCGAGCGCAGGCCGCGGCGTGCGGCCGGCTCCGGCGGCGCGGAGTGCTCGGCGTCGGCACCGCGGGACCCGGCCGGGGTCGCCCCGCGAACCGATTCGCCCGCCCGCAGGTCGTTGATTTCGTGCCAGCGCCGACGCCACTCGGTCTCGTCGCCTCCGCAGGCCTTCACATAGGCCTCAATGAGGGCCAGCGAGGGTAGCACGCGGCCGTTCGCCGCGGTTGAGAGCGCGGAAGCCGAGTAGTGCGCACGCCGGGCGAGTTCCCGGTAGCTGGGGATGTCGGCCTTTCGGCGCAACGCGCGCAGGTCGTGTGCGAACCCTTCCACCGGGCCGGCCGCCGGATCCAGGTCCAGCTCGCGCCGCCCCATGTCGCCTCCCGCCGTTCATCGCCGCCCCGCGGAGTTTCCGTACCACCGGCCATCATGTCAGAACACCGTGTCGGGAGGTAGTTCGCGGCCGCGGCCGGGAAGCCTCCGGCGAGCGGCGGGCGTTGTCCGATTGATCAGGGATTGGTCAGTGAACACCGTCCGGCTTCCGCCCGCAGCCCGCGCTGGCGAGACTGAGGCCACCGATTCCCCTGCACCTCAGACCCTGTAGACGAGGAGTGCCGATGCTTCCGCTCGCACGACAGTCCACCCCACCCGGCCGTCGAGTCCGCATCCCGGCCGCGATCCTCATTACCCTCGCGATGGTGTTCGGCGCCGCGCTCACGGTGCTCAACGCGGCCTCGGGCGCGGGAGCGGCGACCGCGAATTCGCCCCTGCTGTTCGGCGAGAACCTCGACCTCTACCCGGGCACCACGAGTTCGGACTGGTTCCTGTCCCAACCGGCCGTACGCACCGGCCTGGTCAACGCGCATGTCCAGATCATCCGACTGCCGGCCCGCGGCAGCTCTCCGTCCACCGCGGGGCTCGCCAACTGGGCCGAACTCCAAGCCGCGCTGCAGGACATCAAGGCCATGAACGTCGCGCCGCTGATCATCCTGCGCAATCCGCAGGATCCGTCGCTGCAGACCGACGATGCGCAGGTGGTGGACTACGTGAACTCGCTGTTCGGCGGCAGCCAGGTCTACTACGAGTGGGCGAACGAGACGGACCTGCCGCACTCGCCCGGCTACGTGAGCGCCGCCACCTACCTTGCCAGCTGGAACGCCAACGTGCCGCAGCTCAAGGCCCTGGCGAACCCGGGTGCACAATTCATCGGCCCGGTCAACTACCAGTATGACGCGAGCTATCTGCAGACCTTCCTGGCCGGCGCGAACCCGCTGCCCGACGCGATCAGCTGGCACACCTACACCTGCAACGACACCAACGACTCCGAGGCCACCTGTCTCGCGAACATCGACAACTGGACCTCCGACTTCACCGCGGCCCGCACGCTGATGACCAACACGATCGGCAAGCAGCTGCCGATCTGGGACACCGAGTGGAACTACACCCCGGCCATCGACAAGTCCAAGACGAAGTACACGGATACCGCGTTCCTGGAGCAGTGGACCACGAAGGCGCTCCAGACGCTCGCCGCGGACGGCGTCGCCAGCTCGATGCACTTCAACGTTCAGGACTCCCTGCCACTGGTGCACAGCGACGGATCGCTCGGCCCGGAGGGCGTCGCGTTCAGCGCGGAGTACAACGCATTGGTGGGAGCGGGATCAAGTCCGACTCCCAGCGTAAGTGCGAGTCCGAGTTCGAGCCCCGGTTCAAGCCCCAGCGCGAGCGCGAGCGCGAGCACGTCGCCTTCGCCATCGGCCTCGGCATCCACCACACCGACCGGCGGCGCTCCGAAGTACTCCTTCGAGGACGGCACGCTGGACGGTTGGTCCTCCAGCGGCCACGTAACCTCACTGGTCAACAGCACCGACGTGTCCGGACAGGACCGTACGCACGAACTGGAAGCCGTCTACCACGCCACGGGATCCGGCGATTTCCCGACCATCCACGTCAATCCGGCGAGCGGGCCGAGCGCCGGACAGACGCTGACGGCCTACGTCTACGTCCCCTCGAGCACCACCACGACGATTATCGCAAAGCTCTACTATCAAGAACCTTCTTACTCCCAGATCGCCGGCGACAACACGGTGATCAGCCAGCGGGACGCCTGGGTGAAGCTAAGTCTCCCGGTGTCCGGGTTCAGCGGCAACGCCCTGCAGGTCGGCATCCAGTTCCAGGAGTCCCCGTACAACACGAACTCCACCGTCTACGTGGACTCAGTGGACTGGAGCTGACGGACCCGTGCGCGAAAGCAGTTCTCGGAAACGCCCTACACCTCCACCTCCACCTCCACCATCTGCCTAGAAGCATCCTGAAAATCTTGCTGTGATGGACCGTCAGCTCCCGAAGGAGTGTCCGTGAGACCACACACCAACCCCCGGACCGGCTCGCCGCGGCGGGGCCGACCGGCGGCCCGGCGGCGGATCCGGGCGCTGCTCGCCCTGCCCGCGCTCGCCCTGGCGATCGTCCTGCCGAACACCGCGAGGGCGGCGTCGGTGCCGCCGGTCCCGGGCAACGTCGCCGCGGCCGCGGCAAGCAGTACCACGATCCACGAGAGCTGGTCGGCGAGCCCCGGGGCGACGTCGTACGTCGTCACCAACGGCAACACGTCGCACACCACGACCGCGACGAGCTACACTTGGACCGGACTGTCGCTGGGCACGTACATGTGTACCGCGGTGGCGGCGAAGAACAGCGCGGGCCAGTCGGCGTGGTCCGGCTACGCCTGCGTGACGATCCTGCCTCCGACACCGTCCAACATCGTCGCAACCGGGACCAGCGAGACGAACATCCACATCAGCTGGAACGCCGTGCCCGGCGCCGACTCGTACGAGATCAGCAACGGCACCGACCCCCCGAAGCTCGTCTTCTCGACCAGCTACGACTGGACCGTCGCGCTCGGCACATACATGTGCTTCGATGTCCAGGCCATCGAGGGCGGCACCGGATCGAACTGGTCCCCGTGGGCGTGCGCGACCGCTCTGCTGCCGATGCCAACGGGCGTGAAGATCGTCGCCCTCAACCCGACGACCTTCAACGTCAGCTGGCAGCCGGTCGCCAACGCCACCGCCTACACCGTCAGCAATGGCGACACTCAGACCTTCGGGCTGACTGGCACCAGCTTCAACTGGATCACGTTGCCGAACACATACATGTGCTTCAGCGTCAGCGCGCAGTTCAACACCCTGTCATCCGGCGGCACCGCGTGGAACTGCGGCACGACACCGGCCGCAAATCCCGTGTTCCAGTACGTCAACATGGGCGACTCACTGTCCGCCGGCGAGGGGACGCTGAGCTACACGACCGGAACCAACACCCCGGACAACCAGTGCCACCGCTCCGACAGCTCCTACTCAGGGCAGTACGTGACCATGTCCGGCGTCTACAGCGCAGTAGACAACGTCGCCTGCTCCGGTGCGGTCAGCTCCGAGTTCAGCAACTCCGACACCCCGGACAACTCCATGGGCGTGCCGGACGCCGGGGAGCAGGCCCAGCAGTTCGCGCTGAGCAGCAACACGACGCTGGTCACCGCCAGTTTCGGAATCAACGACATCGACTTCGCGGACATCCTGAACACCTGCTACGGCAGCGGCCTGATCAACACGGTGCCGGCGATCGACGGGTGCTTCGCCGACAAGCTCACCAACAAGGACTACGCAGGTAATACTAAGACGCTTAGCCAGCTCATCGACGATGACGAGGGCGCCCTCCAGAGGCTCTTCGCGACCATCAAGAGCGACTCCCCGCGCGCGGCGATCATCGCCGTGACCTATCCGCAGATCTACCCGGCGACCGGTGACGTCACCAGCAACCTCTACGACTGCAGCGTGGGGCCGCGGGGCGGAGAGATCATCACCAGCCAGAATCAGCTGACCCTGCTCCGGGCCGCGCTCAACCACCTCGACGACGTCATCGTGCAGGCGGCGAGAGGCGCCGGGATCGGCTACCTGGACGAGCGCAACGCGTTCGCGGGGCATGAGCTGTGCACCGCCGACCCGTGGGAGAACACGATCGTCGTTACGCCGAACGGCGCGGGCAACGACTCCTTCCACCCCAACGCGGCCGGCTACAGGCAGTACGCCACAGATCTGAAGAACTTCCTCGGCTACTGAGGGCTTGTAGGAGCGCTGGTTGATGACGTCGGCTGTCTCCCTCCGCGAGCGGCGGAGGGAGACAGCACGTATCCGGGCTCTTTGACGTTGCCCGGGCGGCGACCATCCGCGGTTCGGCGTTTGCCGGGTAGCCCGGAGGGATCTCACACCTCCGGGCTCCCACAGAGTGAATTAGGCCGCCGGCGAGGTGCCCGTGGTTCCGGTCCTTTTCCGTCGGACCCTTCCCGAACGACACGTGCGACTTTCACCGCATGTCGCTCTCCAGTGATTGTTTCCGTGGTGGCTGTGGCCCGTCCGGTGTGGATGCCCTGGTGGCATGCTTCGCAGACCACGAGGGTCTTGCGTTTGCGCATGGCCATCAGGCGTACCCATCCGGGCCGGTCCGGCCGTCCTGGCTTGCCGAGGTCGGCGAGTTTGCGGACGTGGTGGACTTGCAACCCTGTCCGAGACTCGCACAGCTCGCCCGACGGGTATTGGCCGGCACCGCCTCGGCCAACCGCGCGGCGACCTCCGGCGGCAGAGAGTGGCCACGCGACGGAGACGATGCGGGCACCTGCGATGAGCCGGCCGGGCCGGGCGCGGAGAGCACGACCACGTCCGGCTCCGCATGCAGGTTGTATAGCGGCCGCATCGGCTGCAGTGCCATGGAGGCTCCTGTCACAGGGGTGTGTCTGATATGCGGAACATATCAGACACACCCCGCCCAATACCGGGCGCCGCGGCGAGGCCCCGGGGAAGGCTGGAACCAGTTGTCTGGGAGCGATCCTGACGTCGCGTCCGGTGTGGCCGGCGGCGGGGTTCGCGCTCTGGATCGTTCCTGGCGAAGCGCTGGGTCCGGCGATCGCAAGCTGCAGGGACGTCCGCGCTGGCCTGTCCGGGGACGGCGTGTGCGGCTTCGGCAGTGACGCATTCGTGCAGACGACCACGCCGCTGACCTGGCTTTTGTCCCGAGGATGCGGTTTTCAGTGACATCCTGCTGCAGATTCAGGTGTATCGGCGGCCGCTTCTTAGCGCCCAAAACCCGCTGACCTGCAGATTCGCAGTATGGTCGGATCCGGGCAGAGATCGTGAGATTACCTACGCCCTATTTAACGGATTACCGGTAATGACAAACCGATAAATGGCGCAGAAAACTCCTATGATGTCGCGCGAACCCCACCCCACATAATGACAGTTATGTGGGGTGGAGTTCTGTGGGTCCGCCCGGGCGCCATCGTGGGGATTGTCCTGGTGCGAATTGCGAACCCGCACGAATTTGACAGTCGCAAAACCGCACGTTGTGTCACAGCGCAGACCAGAGCCTCGTAAGGCCTGAATACCGCTTTGAGCCATCGACAAAAACCGCGTGAAGACGGCACAGAAAATCGCAGCCGGAGACAGTGCCCAGCTCAAAGTCACAGCGCCCCTGCCGTACCGCAGCCTGGGCCGACGGCCGCTGGGCGATCGGCGGTATCCCAGTCATCTGACCGCCCTGGGTCGCGGGTCAGCGGGCTCAGTCCGAGATGCTCGCGCACATGCCCGCGATCAGCCAGTCGAGAGCCCGGTTGAAGTCCTGGTCACGCATCTCGCGCAGAGTGAGTCCGGAGTGTCGCTCCATCAGCCCGCCACCCACCGCGATCTCGGGAGCCTGCGCGAGGCTTCTGGCGACCTCGTCGAGGAACTCGTCGGCCGTGCGGCCGGACTCCCGGGCGTTTTCCAGCCAGCGGCTCTCCATCGAGATGAAGCCGTACACGTACTGGAAGACGGCCGACAACGCGGCGGGCTGTTCGGACTCGGGCAGCGGCGACCGGGCGACGACGGCCTGGGCACACGCGGCGAACTGCATGCTCCGCGGCCCGATGTTGAGGTATTCGCCGTAGAAGCGGATCGCCCATGGATGGGCGACCATGATGCGCCGCCACGAGGCGGCGAGCGCACGCAGATCCTGCCGCCAGCCGTGGCCGGCTTCCAGGTCGGGAAGCTCCGTCTCTCCGGCCACCGCGTCGAGCGCCAGCTCCATCAGGTCGTCCTTGTCCGCGATGTACCAGTAGACGGACATCGGGGTGACATCCAGTCGGGCAGCCAGCGAGCGCATGGAGAACTTCGCATCGCCCTGTTCGTCCAGCAGCTGCACCGCAGTGGCGACGATCTTCTCCCGGTCCAGGTTTCCCGCACCGGAGCCACGGTAGGCACTCTGGCGACCACGGGTCGGCTGTGGGGTGAGCCACACGCTCTTCTTCGGCTGTGAGGCTCGCTTGGCGGCCACGTTCGTCCTCCTGGTGTCGTCCTTTGGACACGGATCCTGGTGCAAAGGTACGCGGCCGGGTGCGAGCCACGTCGCACCCGGCCGTCGCGTGGGGATCAGGGAGCCGCGGCAGCGGCCGTCGTGTCGGTGGCCGCCACGGCCTGCGCGACTGCCTCGGACGCCGCCGCCCGGCGCAGCAGCAGGCCGGCCAGCAGTCCGCCGGCGAAGACTGCCGCGGCACCGACCAGCTGGCTGGTGCGGACCGGGGGTCGAGTAGGAACGGAACAGAAAACCGGGATTGGTGTCACATTCTTTGACACAACGGCTGACCTGGGTGAATCCTGTGGATATGGATGAGGATCCTAGGATCGGGTTTCTCCGCGCTGATGTCGCGCGGTTCTGTGGCGGACTTGGCGACGAGCTTGCACCGGCGCTGCGGCTGCGACTAGTGACACAGCTACGGGTAGCCTTGGACGAGGTGACTGAGGCGGCCCTGGTGGCAGCGATGGAGGCCGCAGCCTCGGAAGGCTGGGGGCTGCGCCAGATCGGGCGGGCCGCTGGAATCTCGCACGAGCAGGTTCGGCGTCGGATCAGTCGTCCTGACTCCGCCTGAAGGCACGGGGCGCCCAGGTCGTGAGCCTCGGGCCTGCGCAGAGCGCGCAAGAGTGCTCCGCCGGGACGAGTTACTGTGGTTGGGCTGGCCCGGGAGAACTTCATTGTGCCCGCCGACCCGACCGGCTCAACGGGCTGAGCCCCAGGGGCCCTCAGCGTTCCACGCGCGCGGTGCTCGGGCGCGGGGTGGCCCGCAACGCTCCGGCGGAGATCTCGGGAGGCAGGGAGAAGCTGTAGCGGCCGTGCACGTTGATGTGGGCGAAATCGAGCGGGGAGATGCGCGCGATGTCCTCGTTGCGCACGTGGTGGCCCTCGGCCCGCAGCTCCGTGATGATCTTCTGTATGTAGACTGTATTCCATACAACCACCACGTTGAGCATCAGTCCCAGCGCGCCGAGCTGGTCCTCCTGGCCCTCGCGGTAGATCTGGCGCATTTCGCCCTTGCGGCCGTGGAAGATGTACCGGGCCAACTGGTGGCGCGATTCCTGGCGGTTGAGCTGTGTGTTGACTTTGCGTCGGAGTAGTTCGTCGTCGAAGTAGCCGGCCAGGTACGCGCTGCGGTCCAGTCGACCGATCTCCATGATCGCCCGGCCCAGGGCGGTGGGCCGCCCGCCGGGGCTAAGGACCCTGAGGATTTCCGAGGCGCGCACGGTGCCGGTACGCAGCGAGGCGGCCAGCCGAAGGACCTCGTCCCAGTGGTTCTCTAGCCTTCCTGGAACTGTTGGTTCTAGGTGGGACTGCGAGGACATTGTGGTGGATGAGGCACCGGGATCGTGGACGGTCGACTTCTACGACTTCCGGCAAGTGTTGGTTGACCGTGCTGTAGACGGGGTCTTCGACGGGTGCGGTGACGTCCATGCCTGGGCCAGGAGGAACGGCGCTCGTCAGGGGACGCCGTTCCTCCTGGCGCCGGACGGCACGGCGGACGCGCGGGTGAACCTGTTCTTCAGGATCGGGCCGATGGCCGCGGCCCGCCCGCGCACCTGGCGGAGATACGCGTTCTCGCTGGCGGTGTGGCTGGACTTCCTTGCGGCGCAGGGGCGCCGGTGGGACGAGGCGGCGGCGGAGGACTTCGAGGCGTTCAAGTTCTGGCGGATGGCCGACCAGCGCAACACCGGCCGGGTGCGGCCGGCCTCGTTCGACACCGACCGGGCGGGGCTGAACACGTTCTACGGCTGGGCCGCTTCGCGGTACGGGGCGGTCAACCCGGTGCCGACCAGGTCGCTCGATCCGGCGCCGGTGGGCTGGGATGGGTATGGGCCGCGGCGGGATCCGGTGCGGCCCGCGGGCTCTGCGCGGCGGCAGGTGAAGTGGCTGCTGCGCACGGCGTTCGAGCAGTGGCGGGATGTGGGGTTGCGCGGCTACGGCTTCGACGGGCGGCGGGAGCGGGGATGGCGCGGGTTCAACGAGGACCGGGACGCGGCGTTCGTCGACGGCCTGTATGGAACGGGGCTGCGGGTGGCGGAGTGGGCGAGCGTGCTGGACGTCGAGGTGCCGGTCGGGGACTCCTCGGGCCGTTTCCCGAAGGCGTGGCTGGCGACGGCGTGTATCAAGGGCGGCCGGGCGGGGCGGGAGTATCGGATTCCCCGCGGCGTGCTGAACGCGGTCGCAGCCTACTGTGATCTGTTGGAGGGGTCACGCGCTGAGGCGGTGGGCAGGGCTCGCCGGGCAGGGCGCTACGAGCGGGTGTCCGGTTTGACCATCGTCACCGGGTACACCCGGTCGACTCGGAGCCTGGCAGTGCTCACGGAGTCCGGGCGCGCGTCGGTGCCGCTGGATGTGCTGGGCCCGGAGGAGAGGCTGGGTCTGTTCCGCCGCACCGAGGCCGGGCTGGAACCGTTGGCACTGTGGCTCGGGCACGACGGGATGCCCAAGCAGGCCCACGGCTGGGAGAAGACGTTCGCGCGGGCGAACCAGCGGATCAGTCGGCTGTGGGGGGCCGCGCACGGTACCGACGGACGGGAGTGCCCGTTGTGGGCCCGGCCACACATGTGTCGGCATTCCTATGCCTTGAGATGGTTTGTCATCTTGTCGTCGGTGTGGAGCCGGCAGGTGGAGGGCTTCACGCAGGCCGAGGTGCGCGACTTGCGCGAGCAGTTCGGGGACGTTTGGTTCCAGTTGGCCACGCTGCTCGGGCACAGCAGCCCGGAGGTCACCAAGGACTGGTATCTGGAGCCGTTCACCGGCTTGCAGTTGGACTACCTCATGGCGTTGCTGGACGAGGACGAGCAGGCCGCCGTCGACGCCCTGCTGGAGCGGGCGGTCGCCGACGAGCCCCGGGTTCTTCGCCGCGTCGACGCCGGGGCCCGGCGGTGAGCGGGCGGGGTCAGAAGGCGGTGCTGCCGCCGTCGGGCTGGGAGCCGCCGGCGAGGCTGGTTGCGGCGCCGACGGGGTGCACGGTGCTGTTCGTCGAGGAGAACGGGCGCAGGTCGAAGACGTACGACTTCACGCCCCTGCCGCTCTCGCCGGAACTGCGAGAGTGGCTGGCGCAGGCCTTCGCCCGGGTCACCGGGCCGCGCAGCGGCGCCAAGCGGACGGGTACCGCCGATCACTACTTCCAGGTGGTCAAGCGCTTCGCCGCGGTGCTGGCCGGCGCGCAGCCGACGCCGACGGTGCCCCGGCAGGTCACCGCCGCCCACATCGCCGCGTTCAAGCTGTCGGCGCCCGCCGGGTCCTACCATCAGCAGGTCGCCGGACTGCGCACCCTGCTGCGCCAGGACGGCCTGTTGCGCCCGGACGTGCGGCGGGCGGTGTGCGAGGGGCGCCTGCCGGCGCGGCCGCTGCCGACGGTGACCGCTTATACCGATGTCGAGCGGCAGCGGATCCTCACCGCGGCGCGCGGCGATATCCGCCGGGCCCGCGACCGGGTCGCCGCCGGGCGGGAACTGTTGGAGCGCTATCGGCGCGGCGAGGCGCCGGCCGGCGACCAGGCACGGCTCGGCGCCGTCTTGGACGTGGTCGACCGAACCGGCGACCTGCCCCGGCACGCCTGCGGGCAGATCCCCGACCGGCTGTATCACCTGGGCGGGGTGATGACGCTGATGTCCATGCTGTGCCTGACTCGGTTGGAGGCGATGGCGTTCGCGGTGCTGCTGGTGGACCTGACCGGCGAGAACTTCGGCACCGTCATCGACTGGCCCGCGGCCCACCTGCGCCCGGACGGCGGGGACGGTCCCGTGCGGGTCGCGCTGGTCGAGGAGACCAAACCCCGCCGCGGGCCGTCTCGCGAGCACATGGTCCTCGCGCTGGAGGATCTGCCGGCCAGCCTGGGAGCCGTGGTGGAGACCGACCGAGACCACCGGCTGTTGCGCTCTCCGCTGCGCACCTACCTGCTGCTGGTGGAGTTGGGAGCGCTGGCGCGCAAGCACAGCGGTTCGACCAGGGCCTTTACCTACCTGGCGGCCGGAGGGCGGGAGAAGTGGAGTTCGAAGAACCACAGCTTCTATGTCGGCCAGTGGGCGCAGGGCCACGGATTCCCCCGGGCGCCGGCGCGCTCCGGCACAGCGGCCGCGGACACCCCGACGCTGGACGGATCCGGGCTGTCCGTGTCCACCCAGCGCCTGCGGCAAACCGCCCTGGAGCGGCGCCGACACCCGATCGCCCACGCGCCGAGCACCTTGAACGACTACTACCTGCGCCGCAGTCCGGCGGTGGTGGAAGACAGCCGCGCCATCGTCCGGGAGGCACTGGACGCCGAGGTCGCCAAGGCCCGGCTCGTACAGCACGTCCCGGTCTTCTCCCGGGAGTTCCTGGAGCGGGCCGGGCACGACCCGGCCGGCGCGGCGGCGGCGATGGGCGTGGACGAGCCCACCCTCAAGGACATCCTGGCTGGGGAGCGGGACACCGTTCTGGCGTCGTGCACCGACCATCGAAACGCACCGGACACCCCGCCGGGCGACGCCTGCGAGGCGTCGTTCCTGACATGCCTGAGCTGCCCGAACGCCCGCGCCCTGCCGCACCAACTGCCGATCCAGGTCACGGCACACGACCAGATCGCCGCGCTGCGGGCCGACCTCGACCCTGCCGAGTGGGACCACCGCTTCGGCGAAGTGTCCACCCGCCTTGCCGACCTGCTCGGCCACTACGGCATCCAGGAGCGCGAGGATGCCCGCGCCCGGGCCCGGCCCGAGGACCACGAGCGTGTCATGGCCCTGCTCACCGGAAGGCTCGACCTGAGATGAATCCCATAATTGCCGCCGCACACGATGTTGCCTGGCCGCACCCTGCGACGATCGTTCTGCGCAGGCGCGCGCTGCACCCGGCCGCCGACGCCGAGAAGCTGTCGCGATTCGGCGACCGGGTGTGGTTCACCAGCGCTGCGGACGTCGACAACCACCGGCACGCCCCGAGCCTGAACTTCACCGGCTTCCCGGCTGCGCTGCAAGATCCGTTCAAAGCCTTCGCGCTGGCGGTGCTCGACCACGAGCGCCCCGCATCCCTGCTGGCCGGCTCACCCGGGGCGCAGACAAGCCTGTCCACCCTCGGCGGCTGGATCATCGAGTTGCGGGCGCTGGCGGGGTGGATGCACGAGCGCGGCATCGAGCACATCCGCGATCTGACCGCGGACGATCTGGAGTTGTACCGCACCCACATCATCGCGGTGGCGCCCAGCGGCGGACGGCGCGCCGACCACCTGCACGCCGTGCGCGCACTGTGGGCCTACCGCGACCACCTGCCCGCGCAATGCCGGCTGCCGCCGGCCCGCCCCTGGGGCCAGGACACCGCCCGGCAGTTGGCCGGACACACCGAGTGGAGCCGCTACAACAAGATCGTGCGCATCGCCCCGGCCACCATGGAGGCGCTGCTGGCCTGGTCGCTTCGGTTCCTGGAGGACTTCGGTCCGGACATCCGCGACGCCCTGCACGAACAGCGGACCCTGATGAACGGCACCCACCCCACCAGCCAGTACTACCGCGAGCACTTCTATGCCCGGTCCCTGCGCAAACGCCTGGAGCACTACCTGCCCCGCCTCGCCGCGAGCGAAGGCGCGCTGCCCGGCCAGGTGGGCCAAGACGGCACGGTTGAACTGGCCTGCGGCCAACTGGCGCGGATTCTGGCCTGCGACGCTGGAAGCGTCTACCGCCAGGCCGACCTGGTCGCCGAGTTGGCGCGGCGCCACCAGATCCCCATCGCGCCGGACGCACCGCTCGGCACGGTCACCGGCCAGTTGAACAAGATGCCCTGGCGCGACCGGCCGATCGGGCTGAGCGAGATCGACTGGTTGGTCAAAGCATTGAGAGTCGCCGTGTTCGTGACGATCTGTTACCTCAGCGGCATGAGACCCGGCGAGGTGCTCCGGCTGCGCCGCGGCTGCCTGCGCCAAGACGGGCGCGGCCAGTACACCGTCACCGGATTGCCCGGCAAGGGCCCCGAGCACCAGGGCGTCGAGGCCGTCGAGCGGTCCTGGGCCGTGGTCTCGGTGGTCGCGACGGCCGTGACGATGGCCGAGTCACTCACCGACTCCCCGATGCTCTTCCCGCCGGACCTTCGGCGCCGGTCCCCGCGAGCCCTGACCCGCAGCCGCCCGCTGCGCAGCGGCGAGATGAACGCAGACCTCGGGGTGTTCATCGAGTGGATCAACGACACGTTCGCTTTCCCCGGCGCCGCTCCCGCGATCCCTCCCGATCCGGACCACAAGATCCACGCCGCGCGATTCAGAAGGACCCTGGCCTACTTCGTGGTCCGCCGACCCGGCGGCCTGATCGCCGCCGCCCTGCAGTACGGACATGTCCGTTCAAAAGTCACTCTCGGATACGCCGGTGAAGCCGATACCAGCTGGCTCGACGACCTGGCACTCGAACGCCTGGAACTGGTCATCGACCAGGCCGACGACGACCTTACCCGGCTTCGCCGCGGCGAGCATGTCAGCGGCCCGTCCGCCGACGAATACCGGCGACGCCTACAGCACCTCGCCCCGTTCGCCGGCCGCGTGGTCGACAAGGCGCGCAACGTCGAGAGACTCCTGAAGAACACCGACCCGGACATCCACCACGGCCAGGGCATGACCTGCGTGTTCCAGGTCGAGACCGCGCTGTGTCGCGCGGAACGCCTGGCCGCGGGCCTGCCGGCGAACGGCCCCGACCAGTCCCAGTGCCGCACGTCGTGCACCAACCTCGCCTACACAGACCGAGACGCCGAGCAGATGCGTGAACAACGAGACCGGCTGGCCGAAGCCGCCGGCGACCCGCTCTCCCCGGCCCCGCTGCGCGACCGGGCCCGAGCACAGGCCGACCAACTCACTGCGCAGATCAACCGCCACCAAACAGGCCGACCAGGCCTTCACGAGACCAAGAGCGAAGACAACGAACCATGAGCCGCACCCCTCGCCACCGCGCCGCTGAACGCATCGCCATCCAGACCGCCGCAGACCGGCTGCTGGCCGGCGCGCCCCTACGCTCGGAATCCGGCAAACTCACCGCTTCCGAACTGATCACCGAGAGCGCGCTGCGGCGAGACGTCGTCTACGAGCACCGCGACCTCGTCGACGCGTTCAAAGGACGGGCCAGGGCACTACACGGCCTGCCCGAAGCCGCCCAGAAGATCGCCGACCGCGCCGACAGACTCGCGGCGGAGCTGAAGCAGGCCAAGACCGACCTCGAACACGAACGCACGACCACTGCCTACCTCAGGCGCGTCATCGCCGAGATGTCGATCGAGCTCGAACTCAGCAGGCGCCAAGGCTCCACCGGCGATGCCACCGTCATCCCCCTCGCGCCCCGACAACGTGGTTTCCGACAGACGACTTGACTAGTGAACAATGCATGGTGATCAGATCGGTGCGGATACGCTCCCGGGTCAGGCTGCCCAGGGCGCCGTAGTCGGCGCCGGCGTCCACCCGGTACAGGGTGGCGCTGCCGGCGTCCGCCAGACGCGGGGAGAACTGGTAGCCCAGCAGCCGGAACAGGCCGAAGACCATCTCCGAGGCGCCGTGGGTGTCGGAGGTGATCTCCACGGGGCGGATCGCGGTGTCCTGCTCGAGCAGCCCGTCGAGGATGTAGAGCGAGTCGCGCTGGGTGCCGGGCACGATGATTCCGCTCAGGCCGAGGTACATGTCGAACAGGTAGTTGTAGAACGTCAGCCCGCGGCGTGCGCCCGGGCCGAAGTAGTGGGGGTTGGGGCGGGAGTTGATGGTGCGCACGGGGGTGACGAAGCGTAGGCCGTCGGCGGAGGCGAACTCGCCGCCGCCCCAGCATTCGCCGACGATCGGCTGGGCGATGTGGAAGGGCGCGAGCAGGGCGGTGGCGCGGGTAGTGCACGCGGCGCGCAGGTAGTTCTGCTCTATCCAGAACAGCCGGTCGCGTTTGAGGGCGTCGCGGCTGTCGTTGACCACCGGTTGCATGCCGACGTTGGTGGCCTCGGCGCACAGCACGGCGGCGATGGAGGTGGTGATGTCCTCGGCCCGGGCCGCCTCGCCGGAGACGTGGGTGAACTGGCCCAGGAACGGGACCCAACCGTGGACCTCCAGGACCATCTCCGGCAGGTCGACCGAGGGCATGCGGGCAGCAACCTCGGCGTCGAGCCAGGTGAGAGACTCGGGGGTCTCCAGGCGGTCCAGTCCCGTGAGCACGAGGTGGTCCTGGCCCATGACCTGCTCGATGCGCACGGCGGGATTGGCGGCAAGGCCCTGGGCTAAGCGGCGGTAGGACTCATCGAGACGGGTGGACCACGCCTGCAGGTCCGGCCCGGGTTCCGGCGAGAGCCCGAGGTCGGCGCAGGCCTGGGCGCGCGCGGCCTGCCACTCGGCGGGGGCGAGCAGCCGGGCGTGCGGGTCGCCGAAGCGGCGCAGACCGGGGACGAATATGTCGTGGCGGCGCAGGGCTTCGCGCAGGGCTTCGGCGAACGCCACAGTGTAGCCGCGTTTGTCGACTCCGTCGTGGCCTATCACCCGGCGGCGCCAGGCGGGGGTGAGCACGCCGTCGGGCAGTTCGTCGGGGCCGATCGGGCGTTGGCGTTTGCGCAGCGAGGCCACAAACGGCAGTGCGCCCAGTACGTCCTTGCCGGCGGGGTTGGCCTGGAAGCGGGGGCCGAGGGTACCCAGGAGTTTCGGCAGGAATCTGATGATGCTCAGATAGCGCTGCGCCATGCGCGCGGCGGTGTCGTCGGCGGGCGGCAGCGCCAGGTCTGCGACGGTGCGCGCTGCCTGGTGCAACGCGGGCAGGTCCAGCCGGGTCAAGGCGGCACGTATGTCGGCCTCGGGGTCCTCGGCGGCTGCGGTAACAGCGCGCCAGGCGCGCCCCAGCATCAGGGCGGCGGCGTCCAGGTCCCGCAGGGTGCGCAGCCTGCCGCGTTGGACCTGGGCGGCGGTGGCGCGCAGCAGGTCGTCCATGACGATTTCGAACACCTCCAGGGCCTCGTCAGCGGCGGTGTCCGGCATGCTTGCCGCAAACGCGATCAGTGTGGCGATCTTGCGGTCCTGGGTCAGTTCGGCCACCGCCTGGGCGCGCACGGCCTTGGCGTGGCGGACGAGTTCGGCCATGCGTCCCGGCGGGATGTGGGCGAGAGCGGGACCCCAGTGCGCGGCGCGGTAGCACTCCAGCTCATCGACCCGCTCCAGGGCTTTGACCAGGCCCCGTCCGGAGATCTTCCGCGGTGCGCGGCGCAGCCGGTCCAGGTCGCTCTGCCGGGCGCCGGGCCGACGGGTGAGCAGACGCAGCAGAGTCTCGGTCTCCTCGGGAGTTGGGATGCGCGCCAGGGAACGCCACAGGCGGGTCTCGGCGCGGTCGCGCACGGCGGCGACCAGCCGCTCCAGAACGGTGACGCCGGGCAGCAGCGTGCGCTGGTCGACCAGGTGCGCGGTGGCACGGTCGAAGAGCACCAGGGGCCGCTCGTTGCCCAGCCAGCAGCGGGTGTAGAGCCAGCGTGCAAGGGTGAACCAGGCCTCGAAGTCGAAGGGCCGGTAACCGTAGTCGCGGCGTATCTGCTCCTGGTGGTCCCAGCGCACCTCACGCTGACCGTAGTCCGACAGCGCCCCGGGGTCGAGGCCGAGCTGGTCGGCGATGTACGCCGTGACCGGTTCGGGTACCTGGCCGGGGTCGGGTAGGAACGTGCCGAGGAAGCGGACGGTGCCAAGCTGTATGGCGAACCCGAGTTGATTGCGCGCCCCGTTGCAGGCCAGGGCGCGGCGCCGGTCGGGCCGGTCCAGGTGGAAGAATCCACCGAGCTGCCCTTCGTCGGGAGACTCGTTGAACCTGCCGTAGCGGGCGCGCTGCTCCTCGGTCAGGAAATCCACCGGCATCTAGGGTGCCCTCCCGGTCTGGATGGGACTCTCACAGAGTCCTGGTGCCGACGCGAACCAGGGTAGGGCCTTGGCGCCCGGTGCCGCTCAGCTGCTGGCGAAGGTCAAGGTCAGGACGGTTTCCTTCAGGTACAGGGGGCAGCCGATGCCGGTGATGGCGATCTGAGGGAAACAGGCTGGTCCAGACAGAACGCCACGAGCCGGATCACGGTGCGATCGCCCTGCGGAGTGCCACCGGCGCGGCGAGCATTGCGGGGGCGATCAGGCCCGCGTCCGTGCCGCCCTGTCGGCCCGTCCCCCGGCCGGAAGGCGGCCTGACCATCGATGCGACGCTCGGCTTCACGGCGTCAGTCTTCCGGAAGGCGGTGCTGTCCATGCCTGTGCCCGGCATACCTCCTGATGCGGGTGGTTTCGGCCGGGGTTGTCGGTAGCCCGCTGTAGTGTTGCGATGTGGCCGATTCACACCAGTTGCACGTTCCCGGGGTCGCTCACGACATACCGGACCTGGTCCACGAGGTTGCCGGAGCGCAGCCCGTCCTCACTCTGGCCGCACGCCAGAGCGACTACGAGAGAGCCACTGAGCTCGACCGAAATGGACAACCACGCGACCACGCCCGTGGACCGCTACCACAGCGGGGCGAGTCCCTACGGGGTCTACGACCTGTGCGGCAACGTGTGGGAATGGTGCGCCACACCCAGCGCCCCGGACCGGCGCGAGCTGAAGGGCAGCGCGTTCTCCAGCCCGTTTGACCGCGCCGCGCCGGCGGCGTTCACCGACGCCCACGTCGCCATGACCGACGACGACACCGGATTCCGCTGCATCGCCTCGATCAGGCAGATGCACGCCGCCGCCGCGACGTAACCTTCCGCTCGACCCGTACCAACCCGCCTGCCCGCAATGTCGGCCTCGGTGGGGACCTGTCAGCCGGGTAACGTCGCGGCCGGTCCCGACTCACGCGGCGCCGATAGGCGGGCATCTCCCTGCCCCCGACTCGGGCTTCTGACTGCAACAGGTGCACGCGTAGTGGCACCCACAGGTGTGCTCGCGCTGGCAGGGTCGGCGGGAGATCGGCCCGGCGATGACCGGGGTCTGGCCCCGCCGTCGCGGGCGTAACTCCATGGCAGGTGCGTCAGGTCGGCCAGTCCGGGTCGCCCTGGGAAGGCTTCGTCCTCGATCAGGTTCTCGGCTCGGCGGGTATGGCGGAAAAGCCGCTCGCGGACCAGGATCTGGGCCCGGCTCTGGGCGCTCTCGGGCTGCCGGTGTCACACCAGGTCAGGGCAGTAGTGAGCGAGAAGTGAGCGGGTGAGTTGTTCGCCTCGGATGGTGATTCGTTCCAGATCCGGTTCCCGCATGGCCCGGAAGTTGGTCGGGTAGTCGTGGACCGTGCTCCAGGGAACCAGGTCGGGGACGGGGACGGGCAGGCAGTGGTCCTGGGTGCCGAGGTAGGCGTGGACGAATCCGGCCAGGTGGCCTGAGGCGGCGGTTTCGTGGAGCTTTTTGCGGGCCGCGTCCTGTGCGCGGCGGTGGACGGTGTCAAAACTGCGACGCAGTCGGCTGCCGGCGAAGTGCCCAGCGGCCAGGGGGAGTTTTCCGCGCCCGGCGTCGCAGGCGATGATGTAGTCGACGTCGTAGACGTGCGAGGTGTGCCCGGTCGACCGTCCGGGTTCCAGCACTGTCAGGCCGAGGTTGTCGTAGATTCCGCCGTCGGACAACAGCAGGGTGTGCTGCGCTGGCGGCGCGCCGTTGCGGGAGATGAAGGTGTAGCGGCGTTCCATGGCAGGTAGCAGCAGGGGGAAGGCGGCGCTGGCGGCGACGGCGTCGGCTACCGTCACCGGTTGGGCGATCGTGCCGTAGGGGGAGGTCGCGCAGTGGCGGCTGCCGAAGCGGACGGCGTTGCTGGTGCGCAGGTCTGTGGCGGTGAGCACGACGTCCAAGCCAGGATGGGTGACCTGGTCCAGGGTACGGTGGCCGAACCGTCGGTCGGCCAGTTCGTCGCGCAGCGCGTTGGTGCGGTTCGCAGTGCGCGGGCGCGGTTCAAGGCCGGCACGGCCGGGGACGAGCACCCTCACGGTGGAGGCGGTGTTGCGCCCGAGGCTGACCGGTGAGAGCGCACGGCGGACGAGGGCGGCCTGCAGGCCGCCGCGCAACAGGTCGACGGCGCTGTGGTCGAAGTCGGCGAAGTCGGTTGGGCCGTAGGCGTAGAGGGCGGTCAGCAGGCTGCCGCCGCTGATTCCGGAGATGACCGAGACACTGGGTAGCAGTCCGGCGTCGTGCAAGGCGCGAAGGCAGCCCAGGCCGAACGCGGCGGCGCGGAATCCGCCGCCGGAGATCGCGACGCCGATACTCGGTTGTGTGGCGCTCACCGGTTCGCTCCATGGTCGCGGGCCGCACGCCAGGGGCGGCGCAGTCGTGACCACCGCCGCCGCCGGCGGGCGGTGGGCCGGGATATGGAGGTGGTGAGGTAGCCGCCGGGCCAGCTGCCCTCGACGGCGTCGGGCCGACTAGCGGCCTGCCGGGCCGCTAGTCGGGTCGTGGTTTGGACCAGATGCGTGTAAAGCTGCGGGGGCGTGCCCGTGTCGAGCCAGTCGGACCACTGCTGCGAGGATCCGCCCAGGATCATCAGGACGGCCCGCGGGGTGTCCAGGGGGCCATGTCCGACCAGAGTGTTCATGCCGTGGATGTCGGTGGGGCTCGGCTGCGCACGGTGGTCTGGGTGGGTGTGCCACATGCCGATGAAGGCGGAGGACTGGCCGCTGCGGTGGCGGTGGTAGTCGAGCAGTTGCTCGGTACCGTCCAGTCCGTGTTCGAAGTGGTGGGCGGAGAGCGTGCTGTCGGGCGGCGGCGCGGTGGCCGTGTCGATCCACACGCAGCGGCAGGCGTCGTCGATCTCGCCCAGGAGCATGCCGCCGGTCTCCACGCCCCGGCCGCGTACGCGGGCGCCGCGGACCGTTTCCGCTCGTATCTCGCGCAGTGCGGCCGCTGAGATGCGCACGGCGAACCCGGTGCTCTCATCAAGGTTCACCAGGTCGGCGGGCCAGCAAAGCCACTGGGTGCCGATCGTCCCGGGTTCCAGACGCACCACGGCCGCCTGCAGCGGATGGGTATCCGGGTCTGCTCCCAGGCCGGACACCGCGTCCAGGGCGGCGCTCATCATGTGGGCGGCCAGGGCGCCGGTCTCGGCCGCGGAGCCGGTGAAGGTCGGGGCCGAGCATCCGGGTTCGGGCTGGAACAGATCATGGCGCGCGGTCTCGGGAAAGAAGTCCTCGGCCACGTCGGCCAACTGGTGCGCCTTGGCGCCGTGCGCGGCGATCCCGACCCGGCGCAGGATATCCCGGCCACCGCCAGAGGCTTTGCCCAGAGCGCAAGCGACCAGGCCGCGCCGCGCGTCGTGCCCGATCAGCAGGGTGACGATCGGCGGCCACGGGCCGGGCAACGCTGCCCGCCGCTCCTCCAGTCGCGAGGTGACGGCCGCGTCCGCAGCCGCATCGATGACCAGGTCGTAGTGCGACGGGTCGAACCCGTCGTTGAGCAGCAGGGGGATCACGTTGCCGATGATGGGGGCGACCCGCATGCCGCCGTGGATCGCGTTGAGCTGATCGGCTAGTGCCTGCGCTTTGAACCGCCCGATGTCGGCGTCGGTGTACGGCTGGCGCACCAGGACCCCCGGGGTGACGCGCGCGATGTCCGCGACGGTGACCTCGGCCGCGCCGGCGCGCACGCAGATCTGCGCGGCTGGCGCCCCCAGTGCGCCGCAGCCGAGCACAAGTACGCGCTTGCCGATCAGCCAGGCGCCCGAGGTGTCCGCATCCCGGCGCCGGGTCACCTCGGGGCGGCGTTCGAGCACCGGCACCCACGTGACAGAGGCCTGCTGTAGTAGCGGCTGGACGCCCTCAGGGTTTTGGCCCGTGAGCACGCGCCGCCCCTCCTCGTCGATCCGCCACGCCACCAGGTGGGTCAGGCTTGTCGCCCCTGGCTGCACCCGGCGCGACGGTGTGCCGAGGAACACGAGTGCAGGCCGCGGGAGCGCTCGGAGTCCTTGGGCCGCACTGGCCTCGTCGAGGCGCTCGTTGATCACCGCGACCCGGTGCAGATGGTCAAAGAGGGCTGCCGGCGGCATTCCGGCGTCGGCCAGGCCGCGAAGGAGCGCCTCGCCCCCGTCCGGGTACTCGAATCCGATGTCCCGGTCCAGCAGCAACGTGACGGCTCCGAGTACCCGCCGGTTGGCCTCGTCGAGTCCGCCGCTGATTTCCGAAGTCTGATAGCGCGCCGCCCACTGGGATAGTGTGATCCACTCCTCCACGTCGACTCGCTGGTCTCCGGGCTGTGAGCAGACTGCGACCAGGAACCCGGGGACCGGGGCCGCGTCGGTAGGTGGCAGCAGGTCGGGGCCGGTCAGCGCCACGCCGGCCGCAGCGGACGTGTAGGCGACCGGGGGGTGCAGAGGCTGGTCGTCCGGGTCCAAGTCGCCGGTCCCGGCGCGCCGGATCCAGATGGCGAGCCGGTCAATGAGTCCGCGCATCCCGTCGGCCGGCACCCACTCGACAGACGGCGCTATGTACAGACACAGTGTGCTGCCCCACTGCACGTGCGCGACACCGGCCCACCGGGTGTGCGGGACCCGTACCTGCGGCACGGTGAACGGAAACGCCGGGTCGATCGTCAGGATGAACCGTTCGCGGGCGCGCACGGCGATACCCGTGGGCGCCGTGGCGATCCCGGAGCAGTCCAGGGAGATCTCCATCTCCACCGTGTCCTTGGCGCCGTCCCGCAACGGCGGCCGGACGATGTCGATCGCGTTATCGCTTCGGGTCGCCAGGTCGGTGAGCTGGTCGAAGGCCAGCTTCTGTCCGGGTGTCAGATCGAGATCCACGATCGGGGTCACTGTCGGCCGAAGCCGATCGGCTGGCTCGGCGCGCCCGGGCGGCCGCGGGCGGCGACCACGCCGCGCTGGACCCGGACCAGGCCCGGCTCGGTGCCGTCCTGGCGGGCACGGCGCGAGCCAATCGCCCCCGCTGCGATCGCGGCGGCCAGCGCCACCAGCAGGCCGGCTCCCGTGCCCCGCGGGAATGCACCCTTGGCCAGCGACTCCGTGGTCGTGGCGTCGGACAATGCGTCGTCAACGTCCACCGGGTCCAGCAGTTCCAGACCGTTCGGGCCGAGCCCGAAGGCGATCGGCCGCGGGTCCTCGGCGCCGGGCCATTCGCCGGTGCACACGAAGTGGTCCGCATCCTGCACGATCCCCAGGTAGCGCCGCTTGGCGGCGGCGTGCGGCGGATTCTTCCCCTCTTCGTCGCGCGCCGGCACCGGGCCGCTGCTCGCGACGATGATCGCCCCGTCCTGCGCGTGCCGCTCGAAGGCGTCGAGGATGTCCTGCTGGACCTCGCCGTTCAGGTGCATCACGTACTTCGAGCAGTGGTGCGGGGCCAGCAGCACATTCCAGTCCAGCCGCTCCCCGCGGCCCTTGGCCTCGCTGTAGTCGAAGATCTTCCTGATGGTCGGGTACGCGAGGTCGCCGAGCAGCAGAATCCGTCCGACCGCGCCGCCGGGATCGCGCAAGGTCAGCTGCATGGCCAGCGAAGTGTCGTTGCGCGCGCTGGCGCAGTCGTCCTTGAACGGCGCGTGCAGGAACGCCTCGAACACCCCGTCGGTCGGCTCGCCGTCGACCTCGGCGATCAGGTGCCCAGGCCCGGTCAGGTACTGCGCAGGCAGGTCAGAGTAGGCGTGCTTGTCATGGTCGGTATCGTAGCCGACCACCAGGATCCGGTCGCCGGAACCAGGCTGCTCGCCGCGGGCCACCGCCCGGCGGGTTGCCTCCACCCGCCGTTCGGCCTCCTGCTGGAAAGCGCGGGCGTCCTCGCATATCACGACGTCGCCGTCCTCGTACTCGCGCCACAGCCGGGGGGTGGCCCACAGCTGGCCGATCGTGACCTGGTCGAGCAGGTCGGCGAAGCCGCAGCAGTGGTCCATATCGGCGTGGGTGAGCGCGAACGCGGCCAGGTACGGGCGCCCGTCGCGCTTCGGGAGCCACTGGATCAGCCGGTCTACGACCGGGGCGACCACGGCGCCGGGGGCGTCGGCCTTGGCCATGTCGCGCAGATCCACCTGCAGCACCAGGTCGCGGTCCTGGTCGATGACCACCGTGGTGCTGTCGCCCGAATCGACGGGCCAGAAGACGACGCCTCGCGCCGGCAGGGACGTGTTGGTCACCGTTGACCACCTCTCTTGTGCGGCCGCGTCCCGTTGCTCGGTGGCTCGGCCGCGCCCGAGCGTAGTGGAAACTGTCCACCTCCGGCAACTCTAATAGAATTCAGTGTCACAAACATGTTTGCAGCACTGGAACGTTGGCGATCTTTCCGGCACAATGCACGACGTGGACGCGTTCTATGAGGACTTCGGGGCCAGGATCCGCCGAGCGCGGACACGCTCGGGCATAAGCCAGGAAGAACTCGGCCAGCGGGTCGGGCTCAACCGCAGCTCGGTGAGCAACGTCGAGAAAGGACGCCAGCGCGTGCCCGCACACATGATCATCGAATTCGCCGCCGCGCTCGACGTGCCGCCGACCGAACTGTTGCCGAACGGACCGGTCGAACCGGACCCGCTACGCGGCGTGCCCGAGGAGACCCGCCCCTTCGTCCAGCAGGTCTTGAACTCCACCGGGGAGGGACCGCATGGCTAGGCGCGCGGAGCTGGCAGCCACACATCTGCTCACCGAGCACCACGTCATCCGCCCGCCAGTAGACGTCGCGAAACTCGCGGCCTGCTTGAACATCGCCGTGGTACATCGTCACTTCGAGGACGGAGAAGTCTCGGGAATGCTCTTTCGCGGCGACGGCCGCGAAGTGATCGGAGTCAACAGCGCCCACTCGCCCCTACGGCAACGTTTCACCATCGGACACGAACTCGGCCATCACGCCCTGCATCCGGGTCGCGAATTGATCCTCGACATGCCCGTCCGTGTGAACTTCCGCGACCGGACGTCGAGCATGGCCACCGACCGGGAAGAGATCGAGGCCAACGCGTTCGCCGCAGCCCTGCTGATGCCCGAGCAAATGATCCGCACCCAACTGGGCCAGCTACCCGAGAAGGCCCGCAGGGACCTCGACACAGCGTCAGCAACCCTCGCTGACGTCTTCGAAGTCAGCCTCGCCGCACTGTCGTTCCGACTGATCAACCTCGGGCTCACGAGCTAAAAGGGCTTTTGTGCATATCACAAAGGGTTGATATTTTTTTGCCGCTGTTCGCGGGTGTGTCGGTGGAAGGCGTCGAGGCTGATCGGGCTGGGGTTATGTTTTGCAGGCAACGCCAGTTCGACCAGGCCAACACTGCCCTGTCCTACAGAACTGTCGCCAAGTACGCTCGCACCCGCCGCCTCGCCAAGCGCTGGCCAACCGAGCCCGCACTCCGGCACTGCCAGCCGAGCCTGCGGGCAACTGACATTCGGCCGCGAATGGGGCGCGGCGCGTGACAGAGTATTGGGAGCAACAAGCGGCTCGAGATTGGGAGTTGACGCGCGTGAGTACCGAGGTGCTCGACGAGACGGACCTGTTCACGCAGGACTCGGCGGTTCCGGCCGAGGGCCAGTTGGTCACGGTACGCAACCGAAACTGGGTGGTCACGTCGGTGAAACGCTCCTCCATCGCGGTCGAGCAGCCGGGTAGCCCATTACTGGCCGAAGCACAGCATTTGGTCTCCCTGGTTTCCGTGGACGACGACGCCGGAAACCAGGAGTTGCGTGTCCTGTGGGAGTTGGAGGCCGGTGCCTCGGCCCGCGAGCAGCACGCCCTGCCCTCCCCGGCATGCGGTTTCGACGAGCCGGCGAAACTGGACGCGTTCCTGGACGCGGTGCGCTGGGGCTCGGTGGCGACGGCGGACAAGACGCTGCTGCAAGCCCCGTTCCGATCCGGGGTCAAGCCTGAGGACTACCAGCTCGATCCGGTAGTGCGGGCTTTGCAGATGCCGCGGACGAACTTGCTGATCGCCGATGACGTCGGTCTCGGCAAGACCATCGAGGCGGGCTTGGTGATGCAAGAGCTGATGCTGCGCCACCGGGCGCGCACGATGCTGATCGTGTGTCCGGCCTCGCTCACCCTGCAATGGCGCGATGAGATGCGGGACAAGTTCGGCCTCGCCTTCAAGATCGTGGATGCGGAGCTGTTGAGGGACCTGCGCAGGTCCCGTGGCCTGGACGCGAACCCGTGGACGCACTACCCGCGGTTGATCGTCTCGATCGACTGGCTCAAGCGGGAGCGCCCCTTGGCGCTGCTGCGCTCGGTTCTGCCATCGGTGCCGCAGTATCCGCGCGCCTTCGGGCACCGGGAAGTACGCCGTCGACTCGCAGCGTACGACCGCTATCAAAGTCCTTGCCCCGCACACCGAGCACCGGCTGTTCCTCTCGGCGACCCCGCACAACGGCTACCTGGAGTCCTTCACCGCGCTGCTGGCCCTGTTGGACAGCCACCGGTTCGCCCGCACACTGGTGCCGTCGGAGGAGGCGAAGGCTCAGGTGATGGTGCGGCGGTTGAAGCGGGATCTGCCGCCGAAGTGGGACGGTACCCCGCGCTTCCCGGAACGCGACCTGGACCATCCCCTCGTGGTCACCTACGACGACGCCACCCGCGCCGCCTACGCGAAGCTCGACCAATACGCACAGTCGCGCCGGGAGACCCTCTCCAGCCAGGTGACACTGGCGGGGATCGCGCCGAGCCGGGCCGCGGACTTTGTCGTCACGCTGCTCAAGCGCCGCTTCCTGTCCAGTCCGAAGGCGTTCGCCAATACCGTGGAGGCCCATCTGAAGACGATGACCGCACGGGAGCGGCAGGGTGACGCCGAGCGGGACTACGACCGGGGTGCGCATTCAGTGGCGGAGAAGATCCTCGCGACGATGATCGAGCAACTGGACGAGGCCGCCGAGGACGACGCGGCCTACGAGGAGGCCGCGAAGGCGGCATTGGCTACGGCCCGTCGGTTCGCCCCGCCGCTGTCTCCAGCCGAGCAGAAGCTGCTGGAGGATCTGCAGGGCTGGGCGTTGCGCAACTCGGACAAGGCCGACGGCAAGTTCACCGTGTTCCTCAACTGGTTGCGCGCGATCGTGCAGCCGGGAAACGTGGACGGTGCCAATAGGCACGGGGTGAACGAACGATGGGACGGCGAGCGGGTCATCGTGTTCACGGAGTACCGCGACACCCAGCGCTGGCTGCATGAGCGACTGATCGGCGCAGGCGTCCCGAACGAGGCGATCGCCCAGCTTTACGGCGGACAGGACCGCGACGAGCGTGAGCGGGTCAAGAGCGTCTTCCAGGATTCCCCGGACGCCGACCCGGTGCGGATCCTGCTTGCCACCGATTCGGCGAGCGAGGGCATCAACCTGCAGAACTACTGTCACCGGGTGTTGCACTGGGAGATCCCGTGGAACCCTAACCGGCTCGAGCAGCGCAACGGCCGCGTGGACCGGCACGGGCAGAGCGCCGCGAAGGTCGAGATCGTGCATTTCGTGCCGAGCGGCTGGGACCGGGACCGGGAGGAGGACACCGGTTTTGCCGAGGGCACCTTGGAGGACGCGATGGCGTTCCTCGGCGTTGCGGTGCGCAAGGTCGACCAGATCCGCACCGACCTGGGCAGCGCCGGGGAAGTGATCGCCAGCCAGGTCGAGCAGAAGATGCTTGGCAAGCGATCGAGTTGGCAGACCACCGACAAGGAGATTCAGCAGCGCGCCGGCAAGGCTGTGCTGAAGATTGAACGGAACTTGGCGCACGACCTGCAGCAGGCACAGGACCAGCTCACGCAGACCCGCAGCGAGCTGAATCTGAATCCGGACACGGTCGAGCGGGTGGTGCGCACCGCGCTGCGCCTGGCCCACAATAAGGATCTGATCGACGCCCCGTAGTGGGCGAGCACCGATAGGTCGTTACCCACCCCGTCGAAGCTTTCGATCCGGATCCGCGCCGACCGGGCGCTCACGCCCAGCAGTTCCATTACCCGGGGGATCAGGAGCAGTTCGGTCTTGCCTTCCACGCCCAGGACCAGGGAGGGGTGTGGGGAGAGCCCGAGACCGGTCAGCGCGCTGTCCAAGGAGCCCCGCTCGACGCCGAGGGCTTGGAAGAATGCAGGTTCCCGCCGTGCGGGCGCCGGGCGCGGCTTTGGGTCGAGATCGTCGGCGAAGCGTTCGAGCATATCGGCTGCCAACCGATGGTCCATCGCAGCGAGCGCGTCGCCGCGCAAGGAGTCCCATCGGCGTGGGTCGGCCCTGCGCACCAGGTCATAGAAGTCGCCGAGGGTGTCCAGGGTGTGTGCAGCGACCCGCAGCCGGATTATGGTGTGCCGAATCTTCTCAAGCTCGACGCCGAGGCGTGCGCCGGCCGCGGCGGGGTCGAACTCCTCGCGCACCGCCCGCCACACCTCGACCGGCCCGGTCACCAAGCTTGTGGCCGCTGGCCAGTACACGGTCTCGATCATCGAGAGCCCGACGGCGAGCGAACGCCATTCCACTTGGCTTTCCCGCAGGAACTGCGCTCGTCGCCGCTCGCCCTCGTTCTCTTGCGCTGGATCGTTCGGGGTTTCGGCTCCGAGCGCCTCAAGGGCGCGCGCCAGACCCAGCAGCTGGTGTCGGCTGTAGAGGTAACGCCCGCCGGATTCGCTCCACGGGGCGAACTCGTCCTCGGCAGGGTCGCTGACCCGGCCGTGCTGCGCCGCGTCGAGCAAGGTGGCGCTGAGAGACGAAGTGGCGGGCCGGTTCGCATCGATGGCGGGAACCAGCACGGCCCGTGTCTCGTCGTCGTCTGGCACGAGGCGGTAGAGCGGTATCAGCAGGGCACGCCGGTGCAGCTCTTCGAGTGCGTGCGCGTCCACGGCGTGGCCCGAAGCCAGGCGCAGGCGACGCTCTTCGGCCGCGCGCAGCACGTCCTCGGTATCAAGCAGGTGAACCTGGCTGAACGGCCACGCCCAACAACTGAGCACGTCCAGGCTCGAGCATGTGGCGAACGGGGCGCGCGAGAGCGGCACGGCGGCACGGGGTCGTTCGACGTTGGCCATCAGCCAAGCCAGTCCGTGGCCCTCATCGCGGCGACGACCAACTGCCTCGCGTCGAGGTGTGACGGCGTCTTCAGTCGATGGGCCATCTTGTTTCGGGTGTTGAAGAGCGATCCGAGGTCTGACCAGAGTGGCGGATCGTCGTCTTCGAGGGACCTGCCGATCATCGCTTTCGCGACCTGGCCGTACAGGTCGAGGGCGGTACCGTAGATTCGTTGGAGCGACCTGAGGCTGGGTGCGGAGCCGGGCGACTGGCGAGTCTGGAGCACCTCCTTGGCGTAGGTCTCGGCGGCCACCGCGGCCAGCAGGATCGCCATCCCAGGCTGCGGGCTGTTCGTCGAGAGCGTCAGGTATCGCGCCTGCGAGAGTAGGGCCCGCGGCGGTGAGACACCGTTGGAAAGCGCGCTCGCGGCCGCATCGACGCTCAGCGTCGACTGGCCCACGGCGATAGGGTATCCAGGGGTGAGCGGTTCGGGCAATCTCAGCGTGAGCCCCTGGGTGATGTCGATCGCCGTGAGTGAAAGTGTCTTCGGAATCTCTCCCACCATGCCCACATTTGGTTGCTCGACCCGCAGGGCGTCAGACAGGCGCGTGGCAGCGAATCTGATGGCTGCGACGGCGCTCTTGAGTCTCGACTGAACCGCGTGCTCGTCGAGTCCGGGAGCAAGATCGGACAAGGTGTAGGCCGTGAAGTGCGCCGGGCACAGCGCCAATGGCGCGCTGGCGTCGGTGCCCGACCAGCCGACATAACCCTCGGCAGGAAACCGGCCCTCAAACTTCGGGAATTCGAGTACCACTTCGAAGGTACCCACTGTGGCTGTGAGGGGCTTGGCCGCGAGAGAGGGATCGATGAAGCACATGCGGCCGCGGGTCGGTTCGCTAGACGCCTGGAAGACGGCGTCGACTCGGATCTCATTCACAAAGGACAATGTTCCTCCGGGTCAGTGATGCTCCGCACCGGAATTTCCGGTCTGGTGGGCGGCACTGCCCTGGCGAGGCGGGGTGTGCCGGGTCGATGCGCTCAGGAGGAACCGCCCTTAGAATCCGGTGCCGCGCATCGCGTTGTTCTTCCACCGGTTCGCGGTGCGGGTGTAGCCGTGCACGGTCGGGGAGGTTGCGCTCCAGCCGCCGTGCTCGGCGATCACCCCGGCCGGCACATCGTTCCACGCGGCCAGGGTCGCTCCGGTCGCCCGTAGCGAGTGCGAGGTGACCGTCTCCCATCCGGTCAATCCCGCCTGCTGAGCGCGGCGGCGCACGATCCTGTTGATCGCGTCCCCGCTCAATCGCCCGGCACCCTCCACCCGGCCCCCTCGCCCAGCGGCGCGTAGCAGTGGGCCGTCGGTGATCCCGCGCTCGGCCAGCGCGTCCAGCCACCGGCGGGCCAGGCGGACCGGGTCGGACTCGGGGTGCACCCCATGCGGGATCGCCACCTCGCGCCCGAGCGCCTGCTGGTCGGTCGTGGACCTGCCCACGTACAGGACAAGTCCGTCGGCGGTGAACTCCACGTCGACCAGGTCCAGGGCGCACAGCTCGGAGCGGCGGCCCATCAGGTTCGCCCCACGGTGATGACCACCCGGTCGCGTAAGCCTGGCAGCGTCGCAGTGTCGCAGCCCTCGAGCATCAATCGGACCTCGTCGATGCTCAGGACCTTGGCCTTCTTCGGCCGCCGGCCGGCGCGGGCCAGCGCGTGGCGGTGGTCGGCCAGGACCAGGTCGGCTGCCCGGGTGTCGGGGCGGCTGGGGAATCCGGCGGAGCGGTGTGCGACCCGAACCGCGGCGATCGCCTGCTCGACGCTCGCGCTGGCGTAGCCGGCGCGGCACAGGCACGCGGTGTACTCGGTCAGGGTCTCGGTCGTGGCTGGCAGGCTGGTGCGCTCCTCGATCCGGCACCAGTCGGTGAACATCGTCCACTGTCGGGTGTAGGCCCGGGTGGTGTTGGCCGGCACCGCCCGGGCGATCGCCTCCCGGGTCTCCTCGCGCACCCGGTGGTCCGCGCTCGTCCACCCCGACGCCTCCGTGACCGGGCGCGGTTCGAGCCCGTCGACGCTCACCGCGCGGGCCCCGGACGCGGGCCGGTGATCTGTCCGGTGTGGTTCGGCCGGCGCGCCGCGGGGTAGGCCATGGCAGTACCCTACCTTGTGATCTTCGTGATAACGTGGCTTATCACGAAGATCGCAGCGCCGTGCGCCAGGGCCCGTAAGGCTGCAGCCGACTCTCGTTATCGTATTATCATTGCCGACAATCCCGCAGGTGGTCCTCTGTCGACGAGGGCGGACCTCGCGCCCTTCGGCTCGGCTGGAGCTGTGAAGTCTCACTTCGTTGTCAGTAGCGCGATCACCGTGTTCGTGACGTGTGGGCATCAGGGCCGGAGTCCTCACGGCGCAACCGGAGCGTTCTGTGGGGAAGCGCGCCCTGAGGATCCTCCGTCAAAGCCCTGGAGAAGATCTCCTCCCGCACCGCCGCACACTCGACTTCGATGGATGCCCTGAGCATCGCCGCTGGCACGGTCACCGTCCCCCCGACCAGTTCCACATCACGGAGATCCAGGGCATGCCACCGATCTGTTGCGCACCAGCTCGCTCCTGAGCCTGGTGAGGCGCCCATCGACCTGTTCGCCATCGTGACTCGGCGCTGGAGTCTTTTCACGCCGTCCGCTGCCCGATCTCGGGCGGCTGCTCGAGTTGTTGCTCGCGCTTGCGCTGCTCGTCTTTGAGGTGCTCGACTACCTCGGCGAACTCCACGAACGCCTCGCGGGGCGAGTCGACAAACTTCCGATAGCTGCTGATCCGCAGGTCCACGCAGTTGCACTGATGCTCGATCTGATCGGCGGTCTGTTGGAGGTTAAGGCTGCGCTCTTTGAACTTGAAGTAACCCGTCATGCCCGCTGACACGCCGACGACGAGGCTGATCACCGGAGCAGCCCAGCGGAACGCCGGCACCTGGCCGGCGGCACTTGTCACGCTGGTGGTGATGATCGAACCTGCGATCACGATAGATTGAAAGATGTTGTGGATCCTGCGGTAGTGGTTGGCGCCGAGTCGGTAGTCGTCGATCACCCCTCGGACGTCCTCCCGGTACTGTCGCAGGCCGGCGAAGTGCTCGTCGTCGCCCCACAGTGCCGAGGACCGGTCGCGTTTTGCCTCCCTGAGCTTCTCGCGCTGAGTCACCAGGCCATTGCGCCGCTCACTGAGTTTCGTGATCCGTCGGGCGAGTAGCCAGATGGCCCCCACGATCACGGCCGTGAGGGCGTAGGACACAATGGCTCTGACAGATGCCGCATCCGTGAACCAGGAATACACATAAGCACAGGCCCCG
>DASZBX010000113.1:0-52002 GCA_035943635.1 Actinocrinis sp. | reverse complement strand
CAGCGGCACCAACGCCCACCTCATCCTCGAAGAACCACCCCCCACACCACACACCACACCCATCCCCACAACGCACCACCCACTCCCCTACCTCCTCTCCGCCAAAACCCCCACCGCCCTACGCCACCAAGCCAACCGGCTTCGGGCCAGACTGGCCGCCCGCGACGACCTCGCGCTCGCCGACGTCGCCCGCACCCTTGCTGGCCGGGCGACGTTCGAACACCGCGCCGTGCTGGTCGCCACCGACCGCCCCGGTCTTCTCAGCGCACTGGCCGGACTGACCCGAGGCGAGCCTGCCGCGATGCTCGCCGAAGGGAGCCACGCCGGGACGCAAGCGCCGGGCACGGTGTTCGTCTTCCCCGGGCAAGGACAGCAATGGGTCGGCATGGGGGCCGGCCTGATGGACGACTCCGACGTCTTCCGCGCTCGCATGCGCGAATGCGCGCACGCGCTGGCGCCGTACCTCGACTGGTCCCTCACCGACGTCATCCTCGGGACGCCCGGCGCGCCGCCGCTGGAGCGCGCGGACGTCGTCCAGCCCGCGCTGTTCGCCATGATGGTCTGCCTAGCCGCCGTGTGGGAGTCGGCCGGGGTACGCCCCGACGCCGTGATCGGCCACTCCCAGGGAGAAGTGGCGGCGGCCTGCGTCGCCGGTGCCATTTCGCTGGAGCAGGCGGCCAAAATCGTCGCGCTGCGCAGCCAGGCCGTCGCCACGGTCGCGGGCCGGGGCGCCATGGCCGCCGTCCCGCTGCCGCCCGCCGAAGTCAGTGAACTGATCGCCCCGGCCGGCCGGCAGCTGGAAGTGGCCGCCTACAACGGACCAGCCGCCACGGTGGTCTCCGGAGACGCCGACGCGGTCGGCGAACTGGTCGCGCGCTGCGTGGCCGTGGGTGTCCGGGCGAAGAAGATCCCGGTGGACTACGCCTCACATTCACGCCACATGGACCAACTCCGAGAGAAACTGCTCCACGCGCTCGCCGACGTCTCCCCAGTCACCGTGCCCACGGCGTTCTACTCCACAGTGCACGGATGCCGGCTGGACACGGCAGACCTGGACGCCGACTACTGGTTCCGCAACCTGCGGCAACCGGTCAGGTTCACCGAGACGGCCCGGCTTCTGCTCGCCGACGGTTACCGTGCCTTCATCGAGGTCGGCCCACATCCTGTCGTGGGCAACGGGCTTCAGGAGACGGCCGACGAGGCCGGCTTCCCGGACGCCACGGTCCTCGCCACGCTCCGCCGCGACAACGGAGGGCGGCAAGCGCTCCTCCTCGCGCTCGGCCACGCCCACAATCACGGCGTGCGGGTCGACTGGCCGGCGATCACGGCCGGGCCGGGAACCCGGCCGGCGCAGCTGCCCGGATATCCGTTCCAGCGCCAACGGTTCTGGCTCGACGCCCCGGACGAGGCCCTGGCCGAAGCCGCCGGTGCCGCGGCGGCCGGGCTCGGCGCCATCGGGCATCCCCTGCTCGGCGCGGTCGTGCCACTGGCCGGGGACGGCGGCCTGGTGCTCAGCGGCAGCCTGTCCCTGTCCAAGCAGCCTTGGCTCGCCGATCACGCTGCCATGGGCACCGTGCTGCTCCCCGGGGCCGCGTTCGTCGACCTCGCGCTCACGGCCGGGTCACTAATCGGCGCGCCAAGTCTCAGCGAACTGACCTTGCAGTCGCCTCTGGTCCTCGCCGAAGGCACGACCCGTCAGGTGCAGGTCGTGCTCGGGCCGGTCACGCAGACCGGGCCGCGGACGGTCAGCGTGTATTCGCGCTCCGGCGACGAGGCGTGGCTGCTGCATGCGACCGGAACGCTCACTGACGGCGGCGAACCCGACGATCCGCCGAACCGGCCGGGTCCGTGGCCGACCACCGAGGCCGACGCGGTGGACGTGACCGAGATCTACGAGTCGTTGGCGAAGCGCGGCTATGACTACGGCCCCGCTTTCCGAGGGCTGCGCTCCGCCTGGCGACAGTCCGGGCAGGTGTTCGCTGCGGCGGAACTACCCGACGATCTGCACGACACGGCCGCCGAGTGCGCCCTGCACCCGGCGCTGCTCGACGCCGCGCTTCATGCCGCGGCGGCCGCGCTGGGCGGCGAAGAGATGCTCGCGCCGTTCACGTGGAACGACGTGCGGCTGTACGCGGCGGGCCGCACCGCCGTGCGTGTTCAAGCCACCGCGACCGGCGCCGACACAGTGGCACTGCGCCTGACCGACGCGTCCGGCGACCCGGTGCTCTCGGTCGGCAGCCTGACGGTACGGCCGCTGGACCCGGCGGCGCTCGACGCACTGCGGGAAGGCGGCGTCCCATCGATCCTGACCGTCGACTGGCTGGCGATCGACTCGCCCGACGGCCGGGAAATTGACGCAGCCGTGGTCGGGACCGACGCCTGGGGCATCGCCGCGCTTCCCGGCTGCTCCGGGTATCCCGGCCTGGCCGAGCTCGGCGAGGCCGCGGCGGGCGGTCGCGCGATCGACACGGTCTTGATCTGTTTCCCCCCAAGCGCCGGACCACTGCCGGACAGCGCACACGCCAGCGCGCAGAAGGCACTGGCGGCGATAGCAGGCCTGCCGACCCTGCCGATGGGCGCCGGGGTCCGGACGGTATTCGTCACCTGCGGCGCGGTGTCCACCGAGGCGGCCATGCCGGTGACGGACCTCGCCGCGGCGCCAGTCTGGGGACTGGTCAGGTCGGCTCAGGCCGATCATCCGGGGCGGTTCGTGCTCGTGGACATGGACGCCGCGGCGCCGTCCGCGGCGGCCCTCTCCGGGGCGCTGGCAACCGGCGAACCCGAACTCGCGATCCGCGACGGCCGGGTATTGGTCCCCCGCCTGCGCGACCCTGCCGCCACCCTGCTTCCCCCGGATGGCGGCCCGAACTGGCGGCTGGAACTGACCGGGGATGGCTCACTGGACGGGCTCCGGCTCGCCGCCGCCCCGGCCGCCGAACCGATCGCGCCCGGCCGGGTCCGGATCGCGATGCGCGCGGCCGGACTGAACTTCCGGGAGGTGATGCTCGCCCTGAACCTGGTCGGCGGGGACAGCAGGCCGGCCGCTGGCGAGGGGGCGGGCGTTGTGGTCGAGGTCGGCCCAGGGGTGGACCGCTTCGCCGCAGGTGACCGGGTCATGGGCCTGATGTCCGGCGGCGCCGGCCCGATCACGTCCGCCGACCACCGCATGATCGCCCACATCCCCGACGGAGTGTCGTTCGCCCAGGCCGCCTCGATCCCCGTGGCCTTCATGTCCGCCTACTTCGGGCTGGCGGAGATAGCAGGTCTCCGGGCGGGCGAGTCGCTGCTGGTCCACGCGGCCACCGGCGGGGTCGGCATGGCCGCGCTCCAACTGGCCCGGGTCTGGGACGCGCAGGTATACGCCACCGCCAGTCCGGCGAAGTGGGACGTGCTCCGATCGCTCGGACAAAGTGGCGAGCGCACGGCGTCGTCTCGGGACCTCGACTTTGAGCGCGCCTTCCGCCAGGCGACCGGCGGGCGGGGTGTCGACGTGGTCCTCAACTCCCTCGCGCACGAGTACGTCGACGCCTCACTGCGCCTGCTCGCCCCGGGCGGACGCTTCGTGGAACTGGGCAAGACGGACATCCGCGAGCCGGAGCAGGTGGCGGCCGTCCGCTCCGACGTGACGTACGAAGCCTTCGACGTCACCGATCGAGGCCCCGAGCACGTGCGCGCCATGCTGGACGCGATGCTGCCGATGTTCGCCTCGGGCGCGCTGAGGCCGCTGCCGGTAATGACATGGGACATCCGCCGGGCACCTGAAGCGTTCCGGTACATGAGCCAGGCCCGCCACACGGGCAAGATCGTGTTGTCCCTGCCGCGATCCATCGATCCGGAAGGCACCGTCCTGATCACCGGCGGTACCGGGACACTGGGCCGCGCCGTGGCCCGCCATCTGGTCAGCCAGCACGGTGTCCGACACCTGCTGCTGCTCAGCCGGTCGGGTGATCCGGGCGACCTGGCGCAGCAGCTGGCGGGCACCGGCGCCTCGGTCACGGTCGAGGCCTGCGACGCGGCCGACCCCGAGGCCCTATCCGACGTTCTGCGCCGGGTCCCGCACACCCGTCCGCTGACCATGATCGTGCACGCGGCCGGGGTGATCGACGACTGTCTGCTGGACGCGCTCACGCCCGAGCGGCTGGACCGGGTGATGCGGCCCAAGGTCGACGCGGCCTGGAACCTGCACAAGCTGACCCGGGACCTCGACCTGGCCGCGTTCGTCATGTTCTCCTCCCTCGCGGGCACGGTGGGCAGCGCCGGGCAGGCGAACTACGCGGCGGGCAACGCCTTCCTCGACGCCCTGGCCCAACACCGGCGGGCCCTCGGACTAGCCGCGACCTCCGTTGCGTGGGGCTTGTGGTCGGAGACCAGCGCCATGACCGGCCACCTGACCCGGGCCGACCTGGCCCGGATGCGACGGGCGGGGGTGGAGCCGCTGGACCGGGCCGAGGGGCTCGCGCTCTTCGACCGCGCGCTGGAATCACCCCGGCCTACGGTCGCCGCCCTGCGCCTGGATCGCCCGGCGCTGCGTTCGGCCCGGGGCGCCGCGCCCCCGGCGATGCTCAGCGAACTGGCCGGCCGGCCCGGCGCCCGGGCCCTGCCCGCGGCGCCGGGCCCGGCGGCCCGGTCCTGGCGGGAACGACTGGCCGACGCGCCCACCGGAACCGAGGCCGACCTGCTGCTCGGACTGCTCCAAGCGCAGGTGGCCGTCGTTCTCGGCCATCCCTCGCCCGACGCGCTCAAGCCCGACAGCGCGTTCACCGAGCTGGGATTCGACTCGCTGACCGCCGTGGAGCTGCGCAACCGGGTCGGGGCCGCCGCCGGCCTGGCGCTGCCGGCGACGCTGGTCTTCGACCACCCCACGCCCCGGCGGCTCGCGGCACACCTGGACGAACTGCTGCGAGGCGAGGCCGACCCCGGGGCGGCCTCCGAGGTGCACCGCGAACTGGACCAGATCGAGTCGGTGCTCGCCACTCTGCCAAGCGGCCGCGAAGGCTACGGCGACATCGAGGCCCGGGTCGAGCGCATGCTGTGGCGGCTGCGCTCGCTGCGCGAGGGCCACGACGAGACCGCGGATTTCCTGGCCGACACCCTCGTCTCGGCGACGGACGACGAGATCTTCGACTTCATCGACAACGAGCTGTAGCGACCGGCCAGATATACACAGGAGGCACCCAGTCCATGGCGAATGAAGAGCGGCTCCGGGAGTACCTCAAGCGGGTCACCACCGACCTGCACATAGCCAGGGAGCAACTGCGCGCCGCCGACACGGACAAGCACGAGCCGATCGCGATCGTGGCGATGGCCTGCCGCTACCCGGGGAACGTGGCGTCCCCGGAGGAACTGTGGCGGCTGGTCGACGAGGGCCGTGACGCCATCGGCCCCTTCCCCGACGACCGGGGCTGGAACACCGACGCGCTCTACCATCCCGACCCGGACCACAGCGGCACCACGTACGTGCGGGAAGGCGGCTTCCTCGCCGACGCGGCCGGGTTCGACGCCGCGCTCTTCGGCATGAACCCGCGCGAGGCCGACGCCGTGGACCCCCAGCACCGATTGCTGCTCGAGCTCACCTGGGAACTGTTCGAACGGGCCGGCCTGCCGTCGGGCGACGTGCGCGGCAGCGACGCCGGTGTCTTCGCAGGAGTGATCGCACAGGAGTACGCGCCGCCGCTGGGCTCCGCGCAGGGTTACGAAGGTTACCTCCTGACCGGCAACACTCCGAGTGTCGCGTCTGGCCGGATCGCCTACACCTTCGGGCTCGAAGGGCCCGCGGTCACCGTGGACACCGCGTGCTCGTCCTCCCTCGTAGCCGTCCACCTGGCGGTTCGCGCCCTGCGGGCCGGCGAGTGCTCGATGGTGGCGGCGGGCGGGGCGACGGTCCTCGCCTCCCCCCGCGTGTTCGTGGAGTTCTCCCGGCAGCGGGGACTGGCCCCGGACAGCCGCTGCAAGTCGTTCGGCGCGGCCGCCGACGGCACGAACTTCGCCGAAGGCGGCGGCCTGCTGCTGCTGCAGCGCCTGTCGGACGCACGGCGCACCGGCCGCCCCGTGCTCGCAGTGATCCGGGGCACCGCCGTCAACCAGGACGGCGCGTCCAACGGGCTGACCGCCCCGAGCCGGCCCGCCCAGGAACGGGTGATCCGCCAAGCGCTCGCCGACGCCCGGCTCACCCCGGACGACGTCGACGCGGTGGAGGCGCACGGAACCGGAACCGTCCTGGGCGATCCCATCGAAGCCCAGGCCCTGCAAGCGGCCTACGGCCGGTCGCGGACCGCCGAACGCCCCCTGTGGCTCGGCTCGGTGAAGTCCAACATCGGCCACACCCAGGCGGGCGCCGGGGTGGCCGGCCTGATCAAGATGGTCATGGCGCTGCGACACGAGCGGCTGCCGCAAACCCTGCACGCCGATCAGCCAACCCCGCACGTCGGCTGGGCGGACGGCCCACTGGCGATCCTTACCGGGTCGCGCCCCTGGCCCCGGAGCGAGCGCCCGCGCCTGGCCGCGATCTCCTCGTTCGGCATCAGCGGCACCAACGCGCACGTCGTCATCGGGGAACCGGCCCAGGCCGCGGCCGAACCCGGCCGGTCCGCCCCGGAGCCGCCCGGCGAGGCGTTCCGGCCGTACCTGCTTTCGGCCGCCACCGCGACGGCGCTGCCCGCCCAGGCCCGGCGGCTGCGCGACCACCTGGCCGCTCACCCCGGCCTAAGCCTTCCTGACGTCGCGCACACCCTCGCCGCGGCGCGCACCGCGCTGGAGCACCGGGCCGCCGTCGTCGCCGACAGCCGCGCAAGCCTGCTGGCCGGCCTGGCCGCGCTGGCCGAGGGGCGCGAGGCGGCCGACGTGCGGCACGGCTCGGTTCTCTTCGACCGTCCCGTGGCCGTCATGTTCACCGGCCAAGGCAGCCAGCGGATCGGCATGGGCCGTGACCTCTACGTTCGGGAACCGCTTTTCGCCGCCACCCTGGACACCCTCTGCGAGCACCTCGACCAGCATCTGCGCCGCCCGCTCCGCGAGGTGATGTTCGCCGCCGCAGGCACTTCCGAGGAAACGCCGCTGAACCAGACCGCCTACACCCAGGCCGCGCTCTTCGCCTACGAAGTTGCCCTGTACCGGCTGCTGGAGTCGTGGGGGATACGGCCGGCCTACCTGATCGGCCACTCCATCGGCGAGGTGGTGGCCGCGCACGTCGCCGGGGTGCTCTCCGTCCCGGACGCGTGCGCCCTCGTCGCCGCCCGCGGCACGCTGATGCAGTCCCTGCCCGAGACCGGCGCCATGATGGCGGTCGAGGCGGCCGAGAGCGAGGTCCGGTCGGACATCTCCGGCATGGCGGACGCGGTCAGCCTGGCGGCGGTCAACGGCCCGGCCGCCGTGGTCGTCTCCGGCGACACCGGACTCGTCGAGCAGCTCGGCCGCACCTGGCGCTCCCGCGGGCGGCGGGTCAAGCACCTGCCGGTGAGCCACGCGTTCCACTCCGCCCACATGGACGGCATGCTGGAGGATTTCGGCACGGTCCTCGCGGGCCTCTCGTTCGGCGCGCCGGCCATACCGGTGATCTCCAACCTGACCGGCAAGCCGGCCACGGCGGACCATCTCGGCGCGGCCGATCACTGGATCAGCCACGTCCGGGGCACCGTCCGGTTCGCCGACGGCATCCGGACCCTGACCGAACTCGGCATCACCAGCTACCTTGAGGTCGGACCCGAGTCCGCTCTCGCCCCGCATGTGCTTGAGACTTCGGCGGCGGCCGGCGGGAAGGAGGCGACCGTGATACCGGTCGCCGTCCCCCGCGCCGGGCGGGACGAGGCGGCCGCGCTGGCCGCGACTCTGGCCGGATTGCACGTCGAGGGCGTCACGGCCGCGTGGCCGCAGGTGCTGGGCGGGCGCCTCACCGACCTGCCCAACTACGCGTTCGAACACCGCAGGCACTGGATCGAGCCGGCCGGCGCGCGCGCGAACGCGCCTGCCCTCGGGCTCACCGCCGCCGGCCACCCGCTTCTCGAAGCGGCCGTCGAGCTCGCCGACTGCGGCGACACCGCCGTGGTGTTCAGCGGCCGGATCTCCACGGCCGCCCAGCCCTGGCTGACCGACCATGTCGTCGGCGACACGCCTCTGCTGCCCGGGGCGGCGCTCATCGACCTGGCCCTGCACGCGGCGGCCTGGACGCGGCTCGGACAGGTCGAAGAACTGGTCATCAACACGCCGATGCTCCCACGGGACGGGTCGGGATCCCGCCTGCAGGTGGCCGTGGGAAGCGGGGACGAGTCCGGCCGCCGGTCCATCCGGATCAGTTCCAGCCCTGACAACGGTGCGGAGCCGGACTGGACCTGCCACGCGACCGGCACGCTGCGGCCCGACCCGCGGGACCGGCCAGCCGCGCCGCCGAGCCCCGCGTGGCCGCCGGAGGGAGCCGTGGAACTGGACTCGGCCGACCTTTACGAACGGCACGCGGACAACGGCAACCACTACGGCGACGCGTTCCACCTGGTCAGCTCGGTGTGGCGCAAAGATGACGACCTTTATGCGGAGCTGTCGCTGCCGGAGGACGCCGACCCGGACGGCTTCGGCATCCACCCCACACTGCTCGATGCCGCGCTCCACGCCATGATCTTCCACACTTCACCGGGCTTACCAGACTCGCCGGGTTCGCCGGGACCGGCGAGGGCCGTCTTCTCATGGTCTGACGTGCGCCTGTGGGCTGCCGGCGCCACTCAGGTGCGAGCCCACCTGCACATGCTCGGCGAAGGCACGGCCGCCGCCCTCAGCCTCACCGACGCCGAGGGGCTGCCCGTGGCCGACATCGGCCGCCTAAATCTTCGGCCCGCGGCGGGCCCACCCGAGTCGGCTGCCGTCGGCGAGCTGTACCAGGTCCGCTGGTCGCCGGTGGCGGGGCAGTTCGGGCCGCCCGACTTGCCCGACTCGCCCGGCTCGCCCAGCCGATGGGCGCTGGTCGGCCCGGACGCCGGGAACCTGAGGGCCACGCTGGAGGAGTGCGGCGTCGAAACGGCGGCCTACCCGGACCTGGCGGCGCTCGCGGCGAGCGACGGCCCGGTCTGGGACGCGGTCCTCATGTCGGCCGGACGCGGAGACCCGCGAGACCCGGCGCACCAGGCGGTCCGGCAGGCGACCGGCGCGACCGTGGCCGCCGTCCAGGAGTGGCTGGCCCGCGACCGTCCGGCTCCGACCCGGCTGGTCCTGCTGACGAACAACGCCGTCGAGGCCGGGCCCGGCGACAAGGCCGACCCGGTCCTGGACCAGGCTCCTGTGTGGGGGCTGATCCGCTCCGTGCAGGCGGAGCACCCGGGGCGCATCACGCTCGTCGACATCGACTCGCGCCCGTCCTCGGCCGCCGCGCTGCCCGCGGCCCTCGCCGCCGGGGAGCCGCAACTGGCCGTCCGGGACGGAGCCGTCCTGGCCCCGCGGCTGGTCCGGCTCACGGATCGGGAAACCCTGGCGCCCTCAGCCCAGGCGTCCGGCTGGCGACTGGACGTGGCGCAGGCCGGGACCCTGGAGAGCCTGGAACTGGTACCGGATTCCGCAGCCGGCGCGCCTATCCCACTCGGGCACGTCCGGGTGGCGGTGCGCGCGGCGGGACTGAACTTCCGGGACGTCATGATCGCCCTGGGCGTCTATCCGGGAGACGCGGCGCTCGGCAGCGAGGGGGCCGGCGTCGTCCTGGAGACGGCCCCGGACGTGACGGACCTCGCCCCCGGCGACCGGGTCATGGGGCTGATGATGGGGGCCTTCGGGCCGGTCGCCGTCGCCGACCGGCGGCACCTCACCCGGATTCCCCCGGGCTGGTCGTTTGCGCAAGCGGCCACCTGCCCGATCACGTACCTGACGGCCTACTACGCCCTGACCGACCTGGGGGTGCTGCGGCCGGGCGAACCGGTCCTCGTGCACGCGGCGGCCGGCGGCGTGGGCATCGCCGCCACCCGGCTGGCCCGCCACCTGGGAGCCGAGGTCTTCGGCACCGCCAGCCCGGACAAATGGGATCATCTGCGGGCCATGGGCCTCGACGACGCACACATCGCCTCCTCGCGGACACTCGAGTTCGCCGACAAGTTCGCCGACCGGGGCATCCGGATCGTGCTGAACTCACTGGCCGGGGAATTCGTGGACGCCTCCCTCGGTCTGCTCTCGCTCGGCGGCCGGTTCCTCGAACTCGGCAAGACCGACATCCGTGAGCAGGCCGCGGTCCTCGCCGCGCATCCGGGCATCGGCTATCGGGCGTTCGACCTTGTCGAAGCCGGCCCGGAACGGATCAGGCACCTGCTCGACGATCTCTATGCATTGTTCGAGGCGGGCGTGCTCGGTCCGCTGCCGCTGCGGGCGTGGGACGTGCGGCGCGCCCCCGAGGCGTTCCGCTTCATGAGCACGGCCCGCCATATCGGCAAGATCGTGCTCACCATCCCGCACGCGCTCGACCCCGAGGGAACCGTGCTCGTGACCGGGGGTACAGGCGGCCTCGGGCAGCTGATCGCGGGCCGGCTAGCAACCGTCCACGGCGCGCGGCACATCCTGCTCGCGAGCCGCCGCGGCCACGCCGCCGAGGGGGTCGAGGCGCTCACGGCCGAGCTCGCCGCGCTCGGCGCCGAGGTCGTCACCATGGCCTGTGACGTGGCCGACCGCGACCAGGTGGCCGCGCTGCTGGCGGTCGTTCCCGCCGAGCACCCGCTCACCGCGATAGTCCACGCCGCCGGAGTGACCGACGACGCGCTCCTGGAAGACCTGGACGCCGAAGGCCTCGACCGGGTCATGCGCCCGAAAGCCGACGCGGCCCGGCACCTGCACGATCTCACTGCCGGGCACGACCTAGCCGCCTTCGTGCTCTTCTCCTCGGTCGCCGGCATCGCCGGAAACGCCAGCCAGAGCGGTTACGCGGCCGCGAACACGCTGCTCGACGGTCTGGCCCGGGTCCGGCGCGCCGCCGGGCTGACCGGAACGTCCGTGGCCTGGGGCCCGTGGACGTCCGACGCGGGGATGACAAGCCGACTCGGCGGGGAAGGGCTGGCCCGGATCGCCCGCAGTGGTCTTGTGCCGCTTCGCGAGGCGGACGGCCTGGCGTTGTTCGATGCCGCGCTCGCTCGCGATCAAGCCGTCCTCGTGGCCGCCCACCTCGACCTGGCCGGGCTGCGGGCGAACGACGCTGCGGCTGAACTGCCCGCCCTTCTCACCGAGCTGATCAGCGCGCCGGCCACACCTGGTAAGGCGCGTGGCGCGGCGGACCGGGGCGGTCTGGCCGCGCGGCTTCGCCGGATGCCGGAGACCGAGCGCGAGAGCCACCTGCTCGACGTGGTCAGGGAACACATGTCGATCGTGCTCGGGCACCAGGAGCCCACCATGATCGATCCCGAGCGCCCGTTCAGTGCGCTCGGCATCGATTCGCTGACCGCAGTCGAGCTCAGGAACCGGCTGAACAAGGCGACCGGGCTGCGATTGCCGGCGACGCTGTTGTTCGACTACCCGTCGACCAGAGCGCTGACGACTCTCCTGCTCAGCCGACTTCTCGACACGCCGGCCGACCGGCCCGACGCACCTGCTGCGCCCCGGCCGACCGGCCGCGAATCGATCGCCATTATCGCGATGAGCTGCCGGTTCCCGGGCCGCGTACGAAGCCCCGAGGACTTGTGGCGGCTGGTCTCCGACGGCGTGGACGCGACCGGAGACTTCCCCGACAACCGGGGCTGGGACACCGAGTCCCTCTACCACCCGGATCCCGACGCGGCTGGGAAGACCTATGTCACCCGGGGCGGGTTCCTCTACAACGCCGACCAGTTCGACGCGGAGTTCTTCGAGCTCAGCCCGAGGGAGGCGGTCGCGACCGACCCCCAGCAGCGGCTGCTGCTCGAAACGGCCTGGGAGGCGTTCGAGCGCGGCGGCATCGACCCGGCCGCGCTGGCCGGCAGCCGGACCGGCGTCTTCGCCGGGGTCATCGCCCAGGACTACGTCGGCGTGCTGCGCGGCGTCCCGTCCAGTTTCGAGGGGTACCTGTCGACCGGGAACACGACGAGCGTCGCCTCCGGGCGGATCGCGTACACGTTCGGCCTCGAAGGCCCGGCCGTGACCATCGACACCGCCTGCTCCTCCTCGCTGGTGGCACTGCACCTGGCCTGCCAGTCTCTGCGCGCCGGCGAGTGCGACCTCGCCCTGGCCGGCGGCGCCACGGTGATCGCCACACCCGCCACCTTCATCGAGTTCAGCCGCCAGCGCGCGCTGGCCTCCGACGGCCGGGTCAAGGCCTTCTCGGCGGGCGCGGACGGCACCGCGTGGGGCGAAGGGGCGGGCGTGCTGCTCTTGGAGCGGCTGACCGACGCTCACCGCAACGGCCATCAGGTGCTGGCCGTCATCGAAGGGTCGGCCGTCAACCAGGACGGCGCCTCCAACGGCCTGACCGCGCCGAACGGCCCGGCCCAGGAACGGGTCATCCGCCAGGCACTGGGCACCGCGGGCCTCGAGCCGGGCGAGGTGGACGCGGTGGAGGCGCACGGCACGGGCACGGCGCTCGGGGACCCGATCGAGGCGCGGGCGCTGCTGGCCGCCTACGGCCGGAACCGTCCCGCCGGGCGGCCGCTGTGGCTGGGCTCGGTGAAATCCAACCTGGGCCACACGCTGGCCGCGGCCGGAGTCGCGGGAGTCATCAAGATGGTGATGGCCATGCGGCACGGCGAACTTCCGCGCACCTTGCACGTGGACGAGCTGACACCGCATGTGGATTGGGAGTCCGGCGAGGTTCGCGTGCTCACCGAACCGCGCCCGTGGCCCCGGGAGGGCCGCCCGCGCCGGGCAGCGGTGTCGTCCTTCGGGATCAGCGGCACGAACGCGCACGTCATCCTGGCCGAGGAGCCGGCCCGGACGAACACCGACCAGCCCGCACGGCTCCCGGCCGCAGCCGACGGCGGGGTGAGCACGACCGATGACAGTCCGGCCGCGCCGGTGCCCTGGCTCATCTCGGCCAAGAGCGAGGCCGCGCTGCGCGCGCAGGCGCGGAAACTCGCCAGCTTCCTGGCAGCCGGGCCCGACCTCAGGCCGCGCGACGTGGGCCGTTCGCTCGCGACCACCCGGGCCGCGCTCGACCACCGCGCCGTCATTGTCGGCGCGACGCCGGAGGATTTCACCGAGGGCCTCGGGCAGCTCACCCGCGGCGAGCCGTCCGCGCACGTGGTCACCGGCACGCCGGTCGGCTCCAGCGGGGTCGCCTTCGTCTTCCCCGGGCAGGGCGCGCAATGGCCGGGGATGGCCGTACCGCTGCTCCAGGACGCGCCGGCCTTCCGGCGCCGACTGCACGATTGCGCCGACGCGATCAGACCGTACACCGAATGGGACCTGCTCGAGGTCCTGCACGGCGATCCCCGCGCTCCCGCTCTGGACCGGGTCGACGTGGTCCAGCCGGCCCTGTTCGCCGTGATGGTCTCCCTCGCCGAATTGTGGCAGGCACACGGGATACGGCCGGCCGCAGTCGCGGGTCACTCCCAGGGCGAGATCGCGGCGGCCTGCGTGGCGGGCGCCCTGTCCCTGGACGACGCCACCCGCATCGTGGCCCTGCGCAGCCGGGCCCTCGCCGATGCCGCTGGCGACGGCGCGATGGCCTCGGTGGACGAGCCGGCGGCCGCGGTCGGCGACCGGGTCGAGCGCTGGGCGGGCGTGTTGACCGTGGCCGCGGTCAACGGCCCCCGGTCCACTGTCGTCTCGGGTGATACAGCGGCGATCGAGGAACTGATCACCGAGTGCAAGCTGACGGGCGTCCGGGCCCGCCGGATTCCGGTCAGCTACGCCTCGCACTCGCCCCGGATGGAGGCGCTTCGCGAGCGGTTGCGCCGGGACCTGGCCGGAATCCGGCCCCGGCGGTCCGACATACCCTTCTACTCGGCCGTGACCGGCGGCATCCTGGAGACCACCGGCCTCGATGCCGAGTACTGGTACACCAACCTGCGGGCCACCGTTCAGTTCGAGCAGGCCACGCTGGCCTTGCTCGGCGGCGGGCACCGGATCCTGCTCGAGTGCAGCCCGCACCCGATGCTGCTGACCGGGATGCAGGAGACTATCGAGGCGGCCGGGTCCGGCGACGGCCGGGTATCAGCCGTCGCCCTCGGATCGCTGCGGCGGGGCGAGGGAGACCGCCACCGCTTCCTGCTCTCCCTCTCCGAGGCCCACGTCAACGGTACCGCGATCGACTGGCCCGCGGTGTTCGACAGCGACGGCGTACAGCCGGTCCGGACCGAGCTGCCGACCTATGCCTTCCAGCGCCGGCGCTTCTGGCTCGAGGCGCCAGCCGGCGGCGGGGCCGGGGACCCGGCTTCGGGCCTGGGCCTGGCCGCCGCCGAGCACGGACTGCTCGGGGCCGTCATCGAGTCCGTCGACGACGAGGACGTTGTGTTGACCGGCGCGCTGTCCACCCGCACCCACCTATGGCTGCGCGACCACCGGGTAGCCGGGGCCACCTTGCTGCCCGGCACGGCATTCGTCGAGATGGCGATCCGGTCCTGCCGGGAGGCGGGCTGCGACCGGATCGACAACCTCACGCTCGAGAACCCGCTGATCATCCCGGAGGACGGCAAGGTGCGGGTACGAGTGACCGTGTCGCCGCCCAACGAGACGCGGCGGCGCCGGCTCGCCGTGCACTCACGCCGGCTCGGCCAGGCCGAGTCCGGTTGGATCCGCCATGCCTCCGGCGTGGCCGTGGCCGGCGCCGCCGCGGCCGAGACGCCCGGCCGGGCGCCGGCCGCCTGGCCTCCGCCGACGGCCACGGCAGTGGACACCGGAGACGCGTACAGCCGGCTGGCGGACGTCTCCCTCGAGTACGGGCCGGCGTTCCAGCTGCTGGCCGACGTCTGGACCGGGGACGGCGCCGTCTACGCCGAGGCGCGGATGCCGCAGGAGGAGGCGCACCAAGCCGACCGGTTCACCATCCACCCCGCGCTGCTCGACTCCGTCCTGCAAGCGCTCGCCCTGGCCGCGCCGGAACCGCCGAGTGCGACCGGCCTGGTGCCGCTTCCGTTCTCCTGGTCCGGAATCAGCTGGCACGACGGCCCCCGGGCAACGCTGCGAGCGGTGGCGCGGGCTCGGGGCCATGACGCTTTCGCCCTGACCGTGACCGACGGCGGCGGTCTGCCAGTCATCGAGGTGGAGGAACTGCTCATCCGCCCGACGCCGGTCAGCAGGCTGCTCCAGGCTCAGGACCAGGTCCTGCAGTCGCTGTTCACGGTCGACTGGGCGCAAGCGCAGGACTCGGCATCCAGTTCCGTCCGGGCGACCTGGGTCACCGTCGGGTCCGGGCCGCTGGCGGACGCCCTCGCCGCGCCCGACCCTCTCGTCGCCCCCGGCGCCCCCGACCCTCTCGTCGCACCCAACGCTCCCGGCGCCGATACGAGCAGGTACGCGGATCTGCCGACCCTGATCGCCGCCGTGGCCGACGGGGCACCCGTCCCGGCCGCGGTGCTCTTCGCGTGTGAGCACGCGCAGGAAGCGGGCGCCGACGAAGCCCGCGCGGCCACGGCCCGGATGCTCGCGGCGCTCACCACCTGGCAGACCACAGCGTGGCCGGGCGACCCGAAGCTGGTCGTGGTCACCCGGCGGGCCATGGCGACCCGGTCCGACGAGAACGTCCTGGACCTTCCCGGGGCCGCCCTCTGGGGCCTGCTGCGCACAGCCCAGTCGGAGGATCCCGGCAGGTTCGCGCTCCTGGATCTCGACCGGGAAGCTGCCTGCCCGGCCGTGGTCGCCAGGGCGTTGGCGACCGGCGAGCCTCAGCTGGCGATCCGGGGTGACAACCTCCGCGTGCCACGACTGACCCGGATGACCGCGACGCCCGCGAGCAGCGACCCGGGCCGCGCGTGGGATCCCGACGGAACGGTTCTGATCAGCGGCGGCACCGGCACGCTCGGCCGCATCCTGGCCCGCCACCTAGCGACCACCCGCGGCCTGCGGAACCTGCTGCTCACCAGCCGTCGCGGACCCTCCGTCGACGAAGCCCGGCGGCTGGCGGCGGACCTGGCGGGTGCGGGTACGCGCGTCACCGTGACCGCCTGCGACATGGCCGATCCGGACGCCGTCGAAGCCCTGCTCGCGACCATCCCGGCCGCGCACCCGCTGACAGCGGTGATCCACGTCGCCGGAGTCATCGACGACGGCGTCCTGGGTTCGCTGACCCCGGAAAGGATCGACACGGTCATGCGGTCGAAGGCGGACGCCGCCTGGAACCTCGACCGGTTGACCCGCGGCCTCGACCTCTCGACGTTCGTCCTGTACTCGTCCTTCGCCGGCCTGGCCGGAACCCCGGGCCAGGGGAACTACGCCGCCGCCAACACGTTCCTCGACGCGTTGGCGGCCCGGCGCCGGGCAGACGGACTGCCCGGTGTGTCCTTGGCCTGGGGGCTGTGGGAGGACACCAGCGCGATGACCGCCCGGGCCGACCGGGACCGGATCGACCAGATCGGGGTCGTTACGCTGCTGGCAGACCTGGGGCTGGCCCTGTTCGACCTGGCCTTGACACTGGACGATCCGCTGGCCGTTCCCGTCACGCTCGACCGGCGCTCGCTGCGGGAAGGAAAGCAGGCGGGAACGCTGCCCGCCATTCTCGGCGATCTGGTCTCTGACGCGGCCAAGCGGCAGGACCGCGCCTCGGGAGGTCTGGCCGGGCGACTGGCCGGACTGGCCAGAGCCGACCGGGACAAGGCGATCTTGTCGGCGGTCCGCGCGGTCGCGGCCGCGGTGCTCGGACACCCGAACGCGTCCGACATCGGGACCGACCGGAAGTTCACGGAACTGGGGTTCGACTCCCTGACCGCGCTCGAACTGCGCAACCGGCTGGCCCGCGAAACCGGCCTCGCCCTGCCCGCCACGCTGGTCTTCGACTACCCGACCCCGTCCCAGGTCAGCGCCTACCTCGGGAACCGGCTGGAGCCGGCCCACGCGCACCCGGACCCGCTGGCGGCCGACGTGGAACGGATCGAGGCGGCGCTGGCGGCGGCCGACGGGAGCACCCGGGATGCGATCGCCGCCCGGCTCCGGGCCGTGCTCGGACGCTGGAGCGAGGACCGGGCCGTCCCGGACTCCGGTCTCGGCGACGGGATCCAGGACGCCTCACCCGAGACGATCTTCGATTTCATCGACAACGAGTTGGGGCGGCGGACCGCGGGACCTGCGGAATAAGCAAGGGGCAGTGAACAACCAGCAGTGAGCTTGACGTTTAATGCCGTTTGTTGATCGGTTGGGCTGGTAGCAGTCGGGTTACCTGGTTTGTATGGGTACTTCAATGACGCCGGGCGCTCGGGAACGGGCGTTTCGGGAGGAGAGGCGGCTGCGGGCCGCGGAACTGTTCGCGTAGGGTGTGCCGAACGTGCTGATCGCGGAGCGATTGGCTGTGAGTAATCCGGCGGTGGACCTGTGGAAGGCCAGATGGGAGGAAGGTGGTGCCGGGGCGTTGCGCTCGACCGGCCGGCCGGGTTATCCGTCCTTGCTCGATCAGGCGCAGGTCGCGGTGCTCACTGCCGAACTGGACCGCGGCGCCCGGGCACACGGCCGTGAGCAGGACCGGTGGACGCTGGCCTGAGTCAACGATCTGATCGAGGAGCTGTTCGGGGTGCGGTTCGCCCAGACGGCAGCGGTCTGGAGGTTCCTGCGCCGTATCGGCTACTCCAATCACCGCCCGGGGCGCCGGGCGATGCAGCGCAACGAACCGGCCATCCGGGAGTGGATCGAGGTGACCTGGCCCGGCATCGTCGAGCGGGCCCGGCGGGAGCGGGCGTGGATCGTGTTCGAGGACGAGTCCGGGGCGATGCTGACCCCGCCGATCCGCGGCACCTGGGCCCGACGCGGGACACGGGTGTGGCTGCGCTGCTCGTACACGCACGGGCGACGGGTCTCTATGGCCGCGTTCGCCTGCTACCGGCCCGGGAGTCGGCGCCTGCCGAAGCTGTTCTACGCCCTGGCCCCGAACGAGTCGTTCACGCAGGAGGACTTCGGCCCGCTGATCACCAACCTGCGCCAGGCCCTGGGCGGCGGCCGAATGATCCTGGTATGGGACCGCCTGCCCGGCCACGTCTCCGGCATCGCCAAGACCTACATCACCGAGAACGCCACCTTGCTGACGGTCGCCTCCCTGCCCGGCTACGCCCCCGAATTCATCCCGATCGAGCGTCCGGGCGCAGCCACGGGCTGACATCGGCGGCCAGGACCAGGCGGCCGTCGGCGGCCCGCGGCAGTGGAAGGCCGACCACCGCCCGGCGAAGCCGGTCCAGATCCACACTCCCGCGGTTCAACCCGTCGTAGAGTGCCCCGTGGCCACGCCGGTACTCGGGCGCCAAGGCCAGCTCCACCAGCGTCTTGACCGAGCCTTCCGTGCACAGCACCGCGTCCGCCAGTTCGAACAACGCATCCGCCCGGGCGGTCAGGCAGTCGTAGAAGTCCCTGCGGAACCCGGACAACACACCCAAGGCCTCGACGCGTGCGAAACCATCCCCGACACTGGTCAATACGGCCTCCGCGTGAGCGTGTGCGTCGTGGCCGAACACACATCCTCGCGCACAGGCCCCTCCCACGTCAGGAAGTTGAAAAAGCCACCCCACCCCAACAGGCGAAACGACGCACAACGGTCTGATCGCAAGCTAAGGCAACCACTGTCTCGGCGTATTGAGCACCGTGACCACGACCTCGCATCCCAGAATTGCGACCCAAGCGATGGCGAGACAGGCATCTGGCCATCGCCTGGAACGCGCCGATTCCAGAACTTCTGCGTCCACCTCGATCGCCACCACCGATATCGAACCCTGGTTCCCGATGAAGCGCGTCCGGCCATACCGCGCCGCGTCGGCGATACCTATGGCCACCACAGCGCCGATGATCGAAGCGATGAAGCCCTCAACGAGCAACTTCTGCGCGTATCCGGCCACCTGGGACGCCGGATGGAAGAACCCGCAGTCCCAGCCTTGATTGAAATCGGACACCCCGACACACGAGGTGGTGACCTTTCCGGCTACCCAGGCGGCTGTGCACATCAGCCCGGTCACGGATGCGGCCAATAAGCCGTGGATGATTCTGAGGCTTGATGACCTTAGCGCCGTCCTCGCCGCGACTGCGCTTTGGGCTAGCACCATTCCAGCGAACTCGGCGTATTGCAGGTAATAGATGAATCCATCATCGTGCTGGGTCGCTTCCGGCACGGCATAGCGGACCACGACTTGCAGTATCAGGTTCAAGACCACCACGACCACCCCGCCCACGAAACCGGTGGACAGTGCGCTCCCGGGACGCAGCACCGCGCGGGTCAGCGGCGGATATGCACCAGCGTCCGGTTGAGCCCGTAGCCGCCAGGTCGGCGCGGTTTCAGCCCCGGCCCCGGCGCGGCGATATCGGCGGCGGACGCCCGCCAGGAACGGCACGAGCACGACCAGAGCCAGGCATGGCATCGCCAGAGGGTTGGCGGTCCAGTAGGTCACCGGACTGTACTGCGCCCGGAAGACGGAGATGCCCCAGCCGTGCCAGTAGTACCAGCCCTCTGATTCTGCCAGTGCCGAGGTGGCCCACTGGATCTGGGCCAGGCCGGGGATGAGGTGGACAGGGAGCCAGAAGGCGAAGAAAGGCGCCAGGACGGCCCATCCTGCCAGCGTCGATCCGGCCAGGGCCCAGCGCAGCGACCGTCCGCGGGCCGCGGAGATCCAGACCGCTGCGGTACGCGTCGTCCATGCGGCGAAGAGCGTCAGGGCCGTGAACAACAGGAGGATCCCCACCGCGTCGTCGAGTGCGGGTTCGCCGAGTTGGGGAAGGCTGCCTCCCGTTCCGAACGTGTTGATCCTCAGGCAGTCGCCGAGGAGGTAGCCGGCCGTCAACGCGAGGGCGAGATGCCCGACCCGCGGCAAGGGCAGGCCGCGGATCGTCGATCGCAGCGTCGGGCGCCACAGCGCGGCGCTCACAGTCGCCGACACGATCAAGGCCAGTACGGCGCCGATCGCGGACCAGGCCGCGAGTTCGTTGCCGGGAAAGGCTTGTTCGGCCAGGTAGCATGCTCCGTCGGCGGCGACGGCCAGCGCTGTGCCGACGCCGGCCATGTCCCACGGGCCGACCCGGAACGCCGCGTCCGGATCCAACATGACGGCCTGGCGGCGGCGCGGGTCGGGGTGTTTGCGCAGCAGGTACTGCCATGCCGGCCCGCGGCGCCGCCGGACCCGGGCCACTGCTTCGAGCAGGGCGGCCGCTGCGTCGTTCGCGTCCCATTGCGCGGCGATTGCGTCCGCGTACGTCTCACGTGCGCGAAGCACCCCGTTTCGGGTCAGGTACACCAGGGCGGCCAGAGCGAGCATGGTCGTTTCTTCGAGGACGGTGCTCGGCCGAACCAGGTTGTCCAGTCCGGACCAGGTCCACCGGGTCGGGGCGATCAGCGCCCCGGGGTAGACCGTGAACAGTGCCAGCGGCACCAGCGCGGCGGCCACGAATGCCTGCCAGATCGCGACTGCCAGATACGTGGCCGTCAGGTCGCGGGCCCGGATGTGCGCGAGTTCGTGCAGGACGACGGCTCGTACCGTCCTCGGGTTGGTCTTGACCATGGCGATCAGGCCCGCGTCCAGTTGGATGCGGGGGTGGCGGCGATGGCCGAAGACGTGGCCGCCGGTCGTCCATCGGGACGGATCCAACAGGAATGTCGGGGCCGGCGCCACCGCGGTCTCACGGACCAAGTCCTCCAGGAAGGCCGCCGGCTCCGGCATGGTGTCCCCGGTGATCGGCATGAGGCGTCCGCGCCGGGTCGTCCAGTGCGGACGTGCGGCGTAGATCAGGAGCGCCAGGCCGAAGAGGCAGCCGAGCGCGAGCAGGATGTACCGCGCGTCAGCGCGGCCGTAGGTGGCGCGGCAGGCTTCGGCACTGTTGATGACCTGTGCGCTCAGGGGCTTGGTGCCCAGGCCGGTCGCGTCCACGCACCGGAGCATTGTCGTCGCGGCGTCGAAGTGATTGCGTGAGAAAGAGGCGACGGGATAGACGTACCCGTAGATGACTGCGCCAGCTGCGAACGTCGCGGCGGCCAGGACGGCAAGCCGCAGAGTGGTCCCTGACGGCAGGATGAGCGGAGTCAGCCGCTCCGACGATTGCCCGGATGCCTGCGCCCGTGGCTGTGCCTCAGCGTTCATCCGCGTTGTCCCAGTGCGAAGCCCGTGGCCCGCACGGCCGCGCCGACCAAGGCGTCGGCGAAGAATGCCGCATCGTCGGGGGTCATCCCACAGCGCACCGCCTGGCTCCGTGCGAGCTCATGAATCTTCGTCAACTGGTCGGCGGTGAAAGCCTGGAGTGCGGATTCGGGTGAGGACGAGGGTGCGGGTGCGGTCCCGGATATAGCTGAAGGAGTCGCATCTGCTGTCGAGTTCGAGCCGCTGACGCAGTCGGAGTCAACTGCAGGGGTCTGCGGGCCCTGCCTGCGTTTACGCCAAGCCCGGATCCGCACCCTCGTCCGGCCCAACCAACTGGTTCCCAGATCGACGCCCAACTGCTCGAAAACCTGCTCGACGACCGCGAGCGCAATGGGAGTGATCGCTGCCGTCACTTCAAGAGCGCCGAAGGCCAACGGCGACTTGCGCCCGCGCCGCGCCCATCGCCCGGCCTTGCCGGGATGGTTCAGCCAGACGGCTTCGACTGCAGCGAAGACCTCCAACTCATTCGGGGCGGCCGTCCCAACCGTCTCCCGGGCTATGTCCAGTGCAGCCTTGCGGGATGCCAAATGATCCACGTCGCCCCCCATGGGCTTAGTCCTTACCGGCAGCGAGACCGCCATCGGGACTTTCCGTCGCGCCGTGAATACTGCGCGTACTTTTGACAGTAGCGGCACACCTGCATGGCTGTCAGGAGAACACGTCGAAAAATCGTGTTGCTTCTGAACCCTGATATACCTTTGCTTCGCCGTCTACTGCACCATGGCGTCGAGTTCGGCGAGGGACTCAGCAGGAAGTCCGATCTCGGCCGCGGCGATGTTCTCGCGCAGGTGGCAGACCGTCGAAGTTCCCGGATTCAGCAGCATCGCCGGCGAACGGCGCAGCAGCCAGGTCAGCGCGACCTGGCGCACGGTGGAACCCAGCCGCTCGGCCACGGCGTCCATCGCGGCGGCCTGGACCGGCGAGTGGCCGCCGTTGAGGGGAAGGACGATATGAAGCCTATGCCCTCGCGAACGCACCTGTCGACCAGGTCGCCATCGCGCCTGTCGACGATGTTGAACAGGTTCTAGGCTTGTCGTTTATGGCCCAAATGATCATTTGGACCATAAACGACAAGCTGAGCAACGAGCCGGAAATCGCGAAGGGCGACTCGCGGGACGAACCCGCGAGCCGCCGTGAATTTGCCGCCGGACTTACTTGAGCCGACGGGCGCGCGGTGAACCCTCGACCGTTAACTGACGGGTGCACCGAACCAGGAGGCCAGGGCTCGTTCGAGGCGTTCCGGGTCGGATCCGCAGGCGGCGATCCGTCCGTCCGGCCGGACGAGCACGAAGTCGGCGTCAAGCCCGGAAACGGGCTCGGCCACCGCGACATCGACCCGGCCGGACCACCGGTCGGCCGGCGGCCCGGGCCGCGCCGCGAACCAGAGCAGCACGCCGCGGCCCGCGCCCAGCGCCTCCGTGATCGCCGCCTGTACCGCCGGACATGACAGTGGGCTGTCTTCGATCGGCAAGCCGTGCAGTGGGTGGTCACCAGGTTCCGGCGACGGATAGCGCACCTCGGTCGGCATGCGCAGCAGGTGACGGTTGACTTCGGGGATGCGTAGCAGTTCGCCGAACAGCTCCCGCAGCGGCCCGACCGTGTCCAGCGGGTGCATCAGCGCGACCGCGGCCCGGGCGTTCGCGCAGGCGCGGGCCGCGGCGGCGTGCCGCTCTTCTTGATAGGAGTCCAGCAGGCCGTCGGGAGCCCGGCCCGCGACCTCGGCCGCGAGCTTCCAGCCCAGGTTGACCGCGTCCTGGATGCCCGCGTTCAGGCCCTGCGTACCGGACACGAAGGAGACGTGAGCGGCGTCCCCGGCTAGGAGCACCCGCCCCTGCCGGAAGCCGCGCGCCACCGCGCTCGGCCGACCGTACCGGCCCACGAAGTGGGCATGCCGCAGCCGGGGAGCGGTTCCCGCGATCCGCTCGATACTCGCGCGCAACTCCTCCTCGGTCGCTGGCCCGTCGGCGCCGGCCGGCCCGGCGCCGAACTCTACCGTCATCAGTCGCAGCGTCTTCTCGCCGAGCGGGATCGCGCCGAAGAGCCCGGTCTGGTATAGGCCGGCCGCGAACTGCTCCCCCTCCTCCGGCTCGACGTCGCCCAGGACGCCGAAGTACCTGGAGGACTCGTGCTCCTCGAACTCGATCCCGGCCAGGTCACGCACGGTGCTGTCCGCTCCATCGCAGCCGACGAGGAAAACACCGCGAAGGCTCGATCGTTCGCCGTCGTCAGCGCAGACCTCGACGACGACGCCTTCAGCGTGCTCGGTCAGCCCGGTCACCCGGTACCCCCGGCGGATGTCCGCGCCAAGCGCGGCCGCGCGCCGGGCCAGCACGCGTTCGGTCTGCCACTGCGGCAGACCGTAGGTGTAGTCCTGTGGCCCCGCGTCGTCCAGATCGAGCCAGAGCATCGAGAACGGTGTCCGCGGCCAGGCGAACAGGCCCGCGGCGCGCAGCTCTTCCGCGAGACCGCGCTGTCTCATGATCTCCAGGGTTCGACCGTGGACGGCCATTCCCAGCGAGTGCTCGCCGATGTCGGGGCGCGGGTCGACGACCGTGACCTCGGCCCCGCCCAGCCGCAGCTCGGCGGCCAGCATGAGTCCGGTCGGGCCCGCTCCGGCGACGATGACGGTCTGGTTCATTGCGTTCTCCTTACCGGGCGGGTTCTCCGAACCACGCGCGCAGCGCCTGGTACAGCGTTTCGTCATGGCCGCCGACTGGATCGGCATGGGCGACATAGCCGTCGGGCCGCACCAACACCGTCCGCGCGTCGATCTCGGCAGTCGGCGCGGCCCGCAGCACGTCGACCCGGTCGCTCCAGCCCGGGTCCGGGTAGTGCGGGGCGGGGTGGTCGCCGAGGAGGAGCAACACCGCGCGGCCGGACTCGAGCGTCGCCGACACGTTGACGTCGCCCGTCGCCGTAGACAGGACGGCAGGCGGCAGCCGGTTGCCCAGAAGGGGGTGCTCGGCCAGCTCCGACGGTTGCCCGGGGTAGTCCATGGCATACCGGATGCTCAGGCCGGACAGAAGGTCCATCAGATACTTGGTGACCCCGCCGATCCGGACGAGTTCGGCGAACAGTTCGCGCAGCGGGGTCACCTGGTCCACCGGGTAGAGCAGCGCGTCCTGCGCCCGGGTGCTCCAGCACAGTCGCTGCCCGACCGGATGCCGCTCGGTGTGGTAGGTGTCGAGCAGGCCCGGGGGCGCCCAGCCGTTGATCTCGGCGGCCAGCTTCCAGCCGAGGTTCAGCGCGTCCTGGACGCCGGTGTTGAGCCCCTGGCCGCTGATCGGAATATGCACATGGCACGCGTCGCCGACCAGGAACACCCGGCCGGCCCGGTACCGCTCGGCGAGCCTGGTCGCGTTCCCCCACCTCGACAGGTACCGGATCTCCCCGGTGGCCAGAATCCCGAGGTCCTGGCCGGCGCATTTGCGCCACTGGGCCTGGAACTCGGCCGGCGTCGGCTCGACCGCCTTACTGGTTCGGGGGACGCCGAACTCGATCGCGCTGACCCGGTAGACCCCCGGCCGCAGCGGGATCGCCGCGTACATCCCGACCTGGCAGAGGGTCGGCGGAACGATGACTTTCTCCTGCGCCGGGGTTAGCACGTCGGCCGTCAGGCCGTTGGCGGTCGACTCGGTGCCGGGGAAGGCGATGCCCGCCAGCTTGCGCACGAGGCTGGTGCCACCGTCGCAACCGGCCAGATAGGCACCGTGGACCTGGTATTCGGCCCCTCCGGCGGGGCGGACGGTGACCCGGACCCCGTCCTCGTCCTGCTCGAACCCGGTCACCTCCTGGCCGCGCCGGATGTCCGCCCCGAGTTCCACGGCGCGCTTCTCGAGGATCCGCTCGATTTCACGCTGGGGCACGAACAGCGGCAGCTGGCCGACGTCGTCGACGTGATCCTGCAGTTCGATCAGCCCGAAGTTGTACGTCCAGACCGGCGGGAAATCAGTGAACGGACCCATCCCCCGCTGCTCGAGGACCTCGCGGGTGCGCGCGTGCATCGTCAGAGACCTGGAATAGGCGCTGGGCTCGGCGAGCCGCTCGATGACGACGCTCGGCACGCCCGCGAGACCGAGTTCGCAGGCCAGCATCAGGCCGACCGGGCCACCTCCGGCGATCACGACCGTGCGGCTCATTAGGACTTCTTCATGGTAGGCACCCGACCAGGATCGGCGGTGCCTCTAAATTCCGCCTGAAACCGCCGGGTGGGAGCGGTTCGGCCGGGTCGTTCACCGCTTGCGCAGTTCGGCCCTCGCCGCCTCGATCAGCTCCCGCGCCCGGTCACCGTAAACAGCCTGATTCCGGAGTAGATCGAAGGCCTTGACGAAGAAGGCGATCTCCTCGGGCTTGTCCGTCCTGACCTCGCCCAACCAGATCGAACTGCGCACGAACCCGTCGTCGAAGATGTAGAATCCCTCCCCCGAGTACAGTCCGCGGATGACGTCCGGCGGGATGATCCCGAAGGCGACGTGGGGCAGCGCCGTCACTTCGGTGAGGAAGGCAAGCTGTTCGTCCATCAGCTCCGGCCCGCCGATGACGTTGGTCAGCGCACTGTGTTCGATGACGAACGAGTACTCGTTGCGTCCTGTCGGCTCGGTGATGAGGCGTTGCCGGGACATCCGCGCATCGGCGGCCTCTTCGGGATCCTTGCCGGACAGGCCGTACAGGAGGTCGACGGCCTCGTATAGGGCCACCACGTAGTCGCGCGTCTCGAGAATGCCCGGGACCACGATGGAGTCGTAGGCGCGCAACAGCGCGGTCTTCTCGTACATGGGTGTGGCCTGCGATTGAAGGCGCTTCTGACCGGCGCGCAACTCCTCGTGCCAGCCTACGAACTTCGGCTCCATCTCAGGTATCCCAACCGTGAGATCGCCGCCGTCAGACCTCTGACTCATATGTTCCTCCCGGGGCTCCCGGCCGATACTCGCCGACGCCGCGCGCCCGGTCAAGTGTCCAAGCCGATGAACCGCTCCCGCCCGCGGTGGATGGCAGACCTCTGCGTTCCCATTCGCCGAGACCGACGAGTTACCGGCATGGTCGGCGATATTCCGGGCTTGCGCCTTCGGGACCTGAAGTTTCAGGACCGATTTAGAGGTTTCGGCGACACTGGCGGCCCGGACATCTCAGCCTTGCGGCCCATCCCGGGCGCCGACACCGGCCGGCGCACCACAGGTCCGTGGAAAGCCTAGGGAATGTGATGACAGGTAAGAACCCTGCGGCTGCCGAGTCCCATGTCGCCGTGATCGGTCTTTCGTGCCGCCTTCCGCAGGCCGGGGATCCGGCCGAGTTCTGGCGCCTGCTGCGCGAGGAGCGGGACGCCGTCACCGAGACCCCCGCCGACCGCTGGGATCCGCGGGCCCTGTATGACCGGGATCCGGCGGCGCCCGGCAAGACCACCACCCGCTATGGCGGGTACCTCGACCAGGTCGGCCAGTTCGACGCCGGATTCTTCGGCATCAGCCCGCGAGAGGCCGCGGCGATGGACCCGCAGCAGCGGCTGATGCTCGAGTTGTCCTGGGAGGTGCTCGAGAACGGCCGGATCGTTCCGGCCGACATCCGGGGGACCCCGGTCGGCGTCTTCGCGGGAGTGATCGCCGACGACTACGCGGCGCTCGCCCGGGAACAGGGCGTCGACTCCGTCTCGCGGCACACCATGACGGGACTGCACCGCAGCATGGTCGCCAACCGGGTCTCGTTTGCCCTCGGCCTGCGCGGGCCGAGCCTGACGGTCGACACCGGACAGTCCTCCTCTCTGACCGCGGTTCACCTGGCCGTGGAAAGCCTCCGCCGAGCCGAGTGCTCCCTGGCTGTGGCGGCCGGGGTGAACCTCATCCTCAGTCCGATCTCCACCATCACGGCCACCAAGTTCGGCGCCCTCTCACCCGACGGCCGGTGCTTCACCTTCGACGCCCGCGCGAACGGCTACGTACGCGGCGAGGGCGCGGCCGCGGTCCTGCTCAAACCGCTGGACGCCGCGCTCGCGGACGGCGACCGGATCTACTGTGTGATCCGCGGCAGCGCGATGAACAACGATGGGGCCGGCGCCTCGCTTACGATTCCGGACGTCGACGCACAGCGCGAGGTGCTGCGGCTGGCCCGCGAGCAGGCCGGTCTGGCGGCCGCCGACATCCAGTACGTCGAGCTGCACGGCACCGGGACCCGCCAAGGCGATCCGGTCGAGGCGGCCGCGCTCGGCGCGGAACTCGGCAGCCGGCGCCCGACGCGCAGCCCGCTGCGCGTCGGATCGGTGAAGACGAACATCGGCCACCTGGAAGGAGCGGCGGGCATCGCCGGGCTGGTCAAAGTGGCGCTGAGCATCCACCACCGCGAACTGCCCGCGAGCCTGAACTTCCAGACCCCGAATCCGGCCATCGATCTGACCGCGCTGCGGCTCGCGGTGCAGTCGTCCACCGGCCCTTGGCCGCGTCCGGACGCTCCGCTCATCGCCGGGATCAGCTCCTTCGGCATGGGCGGCACCAACTGCCATGTCATTCTCGCGCAGCCCCCACCGACCATGCGAGCCGACGCTCCATCCGGGGATGCCGACCCGGGGCCCCTGCCCTGGATCATCTCCGGGCGGGATTCCGCCGCCGTCCGCGGCCAGGCGGCCAATCTTCTCGCCTGGCTGCGCGAGCGGCCGTCGGCGTCCGCCGCCGATGTCGGGCTCTCGCTGGCGACCAGCAGGACGACGTTCAACCATCGAGAAGTGATCGTGGGCGACGAGCCCGAGCAGTTGCTCGCCAGGCTCGGCGCCCTGGCCGAGGGCGGGCCCGGGCCGGGAACCGCGACCGGAACCGGCCCGGCCGGGCTGACGGCCTTCATGTTCTCGGGCCAGGGCGGCCAGCGGCCGGCAATGGGCCGCGACCTCTACCGAAGCGACCAGGTGTTCGCTTCGGCCCTGGACGAGGTCTGCGCCGCCCTCGACCCGTGGCTCGACCTCCCGCTGAAATCGATCATGTTCGCCGAGCCGGGAACGCCGCTCGCCGCCCGCCTCGACCAGACCGGCTACACCCAGCCGGCCCTCTTCGCGCTCGAGGTCGCGCTCAACCGATCGGTGACCCGGTACGGGCTACGGCCCGACTATCTGATCGGCCATTCGGTCGGCGAGCTGGCTGCGGCCCACGTGGCGGGGATCCTGTCCCTGGCCGACGCGGCCACCCTGGTCGCCGCACGCGGAAGGCTGATGCAGCGGCTACCGGCGGGCGGGGCGATGATCGCCGTCCAGGCCACCGAGGACGAGGTGGCGCCGCACGTTCTAGCCGAGCCCGCGGTGGACATCGCGGCCCTGAACGGACCCACGTCCATCGTGATCGCGGGCGATGAGGACGCGGTCGAACGAGTGGCCAGCCTCTTCCGCGGTCAGGGCAGACGCACGTCCCGCCTTCAGGTGAGCCACGCGTTCCACTCGGCCCGGATGGAGCCTGTGCTCGACGAGTTCGCCGAGGTGGCACGGTCCGTCTCCTATCAGGCCCCGCGCATCCCGGTCGTCTCGAACCTCACCGGCACGGTGGCCGGGTCCGGCGACATGGCCAGTGCCGAATACTGGGTACGCCACGCCCGGCAACCGGTGCGGTTCGCCGCTGGCATCCAGCGCCTGGACGAAGCCGGCGTCACCCTGTTCGTCGAACTAGGGCCGGACGCGGTCTTGTCCGCCATGGGCCGAGGCTCCGTCGCCGACCGGGCCGGATGCCTGTTCGCAGCGGCGCTGCGGCGAGGCGAGCAGGAACGTCGGACCATGGCCATGCTGCTCGCGCACGCGATCGCCCACGGAGTGCCTGTCGACCGGCGCACGCTGTTCCCGGCGGATGCCCGCGTGATCGATCTGCCGACCTACTCATTTCAGCGGCAGCAGCACTGGCTGGCCGCACCGGCGTGGGAAGGACGGCCGGCGGCCGTAGCCCCGGAGGTGGCCGAGGCGGCAGCGGTGGCCGAGGCGGCCCGGACTGCGGATGGGCCGAAGGACGTGGCCTCGTCTGCGGTCCCGGTCGCGGAGTCGGCCGCGGCCCCGGCCGCCGACCGCGCCCCCGCGTTGGTCGGCTTGGTGCGCAATACGGTCGCGGTCGTCCTGGGGTATCCGAACCCGAACGCGGTGGACATGGCGCTGCCGTTCCACGACCTGGGGCTGGACTCGCTGGGGGCCGTGGAACTGGGCGACCGGATCAGCGCCGCGACCGGCTCGCGGCTGCCGGACACCATCACGTTCAGCCACCCCACGCCTCAGGCCCTGGCCGAGTACCTGGGAACCGCGCTCGATCCACCCGAGCACTCCGGCGAGGACCATGCCGCGGAGCCCGCCCGGAGCGGCGAGCCGGTCGCGATTATCGGGATGGCCTGCCGGTTACCGGGGGATGTCAGCTCACCGGAGTCCCTGTGGGACCTGCTGATCTCGGCGGGCGACGCCATCGGCGACTTTCCCGAGAACCGGGGGTGGGATCTGGAGGCGCTGCTCGCCACGTTGACGAGCGAGTCCGGATCCGTGCACGGCGGGGCCGGCGGTTTCCTCTCCGGCGCCGACGCGTTCGATCCGGCCTTCTTCGGCATCGGCCCGCGCGAGGCGGCCGCGATGGACCCGCAGCAGCGGCTGACGCTCGAGGTGGCGTGGGAGGCGTTCGAACGCGCCCGGATCGACCCGTCCACGCTGCGGGCCACCCAGACCGGTGTGTTCATCGGCGCGAGCGCCCAGGATTACGGTCCCCGGCTGCACGAGGCCGCCGGCCGGCACGAGGGCTACCTGCTGACCGGGAACGCGCTGAGCATCATCTCCGGCCGCCTCGCCTACACGCTCGGCTTGGCGGGGCCCGCCGTCACCGTGGACACCGCGTGCTCCTCCTCCCTGGTGGCGCTGCACCTCGCGGTGCAGGCGCTGGGCCGGGGAGAGTGCACGATGGCGCTGGCCGGCGGCGTCACCGTCATGGCCTCACCCGGGATGTTCGCCGAGTTCAGCCGGCAACGCGGTTTGGCCGCCGACGGCCGGTGCAAGCCCTTCTCCGCCGCGGCGGACGGCACGAGCTGGGCGGAGGGGGCTGGGGCACTGGTGCTCGAGCGGCTCTCCGACGCGCAGCGGAACGGGCACCGGGTCCTTGCCCTGATCCGCGGCTCGGCGATCAACCAGGACGGGGCGAGCAACGGCCTGACCGCGCCGAGCGGGCCGGCCCAGCAGCGGGTCATCCGCCAGGCCCTGAGCGCCGCCGGCCTGCGCGCCGACCAGGTCGGCGCGGTGGAGGCGCACGGCACGGGCACCGCGCTCGGCGATCCGGTCGAGGCCGAGGCGCTGCTCGCGACCTACGGCCGGCGGCTGGCCGGGCGGCCGCTGCTGCTCGGGTCGGTCAAGTCGAACATCGGGCACACCCAGGCCGCGGCCGGGGTCGCCGGGATCATCAAGATGGTCATGGCCATGGAGCACGGTGAAATACCCGCCACCCTCCATGTCGACGAGCCGTCACCGCGCATCGACTGGTCGTCCGGGGCCATGGACCTGGTGACCGCCACCCGGCCGTGGCCGCGCGACGGTCACCCCCGCCGGGCCGGCGTCTCGTCGTTCGGCATCAGCGGCACCAACGCGCACGTGATCCTGGAGGAGGCCCCTGCCGCCGGGGCGGTCGCGCCGGACGAGGCCGGCTCGGATGATGGGTCGGCCCAGAACGCCCTTCCGTGGGTCATCTCCGCCCGCGACGAGGGCGCGATCCTGGCGCAAGCCGACCGGCTGCGCGCCCACCTAGCCGGGCACCCGGGCATGAAGGCCGCCGACATCGCCCGGTCGCTGGCCACCACGCGGGCGCAGTTCGAGCACCGAGCGGTCGTCATCGGGCCGGACAAGGCGACGCTGGTGGCCGGACTCGAGCAGCTGGCGCGTGGACAGGACACCACGGCCGTGGTGCGAACGACGGCCGGGCAGGGCGCGACCGCGCTCCTGTTCGCCGGACAGGGCGCTCAGCGACCCGGCATGGGCCACGGCCTCTATCGGGCGCAACCAGCCTTCGCGGCCGTGATCGATGAGATCAGCGGGCACTTCGGCCAGTACCTCGACCGCCCTCTGCGGGACGTGATGTTCGCGGCCGAGCACTCCCCCGACGCCGCGCTGCTCGGGCAGACCCGGTACACGCAGCCGGCCTTGTTCACGCTGGAGGTGGCGCTGGCCCGCCTGCTGGCGCACTACGGGATGACGTTCGACTACTTGGGCGGTCATTCGGTCGGCGAGTTGGGCGCCGCCCACGTGGCGGGCGTCCTGACACTCGCGGACGCTTGCGCCCTGGTGGCCGCGCGTGGACGGCTCATGCAGGCGGCGCCGGGCGGCGGGGCCATGATCGCCGTTCAGGCTTCTGAGGAGGAGATCAGGGACACCCTGGCCGGGCACGAGGAAACGGTCAGCCTGGCCGCTGTCAACGGCCCCACGTCCGTCGTCATCGCGGGGGATCCGGTCACCGCCGCGAGGCTGGCCGCGTCCTGGACCGAGCGTGGCCGAAAGACGCGGCGGCTGAACGTCAGCCACGCCTTCCACTCCCCGCACATGGCCGCGATCCTCGACGATTTCAGGCAGGTTGCCGCGGGGCTTAGCTACTCGGCGCCAACCCGGCCGGTGATCTCGAACCTCACCGGCGAACCCGCCGATCCCGCCGAGATCCGCACGCCGGAGTACTGGACGCGGCACATCCGGGAAACCGTGCGCTTCCACGACAGCATCCGCTGGCTGGCCTCTCATGGCGTGACCACGTACGTGGAGGCGGGCCCGGATGCCACCCTGACCGCGGCCGTCCGGGAGAGCCTCGACGATTCGTCTGTCCCCGTCCAGGCTGTGACCACATTACGCCCGGGGCTGCACGAATCCGTAGCCTTGCTCACGGCGCTGGCCTCCGTGAATCGGCAGGGAGTTCGGACAAGATGGGAGCGGCTGTGTCCCGACGCCGCCACTGTTGACCTGCCGACTTATCCCTTTCAGCGCAGGCGTTACTGGCTGTCGCCGCGCGCGGGAGGCGACTTGCGGGCGGCAGGCCTGGCGAGCGCGCAGCACCCGATGATGACCTCGGTGACCGGCCTGGCCTCGGGTGAGGGGACGCTGCTCACCGGAACTGCCTCCATGGCGGCCCTTCCGTGGCTGGCCGACCACCGCATAGCCGGGGTCGTGCCGATGCCCGCCACCGCGTTCCTGGAACTCGCCGGGAACGCGGCCGACCAAGTCGGACTGGGCCACATCGAAGAGCTGACGCTTGAGGCGCCGCTGCTGATGCCTGCTCGGGCAACGGTCCAGCTTCAGATCCGATTGGGCGAGCCGGACGAGGATCGGCGCGCGACGATCACCGTCTACTCCCGCCCTGCCGGATCCGGCGCTCGTGCTGAGCAGCCCTGGACAAGACACGCCAGTGGCGTGCTGGCGGCAAGCCCGACCGCACCACCCGCCCTGGACGCTGGTGGCTGGCCGCCGTCCGGTGCCGAGCCCATCGCGGTGGACGATCTGGCGGTGGACGATCTGTACGGTCGGCTAGCGGCGAAGGGCTACCAATACGGTCCGTCCTTCAGGTCCGTCCAAGCGGCCTGGGCCGGATCGGACCGCCTCTGGGCGGAGATCGCGCTGCCCGTGGAAGTTCATGACGAGGCGGCCGAGTTCGGCCTGCACCCGGCGCTCCTCGACGCGGCCCTGCACGTCCTCCTGCCTGAGCTGAAAACTGAGCCGGGCCACGTCAGTCTGCCCTTCTCCCTGTCGGGCGTCTCTCTCTACGCGTCCGGAGCCACTTCCGTGCGGGCGGTCGGCACTCGGCTGGGCTCCGACACCTTCCGCCTCGACCTCTTCGACGGCGCCGGGGCGCCGGTAGCCACCATCGAGAAGATCTTGTTCCGCCTGGCCGCCGAGGACGTGCTGGCCGGCGGCGATCCGTCCACTCAGGGCAGCGGACACCTGTATGCCATGGACTGGAAGCCGACGACGGCCAGCAGCACCACGCCCAGGGATTGGGTCATGGTCGGCCCTCGAGTCACGGGGATCACGGCCGAGGCGTACCCGGACCTGCCTACGCTGGCCGCGACACTCGGCGCCGACGGGCCGACGCCGGACGTCGTCATGGTGGCACCGGCGCCGCGCGACGCCGAGCCTCTTGCGGACACGTACGCGATCACCGAGCACACACTCGCGCTGATGCAGAAATGGCTGCTGGACGAACGATTCGACGGCGCACGGCTGATTGTCGTCACCCGCGGCGGTTCGGGGCGGCCATCGACGGCCGCTCTCGTCCATGCGCCGTTGTGGGGCCTGGTCCGAAGTGCCCAGGCCGAGCATCCGGACAGGTTCGCCCTCATCGACATCGACGGCGACGACGATTCCTCGCTCAGCGGACTGCCGATCGCGATCGCCACGGGCGAGCCCCAGGTACAGGTCCGCGACAGCCGGCTCTTCCTGCCGCGGCTCGTGCCCCTCAGGCCACCATCGGACTCGGCCGGCGCGGCGTTCGGCCCGGACACCACCGTGCTCGTTACAGGTGGCACCGGTGCGCTCGGCAGCCTTGTCGCCCGGCATCTCGTCCGCAAGCACGGCGTACGGGACCTGATGCTGGTCAGCCGCCGCGGCCCGGCCGCCGACGACGCCACGGCGCTGCGGGCCGAGATGGAGCGGCTCGGCGCCGACGTGACGATCGCGGCCGCCGACGTCGCCGACCGCAATGCCCTGGCCGGCCTGATCTCCACCATCCCGGCGAGCCGGCCGCTCGCCGTCATCCACCTGGCCGGCGGACTCTCCGACGCCACCATCCCCTCGCTCACTCCGGATCACCTCGCCGCCGTGTTCGGCCCGAAGCTCGACGCCGCGTGGCACCTGCATGCTTTGACTCGCGACCGGCCGGTGCGCGCCTTCGTCCTGTTCTCCTCAATCACCGCTACCATCGGGGGCGCGGGCCAGGCGAACTACGCGGCGGCCAACTCGTTCCTGGACGCCCTCGCCCACCACCGGCGGGCACTCGGCCTGCCCGGCGTGTCGCTCGGGTGGAGCCTGTGGGACACCGCCGGCGGCATGTCCGGTGGGTTGAGCGCGGCGGACAAGGCCAGATGGTCCCGCTCCGGTTACATCCCACTGCGGGAGGACGACGCGGTCCGTCTGCTGGACAGCGCGCTGGTCGCGGACCACGCCGTCGTGGTACCGGCCGCATTCCAGCCGGGCCTGATGGAGGCGCGGGCCGCCGCGGGAAGCCTACCCGCCGTCTTGCGGGACCTGTTCCAGGCGCCGCGACGCCGGCCGAGCGCGCCGCCGCCGAGCGGCTCTACCTGGATCCGGTGGATCAGCGCGTTGCCGGCCGAGGAGCGCCCGGGCGCCGCGGAAGACCTTGTGCGCGGCGCGGTAACACTGGCGTTGGGGCACGCCGCGGGAAGCACCGTCGACATGACCCGGGCGTTCCGGGACCTCGGCTTCGATTCACTCGCCGGAGTGGAGTTCCGCAACCGGCTGGTGGCGCTCACCGGGCTGCGGTTGCCCACGACACTGACCTTCGACCACCCGACCCCCGCCGCCGTCGCCCGCATGCTGCTCAGCCACGGTCCCGCCACCGCGGCCTGCGAGGAGCCCGACGCCGCCGCGGCGGTGTCCGCGGACGACGACGATCCGATCGCGATCGTGAGCATGGCCTGCCGCTACCCCGGCGGCGTACGAACCCCCGAGGACCTCTGGCGCCTGGTGGCGACGGCCACCGACGCCATCGGCGGGTTCCCCACGACCCGCGGCTGGGCGACCGACCGGCTCTACGATCCCGATCCCGGCCGAGCCGGCACGTCCACGTCGAAGTCGGGCGGTTTCCTCTACGACGCCGACATGTTCGACCCCGAGTTCTTCGGCCTGAGCCCGCGAGAGGCGATGGCCACCGACCCGCAGCACCGGCTACTGCTGGAGCTGACCTGGGAGGCGTTCGAGCGGGCCGGTGTCGACCCGGCGGGCATGCGGGGCAGCCGGACCGCCGTCTTCGTCGGCGTCATGTACAACGACTACGGCCCCCGGCTGAGCGCGGTGCCGGCCAACTTCGAAGGACACCTGCTCACCGGGACATTCCCGAGCGTGGCATCCGGGCGGGTCGCTTACACCTACGGCCTGGAGGGGCCGGCGATCACCATCGACACGGCCTGCTCCTCGTCACTGGTGGCCATGCACCTGGCCAGCCAAGCGTTGCGCGCCGGCGAATGCTCGATGGCGCTGGCGGGCGGGGTCACGGTCATGTCCACGCCGACCACCTTCATCGAGTTCAGCCGCCAGCGCGGCCTGTCCCCCGACGGCCGCTGCAAGTCGTTCTCGGCGGACGCGGACGGCACCGGCTGGGGCGAAGGCGCGGGCCTGCTGCTGCTGGAGAAGCTCTCCGAGGCGCGCCGGCGACAGCACCCCGTGCTGGGGATCATCCGCGGGTCGGCGGTGAACCAGGACGGTGCCAGCAACGGGCTGACGGCGCCGAACGGCCCGTCCCAGGAACGGGTCATCCGCCAGGCGCTGGCGGATGCCGGGCTCTCGCCCCAGGACGTGGACGTCGTCGAGGCGCACGGCACCGGCACCACCCTCGGCGACCCGATCGAGGCTCACGCGCTCCTGGCCGCCTACGGGCAGAATCGCGATCAGCCGCTGCGGCTGGGATCCGTCAAGTCCAACATCGGGCACCCCCAGGCCGCGGCCGGAGCCGCCGGTGTCATCAAGATGATCATGGCGATGGCGCACCGGCTCATGCCCAGGACCCTGCACGTCACGGAGCCGTCGCCGCGGATCGACTGGCAGGCCGGTGCGGTACGGCTGCTCACCGACGAGCACCCGTGGCCGCCGGGCGAGCGGCCACGCCGCGCAGCCATATCCTCGTTCGGCATCAGCGGGACGAACGCGCACGTCATCGTGGAGGAACCGCCCACGGACGGCACGGCGCCGGACGCGGCGTCTCGCCCAGGCTCCAGCGGTAGCGGGTCCGAACCGCAGGCTCTGCCACTGGTCCTGTCGGCCAGGACGCAAGTCGCCCTGCGAGCGCAGGCCGGCCGGTTGGCAGCCTTCCTAGCCGACGAGAACGACGAGTCCCCCTTGCCCGACATCGCTTGGACCCTCGCGACCCGTCGGCAGCATTTCCGGGAGCGGGCCGTGGTCGTGGCCCGGGACCGCCACGAGGCCGTCAGCTCCCTAACATCACTGGCCGAGGGCGGGCGCCCGGCCGCCGCCTTCCCCGGCACGGCCACCGGACGGCCGTCCACGGTCTTCGTCTTCCCCGGCCACGGCGCACAGTGGGCGGGAATGGGCTTGGACCTGGCGGCGTCGGCGCCCGCCTTCGCGGCGCGGTTGGACGAGTGCGGGCGAGCGCTGGCCGAGTTCGTGGACTGGTCGCTGCTGGCCGTGCTGGCCGCCGGTTCCTCCGCGCTGGACCGGGTCGACATCGTCCAGCCCGCGCTGTGGGCCGTCATGGTCTCCCTCGCCGAGCTGTGGCGGTCGGCGGGCGTAACACCGGACGCGGTGGTCGGCCACTCGCTCGGGGAGATCGCGGCCGCCCAGGTCGTCGGAGCGCTGTCCCTGCGGGACGCGGCCCGACTGGTCGCTTTCCGGGGTCGCGCCCTCGCAAGGCTGGCCGGTACAGGCAGGATGGCCGCGGTGGCGCTGCCGGCCCGGGAGTTGCCCGGTCTCCTGCGGCCGTGGGCGGGGGAACTGTCCATCGCGGCGGTCAACAGCCCCCGGTCCACGGTCGTCGCGGGAGCCGCCCAAGCCGTCGACGCATTGCTCGACCACTGCAAGGCAGCCGGAATCAGGGCACGTCGCGTGCCCATCGACTACGCCTCGCACACCGACCACATGCTCCCGCTGGAAGACGAGCTTCTGCGGGGCCTGGACTCGATCGCTCCCACGGACGGTTCGGTGCAGATCTTCTCCACGGTCACCGCCGAACGAATCGACGGCAGCCGGCTGGACGCGCGCTACTGGTTCAGGAATCTTCGACAGCCGGTGCGATTCGAGGAAACCGTCCAGTCGCTGCTTTCCACCGGCGATCGCCTGTTCATCGAGGTCAGCCCGCATCCCGTGCTGCTGCCGGACCTGGAGCAGTCAATCGAGGCGTCGGGCTCCGCGGGTAACGCCGCGATCGGCACGCTCCGCCGAGGCGAAGGCAGCCACGGACACGTCCTGGCGTCCGCGGCCAAGGCGCACGCACATGGAGCGACAGTCGCCTGGGAGACTTTGATACCCGCCGGACGCACGGTCGTGCTGCCGACCTATCCTTTCGAGCGGACCCGGCTGTGGCTCGCGGCGAACGGGTCCGGCCCGGCCGCCGACGCCGGCCCCTCGGCCGAGACGCACCCGATGATCACCGGCGCGACCACCCTGGCCGACCGGGACACGAGCATCCTGAGCGGGCAACTGTCTCTTCGCACACATCCGTGGCTGGCCGACCACGCGGTCGAGGGCACCGTCCTGCTCCCGGGCACCGCCTTCGCCAGTCTGGCCATCCGGGCGGGCCGCCGCGCCGGACTCGGCCGGCTCGACGAGCTGACCCTGGAAGCGCCCATGGTGCTGCCCGCGCACGGCACCGTCCGGTTCCAGGTCATCCTCGACGGCCCCGACCAGGACGGACGACGGGCGGTGACCGTCTTCTCAGCCCTCGATGACACCTCGGAAGCGGCCGGGCCCACCTGGGTCCGGCACGCGTCCGGGACGCTCGGCTGCGCCGGCCCGGACCCCGCACCGGCGCCCACTGCCTGGCCGCCCGCCGGTGCCACCGCCGTCGACCTGAAGCGGGCATACGACTCGCTCGCCGACGCCGGCCTGGAGTACGGTCCCGCCTTCCAGGGGTTGCAGGCCCTGTGGCGGTCCGACGGTGACATGTACGCCGAGGTCGCGTTGCCGGACACGATCGCCCCGGACGGCTTCGGGATCCATCCGGCGTTGCTGGACGCCTCACTGCACCCGCTCGCGCTCGACCATATCGCCAACGGCGAGCCGGACACCGTGCCGCTGCCCTTCTCCTGGACCGCGGTGCAGTTGCACGCCTCGGATGCCTCCTTCCTACGCATCCGCGTATCGGCCGGTCCCGCGGGCGCCTACCGGCTGACGGGATACGACGCCGAAGGCTCACCGGTCATCTCAGCCGACGCCGTCACCCTGCGCGCCGTCGCACCAGACCGGCTCATGCCGTCCGGCGGTTCACTAGAACAGGTGCTCTTCGGGATCTCCTGGCACCCGGCCCCGCCCGCCGGCCGGGACGAGAAACCGTCGTGGGCCGTCCTGGACTCTCGCGGCCTCGGCCTGCCGACCCACCTGGGAACCCACGAAAATTTGGCCGCGATCCGGGCCGGGGCCGCCCGCGACGGCGGGATCCCGCCGATCGTCCTGGCACCCGTCGCCGCCCCGGAGGCCGAGGACCGTGCCGCGGCCGCGCTCGTGCTCACCGCGGGACTGCTCCAGCTCGTCCAGGAATGGGTAGCCGACGATCTGCTCGCCGGCTCCCGGCTCGTCGTCGTCACCCGCCGGGCAGTGGCCGCCGCCGACGGCGAGGCGGGCGACCCGGCCGCCGCGGCCGCCTGGGGATTGATCCGGGCGGCCCAGGCCGAGCACCCGGACCGGTTTGGACTGGTCGACGTCGATGACTGGGCGACACCCGACGCGCTAATCGCCCGGGTCCTGCAGACCGGTCACCCGGAACTGGCGATCCGCGGCGGGCAGATGCTCGTTCCCCGACTGAACCGGGTCCCGGCCGCCTCCGACACCGCCGCCGCACCGCTCGCGGGCGCGCCGCTGGCCGGCACGGTCCTGGTGACCGGGGCCATTGGCACGCTCGGCCGGTTCGTGGCCCGTCATCTGGTCCATGCACACGGCGCGCGCCACCTGCTGCTCGTCAGCCGACAGGCGCCCACGGCCGCGGGCGCGGCCGAACTGGTCCGGGACCTGACCGCCGCCGGGGCCGAGGTCACCCTCGCCCAGTGCGACGTGGCGAACCGCGACGCGCTCGCCGGCCTCCTGGCGGGCATCGCCCCGGACCGGCCGCTGACCGCGGTGATCCACATCGCCGGAGTCCTCGACGACGCCACCGTAGAAGCCATGACCCCGGAACGTCTCACCGCGGTAATGCGGCCCAAGGCGACCGGCGCCTGGCTACTGCACGACCTGACCCGGGAGGCGAACCCTGCGGCGTTCGTGCTCTTCTCCTCACTGGCCGGCTCGCTCGGCGCTCCCGGGCAGTCCGGCTACGCCGCGGCCAACGCCTTCCTGGACGCCCTCGCCTCGTACCGGCGGGAGGCCGGCCGACCGGCCACGTCGCTGGCCTGGGGCCTGTGGTCGGAGGCGAGCGGGATGACAGGGCACCTGAACGACCGGGACCTGGCCCGGATGAACCGCGCGGGCATCAAGCCGATGACGGCGGAGACCGCGCTCGCACTCCTCGACGCCAGCCTCGCCGCGGACCGGCCCGCCGTGGTGCCGGCCGTCTTCGACCTGCCCGCGCTGCGCGCCCGAGCCGCCGAGGGCGCCTTGCCGCCGATGCTGGCGGGCCTAGTGCCCGACCTCAGGCGGACCGCTCCCGGGACGGCGTCCGGCTCCTCCTCCTTCGCCCAGCGCCTGGCCCGGCTTCCCGACCACGAGCGGGCGCGGGCCGTGCGGGAGTTGGTGCGGGGCAGCGCCGCGAACGTGCTGGGGCATGCCGACGCGGCGCGCCTGCCCGGCGACGTGCCGTTCAGCGACCTGGGCTTCGACTCCCTCATCGCGGTGGAGCTGCGCAATCAGCTGACCGCGGTGACCGGCTACCGGCTCCCGGTCACCGCTATCTTCGACCACCCGACCGTGGACGCGCTCGCGGACTTCGTGCGAGCCGGGCTGGCGGACACGGCCGCCGCGGGCGCCGCGCCCCGGCCGACAGCGCGCGTCGGCGACGACGCCATCGCCATCGTCAGCATGGCCTGCCGCTACCCGGGTGCGGAGAGCCCGGAAGACCTGTGGCGGATCGTGGCGGGCGGCGTCGACACCATGTCAGGTTTCCCGACCGACCGCGGCTGGGATCTAGAACAGCTGTATCACCCCGATCCAGATCATCCCGGAACGTCTTACACCCGCGAGGGCGGGTTCCTGACCGATGCCGCGCATTTCGATCGCGAGCTGTTCGGCATCGGTGGGCGGGAGGCGGTGGCCATGGACCCGCAGCAGCGCCTGCTGCTGGAGGTCGCCTGGGAAGCGTTCGAGCGGGCGGGTATCGATCCCACCTCTCTGCGGAACACCCAGACCGGCGTGTTCGCGGGCGTCATGCAAAACGATTACGCATCCAAGGTCAGGGGCGCTCCGGCCAACTTGGAGGGCTACCTCGCCATCGGCAGCACCGGGAGCGTGGCATCCGGCCGGGTCGCCTACACGTTCGGCCTGCAGGGTCCGGCCGTCACCGTGGACACCGCGTGCTCGTCGTCGCTGGTGGCCGTCCACCTCGCCGCCCAGGCGCTACGGCAGAACGAATGCGACCTGGCCCTGGCCGGCGGGGTCACCGTCATGGCCCATCCGACCCTGTTCGTCGAGTTCAGCCGACAGCGCGGCCTGGCCCCGGACGGGCGGTGCAAGTCCTTCGCCGCGAGCGCGGACGGCACCGCCTGGTCGGAGGGCGCCGGGTTGCTGCTGCTCGAACGCCTGGCCGACGCCCGGCGCAACGGACACGAGGTGCTCGCGGTGCTGGACGGCTCCGCGGTCAACCAGGACGGCGCGAGCAACGGCCTGACCGCGCCCAACGGGCCCGCCCAGGAACGGGTCATCCGCCAGGCGCTGGCGGTCGGCGGCCTGGCACCGGGCGACGTCGACGTAGTCGAGGCGCACGGCACCGGCACGACGCTCGGCGACCCCATCGAGGCCGGCGCCATCGCGGCCACCTACGGGAAGGACCGGACCACCGGGCCGGTACGGATCGGTTCGGTGAAGTCCAACATCGGGCATACCCAGGCGGCCGCCGGAGTCGCTGGCATCATCAAGATGATCCTGGCGATGCGGCACGGCGAGATTCCCCGGACCTTGCACGTCGACGCGCCGTCCCCGCTCGTCGACTGGGCGGCCGGCCAGGTCTCCCTGGTGACCGACCCGGTGCCGTGGCCGCAGACTGGCCGCCCCCGCCGGGCCGCGGTCTCCTCGTTCGGCATCAGCGGGACCAACGCGCATCTGATCATCCGCCAACCGGCCGGAGCCGACGGCGGACGGGCCCCCGCCGGAGAGGATCCGCCGGTCATCGCCTGGCCGCTGTCGGCCACCGGCCCGGCGGCCCTCGTCGCGCAGGCGGCCCGGCTCGCCCGGGTGGAACCCGGGCTGCGCGCGACGGACGTGGGATACACACTGGCTTCCGGCCGCGCCGCGCTGAGCCATCGCGCGGTGGCGATCGGCGCCGACGCGGCCGAGCTGAGGCAAGCGGTGACGGCACTGAGCCGAGGCGAGACGGTTCCCGGCGTCGTCCAGGGCTCCCCGGTGGCAGGCGGAACTGCGTTCCTGTTCAGCGGGCAGGGCAGCCAGCACGCGGGCATGGGCGGCGAGCTCTACCGCTCCTTCCCGGTCTACGCGGCGGCCCTGGACGCCGTGTGCGCACATCTGGACGCGCACCTCGACCGGCCGCTGCGGGACGTGATGTCGGCCGCCGACGGCTCGCCCGAGGCCGCACTCCTCGACCAGACCGTGTTCACCCAGGCCGCTTTGTTCGCCACGGGCACGGCGTTGTTCCGGCTGTTGGAGGACTGGGGTGTGCGCCCCGATCTGGTGGCCGGGCACTCCATCGGGGAGATCACCGCGGCTCATGCCGCCGAGGTGCTGACTCTGGCCGACGCGTGCACGCTGGTGGCCGCACGAGGCCGGCTCATGCAGGCGCTGCCGCCCGGAGGAGCGATGCTGGCGGTGCGGGCGTCGGAGGAGGACGCCCGCCGGTGGGTGGACGGGCTCACCGACCGGGTGGGACTCGCTGCGGTCAACGGCGCCCATTCGATCGTCCTTTCCGGCGACGAGGCCGCGATCGGCGAGATCACCCGGGCGGTTGAGGGCGAGGGCCGCCGGGTCCGGCGGCTGCGGGTCAGCCACGCCTTCCACTCGCCCCTGATGGACCCGATCCTGGACGAGCTGCGCGCGGCGGCCGCGGGCCTGACCTACCGGCAGGCAACCATCCCCATCGTGTCGACCTTGACCGGGGAGCGGATCAGCGACGACGAACTGAGCTCCCCGGACTACTGGGCCCGGCAAGCCCGGGAAACGGTGCGTTTCGGCGACGCCGTGAACAAGCTGGACGGCGAGCAGGTCCGCACGCACCTGGAACTCGGCCCCGGTGGCGCCTTGTCGGCCATGGCCCAGGAGGCGTTGGACGCCACCGCGGGACAGGCCGAGTTCATCCCGCTCATGCGCCGGGACCGCCCCGAGGCCCGTGAGGTCGTGACCGGTCTGGCCCGGGCTCACGTCCGCGGGGTCCCGGTGGACTGGTCGCGGTTGTTCGCCGATGCGGGCGCACGCCGGGTGGACCTGCCCACCTACGCCTTCCAGCGCCGCCGGCACTGGCTCATCGGCACGCCCGGCCACGCGGACCTGGCCGCGATCGGCCTCGTGCCCGCGGATCATCCGCTGCTCGGCGCGGACGTCACTCTGGCGGGCGCGACCACCTCGGCGTACGTGGGCCAGGTCTCGGCGCGCACCCACCCGTGGGTCGCCGAGCACGCCGTGGGCGGTGCGGTGCTCCTGCCCGGCACGGCGATACTGGAACTCGCGGCCGACGTCGGGGCCAGGGCCGGGTGCGACACGATCGTGGAACTGACCTTGGAGGCACCGGTCGTGCTGCCCGACCAGGGTTCCGTCACCCTTCAGGTCACACTGGGCGAGCCCGACGGAGCCGGACGGCGGCGGCTGGAGCTGTTCTCGCGTGTCTCCGGCGCCGAACGCGAGCCGGTCTGGACGCGCAACGCCGTCGGCGTGCTCGGCTCCGGACCGTCGGAACCGGCCGAGCCCGCCGGGCCGTGGCCGCCATTGGGAGCTGAGCCGATCGACGTGACCGAGTCATACAGGCACATGTCCGAGCTGGGCTATGAGTACGGGCCGGTTTTCCGGAACCTCCAGGCGATGTGGTGCCACGGCAGTGACCTTTACGCCGAGGTGGCCCTGGCTGACGACGTTGATGGCGCCGGCTTCATGGTGCATCCGGCCCTGCTCGACGCCGCCCTGCACGCCATGCTCGTCGATGCGGTTTCGCCCGGGTCCCCCGGGGCGGCTGAGCACTCCGGCCCGGCTGAAATCCCCTTCCTGTGGTCCGGTGTCCGTCTGCGGGCCACCGGTGCCAGAGCGCTGCGGGTGCGGCTTACCCGGACGGCGTCCGCAGTCGCGCTCGTCGCCACCGACGGGGGCGGCACGCCGGTGCTGTCGGTCGACTCCCTGGTGACCCGGCCGATCTCGATCAGCAGGACTGCGGACCCAGCCGCGTCCGGCGACTTGTTCGGCGTGGACTGGACGCCTGCCGATGAGACCACCACCGCCCTCCCCGCGCTGACCGTCTTAGGTGACGCCGACATCGGTCTGGTGGTGCCTCACTACCCGAGCCTGGCCGCCCTGCGCGCGGCGCTGTCGGACGGAGCGTCGGTCCCGGTCAAGGTGGTGACGGCGGCATACTGCGGCGGCGCGGATGCGGGTGGCAAGGAGCGGGATCTTCCCGGCGCGGTCCGGCTGGCCACTGATCAGGTCGCGGCCGTCATCCGGGAGTGGCTGGCGGCAGCCGAGCTCAGCTCGGCCCGGCTGGCCCTGATCACCCGCGGCGCGATCGCGGCGGGGGACGAAGACGTGCCCGATCTCACCCATGCGGCCGTCTGGGGCCTGGTGCGGGCCGCCCAAACCGAGCATCCGGGCCGCCTTCAGGTCATCGACATCGATGGCGACTCCTCTTCCGACGCCCTGGCCCGCGCGCTGGCCAGCGACGACCCGCAGATAGCGATCCGAGCCGGGCAGTGCCGGGTACCGTTGCTGGTCCCAGTCCCAGTCACCGACCCAGCCGGGCCGGCGCGAACGCCCGCCGCGTTCGGCCCCGAGGGCACAGTCCTGATCACCGGGGCCAGCGGGATGGTGGGCGGAAGGATCGCCCGGCATCTCGCCGCCGCGCACGGCGTCCGGCACCTGGTGCTGGCATTCCGGGACGGCACCGCCAGGCCGGCCGTCAGTGAACTGCTAGCGGATCTGGAGCGGGCCGGAGCCGAAGCTCAGGTAGTCGCGTGCGACGTCGGCGATCGGACCGCCGTCGCCGAGCTGCTCGCTGGCCTTCCCGCGGAACAACCCCTCCGGGCCGTCGTCCACGCCGCCGGCGTCATCGCCGACGGCTTGCTGACCGACCTCAAGGCGGCGGAGTTCGACGCGGTGCTCAGGCCCAAGGTGGACGGCGCCTGGCACCTGAGCGAACTGACCTCGGACCTGCCGCTCACGGCCTTCGTCCTGCTTTCCTCGATCGCCGGTGTGGGTGGCAACCCGGGCCAGTCCAACTACGCTGCGGCGAACAGTTTCCTGGACGCCCTCGCCGCGCGCCGTCGGGCCCGTGGACAGACCGCGGTGTCGCTCGCGTGGGGCATGTGGGACGGCGCTGAAGGAATGGCGGGAGCATTGGACGAGACTCGGCGGCGGCGGATCGCCCGCCGTGGAGTCGCGCCGATGCCGCCCCCGCGGGCGCTGGAACTGTTTGACGCCGCCGTAACCGGGACCGACCGCTCCCTCCTCGTGCCGGTTGTCCTCGACACCACCGCGCTCGGGCGGCTGAGGGACTTGCCCCCCATCTACCTGGGCCTGGTGGCCGCGAGGCGGACAACCACCCGGGGGCGTGAGCAACCGGCGAACCTCGCGCGCGCCCTGGCGCATCAAACCCCTGCGGAGCGCGGCGCGGTGATCCTGCGCTTCGTCCAAGATCAGGTGGCCCTCGTGCTCGACCACCCGGAGCCAGCGGCGATCGCCCCCGACCGGGGGCTGCTGGACCTCGGCCTGGACTCGCTGACAGCCCTGGAGTTGCGTAACAGACTGGCCGCCGCCACCGGTCTAGAGCTGTCGAGCACCCTGGTGTTCGACTATCCGACGGCTGCGCTCCTCGCGGGGATTCTCGAGTCCGGACTGAACGGCTCCCCGGCCGCAGGCGGGCCGCTGACCGAGCCGCCTGCCACGGCCCTGACAACGCTGGAGGCGGCCATCAAGACGGCGCCCTCCGACGCCCGGGAACCACTGATCGCCGGCCTGCGCACGCTTTTGCAGCGGTACGCACCCGTGGGAGAGGACTCGGCCGACCTCACCAAGGTGACCGACGAAGAGCTCTTCGACGCGCTCGACAAGGAACTGGGCAGCTAGTGGGCATTTAGCGGGCCGGGCCAGCCGATAAGACAATCGCGCTCAAGGCGTTATGGAGGAGAGAGCCGGACAATGGCACACATCGAAGAACCAGAGGTCCGCATATTATCGGCCGCGAGCAGTCTGCCCGGAATGCCGGTGGACAATGCACAACTGGCCCGGCACTTCGGGATGGACAAGATCTGGGAGCAGTGGGTCGAGCACTTCATCGGCACGCGCACCCGGCATTTCGCGCGCGATCTGAACACCGGCGAGCAGCGCACCTCGCTGACCGACCTGGCGGGCGACGCCGCGAGTCGGGCTCTCACAGTGGCCGGTGTGGCGGCTGCGGATGTCGATGTCATGGTGATGGGGACGGCGACTCCGGACAAGCTCATGCCCGCGACGGTCAACATGGTGGCGGAGCGGCTCGGCGTCAACGACGTGCCGACATACCAACTGCAATCCGGGTGCTCAGGGGCCGTACAAGCACTCGATCTGGCGTACCACCTATTGCTGACAGGGCGGTACCGGACCGCGCTGGTAGTCGGCGGGGACACTACGGCCAAGCATTTCGACCCGGCCATGGACATCTCCGGCATGCCGCCGCCCCAACTGGTGAATCTCCTGCTCTTCGGTGACGGCGCGGGCGCGTTGGTGCTGCGATCCGGCAGTCAGGCGGGCGGCCTGGCCATCCTTCGCCGGGTGTTCACCCGGTTGACCGGCCTGGGCCGGGAGCCGGGGCAGACCCTGGAATGGTACGGGTCGGCCGACCGCGACTCCGGACGCCCGCCCGCGGCCGAGGAGTACAAGGCCATCGAGGATTCCGTGCCGGCCATGTCCACCGAGATCATGCGCGAACTGCTCGATGACCTGACCTGGGAGGAATCCGATTTCGAGTTCATCCTGCCGCCACAACTGTCCGGCCGGATGACCCGCGCGATCGTGGACGGCCTCGGCGTCCCGGGAGCGCAGGAGGTTTCCTGCGTGACCGACACCGGCAACATGGGAAACGCCCTGCCGTTCTTCCAGATCGAGCGCGCGCTCGCCGAGATGGCGCCGGGCGACCGCGCCCTGGGGCTATCCGTGGAGTCCAGCAAGTGGATCAAGGCCGGTTTCGCGATCGAGCGGGTGTGACCTCGGCGAAGGCCTCCAGGCCGGCCTTCACGTCGGCCAGCAGGTCGGCCGCCTCCGCTCCGTCGATCACCCGATGGTCGAATGCCATGCTCAACCGCATGATTGGGGCAACAGTGACCTGTTTCGCGCGCACGACCGGCCGGTCCGCTGTCCGCCCCACGCCGAAGGTGACGGTGGTCCCGCCCACGGAATGAAAACCGTCGACCGGCCGGTGGCCCAGTGACGTCACGGCGACGGTGCCGAACAGTGCCGGGCGGCGGGCGAGTGAACGCAGCCGCATTCGGAAGGCCGGCCGGCCGAGCCAGAGCGGCAGCCGGTGCAGCGGGCGCACCCCTGCGAATTCGGGAGCTGACATCGGGTCGCTTTCCCGGTGCCGCTCGAGCCAGGCCTGGATCTCGGCGAGGGCCGCCGCCTGGGCGCCGGGCAAGACGGCCGAGAGGACGACGCGGCGCCCGTTCACGGTCTTGTCGAACGTCACCTTGGTATTCACGTCGGTGTACTTCGCCACGCGCGGCCGCGCCCGCCCGCGGACGGCCGCGTTCGCCTCGGGGTGACAGGCCATCGCGCGGCCGACGGCATAGATCACATACGACACGGCCGAGAGCGCCCGTCCCGCGTCCCGTTCCGCCGCCCGATGGTCGAGCACGGCGGTCATGTCGATCTCGGTATCGAGGAAGACCGGCGAGAACGCCCGGATCTCGCTCAGGAAATACAAGGTATGGCGACGTTCAGCCGCCATGGCCGGGTATTTCACGCTGCGCCCAGGACGTTGTACAAGCCCACGATGTCACGCGCCTCCAACAGGTCGGGGAGCGACGTCGGCCGCCCTGTGCGCTGCTCGACCAGGGTGACCAGCCACAGTAGGTGGACCGAGTCCCACCCTGGGATCTGGTCGAGGCTGCGGTCGACGTCGTCGGCCGTGACGGCTATTCCGAGTTCGTCCTGGATGAGCGAGATCAAGTCCTCGACGCTGTTCATGACAGGCTGCCTCCCGAGAAGTCTTCTTCCATCCGCAGATGCGCGGGCCGCTCAAGGCGCTCGCTCAGGTCGTGCCGGAACCTGGCGGACCCGTCGCCGCCGGCCGGGGGCGGCAGGAGCTGGAATCCGCTTCTCGGGTACAGGTCGCCGACTATGCCGTTCTTCGCAGTCGGCCGGTACTCGCCGAACACTTCGGTCACGCCGCCGGCGATCGCATGGTCGAGAAGCGCAGCCAGGCATCCCTGTTCGATTCCCCGCGAAAAAACGCGGCAGCTGAGCACGAAGTTCTCGATGTGGATCACATCCGCTTCCCGGCAGGCGAAGACGGCGCCGACCAGGCCGTTGTCACCGAATCGGTCGCTCGCGTTGACGGCCAGCACCATCCAGGCGGGATCCCGCAGCGCGGCGATCACCTCCGGCTCCCCCATGCGCCGGGTGGTGAGGTTGAACTGATTGGTGCGCAACGTCAGCTGCGACAGCCGCGGCACATCGGCTGGTCCGGCGGCACGGATCCGGACGACGACCTGGAGTTCCCGCAGATAGTCCGCGATGGATTCGAAGCTGTCCAAGAAGTCCTTGCGCACCAGCTCGTCCCGATATTTCGCGGTCCGGCCGCGATCTTCCTCGGTGGAATCGAGGGTGGTGAACCATCCGTCCCGCAGCAGCCGCCCAGCGTGCAGCGCGGGGTCGCCGTCGACGCAGATGACGGCGACCTCCGGCAGCTCCCAGCGGACCAACCCGCATTCGTACGGGCTGTCATCTACGAACACGAAGCCGTCCAGGCCCAGGTTCAGGTCTTGGGCGATCTCGGCGAGATTCTCGTGCTTCGGGCGCCAGTTGGCGGCGATACGGACGAAGTCCTCCTCGCTCAGTGTCATGTCCGTCCGTTTCCGCAGGACCTCGCGAACCGCGGACACTTCGTTCTTGCTCGCCGCGGCGACCAGGACGCCCTGTGCGCCGATCTGCTTGACGGTCCGCTGGAATTCGCGGAAAGCCCGCCCGCGGCGGCCGTCGGACATCTCGATGCCGTCGACGCCGTCCTCACCGAGCACGCCGTCCCAGATCGTGCCGTCCAGGTCCAGGACGAGGCATTTGCGTCCCCGGCCGGCCAAGCCCTTAGCCAGATGGCCCACCTCCCGGGCGTATCCGGCCATCAGTTCGGTGCTGAACGGCGCACCCGCATACACCTTGAAGCGCTGGTCGGTGAGGCGTAGATCCTCCGCCATCGGCTCCAGGTCCAGCACCACGACCGCGGGGTCGGATTCCATGAGCCTGAGCAGCCGGGCGTTGCCTTCCCTCCACAGCGCGCCAAGCGCGGCACGTGACCGGTAGTCGACGAGTTGGGCCGCGAACTGGTGCGGCAACGGCATCGTGTTCAGCACGAGCGTGCCGTGACCGCTCTTCGCGAAGGTGTCGGCGATCTGTTCGATGAGGCACGACTTCTCCGAGAACACCCGCCGCACGTCCTCGGGGCGCCAGGGCACGGCCACCTCATCGAAGACGACTGTCGCGTCCAGCAAACAGATCGTAATGTCAGGCTTGTCCGCGTAAAGCCGACTGCCCGGGTCGGCCAGATCGAAGACGTAGTTGTCGAACGGGGCGACCACGCACTGGGCCAGCAGGCCGTGGCGCGCGAGTTCCACCGTCAGGGCCGTCTGCAGTGGCGCCACCAGACCATGGCCGGTGATCGCGACCCGGAGGATTTTCGTGGCCGGATGGAGGCTGAGTACTTCGGTGGGATCGAGTCGGCTGAGCAGTTGCCCGGCGCGCAGCAACTCCGGGCCGTCCAGCCCCGCGAGCAGGGCCGGGATCTCGGGGTAGCGGGCGGCGATATCCCCGGCGCGGAAGAGCCCGAAGAAATCGTCCGCCGACTCGGAGCCTCGGTCGGCCCTCGCCTCACTTGACGCCATATGCCGGTAACCTCCTGGCGAGATGCGCATTTTCATGATGCCAACTCCACCTAAAGGCCGGCTAAGTCATTGCTTGTGCCGGGTGGGATCCCCGACGCCCCGTGCCGGGACTGGCCGGATGTGGTCGAACACTGTCCGCCTCGGCACGAGAAGCGTCACTGACTTTTGGTCACGGGCGATCAATTGCCTTCTCGGTCAGAAGCGATCAGCACCGGCCGAGGAGTGGACTTGACCGTGGCGAGGATGCGGACGAGGCCGGCCAGGTCGTCGGCGTCAAGGGCGGCAAGCGCCGCGGGCGGGTCGGTCAGGATCCGCTGGGCCGTTTTGGTCGCCTGCAATCCGGCGTCGGTGAGGCGGACAAGTTTGCGCCGGTTGTCCTCGGGATGCGGGTCCCTCCGGACCAGGCCGCGCCGTTGCAACTGGTCCACGGCGACGGTGGCGGTGGGCGGGTCGACGTCGGCCGCGTCGGCGATCTCGCGCAGGGTCATCGGTCCGCCGACGAGCCTGATCAACACCCCGACCCGGCCCGGGCCCAGACCCATCTCCGCCCGCAGGACATGGCTGCGTTCCTCGCCGACGACGAAGGCCTGCATCTCCGTCCAGGCCTGAGTCGCCAGGTCCGCCACCGCCGGGAAGCCGGCGGCGGCGGTCTCGTCCGGGCCCGCCGCCCCGGGGTTCATCGGGGCGTCGCCACAGCGAGCGTGTTCAGCTGATGGTCGCTGTGTTCGGTCTGGGCCCGAGCCCAGCGCCCGGTCGAGACCAGACCGAGCAGCACGGTCGCGATACCGCAGCCGGCCAGGACGATCCAGGCGATCCGGCTCGACGCGAGGAACCCGACCGAACCGCGCCCGACGATGGCGCCGCACACCGCCACGCCGATCGCGGCGCCGGTCTGCCGGCAGGTCGAGGCGATCGCCCCGGCGACCCCCGCCTGATCGCGCGGCATCCCGGACAGGGCGGTGTTGGTCATCGGGGTGCCGACCAGGCCGAAGCCCGCGCCGAACAGGAGATAGGCGAGCACGAGGTACCAGGTCGGAGTCCGGGTTCCGGCATCGGCGAGCAGACCGGTTCCCGCCGCCAGCAGCAGCCCGGCCAGCACGAACGCCGGCCGGGCGCCCCGGGCGGCCACGACCCTCCCCGAGATCTTCGCGCAGGCCGCCAACGCGGCGGCCATCGGGAGGGTGAGCAGGCCCGCGTGCAGCGCACTATAGCCGCGCACGTTCTGCAGGTAGAGAGTGTTGACGAACAGGAACCCGCCCAGGGTCATCAAGGCGACCACCCCGATGACCGCCGCCCCGGAGAAGGTCGGGCTGCGGAAGACCCGGACGTCCATCAGCGGGTCGGTGCGCCGGGACTCGGCGGCGACCAGGCCGACCACCGAGACGGCGGCCAGGACGAACAGCGCGACGATGAGCGGCGAGCCCCAGCCGAATCTGGGCCCTTCGATGACCGCGGCGGTGACCGGGCCGAGGATGGTGACGACAAGCAGCTGGCCGAGCGGGTCGAACCGCTTGCCGCGGGCCGCCTTGGACTCGGGGACGAACCGCCGGGTCAGGCAGATGGCCAGGACGCCGATCGGCACGTTGACCCAGAAGATGGACCGCCAGCCGAGGCTGCTGACCAGCAATCCGCCGATCACGGGGCCGCAGGCCCCGCCCAGGCCCGCCACCGCTCCCCAGGTGCCGACTGCGCGGGCGCGCTGCTTCGGATCGGTGAAGGTGGTGGCGATGATCGACATCGCGACCGGGTTGAGCATCGCCCCGCCCACCGCCTGCATCGCGCGGAACGCGACTAGGGCCCCGAGGGAGGGCGCGAAGCCGCACAGCAGGGACCCGAGCGAGAAAACACCCAGCCCGACCTGGAACACCCGGCGCCGGCCGAATCGATCGGCCACCGAACCCGAGAACATCAAGAGACAGGCCAGGACCAGCGTGTAGGCGTCAACCACCCATTGCAGGCCGCTGACCGACGCGTTCAGGGACTTCTGGATCGAGGGCAGCGCCACGTTGGCGATCGTCGTGTCCAACCCGGCCACGACGACACTTAGGCAGCAGGTCATTAACACGACGGTTTGCTCGCGCGTCCGCAGCGCGCCTGACGACTCGTCAGATAGGCTCATGACCATTATTGTTTCGCAACAATTATCGGACGTCAAATTTCGGCCACAAGCAGTCTAACTGGCACGATCACTCTGTGCAATCGACTTTGTGAGCATGGCCCCACCCCATGTGACCAGGAAATCGGCGGCGCAGGGGGCCGCGTTTTTGTGCTTGAGGCTGATCTGGTGTGAATTTCCCGCGCTGCGCTGACTGCCCGTCAGTGCCGGTGTCGGCGGGCGAGTGCGAATCCGTGGGTGAGAATCTGCACGGATCTGGGTTCTGGCGCTGATCTTGTTGCGGTGCTTAGATGATCAAGGCGCGGCGGCGGAGGAGGTCGAGGTTCGCCCGCCCGTACATGCTTCTCTTGATTGTTTTCAGTCGGTTCACGGCGCCCTCGGTGGGTCCGTTGTTCCAGGGCAGGGTGAGTCCGGCGGTGACGGCGGCCTGGTCGTGGGTCA
>DASZBX010000112.1:0-20584 GCA_035943635.1 Actinocrinis sp. | reverse complement strand
TGACCCACGACCAGGCCGCCGTCACCGCCGGACTCACCCTGCCCTGGAACAACGGACCCACCGAGGGCGCCGTGAACCGACTGAAAACAATCAAGAGAAGCATGTACGGGCGGGCGAACCTCGACCTCCTCCGCCGCCGCGTCTTGATCATCTAAGCACCGCAACAAGATCAGCGCCAGAACCCGGATCTGTCAGCAGACTTTCCTGCTGTTTCTGCATGGAGTGTCAGTGAATCTGCAATGGCTGTCAGCGGCCGAGGGTGAGGGTGGCGGCTTGGTCGTCGGCTGCGGCGTTGGTGGAGGACTTTGTGAGGTCGCGGTGTTTGCGTAGTTCGCGGTAAAGGGTGGCGCAGGAGATGCCGAAGCCTGCGGCGACGTCTTCCGGCTGCTCTGTGGCCTTACCGGCGATGTCCTCGCGCAGTGGTCAGTCTGGCCCTAAAAGTTTTGGTCAAGGGATGATCATCGCCCAATGCTCGGCGAGCGTCGTTGAAGGCCTTTTCGTAGAAGCGGATGGCCTGCCCCAGATCCCCTGCGTCCCGGTAGGCGATGGCGAGGTTGGCGCAACAGATCAGTGTCTGTTGGTCGCCCTCGCCCAGTAGTCGGCGAGAGTCGTTGAAGGTCTTCTCGAACAGGGGGATAGCCCGGCCCAGATGCCCTGCGTTTTGGTAGGCGGTGGCGAGGTTGCTGCGGGCGACCAGCGTGTCGGGGTGGTCCTCGCCCAGGACTCGGAGAGTGTTGTCGAGGGCCTGTTCGTAGAGGAGGATGGCCCGGCCCAGATCCCCCGCGTCTTGGTAGGCGCTAGCGAGGTTTCTGCAGGTGGAGAGCGTGTTGGGGTGCTCCTCGCCCAGCACTCGGCAGGATTCCACAAAGACCAGCTCGAACAGCGCGATGGCCCGCCCCAGATCCCCTGCCGACCGATAGGCGTCGGCAAGATTGTGGCAGTAGATTAACGTCTGAGGGTTATCCTCTCCCAGCACCTGCCAGGCGTCTTGGCCGACTTGCTCGAATAGTGCAATCGCCCGCCCCAGATCGCCTGCGGCTTGGTAAGCGGTGGCGAGCTGATGGCGGGATTTCAGCACCTGGGGGTGGTCCTCGCCCAAGATCCGGAGAGCGTCGTGGACGGCCTGTTCTTGAAGTGCGACGGCCCGCACCACATCGCCTGCCTCCAGGCAAGCACCGGCAAGATTGCTCAGAGACATCAGTGTGCCGAGGTGGTCCTCGCCCAGGATCCGACGACGGTCGTCGAGAATTCGTTCGTAAAGAGGGATGGCCTGCCCCAGATCTCCCGCGTCCTGGTAGGCGCTGGCGAGGTTGCTGCGCGCCATCAGCGTCTCGGGGTGCTCCTCGCCCCGAATCCGGCAGGAGCCCCTGTACGCGCGGGCCAGATACTCCATCCCCTGAGCCACTCTGCCCTGGTCGAGCGAAAAAAGTCCGGCCCGGTTCAGGACGATCATCGTGTCGGGGCTGTCGTCTGCTGGGGCGGCGTGTTGGCACAACGCATCGATGTGCGGCATCACACGCCGATACGCGGGCCACGCCTCCACCTCCTTCGGGTCAATGTCGGGCAGAGCATCGCTCAGCAGTACGGCGGCCTCGTCGCGGGCCCGGTCGATCTCCTCAGGCGCCCGGTGCGGATCGGCCGGGTCCGGGGTACGGGCCACGGCCTGGACCAGTCGGTGTACGGCCAGGCGCGGCCCGCCGCCAGGGTCGGCCGGATCACTCGGGGAGTGGGTGAGCATGTTGTATGCGGCGAGTCGGCCCACTGCCTGACCCAGGGCAGGTTGTTCGGCATAGTCCTCGAGCAGGCTCAAGGGGATCTCATCCGGGGCGAACCAGGCCAGCACGCGCAAGACCCGCCCGGCCAGAGGGGTGTCGGCCAGCCGGTCGGAAGTCACGTGCCATACGCGCGCGATCGTGCGCCAGTCGTCGGCGTCCTGGTCGCCGGCCGCGTATACCTCGGCCGCGTGCCCCTCCAGCAGCCGCAGATAGCCGTATACGTCCGGCCCGTCACCGTCCTGGCTCTGCGCGATGTACACCGCGGCCTGCACGATGGCCAGGGGCAGGAACCCCAGCCGCGCACACAATTGCGCCCCGCCGTCCACCGACTCGGCCAGGATGCCGATGCTCGCGGCCAGCAGGACCAGGGCCTCGGCCGGGTCGAGGACATCTAGGCGTACCGCCTTGGCCCCGATCCGGTTCCAGCCCACTGCGCTACGGCTGGTGATCAGAAACCTCCCACCCCCCGAGCCCACGGCAGCCAGCAGGGGGTCAAGGTCGTTTGCGGCGGTGACATTGTCGAGCACCAGCAGCCACCCGCCGTGCGCCGCCAGCCACCCGGTCGCGCGCCGCGCCAATGCCTCCGCGGGCAGGGCGCCTAACTGGGGTTCCAATGCGAGGGCGAAGGAGGCCAGGCCCGCCTCGATCCGGGCCAAGCCCTCCGCGCTGATCCACACCACCTGCGTATACGCGCCCGCGTGCTGCAACACGTAGCGGGCGGCCAGCGCGCTCTTGCCGATCCCCCCAAGCCCGTGCACCGTGTGGACCACCGCCCCCGGCCCCATGCTCAGAGCGCGCTCGAGCTCAGCCAGCTCTCCCTCGCGGCCCACGAACAGCGGGATCCGCCCGGGCACCCCTACCGGCCCAGGCGCCGCCGGCACGTCGGCAACTTCCCGCAGCGGGCCAAGCACGCTCACCGTGACCGGCGAGTTATCTCCGGTGGTCACCGGCGCGTAGTTCGGGCCGTGGACGGTGACCGACCGATCCCCCGCCCCCGGGCCCGCCGCGGGGCCCAATCCGGCAGGCGGTGGTTCGGCTGAGGCCGGGCCGGTGCCGGTCACGGCCGACCGACAACCGGGGAGCGGTCCCCGGTCGTGATCGGCGCAGTGTTGGGCCCGGCCACCGCCACCGACCGTACCCCGGACGCGGTGGCCGACGGCCCCGGTGGCAGCATCCCGGCCAGTTCTTTCACCACCTCGGGACTGTCCGCCAGGATCTTGCGCACCTGCAAGCGCAGCGCAGCGAGCGCGTCCGGGTCCTGCCCGTGTGCGGCCAGGTCCACCACCGCCTCCTCCAACGATGCGGGCCGCGCGGTGTGGTGCAGCAGCCGGGCCAAGACCTTCTGCCCCAGACCCACCGTGGCATCCGCAGCCCCCTGCTCCACCCGGGTCAACACCCCCGCACCATACGCCCCCACCGCCGCACCGATCACCGGCACTACCTGGCCCACGAGCACATCCACCTCAGACACCACACACCTCCCACCCCGCCCTGACACCATGCCAGCGCACTCTCAGAGTAGCCACCGGCCCGGCCGCACGGCAGGCTATCGCAGAATCCGATCACAGCCCGGCGTCGAAATCGCGTCTCACACGCACGGACGAACCGCACCGTGCTGGATTCACCAGGACGACTCCGGGCAACGCAAAGGGGATGGTGCAGCGGTGGCGACACCAGGCCCGAAAAGTTCCACGTCGACGACCGCGCGCGATCGCCCAACTCGCTCGCGACCACGCCACCATCCACACCGAGCACCGAAACTCCGCCACCTTCGCCACATCCTTGACAGCAAACCGGCCTCCCCCCTCCTCCTACTGACACCGCTTGCAGAATCGCTGACAGGTCCGTGCAGATTCTCAGCCGGCCCCGGCCGGGTAAGCCGCGCCGGTTCAGCACTCGTGGTCGAGACCGTTTTCGGTCGGTGTCGCTCCACAGAACCGTCAGGATTTCGGGCTGGCCCACACCGGTTCGTTGCCTTCTGCCTTCTGTGGCAGGAGCCGGCCGTAGTCGTCTTCCCCGGGCTTGGGCATCCGGATGTTCAGGTCGCCCGGGCGGGCGCTGTGCAGTTCGGCCAGCGCTCGGCAGATCTCGCCGCCGCGGCCGCCGACGACCAGCTCCGCATACGCCGGGTCCCACTGGTCAGCGTAGTCGACCGTGCGCCGCACGCACAGCCGGTCCCAGGTCTCCGACAGGCCGTCCCCGGTCCACACGACCAGGCTCAGCACCCGTCCTCCGGAGCACGGGGTGTCCTTCGGGTCGACCTCGCAGCGGTCCAGGGCGACCGCGCGGGCGGCGGCCGGGGCCGGCCAAGCCGTACTCGGATAGGGCACGCGGGATCTACGTATCCGGGCCTTCCACACGCGGCTGGTGGTAGTCGGGCAGGTTCCACAGCCACGCTTCGCCCGCGACGCCGGCGGGGGTGTGGCTAGCGAAGCGCGATGTAGTAGAGGCACGCGGTTTCGGCCTCGCGGTCCAACCTGAACTGGATCTCCCCGATGGTCACGTCCACCGCGGATTGAAGGCTGCGGATCGGTCCGCTGCACGCGTGTGCTGCGCAGGGCGGCGGCCAGCCACTCGCCGGTCGCCACGGCCGCGTCCGAGCCGGAGCCCGGTCTGGGCGTGTCGTCGATCGTCGCCACGAGAACGTGACACTGGTCAGTAGCTTGAGTCCGGTCGTGTCCGCCAGCCGCCGTGCCGTCTCGCCGGACGGGTTGAACTCGACAATGCGCCGCCGGGCGTCGTCGAGGTCGTACTTGCCGGTCATGGCGGTGACCAGTTCGGCCGTGCCCGCGGCCACCCGCTCGGCGAGCTCCCGGGCCCGCGTCGAATCCGCGGGCACGCCCGGCGCACCCGGAACTGCTGCAGCTGCTCCTCGACCAACCGCAGATGCGCGGCGGCCAGGTCGTGCAGGGTGGTCTCCGCAACCAGCATCCGGCGCATCGTACGCAACTTCGAACGCCCAAAAGGAGCCCCACCAGGCCATGGCGGGCTGGGTCCAGCGAGAAGCGAATCCGCGCACTGATCGCCGCCGTCGATCCCGGTGCGCCTCTCAAGGCCGTCAGCCGGTACGCGACCCACCCGTCTCGAAGAGGGATTCTTCAGGCCCCTGACGCGCCCGGTTCCTTCGCCCGGCTGAGCAGGCCTTTGGAGCCGACGAACTCGACGGTGGACTCGACGACCCGTTCCCAGAGCGGCCCGATCCGCGGCGTGATTCGAAGCTCGATGTCGGCGGCGGCGTGCGCGCCGAGCAGGTCGTCGAGGACCACCTGCTCGATCGCCTCCACCTGCCAGTCGGAAACCCAGAAGCCGCCTACCACATCGTCCGGCCGGAACGACTCCGCTGGAAGCCGGTACGCGTACACGCGCCCATCTCGCATCCGCCGCAGCCAGTCCGACTCCATGATGTGAATCCGGCCTGCCGCGCTCTGCCCGAAGAACCTCTCCCGGTCCTCTTGCGTGGTCGTCGAAACCGGCCAGAAGCACCCGCGCGGGCAGTCGCGCGGGAACCAGAACATGGGCGCGTGCCGCGAATCCACCGCCCACACCAGCCGCGGCGCGCTGGGCTTGGTCGACACGCGGGGCTCGAACCGGCCCAGCGAAGGGTTGTCGCTGAAATGCCACAGCGCGTGCGGGCCCTCGCCCTCGTAGCGCGGCGCCGGCTCGCAATTCAGCAGGTGGCCCGGGTAATCCTCCATCAGCGCTTTGTCGCCTCCTGTGCGCGTCACGGGTCGCTCCTGTCGCCGATTCCGGGCGAGGCCAGGCCGGAACCACCGCCGGCTGACCCCTTCACGCTGTCGGTCAGGACGGCCTGGTAAAGCTCACGCAGTGGCCGGCCGGGATCCATGCCGAGCTCTTCCACTATGACGGACCGGGCCTGATGGTAGACGCGGATAGCGTCGGAGCTTCGTCCGCAGCGGTGCAGCGCGGTCATGAGCAGCCCGTAGAACACTTCGCGCAACGGGTGTTCAGCAATAAGCGCATATAGCTGCCCTACCATCTTCCGATGATGGCCGATGGCGAGATTCGCCTCTACGAGTATCTCGAGGCACTCGAGTCGCAATTCCTCGACCATCGTTGCGAAGCTGTTGACCGTGGGGCCGCACGGAAGTCCGCCCATCACCGGCCCGCGATGGATCTCGATCGCCTTCGATAAGATGACGGCAGCCTCCTTCGGACGTCCGTCCACTAACAGTTCACGGCCCTTGGACAGCAGGTCGTGAAATGTCTCGAAGTCGAACTCCGCCGCCCCCATGCTGAGCACGTATCCCGGGGATTTGGTCAGGATATTACTTTGGTCCCGCTCGGCGTCGGAGAGGAACTTCCGCAGCTGGGATATGTACACATACAGACTCGCGTCCGCCCGCCGGGGCTGGTTCTCGCCCCACAGTTCATCGCGGAGCCGATTGGCCGACACCACTTGATCGTAGCGAACCAACAAGGTGGCCAGAAGGACCTGCATTTTGGGTGAACGCAGCTCCAATTTCCGACCTCCTGAAACTATTCGCATAGGCCCCAGGATTTCATAGCGCATGCAAAGATTTCCCTATTGCCGACCTCGACGCCGGATCGACCCTCCACTCGGCGGAAGATCACTCGTCGAGGTTGTTTTCGGAGTACCGATGTAGCCATGACCTCCGCTCGAACGGCATACAACGCAGTACTCTAATATAGGAGATCGTCTTCGTCAATGAACCTTTCGGGCCAACAAGGACGGCCCCTTCGGGCGGCCGTCGACCGAGGGCGGCCATGCTCGAAACAGAGCTGGACGAGTTTGACCTCGATGAACGCACCGATGCAGATCGGGCCGACGGCGAGGGCAGGCATCCGGCTCTCGGCCACACACGCGGCGAGGGCGCCATTGCGTCTCCTCTTACACAGAGGTGATCAACAAATGGCGTGACCTGGATATTTTAGGCCATATGTTTAGGACTAGTTTTTCATACACTGTCGATCTTCATCGGCGTTACCTGATCAAGAGATCAGGGTAGGGCTGAAAAGATAATGCGCTAGGGCTGCGCCGACGTGGCAAATAAAAACGGCCCAACCGGTGCGGCGACGCGTGAAAAGACAAGCCGTCTTCAAAGGAGCGAAATGAAAAGACTGAGCGCTGGAATCCTCTTATACGACGTTGACGGCGACCAGGTGAAGGTGCTGCTGGCTCACCCCGGCGGGCCGTTTTGGAGCAAGAAGGATTTGGGCGCCTGGTCCATTCCCAAGGGCGAATACGAAGAGGGCACCGACCCGATGGCGGCTGCTTTGCGCGAGTTCGAAGAGGAAACCGGCCTCAAGCTCGATGCAACCGGCCTTCTTCCCTTGGGAGAAGTGCGGCAAAGCAGTGGCAAGCTGGTCACCGTGTGGGCGAAGAAGGGCCAGTTCGACGTGACGAAGCTGGTGAGCAACACCTTCGAGATGGAATGGCCGAAGGGCACCGGACTTCGCGAATTCCCGGAAGTGGACCGGGCCGAATGGTTCAGCCCGTGGGACGCGCGCCGCAAGCTAATCGACACTCAGGCGAGATTCATCGACCGGCTCATTGCCGGGCTACTGGAAGACGGCGTGGAAGTAAGGGATCGCAGATAATTAACACGCAGATTTCAGATTTTGTGGACGCAGATGTGGTAGAGGCACACAACCTGCTGTTTTACCGGACGATTCTGCTTGGCCCCGGAATCGCAGCCCGAGCATGTAGATTGATTCCCGCAGCTCACAAGATCGCATAGCACACGACAAGTCGTCTGACACGAAATCTGCGTGTTAATTATCTGCGAGCCCTAAGTGGTCTCGCCCGTAAGTTCTTCGGGGGTGCTTTGATCTGTCAGAAGTCGGGACCGTCGAGGTATAGCTCGCAGGCGCAGTCGAGGGCTTCTTCGGGGGTGCCGGTGAAGCTGCCGGTGGGCAGAATCTGGTCCTCGTACTTGTCGCTGCTGACCAGGTAGAGTCCGAAGCCCCAGTCCTCGGCCGATCCCAGGTAGCGCAGCCGGATCAGCGGGAGGACCTCGTGGTCGGCCAGTTCGGCGTCGATCCAGGCGAATGCCGCGCGGTAGCGGAACCGCAGCTGGGCCACCTGGGGCCAGCGTGTCCGGGCGTGGACGGCCAGCCGGCGCTCCAGGGCGTCTTTCGTCGATTGCGCAACCGTGGCCATGACTCGTCCTTCGTAGCGGGCACTGGTATCAGGGGCTTGCCGCTGTGCGATCGAGGCGGCCCGTGGTCCACAGTGTCGTGATGTCCGCAGTCTGCGCAACACCGGTCGCACTGACCGCAGCCGATCGCCACCGGCTCAAGAAAATGGCCTACGGCCACAAGACACCGTACCGGGACCGCCAGCGCGCGACGATCGTCATGCTCGCGGCCCGCGGCCGGTCCAACAGCCAGATAGCCGGCCACACCCGGACGCACGTGGACACGGTCCGGCTCTGGCGCGACCGGTTCGCCGCCCAGGGCATGGCCGGGTTGGCCGACCGCAAACGCTCCGGCCGGCCGCGCAGTTTCACCCCGGTCCAGATCGCCGAGGTCAAAGCCCTGGCCTGCCAACTCCCGGCCGACGCCGGAGTACCGCTAGCCCGCTGGTCGTGTCCGGAACTGGCCCGGCAGGCCGCCGCCGACGGCATGGTGGAGTCCGTCTCGGCCTCCACGGTGCGCCGCCGGCCGGCCCAGGACGCCCTCAAACCCTGGCAGCACCAATCCTGGATCTTCATCCGGGACCCGCACTTCGCCACCACAGGAGCCCGGGTGCTGGACCTGTACGGCCGAGTGTTCGACGGCACGGCGCTGGGCGAGGACGAGTACGTCCTGTCCGCCGACGAGAAGACCTCGATCCAGGCCCGCTGCCGCTGCCACCCCACCCTGGCCCCCGGCCAGGCCCGGGCCATGCGCATCAACCACGAGTACGACCGCGCCGGGGCCACCGCCTACCTGGCCGCCTGGCACGTACACCGCGGAAAGGTCTTCGGCCGCTGCGAACCGACCACCGGCATCGCACCGTTCCACGCCCTGGTCAACCAGGTCATGGCCCACGAGCCCTACGCCGGCGCGAAACGCGTGTTCTGGGTCGTCGACAACGGCTCCTCCCACCGCGGCAAGGCATCCGTCGACCGGATGGCCAAGCAATGGCCCAACGCCGTCCTGGTCCACACCCCGGTCCACGCCTCCTGGCTCAACCAGATCGAGATCTATTTCTCCGTCGTCCAGCGCAAAGTCGTGGCACCCAACGACTTCACGAACCTGGACCAGATCCGGGACCGGCTCCGAGCATTCGAAGACCGCTACAACGCCACGGCACAGCCGTTCCAGTGGAAGTTCACCACCACCGACCTGGACGATCTACTGGCCCGACTCGACCGGCGAGAGCAAGAAGAACACTCCCACCGACACCCAAAATCCTCCCTCGCCCAAGCCGCCTGATCAACCCCCGAAGGACTTACAGCCCCGACCACTAAGCTTGACGGGTGCGGCTCTTCGCGGGTTGTATCGTCTGGGTGATTCGTGGGATAAGCAGCGTTTTGACGTTTGCGTATGGGTCTAGGGTACTGATCAGGTGGCCCGCCTGAGTGTGCGGGTTCTGAGCCGCGAGGCATGCCGTCGCTGCTGGAGGCGCCAGAAGCGCGTGAAGCCGAGGTGCGGGGCCGGTTGGAGGTACTGAACGGGCAGGGCGCGGGCGTGCAGGCGGAGTTGGACCGGCTGGTGATCACGCGGGAGACGGTCTGCGCACTGCTGGGGCCGGTTCCGCGCACTGACCGTGCGGGCGGGGATGACCGGTCGGCCGCATTGTTCGCTCCGCGTCGCAGGGCTTTGCCGTCCAGGTCGGGAGCGGGGTTGCCCGAGGCGTCGCTGGCCCAGCAGGCGATGTCCAGATAGAAGGCGCGCACGACGCTCATACAGTTCAGGGCGTCAGCGGGGGGCCTGGTTCCGCGCTTGGTGGTGACGGTCCCGATCCGCTGCTTCCACGCCGTGGCGATCGATGGGGTCAGGCGCAGGCTGTCGATGCCGGGATGGTGGAGTTCCAGGTCCTTCCAGAACGGCCAGCCGGGGTGTCGTCGGGGAACACCCCAAGGGTGTGCAGCGACTGGTAAAAGCCCAGATTGTTGCGCTTGCGCCGGTCGCCGAAGCCGTGCTGGAACACGAAGTCGAGCAGTTCCGCCGCCGATCGGACGACCTCGCCATCGAGGTCAAGCAGGCGATAAGGCTCCCACTGATCGTCGGTCGCCCGAAGGCTGCCGACTGACGCGAACGCCATCTTCGCCAGGTCCCGCTCCGAATCGCCCTGTGTGGTCATAGCCTGTGACCGTAGCCCTGGCAACCAGATAGTGTCCCGTGAAATGGGAAGTCTGCGCCGCTAGTTCGGTCAACAGGTAGAGCTGCGGGTATCTGGCCAGCCGTTTCTCTATCCCCGGCACGCCGATCAGGATCAGCCCTATGCCGGTGCGGTCGTGGTAGTCGGGCAGTTGTTCCAGGCCGGCGGTCTTCAGGCGGTCCGCCTCGTCGACTTTCTACCCGTTAGCGTTGTATTTTCGAAACACCCCTCCGATCGCAGCACGGCGCAAGACCTGGAGCATCACAAGATTTAAGCCCCACGATCACCAGCAAATGTCCGTGACATTGCTACCAGAAATGCGGAGAAAGAACGCAACTCTCGATCTCGAGGCACGATGCGCACGTTCCGGCTCGCTGAGCGAGCCCATGCGGCGCACGCCCGGCAGTAGCGGCGAAGAGTGACGCGCCAGGTCAGCGCCGGCATACATCAGAGCGTGGGCCTGCCTGATCCTTGCCGGCTGGAGGAGGGCCTACAGTCGCGTGATTTCAACGAGCGCTGCCCCCGTGGCGTCGCAGGCTGTGGCGACACGAACCGATGCGGGGATATCGAGTGTCTGACGGATCTGCTCGACAGTTCCTCTGATCGCCAGGACGTCGGGCCACACCTCCACAGCGGGCACGGCCCCTAGTGACAAGCCGTCATAAAACAGGTCCCAATCGAACTCCGCGCTTCGGCCGTCTCGATCGAGTACGTAACCGAACGTCGTGGGGCCTTCCTCGCGGCGGTATTCGGTCAGCGCGGACTGCGTAGTCACCGCGTGTGCCGACGTCAGGTTCTCCAGGTGATACATCTGGACCTCCATGCCGAGAGGGATCCATGAGAACTTGCAGCTTAAGTCGGCATCCGCGGAGAACCAGAACTTGACGTTCACGGCGGCGAGCTTCAAGTCGATCAGACGGGCGATCTCCACGGGCGTCAGTCGTACGTCATCGCCGTCGATGTTCAGGACCACGCCCGTTTTGAAGGTCGGATGTTCTAGGAAGATTCCCCGCTGAGCAAGAAAGTCTGCCTGCTGGAGGAAGTCCTCGCGCGTGGAGCGTGAGCGATACCATCGGAAAAACCGGTCTGCCACTTGACTCATCCCATGTCGAACGTGAAGACGTTGCTCGCGCCCAATTTTTTTTGGCCAGGTTGATGGCGGATTGGGGCGTTCCTGCTGCGAGATAGTACTGCGCGGGAACCCCTGCCTGGTCGGCGGCCCACTTGAGGATTCCCAGCCGGTTGCCGAAGTCGCTCGGGTCGTTTGCCTTGCTTGCTCCGCCGACGGCGATGTATTCGCCGTTCGGACCGATGACGTCTACGTCGGTCTTGCCGACGCCCGGCCGGATCACGAGCATTCCCGTGCCGTTCTCATCCGTCAGGGCAGTGCCGCCGGTGAGTTTGGCGACGTATTCCTCCTTCTCCCTGCCGAGTTTCGCGGCCGCGCTGAGCGTTTTCGTTGTCGGGGCCGGTGTCGCGCCGGGAGATTCGGCGGGGCAGTTGTGGACCAGCACCGGCGTGGAGCCCGCCACCACGAAATAGGTGTGGACGGTGTCGACCGTGAGGTTGTAGGTCGTGGTCGCAGCAGTGTAAGGACGCACCGACTCGACGGCGGCCGCACCTCCCCCGGCGTCTGGAGGCGGTCGCCGGCCGCAAGGTCGTTCGCCTCGGTCCAGGCGCCCGTGGTCATGTCGTAGAACAGGTGGTTGGCGGTGACGCTGACCGTCCCGCCCTGGCCGTTCGGCGCCGTGACGGACAGGTGGACGAAGTCGTGGTCGGTCTCGGTGACATGCCTGGCGGTCACCGTGTGCTGTTGCACGAGGGGGCTGTACGGATCACTGTTGTCGACCTGGTCCCCGACCTTGACGTCCTGGATCGAGTCGGTGCTCCCATCGGCCATGAGAACCCTGGTTCCGGCGACGAAGCTGTTCGTCGAGCACGAGGTGTCGCCCTGATGCGCTTGCTGGTCGGCGGCGTTCTGCTCGGCCTGCTCGGCTCCGACCTGCTCGGTGACCTGCGCCTCCACCTCGGCCATGGCCTCGATTCCGACGTCGGCAAGGAAATTGATGGTGTAGCTCAGGTCCTGCTCTGCGGCGTCGGCCTCTTCCTGCTCCTGGGCCTTGACCTGCGCGACGGGGCCCGCGACGCCAGGGTCGTCGCACGTCATCGTGCTGGTTCCGTTGATCGGCAGGGTCTGGGTCTGGGTGCATCCGCCGCCGGGCTCGCCGTCCACGGTGACGGTCGCCGTCATCACCGCGCTCACGCCTCCGGACAGCGCCGCCAGCTGGGTGCTGGTGGTCGACGTGGTGACCGTCGCCTCAACCGTGCAGTCAGCGTCCGAGCAGTTCAGATCGCCGGTCTCGGTGTAATCGGTGTGGACGCCGATGTCAGGGGCGTTGTTCAGCGTCTTCGTCTGGGTGATCAGGCTGCCGTACGTCTGGTCGATCGCGGCCTGGGACGCCGGTTCGAGGCTGGCCTGGCCGAGAGCCGACGCACTGGCCGCGTCGGCGCCGTACGCCGCATCCACCGCGCCGTCGAAGACGCTGGTGGACGTGGAGCCGGATTGAGGCGGCGGGTCCACGTGCAGGACCTGGTACGGTGCGCTGGCCGTGATGTAGACGACGCCGTCGGGCAGGACGGCCTTGAGCGCCTGCCGTCCGTCGATCTGGACCGCGGGTGCACCGACCGCCGGGAAGGTCGCGCCGTGCCCGAAACCGGAGAAGAGCTCGGTGGCCAGGACCTCGGGCGTCAGGAGGCTGCTCGAAAGCAGGCCAGTGACCTCCGAGTCACCCGCCAGCCAGCGTCCCTGCAGCTCGGAGACCGGTATACTGGTGTCCAGCAGCTCCAGGTCGGACTGCGGCGGCTTCACGTACGTCACGCCGCCGACCGTCAGCACGCCGTATCGCTGGCCGGCGGCGGTGAACGTGCCGGACTGCTCCCCGCCGCTGGTAACCCACATGTCCCAGTTCGAGTCCGACGCGGCCGACGAGCCGAGGTAGTGGATCATCGGCGCAGTCGCCAGGTTGATCGCCGCGTCGTAGAACGGCGCCGCATCCTTCTGCGGAGCTTGGTCGGACTGCAACGACCAGCTCAGCAGCCCGCCGACGAGTGCGAGCACGACGACCCCGGCCACAGCGAGCGAGCGGCGACTTCGCCACCGGCCAGGCCTGCGCGCGGGCTCGGCCGGGGATGGGGACTGCACCGGCATCGGCCGCCTCGGCCCGCCAAGTATCTGCGTATCTGCGGCCCTTGATCGGGTTGCTCACTTGCCACCTGCGCCTCCGCCGGACAGCCTCTCATGGCCTCGCGAACGGGGGTTGTCCGAGCGATGCGCTACCTGATGGAGCGTCAACTGTACCCCGGTCCCCTCGGGATCAGCCCCGGCTTCGGGCCCAAGGGTCAGAACACGCGCGTTTTTCGAAGCTTGTCACGCGGCTGCGGGAAAACTCCTGAGCCGCCGTGTGGTGGCTGCGTACGATGGCGGTGTCCATGGACAAGCCTCCGCCGTGATACGCGCCCGCACGGCGCGTGCGGCACGCTACCAGGGTGCGCGTCCCGCACGGACCCAACATCGTGCGGCGCAAGGGGCTAGCCCGCCGGGGGCGTGCTGGCCTGTGCGATCCGTTGGGCGGGGATCAGCTCGGCAGCGGATGGCCTGCAGGATCGTCGAATGCCTCTGGGGTCTCCAGCCACCACAACAGGTGGCGAAGACCCACACGTAGGTCCTCGGCCGTCGCCTGCGCGCGGTACGCGATCCTCATCACCGTGTTCACCCGGTAGTGGATTAAGGCGATCGCATAGCCGAGGGCTCCCGCGACACGGTTGACCAACTGGTTCATCACCGTACGCAGCTGCGGCGCGGTCATCACCGCGAGTTGCTGCGCGGTCGGCAGGGCAGCCCGGTCGGACAGATCCATCAAGGCGAGGTCCTCCAGCCACAGGTGTGTGGCGTTCAGACCGATGGCCAGCACCCCCAGGTCCGCCTCGCCGCGGAAGCGTACACGCATCTCCCGGTTGATCCGGGCGTGCACGCGGGCGATCGGCACGCCGCCGCCCTTGGCCAACACCAGCGCCCGCTGGTTGAGCTCACCACCGGCCTGCCCGCGCGTCAGGCACGGCAATGGCGCGCACACCTCGCACTCCCCGCCCTCCTCGAACGCCGGGCCGGCCGCGCAGGTCGCGCACACAAACCCGTCACACCGGCTGCACGCCCACTCGGCGCCCTCCATGTCCAGCGGCGCACGCGGACAGTCCAATCGCCACACCTCGGCCAAAGACCGGCACCAGCCATTGCACCGGCCCGCCGCGCCCGGCGCCCCGGGGCGCCAGCGCAGGACGGCACGTTCCACCGGCCGGTACTGCGCCTCCAAGCGCGCGCGGCTGAGGGCGCTCATCGCCTGCGCGCCCCACCGCGCGACCGCGGGCGCCGCAGTCGCGCGCTGGACATCCGGGCCGTCGTCCACACCCAGATCGGCCCACCGGGCAGCTTTGTAGGCCGCCAATAGCCGCGGGTCGCCACAGTTGTAGTCCTTGCCGTCGGGGTCCTGGCACCGGCAGGACAGGCGTTCGGCCCGGCCCATGAACTCGCACCCGAACAGGCCGCAGTCCCGGCACAGCACCCACTGGTAGCAGCCGTCGTGCCCGACATCCATCCCGTCCTCAGCGTTCTGCCAAGCGCAGTCGGACCAGTACGGCCCGATCTCGCCGTCGGGCATCAGGCCTTGGTGCAGGCACACCAGGGACGCCTTCCAGCGGTCCTCGACCTCGATACGCGGCCACTCCCGGGACGGATCCTCGCCCTTCCTGGAGGTCTCCTCGCCCACGTGGTCATCACACATCGCGCAGGCAGCGGAGGCGAACGGCTCCCACCATGCGGGTCGCTGGACGCCCGGCCCCACCGGGTCGAACCAGTACCGCTCCCTCGGCAGCCAGAACGCCGGCTGGAACCGCAGGCCGCCGCTCGTGGTGAACGTCTGCGGCTTGTAGACCCACGGCACGCCAAGCTCGTCGAACACGATCGACCACCGGGCCTGCAAACGCGTCGCGAACCGCGTACGCACCACATCGAACACCGATTCCGACCGCCTTCCCGCCCGACCGCTGACACCGGGCCAACGACCGCACTGCGCCGAAGGCACTCACCCAGGGCCGCAATCCACCGTCCCGAGTGATCCCCGGCCACCCGCGGCGGTCACAGGCTGCTGTGCTGATCGCGGGCAGCGAAAGCCGACCCGCGCGGACACCCAACAACCTCAAGTAGCTCTCTCACACGCTGAGTGATGATGCGATCCGAAAGCAAGGGTGTGTGAAAATACGGTTCAACGCCGTGAGTCAGGATACGCCGTCGGTCTTACCACCTGGGCTGCTGGGCGGTCAGGGCGTCGCGGTCGGCGGTCTCGATGAGGACGGCGGTGATCGCGCCGGCGCGGGCGGGGTGGGGCACCTCGAGCCATTGGACGCCGCCCCAGTGGGTCAGGCACTGGTGGATGGTGTCGGCATAGCGCCACTGGAAGCCGACGAAGCAGGACGTGTCGCTGTCTTTGACCATATCCTGCCCGTGCAGGTGCACTGAGCCAGCGTCGATCCCGTGCTTCTCGAGGTGAGCGAGCGCGGCGTAGGCGGCTCGCCGCAGGACACTGCTCTCGCCCCAGCGCCGCTCGATCACCCGCCGTGCCCGCGCGTCATCCGGTTCGGCGATGGGCAGGTCGATCTGCGTGACGCGGGCCGCGCCCGCCCCGCTCCAGGCGGAGAGCATTTCTCGTACGGGACGCGGCACGTGCCTGTCGATGCCCTCGAACGCCGGGAGCATACCGTCGCGCGCTGCGCGTCCGGCGTCCGGGTCCGGCTTGATCGCGTCGAGACGGCCCAGGGCTGTGTCGAGGTCGTCGCCGCGGCGCCAGAGCAGCGTCGTGGCGATACCGCCCTCGCGCAGCATCGTCAGTTCGTGGAAGCGGAACTGGATCCCGCGACTGCGCCCGATCAGGGCGTGGCGGACCGGGGTGAAGGGGTCCCGGCCGCTGCTCAGTGACCACGCCAGGTCGCTGATGAAGTCCTCATCGGGCGTGAGTTCGACGGCCACGTCGACGTCGTGCGGTTGCACGGCTCCTCGGGCGAAACTGCCGAATACGTGGATTTCGTCGAGCATCGACAGCGGTTGCCCGTCGGCCTCGGTGGCCGAGGTGAGCACGGTGGTCAGCAAGTCGATCGCGCGTTCCCGCTTCACAGTCGCCCTCCTGCCCGGCCAACCATCATTCTTGGCACCGAGTATAGGCAGCAGTGCGCTTCGTGACGGCCGTGTGCGGCAGCATTCACCGTCGGGGGCACCGACGGTGAATGCTGCCGCACACGGGCCACGCCCGCCTTGGTCTCCGATGGAGTCGTTGTGACCGGCGGGGCCCGGAGGTGGGGTGGTTAGGCGCTGTGGCCGGGGGGTGTTTTGGGCAGTGCGGCGAAGTCATGCAGGGATTGCTGGTAGCGCGCTTCGAGGCGGTCGACCAGGTTGCTGGTCATGGTGGGGGTGATGTGGGAGTAGCGGTCGCCGATGCTGGGGGTCGCGTGGCCGAGTCTTTTGTCTTGGACGAAGCCGTCGATACCGTCTTCTTTCATCCAGGTTTTGTGGGAGTGGCGCAGGCCGTGGAAGGTCATGCCCGGGGTGATCGGGGCGCGCCGTGCGGGGGTGAGGTGCTCCGGGACGCCGTTGGCAGCGGGGTCCCAGACGCGTTGGCGGAAGTTAGAGCGGCGCAGCAGGGCGCCGCGGGTGCCGGTGAAGACCATGTCGTAGCGGGCGGCGGTGCGGGCGGCGGTGAGCATGGCGACCAGGAAGGGGGGTAGGGCGATGGTGCGTACGGAGTTCTCGGTCTTGGGTGCGTCCAGCCAGAGTTTGCCGCCGAGTTCGTGCAGCGCTCCTTCCAGGGGGTCGATGACGATCGCGGGGATCTCTTGGTCGAGTTTGACGTTGTCCCAGGCCAGCCCGGACAGTTCGCCCCAGCGCATCCCGGTGTACGCGGCGGTGATCACCATGGTGGCGCCAGCGGGGTCCATGCGCTCGGCGAGTTGCAGGACCTGGACAGGGGTGGCGATCACTTTCTCCTCGCGTTTGCCGTGGGCCAGGCGCAGTCCCTGGCACGGGTTGTGCGTGATCAGCCGGTTGTCCGCGGCTTCGCCCATGACGGTGGAGAGCAGGGTCAGGATGGAGTGGGCGCTGGCGGTGGCCATGCGTTCGCACATCTGCTTGCCCCAGGTCTTGACCTCAATCCGGGTGATCTGGTCGAGCGGTGTGGCGCCGAAGCGGGGCAGGATGTGGATGCGCAGGTGGGATTCGTATTTCGCGGCGGTCAGAGGCCCGATCTGGTGGGACTCGATCCAGATCTCGACCCACTGGGCGAGGGTGATGGTTGTCGGCGCCGTCGGGGCAACGGAGCCACTTGGCGGCGGACTGATGGGGAACGTGCGGGGCGCAGGGCGCCGCGGTGGCGGGATCACGGCTGAGAACGTCGGGGTGGATACCGGTATGTCGGTATCCACCGGGGCAAGTCCCGGGGCACTGGCGGCGAGGACGGGGACCGGGGCGGCGGGGGCAGGGGGTACGGGGTGAGGGTGTGCGGGGACGGGGGCCTGCTCGGGCGCACCGGCGTTGAAACGTTGGGCGTGGCGGCGGGCTTCGGGCTTGTTCCCATACCGGGCGAGGGTCTCGACGGTGCCGTCGGGGTGGCGGTGGCGCACGCGGAATCCGGTGCCTTTGGTTTCTACCCAGGCCATGGGTCTCCTTGTCAGGGTGGTTCTGGCGGTGAACGCTTACGCTTCCGGCTCCCGCCGGACGGCGGGCGGCGGGCGGGGTCCATCCACGCTCGCTGCGCCGCACTAGGTCAAGTCGTTGCTGTCAGTGGCGTGATGGTGTGGGCGGGGGGATCGGTGGAGGACGCGGCCCGCGGGCGCCGGCGGCGGCGATCGCGCTTAGGTCGGCGTCGGAGAAGCGCAGGTGTTTGCCGAGTCGGGTGTGCGGGAGCGTGCCGTCGGCGGCGTGCCGCCGCAGCCAGGACGGGTGCACCGCCAGCAGCACGCCGGCTTGCTCGGGGGTGTAGAGCACCTGGCGGATTCCCGCGGGCAGGAGCGGGAAGAACGCCCCGCCGTCTGCGCTGGCCGGCTCGCTTCCTTTCCCCTGCTCTGCCTCGTGGGTGGTGGTGGCGATCACGGCGGTCAGCGGGTGGGGCAAGCCGGCGCCGGAGGCGCCGGCGCCCAGGTGCTGCGCGCTGTCTCGCCGTGGTGTGACGCCGGGCCGGCGGCTGTCGGGGTCTATCACGATGTACCTTGTCAGAAGGGTGCGGGGACTGGGCGGGAGGGAGCCGACTGTCCGGGCGAGTGGTGGCTCGCCCGGACGGTCGGGGCGCCGTGCGTGGCCGGAGTAGTCGCGGCGAAGTCGGTTCTCTTCGGGCCGGGAGCGACGCGGCTGTGGGCGAGTTCGTGCTGCGGCGTGGCCGGGCTAGCCGGGCTAGCGGCGATGGCGGGGAGTGCATCGGCTAGTCGGACCCCTGGTCGGGCGAGCGGTGCCGGTGCGGTGCTGCGCCCGCTTCGCGCTGTCGGCCGGGGCCGGGAGTTGGCCGGCAATCCTGTCCCGGACTGCGGCCGGCCACTGCGCCAGCGCCTTGGCCCCATCCCTGATCTCGATCAGTTCGGCCTACAGGGCGCGGCCTGCCAGGTGCGGGTCCAGGCTGCGCCCGGGCTCGGACGTGAGGTCATGGCGGGCGGCCAAGGCGAGCAGGTACGGATCCTTCTCGGCGGTCATGGGAGTCCTGTCTGGGGAAGGGGGCGGGGCGATGTCGGCACGTCGGCCGCCGTGGGGTCGCGCCGTGCACCGAAGCCTGTGGCGACGGCGCCAGGTGCGCCGTGGTGGCTCGGTCCGACACAGGGCGCTGCGAGCCCTGCGGGAGTTCACGGAGGCAAGGCGTGTTGTGGCGGGTTACGCGCCGTTGCGGCCGTGGCCGGGACCGGCGCTGTTCGCGGAGGCGGTTAGCCGCACCGAGCAATGGGTGGGGTCCAGTGGTATGGACGGCGCGGTGGCCTGCCACAGGATCCGGGCGGTGTGGCCGGTGCCTGTGTCGGGGCGTGGTCGGCCGGGGGCGTTCCATCCGGGGCGCGGGGGCAGGTCGCGGATCTTGTGCCAGCCGGCGCCGCGCAGGCTCGCCCCGCTCTCGGCGGCCTGGGTGTAGGTGATCAGCCGCCGGTAGCCGAGGGCTTTGGCCGCCCGCCAGGCCGCACCCAGCAAGGCGGAGCAGGCGTTGTGCGTCTGGTCGGTCACCAGCCGGGTTACTTCCAGGCTCCAGCCGTCGTCGAGGTGGCGGGCCGAGGGCCTCCCGACGATCGCCGCGCCCACGACCTGGCCGTCGGGGGTGGTCACGGCCAGAGAGAACTTGTGTCCGGCGGGTCTGGTGTGGTGACGGTGCAGGGTGTCGACGAGGGTGCACGCCTCACGGAAGGCGAGGGGGCGGATGGTCAGCTTCTGCCGGTTCTCGGCGATCGCCCTGCGCGCGCCGCTGTGCACGGTGGCGTTCATGCCGCCCTGCCCGGCTTGATCGCGGCCGGGGCGGGGGTGGTGGTGGGGGCTCCGGAGCGGCAGGCCCACGGCCCGCACCCGTCGGGCTCGCCCTGCCACTCCTGGTGGGCGGGCAGCAGGCGCAGGTGCCGGCGGATCCGGCCGCTGCTGGGCGGGTCGATCGGAGCCTCGTCCAGCGGTTGGAGCGAGGGATGCAGGAACGCGGTCCCGCGCAGCGGAACTCCGTTGGCCGTGGCGCGCGCGGAACCGGCGCGGATGGCCTTGTCGAAGGCGACGGCCTCGGCCCACTGCTCGGGGTGGTGATCCCTGAGCGTTCTCCACTGCTTGTCACTGGTGAATGGGCACCCGACGCACGCCGAGCGGCTCACGGCCTGGAACCCGTGCTTGGCCAAGTAGGCTTCGCAATCGGTTCTGGTCAGGCCGAGGTCCAGGAGAGGGAAGACGTTGCGGGCGTACGAGACGCCGGAGTCCTTCGCACGAGCGAATTCGTCGCAGCTGATCCCGACCCACTGGTCGAGGAAGCGACCCCGCTTGGTGCGCCCGACCCGTCCGTCGGGCAGGGCCTCGGCGCCGAGCTGGCGCCGGGCCTCGGCCAGCAGGATTTTCACCTTGTACGTAGAGGTACATTGCCTGCGGAGCATCCCCCTGGTGCCGTTCTTGTTCTTCACGAAGAGCGGCATCGTGGAGAATCGAGAAGCGGGGTCCAGAAGATCGTTGCGGATGTTTCCGGCGGACAGTCGCACGATCGGGATTCCGGCGGGCCGGGCGATCTCGTTCTCGAGCCGGTCGAGCGCCGCGTAGGTCTCAGGTCGCTCCCATCCAGGGTCCGCGATTTGTCCGCGAGTTCGGGATATTCGAAGGGTCGTCAAAGGGAACTCCCGGGTTGGTTGGCTTGTGTGTTCGGAGGTGGGGTTGTGGGTTCGGGTTCTACTGGCGTTCGAGTTCTGACTCGAGGAGTTCGCGGGCGGC
>DASZBX010000111.1:0-21193 GCA_035943635.1 Actinocrinis sp. | reverse complement strand
TGGCCATCAGCCTGCTCCGACTCGCAGGAGTCACCGAAATCAAGCGGGCGACCGAACGCATCGCCGCCAACCGAACCAGGATTCTGCCGATACTCGCCGCATCCCACACATGATCGCTATGACTTTGCCTTCGCCCTGGGGGTAGGACCAGGGCGCGGCTGGGGGCCGCGGCGCGGGCCCGGATGACCACCAGATGAGACGGCAGCGGACCGGCGCCCCCTAGGATGGTGCGATCCCCACGTCGCTCACGTCGCTCACGTCGGCGAGTCCCAGAAAGGCAGTGCCAGATGCGCTACGTCGAATCGGTCATCGACCTGGTCGGCAACACCCCGCTGGTCAAGCTGAACTCGGTTGCCAAGGGCATCGAGGCGACCGTGCTGGCCAAGGTGGAGTACGTCAATCCCGGCGGATCGGTCAAGGACCGGATCGCGCTGCGGATGATCGAGGCGGCCGAGGCCTCCGGGCTGCTGCGCCCGGGCGGCACGATCGTCGAGCCGACCAGCGGGAACACCGGGGTCGGGCTGGCCATGGTGGCGCAGCGCAAGGGCTACAAGTGCGTGTTCGTCTGCCCGGACAAGGTCTCCCAGGACAAGATCAACGTGCTGCGGGCCTACGGCGCCGAGGTGGTGGTCTGCCCGACCGCGGTCGCCCCCGAGCACCCTGATTCGTACTACAACGTCTCGGACCGGCTGGTCCGGGAGATCCCGGACGCGTGGAAGCCGGACCAGTACTCGAACCCGAACAACCCGCTGTCGCACTACCACTCCACCGGGCCGGAATTGTGGGAGCAGACCGACGGGCGGATCACCGCGTTCGTCGCCGGGGTCGGCACCGGCGGGACGATCAGCGGCACCGGCCGGTACCTCAAGGAGGTCTCCGGCGGCGCGGTCAAGGTGGTCGGCGCCGACCCGGAGGGCTCGGTCTACTCCGGCGGCACCGGGCGGCCCTACCTGGTCGAGGGGGTCGGCGAGGACTTCTGGCCGGAGTGCTACGACCGGACCGTCGCCGACGCGGTGATCGGGGTCTCCGACAAGGACTCGTTCATCATGACCCGGCGGCTGGCCCGCGAGGAGGGTCTGCTGGTCGGCGGCTCCTGCGGGATGGCCGTGGTCGCGGCGCTGCAGTACGCGCGCGGCCTGACCGCGGACGACGTGGTCGTCGTGCTGCTGCCGGACTCCGGCCGCGGCTACCTGTCGAAGATCTTCAACGACGACTGGATGGCCGACTACGGCTTCCTCACGCCCAGCAGCCAGGAGTCGACCGTCCTGCAGGTGGTGGCGTACAAGGGCGAGCAGCTGCCCGACCTGGTCCACATGCACCCGCACGAGACGGTCGGCCAGGCCATCTCGACCCTGCGCGAGTACGGGGTCAGCCAGATGCCGCTGGTCAAGGAGGAGCCGCCGGTGATGGCGGCCGAGATCGTCGGGTCGATCGTGGAGCGCGACCTGCTCGACGCGCTGTTCACCCAGAAGGCGCAGCTGACGGACCTGCTGGAGCAGCACAAGTCGCCGTCGTTGCCGCAGGTCGGCTCGGGCGAGCCGCTCAGTGCGCTGATGGCGGTGCTGGAGAAGGCCGACGCCGCGGTCGTGCTGATCGAGGGCAAGCCGCGCACGGTCGTCTCCCGGCAGGACCTGCTGGCGTTCCTGGCGAGCGAAGCGGGCGTGCGCCAGTAAGCAGACAAGCAGAGAGCCGGCGCCCGCCGGAGGCCGATGGGGTCTCCGACAGGCGCCGGCTGGTGGTCGACGGCGGGTATGCGTGGCGTGATCTGACGTGCTGCGCGCGGGCCGGGCCTCAGCGCTGCGGGGGCGGCGGCAGGTAGGGCGCGATGGCGTGCGCCAGCAGCGGCAGCGGCATCGACTGCAGCCAGATCTCGCCCGGGCCGGTGAGCGCGACCAGGTGGAAGCCGTCGTCGCCGAACGCGATGTTGCGCACGCCCTGCAGCCGGGTGATCTGGAAGCTGACCGAGCCCTGGAACAGGCCGACGTGGCCCGGGTGGACCAGCAGGGTCTGGCCGGGGTCCAGGGTGTACTTGGTCACCTCGCCGGACAGCTCGATCCAGGCGGTGCCCTGGCCCTCGATCCGCTGCAGCAGGAAGCCCTCGCCGCCGAACAGTCCGGCCCTTATGCCCTGGGGGGCCGAGGCCGTCGCCGTGATGCCGGGCGTGCCGCACAGGAAACCGTGCCGGTGCACCATCATCGGCCCGCCCGGGCCGACCTCGATCGGCAGGATCTGGCCGGGCACCTTGGACGCGAAGGCGATCATCCCGGCGCCGCCCTGGCACTGGTACAGGGTCTGGAAGAAGCTGCCGCCGCTCAGCGCCCGCTTCATCCCGGCCAGGAAACCGCCGCCGCCGAAGCCGCCGCTGCCGGTGGTCTGGGACAGCTGGATGTTCGGGGACATCCAGGACAGCTCGCCGTGCGTCGAGATCACTGCCTCGCCCGGGTTCAGGGAGATCTCCAGGACCGGGAGCGTCGTACCTTTAATATTCGCCTGCATGGCCATGAGCTTACTTGGACGCGTTGTCCCGGGAGCTGTTTTCCGGCGCTTTCGCCGGTTCGGCGCGGGAGCCGGCCCGGCCGGGGCGAAGGAGACGCCGGGACATGGAACGAAGAGTTTTGACCATTCTGCGTCTCGTTCGGCCGACCTACTGTGGAACACGTCCAGCAGATCGGCTATCAGGGAGAATCCCATGCGTGCAGTGATCCAGACCCGGTTCGGCGGTCCGGAGGTCCTCGAAGTGGTGCAGGCCGAGACCCCCCGGCCGACGACCGGCGAGGTGCTGGTCCGGGTCCGGGCCAGCGGGCTGAACCCGGTCGAGTCGGCGGTCCGGTCCGGGGACTTCCCGCTGCTCGGCGAGCCGCCGTTCGCGCTCGGCTGGGACGTGTCGGGCGTGGTCGAGCAGGCCGGCCCGGAGACCGGGTTCGCGGTCGGCGACGAGGTGTTCGGCCTGCCGTTCTTCCCGGCCCAGGCCGCGGGTTACGCCGAGTACGTGGTCGCCCCGGCCGATCAGATCGTGCGCAAGCCCGCCGGGATCGACCACGTGCACGCCGCCGCGCTGCCGCTGGCCGCGCTCACCGCGTGGCAGGCCCTGGACCGCGCGGGGGTCGGCCCAGGGCACACGGTGCTGATCCAGCGGGCGGCCGGCGGGGTCGGGCACCTGGCCGTGCAGCTCGCGAAGGTCCGCGGGGCCGAGGTGATCGCGCTGGCCAGCGCGGGCAAGCACGAGTTCGTGCGCGGGCTCGGCGCCGACCGGCTGATCGACTACCAGACCACCGACTTCACCGAGGCGGTGCGGGGCGTGGACGTGGTCCTGGACTCGACCCAGCAGACCGAGCGCTCGCTCGCCGTGCTGCGGCCCGGCGGTACCGTGGTGACCATCCTGGAGCACCGGGACGAGGCCCTGGCGGCCCGGGTCCGGGCGGCCGGGTTCCGGTTCGTGGGGATCGGGGTCGAGCCGGACGGCCCGGCCCTGAAGGAGATCGCCGACCTGGCCGGGGCGGGCCGGCTGCGGCCGTACGTGGCCGAGACCTTCCCGCTGGCCGAGGTGGCGAAGGCGCACGAACTGCTGGACGGCGGGCAGGTCCAGGGGAAGATAGTGCTGACGGTCTGAGCCGGCCGCGGGCAGCGGGGCGCGGGCGGGACGGGCATCGCGGGTGTGACGGGCGACGGGCGTGACGAACAGGGAGCAGCGGGAACGATGGACGTGCTGACCGAGGCGCTGGGTTCGATGCGGACCGGACACCCGTCCTCCGTGCTCACGCAGGCGCGCGCTCCGTTCGGGCTGCGGCTGCCGCCGGTCATGGGGGCCGGATTCCACGTGGTGCTGCGCGGAAGCTGCTGGCTGCTCCCGTTGGAGGCGGCCGGATCCGAGCTCAGGCCGATCGCGCTGAGCGCCGGGGACGTGGTGTTCCTGCGGGACGGCCGCGGCCACATCCTCGCCGACGACCCGGCCACCCCCGCGGCGGCGGTCGTGGCCCCGCCGACCCGGGCCGGCTCGCCGATCGGCTGCCTGCGCGTCGGCGGGACCGGCGCGCCGGCCAGCCTGCTGTGCGGCAACTACCACCTGGACCAGGCCCGGGCGCACCCGCTGGTGAGTCAGCTCCCGGAGATCGTGCACCTGCGGCCGGAGCCCGGCCGGCACCCGGAGCTGACCGCCGCGGTCCAACTCCTGCGCGCGGAGCTGGAGAATCCGCGGATCGGCTCGGACGGCATCGTGCCCGCGCTGATCGACTCGCTGCTGCTGTACATCCTGCGCGCCTGGCTCGGCGACCAGCCCGCAGCCGCGAAGGCCGGCTGGGCGGCGGCGCTGCGCGACCCGGGCATCGCGCCGGCTCTGGCGGCGATCCACGAGGACCCCGCGGCCGGGTGGACCGTCGAGTTGCTGGCCGTGCGGGCCGGACTGTCCCGCGCGGCCTTCGCCCGGCGGTTCGCGGCCCTGGTCGGTGAGCCGCCGCTGGCGTACCTGACCCGGTGGCGGATGACCACGGCCGCGCGGCTGCTGCGTGAGTCCGACGCGCCGTTGAGCACCGTGGCCGCACACGCCGGATACGGGTCCGAATTCGCTTTCGCCAAGGCGTTCAAGCGCGAGTACGGGTTGGCGCCCGGCGGCTATCGCCACCAGGCGCGCGTCGCGTGACGTTGCTCGCTACATCGTCTGGGCGACGTGCCGGTCGAGCAGCGCGATGAGCGGGTCCAGGTTTCCGCGGAATCCGGCGATGCTGGCCGCCTCGTTTTCCACCGCGCCGAGCCCGGCCCAGGAGATCGGGTATCCGGCTTCCCGCGCGAGCTGCGCCAGGAACGCGCGTTGGGTGCGCCCGTTGCCCTCCCGGAAGGGATGCAGGGCGTTGATGTCGGCGTACGCCATAGCCAGGCCCGCGACGAAATCGGCCCGGTCGAGCCCGCGCAGGTGCTTCGCCTCGGCGAGCCGGTGGAAAATCTGCGCCGCGTAGCCTTCGAGGTGGATCCGGCGGCAGAACGGATCGTGTTTGGTGATGTCGACCGTCCGCAGCGTACCGGCCCAGTCGTAGAGGTCGCCGAAGATGAACCGGTGGAACGCGCGCAGGTGGGCGAGGTCGTAGCCGCCGGGGATGGCGATCAGGCCGAGGGCGATGAGCCTGGCGCCGGTGATGTCAGCCTCTGCCGCATCCAGCGCGGCCTGGTCCTCGATGCCGAGGCGGTTGCGCATGACCCCGTTGGGCAGCGCGTACGGATCGTTCACGACGGACTGCCCGGTCTATGTACGTGATCTGGCAAAGGTCCCCGAACTTCTCGGCCTACCGGCGATGACGCTCGACGGCCCGACGGACCAGGTCGTCCGCACCGATCTGCCCGGCCGTGAACTCGTCCGCGTCGCCCACGAACTCCGCGGTCGGGTTGAGCCCCTCGGCGCCCAGACTGCCCCACGCCGACGCCACCACCTCGCCCCGCCGGACCCGCTCCTGCAACGCCGCGAGTTCCTGATACGACTCGACCGAGAGCAACACGCCCTCCGCCTTGCGATGAGCGCCGATGAAGACCGGCTCGGCCTGCGTTCCCGCGTCGTGCAGACCCGACAGAATGCGCGAGAGATTGGCCCTCGCGTCACTTACCGTCACAACCTCGGTGAGCTGCATGGGTCTATTCTACCAAGTGGGAACGGAAATCGGGTCGGAAATCTGTACAGGTTTCCGACCATGTGGGGCGCGCGAATGCTCAGTCAGTGCCCGAGGCGCTCTTCGACCCACTCGCCGTCATCCGGCAGCGCGGCGAGGGATTCGCGGGTGCGACCGTAGACGCCGAGCACCTCGTCCAAAGACGTGCGCCTGCCGCTGTCCGCCGCGGACCGCGCCAGAACAAGCGCGAGATCACGTAGGCCGGACCTCTGCTCAGCGCTGGCGACCAAGCCGACTACCCCTCGCCCGGGCGCTTCGGTGGCATTCAGTTCGTGCGTATCCCGCAGCATGGCCATGCAGATGCTGTAAAGAAATCTGTCCGGGTCGGTGGATTCTGCTTCAGTCACCAGGCTTCGATAGGCTCGCAGGCATGAAACTCCATGTCGGGTGCGCGATGTGGACGCACACGGCCTGGCAGGGCCGTCAGCTGCCGCAACACATACCGCAACGGGACCGCCTCCGCTCCTACGCGAGCTGGTGCAACGCGGTGGAAGGCAACACGACCTTCTACGCGACGCCATCGCTCGACACGGTCAAGTCCTGGGCCGGGCAGACGTCCGCCGACTTCCGCTTCCTGCTCAAGCTGCCGAAGCCGATCACGCACGAACGCGGGCTGGTCGACGTCGACGAACCGCTCCGCGCGTTCCTGGCCGCGATCGAACCCCTCGGCGAACGAGCCCAGGCCCTCTGGGTGCAGCTGCCGCCGGGCTTCGGGCCGAGCCAGCTCGGGACGCTCGCGGCGTTCCTGCACCGGCTGCCGCGCGAGTACCGGTACGCGGTGGAGGTCCGGCACCGGGCGTTCTTCGAGGACGCCCGCTGGGAGCAGCGGCTCGAACGCGTCCTGGGCGACGTGGGCGCCGAATGGGTGACGTTCGACACGACCGTGCTGTTCGAAAGCCCCCCGAAGAGTGACGCCGAGCGGGAGGCGTGGGCCAAGAAGCCACGGATGCCGCGCCGGTCGAAGGGCCTGACCGCCGACCCGGTCGTGCGCTACATCGGCCGCGACGACTCCGAGCACACGGTCGAAGGCTGGCAGCACTGGCTCGACACGGTCGTCGACTGGCTGCGGGAAGGGCGGACGCCGACCGTGTTCATCCACACGCCGGACAACGTCGACGCGCTCGGCCTCGCCCGCCGATTCCACGACGACGTGCGCCTGCGCCTGCCGGACCTCGAAGAACTCCCCGAGCCGGTCCCGGACGGACCGCTGACCCTGTTCTGACCCTCCGGCGCGCCATCGGCACCGAAGATGAGTATGAGCACTCAGGCTCGGGGCGGGACGCTCGTGCGAGCTTGTTCCCATGCTCCCTGTACCGAAGCTGCGCCCGAACCGGACGCCGCGCCGCCGCGACGGCCTGTACCGGCTCGTCACGCGCCTGCTCTCGATCGCCTTGCTGCCACTGGCCTTCGCGGTCGCGCCCTGCCGGGCCCGGCACGTCGCCTGCCAGTGGGCGCTCGCGGCGCGCTTCCCGGCCGAGTGCCTGGACGGCCTGACCCCGGCGACCCGGGCCGCGTTCGAGGCGGCGCGCACGGAGGCGTTGTGGCGGCACGGCGAGCTGATCGGCCTGACCGACGGCTACCGCGACGCGCACGTGCAGGCGCGGCTGTTCGCCGAGATGGTGCACCGTACCGGCTCGATCAAGCTCGCGCTGCAACGGATACTGCCGCCGCACGAGTCGCGGCGCGTGACCGGCACCGCGCTGGACGTGCGGCCGACCGAGGGCGCCCGGTGGCTGGAGCGATACGGAGCTCGCCATCACCTGTACCGGGTCTACGACAACGAGTGGTGGCACTTCGAGTACCGGCCGGACGGCGTGCCGACCCGCCTGCCGCATCCGAGCGCGGCGATCGAACAGAACGCGGCCGACGCACCGCTCGCATCCCCGGTATACGCGTTCTGCGAGGATCAGTCATGATCTCAGGCATGGACACAGCGAACGAGCAGCCGCCCGCTCCCGCTCCCTTTCCCCGCCTCGGGTCTGCCGCGGCGCGCCTGCCCACCGTCCTGGCCGCGGTGGCCGGCTGCCTCTTCCTGGTCGTGGCCACCTCGGTGCGGACCGGCAACAATCTGCCGCCGTTCATCGACACGCCCACCTACAACGGCAACGGCGGCCCGACCAGCTTTGCGGGCTGGACGTACCTCGTCACACCGGTCATCGCGACGGCGCTCGGGCTGTGCCTGCTGCGCTGGTGGCCCTACCTGCTTGCGGCGGCCGGACTGATGGCGGTGCCGGGCATCATGGCCGACTGGGTCCATACCGACTTCTCCTGGGGCTGGTTCCTGCTGCCGCCCGCCGGGTACTACCTCGCGGTCATCGCGGTCCTGGCCTGCGCGCAGGGTCTGTTCCGGTCCGCGGCGGGCTGGGGCGCGGCCGTCGCGGCGCTGACCATGGGCTCCCGGCTGCTCGGCTCCGCGATTGCTTGGAGCAGGACCTGGGAGCTCCCGGGGTCGGCCGCGAATGCCTGGCACGTCGCCCTGCTCGCGCTCGGACTCGCCGCGCTGGCCCCGGCGGTGTGGCGGTTCCGGCACGGCGACCTGCCCGCCATGGGCCCGGCCGGCGGACGGTCGGGGCAGCGGATCCGCATGATCATCGCCGGGACGCTGGCCGCGGCCGTGCCGATCCCGTTGACGATGCTCACCACCCAGGACTTGGCCGGCGCGCTCGGCGTCACCTGGTTCGCGCTCTCCCGGCAGCAGACCGCCTTACTGGGCACGGTCACCCTGGTCGCGGTGATCCTGCTCGCAGCCCTGGCCGGACTCTGGCCGCTGGGCGCAACGGTGACCGCCGCGCTCGCCCAGACGGCCGTGGTGGCGCCGGCCCTGCTCACGATCACCGCGCTCGCCGCCGACGACCCGGCCCGCTGGGCGGCGGCGCTGGGCGCAGCGGCCCTCGGCGCGGCGGCCGCGGGCAGCCGGCGGCGGACCGCCCTGGCCGGCATGCTCGCCGTCCTCGCCGCGATTTCCCTGTTCATCACCTATCGCGCGACCACCGGGGAGCCGGCGAAGCTGGCGGACCAGCAGATCGTGATCCCGTCGGTGCTGATCCTCGTGCTGTGCTCCGCCGCGGCCGCCGCAGTGGTCGGGGCCACCGCGCCGGCGCTGGCTCAGCGTGGCGCGCTGCCGGCCGTGCTCGGCCCGTTGGCCGGAACCCTGGCCGTCGGCGCGCTGCAGACCGTGCAGGGCACGTATCTCGCCGACGGCGAGCCCGAGTCGTCGATCCTCAGCCCGATCTGGCACCTGACCACGTCGGCCGAACTGCTGCTGGCCGTCGGCGCCGCCATCGGCGGGCTGGGCTTCGCGCAGGTGCTGGCCACCCGGCGGGCGGAACGTCAGCAGGTCGAGCAGATCCGGCTCGAAGCGGCCACCGGCGAACGGGACCGGCTGGCCCGCTCGATCCACGACGGCGTGCTCCAGGTGCTGGCGCTGGTGCAACGGCAGGGCCCCGAACTCGGTGCCGAGGGCGGCCGGCTGGCCGCCCTGGCCGGGGAACAGGAGGTGGCGCTGCGCGGCCTGCTGGTCGGCGGGCAGAGCACCGGCGGCCGCGCGGCCCGCGACCTGTGCGCGCCGTTGCAGGCGCTGGCCACCCCGGCCGTCGAGGTCGCCACCCCGGCGCAGGCGGTGGAGTTGCCGTCCGCCATCGCGGCGGAGGTGGTCGCGGCGGTCCGGGCCGCGCTGGACAACGTGCGCAGACACGCCGGCTCCGGCGCCAAGGCCTGGATCCTGCTGGAGGACGAGTCGGACGGCGTCCGGGTGACGGTCCGCGACGACGGGGTCGGCTTCCCGCCGCAGCGCCCGGCCGAGGCCGCGGAGGCGGGCCGGCTCGGCATCGCCCAGTCGATCCGCGGCCGGATCGCCGACTGCGGCGGCAGCACCACCATCGAGAGCCGACCGGGCGAGGGCACCGAGGTGGAGTTCTGGGTGCCCAGGGCGCTGCCGGGGCGCCGATGAGGGGATGCCCGGAACGGGATATCGTGGCGGGCATGCCCGTTCGCGTCATGGTGGTCGACGACCACCCCATCTGGCGGGACGCGGTCGCCCGGGACCTCGCCGACGCCGGATACGAGATCACGGCGGCGGTCGGCGAGGGCGGCCAGGCGATCCGGGTCGCTCCGGCGGCCCGGCCCGACGTCGTCGTGCTCGACCTCCAGCTGCCGGATCTGCCGGGCGTGGAGGTCGTCCGCAGGCTGATCACCATCGACACCGTGGTCCGCGTGCTGATGCTGTCGGCCAGCGGCGAACAGCAGGACGTGCTCGACGCGGTGAAGGCCGGCGCCCTCGGCTACGTGGTGAAATCCGCCGGCCGCGCCGAACTCCTCGACGCCGTCGCCCGCACCGCCGCGGGCGACCCGGTGTTCACTGTCGGCCTGGCCGGCCTGGTCCTCGGCGAATACCGCCGCCTGGCCGCCGTACCCGCCCCACCGGTCGACACCCCGCGCCTGACCGGCCGGGAGACCGAGGTGCTGCGGTTCGTAGCCAAGGGCATGTCGTACAAGCAGATCGCCGAACGGTTGGTCGTGTCCCATCGGACCGTGCAGAACCACGTCCAGAACACGCTAGGCAAGCTGCAACTACACAACCGGGTCGAGCTCACCCGCTACGCCATCGAGCAGGGCTTCGACCGGGAATCGTGACTGCCGGATCTTAGGAAGAAGCCTGCGATCAGAGTAGGTCGGCAGTCGATGTCGTCGTCTCCAACGCATGGAGTGCGACATACCGCTGTTTCTGGGTGAAAGCAGATCCGGGGCCGCCAGCAGCGTGCGAAAGCGGCGCTGCAAGCTCACGGAGGTTCGGATCGCCTGGTCGGGCAAGCTCCTGGGAATGCGTGATCTTCAGATACGGAGCCAACCGCGGCTCGGAAAGAGCGTCCCAGACAGCATCGAACGCGAACGCAGGCATGCTACCTTTTAGAGGCACGCCCCGGTGTCGCCTCTGACTCAAGCGCCCGGGGCTTTTTCCTGCCTCAAAGACTGCTGCTCCAGCAGCGCATCAGGAATCTACACTCCAGCTGTGGGTTCTGCTCCACAGCCGACTTGCCGCAGCCCCCGCTCAGCTGTCGGCGGTCGCGATCCCCACCGGGCAGCTGACGCCCACCCCGCCGGTCCCGCAGTACCCGTTCGGGTTCTTCGAGTCGGACAGATACTGCTGGTGGTACTCCTCGGCGAAGTAGAACTCCGTAGCCGGCTCGATCTCCGTGGTGATCTTGCGGTGCCCGGCCCGGGTCAGCTCGGCCTGGTATGCGTCCCGGCTGGCCTCGGCGGCGGCCTTCTGCTCGGGGGTGAAGTACTGGATCAGCGACCGGTACTGGGTCCCGATGTCGTTGCCCTGCCGGTTGCCCTGGGTCGGGTTGTGCGACTCCCAGAACAGCTTGAGCAGCTCCCCGTACGACACGACATCCGCGTCGTACACCACCCGCACCACCTCGGCGTGGCCGGTGCGGCCGGAACAGGTCTCCTCGTAGGTCGGGTTCGGCGTCTCGCCGCCGGCGTACCCCACCGCGGTCGAGTACACGCCCGGGACCTGCCAGAACTTGCGCTCGGCGCCCCAGAAGCAGCCCAGGCCGAACACGGCCTCGGCGTAGCCCTCGGGCGCGGGGCCGATCGACGTGCCCAGGACGGCGTGCACCCCGGACAGGGTGAAGGGGCGGCGGTCTCGGCCGGGCAACGTGCGGAACATGGCGGCAACCTCTCGTCATGAAGGGACAAACTCGTTCTGCCATGTTCAACGATTCAGCAGTCCGGCCGATTCCAAGATGCGGGTCACGGTTTGGCGTGTGCATGATCATATGAACGGGATCTTCGGGTTGAGGAACCGACTCTGGAAGGACCAGGACTCATGATCCGAACACAGATCGCGGACCACGTGGCCCAGGCCGTGCAGGCCCAGGCCGCCGCCGCGCACGACCACTACGCGTCCGCGCTGCCCGGCGAATGGCTGATGCTGTGGCTCCTCGTCGTGATGGCTGCCGTGCTCGGGGCGGCAGTCCTGGCGCGCGGGGCGGTCGAGCACCGGCGGCTGCAGGCGCAGCGGGTCGAGTTGTGGCGCGAGTGGCGCGAGGACCGCCGCCGCGCCGAACAGGACGAACGCCCCGAGGGGCGCGACTGCGGCTGAACCGTCGTAATCTGGCCATATGACTGACCAGAAACTGGGCTTCTCCTCCCTGGCCATCCACGCCGGGCAGGACCCGGACCCGCTCACCGGCGCGGTCGTCCCCCCGATCTACCAGACCTCCACCTACAAGCAGGACGGGGTCGGCGGGCTGCGCAACGGGTACGAGTACTCCCGTTCGGCCAACCCGACCCGGACCGCGCTGGAAGAGTGCCTCGCGGCGATCGAGGGCGGCACCCGCGCGCTGGCCTACGCCTCCGGCCTGGCCGCCGAGGACTGCCTGCTGCGGACCGTGTGCAAGCCGGGCGACCACGTCCTGATCCCCAACGACGCCTACGGCGGCACCTACCGCCTGTTCGCCCGGGTCTACGCCGACTGGGGCGTGTCCTGGGACTCGGCCGACCTGGCCGACCCGGACGCCGTCCGCGCCGCCATCCGACCCGGGGTGACCAAGGCGATCTGGGTCGAGACCCCCTCCAACCCGCTGCTCGGCATCGTCGACCTGGCCCAGCTGGCCGAGATCGCGCACACGGCCGGGGTGCTGCTCGTCGTGGACAACACCTTCGCCACCCCCTACCTGCAACAGCCGCTCGCCCTCGGCGCGGACGTGGTCGTGCACTCGACCACCAAGTACATCGGCGGCCACTCGGACGTGATCGGCGGCGCGCTGGTCTGCGCGGACGCCGAACTCGGCGGACGGCTGGCGTTCAACCAGAACGCGATGGGCGCGGTGGCCGGGCCGTTCGACGCCTGGCTGACCCTGCGCGGGATCAAGACCCTCGGGGTGCGGATGGACCGGCACTGCGCCAACGCCGCCCGGATCGCGGCGATGCTGTCCGAGCACTCCGCGGTGGCCGAGGTGCGCTACCCGGGGCTGGTGAACCACCCGGGGCACGAGATCGCGGCCAAGCAGATGCGCGACTTCGGCGGCATGGTCTCGTTCCGGCACGCCGGCGGCGAGGCCGCCGCGGTGCAGGTGTGCGACCGGGTCCGGCTGTTCACCCTCGGCGAGTCGCTCGGCGGCGTCGAGTCGCTGATCGAGCACCCGGCCCGGATGACCCACGCGTCCGCGGCCGGATCCCCGCTCGAGGTGCCCTCGGATCTGGTCCGGCTGTCCGTCGGCATCGAAGACGTCGAAGACCTCGTCGCCGATCTGATCCAGGCGCTGGCATAACGGTTTCGAGTACATCCGGTACGCCGTGACGCGAGGTGGCGTGACGGTGGGCGGCGGCGGTCGGTCCCGGACCGGCCGCCGCCTTCTGCCGTCCCGGCTCCGAGCAGCGCAGACGCCCACGCCTCGCCACGGTTCGCCACCCGGCTCGCGCACCGTTCGTCGGCTGATCGAAATCCTTGCGACACAAGGGCTTGCGGATCATCCGGGTTCCGGGATCGACCCATGCCAAGGGGCGTGGATCTGGTGTAGAGTGCGGCGCTGTGGTGGGGATATCTGCATTCGAGCCGGGCGCACTGGTCGCCGGGCGATACCGCGTTGTCGAGCGGCTGACCCGGTTCGCGATCTTCGACCACGCGATCAGCGGGGTCGAGTTCGAATACTGGCTGGCGGTGGACGAGAGCCGCGGGACCGAGGTCTGGCTCCAGGCCGCCTCGGCCGGGGACGTGGCCGCCGACGGCGCCACGCTGGCCGGGGCGGTGGCCGCGATCCGGCGGATGAACCACCCGGCCATCCCGATCGTGCTCGACTTCGGCGAGATCGAGGTCGAACTGGCCCGGGCGCGGCGCGAGCTGGCCGTGGCCGACGCCGGGATCCAGGACACAGAGGTCGAACTCGCCCTCGCGGACGACGCAGTGATCGAAGACGTCGTCGAGGACTCCGTGACGGACGCGGCCGTGATCGCCGCCGCCGACGAGGAGATCGCGGACGCAGAGATCGAAGACGCCGTCGCGCTGGAGGCCGAAGCCGGCCTCGTGCGCCGGATCGGCTACACGGTGCTCGCGCCGGTGGAGGGCGAGAGCCTGGCCGCCGTGCTGCTGCGCGGGGTGCTGGCCGAGGTCGAGATCATGTCCGTGCTGGCCGAGGTGGCCGAGGTCCTCGAACTGCTGCACGAGGAAGAACTCGTACACGCGCATCTGTCCCCTTACTCGATCGTGCTGACCGAGACCGGCGTGCTGGTGGTCGACCTGGCCGTCGCGCTCGCGGTCGAAGCGGTGGCCGAGACGGATCTGACCGTGGCCGCGGACGTGTACGCCCTGGCCTGGCTCGCCTGCGTGGCCCTGGTCGGCTTCGAGGTGATCGAGGCCGAGTTCGGCGCCGGCTTCGTGGCCGCGGCCGCCGCCGGGGAACTCGTGGCCGAGGGCATGCCGGTGGAGCTGATCCTGCGCCGCCGCCGCTGGGCCGAGCTGAACCTGGTCGCCACCTACGGACTGTCCGCCGAACTGGCCGCGCTGCTGATCGCCGGCCTGAGCGAGGCCGCGGCCCGCCCCGACGCGGACATGCTGACGGCCGCCTTCCGCGGCCGCCCGCTCGGCGCCGTGCGCAAGCGACCCTCGGCGGACGTGGCCGCGACCGCGGTCGCCGCGGAGGCGGGCGCCGGCGGGATCTTCGTCGGCGCGGTGGCCGGACGGTCCGGGTCCAAGTCCGGCGGCGTCACGGCCGCGGTCGGCGGGCTGGCCGCCGCGGAGACCGTGGAAAGCGTGGAGAGCGTCGAGGTGGTCGAGACCGGCGTGGTCGAGACGGAGCGGGTGGCGGTCCTCGAGACCGGCGCCGCAGCCTTCGCCGTGGGCGCCGGCGCCGGCGCCGGTATGGCCGCCGGAATGTACGCGGCCGAGATGGGCATGGCCGCCCCCGCGGCGCCGACCGTCGAGAGCGCGACCGCCGAGACCGTCACCTCCCGGCGCACCGCGGCCGCTGCCGCCGCCGAGACCGCGGCCGCCGCCACCGTGGCCGGCGCGGCGATCGGCTTCGGCGCGGCCGGCCTGGCCGAAGCGGGCGGATCCGCGGGCTTCGAGACCGTCACCATCCCCAAGGTCGTCCCGCGAGGCGGCGCAGCCGCGCCCCACGCACCCGGACCGCAATACACTGCCTCACCCTCCGCGCCGGTCTCGCCGTCGGCGCCCAGAGGCCCGCGCGGCCCGGTCTCGCCGGTGTCGCCCAGTTCGCCCTCCTCGCCCGCCCCGGGCCGGCGCGCGAAGAAGCGCGGCCGGGCGGGCGTACTGCTGCCGATAGCCCTCGGACTCGCGGTCGTGCTCGTGGTCGGCGTCATCTGGGTCCTGTTCGGCACCAGCAAGAAGGTCGCCACGGCCACCACGGCCAACGCCGTGCCCACCACCGCCCCAGCGATCGCGCAGACCACCCAGGCGAGCAACCTCGGCCAGGTCGTCCTGCCCACGGTCACCCCGACCCAGGACAACGCGCCGACCGGCACCGTCACGATCGTCCCGACCATCCCCGAGGGCACCCCGCCGGCCGTCGCGCCCAGCTCGCCCAAGCAGGCCCTGCAACAGATCCAGGGCCTGGTGAATCAGTCCTCGTCCAACCTCTCGCCGGAGAGCTCGGTAGCGCTCAAGGGCGCGCTGGGCCTGCTCCAGCACGAGATCGACACCGGCGGCTCGGTCACCGCCGGCGTCACGACCCTGCGTCAGATCCTGGTCCAGAACACCCTGCCCAGCGGCCTGGCCGGGCAGATCAACGAGCTCATCCCGTTCCTGAACACCTCCTCCGGGAGCTGACCGGGCCCGCGCGGCGATGGTCCGGGGCGCCGCGGCCGGCCCGCCGTGCGCGCCCCGGCGCCGACCGCGGACCGGACTGTAGCGCCCCGGAAAGTGCAATCATGGTCCCATGGGGCGTTTCGGAGAAGGACTGGCAGCGGACGCGGACGTCGAGCGGGCGGCCCGCCGGGCGACGTACGGCGCGCTCTCCCGGGTGAACGGGGCGCCGGACCTGGTCGTGGTGTTCGGCGCGAGCACGGACGCGGACGACGCGGCCCGGATCGTGGACGTGGTGCACCCGATGGTGATGGCCACCGGCAACGAGAACTGCGTCGTGGTCGGCGCCCTGGCCGGCGCGGTGATGGGCGACACCCACGCGGCCGGCCCGCTGCTCGGCGGCGAACCGGCGGTCTCGGTCTGGGCCGCCCGGCTGCCCGGCGTGCGGCTGCGCCCCTTCCACCTGCAGGCCCACCGCGAGGTCGAGTCGATCGCGGTCGGCGGCCTGCCCGAGCCGTGGCCGGACGACCGGGCGGTGCTGCTGTTCGCCGACCCGTTCAGCTTCCCGGCCGACGGCTTCGTCGAGCGGGCCAACGAGGCGGTGCCCGGACTGCCGTTCGTCGGCGGCCTGGTCCCCGGCCCGACCGGCCTGGGCAGCTCCCGGCTGATCCACGGCGCGCACGTGCACGAGGAGGGCGCGATCGGCGTCCTGCTCGGCGGCAACGTGGACGCGGCCATCGCGGTCAGCCAGGGCTGCCGCCCGGTCGGCCCGACCATGACCGTCACCGCGTCCAGCGGCAACGTGCTGCAGAGCCTGGCCGGAGTCCCGGCGATGGAGAAGCTGCGCGAGATCATGGACGCGATGACCCCGGCCCAGCGCGAGGCCGCGGCCACCGGCCTGCACATCGGCATCGCGATGGACGAGTACGCGGAGGAACACGAGCGCGGCAGCTTCCTCATCCGCGGCATCCTCGGGGTGGAACAGGACGGCCTGGGCCTGGCCGTCGGCGACACCGTCGCGGTCGGCCGCACGGTCCGGTTCCAGCTGCGCGACGCGCCGAGCGCCACCGAGGAACTGGAGGCGGTGCTCAGCGCGGTCCGCGAACGCCCCGGCTACTCGACCATCGGCGGCGCGCTGGTGGTCTCCTGCAACGGCCGCGCCTCCGGCCTGTTCCCGCCGCCGATGGGCGCCAGCCACGACATTCTGGCCGTGCGGGCGGGACTGGGCACCAACACGGTGTCCGGTTTCTTCGGCGCGGGCGAGATCGGCCCGGTCGGCGGCCGCAACCATCTGCACGGGTACACCGCGTCGGTCATCGCCTTCGCGGGCACGGACGGGGACCTGCCGTAGTCGATCGGGCTGATCGGTGAGCCGGGTGACTCTAGGACACGACTGCGTTCCGGTGAGCCGTTTTCGCACAGGTGCTGTCCTTGCACAGTGGCATCATGTGATCGTGACGGTGACGGGAGAACGTGAAGCACCCGAGGACCAGCGCGTATTGGCCGTCGACGTCGGCGGTACCAAGCTGGCGGTCGGCGTGGTGGACGGCACTGGGCGCGTGCTGGCGATGCTGCGCACGCCGACTCCGGCGGTCACGGTCACCGGCGACCAGGGCGAAACCATCTACGCGGCCCTGCTGGACCTGATCAGCCGACTCGGCATCGACGACACCACCGGACTGCTCGGCGTGGGCATCGGCTGCGGCGGCCCGATGTCCTGGCCTGAGGGCCGAGTCTCCCCACTGAACATCCCGAGCTGGCGCGGCTTCCCGCTCCGGGACCGCCTGCGCGAGCGGTTCCCCGGCCTGCCGGTGCACCTGCACAACGACGCGATCTGCGTGGCCGTCGCCGAACACTGGCTGGGCGTGGGCCAGGGGACCGGCAACATGATCGGGATGGTCGTGTCCACCGGGGTCGGCGGCGGCCTGATCCTGAACGGGCGCCTCATCGACGGCAGCACCGGCAATGCCGGACACATCGGCCACGTCCTGGTCCACCCGGACGAGGACCCGGCGGAGGTGCGCTGCCAGTGCGGGGCCGTCGGCTGCCTGGAGGCCGTCGCCTCCGGACCGCGCCTGGCCGCCTGGGCGGTGCGCCGCGGCTGGCGCGCCGACGCTCCCGCGGACCGGCGCACCGGCCGCGACCTGGTCGACGACGCCCGCTCCGGCCACAAGATGGCCTCGGCCGCCCTGACCCGGGCCGGACGCGCCCTCGGCATCGCGATCGCCTCGGCCGCCGTCCTGTGCGACCTCGAACTGGCCGCGATCGGAGGCGGGCTGGCCGAAGCCGGGCCGCTGTTGTTCGACCCGTTGGCAGAAAGCCTGCGGGAACGGGTCGGTCTGGAGTTCGCCCGGCAGATCCGGGCCGTCCCGGCCGGTCTCGGCCGCGACGTCGGCCTGGTCGGCGCGGCCGGGCTGATCTATCGCCGCGACCGCTACTGGTCCGCCGACTGAGCGTCCGCCGCGGACGGCACCGCTTCCGGGAGTTCGCTCGCGTCGTCGTCGCCGCCGGCCATTGCACTGTCCGTACCTGGTTCGGCGGCTGCCTCGGGCGAACGGGACAACGTCAACGCCGCGCCGTACACCCCCAACGGGACAACGAAGAACAGCGCCATCTTCGGCACCAGAATCCCCGAGTCGTCGACGAACGTCGCGAGCAGCACTGTGATGAAGGACAGGAACAACGCGCTGCGCAGGAACGGCTGCAACGCATACGCCCGAGTCATCGACCGCGAACCGATCAGCCGCGGCGCCACGATGATCACCAGCGCCCAGAACAGCAGCCATGGCACGTAGTGGCTGAACCAGTCATTGTTGATGCTGCCCAGGTTGGTCTGGATCTTCCGATGGATCGTGTCGGTCCAGGTCCCGTCGAAGAGCGAGCCGACGAAGTTGCCGAAGTGCGACCGCTCGGCGGCCGGCTGCAGGTAGTTCACCAGCGCGAACCCGGACACCACGACCACCCCGCTGACCGCGACGAGCAGCACCTTACGCCACGTGATCCGCAACCCGGCGACCAGGAACAGCAACAGGACGAACCCCGGAACCATCGCGATCGTGCCACCGAACTTCGACCCCCACTGCGGATCACCGCACGCGGCGGTCGCGAACAGCGCCACCAGCGCCACGGCCGCCAACGCCCGACGCCGCTGCGTCCGGTCGGCGGCGGGCAGCGTGGTCAGACCCATCCGACCGGGAACGGCCCGCCGGAGCCAGCCGGTCAGCGCCTCCCGGAAGGTACGCGGCCATACGTGCGGTGCGATCGAGCCACTGCCGCGCGCAGGCATCAGCAACGAGGCGATCCACACCGACCCGGTCATCGCCGCGGCGCAGTAGACACCGACCGCGCTGTTGCCGATGCCGTAGAAACGGCCGCCGATCACCCAGGACAGGCCGTAGGGGGTCTGAGCCTGGAGATTGGAGCCGGTCATCACGTCCAGCGCGATGATGCCCAAGGCCAGGCATCCCAGTAGCCCGACCGGCGCGAGCGGTCGGCTGCGCAGGGGGGTGAACCGCCAGACCGCCCAGATCAAGGCCGCGATCACGATGCTGAGCGCGATGATGAGGTGGTACAACGTGCCCGCAGGCGAGGACGAGGACGACCACGGATAGAAGTCCACCAGGAACGACGCCGGCACACTCGCCCCCAGCAGCGCCGCCCAACCCGCCAGGACCGCGAGTAAGGCGGTACGCCAGTGCGCCAGCAGCGACCAACGCCCGGCGAACCGACCAGGTGACAATCGCTCCGGCAGCCATCGGGTGATCAGGAACACGCATCCGGCCGTCCAGCTCAACGCGATGATCGAGTGCGCCATCCATGTGATGAACCGGCCGTTGGTCGCGTTGAACACGGTCTCCGCGTCGGATACCCAGGCCTGGCTTACGATCGCGTCGGTCGGACTGCTCGGGCCGCTGCTCGCCTTGGTGATCGCCGCACCTGTGAACGGCTTTCCGGCTCCGGTGAGGATTTCGCCGCGGCTCAACCCGGTCCAGGTGAGGAGGGACGGGGTCAGGTCGATCGTCTGGACCAGCCCGGCGTGATGGGTGGAGCTTGTGTAGAGCCAGTTCTGGCCGTTGAAAGCCGCGGATCCGGCCGCCGTACCGGAGACCATGGCCACGTGCAGGTGCGAGGTGAAGGTCGAGTCGGTCAGTCCGGCGATTACCAAGGTCGCGTTGGGCGGCAGTTGGGCGATCAGTTTGGCCAACTGCGCGTCGATGAGGGAGTAGGCCGCGGTCCGCGAGTAGGGCGCCGGGGGGCGGTATTGCGCGAGCGTCTTGGGCAGCTCGTTCTGGCCGCCGAGATCGACCAGCGTCAGCGCGCATCGGGTCAAGGCGGTTGTCGTCAATGTGGCCGGTTCGCCGAGGTAGTCGTCCACGTGGCCGGTGGCGTCGGCAGCACCGAGCAACGCGCCCGGACCCGAAGCCGCCACGCACCCGCCGACCTTGTTGATCGGCCCGGGCAGCGAGCCGAACACCGGCGAGTAGGTGAGGGCGTTGTTCGGGCTGGTGTAGGTGCTGAAGTGCGGGATCGTGTACGGCCCCGGGGCCGTCGGCGCGGCTGGGAGCAGGGCGCAGAAGAGGTTGGGCTTCGTTACGAGGGCCGTGGTGAGGGGCGTTCCGGCCGGGTACTCCAGCAGGGTGCCGGCGGTGGACCGGGTGCCGCTGTTGAGGGTCAGCCATCCGTCCGCCGGGCAGGCCGTGTTGCCCGACCCGCGGGTCACGAGCGATGCGACGTCGCTCTTGCCGACGAGTGAATACAGCGTCGGCATTCCGGCTTGGGTGACGTCTCCCCACATCAGGCCATCGATGTTGATGACGACCACGTGGCTCTGGGCAGTTGGCGCGGTCCCGGCGGAGCTGGCCGCTGCTGCGCCCAACACGGCCGCAGACGCCGGGCCCACACCGGCGAGCAACGCGAATGCTGCCAGGGCCAGAGCAGCGAGGCGGGTGAACCAATGTCGCGACCAACTTTGAGAACGCACAGCCACAGCGTAGTGAGAGTTTGCCTTACGGACCTGCCAGGGTGGGCCTTCGGTTACCGGATTGGGGCTTTGGTATGGCACGACGCGGCGCCGTGCGGCGCCGCTGGTTGGGCGGTGCAGTGCGGTGCGGCTGAGGGTGTGCTCCGGTACGGTCCAGTCGGATCGGATCGGATCAGGTCGGGTCCGGATAGGCCGAGGGTGGGTTGCGCCGCCTTGTTTGTCTTGCGTTGACTACTGTGCCTCCGGCGGGCCGGACTCCAAGGATCCACCGGCCCGTAGGTCTCTTGCGCTGGGGTGTGGGTTACTTTTTGTGGTGTGTCGGATCGGGCTCCTCGGCGCCCCAGTCGGCCCGGAGCCTGCCACACCGGACAGGCCCAATCAACTCCCGGGCTGCATGCTTTTGGGAGATCTGCTCGCCTCGGCTGAGCTCGGGTGCGGGAGTTGACAGGACCTGCCCGGCGCGGCAGTCTTCGATCCGCCTGGGCCACCGAGGATCCCGATCCGACACAGCCCCAGCCCTGCGCGGAGGCCGCGCAATCCCCTCAACTACCGCAGCAGCCAGGTAAACCACACAGCTGCTACGGCGGGCATCGTTGCGCTGTACGAGTGCCCACGCGAGTGTGCTGCTTCGGCGGTCTGGCACATGCGGCTGCGGAACCTGACACGAAAATAATGGTGACGTGCCCGCTCAGGCCGGGATGGTCTCGATCGGGTCGAACCGTACGGTTAGTCCCAGGCGGTTGGCCTCCTGGGTGATTCGGCGCATGGCACGTTCTGGGTCTCTTTTGGCGT
>DASZBX010000110.1:0-17030 GCA_035943635.1 Actinocrinis sp. | reverse complement strand
AACCCACCCCCGCTCCCCCCGACCTGACCACCGACCCCCTCCACATCCTGATCACCGTCCACGCCGACCAAATCCGCCGACTCCGCGCAGACCAAGACAACCCACCCCGCATCGAACTGCTGGCCGCAGCCGAATCAGCCGGAGGCCTGGCCGCAGCAGAAATGGCCCACACCGGCCTGCCCTGGCGCAACGACATCCACGACGCACTCCTGACCGACCTGCTGGGCCCGCGCCCGTTCGCCCAAGCCCTCCCCCGCAAACTCGCCGAACTGGCCCTGCGCATCGCGGCAGCCTTCGGCCTACCACCGGGCAGCGGCTTCAACCCGGACTCCCCAGCCCAGGTCCTCAAAGCCTTCGCCTACGCCGGAGTCCCCCTGAAAACCACCCGCTCATGGGAAATCCGCGAGGTCGACCACCCCGCCGCAGCCCTGATGCTCGAATACAAAGAACTCTCCCGCATTCACGCCGCAAACGGCTGGGCCTGGCAAGACGCGTGGGTGTCCAACAACAGATTCCGCCCGGAATACCTGGTAGGCGGCGTGGTCTCCGGCCGCTGGGCCACCCACGGCAGCGGCGCCCTCCAACTCCCCCGCCTGCTCAGACGCGCCGTGATCGCCGACGAAGGCTGGTCCCTGGTGGTAGCCGACGCAGGCCAGTTGGAACCACGCGTCCTGGCCGCCATGTCCGGCGACCAGGGCCTGGCCCGGGCCGCCGGCTCCGGCGACCTCTACGCAGCCCTGGCCGACGAGGTCTTCAACGGCGACCGCCCCAGCGCCAAAATCGGCCTGCTGGCCGCGATGTACGGCCAAACCGGCGGCGTGGCGGCGCCCCTGCTCCAAGTCATGCGCAGACGTTTCCCCGCCGCCATGGCCTACGTGGAATCGGCAGCCCAAACGGGCCAGGACGGCGGCATCGTCCGCTCCCGCCTGGGCCGCACCTGCCCACCCCCCTCCCGTTCCTGGCGCGAAACCATCCGAGGCGCCACCACCGACCCCGACGCGGCCACCACAGAAGGCGCCCCCGGCTTCGCCCCCGACCCCCTGGACGACCCCGACACCCACGCCACCACCACCTCCACCTCAGACTCCAACTACACCACCCCATCCCGCTCGACCAGCACAGACTCCCGCCGCTCAGCCCAAGCCACCCGAGCCCGAGGCCGCTTCACCAGAAACTTCGTCATCCAAGCCAGCGCCGCAGACTGGGCCCTAGTCCTCCTGGCAGTCCTACGCCGCCGCCTGACCGCCCTGACCCCCGACCGTCCCCTCACCGAATCACCCCACCTGGTCTTCTTCATGCACGACGAAGTAGTAGTCCACACCCCCAAAAACCTCGCCGAACAAACAGCAGAAGCCGTAACCCAAGCAGCAGCAGAAGCCACAAAACTAGTCTTCGGCAACACCCCGGTCCGCTTCCCCCTACACACCGGCATAGTGGACTGCTACGCCGACGCCAAGTAATCCCACACCCACGCCCAACCCACGCGTGCCTTTCCGGGGCCAGCGCGCCCCCGCGCACAATCCGAGCCGTCGGATCGGGATCCTCGGTCGCCCAGGCGGTTCGAAGGCTGCCACACCGGGCAGGTCCTGTCAACTCCCGTACCCAACCATCAACCACCGAAAGCAGCCGACCCAAGCCGACCACCCCGGGAGTTGATTGGGCCTGACCGGTGTGGCAGACTCCGGGCCGGCTGGGCGACCGAGGATCCCGATCCGACACCCCACGTAACCCCCCACGCCCCTCAAGCATGCCCACGGACCTTGGATCCTTGGGAGCCCGGCCCGCCGGAGGCACTGCCGTAACCCAAACCCACCCACACGGCGCAACCACCCACGGATCCCAAGCCCCAAGCACCCAGGAGCCCAACATGGCCTTGATCTACCACATCGCGTTTCCCACCGACTGGGAAGAAGCCAAGAAGACAGGCGAGTACCGCATCTCCACACGAGGCCGATCCTTACCAGAAGAGGGCTTCATCCACGCAGCCGAAGCCCGCCAAGTCGCAGGAGTAGCAAGCCGGTTCTATGAGGACGCCGCCACCGAGGACCTGATCGTCCTCTTGATCGAGGTAGAAAAGATCAAGGTCGAGATCCGCCACGAGACCCCACCCGGAAGCAGCGAAACGTTCCCCCACATCTACGGCGCGCTGGACGTCAACGCCGTAGTCGGAACGCTCCCCCTAGGCAAAGACGCAGAGGAACGCGCCCGCCTATGGCCGGCCTAACCCCCTCAAAAGATTTTCCCCACCCACCCCCTCCGAATTGTCGACTCCCCCATCACCCCTTCGTATAGCCAGTAAGCAGGCCACCCCCAACCCGGCCTGATCACGAAGGGTAACCACCATGCGCAAGATCATCGCAGTAGAAAACATGACCTTGGACGGAGTCATGCAAGCCCCAGGCCGCCCCGATGAAGACGACCGCGACGGATTCGACCGCGGTGGCTGGGCCGGCGCCTACAACGACGAGGTCATGGGCCGCACCATGGCCGGCCACATGAAGGCCGAGACCGAACTCCTCTTCGGCCGCCGCACGTACGAGGACTTCTACTCCGTCTGGCCCAACCGCACAAACAACCCGTTCACCGACGTCCTGAACAACACCCACAAGTACGTCGCCTCAACAACCCTCACCGAACCCCTGCCCTGGCAGAACTCCACCCTCCTCCAGGGCGACGCAGTCGAAGCCGTCACCGCCCTCAGGCACCAACCCGGCCCGGACCTCGTCATCCTGGGCTGCGGCGACCTGGTCCAGTCGCTCCGCCACCACAACCTCATCGACGAGTACCTCCTCCTGATCTTCCCGATCATCCTCGGCAAGGGCCGCCGCCTGTTCCCGGACGGAGCCGCCGCAGCAAACCTCCGGCTGGTCGACAGCATCGCGACAACCACAGGCGTCATAATCGCGACATACCAGACAGCCTGACCCGCCCCGCAGAAAGGCCGCTCCCCCGATGCCTTGCTACCTGCTCACCATCTACCAGCCCGACGGCGACATCCCGGACCCCGAGATCCTCAACCGCGTGGGCGAAGAACTCCACCACCTCAACGAGGACCTCAAAGCCGCAGGCGCCTGGGTCTTCACCGGCGGCCTACACCGCCCAGAATCCGCCCGAGTGATCCGCCCCCGAGTGCGCGACCGACTCATCACAGACGGCCCATACACCGAAGGCAAAGAACACGTAGGCGGCCTCTGGATCATCACCTCCCCCAACCTGGAAACCGCGACAGCCTGGGCCCGCCGCGCCGCAGAAGCCACCACCCTTCCCATCGAGGTCCGCGAGTTCCACGACACACCCGAGCACTAACCCCTCGTTGCCTTCCACGTGGCCCAGCAATGGTGTGGGCCGCGGTGGAACACGCGATGATGGCGTCGTCGAGTATCCACGTCTCCGCATCGTCGTCGGGCGCTTCCCGCTGCTTGAGCCGGCGCAGTACGGGAAGCAGCTCCGGCGCGGCCAGCTCGAACCCAGCCTCGATGAGGATGTAGGCGGGGTCATCGCCTTCCAACGCCGCACTCAACACCGCCAGCATGCGCCGATCACCACGCCGGGCCAGGCCGAGCAACGCCTCCCCACCTGGCCCAACACGGCAAGATGGCCCAATGCCACGACCGCCGACTGGACCACGTCGGGCCGCCAGTCGGCACAGACCTCGATGGCGATCGGCAGAGTCTCCTCCAGGAACGGGCGACCGGGCCCGTGCCCGACCTGGCCCAGAACGTCCAGGCCGATCACCCGCCCACCCATCACCCCGCCTTGTGCGCCCCAGTCATCAACGCGCCAAGATCCTCCGGCGCAAGAAACGACGCAGGCGGCGGAGGCCCCCAGTTGAACAACCCCTTCGCCCCCTCCAAAGCCTCAGGCGTCCACAACTGATCATCCACAATACAATCCATATCCGAGTAATACTCAGAAAAATTCCCCGCCGGATCCTTCAGATACCAGAAGAAGTTAGATCCCGCATGATGCCGCCCCAACCCCCACACATGCCGCTCCGGATGGTCCTCCAGCATCGCAGCCGCCCCACGCCCGATGTCGTCGACGTCATCCACCTGCCACGACGTGTGATGCAGAAACGAAACCGGCGCAGCCAGAACCAGAATATTGTGATGATCGGTCGAGCACCGCAGAAACGCGCCGTGCCCCTTGATGTAATCACTGGCCTTGAATCCCAGCCCATCCCGGAAGAACGCGGTAGTCGCCTCAAGATCCGTAGTCCCGACCACCGCATGCCCCAGCTTCCGCGGCCGAACCCGGCCCTCCCGCAGAACCCCCGGCGCCCGGCTCCCGGTCCGCTCAAACCGTCCAGGACCGTTATAAGGCGTAGCAGGCACCTCGGCCTGATTCCATCGAGGCGCCACCTCGACAACCGCCCGCACGCCCGTCGCCGGCTCACAGACAACCAGCGACGAGACGCGCGGCACGAACCCGGACTCAGCCTCGGTCTCAGCCTCAGTCCCGGCCCCGATCCCCACTCCGATCCCCAGCCCCTGCAACCGCGACGCGACAGCAGCGAGGTCGTCCGGATCGTCCGCACTGATCCGGACCTCGACAAGCCTCCGGGTCGGAGCGTCCACAACCCGCAACTGCCGCCCACCATCACGACTGGCAAACCAGCCGTCCTCCTCCGGACTCAACCCGAAGTCGGCGTAGTAAGCCGCGGTCTCAGCGACGTTCGGCACTCCCATCGTGACGGAGGCCAGCCGGTGCAGTGCCATACGAGTACTTCCTCGGACTCAGCGTGACAGGACAGGAATCGCAACACAGGACCACAAACCAAAGCAAAAACCAAAGCCAAAAACCTCAAACCAAAACCCAACCGCCAAACCTCAGCGACCCGCGACAAACCTCTGCCGCAGCTCGCCGATCCCCTCAATGTGGCTGGTCAGCACATCCCCGTCCACCAACCATCGCTGCGGGTTGCGCCCAAGCCCAACCCCAGCCGGCGTACCGGTGAAGATCACATCTCCCGGCAACAACGGCAACACGGCCGAAAGCTTCGCCACCAGCGCCGGCACGGAGAAGATCAGCGCACTGGTCCGCCCCAACTGCACCTGCTCACCGTTGATCTCACACCCGAGCTCGAGATCATTCGGATCCGCGAACTCGTCCAACGTCACCAGCCAAGGTCCGACCGGCCCGAACCCCGGCAGCGACTTGCCCAGGCTGAACTGCGGCGGAGTCGAAGCCATCTGCAGAATCCGCTCGGACACGTCCTGCCCGACCGCATACCCGGCCACGTAGTCCAAGGCCTCCTCAACCGGCACGTTCTCCGCCCGCCGCCCGATCACCGCGACCAGCTCCACCTCCCAGTCGGTGTGCCCGCCCTCGGGCAGCGCGATATCGCCGCGCGGCCCGACGATGCAGCTCGGGAACTTCGTGAACACCGGCGGCTCGGTGTCCGGGACGGCGAACCCGGACTCCTTGGCGTGGTCGCTGTAGTTCAGGCCGACCGCGAGCACCTGGCGCGGGGACGGGGCCGGGGAGCCGAGCTCGTCCTGGTCGATCGGCGCGCCGCCGGAGAACTCGGCCGCGGCGGCCCACTCGGTGAAGGCCTGCCAGTCCGCGTAGACGGACTGCGGGTCGGCACCGAACCGGCCGTTGCTGGCCTTCTCGACGTCGTGGGCGAGCTCGGCGCCGGGTTCGCCGGTGACGACGACAAGACGGCCGGACAGGTTCGCGATGCGCATCGCTGGAACTCCAAAGGTGAGGAGGAACGGGTGCCGAGTACTCGGCAGTCGTGCGGAAGCACGATCCCGGGCGCGGTGCCCGAGGCCATGCCTTCCGACCCTAGCCCTGGTCGTGGCCCGCGCCACGGCAGGCGCCGCAGCACAAGACCCGACCAGGACCCCGGCCGGAAACTAGAAGTGGATCCCGGGTCGCGGCCGCGGCCCTGAACCACGGTATCGCCGTACCGCCAACGCGCCAGTGCCGTGGTCCTGGTGCCGTGGCCGGCACTAGATCAACGGAGTGATCTGATCAGTCCGCCCAAGCAGCGCCTTGCCGTACAGCTCGTACCCGACCACGGGCAGGATCACCGCATGCCGAGACGCGACCTCCGAATCCCGCCAGATCCGCTGCAACGGATTCGCCTCGGCAAAACTCCCGGCGCCATGCGCAGACAACAACACGTCGATCGCCTTCACCACATGCTCGATCGCATACCCGGTGTCGGCCCGCACCCGCGCGCGGGTCGTGAAGTCCAAATACTCCCCACGCTCAGCCGCCTCGTCGATATCAGCCGCCGCCCGATACGCATGCAGATGCGCCGTATCGATCAACATCGCCGCCTCAGCTATCTGCAACTGAAAAGCCACCGAATCGGCCTGCGCGGTATAGAACGTGTACGAGATCGGCTTGTTCGCCGCCTTGGACTTGACGATCTCCAACGCCGCGCGCCCCATCCCCAACTGCGGACCGGCCAGCACCAACGCGAGCAGCGGCACGAACGCGGACCGGTACAACGTCTCGTCGGCCAGCTCCGTCCCGTAGTTCCCCTCGATCGCCGCCGGCACCGAGATCACCCGGTGCTCGGGCACGAACACGTCCCTGGCGATCAGACAGTTACTGCCCGACGAACGCATCCCGGCGACGAACCAGGTCTCCTCGAAGTCCAGATCCGACCGCGGAATCAGCGCCAACCCCTGGTCGACCACCTCACCGGCCTCGTTGGTGACCGGGATCCCGAGCACGGCCCAGTCGGCGTGCCAGGAGCCGGAGTTCCAGAACCAGCGGCCGTCGATCTTGTGCCCGCCCGCCACCTTCCGGCTCTCGGCGGTCGGGGCCAGCACGCCGGACACCAGCGCGCCCGGGTTCTCGGCCCACACGTCGTCCTGCGCGGCCTGCGGGAACAGCGCCGCCAACCAGGCGCACACATTGCACAGCGTCAGCACCCACGCGGTGCCGCCGTCCGCTTCGCCGACTGCTGCGGACACGTCGAGCATGGTGCGCATCGTGGTCTCGTAGCCGCCGTACCGCTTCGGCAGGGCGATCTTGAACAGCCCTGCCTCCACCATCGCGTCGATACTCTCCTGCACGACCCGCCGGTCCGCCTCGCCACGCGCGCCGTTCCCGGCCAGCAGGCCCTTGAGCGCGAGCGCGCGCTCGACGAGTTCGGGCCGGCCGGGTATCTCCTCGGCGCTGGAGCCGGACCTGGGCCAAGTCGACTGGCTGACGGTGCTGGTTGTCATCGGCATGGGGCAATCTCCTCGTTGAGACGATTCCGTGAGGCGGAAGCGGGCAGGGCGAAGCCGGTCACGACGACGTGGACCGGGCCTGGCTGGATCGGAACTGGGTACTGGTCGGAACGGGCGGCCGGCACACGCGGCCGCACCCGGCGCCGCGCCGCCCGTTCCGGGTCCGTCATCTCGCGCAGGCGGCGATCGCATCCGCGACCAGGGGTCGCGGCCGTTCGTCGAAGCGCGAGTGGGTGCCGAAGGTGCGGTGCGAGTACACCAGCGGCGCGTGATCGGCCCGCGAGGCGGCGACGACCAGGCCGAACAGCAGCAGATGGTCACCGCCCTCGACCACCTGGTAAAGGTCGCAGGCCATCCAGGACGCCGTGTCCGGCAGCCTGGGCAGGCCGTCGTCCGAGAACCAGCCAGTGCCCTCGAACCGGTCGACGTCCCTGCGGGCGAAGGTCATCGCGAGCTCGTGCTGCCGGTGGCTGAGCACGTTGACCCCGAACCGCCCGGACTCCACAACCTGCCCGAGGAACGCCGAGCCCCGGTCGAAGGCGACCGTGACCAACGGCGGGTCGAGCGACAGGGCGGCCAGCGAGCTGGCGGTGGCGCCGTAGACGACCGCGTCACGAACCGTGGTGACCACCGTGACGGGCGCGCACACGCTCGCCATCAGATCCCGGAACCGCTGCCGATCGATCATCCCGCGCCCCGCCTCCTCAATTCATCATGATGATTTCACCAGTATTGGGAGCCGTCCGAGGCCTTGTCAAGGCCGGGTAACGATATCTTCATGACGAATTTCAGCTCCACCCCCGGCTCACCCGATCCCGGCCCGCTTCCACACCCGCGAGCGCCGCCGCAACACACCCGGACTGTTCGAGCCACGGCACGTGCCCGGCCCCGGCCACCACGGTCACCGTCGCATCCGGCATCAACGCGGCCGTCTGCCACTCGACCGAGAACAAGGGCGAGAACAACGGCAAGGGCAAGCCCGACCACGACTGGCACACCCGACTACACCGCCACAGCCTCGGCTGGGTATGCGCCCGCGAAGGCACCGACCTGGTCGGTTTCGTCAACGTCGCCTGGGACGGCGCCGTCCACGCCTTCCTCCTGGACACCGTCGTCGCCGCCCGCGTCCGCCGCCAAGGCCTGGGCACCCGGCTCGTCGCCATGGCAGCCGAAGGCGCCCGAGCCTCCGGCTGCCACTGGCTGCACGTCGACTTCGAACCCCACCTGCGCGACTTCTACCTCACCGCGGGTGACTTCTCCCCGACCGACGCCGGACTCATCGCCCTCCGCCCGAACACCGCATGACCAGCCCGGTCGTCGACCACCACCCCCGATGATCTAAAATGGTAAGCGCACACTACAAAAACGGCGTACGGCTCCCACCACACCCGCGCCCCTGACCGGTCCGACACCGGTGCCGCCTTCACCTTCACCTTCGACGTCAACGCCGACGCCACCCGATCGACCCGCTGCCCGATCGACGACGCGCCCGCCTGCACGACCCACCGACCGACCCGAAGAGGATTCCGCGTGCATTTCGACCCGATAGTCCGCCGCGCCCTGCTCGCCGTCGCGGTCGGCGGATTCGCCATCGGCACTGGCGAGTTCGTCATGATGGGGCTGCTGCCGCAGGTGGCCGCCGACCTGTCCGTCTCCATCCCGAAGGCCGGAGACCTGATCGCCGCCTACGCGCTCGGCGTCGTCGTCGGCGCGCCGCTGCTCACCGCGGTCTGCGTGCGCTTCCCGCGCAAGACGGTGCTGCTCGTGCTGATGACCTGGTTCGCCGTGGGCAACCTGATCTCCGCGGCCGCCCCCACCTTCGGGCTCGTGCTGGCCGCCCGGTTCTTCACCGGCCTGCCGCACGGCGCGTTCTTCGGCGCCGGGGCGGTCGTGGCCGGGTCCATGGTGGAGAAGGGCCGCAGCAACAGCGCGATCGCGGTGATGTTCGCCGGGTTGACCGTCGCGAACATCGTCGGCGTGCCGCTGACCACGGTGCTCGGCCAGCACGCCGGCTGGCGGCTGGTGTACGCGATGGTCGGCGTGATCGGGATGGTCGCGGTCGCCCTGATGGCGCTGGCCGTGCCCGCCTCCCCGGCGCCAGTCCCGGCGCCCTCGCTGCGCGGGGAGATCCGCGCCTTCGCCAACCCGCAGATCTGGCTGGTCCTGGCCGTCGCGATGATCGGCGGCGGCGGGATGTTCTCCACCTTCAGCTACATCACGCCGATGATGACGCACGAAGCCGGGTACGCCGACGCGAGCGTCACCTGGCTGCTGATGCTGTTCGGCCTGGGCATGACGATCGGGAACCTGCTCGGCGCCCGGGTGTCGGAACGGTACCCGTCGGCCACGCTGATCTGCTCGCTGCTCGGCGAGATCGCGGTCTCGCTCACGTTCGCCCTGGTCGACCACAACCGTTTCCTCTCGGCGGTCGAGATCTTCCTGTTCCCGCTCGCCGCGCTGCTGTGCCTGCCGGTGTTGCAGGGCCGGGTGATCGAGCTGGCCGGCGGCGCGCCGAACCTGGCCGCCGCGTCGATCCAGGCGGCGTTCAACATCGCCAACTCGCTCGGCGCCTACCTCGGCGGCGTGGCCATCTCGGCCGGGTTCGGCTACACCTCGCCCAACATCGTGGCCGCGCTGCTGGTGTCCGTGGGCCTGGTCCCGGCGGTCTTCGCGATCCGGCTGCGGCGCCGGGACGGCGCGGGTACGAACGTGGAACCGGGTGCCGCGGACGAGCGCACCGGGATCGAGGCCGAAGCGGCGGCGGACGACTCGTCGCAGCCCGCGGTGGCCGGTGCGGGCGCCGGCGCGGCGGTCGGTCCGGTCACGCCGATCGGCTGACCGGCCGGCCGCGGCAGCAGGGAAGCGAGCAGCCAGGCGTCCGCAAAGGCGCGTCGACCTACCGCCCGCCGAGATGCCGTGAGCCGAGCCCGCGCGATACCGCGCGAGCAGCGGCCCGGACCGCCGGGGTGAGCGAGCGGACCTCGTCCTCCTGCGGGACGACGACCGACAACGCGGCGACCACGGCGTCCGTCCCGTCCCGGATCGGCGCCGCCACGGACACCAGCGGGCGCGGCTCGGCCCGGGTCACCGTCGCGTAGCCGTCCCGGCGCACCATGGCCAAGGTCTGGCGCAGCGCGTGACAGGAGACCGGCACGTCCTCCGGTTCGGTGCGCCACCGACGCCCGAGGTAGCCCTGCTGGTCCGCGACCGCCGCGAAGGCCAGCAGCACGTGTCCGACGCCGGTCGAGTGCAACGGCAGCCGTCCGCCGACCCGGTACAGGATCGGGCTGGCGGCGTGCGCGGAGAGCCGTTCGACCAGCAGCGCGTCGTCGCTCCGGCCAGCGAGGTCAGCCGTTGGTCAGCCAGGACGCCGGGAATCTGCCGTCAGGTCCCCGGAACGAGGCCAGGAAGCCCAGCCGCGCGGTGTCCGGTTCGGTGATCGGGCCCGGCGCGGCGTCCAGGTCCAGGACTTGCGATCCCGGGCCCGCGTACACCGGCCAGGCCGGCAGGCCGGCGCTGTTCGGGTTGCCCTGCTTGGCGAAGTCGGTCCAGTACGTCGACATCGTCGCGGACAGCGCCGCATCGGCCGGGCCGGGCGGCGGGGCCGTGGGGGCGAAGAACTGCGGGATGAGGTTGCCGAAGACGAACGGCACCTCCGCGACATGCGCGGCGACCGGCGAGTACGGCGAGGTATACGTGAACTTATACGCGTACACATCCGGGTTCCCGGTCTGTTTCTGCAGGCCGAGCAGCTGCCAGGTCTGTTCCGAGATCGTCATGTCCCCGGCCAGCAGATCCGCCGACGCCGTGGCCTGTGCCTCGGTCGCCGCAGGGTAGAGCGCCTGGAATCGCGGCATGGCGGCGGCGCCGAACAGCTGCTGCGCGGCCGCGTCGAACTGGGCCGGGGTGGCGTGCGGCAGGGCGAGCGGGTCGAACAGCGGGAAGTCCTCGGCGGCGTTGAACCCGGCCAGCAGCGGCACGTGCGCCTGCTGCCCGGCGGCGAAGGCCGCGGCCGGCGCGGCGCGTAGCACCCGGCCGTCCACGCTCGGGGAGAAGGCCGTCACGATCGGATCGGTGCCCGGGGTCCATGCCGTCGCCGCGGCCAGCTGCGCGGCCGGGATCGCGCGCAGGTCGGCCAGGGTCGGGGCGTTGAGCGTGGTGGACAGGGCCTGGCCGCGGGCCAGGGCTTGGGTGTGGGTGGGGATCGAGCCGTGCGGTCCGTCCCAGAACGCCCCGCTCTCCGCGATCGCCTTCGCGAACAGGCCGGAGGCCTGCGGCGAGGACATCAGCAGGCCGACCGAGTCGGCGCCGGCGGACTGGCCGAACACGGTCACGTTGCCCGGGTTGCCGCCGAACTGGGCGATGTCGGCCTGCACCCAGCGCAGCGCCGCGATCTGGTCCTGCAGGCCGTAGTCGCCGGAGCTGCCCTGTTCGGCGTCCAGGTCCGGCCGGGCCAGGAACCCGAACACGCCGAGCCGGTAGTTGAGGGTGACCACGACCACGCCGTGCGCGGCGAGGTTCGCGCCGTTGTACAGCGGACCGGCGGAGGTGCCGAACTGGAAGCCGCCGCCTTCGAGCCAGACCATCACGGCTTTCGGCGGGCCGAGGGTCTTCGGCGGCATCCACACGTTCAGGCTCAGGCAGTTCTCGCTCATCGGGACCGTCGGGGTGCCGGGCAGTTGCGCGCCCCAGCAGGACGGTCCGTAGGCGGTGGTCTGGAGCACGCCGCTCCAGTGCTGGGCCGGCTGCGGCGGCTTCCAGCGCAGCGCGCCGACCGGCGGGGCCGCGTACGGGATGCCTTCGAACGCCGTCACCCCGCTTGCGTCCGGCGCGGCGGCCTGGATCAAGCCGGACTGGGTCGCGACCACCGGCCCGGCCGTGGCGCTCGCCGCGGCCGGGGTCATGCCGAGTGCGATCGTGCCGGTGCCGAGCAGTCCGATCAGGGCCGCGCTCGTCGCGATCCGGTGTCCGAGGTTCCGCAGAGGTCGATGGCGCCGTGTTCGTCCGTCCATGTGCTACCTCCCTAGGTGGGTGCCGTCCCGCGGTCTGGTCGCGGGACGGCTGGCTAGGGAGTGACAGTAAGGATCCTGGTGCACCGGCGCAGGCGCCATGCCATTGAATGGCACAGGTCCTGAAATACGCCCTTCACGCCTGCGTAACCGGCGCGTAGCGCGGCGCAGAAACCAGGCCTCTGCGGCCGGTCCGCCCGGTTATCCGAGCGCCGCGGTCTGCTCGGCCACGATCCGCTCGTACTCGTCGAAGTCGTCCTTCGCCCGGCGCGGGCTCCAGCGCCCGGCCATGCCGAACACGAACGGGATGAACAGCAACTGCCCGGCCAGGCACACCCACCACCAGTTCCGCCAGTCGCGCGGGTTGTCCTTCGAGGCCTGGCTCACCGACGTGCCGTACTGCTGCAGCACCTTCAGGGCCGGCTCGGCGGTGGCGACCGTGGTCAGTCCGGCCGCGCCGACCTCCTGGACCGCCTGGGCCTGGAGCGCCGGGGGCGCGGAGGTGAAGACCGGGTAGTTCTCCAGCTGCGCGAACAGTTGCGGGTGGGCGTTGATGACGGCCAGCGCCGGGGCGGCCTGCTGGGAGGCGACGGTGACCTGCGCGCCGTGCTCGACCAGCGGGGTGACGCTGGAGACGACGATCGGCAGGACCGCGACCGAGGCGGCCACCAGGATCCGGTTGATCCAGCCGAACACGGCCAGGCCGGTGGCGGTCGCGGCCGGGTTGCGCCGCTCGACCGTCTCGGTGAAGCTGGCCATCCACGGGCCGAACGCCAGGCCGCCGCTGATCCCGATCCCGACGCACAGCCAGGCGAAGGTGTAGTACCCGGTGGCCGGTTTCGTCGCGTCCAGGGCGAAGAGCACGACGAACACCGCCGACCCCAGCGCGCCGACCAGCATGAACGGTTTGCGCACGCGCAGCCGGTCGGAGGCGACGCCGGCCAGGATCAGCGCGAGCGCGTTCGTGGACCAGTACCAGTTGAGCAGGCCCGCGGTGCGTTGGAGCAAGTAGCCGAACACGGTCGCATAGTAAACAGTGAAAGATCCGACGGCCGCATAGTAGAACAGCAGGAACGCGCTGATCGCGAAGGCCGAGCCGACGACGTTGAACCGCAGCATCTGGCGCCACTGGTTGTCGAGCAGGGACTCGGCCTGCAGACCCTTGGCCCGGGCCTCGATCAGCACCCGGTCACGCAGGCTGACCATGATCTGGTCGCGCAGCCGCGGAGAGAGTTCGCGCAGACCGAACAGGGCCGCCACGAACACCACGAGGCCGGCCACCCCGGCGAAGCGCACCTCCTGCTGCCAGGTGGTCGCGCCCTTGTAGGTCTGGCTGACCACGACGTTCAGGATCAGGCTGCCGATGACCGGGCCCATGGTCCAGAAACCCATCGCCGAGGCGCGCCCGACCTGCGGGGAGAAGTCGCGCACCAGGGCCGGGGTGGTGACCAGGATCATCCCCTCGACCAGGGAGACCAGGGTGATGACCAGCCCGAACATCAGCTTGTCGGAGGCGACCGGAAGCCAGAAGGTGACCAGCAGGCCCACCCCGAGCGAGCCGTACACGGTCAGGTTGGCCCGGCCCCAGCGGTCGGCCAGGCCCGCCACCAGCGAGCCGAACGCGCCGACCGCGTTGGCGACGACGGAGATGAAGACGAAGTACGTGTACGTCATGCCGTAGTGCGTCAGGATCGCGGTCGACATGGAGTACTGCACATATAGCTGGTAGTACAGCACGATCGTGGTGGCCACGGATATCGCCAGAAACCAGTAGCGGCGGCCGGTTTCCGGGTAGTGCAGCAGTTGCCGACCCCACAGGACCGTGGTCAGGCGCGACGGGGAATCCGCCGCGGTGACGGGATCGAGGGATGACGCGGTCATGTCTTTCCTCCTCGTTGAGGACTGCATGGTGTGCGTTGACGAAGGCTGATGGGGCGTGGTGCTCGTGGTCCGGGACCTGGTGCGATCAGTGCGCTGCGGGTAACGCAGCGTGGGCACATCATGAAGGGTCGCCGGGCCGGGCGACAGGTCCAGATCCCGCCGCGCCGATGGTGCCAGAAATCAGGACGAAAGCGACAGGGCACGCCACCGGACCCGCCGACGTCACGCTGTCGGCAGGTCCGGTGTCCGCGCTGGTCGGGGCCGGGTCCCGGGGTCAGTCCAGCAGGCCCCGCAGTTCGCGCTTGAGCAGTTTCCCGGTGGCGTTCTTGGGCAGTTCGGGCAGGAACCGCACCTCCCGCGGGCACTTGTACCCGGCCAGGTTCTCCCGGCAGTACGCGATCAGGGCCTCGGCGTCGGCCTCGGCGCCGGGACGCAGCGCGACCACCGCCACGACCTCCTCGCCGAGCCGTTCGTCCGCGCGGCCGACGACCGCCGCCTCGGCGACCGCCGGGTGGGTGTACAGCACCTCCTCGACCTCGCGCGGGTAGACGTTGTAGCCGCCGCGGATGATCAGGTCCTTGATCCGGTCGACGATGAAGACGAACCCGTCCTCGTCCTGGTAGGCCAGGTCGCCGGTGTGCAGCCAGCCGTCGCGCAGGGCCGCGGCGGTGCCCTCGGGGTCGCGGTAGTAGCCCTTCATCACGTTGTGCCCGCGCAGCAGGATCTCGCCGACGTTCTCGGTCCCCGGCGGCAGGTCGCGCCCGTCGGCGGCCACGATCCGCATCTCCACGCCCCAGATCGGCTTGCCGATCGACAGCGGCTTGCGCTCGTTCGCGCCCTGGTTCATCACCGCGGCCGAGGCCGTCTCGGACAGGCCGTAGCCCTCGAGGATCAGGATGCCGAACTTCTCCTCGAACGCCCGCATCAGCGCCTCGGGCATGGCCGCGCCGCCGGAGGAGGCCACCCGCAGCCGGGACAGGTCCCGGCCGGTGGTATCGACCTGCATCAGGGCCTGGTACATGGTCGGCACGCCGACGAACACGCTCACCTCGTGCCGCTCCATCGCGTCGACCACCGACTGGGCGTCGAACCGCGGGACCAGGGACATGGTGCCGCCGTGCCGGACCGCGCAGTTGATCACCGAGGACAGGCCGTAGATGTGGAAGAACGGCAGGACGGCCAGGCTGATGTCGTCCGGCTCGATCCCGAACAGGGCCGAGGAGGTGGTGCAGTTCATGAACAGCTGGAAGTGGGTCAGCTCGGCGCCCTTGGGCCGGCCGGTGGTGCCGCTGGTGTAGATGATCACGGCCGTGTCGTCGGCCATGGTCGCCACGATGTCGCCGGACCGGGAGCCGCCGGGGCCGGGCACGGGCCCGTCGCCGAGCAGGGACTCGAACGGCCGGTAGCCCTCGGGCGTGCCGCTGTCCACGTCGAACCCGGGCAGGGCGACCGTGTACAGGGCCAGGTCCTCGATCTCCTTGGCCGCGGCCGTCATCTCCGGCACGCACATGCTGAACGTGACGGCCGCGCGCGACTGCGAGTCGGCCAGCTGGTGGGCGATCTCCGCGTGTTTGAGCTGCGGGTTGAGCGGGACCATGACCAGGCCGGCCTTGAGGATCCCGAAGTAGGCCTCCAGGAAGGCCGGGATGTTCGGCAGCTGCACCGCGACCTTGTCGCCGCGGCGCAGCCCGGACGCGAGCAGTCCGGCCGCGACCCGGCCGGAGCGCTCGTCGATCTGGGCGTAGGTGACGCTGTGGTCGCCGATCCGCACGCAGTCGCGGTCCGGGAAGGCCAGGGCCGACTCGCGCAGCATCACCGCCAGGTTGAAGCTCATCGCCGTGCTCCTTCGCGCGTCGGATCTCCAGTCGGGCAAAGCTCTTCAGTGTCGCAGTGTTGGTATCTACCGGCCGGGCGGCCGGGTCCTGCGGGTGGTTCCGGCTCCGGTTCCGGTTCCGCGTGCCGGTCGGTCATCAGTGCGGTCCTCCGTCCACGTACAGGGTCTGGCCGGTGACGTAGGCCGAGTCGTCGCCGACCAGGAAGGAGACGACCCCGGCGATGTCGTCCGGGACGCCGGTGCGCCGCAGCGGCAGCGCGGCGGACACGGCTTCCTTGAAGGTGGCCAGGTCGGTGCCCATCCGCTGCGCGGTGGCCTCGGTCATGGCCGACTCGATGAACCCGGGGGCGACCGCGTTGACCCGGATCCCGAACGGGCCGAGCTCGATCGCCAGGGTCCGGGTGAAGCCCTGCACGCCGGCCTTGGCCGCGGAGTAGTTGGCCTGGCCGCGGTTGCCGAGCGCGGAGGTGGAGCTGATGTTGACGATCCGGCCGTAGCGCTGCGGGGTCATGTGCCGCTGGGCGGCCCGGCTGAGCAGGAACGGGCCGCGCAGGTGCACGGCGAGCACCGCGTCCCAGTCGTCGTCGGTCATCTTGAACAATAGGTTGTCGCGGGTGATCCCGGCGTTGTTGACCAGGATGCCCAGTCCGCCGAGCTCGGCCACGACCTGCTCGACCGCGGCCTCGGCCTGCTCGGTCACGGCCACGTCGGCGCCGATCCCGAGGGCGGTGCCGCCGGCCGCGCGGATCGCCTCGACCGTGTCGGCGGTGTCCTTCTCGTGCAGGTCCAGCACGGCCACGGCGGCGCCGTCGGCGGCCAGCCGCCGGGCCGTGGCCGCGCCGATCCCGCGGCCGGCCCCGGTCACCAGGGCCACACGTCCAGTCAGGGTACTCATGTTCGGGTGCTTCCTCTCGGGTTCGTGCGTGGTACGTACGGGCGCCTGCGCGCCAGATCTCCCGGCCGCCGCGGCTAGGCGGTGTTGGGGAATGTCTCAAGGCGCGAATCCGGTGATCGCCGTCGCCTGGCCGCACCGCACGCAACGGCACAGACGACCGAGTATGAGCCGTCCCGTGCGGCGCGCCCATGCTCGGCGCTGACCAGATTCGCCGC
>DASZBX010000109.1:0-158955 GCA_035943635.1 Actinocrinis sp. | reverse complement strand
GCGCGAGGAACTGATCTCAGTGCTCGCCGACCTGTCCCCGGTCTCCTCGACCATCGGCTTCTACTCGACGGTCAAGGGCGAGCTGATCGACACCGCGTCCCTCAACGCAGAGTACTGGTACGAGAACCTGCGCCGGCCGGTACAGTTCGAGTCCACGATCAGGGCCCTGCTCGCCGCCGGACACACCCTGTTCATCGAAGCCAGTCCGCACCCCGTCCTGACCACCGGCGTCGCAGAGACCTTCGAAGAGGTCGGCGTGGACGGCCGGGCCGTGACGATCGGCACCCTGCGCCGCGACAACGGCGGCATGGAACGGTTCCTGCTCTCCCTCGCCGAAGCGTACGTGCACGGCCTGCCGGTCGCCTGGCCGACCACGCCGACCGCCGCGCCGCTCCGGCGCGTCGACCTGCCGACCTACCCCTTCCAGCGGCAGTTCTACTGGCCGCAGCCGACCGCGGGCACCGCGACCGGCCCGGAGACGGCCGCCGCCGCCGACCCGGCCGAGACGAAGTTCTGGGACGCGATCGAGAGCGGCGACCTGGTCGCCGTCGCCGACGCGCTCGACGTCACCGAAGGCGACGGCGGCACCCTGCGCGCCGCGCTCCCGGTGCTCTCCGCCTGGCGCCGCCAGCGCCGCGCCCGCAACGTCGTCGACGACTGGCGCTACCGGGTCACCTGGAAGCCGCTGACCTCCACCGGCACCGCCGCGCTGACCGGCACCTGGCTCGTCGTGCCCCCGGCCGACGCGGCCGACCCGGTCCTGCCCGAGCAGATCAGCTCCCTGCTGCTGCGCCACGGCGCGGCCCCCGTGCTCCTGCCGACCGACCCGAGCGGCTGGACCGCCGCCCTGGCCGACCACGCGGACGCGGCCGGCGTCGTCTCCCTGCTCGCCTTCGACGAGCGCCCGCACCCCGAAGCCCCCGAAGTACCCAACGGCCTGGCCGCCGGCCTGGACCTGCTGCGCGCCCTGACCGGGGCCGGTGTCGGCGCCCCGGTCTGGACGCTGACCCGCGGCGCGGTCGGCGTCGGCCGCTCCGACCGGCTCGACGCGCCGGTCCAGGCCCAGTCCTGGGGCCTGGGCCGGGTGCTCGGCCTGGAGCAGCCCGAGCGCTGGGGCGGCCTGATCGACCTGCCCGCGGTGCTCGACGAGCGCGCCCAGAACCGGGTCGCCTGGGCGCTGACCGCCCCCGGCGACGAGGACCAGCTCGCGGTCCGCGCCACCGGCGTCCTGGTCCGCCGGCTGACCCGGGCCCCGCTCGGCGCCGGCCCGGCCGGCCGTGCGCCGTGGACCCCGCGCGGCACCGTGCTGGTCACCGGCGGCACCGGCGCGATCGGCGCCCATCTGGCCGCCTGGCTGGCCGCGAACGGCGCCGAACGCCTGGTGCTGACCAGCCGCCGCGGCGCCGACGCGCCCGGCAGCGCCGACCTGGCCGGGGCGATCGAGGCCCTGGGCACCCGGGTCCTGATCGAGGCCTGCGACGTGGCCGACCCGGCCGCGCTCGGCGCCCTGGTCGCCCGGCTCGCGGCCGACGGCTCCCCGGTCCGGTCCGTGTTCCACGCCGCCGGCGTCGGCGACTCGGCCCTGCTGGCCGACACCGATCCCGCGCAGCTGGCCGCGAGCGCGGCCGCCAAGACCACCGGCGCCCGCAACCTCGACGCCCTGTTCGGCGCCGACGACGCCGAACCGCTGGACGCGTTCGTCCTGTTCTCCTCCAACGCCGGGGTCTGGGGCGGCGGCGGCCAGGGCGGCTACGCCGCGGCCAACGCCTACCTGGACGCCCTGGCCCAGTCCCGCCGCGACCACGGCAAGCCGGCCACCTCGCTGGCCTGGGGCGCCTGGGCCGACGGCGGCATGGCCGACGGCGCCACCGCGGAGCAGATGCGCCGCCGCGGCATCCGGCCGATGCCGCCGGAACTCGCCCTGGGCGTCTTGCAGCAGGCCCTGACCGACGACGAGACCTTCCTCGCGGTCGCCGACGTGGACTGGGCCGCGTTCACCCCCGGGTTCACCGCGGCCCGCCCGCGCCCGCTGATCGGCGACCTGCCGCAGGTCCAGGCCGCGCTGGCCGCGGCCGCGGGCGGCGGCGAGCAGACCGCCACGGCCGGCGCCGCGTTCACCGCGACCCTGGCCGGGAAGACCGCGATCGAGCGGCACCGGCTGCTGCTGGACCTGGTCCGCGAGCAGGCCGCGGCCGTGCTCGGGCACACCTCGGCCGAGGCGATCGCCCCGGACCGGGCGCTGCGCGAACTCGGCTTCGACTCGCTCACCTCGGTGGACGTGCGCAACCGGCTGAACGCGGCGACCGGCCTGCGGCTGCCGACGACCGTGGTGTTCGACCACCCGACGCCGACCGACCTGGCCCGCTTCCTCGGCGCCGAACTCGCCGCCCGCTCCGGCCTGGCCCTGCCCGGCGCCGAAGCGGCCTCGGCCGGCGTTCGCGGCACTACTGCACTGGCCTCGGTGGCCGACGACCCGATCGCGATCGTCGCGATGGGCTGCCGCTACCCCGGCGCGGTCGGTTCGCCGGAGGAGTTGTGGGAGCTGCTGGCCCGCGGCGGCGACGCGATCGCCGGGTTCCCGGCCGACCGCGGCTGGCCGCTGGACTCGCTCTACCACGCCGACCGCGACCACGCCGGCACCACCTACGCCACCGAGGGCGGGTTCCTCTACGACGCCGGGGACTTCGACCCGGGCCTGTTCGGGATCAGCCCGCGCGAGGCCCTGGCGATGGACCCGCAGCAGCGCCTGCTGCTGGAGACCTCCTGGGAGCTGCTGGAGCGGGCCGGGATCGACCCGCACACGCTGCGCGGCAGCCAGGCCGGGGTGTTCGTCGGCGCGGCCTCGTCCGGGTACGGCTCGGGCCTGACCGAACTGCCCGACGGCGTCGAGGGCCACCTGCTGACCGGGAACGCCGGCAGCGTGATCTCCGGCCGGCTGGCCTACACCTTCGGCTTCGAGGGCCCGGCCGTCACGGTCGACACCGCGTGCTCCTCCTCGCTGGTCGCCCTGCACCTGGCCGCCCAGGCCCTGCGCCAGGGCGAATGCTCGCTGGCCGTGGCCGGCGGCGTCGCGGTGATGGCCACCCCGGGCGCGTTCATCGAGTTCTCCCGGCAGGGCGGCCTGGCCCCGGACGGACGCTGCAAGCCGTTCGCCGAGGCCGCCGACGGCACCGGCTGGGCCGAAGGCGTCGGCCTGCTGTTGCTCGAACGCCTCTCCGACGCCGAACGCCACGGCCACCCGGTGCTCGCCCTGGTCCGCGGCTCCGCGGTGAACCAGGACGGCGCGTCCAACGGCCTGAGCGCTCCGAACGGCCCGTCCCAGCAGCGCGTGATCCGCCAGGCCCTGGCCGCGGCCGGACTGGCCACGCACGACATCGACGCCGTGGAGGCGCACGGCACCGGCACCGCGCTCGGCGACCCGATCGAGGCGCAGGCCCTGCTGGCCACCTACGGCGCCGGACGCGACGAGGACCGGCCGCTGTGGCTCGGTTCGGTCAAGTCCAACATCGGGCACACCCAGTCCGCGGCCGGCGTGGCCGGGGTGATCAAGATGGTGCTGGCGATGGGCCGCGGCCTGCTCCCGCAGACCCTGCACGTGGACGAGCCGTCCCGCCAGGTCGACTGGACCGAGGGCCCGGTCCGGCTGCTCGCCGAGCAGCGGGAATGGCCGGCCGGGGACGGCCCGCGACGCGCGGCGGTCTCCGCCTTCGGGGTCAGCGGCACCAACGCGCACGTGATCCTCGAAGCCGCACCGGCCCTCGCGATCGCCGCAGCCGCGCCGGTCGAGTCCGCAGACACCACCACCACCGCCGCCGAATCCGCCGAATCCGCCGAGCTGACCGGCTCGGCCGCCACCGCCGAGCTGACCGCCATCGCAGAGCCCGCCGCCACCGCGTCCCTGCCGATCGTGCTCAGCGCCCGCGGAGCCGAGGCCCTGCGCGCCCAGGCCCGCCGGATCCGGGCCCGGATCGAGGCCGACCCGGCCCTGTCCCTGCCCGGCCTGGCCCGGTCCCTGGCCACCGCCCGTGCGGCCCTGGACCACCGGGCCGTGCTGGTGGCCGGCGACCGCGACCGGCTGCTCGCGGACCTGGCCGCCCTGGCCGGGGCCGACCCGGGCCCGGGCACGGTCACCGGCACGGCCGGCTCCGACCCGCTGACCGCGTTCCTGTTCACCGGCCAGGGCTCGCAGCGAGCCGGGATGGGCCGCGAACTGTACCGGGCCTACCCGGCGTTCGCCGACGCCTTCGACCAGGCCTGCGCGCACCTGGACCGGGAACTGGACCAGCCGCTCGCCTCGCTCGTCCTGGCCGACCCGGACGAAGCCCGCCAGGCCGTGCTCAGCGAGACCCGGTACGCCCAGCCGGCCCTGTTCGCCCTCGAAGTCGCCCTGTTCCGGCTGCTCGAATCCTGGGGCGTCGCGCCGGGCGTGCTGATCGGCCACTCGGTCGGCGAGATCGCCGCGGCGCACGTCGCCGACGTGCTCTCCCTGGACGACGCGGCCACGCTGGTCGCCGCCCGCGGCCGACTCATGCAGGCCCTGCCGTCCGGCGGCGCGATGATCGCCGTGCAGGCCTCGGAGGCCGAGGTCGCCGAGTACCTCGGCGAGGGCGTGGACCTGGCTGCCGTCAACGCGCCCGAAGCAGTCGTGCTGTCCGGCGACGAGGCCGCGGTCACCGCCGCGGCCGCCGCTCTGGCCGCCGCCGGGCGCAAGACGAACCGGCTCAACGTCTCGCACGCGTTCCACTCCGCCCGGATGGAACCGATGCTGGCCGAGTTCCGCCGGGTCCTGGACGGCCTGGACTGGCAGCCGGCCACGCTGCCGATCGTCTCCAATCTGACCGGCCGGCTGGCCGGACCCGAGCTGTCCACCCCGGACTACTGGGTGCGGCACGTGCGCGGCGCGGTCCGCTTCGCCGACGGGATCGAGGCCGCGCACCGCTTCGGCGCCCGCACCTTCCTCGAACTCGGCCCGGACGGCGTGCTCACCGCGATGGCCCGCCAGTGCGTGGAGGCGGACCTCGGGTTCGCCGCGCTGCTGCGCCACGACCGGCCGGAGCCGGCCACCGCGCTGCGCGCCGTGGCCACCGCCTGGACCCGCGGGACCGCGGTCGACTGGCCGGCCCTGCTGCCCGCCGCGGCCCCGGTCCAGCTGCCCACCTACCCGTTCCAGCGCCAGCGCTACTGGCTCGACGGCGCAACCCCGGCCGGGGCCGCGCGCGCCGCGGCCGCCGGGACGGACGGACAGTCGGCCGCCGAGGCCCGGTTCTGGGACGCGGTCGACCGCGAGGACCTGGCCGACCTGGCCCGGACGCTCGACGTGACCGGTCAGGAGCCGCTGGCCGACCTGCTGCCCGCGCTCTCCTCCTGGCGCCGGGCCGGCCGGCGCCGCACGGCCGCCGACGGCAAGCGGTACCGGGCCACCTGGCAGCCGGTCACCCTCACCGGAACCCCGGCCGGCCGCTGGCTGGTCGTACTCCCGGCCGACGCCGACGACGCGTTGCGGGCCCTGGCGGCCGCGGTCTTCGCCGGCACCGGCGCCGAGCCGGTCACCGTGCACCTGGCCGCCGACGCCGACCGCGCCGCCGTGTGCGGCCGGCTGGTCGCAGCCCTCGAAGACGCCCCCGCGACCGGCGTGCTGTCCCTGCTCGCCCTGAACACCGACGACACCGACGACCCGGCCGGGAACCTGACCCTGCTCCAGGCGCTCGGCGACGCCGGCGTCGAAGCGTCGCTGTGGCTGGCCACCCGCGGCGCGGTCTCGATCGGCCGCTCCGACCCGGCCACCGGCCCCGGCCAGGCCGCCGCGTGGGGCCTGGGCCTGGTCGCGGCCCTGGAACACCCGGGCCGCTGGGGCGGCCTGCTCGACCTGCCGGCCGAACTCGACGGCGCCACCCCGGCCCGGCTGCGGGCCGTCCTGGGCGGCACCGGTGAGGACCAGGTGGCGATCCGCCGGTCCGGACTGTTCGCCCGGCGCCTTACCAGGGCCGCGCTCCCAGTCGGCCCGACCGACCCCGGCTCGACTGGCACCGACCCGTGGCGCCCGGCCGGGACGGTCCTGGTCTCCGGCACCGGCCCGATCGCCGACCGGATCTCCGCCTGGCTGGCTGACCGCGGCGCCGCCCAGATCCTGCGGGTCGGCGCGCCGACGCCGAACGAGACCGAGGGCGACGAACTCGACCCGCGGATCACCCGCGTCGCCCTGGCCGCCCTGCCCGACCTGCTCGCCACGCACCCGGTCACCGCGGTCTTCCACGTCGACGCCGCCGCCGACCTGACCCCGCTGGCCGCCGCGGACGGCGAGTTCGCCGACCGGCTGCGCGAGCGCCTGGCCGCGGCCCGGCAGCTGGACGCGCTCACCCGCGACCACGACCTGTCCGCGTTCGTCCTGTGCTCCACGATCCTCGGCACGCTCGGCGGGATCGCGCACGGCCAGGACACGGCGGCCCACGCGTACCTCGAAGCCCTCGCCGCGCACCGCCGCGGCGCCGGACGGCCCGCCGTCTCGGTGGCCTGGGGCCCGTGGACCACGGACGACCCGGAGGCCGTCGAACGCTGGCGGCGCAACGGCGTCACCGCCGTCGACCCCGAACTCGCCCTCGACGCACTGCAGGCCGCGCTCGACCACGAGGAGCCGGCCCTGGCCGTCGCCGACGTCGACTGGGCCCGCTTCGCCGCCGCCTTCACCGCCGGCCGGCCCAGCCCGCTGCTCGGCTCGCTCCCGGAGGCCGCGGCCGTGCTGGCCGAACCGGCCGCCCCCGGCCCGGACGCCTCCTCGCTGGCCCGCACCCTGGCCCAGGCGCCCGAGGCGCGCCGCGGACCGATCCTGCTCGACCTGGTCCGGGCGAACGTGGCCGCCGTGCTCGGCTACCAGAGCCCGGACGCGGTCGAACCCGACCGGGCGTTCCGGGAGGCCGGCTTCGACTCGCTCACCGCGGTGGAACTCAGCCGCCGGCTGACCGGCCTGACCGGGCTGCGCCTGGCCAGCACCCTGGTCTTCGACCACCCGTCCCCGAGCGCGCTGGCCGCCCACCTGCTCACCGAACTCGCCCCCGGCACGACCGGCCGGGCCCAGGCCACCGCCCGGGCGCACTCGGCCGCCGGCGCCCCGGGCGAGGACGACCCGATCGCGATCGTGTCCATGAGCTGTCGCTACCCCGGCGGCGTGCGCACCCCCGAGGACCTCTGGGACCTGGTGGCCGGCGGCACCGACGCGGTCTCCGGCTTCCCGGCCGACCGCGGCTGGGACCTGGAAGCCCTCTACAACCCGGACCCGCTCAACTCCGGCACCTGCTACGTGCGCGAAGGCGGCTTCCTCTACGACGCGGGCGACTTCGACCCGGCGTTCTTCGGGATCAGCCCCCGCGAGGCCCTGGCGATGGACCCGCAGCAGCGGGCCCTGCTGGAGATCTCCTGGGAGGCGCTGGAACGGGCCGGAATCGACCCGCACACCCTGCGCGGCACCCCGACCGGCGTGTTCGCCGGCACCAACGGGCAGGACTACGCCAGCCTGCTGGCCGGGGACGCCGAGGCCGAGGGCTACGTCGGCACCGGCAACGCCGCCAGCGTCGCCTCGGGCCGGCTGGCCTACACCTTCGGATTCGAGGGCCCGGCCGTCACGGTCGACACCGCCTGCTCCTCCTCCCTGGTCGCGCTGCACCTGGGCGCCCAGGCCCTGCGCAACGGCGAATGCTCCCTGGTCCTGGCCGGCGGCGTGATCATCACCGCCACGCCGGGCGTGTTCATCGAGTTCAGCCGACAGCAGGGCCTGGCCTCGGACGGACGCTGCAAGTCGTTCGCGGCCGCGGCCGACGGCACCGGCTGGGGCGAGGGCGCCGGCATGCTGGTGCTCGAACGCCTCTCCGACGCGCGCCGCAACGGCCACCCGGTGCTGGCCCTGGTCCGCGGCACCGCGGTCAACCAGGACGGCGCGTCCAACGGCCTGACCGCACCCAACGGCCTGTCCCAGCAGCGCGTCATCCGCCAGGCCCTGGCCAACGCCGGCCTGAGCACGAACGACGTGGACGTGGTCGAAGCCCACGGCACCGGCACCAAGCTCGGCGACCCGATCGAGGCCCAAGCGCTGATCGCGACCTACGGCCAGGACCGGCCCGAGGACAAGCCCTTGTGGCTCGGCTCGCTCAAGTCCAACATCGGCCACACCCAGGCCGCGGCGGGCGTCGGCGGGATCATCAAAATGGTGATGGCGATGCAGCACGGTGTCATGCCGCGCACGCTGCACGTCGACGAGCCCTCGCCGCACGTGGACTGGTCCGCGGGCGCCGTCGAACTGCTCACCGAGGCCCGCGAATGGGCCCGGGAGGGCGAGCGGCCGCGCCGCGCCGGAGTCTCCTCCTTCGGCGTCAGCGGCACCAACGCGCACGTCGTGATCGAACACTTCGACGCAGCGGGCGCCGACGCGCTCGGCTCGCCCGAGGCCGCCGCGCCGACCGCCGAGCTTGTTTCGAACGCTGAGATAACTTCGAGCCCTGAGATCGTTCCGACCGCGTGGACCGTCTCGGCCCGAGGCTCCGGCGCCCTGCGCGCCCAGGCCGCCCGCCTGCTCGCCCACGCCCAGGCGCACCCCGAGGCGAGCCCGGCCGACCTCGGCCTGTCCCTCGCGGCCACCCGCAGCACCTTCGCTCATCGCGCGGTCCTGATCGGCTCGGCCCGCGAAGAACTGGTGGCCGGCCTGGAGATCCTGGCCAGCGCCGACGCTGCGGATGCCACGAGCAGCCCGGGCGCGCCGGTCGTGCACCAGGGCGAGGCGGTCGGCGGACGGACCGCGGTGGCCTTCACCGGCCAGGGCGCCCAGCGCCTGGGCATGGGCGAGGAACTGCGCCGCACGTTCCCCTTCTTCGCCCGGACCTTCGACGAGGTCTGCGCCCACCTGGACCTGCACCTGGACCGCCCGCTGGCCGAGGTCGTGTTCGGCGACGGCGCCGCACTCGACCAGACCGGCTACACCCAGGCCGCCCTGTTCGCCCTCGAAGTCGCGCTCTACCGGCTGCTCGAACACTGGGGCGTACAGCCGGACTACCTGATCGGCCACTCCATCGGCGAGGTCGCCGCGGCCCACGTCGCCGGGGTGTTCACCCTGCCCGACGCGGCCCGGCTGGTCGCCGCCCGCGGCCGGCTGATGCAGGCCCTGCCCGAGGGCGGCGGGATGCTCGCGGTCGAGTCCACCGAGGAAGAAGTCGCCCGGATCCTGGCCGAGGAGCTCACCGGCGAGGCCGGACCGGTCGGCATCGCCGCCGTCAACGGCCCCCGCGCGGTCGTCGTCTCCGGCGCCTTCGCCGCCCTGGACCAGGTGGAGGCGATCATCCGGGCCCGCGGCGGCCGGGCCAAGCGGCTCACGGTCAGCCACGCGTTCCACTCGCCGCTGATGGAGCCGATGCTCGCCGAGTTCCGCCGCGGGCTCGACACCGTCGAGTTCCACAACCCCTACCTGCCGATCGTCTCCAACCTCACCGGCACCCTGGCCGGACCGGAGATCGCGACCGCGGACTACTGGGTCCGGCACGTACGCGAAGCAGTCCGCTTCCACGACGGCGTGGAACTGCTCAAGGGCCTGAACGTGGTCCGGATGCTCGAAGTCGGACCCGGCGGAGTGCTCTGCGCGATGGCGCAGGACGGCTTCGCCGGAGCCGACACCGTGCTCGTGCCCGCGCTGCGCGCCGACCGCCCGGAGGCCGAGTCCCTGCTCGGTGCCCTGGCCCGGCTGCACACCCACGGCGCCGACGTGGACTGGACGGCCCTGTTCGAGGGCGTCGACGCCCGCCGGGTCGCCCTGCCCACCTACGCCTTCCAGCGCCAGCGGTTCTGGCCGCGCGGCGCCACGCTGAACCCGGCCGGCCGCGGCGCCGAGTCCGCCGTAACCGACGCGCACGACCCGACCGAGACCGGCTTCTGGTCCGCAGTCGAAAACGGCGACCTCGAAGCCCTGACCACCGCCCTGGACGCCGACGAGGCGACCAGCCAGTCCTGGGGCCAGGTGCTCCCGGCCCTGTCCACCTGGCGCCGGGCCGCCCGGCGCAACTGCGTGCTCGACTCCTGGCGCTACCGCGCGGTCTGGCGGCCGCTGGCCGACCCGGCCGACACCCGCTCGCCGCTGTCCGGCACCTGGCTGCTGGTCACCCCGGCCCACCTGGACCCGGTCGCCGACCCCGCGATCGACGCCGTGGCCCAAGGCCTGACCGCGCACGGCGCGAAGGTCCGGCTGGTCCCGGTCACCGGCGCCGCGGCCCTGCCCGAAGCACTGGCCGAGGCCCTGGTCGGCGACGCGCCGACCGGGGTGCTCTCCCTGCTCGCCCTGGACGGACGGGCCCACCCGGCCATCAGGTCCCTGACCGTCGGCATGGACGCCACCCTCGCCCTGCTGCGCGAACTGGGCGCCCCCGGCGCCCCGGACATCCGGCTCTGGGTCGCCACCCGCGGCGCCGTGGCGGTCGGCGCGTCCGAACACGCCGACGCCGCCCAGGCCCAGTACTGGGGCCTGGGCCGGGTCGCCGCGCTGGAACTGCCGCAGCGCTGGGGCGGCCTGGTCGACCTGCCGGCCGAGCTGACCGGCCGCGCGGCCGAACGGCTGGCCGCGACCCTGGCCGACCCGGCCGAGGACCAGGTCGCGCTGCGCCCGGCCGGCCTGTTCACCCGCCGCTTCGAGCGGGCCGCGCTGCCCGCGTCCGCGGCGGCCTGGCAGCCCAGCGGCACGGTCCTGGTCACCGGCGGCACCGGCGCCCTCGGCGCCCGGGTGGCCCGCTGGCTGGCCGAACACGGCGCCGAGCACCTGGTGCTCGCCTCCCGCCGCGGCCAGGACGCCCCCGGAATGTCCGCACTGTGCACCGAACTGGCCGAGCTCGGCGCCCGCACCACCGTGGCCGCCTGCGACGCCGCGGACCGCGACCAGGTCCGCGCGCTGGTCGACCGGCTCGACGCCGAAGGCACCCCGATCCGCGCCGTCGTGCACGCCGCCGGGGTGAGCCAGCAGACCCCGATCTCGGCCTGCACCCCCGAAGAGTTCGGCGCCGTGGTCGAGGCCAAGGTCGCCGGAGCCGTCCACCTGGACGAGGCCCTGGCCGGCCGGGACCTGGACGCGTTCGTCCTGTTCTCCTCGATCGCGGCCACCTGGGGCGGCGGCGCCCAGCCCGCCTACGCCGCGGCCAACGCGTTCCTGGACGCGCTGGCCGAGAACCGCCGGTCCCGGGGCCTGTCGGCCACCGCGGTGGCCTGGGGCCCGTGGGGCGGCGGCGGCATGGCCGCCGAGGGCGCGGCCGAGGAGCAGCTGCGCAAGCGCGGCCTGACCGTGCTCGACCCGCAGCTGGCCCTGGCCGCGCTCGGCCAGGCGGTCGGCGCCGGGGAGGCCGCGGTCACCGTCGCCGACGTCGACTGGTCCCTGTTCGCCCCCGGATTCACCGCGCTGCGGCCCAGCCCCTTCCTGGCCGCCCTGCCCGAGGTCCAGGCCGCCCTGGCCGGACCGGCGCCGCAGGACCCGGCCGAAGCCGGCGCCGCGGCCAAGCTGCGGGCCGACCTGGCCGCGCTGTCCGAGGACGACGCGCACCAGGTGCTGCTGGAGCTCGTGCGCACCCAGGTCGCGGCCGCCCTCGGGCACGCCGGGACCGACGCGGTCGGCGCGGCCCGGCCGTTCGGCGAACTCGGCTTCGACTCGCTCACCGCGATCGAGCTGCGCAACCGGCTGAACATCGCCACCGGCCTGAAACTGGCCTCTTCGCTGGTCTTCGACTACCCGACCCCGACCGAGCTGGCCCGGCACCTCGCGGCCGAACTCGGCCAGGACGGCGAACCGGCCACCGCCTCGGCCTTCACCGAACTGGACCGGCTGGAGGCCGCCCTGGCCGCCGGCCGGCAGGACGCCCTGACCCGCACCAAGATCATGGTGCGGATGCAGGCGATGCTCGCCCGCTGGACCGACGAGGACGACGCGGCCGCCGACGCCACCGGCGCCGGCGCCCCGGAGAACCTGTTCGACTCCGCGAGCGACGAGGAACTGTTCGCCTTCATCAACAACGACTTCGGCGGGAACTGACCCCGGCCGAACCCACCGTCGACGACCGGCGGTCGAGTCCAGGCTGGATTCAGCACCCGGCCCGGCCCGGCACAGCTCGGCCCCGGCCGCCCCGCCCCACCCGATCAGGACTGATCGGCTGCACCCGGACAACGCCGGCACCACCCCCGCCGGCGCCTGGTCGGCGCTGCGCCCGGCACCCCGCCGCCGCCGCGCCGCCGCCCTGCCGGAACTGCGCAGGCCCCGCGCCCGCGCCCGCCGGTACGCCCCATCCCCAGCAGCAGTCGCCTTACTTCCTGCTCAGCGCTTCACCGCCGTTCCCGCTTTCCCCCCTGTCCCGTCCAGCTCTCAAGAAGGGCCGCACTCCCTTGTCTAGAGCCGAATCCCTCGACCCCACCCCCGAAGTCAGCGTCGTCATCCCCACCTACAACCGAGCCGAGCTGCTGGTCAAGACCCTCGACAGCTTCGTCGGCCAGAGCATGTCGGTCGACCGGTTCGAGGTCATCGTCGCCGACGACGGCTCCTCGGACAACACCCGCGAAGTCGTCGAGTCCTACGCGGACCGGCTCAACATCCAGTACTTCTTCCAGGAGGACCTCGGCTTCCGCGCGGGCACCGCCCGCAACAACGGAGTCCGCCTGGCCGGCGCGCCGGTGATCGTGTTCACCGACACCGGCGTCCGGGTCGGCCCCGACTACCTGGCCGAACACCTCGCCGCCCACGCCGTCCCCGGCCGCCTGGTGGTCGGATACGCCTACGGCTACCGGCCCAAGCTGCACAACACCGAGCTGATCGACATGCTCGACGAACTCCCGCCGCAGGAGGTGTTCAACCGGCTGCGCACCAAGTGGTCCTTCTGGGACGCGCGCCACCCGGACTTCGCCCGGGTCCGGTTCGACTTCGACAAGATCCAGGTGCCGTGGCTGTACGCCTGGACCCTGAACCTGTCGGTGCGCCGCGCCGACTTCTGGAAGGTCGGCGGCTTCGACGAGGACTACAAGGGCTGGGGCGTCGAGGACGTCGACCTCGCCTACCGGATGTTCACCAAGGGCTACCGGCTCACCCTCTCCCGCAAGGCCTGGGCGATCGAGACCCCGCACGACCGCGACCACGCCGGCAACTCCGTCAGCGGCCTGCGCAACATCCAGCGGTTCTACCACAAGCACCCCACGCTGACCGTCGAGATGTACTGCGCCAACTACATCCGCCCGAACCCGACCCCGCTGGAAGACGAGTACGTCCAGCTGCTCGCCTGGCGCTGGAAGACCCGCGAACTGGACGTCACCGACGAGGTCCTGGCCGCGGTCCGGTCCGCCGGCGCCGGCCCGAACGTCCTGGTCCTGGGCGCCGGCGCCGGCAGCTCGCAGTGGCCGGCGCACTGGACCCTGTACGACTTCGACGAGGACCTGATCGGCCGCGCCGTCGACGCCGGCCGCCCCCCGGTCACCCACGCGCTGGGCATGGCGACCCCGTTCGAGGACGGCGTGTTCGACCTGGTCGTGCTCACCTCCCGGATGCAGGGCCTCCTGCACACCTGGGGCGACGCGCTGATCCACGAGGCGCACCGGCTCGCCGGGGAGGTCTGGCTGAAGACGGAGGACTCCGAGGGCCTGGTCCGCGATGAGCGGGACGAACTGCCCTATGGGAGCAGCTCCTGAGGGTTGGCCTGGTTCCGGCATATCGATGCCGGGCCCCGGCGCCTCGCACCGCCCAGGGATCTTGGGCGGTGCGAGGCGTTTTCCGTGACGGCTCACCGGGTCCAGGCGGGCCCGTCGTGGTCGGCGGGGGAGGCGCGGGTGATCCGGGTGAGCAGGAGCACGGTCGCGAAGGCGGGGAGGTGGCGCCACAGGGAGGGGCTGCGGGCCACGAACAGCAGGTTGCCGGTCAGGCCGGCGCTCGGGGTGCCGTGTCCGGCGTCGGCCAGTTCGTGGTGGCCGGCTCGCCAGCGGCGCACGACCCGGATCAGGCGGGCGCGGTCCGGGAAGCCGGTGACGAATTCGCCGTCCACGACCTGGATCTGGTCGGGGGCGAACCGGCCCCGGACGTAGGCGTCGTCGGCGGTCAGGGCCGGGAACCGGTCCCAGAGCGCGCGGCCGGCGCCGTTGACGGCGTGGCAGCCGCCGCCGATCACCCGGCCGCGGACCGCGGGCAGGTGCGACCAGACGGCGAAAAAGCCGGCCGCCAGGCGGCTGGGGCCTTCGGGGACGAATCTGGGGCGGGGGGAGACCAGGCGTGGTACTGGCGGTACTGGCGGCTCGGGCAGGTCGGATGAGGTAGGCGGATTCGGCGGATCTGGCTGATTGACGGGGGCGGCGTGTAGCGCGCGGTGTACGGACGCGACGGCGTCGGGGGTCAGTGTGACGTCGGCGCCCAGGTAGATGCGGCAGTCATCGGCGTCAGCATACTGATCGGCAGCGTTGAGGGCCGCGGCCTTGCCCGCCTGTTCGAGGTCGATCACGATGAGGTCGTGGCCGTGGTATCGCAGCACGTCCGCACGGCTGCGGGCCACCTGCGCGGTCGCGTCCCGGGAACCGTCGACCGCCACGACGATCCGCACCAGATCAGCAGAACCCTGTTGAGCCAGAAGGGAATCCAGGCAGCGGCCGCACCCGGCGCAGCAGCACGGGGACGGCGTCGGCGGCCAGCAGGTCCACGGCCTCGTCGCTCACGCACCGGCCGGGGTGGGTGCCGGTGCACACGGCGTGCACGCAGTGGTCCGGGGCGTCGCCGGACCGTTCGGACGGGCGGGCCCGCAAAAGTGTGACGACATGTGCTCCGAGTTGACCGCAACCGCCGGTGACCAGCCATCGTCGGCGCGCCGGGGCGCGGCGGAGCGATCTGAGAAGTCCCTCCACGAGTGGCAATCCTAGACGAGCAATTCCGAACTCTGGCGCGGCGAAACGCCTGATCGGCGGCGCCTGGCCGCACGCCGCGACCATCCGCAGACGACAGAGTATGCGGCCGGTCGCGGCGCGCGCCCAGCCACCGCCGCTGAGCCGTTTCGCCGTGCGCACTCGCCTTGCAGGTCAATGCACCACCCAGCAACTCACCTTAGGCGCCAGAGTTCGGAATCACTCGTCTAGGCCTCCTTCACTGCGCGCAAGGGGTGCGCGACGCAGAGTAGGGGCAGCGAATCAGGGTGGCGCGACGCCGGCCCGCCATGCCCTCGCCACGCCCGCCGTACCGCCGCCGGACCGCAGACCCCCGCCCGGTGCACTAGACTCTCTCCTGCAAAGCGTGGATGGGGACGAGTACCGCCGAACGCAGCCAGCAGAGACCCGGGGACGGTGGAATCCCGGGGGCCGGCCCGGCGGGAATATCACCCCGGAGCCGTCGGAGGAAAGGCCCGAGGCCGAGTAGAACCGACCGCACCCCAATGAGCGGGCTGTTCGCAGCCAAGGAGGGTGGTACCGCGGGGCGCGAGCCTCGTCCCTTCGCCGGAACTGTGCCATCGGATTCGACGGAGGAAGCGCATGTACCGCCCCATCCCCACCCAGGTCGACCTGCCCGGGCTGGACCACGAGATCCTGGACTTCTGGCGCGAGCGCGGGGTCTTCCGGCGCAGCCTGGAGCAGTCCGCCGGCCGGCCGGAGTGGGTGTTCTACGAGGGCCCGCCCACCGCCAACGGCATGCCCGGCGCGCACCACATCGAGGCGCGGGTGTTCAAGGACGTCTTCCCGCGGTTCAAGACCATGAAGGGGTTCCACGTCGCCCGCAAGGCCGGCTGGGACTGCCACGGCCTGCCGGTCGAGCTCGCGGTCGAGCGGGAGCTCGGCTTCACCGGCAAGCAGGACATCGAGCGGTACGGGATCGCCGCGTTCAACGACAAGTGCCGCGAGTCGGTCACCCGGCACACCGACGCGTTCGCCCGGCTGACCGAGCGGATGGGCTACTGGGTCGACATGGACGACGCCTACCGCACCATGGACTCGACCTACATCGAGTCGGTGTGGTGGTCGCTCAAGCAGATCTTCGGCAAGGGCCTGCTGGTCCAGGACTTCCGGGTCGCGCCGTGGTGCCCGCGCTGCGGCACCGGCCTGTCGGACCACGAGCTGGCCCAGGGCTACGAGAACACCGTCGACCCGTCCGTCTACGTCCGCTTCCCGCTCACCTCGGGTCCGCTGGCCGGCGAGGCCTCGCTGCTGATCTGGACCACGACGCCGTGGACGCTGATCTCCAACGTCGCCGTCGCCGTGCACCCCGAGGTCACCTACGTGGTCGCGACCGACGGCACCGAGCGGCTCGTCGTCGCGCAGCCGCTGGTGGACAAGGCGCTGGGCGAGGGCTGGACGCTGACCGGCGAGTCGTTCACCGGCAAGGAGATGGAGCACTGGGCCTACCAGCGGCCGTTCGACCTGGTCGACGTGCTCGGCGCGCACTTCGTGGTCAACGCCGAGTACGTCACCACCGAGGACGGCTCCGGCCTGGTGCACCAGGCCCCGGCCTTCGGTGCGGACGACCTCGCGACCTCGCGCGCGTACGGCCTGCCGATGGTCAACCCGGTCCTGCCGGACGGCACCTTCGAACCGCACCTGCCGCTGGTCGGCGGGGTCTTCTTCAAGACCGCGGACGAGGCCCTGGTCGCCGACCTGCGAGAGCGCGGCCTGCTGTTCCGGCACGTGCCGTTCGAGCACTCCTACCCGCACTGCTGGCGCTGCCACACCGCGCTGCTCTACTACGCGCAGCCGTCCTGGTACATCCGGACCACCGCGGTCAAGGACGCGCTGCTGCGCGAGAACGCCGCCACGAACTGGCAGCCGGAGACGGTCAAGAACGGCCGGTTCGGCGACTGGCTGAACAACAACATCGACTGGGCGCTGTCCCGCAGCCGCTACTGGGGCACCCCGCTGCCGATCTGGCGCTGCGCGGAAGGCCACCTGACCTGCGTCGGCTCGCTGGCCGAACTCGGCGAACTGGCCGGACGGGACCTGAGCACGCTCGACCCGCACCGTCCGTTCATCGACGAGGTGACCATCCGCTGCGAGTGCGGCGCCGAGGCCGCCCGGGTGCCCGAGGTCATCGACGCGTGGTACGACTCCGGCGCGATGCCGTTCGCCCAGTACGGCTACCCGTACCACAACGCCGAACTGTTCGAGAAGCGCTACCCGGCCCAGTTCATCTCCGAGGCGATCGACCAGACCCGCGGCTGGTTCTACACCCTGATGGCGATCGGCACGCTGGTGTTCGACAAGTCCTCGTTCGAGAACGTGGTCTGCCTCGGCCACATCCTGGCCGAGGACGGCCGCAAGATGTCCAAGCACCTGGGCAACATCCTCGAACCGATCGCGCTGATGGACGAGAACGGCGCCGACGCGGTCCGCTGGTTCATGGCCGCGGCCGGGTCGCCCTGGTCGGCCCGCCGGGTCGGGCACACCGCGATCCAGGAGGTCGTGCGCAAGACGCTGCTGACCTACTGGAGCACGGTCGCGTTCCAGGCGCTGTACGCGCGCACCTCCGGCTGGGCCCCGTCCGGCGCCGACCCGGCCCCGGCCGAGCGCCCGGCGCTGGACCGCTGGGTCCTGTCCGAGCTGAACGTCCTGGTCCAGGAGGTGGACGCCGCGCTGGAGCGGTTCGACACCCAGCGCGCGGGCCGGCTGCTGTCCGGGTTCGTCGACGACCTGTCCAACTGGTACGTGCGCCGCGGCCGCAAGCGGTTCTGGCGCGGGGACCCGGCCGCGCTGGCCACCCTGCACGAGGCGGTCAGCACGGTCACCCTGCTGATGGCGCCGCTGACCCCGTTCATCACCGAGCGCACCTGGCAGGACTTCGTGCTGCCGGTGACCCCGGACGCGCCCGAGTCGGTGCACCTGGCCGCGTACCCGGTCGCGGACCGGGCGGCGATCGATCCGGCCCTGTCCGCGCAGATGGCGCTGGTGCGCCGCCTGGTCGAACTCGGCCGCGCGGCCCGGGCCGAGGCGGCGGTCAAGACCCGCCAGCCGCTGCCCCGGATGCTGATCTCGGCGCACGGCTACGAGCAGCTGCCGGAGGACCTGCTCGACCAGATCGCCGAGGAGCTCAACGTGCTCGCGATCGAGCCGCTCTCCGGCGCCGACGGCTCCCTGGTGGACACCACGGCCAAGGCGAACTTCCGCCCGCTGGGCAAGCGCTTCGGCAAGGGCGTACAGGCCGTGGCCGCCGCCATCGCGGCCGCCGATGCCGCCGCGCTCAACGCCGCGCTGCGCAGCGAGGGGAGCGCGTCGGTCACGGTCGACGGCGAGCAGATCGCGCTGACCGCGGAGGAACTGGTCATCACCGAGACCCCGCGGGAGGGTTGGGCGATGGCGAACGACGCCGGGGCCACCGTCGCGCTCGACCTGCATGTCACGCCGCAGCTGCGCCGCGCGGGTATCGCCCGGGACGTGATCCGGCAGGTTCAGGAGGCGCGGAAGACCAGCGGGCTGGATGTCTCGGACCGGATCGTGCTGCGGTTGCAGGCTGCTGAGGAGGAGACCGGGACTGCGCTGGTCGAGCATGCCGATCTGGTTGCCGACGAGGTGCTGGCCACGGATTTCGCCGTGGGCGAGGCCGATTGGGCCGGGGCGGCGGCGTTCACCGACGAGTCGCTCGGGTTGACCTTCTGGCTGCGTAAGGTCTGAGGGTTGACGGATGCTGCCCGGCCCCGCAGGCAATGATCACCTGCGGGGCCGGGCAGCATCTGTTTGCGTGGTACTGCGCGTTCTAGGTCGTATATCAGGATGTAGTCTCGTAAGCCGCAACGTACTGCACGCTCATCGTCCCACTACCAGCCGACGCTCCAGTCGGGGTGGTGCACCCGCACTGCCCGTTCGGGTAGCTCCCGCCCATGGCCAGGTCCAGGATGATCGACAGATTGTGATCGAACGCCGCCTGCCAGGTACTCGTGCCGACCTGGCTCTCGGTCACCGTGAAATACGAGTTCCCGTTGAGGTAGAACGTGATCGACTCGTCGGCGGTGTTGGTGCGGTCCAGGATCATCGAGTACGTGTTGTACCCGGACTGGCAGCCGCCGCAGCCGACCAGGCCGCTGCCGAGGCCGTTCGGCTCGTTGCACGGGCCGCCCGGGTCGGTGCCGCAGTGCACGGTGCCGGACAGTTCGGACAGCGAGTTGACGTCCTCCATGATGTCGATCTCGCCGTTCTCCGGCCACTGGCCGGACCCGAGCATCCAGAACGCGGGCCAGTAGCCGGGCCCGGCGTTCGGCTGCTGGATCGAGGCGGTGACCTCCAGTTCGCCGCCGGCCGGAGCGCCGACGTTCGGGGTGCTGGTCTGCACGCGCCCGGAGGTCCAGTTGCCGCCGCTGTTGATCGCGGTCAGGTTGAGGTCGCCGTTGCCGTCCAGGGAGACGTTGCCGGTCGAGTCGGTCATGGAATCAGGCCCCCTCGATAAGGGGGCCTGACATGATACTTCGCTGTTTCCCAGCCGCAGCAACGGGTCCGGCGGATCCGTCACGCAGCCCGGGCGACTCCGGCGAGCCGTACGGACCACTGCTCGTGCCCGGTGCCCGCGCCGAATTCGGCCAGGCGCAGCCGCTGGATGTCCGAGGTGCCCGCGGGTGCGTAGATGTGGTGGGCGTCGCGCAGGTAGCGTTCCACCCGGTGCGCGGTGTGCAGTCCGCGCGCGGCGAAGATCTCCATCGCCATCCGGGCCGAGTCGATCGCGTACTCCGTGTTGATGAGCTTGGCGTTCATCAGTTCGGCGTCGCAGGGCAGGCCGCGGTCCAAAAGGTGCGTGGCGTGGTACAGGGCCAGGCGCGCGGTCATCAGCTTCGACTGCATCTCGCCCAGTTTGAGCGAGATCGAGGGGATCGCCGAGAGCGGCCGGCCGTACTGCTCCCGCCTGGCGCAGAACTCGAACGTGTCCTCGACGATCGCCCGGTGGATCCCGAGGGCGACCGCGGCCAGGTTCGGCCGGCCGTAGAGGGTGCTGGAGGAGTACGCGACCCACAGGCCGGTGCCCTCCTCGCCGAGCCGGTTGGCCACCGGCACCCGGCAGTCCTCCAGCACGATCGTGCCGAAGCTGAAGCCGTGCAGGCCCAGGGTGTCCGCGTGCGGCTCCAGCCGCACGCCCGGCCGGTCCGCCTCCACCAGGAAGGCGCTCAGGCCGCCGGAGCCGGGCCCGGTGCGCACCACGATGCCGTGCACGTCGCCGACGTGGGAGTTGCCCACGAAGACCTTCGAGCCGTTGAGCACGTAGTGGTCCCCGTCCCGGACGGCCTGGCTGGTCATGCCCAGAACGTGGCCGCCGGAGCCCGGTTCGGTGACCGCGATCGTGGGCAGGCACCGGCCCGCGGCGACCTCGGGCAGCCACTGTTCCTTCTGCGCCGCAGAGCCGAAGTGCAGGATCTTCGCCACACCCAGCTGCGAGGCCTGCACCATGGCGCCCATCGCCCCGCTGATCCGGGCCAGTTCCTCGATGATCACGGTCTTGGCCAGGTGGCCCAGTCCCATCCCGCCGTAGGCGGTCGGGATGGTGACCCCGATCCAGCCCTGGGCGGCGATCTCGGCGGCCAGGCCGACCTCGACCTCCCGGGTGCGCTCCATCTGCGCCACCTGGGGGGAGACCCGTTCCTCGGCGAATTTCCTCACCTGTGCGCGCAGTGCCTCGTGCCGTTCGTCCTCGAACACAGCCGACAACCTCCTGATGCGGACGGTCTGGACCCCACTCGACCGGCCCCGGGCCCGGACACGCCGCTCCCCTCCCGGCCCGCCGCGCTCCGATCGGGAGCCGCGGGACCGGGAAGGGGCGGCCATACCCTGCCTCGACGCCGGTTCCAGCTTCACTTACTTCACCTGCGGTGCCCCGGGGCGGTCAGTCGCAGAGCTTGGCCAGGCTGACGGCCAGATCGGCGGCGACCTGGGCGCAGTGCGCCGCCTCGGTCTCGACCATGCCCAGGGTCAGCACCGCCCTCGGATGGCCCGGCACCCGGGCCGGGACCGCCGCGAACAGCACTCCCCGGCCGTTCTCGGCCAGCCGGACCGGCGCGGTCACGCACGGCTCGCCGGTCCGCTGCACCTGGTCCAGCGCGGCGGTCACGCCCACCGCGGTCAGGTCCGGGAACGTGGTCGCGGCCGGGTCGCCGAGCTGGCGGGCGGCGCCGAACAGTTGCTCGTGCGCGCCGTTGGCGTACAGCACGGCCTGGCCCGGGTCCGAGGTGATCATCACCGATCCGGGGGCCGCGTTGGTGGCCGCGTCGACCAGCTGGCGGGCCCGGATCTCGGCCACCACCTCCCCGGCCACCTGCTTGATCACCTCGAGGCCGCGGTGGCCCCAGCCCTCGTACTCCGCGCCGCTGCGCGGGGACGGGTCCACGGCGCACACGGTCCCCAGGACCGTGCCGTCCGCGTCGATGATCGGCGCGCCCAGGTAGCTGCGCACGCCCAGCTCGTCCACCACCGGGTTCCCGGCGAAGCGCGGGTAGGCGAACACGTCGTCGAGCACGAGCGCCTTGCGCCGGGTCACCACGTGCGGGCAGAAGCCGTGGTCCAGGTCCATCTCCCGGCCCGGGTCGCCCAGCAGGGCCGGGTCGCTCGGGCCCAGGCCCTCCTTCACGGCCAGGCCGGCGAAGTACTGGCGCTGGTCGCCGACCAGGTTGACCATCGCGGCCAGGGCCCCGGTGCGCTCGACGATCTTGCGGGCCAGCTCGTCGAACCGGGCGTCCGGGACGTTGGCCAGCCCCAGCTCGCGCTGCCGGGTCACGCGCTGCTGCGCGTCGTCGGTCGGCGGCCCGTCCAGCAGGCGGACCGGCACATCTTCGTTGGGCACTTGGGTCACTCCTTGAGCGCGGAGCTCGGCGCGGTTGTCCGCACGAGGTCGGGTTCGATGTCGAAGAGGTACTGCACCAGGGCCAGGAGCACGGCCACGGCCGACTCCCGGCTGCGCGCGTCGCAGACCACGACGGGCACGTGCGGGCGCAGTTCGAGGGCCACCCGCACCTCGTCGAGCGGGTAGGCCAGCGCGCCGTCGAAATGGTTGACGGCGACCAGGAACGGCACTCCGCGCCGTTCGAAGAAGTCCACGGCCTCGAAGCAGTCCTCCAGCCGCTGGGTGTCGACCAGCACGATCGCGCCGAGCGCGCCGGTGCACAGGTCGTCCCACATGAACCAGAACCGCTGCTGGCCGGGGGTGCCGAACAGGTAGAGCACGTAGTCCGAGTTGATCGTGATCCGGCCGAAGTCCATCGCCACCGTGGTGGTGGTCTTGCCGTCGGTCGCGGCGAGGTCGTCCACCCCGCGGCTGGCCTCGGTGATGGTGGCCTCGGTGGTCAGCGGCTCGATCTCCGAGACGGCGCCGACCAGCGTGGTCTTGCCGACGCCGAAACCACCGGCGACCAGCAGTTTGAGCGCGCCGGGCAGATCAGAGGGCGCGTAGGGCATTGAGCACCGCCTCCAAGACGTGCCGGTCCGGTCGGGCGGCGTCGGGGAAGGCGACCGGTGCCCGGGTGACGACGGCGCGCCACCCGAGCAGGTCCGCCAGAAGGATCTTGACCACCGCGATCGGCAGCCGTAGGTGTGCGGAGATCTCGGCCACCGAGGTGGGCCAGCGGCACACCCCGAGGATCCGATCGTGTTCGGGACTGACCTCGCCGAGTTCCCGGCCGGTCGCCGCGACCAGCGTGATCAGGTGGAACTCGGCCGCCGGGCGGGTGCGCCCGCCGGTGACCGTGTAGGGGCGTACCAGCAGCCCGGCGTCCTCGTCGAACCTGATCTGGTCGGCGTCGGTCACGTCGAGGCCCGGAGCTTGTCGGCCGTCGACGTCCTCTCGCGTGCCGCGGTCTCCAGGTGCGGGCGGACGCTGCGCACCAGCTGGGCCATCTCGAACCCGATCAGGCCGGGGTCGGCCTTGTCGCTGGTCAGGACGCTGATACAGGTGCCGAAGCCGGCCGCGCCGACGAACAGCAGCGCGCCGTCCATCTCGACCACCACCTGGCGCACCGCGCCGCTCTCGGCGAACTTGCGGCCCGCGCCGCTGGCCAGCGACCACAGTCCGGAGGCGACCGCGGCCAGGTGGTCCGCGTCGTCCTTCTCCAGGTCGCTGGTCCGGGCCCGGACCAGTCCGTCGGCGGACAGCAACAGCGCGCTGCGGGCCTGGGGGACACGCTCCACCAGCCCGGTGATCAGCCAACTCAGCCGTTGAATGCTGTCCTCGTCGCTCATCTCTCGCCTTCCTGGTCATACGGGTGTTCAAGGGGGTTCGCGGACTCGGGGACGCTCGCGCCGCGGGCCAGGCCGCCGCGGAAGTCCGCCATCAGCGTGGGCGAGGGGGTCTCGCCCACCCGGGCGGCCGGTTCGCTCCCGCCGTCCAGCAGCGCGTCGGCCAGGTGTTCCTGGGGCCGGCGCCGGGGCAGCGGCGGGCGGGCCGGGTCGGGCCGGGTGCCGCGGCCGGCCGTGGTCAGAACGGCCGGGCCGTCGTTCTCCGGGCGGCGCGGGGCGGGCAGCGCCGCGTCCACGCCGTAGCGCGGCAGCTGGCGGCGGGGGAGCTCCTCGGCCGGGGCCTGGCCCAGGGCCGGCGGCGCGGTGGGCGCGGAGTCCAGCACCGGGGCGGCGTGCGCCGGCCGGGCCGGCAGCGGCGCGGACCGGGTCTCGGCCTGCTGGTAGCCGGCCGGTCCGGGCGCCGGGGCGGTCGCCGTCGCGGTAGCGGACTGGGGCGGCGCCGACTCCTGCCGGCCGGTCTCCAGGGCGTTCGGCTGCGGCGCGCCCGCGTCCCGCTTGACCTCGGTCAGCAGCACCTTGGGCAGCACGACCAGGGCCTGGGTGCCGCCGGTGATGTTCGACTGCAGCGCGACGGCGATGCTGTGCCGCCGGGCCAGCTGGGCGACCACGTAGAGCCCGATCCGGCCGCCCTCCAGCAGTTCCTGGACGCTGACGCCGACCGGCTCCTTCAACAGGGTGTTGAGGCGGTCGTACTCCGGCCGCTGCATGCCGAGGCCGCGGTCGTCGATCTCGACGGCCAGGCCCGCGGTGACCGGGTAGGTGCGCAGGACCACCTTGGTGTCCGGCGGGGAGTACGCCGTGGCGTTCTCCACCAGCTCGGCCAGCAGGTGCACGATGTCGGCGACCGCGTGCCCGTTGATCAGCCCGGGGGTACGGGCGATGACCTGCACCCGGGCGTAGTCCAGGGTCTCGGACACGGCCGAGCGCAGCACCTCCATCACCGAGATCGGGCGGGTCCACTGCCGGCGCGGGACCGCCCCGCCGAGCACGGCGAGGTTCTCGGCGTGCCGCCGCATCCGGGTGGCCAGGTGGTCGACGCTGAACAGACCCTTGAGCAGGTCTGGTTCCTCCACGTCGTTCTCCAGCGCGTCGAGCAGTTCGATCTGCCGGTGGACCAGGGACTGCAGCCGCTGGGACAGGTGCACGAACACCGCGCCGTCCCCGCCGCTCGGGTCCACCAGGGGGATCACGGGGATGACCGGGACGGTCTGGGCCGCCGAGGCCGCCGTCGCCGGGAGGTTGCCGTTCGGGTTCGGCGCCGGCGGATAGGCCGGGCGCTGGAGCGGGATCCGGGGGCCGGCCCCGAGATCCGCGATGAGCGGGCGGCCGTCCGACGGGGGCTGGGCCCCCGGGCCGGACCGGTACTGCAGCGCGTTCGCGCTCGAGAGGGCCACCGCGCGGGCCCACACCACACCGGCCAGCACCACGCACAGCAGGAGCACGCCGAGCAGGCACACGCCGTCCAGGACCGCGCCGCGCACCGGGTGCACCGTGCGGGCGTGGTAGGCGAGCGCGCCGACGCCGAGCATGCCGAGCAGCGACGCGGCGGCCGCCGGGATCGCGGCCAGCGCGGTCAGCTGAGTGCGGGAGACGGGTCCGTCCTGCGGGCCGGGAGCGCCGAGCGCCCGGCGGTCGCCGGCCGGACTGCTCGCGACCGGGGCCGAGGCCTCACGGGTACCCTGCACCGCCATCACGCGGCGCCCGGGAAGCCGGGGAGGGGGAAAGAGAAACGGGACATGCATCGACCCTTATGATTATTCGGAGCCGTGAAATAAGTAAGGACACGAACTTTTTACCACGTTTAAGCCCGGATCGGAAGTCGGTTCGAGCCGTCCGGGCATTCGCCGGATTCGGCCCGGTGATGACCGAATTGATGAGAATATCCCTGATGGAGTCGTCGGCCCGGCGAGCGCCCGTCAGGGTTCTCGGACCGATGATCGGCACAGTTCCCGCTCATATGACCCTTGCTACTCTTCGGTTTCCGACCAGGTCAAGGGCCGTCCTGGCACGAATGTCCGGCATCGTGATATGCCCGGTCGAAATATCCGTCGGCGAAATCCCGCGGACCGCGATTCCGGCCCGCCCGAGGCGCCGAATCTATGCGAATTCTGATGCGGACCTGAACCGGATCCGGCCGCGCGGCGCCTTGTTTACAGTGTATTGATTGTCCTGTGGGGGTGAAGATCCCGGCGGCTTTCGCCGCGGGTGTCGCACGGCTCTGGATCGGTCGGCGCGAGCCTACCAGCGGACCGGGCGGAACGAAGACCCCTGTGCTACCCCGCTTCTGTGTATGTACCCTGACCACCTGCTCTCCGGCTCCGGCCGGGGCCGGGTGACCGGATCCGGCCGACCGGCAGGGGTTCTTGGCGGTCCTGGCGGCGAGCGGAGCGGCCCGGCTCAAGGACGCCGAACCGGCGCCGGACGGTTTCCTCGGCGCGGATATCCGCGGAGAAATGTGCGAGGTGCCGGACGTCGGTACGGTGCTCGTCGGCGGCGCCGTTGCGACGCCGCCTGCTTCGTGGGGTCTGACGGCGCTCCTGCCGCCGCGATCGGCCTGAAGGTGCGCGAGTTCTCCGGGTCCGGGGGCGGCGGCCGTAGCAGGCAGCGCAAACGGCGCAAGAAGGAGCGCGAACTCGGTTCCCGTGCTCCTGAAAGCTTGATCATCAGGGCCGCCGCGGGGCAAATCCGGCCCGCCTGCTTCACCTCGGACCACCGCGCATCACCGGTCTGTGGCCGGCCCGCGCCGGATTCCGGCGCGGGCCGCCACATCGCGTTGGGATCTACAGCCCGGACGGGCCGCGGATCAGTTCGCCATCGCGCCCGTCACCCGTCACTCGCCGCGCCCCATCGCCCGCAGCTGTCCCTGATGACAGTCCATGGATTCCTCCAGCAGCTCCGCCCGGGCCGGCGCCCCCGGACCGAGCCGCCGGGCGGCGTCCAGTGCCTCGGCCCAGATGGCCAGACGCGCCCCGGCCAGGTCCGGCGGGACCTGCTCCCCGTACTTGATCAGTGCCCGAACCAGTTGGGGGCAGGTAAGCCAGCGGGCTGATCTGCACGAGCACCCGGTACACCCAGACCTGCTCGTCCAGCGTGAGATCGTCGTTCGCCCCGAGCAGAATCGCCCGAGCCTTGGCCACGATGTCCTTATGCGGTGTGAGAATGTGCTGTCCCCCAACTTTCCCCGGAGACGGTATGCCGGTAATTCTGCGGCCTGACCGTCACCTCGGAGAAGGGCTCTGACCTGTGTTTCAGGTCCTATGAAATCCTTCCCGGAAATGCCACAATGATGGTGTTGCAACCCCTGCGCGGACGCATGGCCCTGCGAATGACGGTTACCGCTGCGGGCGGTCGAGCTCGGCGGCGAAGAAGGCCAGTGCGCTCTTGAGGATTCCGTTCGCCCGGCGCAGTTCTCGGTTCTCCTGCTCCAGCGCGGCGATCCGCTCGGCGCTGTCGCTCCCCGCGCCGGCTCCCGCAGCGGCGCCCGGGCCCACCCCGGCTCCGGCTTCGATACCAATACCCTCACCGACGCCGAGGCTCGCGCCGAGCCGGGAGGTCTCGTCCGGCTGGGCCGCGATCGCCTCGCGCAGATCGATGTCCGTAGTAGTAATGGTGGCGACGACCGGCAGCGGCCACTGATAGCCGCCGGTCGAGCCGGCGGCGTTGCCGCCGCGGTGCGCGTGGACGGCTGCGCGGGCGCGTTCCGCGTCGCCGGCCCGGATCGCGTCGACGAGCTGTTCGTGCACGGCCAACCGCTGGTCCAGGTACTCGCGCGGGGACGCCGCCGTCTCGCTGTCGGCGCTGACCGACAGCTCCGCGATGCAGCGCGTCATGCCGACGTACATCGCGCGGGCGAGCTGGTTGGGGCTGATCTCCGCGACGCGTTCGTGCAGCGCCCAGTTGGCGTGCAGGAACTGCTCCAGGTCGTCGTCGGCCCGGCGCATGACGTCCAGGCAGCCGTCCAGGTCGCGCACGTCCCGGTCGGTCCGGTGCGCGGCCGCGTCGAGCGCGATCAGCTGCTCCAGTGCGTCGCGCACGGCGATCGCGTCGGCGACGGTGGTCGCGCCCTGGGGGACCGTCAGCAGGGTCTGGCGCAGCCGGATCACCGGGCTGACCTGGGCGACGAACAGCCCGCCGCCGCGGCCGGGGCGCACCTCGACGCTGCCGCGCTCGGCCAGCAGGCGCGCGGTCTCGCCGATGGTGGCGCGGCCGTAGCCGGTTTGGGCGCGCAGTTCCTCCATGGTGGCGATCCGGTCGCCGGAGCGCAGGCTGCGGGTGCCGATCAGCTCCTCGATCTCGGAGGCGAGATTCTGGGCGAGGCCGGGTGGTCGTGAAAACACACAAACGATTCTAGCCCTTGACAGATGGTTGCGGCCATAGCACACTCCCAAGAACCCGAAACATACGGGTAATATATGCCGGCGACTGCGGGGCGACGAAGCCATGCTCCGCCGAGCCGACCATGTACTGCCGAGCAAGCACCGCCAGCACCGCCGAGCAAGCGCGCAAGCACGTTCCAGTAAGCACCTCCAGGACCGCGGTCACGGTTGCGCCCCACGTTGACGCACGGTTCCGTCCCCTTCGCCCCGCGGCGCTCCGGCCTGCGCGGCGCAGGTCCCAGCTCCGCCGACCCGGGTTTCCACCCGGGTGTTCTGTACACGGCTGATCGCGTCCGCACCGGCGGCTGATCAGGGGAAACCACCCGGCCGGAACTCCCGGCACGACGAAAAGGCACTGACATGACGGTTGACACCGCCCCCTCCACCCGCTCCGTCCTCTCCGTGAGCCCGCGCTCGGCCGTCGTGGGCGGCATCGGCGCGCTGTGCCTGCTGATCTCCGCGCTCGGCCCGACCTGGCTGACCACCCCGGCCGTGCCGGCCGCGCACATCCCGGCGCTGAGTCTGGACTACTCCGACCTGCACAAGCTGAGCAGGTCGGGGCAGGTCCCGACCACCTGGATCCAGCAGAACTTCTTCTCCTGGATCGGTTGGACCCTGATCATCGCGATGCTCCTGGTCGTGGCCGGGGCCGCGCTGCTCCGCCGGCGCCCACTGAACCTGGTCGCGGTCGGGCTGTCGGTGGTCGGGCTGGTGCTCGGCCTGTTCGCGGCCAAGGGCGCGCTGACCTGGTCGCAGTTCTCGAACGAGCTGCCGCACCTCCAGATCGGCGCGTACCTCCTGGTCGGCGGCTTCATCGTGACCCTGATCTCCGGGTTCATCCCGGAGCGGAACTGACCGACCGGCGTGCGTGTCCCCGCCCCTGCGCGGGGACACGCACGGATGTTTCCAGCCCTTGACAGGCGCTCGCCGCCAGAGCAAACTCGCAAGAGCCCGAAACATACGGGTAGTTTATCCGGCGGCCGCGAGACCTCCCCGCGGCCCCGCCGCCCCCGCCGCCGCGCGCCGGCCGGTCCCGGCGGCGTCAGCGCCCTGACCTCGAAGGCAGAACCATGCTCCGTTACGGAAGATTCGCGGGCCCGGTGGCCGGCCTGCGGTTCGAAACCACCACCTGCTTAGGCGTGACCGGCCGGGACGGGACGTTCGAATACCGGGACGGCGAGGTGGTCGCGTTCTCGGTCGGCTCCGTCCTGCTCGGCGCGGCCCGCGGCGCCGCCCGGCTCACCCTGGCCGACATCGTGGCCCGGGTCGACGGCAACCTCGACAAGATCGCCGACCCCGGGCTGACCAACATCGCCCGCTTCCTGCAGACCCTGGACCAGGACGGCGACCTGGACACCGGGATCACCCTGACCCCGGAGATCCACGACCTCGTCGGCGAGCGCCCGATCGACTTCCGCTACCTGCTCGCGCTGGCCGGCGACCCGGGGGACCTAGTCCAGGCGTTCACCGACGACCCGGTCGTCCGGCAGCTGCTCGACGACCTGAACCAGGCGAAGGTCTTCACCGGTGACACGCCGCGCCGGCTGCGCTCGGCCGCCGCCGCGCGCAACGAGGTCCGGCGCACCGTCCTGGGCATCCGGCGGTTGCGCGACGTCAAGATCCCGCTGCAGAACGGCTCCTTCGTCTACGCGGACGTCTTCCGCCCGGACGACGACGAACCGGTCCCGGTCATCATGAACTGCGGCGTCTACGGCCGCGCGTTCGTGCACCACTCCATCTGCAACGAAGAGGACGCCGAACACCACGAGGCGATGGAGGACCGCTACTTCCGCGGCAACTCCGACGGGTACGTCTACGAGAACCACGAGGCCGTCAACACGGCCACCTGGGTGCCGCGCGGCTACGCGCTGGTCCGGGTGGACGGGCCCGGCGCCGGCAAGAGCCCGGGCGTGCTCGGCATCTGGGGGATCGAGGAGGCCGAGGCCTACCGCGACGCGATCGAGTGGGCCGGGGAGCAGCCCTGGTCGAACGGCAACGTCGGCCTGTGGGGCATGTCGTACTACGCGATGAACCAGCACGCGGTCGCCAGCCTGCACCCCGCGCACCTCAAGGCGATGATCGCGATCGGCACCGACGCCGACCTCTACGAGGAGGTGATCTACACCGGCGGCATCCTCAACGAGGAGTTCTTCCCGATGTGGTTCAAGGCCGGGATCGTGCCCGCGATCTGCGGCGAGGTGAACGCGAAGGACTTCATGGCGATGGCCCGGGCCAACCCGTTCAAGGACTCCGACCCGGCCAAGGTGTTCGGCCCCCGGTCCGAGGTGCTGATGAGCCCGGACCTGAGCGGGGTCACCGTGCCGCTGTGGTCGATCGCGGTGACCACCCACCCGAGCAACTTCCACCAGCTCGGCAGCAGCGAGACCTACCTGAACACTCCCACGGCGAACAAGAAGCTCGACTTCTGGGAGGACTGGTTCATGAAGGCGTACTCGGCCGCCGCGGTCGAGGACCACGCGGCCTTCTTCGACCACTGGCTCAAGGGCGCCGACAACGGGATCATGGACACGCCCCCGGTGCGCCTGGAGATCCGGACCGGCCGGGGCGGATCCTACCTGATGGAAGAGCACGAATGGCCGATCGCGCGGACTGAGTACGTCCGCTGGTATCTCGATGCCGCGCCGTCCGAGGCGGCCGACCTGGTCCAGGGCGAGCACGTCCTGCGCCTGGCGAGCACGGTCCCGGACGGCGACCGGTCCGTCACCTACTCGGCCGAGGTCGACCTGACCGGCCCGCGCCTGCCGGCGGGCAAGGGCGGGCTGACCACCGCGCCCTGCGCCTTCGGTGCGACGTTCCTCAGCGAGCCGCTGGAGCAGGACGCAGTGCTCGCCGGGTACAGCAAGCTCGTCCTGTGGGTGGCCTCCACCAGCGCGGACATGGACATCTTCGCGTCCGTGCGGGTGCTGGACGAGGACGGCCGGGAGGTCGACTACTGCGGCCCGGCGCTCATCCCCGGCATCGCCACGGACTTCTACCCGCTGGCGAAGGGCTGGCTCAAGGCCTCGCACCGCAGGCTCGACCCGGCCCGGTCCACCGAGTTCCGGCCCAAGCACACCCACCGGCAGGCCGACTACGCCCCGCTGTCCGCGGGCGTGATCGAGCAGGTCGAGATCGAGATCATCCCGAACACCGGCCTGATCCGGCGCGGCCAGCGGATCCGGGTCGACGTCCAGCCGCACACCGGCGTCGGCCACGGCAACCGGCACGCGTACGACCCGAGCTACCACGACGGCGCGCAGAACCTGATCTACACCGGCCCGGACTACCCGAGCTACCTGCAACTGCCGTTCGTGCCCGCCGCACCCACCGAAGCCTGACGACCCGCCGGACCACAGAACAGTGACAACCATGAGGAGCAGTCGATGAAACTCGAGGAACTGAGCGCCAGAACGGAAATCCACGACACGCTGCTGCGCTACTGCCGCGGCCTGGACCGGGTGGACATGAGCCTGGTCCGCAGCGCCTTCCACCCGGACGCCTGGATCCAGTTCCCGGAGAGCCTGCACATCGGCCCGGTCGAGGGCTTCCTGGAGTTCCTCACCGGGGAGATGCCGCGGTTCGCCCGGACCATGCACAACCTCGGCAACAGCCTGATCGAGTTCGACGGGCCCGAGATCGCGCACGTCGAGACGTACCTGAACGCCGACCACCAGGGCTCCGACAAGCACCACTGGAAGGGCGAGTACGTCAAGCTCTGGGCGCGCTACCTGGACCGGTTCGAGCTGCGGGACGGCAAGTGGCTGATCGCGCGCCGCCGGCTGCTGGTCGACTGGATGTTCCGCTACCCGGCCGAGGGCTGGTTCGACGACCACCCGGACGCCTCGGCCGGCCGGCGCGACGGATCCGACCCGGTCCTGCGCCGGGTGGCCGGTTTCGACGGCGAGCCGGTGCACGACGGCAAGCCCGCCGCCGAGGACGTCTGGCCCGACTGACCCACCGCGGCGCCGGCGCCGGCGCCGCAGACCGTGACGACAGCAGGCAACCACAAGGAAGGTCAGGACAACCATGGCGATGGGCACCGCGGCGGACGCCGACCGGCCCGGGGCGCGGGCGCAGGAGATCGTCGCGCACGTCGAGAAACTGCAACCCTGGCTGCGCGAACAGCAACCGGTGGCCGAGCGGCAGCGGCGGATCCCGCAGGAGACGATCGAGCGGCTCGACGCGGCCGGCGTGTTCGCCCTGACCACGCCGAGGCGGTACGGCGGCGCGGACTTCGACACCCGGGAGCTGCACGCCGTCTACCGCGCGCTCGGCGCCGGCTGCGGGGCGACCGGCTGGATGATCTGGGCCGCGGCCGGCGGGAACCTGTGGAGCCAGGCCTTCGCCGAGGAGGTCGTCGCGCCGGTCTACCAGGCGCCCTGGGTCGGCAACCGCACCTTCGCGCTCGGCGGCACCAGCCGGCGGATGTCCGGCGGCGCGCGCCGGGTCGAGGGCGGCTGGATGGTCAAGGGCGTGTGGCCGTTCGCCACCGGCAGCGTGCACGCCTCGCACGGCTACCTCGCGGTCTTCTACGACGAGACCGACGACTCGAAGGTCGGCATGGTCCTGGTGCCCAAGGACCAGCTGGTCGGCCGGGACGACTGGGACGCGATGGGGATGGCCGCCACCGGCAGCCAGACCGTCGCGACCGACGGCGAGCTGTTCGTCCCGGACGAGCGGTTCAGCACCCCCGAGCAGCTCGCCGCCCGGACCGCGGAGCTGATCGAGCAGGGCCGGGGCCCGCGGCGCGGGGGACTGGCCCGCTCGCTGGTGACCGGCACCGGCGTCGCGCTCGGCATGGCCGACCACGCGATGGAGCTGTTCCTCGGCGCGATCGGCAAGCGCGGCATCCCGTACTCGCCGTACCCGGTGCAGCTGGACGCGCCGATCACCCATCTGACCGTGGGTCGCGCGCACGAGCAGATCCGCGCGGCCGGCCTGGTAGCCGCTGCCGCGGCGGCCGAACTGGACCGCTGCGACGCCGAGGGCGTGGACCCGACCGCGCACCAGACGGTCCAGTTCCACGCGGATGTGGCCTATGTCTGGGCCGAGTGCGCCGCCGCGGTGGAGTCACTCTTCCGGGCGTCCGGGGCGTCGGCGATCATGAAGCGCCAGCCGCTCCAGCTGATCGCCCGCAACTGCCTGGCCGGCAGCCTGCACGCGGCGCACAGCGTCGACACCTGGACGGAGAACCTCGGCCGGGCGGTGTGCGGAGTGGAGGTCTCGTCGGCGTCGATGAACGTGCTCGAACGCCGGTCGTAGCTGCGCGTGGGACGCAGGTCACATTCGCCTCCGGTCACATTTCACGAGTCCGGCGAGTCAGGGAGGTGTAGCGACAGACCACACCAAGGAGGACCCTGATGGAATCCCGATTCGACTTCCACAGCAGCGCGGTCGCGGAGAAGATCTTCAAGTACGTCAACTCCGCGGGCAAGGCGGTCACCGACTCGCCGCTCCCGGCCGCCACCCAGGAACTGGTGAAGATCCGGGCCAGCCAGATCAACGGCTGCGGCTTCTGCCTGGACATGCACAGCAAGGACGCCGCCCACGCCGGGGAGACCCCGATCCGGCTGCACCTGGTCGCGGCCTGGCGCGAGGCGAAGGTCTTCACCGACGCCGAGCGGGCCGCCCTGGAGCTGACCGAGCAGGGCACCCGGATCGCCGACGCGGCCGGGGGCGTCCCGGACGAGGTCTGGGCGAACGCGGCCAAGCACCACGACGCGGAGCAGCTCGCCGCCCTGGTCTCCCTGATCGCGCTGATCAACGCCTACAACCGGCTGAACGTCATCACCCAGCGGCCGGCCGGCGACTACCAGCCCGGCCAGTGGGGATAACCAGCGGCCCGCCTACCTGCGCGGGAGCGGCCGGGTCCACGGATCCGGCCCCTCCCCGCACTCGGCCCGACCACTCCATCTGCCCGCTCGCAGTCCCGAGGGCAGCGGTACGCTGGGGGACCAGCACGACCACGCGCCACCGGATGCACCACGGGAGGCCATGCCATGGCAGGCGCGCTCGCCGCAGTCGTTCTGGCCGCGATCGGAATCCTGCACGTGGTCTGGGGATTCAGCCCGTGGCCGGCCCCCAGCCATCGCAGCCTGGCCCGCTACGTCTGGGGCCGCGCAGGCATGCCGTCGAGAACCGCCTGCCTGATCGTCGGCATCGGCCTCGCGATCGCGGCCTACGGAGTGCTCGCCGTGCTCGGCGACCTGCCGGATCTCGGCCCGCACTGGCTGCACGTCGCCGGAATCTGGGCCCTGGCCTCGGTATTGCTGCTGCGCGGCCTGGCCGGCCCGTTGCTGAACCTGGGCGCCGGACGCGAGTTCGCCCGCTGGAACCTGATCGCCTATTCGCCGCTGTGCGCGGCGCTCGGCCTCTGCGTCCTCACGGTGACGGGCAACATCGCCTGACCGTGCGGCTCAGCTGACGCCCACCTTATCCGCTGGCCGCCGACAGCGGATGGCGCAGTCGTCCCGATCCCGTTCATGCGTCGATGAGAAGGCGCTTCGCAGTTGCCTGAGGAACTGGGTAGCTGCGTTCCACAGCCAGCAGCCGCTGGGCTTTCGCGGCCTGCCCGGTCTGGACGAGTGCTGCGATCTTGCGGGCTTGGGGCGTGATGTCGGTGAGGCTGACGATCCACTCCTCGGCGAACGTGCGAATCAGCCCACGACCGACACCGACCTGGATGCTGTAGTGGTTGAGCGCAGCTCCCCGCAGTGACCGTTCGGGGTCCCACTGGACGTGGACCGCGGCCCGGCCGACGGCCTCCGGATCGCCGATCGTCAGCACGGCCTGCGACAATGCCTCCTCCCACCCCGCGCGGGTGATCCGCACCGCGAGAATGCGTTCCTGCCCGGACTTCTGGGCCCAGTTGCTGCGGTGCATGAGCCACAGGAACGACGGCTTGATCCAGGTCATGCGATGGAAGGAGAACGGCGGCACGAAACGCTGCGCCTCGATCGCCGGACCGGCGACGGCCGGCGGGTACGCCTGGTAGACCACGATCGTCTGCGCGTCGTAGTGGGCGCGGATCTGGCGCTGGGGAGCGGACATGCGTCCCACGGTGCCAGCTGCCATGCCTCCTCGGCCAACGGTTTCAGCTCACGGTCAACGTCCCGGCCAGATCGAGCTCGCCACCCGCACCGGCCGCGGCCCCGGCCGACCCGGCCCGGGTCAGCAACACGGCGCCGAGCGCGGTGCTCCAGAAGGTGCGCGCCTCGGTCTCCGGGGTGCGGGCCAGGGTCCAGCCGCGGTCCCGGATCAGCCGGCGCAGGTGGCGCGCGGACTGGCGCAGCAGCAGGTCGAGATGCTTGTCGACCACCGGCGCCAGGGCCGGCTGGCGGATTCCGGCGGCCAGCGCGCGGGCGACGGCCGGCAGCGAGGGCAGCGCCAGCACGGCCTGCGCGATCTCGGTGCGGAACGCGGCGGCGTCCGCGGCCCGGAAACCGACCGACTCGATCGACTCGGCGTCGTGCAGCAGGCCGAAGAACGCGGCGTGCACGAGCAGCGAGTCCTTGGAGCCGAAGTAGTACGTGACCTGGTTCGGGAACACGCCCGCGGCCGCGGCGATCTGCGCCACGCTCGGTTCCCCGCCCGGCTGCTGCACGGACAGCCGCGCGGTCTGCTCGATGATCCGGTACCGGGTGGACCGCCCTCGTTCCTGCGCCGGCGCGAGCGGTGGGCGCGACTTCGACTCTGTTGCCACCGGTAAATTGTACGTGATACAACAACCCAAGGAAGTTGTACGACATACAAGATCATGGGGGTCGTCGGATGCAGGGCAACGAAGTAGTGGTCACCGGGCTCGGCGCGACCACGCCGCTCGGCGGGGACGCCGGGTCGACCTGGGCGGCATTGCTGGCCGGGCAGTCCGGGTTCCGGGACGAGGCGCAGGGCCTGCTGGCCGGCACCGCGCTGCCGGTCACCATCGCCGGGTCGATGGCCGTGGACCCGGCCACCCGGCTCACCCCGGTCCAGGCCCGCCGGCTGGACCGCTCGCAGCAGGCCGCGCTGGTCGCGGCGGCCGAGGCCTGGGCCGACGCCGGGTCGCCGAGCCCGGACCCGGACCGGCTGGCGGTGGCGGTGGGCACCGGGATCGGCGGCGTGCGGACCCTGTTGCAGCAGGACGACCTGCTGGAGAGCGGCGGCCCGCGGCGGGTCTCGCCGCGCACCGTGCCGATGCTGATGCCCAACGGCGCGGCCGGGCTGGTCAGCATCGAGTACGGGGCCCGGGCCGGGTGCTTCACCCCGGTGTCCGCGTGCGCCTCCGGGGCCGAGGCGATCGCGCTCGGCGCCCGGCTGATCCGGTCCGGCGAGGCGGACATGGTCATCGCCGGCGGCACCGAGGCCGCGATCACCCCGCTCACGGTGGCCGGCTTCGCCCAGGCCGCGACCCTCTCCCGGTACGACGGGGACCCGGCCGACGCCTCCCGGCCGTTCGCGGCCGACCGCACCGGGTTCGTCCTGGGCGAGGGCGCGGCGATCGTGGTGCTGGAGAGCGCCGAGCACGCCGCGGCCCGCGGGGCGCACGTGCACGCCGTCCTCGCCGGCGCCGGGATCGCCTCGGACGCCTACCACATCACCGCCCCCGAGCCGGCCGGGCGCGGGCAGATCACCGCGATCCGCAAGGCACTGAGCCAGGCCGGGATCGCGCCGGGCGAGGTCAGCCACGTGAACGCGCACGCCACCGGCACCACGGTCGGCGACACCGCGGAGGCCGGCGCGATCAGCGAGGTGTTCGGCAACGAGATCGCGGTCACCGCCCCGAAGGCCTCGCTCGGCCACCTGGTCGGCGCGGCCGGAGCGGTCGAGGCGCTGATCGCGATCCTGAGCGTGGAGCACGACGTCGTCCCGCCCACCCGGAACCTGGCCGACACGCCGCTGGACCCCGACATCAAGCTCGACGTGGTGACCGCGCGGCGGGACACCCCGCAGCGCGCCGTGCTGTCGAACTCCTTCGGCTTCGGCGGCCAGAACGTCTCGCTGCTCTTCACCTAGGAGTCCGCTGAAGATCTTGGAATGGCCTGGGCGGCCGGATCCGGCCGCCCAGGCCATTCCAAGATCTTCAGCGGACTCCTGGCACACCGGCGCGCAGATCTGACCGGCGGCCCGCGCGCCGCGGCCCGCGGCGCACCGACGTTTGCGGGACGGGCCGCGCGGGCACGCGGGAAGGGCAATGGTCACGCGCATTCACCTGTAAATCACGACGTCTACGACAACGTTGGAAATCAGGTCTAGCCCGCCCTAGCCCGCAGCCCCCTGCTCCGCTAAGGTCTCCCTAGGTGTGAATGTACGTGCTCCGCCACAAGAACGGGGAGGCGCTTATGCAGGTAGGAGTGCTGACCAGGGAGTTTCCTCCCGACGTGTACGGCGGCGCGGGCGTGCACGTGGAGTTCCTGGCCCGCGAACTGCGCGCGCTGACCGACGTGCAGGTGCACTGTTGGAGTAGCGCCAAGGCCGAAGACGACCCGCCGTACGTGCACCGGCACGCCGCGGCCGAGTCGCTCGCCGACGCCAACGAGGCACTGCGCAGTCTGTCCGTCGACCTGGCCATGGCGGCGTCCGTCGCCGACTGCGACCTGGTCCACTCGCACACCTGGTACGCCAACATGGGCGGCCACATCGCCAAGCTGCTGCACGGCATCCCGCACGTCATGACCGCGCACTCGCTGGAGCCGCTGCGCCCCTGGAAGGCCGAGCAGCTCGGCGGCGGGTACACGCTCTCCAGCTGGGCCGAACGCACCGCGATCGAGGCCGCCGACGCGGTCATCGCCGTGTCGCACGGCATGCGCAAGGACATCCTGGACTGCTACCCGGCGCTGGACCCGGACCGGGTCCAGGTCGTGCACAACGGCATCGACACCGCCCTGTACCAGCCCACGCCCGACACCGACGCCCTGACCCGGCACGGCGTGGACCCGGACCGGCCGTACGTGCTGTTCGTCGGCCGGATCACCCGGCAGAAGGGCGTGCCGCACCTGCTGCGCGCCGCCCGCGCGCTGGACCCGTCGGCGCAGCTGGTGCTGGCCGCGGGGGCCCCGGACACCCCCGCGATCGACCAGGAGTTCCGGGCGCTGGTCGACGAGCTGCGGCAGACCCGTGACGGAGTGGTCTGGATCCCGGAGATGCGTCCCCGCCCCGAGGTCGTGCAGCTGCTGACCCACGCCGCGGTGTTCGCCTGCCCGTCGGTCTACGAGCCGCTGGGCATCGTCAACCTGGAAGCCATGGCCTGCGGCACACCCGTCGTCGCCTCGGCCGTCGGCGGGATCCCCGAAGTGGTCGACGACGGCGTCACCGGACTGCTGGTCGACTACGACGAGGCGGCCCCGGAGGCGTTCGAGGCGGCGTTGGCCCAGGGCCTGAACAGCGTCATCGCCGACCCTGAAGCGGGCCGGCGGATGGGCGCGGCCGGCCGCGAGCGCGCAGTGCGGGAATTCGGCTGGGACGCGATCGCCCGCCGGACCGTGGCGGTCTACGACCAGATCCTGCGCAAGCAATGACCCAAGACCCAACCGGCGACAACGGCCGCGGCGGCGCGGCGGAAACAGAGGCGGTGGATGCGCGGCGGACCTTCGGTGCTGGGGATCGTGCTGGCAGGCGGTGAGGGCAAGCGGCTGATGCCGCTGACCGCGGACCGGGCCAAACCGGCGGTGCCGTTCGGCGGCACCTACCGGCTGGTGGACTTCGTGTTGTCGAACCTGGTCAACGCGGACATCATGCGAATCTGCGTGCTGACGCAGTACAAGTCGCACTCGCTGGACCGGCACATCACCACCACCTGGCGGATGTCGAACCTGCTGGGCAACTACGTCACCCCGGTGCCCGCGCAGCAGCGGCTGGGCCCGCGCTGGTTCCGCGGCAGCGCGGACGCGATCTACCAGTCGCTGAACCTGGTGTACGACGAGCAGCCCGACTACATCGTGGTGTTCGGCGCCGACCACGTCTACCGGATGGACCCGCGCCAGATGCTGCGCCAGCACATCGAGACCGGCGCCGGGGCCACCGTGGCCGGGATCCGGATCCCGCGCTCGGAGGCGCACTCGTTCGGCGTGATCACCCCCGGCTCCGACGGCATGCGGGTCGAGGGCTTCCTGGAGAAGCCGGCCGACCCGCCCGGACTGGCCGACGACCCGGACCGGGTCTACGCCTCGATGGGCAACTACATCTTCACCACCAAGACCCTCCTGGACGCCCTCACCCGAGACGCGGAGGACGAGAACTCCGTACACGACATGGGCGGCAACATACTGCCCATGCTCACCGAGGAGGGCCAGGTCCACGTCTACGACTTCGACCTGAACTACGTCCCGGGCGAGACGGAACGCGACCACGGCTACTGGCGCGACGTCGGAACCCTGGACGCGTACTACGACTCGCACATGGACCTGATCTCGGTGCACCCGGTCTTCAACCTCTACAACCGCGAGTGGCCGCTCTACACGCACACCGTGCAGCTGCCGCCCGCCAAGTTCGTGGCCGGCGGCATCGCCAGCGAGTCGATGGTCGCCCCCGGCTGCATCATCACCGGCCAGGTCACCCAGTCCGTGCTCTCCCGCGGCGTGGTGATCGAAGAAGGCGCCGTGGTGCAGGGCTCGATCCTGCACGACAACGTCCGGATCGGCCGCGGCGCGGTCGTGCGCCGCGCCATCCTGGACAAGAACATCGTGGTCCCGCCCGGCGCCACCGTCGGCGTCAACCCGGAACGCGACCGAGAGCTCTACCATGTCTCGGACCACGGAATCGTCGCGCTGGGCAAGGGGCAGCTGGTGCTGTGACAAGTCGGTCCGCGGGCGGAATCACTCTGCGATTCCGCCCGCGGGCCGCGCTGTACCCTGCGCGAGTTCCCGAGATCCCCTCCTGTGATCCCGCTACCCGGCGACATCTGATCACCCGACCTGCAAGAGAGAGTCCGATGCATCCATTCCGGAAAGCCGTCGAAGAGCGCGACGAGGCCGCGATCGAGGTGTTGCTCGCCGATTCGGTCGTGTTCACCAGCCCGGTCGCGCACAAGCCGTACCCCGGCAAGCCGATCACCGCCGCGATCCTGCGCGGGGCCATGCGCGTGTTCCAGGATTTCCGCTACGTGCGCGAGATCGAGGCCGCGGACGGGCGGGACCACGCGTTCATCTTCGAGGCGACCGTGGACGGGAAACAGGTCACCGGCTGCGATTTCCTGCACTTCGACGAGGACGGCCTGATCGACGACGTCATGGTCATGGTCCGCCCGCTGTCCGGCGCCACCGCGCTCGCCCAGGCGATGGCCGAGCAGTTCGACCGGATCAAACGCGAGGCGTCCGGCGACGTGTAACGGATCCGGCCGGGCCCGGCACGGGACCCGCCGCGGCGCTAGGCTTGGCGTGACGCCACGGCAGTTCCAGGGATCCACGTTCCGCCGCGGCGTGAGCAACGCACGACGGTGGGAGTCGCGCTGCGGGAGCGCGAACGGGGAGGAACGCACAGTGGACGATGACGCACGCCGACTTGTCGGCGGGGACGACGGACGGTCGTGGGAGGTGGTCGGCCCCGGATCCTGTGTGGCGGGGCTGTTTTCCGGCCACCTGCCCGAGAATCCGATCTGCGAGTTCTGCACGCATCTCGACGGCGCCGTCACCACCGAACTCGCCGGCTACTACCTGGTCGCCGGCTTCGGGGTGGTCGACTTCTATCCGGCCGGGGCCGACGAACCGCTCCCGCTCGCCCGGATGATCGCCTACCTGCGGCGCGCCGTGGGCGACGTCCCACTGGAGTACCTGGCCCGACGCTACTGGCACGCGCCGAGCCGGTTCTTCGCCTGCTCCGGCCACACCGCGCTGATCGAGGCGGACCCGCGATTCACCGATCCGCCGCCCCGGCCGACCGACGGGCAGCTGCGCGGCACCGGAGTCATCGACGCCTTCTTCGCCTGCCGCCGCACGGGACTCATGCCCGTGCCCACCTCGGCGATCCGTCCGCGCTACCGCTCGGTCGAACGGGCGTAGGCGAAGATTCACCTGGTCAAGGGCCGAAAGGCGCCGGCCGGGCCGATCCGGCGCGGGTTTATGTCCCCTGATACCCGATTTGCCGCGCCGCCCTCGCCTTTCATCCCGCCGGGTGCGCCCGGGCCCGCTCGACCCCCGATCCGATCACCGCATAGAATCCGAATCTCCCATGAAAATCAGGAAACTCAACGCGCGTGGCACTGGGGCGATAGCGGCGGTGGCCGTCGCGATCGCCGTACTTTCGGCACTCGTCGTGCTGGTCCCGGGAGCGGGCAGCTCCACCACCGCGGCAGCGCAGGCCGGTCCGGTGCCCGGCGGCCCGACCGGCCCGGCCGGATCCGCTGCCTCGTCCACTCCGGCCGCGCCGCAGACCGTCGAGATCATTCCACTGATACCGACCGACGGCGTGGCCGGCCAGGACTCGTCGAACGTGCCGCTCCCGCCGCCGCCTCCCACGGTGCCCTACGGTTCCGGCCCGATGCCGAGCGGGTTCGCCCAGGGCTCGGACTGCCCGTCGTACGACGGCCAGGACGCGGCAAAGGCGAGCGTCGCCGCCGCGCTGCAGAGCGCCGGCGCCACCGCCCGCGACTTCACCTACCGGAACGCGGCCGGCCAGAACCAGACCGTGCTGATCAGCATCCCGCTGGTGCTGATGGAGGCCGAGGCCTGGCAGGAGAGCGGCTGGCAGTCCCAGATCGTGTCCTGCGACGGCGGCTACGGCACCATGCAGATCATGAGCGGCACGGCTGCCTGGATGAACAGCCACTTTGCAGTCAGCTACGACTACCACACCCTGAGCGGCAACACCCAGATCGGCGCCGAGTACCTGGAGTGGCTGATCGCCTGGTTCGGTGAGAACTACTACGGCGATGATTTCAGCCTGAACAACCAGGGGTTGCTGAACGACGTGATATCCGCCTACAACACCGGCCCGGGCAGGGTGAACCCGTCGGCGGCGGGCGGCGGCATACCGAACCCCACCTACGTCGCCGATGTCGAAGACCTCGAACGTACCCAGCCGTGGAGCCGGTAGCGTCGCGCTCGGTCGCGACGCGTGGTCGCCAGCTCACAAAGGGATCTTGGATCAGGACTGTGTGTCCTGAAGCGGCAACCCGGATCGTCTCCCGGCTCGCCGCGGTCGGGGGCGGAGCGGATGGTGGGCCTCGGTGGTGAATCGACATTCGATCGCTCACAACGCTCAGAAAATCCACACCCTCCGCGCTGCCCCGCGAGCAAGCCGACCTCGCGCCTTCCCCTTTCCCGGCCTGGATTTCCCGGCCGCGCGAGGCCCGAATGTGCTCTGATATGCGGCTGCGCGGGCCCGCCTGCGCCCGCCGCCGTTCCGGCCCGACCACCGCCGCTTTCCCGTCACGGGCAAACCGAAAAATTCCCGCAAGCTATTGCACATATTCGAACAGCCCGCTATACCTCTCATGACAACGTTGTCAGGCGAATCGGTGCGCTGCCACGGAGGCCCACCGAGCCAGCCGCGTCCTTGCCCAGGAGGCAAAGTTCATGGCATCACTTTTACCAGGGGCGCCCGGGCGCACCCGGGACAGACGGCCCGCGTCTGCCCGCCGGGTCCGCCTGTTCACCTCGGTTCTCGGAGCCGGCGTCAGCGCGACGTTGCTCTGTAGCTTCGCGGTCCCGGCCCAGGCCGCGGCCGGCAACCAGTCCCCGCCCGGCGGCAACGCCTCGTCGGCGCTGGTGACCGACCCGGCCTCGCTGGTCAACCCGTTCGTCGGGACGACCAACGGCGGCAACGACTTCCCCGGCGCCGACGTGCCGTTCGGCATGGTCCAGTTCAGCCCGGACACCACCTCCCGTCCCGACGGCGGCGGCTACGGGTACGGCGACTCGGCCATCACCGGGTTCAGCCTCACCCACCTCTCCGGCCCGGGCTGCGGCGCGGAGGGCGACATCCCGATCCTGCCGACCACCGGCTCGATCAACACCGGCGCGACCGACTCGTTCTCCCACTCGAACGAGTCCGCCAACGCCGGGGACTACAAGGTCGCCCTGTCCAACGGCGTGACCACCGAGCTGACCGCGACCACGCGCACCGGGATGGCAGACTTCACCTTCCCGGCCACCACCCAGGCCAACCTGCTGTTCAAGCTGAACGGCGCCGCCAACGGCTCCAACAACACCAGCTTCAACGTGCTGAGCAGCACCGAGGTCCAGGGCTCGGCGTCCTCGGGCGGGTTCTGCAGCTCGTACCCGACCAACTGGACCGTCTACTTCGACATGCAGTTCAGCCAGGCCTTCACCAGCAACACCAACGGTTCGGTCTCGTCGGTCACCTTCAACACCTCCGGCAACCAGACCGTGCTGGCCAAGGTCGGTATCTCCTACGTGTCCAAGGCCAACGCGCAGGCGAACCTGAACGCGGAGAACTCCGGCTGGAACTTCGGCGCGACCCAGTCCGCGGCGCACTCGGCCTGGAACACCCTGCTGAACAAGGCCGCCGTAGCCGGCGGCACCAACGCGCAGCAGCAGGTGTACTACACGTCCCTGTACCACTCGCTGATCGAGCCGAACGTGGCCAGCGACACGAACGGCCAGTACATCGGCATGGACCAGAAAGTCCACACGGTCGACTCCGGACACGGAGCCTGGTACACCAACTACTCCGGCTGGGACATATACCGCACCCAGGCGCAGCTGGAAGCCCTTCTGGACCCGTCGGCCGCGAGCGACACCGCGCAGTCGATGCTCGACGACTACTCGCAGAACGGCATGCTGCCCAAGTGGCTGCTGGACAGCGGTGAGACGTACGTGATGGTCGGCGACCCGGCCGACTCGATCATCGCCGACTACTACGCCTTCGGTGCGACGAACTTCAACACCACCACCGCCCTGAACGACATGGTGGCCGAGGCGAACAACACCAGCAACGTCCGTCCGGGCTCGAACTACCTGAACACGCCCGGATACCTGCCCAACGACGGCACCTTCAACTGCTGCAACGAGTACGGCCCGTCCGCCACGACGCTCGAGTACAACACGGCCGACTTCGCGATCTCCGCGTTCGCCGGCCTGCTGGGCAACACCGCGGACCAGACCAGCTTCGCCAACCGGGCGCAGGACTGGCGCAACGTGCTGAACCCGAACTCCGGTTTCGACGCGGGCCGCCAGGCGAACGGCAACTGGACCGCCGGCTTCGATCCGACCAGCAGCAACGACTTCGTCGAGGCCGACTCGTGGATCTACACCGGCATGGTGCCGTTCGACGTGGCCGGACTGGCTCAGGCCAAGGGCGGCAACGCCGCGATGAACGCCTACCTGGGCACCACGCTCAGCAGCTTCACCGGCGCCAACGGCTATGCCTGGGTCGGCAACGAGCCCAGCATCGAACTGCCGTGGGAGTACGACTACACCGGTGAGCCCTACCAGACTCAGGGTACTGTCCGGGCGATCCAGGACCAGATCTGGACCGACACCCCCGGCGGTCTGGCCGACGGCAACGACGACCTCGGTGCGATGAGCGCCTGGTACGTGTGGTCCGCGCTCGGCATGTACCCGATGACCCCGGGCACCTCGGCCATGGCCCTGGGCTCGCCGATGTTCACCCAGGCCGTCGTGACTCTGCCCTCGGGCAACAAGCTCACGATCAACGGCAACGGCGCGGCGGACAACGCCCCGTACGTGCAGTCGGCCACCTGGAACGGCGGCGCGTGGAACAACGCCTACGCCCCGACCGGATCGCTCAGCAGCGGCGGCACCCTGAACTACACCCTGGGCACCACCGCGAACACCGGCTGGGCCGCGGCGGCCAACGAGGCTCCGCCCTCGTACGGCGGCAACGTGGTCGCGCCCCCGGCCCCCCGGGTCGGCCCGATCAACTCGTCCGTCGCCGCGAACATCTGCGTGGACGACAAGGGCTCCTCGACCACGCCCGGCAACGCCGTGCAGATCTGGGGCTGTGACTCCACCGACGCCCAGTCCTGGACGATCGGCACCGACGGCACCGTCCGTACGCTGGGCCTGTGCCTGGACGTTTTCGGCGCCGGAACGACCAGCGGCACGCTGGTCGACCTGTACACCTGCAACGGCAACGCGAACCAGCAGTGGAGTGCGGGCGCCAACGGCTCCCTGGTGAACCCGTCGTCCGGCCTGTGCCTGGACGACCCGGCGGCCAGCACCACCGACGGCACCCAGCTGCAGGTCTACACCTGCAACGGCAGCGCCGCGCAGAACTGGAAGATTCCGGCGGCGCAGACCAGCCGGATCGGCGCCGTGACCGCCGGGGTGGGCAACGGCCTGTGCCTGGACGACACGGGCGCCTCCACCGCCAACGGCTCCCTGATCGAGATCTGGGGCTGCAACAACACCGGCGCGCAGAGCTGGACGATGTCTCCGGACGGCACCTTCCGGGTCGTGGGCGGCTGCCTGGACGTGAGCAACAGCGGCACGACCAACGGCTCCGCGATCCAGCTCTTCACCTGCAACGGCAGCGGCGCCCAGCAGTGGAAGGCCACCACCAGCGGCCAGCTGGTCAACCCGGAGTCCGGCCTGTGCCTGGACGACCCCGGCAGCAGCACCACCGCCGGCACCAAACTCCAGCTCTACGCCTGCAACGGCTCCGGGGCGCAGACCTGGAACCTGCCTTCCTGACTCGTGATCAGACAGTCGATGTCTGAGTCGTAGTCGGGAACAATGTCGGAAAACCTTGCCCGGCCGGGAGAATCCGGCCGGGCAAGGTCGCGTTCCGGCCTGGTCGCCTGGCTGCCGGTCCGGTCAGCCGAACAGGCTCTTGCCCCACCAGTCGCCCGCGCCGCTCAGGCCCGGCGGGACGGCGGGACGGCGAACAGGGCGCTGCCGGTGTGCCGGATGTACTCGTTGAGGGTGTCCTGCCGGCCCAGGCGGGTCTGGATCGGCACAGCGGCCGGGCCCACCGGGCCCACCACCTGCGCACTCGCTGCGCCGACGCCCGTCACCGGGTTCGCCGACGGCATGCCCGGTGTGACCAGGACCAGCACGAGCGCCACGGCCGCGCCGACGCCCGCGCTCCCCGCGGCCACCCGCAGCCGCGCCCGCGCCGAGACCTTCCGGCTCGGCGGCCAGGCCACGTACACCCCGATCGGCGCCATATAAGCGAACCAGCCGAGCACCTCGATCAGCACCGGGTGCTCCTGGACGCCGAGCATGCCGGTCAGCAGCGCCGACTGCACCGATCCGGGCCGCACCAGCCACGCGACCCCGACCCCGATGCACAGCAGCACGGCCGTGCCGACCCCGACATAGACCCAGCGCAGCAGGTCGAGGCGGCCTTGCCGGCGCAGGAAGGCGGCGATGATCCCGACGATCAGGGAGGCCTGGGCGCGCGAAGACCTGATCAACCAGGCCGTCATCCACGCCGTCGCGGCCGACCCCGAGGTGTTCCAGGACGACGAGAACTGGTGGTCGCAGACGTTCCTGGAAGTCGAGTTCAGCTCTGCCAGGATCCTCCTCGGGGACCGGTCGCTCTTCCAACTCGTCACCCGGGACGAGTCAGGACACTGGGTCCTGGATCACCCCGGATTCGAGGACGGCGAGAGCTGAAATGCCGCCCGCCCCGCTCTCGGCTCGATCACGAGAACAGGGCGGACGGCATTGCGATGGCCAGACGCCTCAATTCGACAATCGCCCATAAGCAGTAAGCGTGCGCAGCGCAGTCAACGTCACCATGCCGCGCCAGGCGAGGAGAGACGACGCGGCCGGCGGTTCCCAGGCCACCGGCCAACTCCCGTCCGGCAACTGTTCGGCGACCAGGTGGTCGAGATGTCCTTCGATCTGGGCGTCAGAGAACAGCGACCGCCAGCGCGAGTCCGGGTGCGGCGCGATGTGCAGCGGGGTCAGCCCGTAGCCGGGGGTGTTCGGGTCGAGATGGAACATCGGCACCGTCGCCAGATGATCGACGACCTCGGCGGCGAGCTTCTCGGCCCGGTCCCGCTCCGGCACGTGCGCCAGGAATCCGAGGACTTCGGACAGCGAGTGCACCTCGTCGGGCAGCGGGTTGTTGTCCAGGGCGTCCCAACAGTAACCGGTGGCGGCGTCGCGCCACGGATGGGAGTAGTCGAGCTCGTAGAGCAGGCCGACTAGGCCGGCGGTCGGGTTCAGGCCCGGCGCGTACGTCCACTCCGACCAGTGCTCGGCGTGCGGGTACTGGGCGATGACCGGGAACGCTGGCGGCACCGCGCCGTTCGCGTCGACCTGGTCTGCGGTGCGGCCGAGGTAGTCGGCCACCTTCCGGAGCATCTCCTGATCACGCGCGCCGACCGCGGCCAGGTACTGCAGCGCGATCTCCGCGTAGATCGGCAGGCTGGTCGGGCAGAGGGTATCCGGTTCGAGGCCGTAGCCGAAGCCGCCGTCTTCATTCTGGTAGCCGCGCAGCGCGTCGACCACGCCGGTCGGTGATGCGCCCTTCAGGCAGGCGGCGAACATTCGCCGCTCCACCAAGCGCGCCTCGGCGGTCAGGAACCGTTCCCCGGAGTTGAATGAGTCATCCATGGCTCTGAGCCTAGGCAGAACGGTCCTCAGCGTCTTGAAGGAATCGGACACGTACCCCAAGTGGACTAACAGGCACCGCACCACTCAACCGCACCACTCACGCACTCCAGTCGTTCCCCATCCCGGCCGCCTCGTCGAACACCAGCCACGTCCGGGTGGACCGCACTCCGGCGATGCCCTGGATGCGCTCCAGCACCACCCGGCGCAACGTCGCGTTGTCCGTCGCGCGCACCAGCACCAGGATGTCGAAGTCCCCGCCGACCAGCGCGAAGTGCTCGATACACGGCACCTCGAGCAGCGCGCTGGACACCGAGCGCCACGCGTTCTGCTCGATGCTCAACATGATGTACGCGCTCGTGCCCAGCCCGGCCCGCTCCGGATCCAGCTGCGCGGAGAAGCCGGAGATCACCCCCTCGGCCATCAACCGGTTCATCCGCGCGTACGCGTTGGCCCGCGAGACGTGCACCTTCTCGGCCAGCGTACGGACCGATATCCGCCCGTCCCGCAGCATCTCGGCGATGATCACCCGGTCCGTGTCGTCCAGCCGCACGGCCGTTCGTCCCGCCTGCGCGTGCATTGTGGGCCCCGCGCCGGACACTTGGCCCTGGTCCTCGTCGGATTCAGCCATTTGTCGCCTGTTTCTCCGCCCACTTGCCCGTCTGTCCTCCCGGAGTCACGATTCTAGAATCAAGTGTCCACAGAGAGCGAGTCGCCGCATGCCTGTGCAGACCCCCCGCCGGACGGTCCAGGACCTGTTGCCCTCGCTCGCCCCGGTCCGCTTCGTGACCGAGGACGGCACGGCCGTCCAGCCGCCGCCCGCCTACCCCCGCCCCGCGGACGAACTTCTGCAGGAGGCCTACCGCCGGATGGTGCTCGGCCGCCGCTTCGACACCCAGGCCACCGCGCTGACCAAGCAGGGCCGGCTCGCCGTGTACCCGTCTAGCCGCGGCCAGGAGGCCTGCCAGATCGCCGCCGCCCTGGTCCTGCGCCCGGACGACTGGATCTTCCCGACCTACCGCGACTCGGTCGCCCTGGTCGCCCGCGGCGTCGACCCGGTCGAAGTGCTCACCCTGCTGCGCGGCGACTGGCACTGCGGCTACGACCCGGTGGCCCGGCGGGTGGCCCCGCAGTGCACGCCGCTGGCGACCCAGGGCCCGCACGCGGTCGGCCTGGCCGACGCACAGCGCCGCCGCGGCACCGACAACGTCGTGCTCGCCCTGACCGGCGACGGCGGGACCAGCGAGGGCGACTTCCACGAGGCGCTGAACTTCGCCGCCGTGCTGCACGCCCCGGTCGTGTTCTTCGTGCAGAACAACAAGTACGCGATCTCCGTTCCGCTCTCCCGGCAGTCCGCCGCCCCCTCGCTCGCGTACAAGGGCATCGGCTACGGCGTGCGGTCCGAGCAGGTCGACGGCAACGACCTCGTCGCCGTGCTGGCCGTACTCGGCAGGGCGATGGAGCACGCGCGCTTCGGACACGGACCATTCCTGGTCGAAGCGCACACCTACCGCATGGAAGCGCACACCAACGCCGACGACGCGACCCGTTACCGCGAGTCCGCCGAGGTCGAGCAGTGGGCGGCGGCCGACCCGCTGACCCGGCTGGAGACGTACCTGAAGTCCGGCGGTCTGCTGACCGACGAACAGATCGGCGCCGCCCGCACCGCCGCCGAGGGCTTCGCCGCAGACGTGCGCGACCGGATGAACCGGGACACCGAACCGGACTACCTGGAACTCTTCGACCACGTCTACGCCGAACCCACCACCCAGCTGCGCGAACAGCGCGAGCTGCTCGCCGCCGAACTCACCGCGCAGGAGGACTGACATGGCCCCGCTCACGATGGCCCAGGCCCTCAACGCCGCCCTGCGGGACGCGTTGGCGGCGGACGACCAGGTGCTGGTGTTCGGCGAGGACGTCGGCCGGCTCGGCGGCGTCTTCCGGATCACCGACGGCCTGACCAGCGAATTCGGCGAGCAGCGGTGCTTCGACACCCCGCTGGCCGAGGCCGGGATCGTCGGCCTCGCGGTCGGCCTGGCCATGGGCGGGTACCGGCCGGTGGTCGAGATGCAGTTCGACGCGTTCGCTTATCCGGCGTTCGAGCAGATCACGTCGCATGTGGCCAAGATGCGCAACCGTACGCGTGGGCTGATGGCGTTGCCGATGGTGATCCGGGTTCCGTTTGCCGGTGGTATTGGTGGGGTCGAGCATCATTGCGACTCGAGTGAGGCGTATTACGCGCACACGCCTGGTTTGAAGGTGGTCACCCCGGCTACGCCCGAGGATGCGTACTGGTTGCTGCGCGACGCGATCGTGGATCCGGATCCGGTCGTGTTCATGGAACCGAAGAAGCTCTATTGGGCCAAGCAAGAAGTGAATCTGGAGGTGCGCGGGGTCGGGCCGCTCGGCCGTGCGGTGATCCGCCGGTCCGGGCGTGATGCGACGCTGGTGGCTTACGGCCCGTCGATCCCGGTCGCGCTCCAGGCTGCCGAGGCCGCCGCGTTGGAGGGTCGGGATTTGGAGGTCGTCGACCTGCGGAGCATCGTGCCGTTCGATGATGCGACCGTGGTCGAGTCGGTGCGCCGGACCGGCCGTTGCGTCGTGGTCCAGGAAGCGCAGGGCTTTGCCGGGGTCGGCGCCGAGATCGCCGCCCGGGTGCAGGAGCGGTGTTTCCATTCGCTGGCTGCGCCCGTGTTGCGGGTTTCGGGCTTTGATATTCCTTACCCGCCGCCGAAACTCGAGCATGCTTATCTGCCCGGCGTGGATCGGGTGCTGGATGCGGTTGACCGGCTTCAGTTTGATGACGTGCCTGATGCGCGGTACCTCAAGCAGGTGGCGGCATGAGTGCGCCGACTCTGGTGCCGGGCGTGGCTTCGGCTGCTGTCCGCGAGCAGGTCTTTCGGCTTCCGGACCTTGGCGAGGGCTTGGCTGAGGCGGACATCCTGACTTGGCGCGTGGCCGAGGGCGATCTGGTTGTGATCGACCAGGTTGTGGTTGAGGTTGAGACGGCGAAGGCTGTGGTCGAGGTACCGGTTCCGGTCGCTGGCGTCGTGCTGAAGTTGCATGCTGAGGCCGGGAGTGTGCTGGCCGTGGGGCAACCGCTCATCACGGTCGGATGGCTGGATGACCGAGTGGCGACGAATGCGGATTCTGATGACGCGGCCGCACGGCAGTACCGCGAGGAGGAGCAGGGCGGTTCCGGCAATGTACTGATCGGCTACGGCACCGGGCACGGCCCCGTTTCGCGGCGCCGCCGACGCTCCGGAAACCCAGGCCACGCAAGGAGTTCTGCTCCTTCGACCTCTGTCATGCCCACGCCTGCACCTTCTTCCACTCCCACTCCCACTCCCGCGACCGCAGCACCAGAACCAGAGCCCGAACCTCAGCCTTCGAACGATTACGAATCCACTCATGCCTCAACCGGCGTCATGGTGATCTCCCCCCTGGTACGCAAACTGGCCCGGGAACACGGCGTCGACCTGGCACACGTCACCCCGAGCGGCGAGCGTGGCGTGATCCTACGCCGCGACGTAGAACAGGCCGTTGCGCGCGTCGAGAAGCCACAACCCGCCACCCCTACTACCGTTCCTACCTCCACTACCGCGACCCCCGACATCATCCGGATCCCGATCACCGGACTGCGCCGGACCGTGGCCGAGAAGCTCTCCCGCAGCCGCACCGAGATCCCCGACGCCACCACCTGGGTCGACGTGGACGCCACCGGCCTGCTCGACGCCAAAGCCGCGCTCCAGGCCGCCGACCCCGAGCGCCGGATCAGTCTCCTGGCCCTGCTCGCCCGCTTCTGCGTCGCCGGACTGCGCCGGTTCCCGGAACTGAACTCGACCGTCGACGTCGACCGCGGCGAGATCCTTCGCCTGCCGCAGATCAACCTGGGTTTCGCGGCGCAGACGGACCGCGGTCTGATGGTCCCGGTCCTGCACGACGCGCACCGGATGACGACGGCCCAGATCAGCGCCGAGCTGGCCCGGTTGACCGGACTGGCCCGGTCCGGCGGCCTGCCCGCGTCCGCGCTGACCGGCGGCACGTTCACCCTCAACAACTACGGCGTGTTCGGAGTGGACGGCTCGACCCCGATCATCAACCACCCGGAGGCCGCGCTGCTCGGCGTCGGCCGGATCATCGACAAACCCTGGGTGGTCGACGGCGCGCTCGCGGTCCGCAAGGTCACCCAGCTCTCGCTGACCTTCGACCACCGGGTCTGCGACGGCGCGGCCGCGGGCGGCTTCCTGCGCTTCGTTGCCGACTGTGTTGAGCACCCGACCGTGGCCATGGCGGACATGTGAGCGGCGCGGCGGCAGGCGGGCGGCTGCCGCTGGTTGAAAAACGCTGCGTAGCTGTGCAACTACATTCCGACTTCGGGCGTGTATAGAGTGAACGGCAATTCGGCAGGAGAGAGGCAGGAACCCATGGTCACGGCACACGATGGCCCGCAGCACGACCGCGCGACCCACGACGGCGAGTCGACGCCGACCGCGGAGACGGCCGTCCTGCAGGAGTTGCAAGAGGCCTTCGACGACACGATCGCCCGCGACCAGCGGGTAGAACCGCGCGACTGGATGCCCGACAATTACCGCAAGACGCTGATCCGGCAGATCGCGCAGCACGCGCACTCCGAGATCATCGGCATGCAACCCGAAGGCGAATGGATCACCCGCGCGCCCTCGCTGCGCCGCAAGGCGATCCTGTTCGCCAAAGTCCAGGACGAGGCCGGGCACGGACTCTACCTCTACTCGGCAGCCGAGACCCTGGGCGCAGACCGCGCCGACCTGACCCTGCGGTTGATCGAGGGCCGGCAGAAGTACTCGTCGATCTTCAACTACCCGACCCCGAGCTTCGCCGATGTGGGCGTGATCGGCTGGTTCGTCGACGGCGCCGCGATCTGCAACCAGGTCCCGCTGTGCCGCAGTTCGTATGGCCCGTATGCGCGGGCGATGGTGCGGGTGTGCAAGGAGGAGTCGTTTCACCAGCGACAAGGGTACGAGCTGTTGCTGACCATGATGCGGGGGACGGACAAGCAGCGTGAGATGGTCCAGGATGCGGTGAATCGCTGGTGGTGGCCGTCGTTGATGATGTTCGGCCCACCGGACGCCGACTCGCCGAACTCCGCCCAGTCGATGGGGTGGAAGATCAAGCGCCATTCGAATGACGAACTGCGTCAGCGCTTCGTGGACATGACCGTCCCGCAGGCGCGCAAGCTGGGCGTCGAACTGCCGGATCCCGAGCTGCGCTGGAACGAGGACCGCGGCCGGTACGACTACGGCACGCCGGACTGGGATGAGCTCAAGCGTGTGATCTCGGGTGATGGGCCGTGCAACGTCGAGCGGATAGCCCGGCGGCGCGAAGCACACGAGCAGGGCGCATGGGTTCGTGAAGCGGCGACCGCCCATGCGGTGAAGACGGCCGCGCGGCAGCGACGACTTGAGGAGGCGGCGGTATGAGCGGCGATGTCAACGGCGCGAGCAGCGTGAGTGATGCGACTGGCCCGACTGGCCCGACCGGCCTGACCGGAGGCATCAAGGACGGCTGGCCCCTGTTCGAAGTCTTCGTCCGCGGAAAGCGCGGCCTGAACCACGTCCACGTAGGCTCCCTGCACGCCGCCGACGAGCGCATGGCCCTGACCCACGCCCGTGACCTATATACCCGTCGCAATGAGGGCGTGAGTATCTGGGTCGTCCGCTCCATTCACATCAACGCCTCGACGCAGGGGGAGAAGGACCCGTTCTTCGCCCCCAGCGCCGACAAGATCTACCGGCACCCCACCTTCTACACGATCCCGGACGACGTCCCGCACATCTAGCAGAAGGACGCAGTAGGAGGAGGAGATGACCATCAACGGCGAGATCGACCAGGCCCATCTGATCGACCAGATCGACGAGAGCGACGACCACGTTTACCTGTCCCTGGTAGAGGACCACGGCAGTGACGGCGACGCGCACTGGGCATTCGGCACCGGCTTCGAGGACCCGCTCTTCGGAGTAGACACGGACATCCCGGCCGGCATCGACGGCCAGGCCTTGGCCGCGTGCTGCCTGGATCTAGCCGACGACGCCTTAGTCACCGCACAGCGACTCGCCGAATGTTGCACGCTCGCTCCAGAACTGGAAGAGGAACTAGCCCTAGCCAACATCGGCTTGGACCTGCTCGGCCAAGCCCGGCTGCTGTACGCCCGGACCGGCCAGCTGGACGGCAGCGGTAGAGGCGAGGACGCGTATGCGTACTTCCGCGACGCATTCGAGTTCCGGAACGTGCGGCTGGCCGAGTTGCCGAACGGTGACTTCGCCTTCTCCATCGCGCGACTGCTGGTGCAGTCCGTATGGCGGCTGGCGCTGTTCGAGCGGCTGACCGGCTCAGCTGACCCGGTGCTCGCGGCGGTCGCGGCGAAGGGCGTCAAGGAGCTGACGTATCACCGACAGTATGCCGCCGAGTGGACCGTACGCCTGGGCGACGGCACCGAGGAGTCGGCAGTCCGTATGCAGCGCGGCCTTGACCAGGTTGGACCGTATCTGGAGGAACTCTTCGCCAGCAGTAGCGGCGTCGAAGATGATGCGGTTGACCTACGCGCTGAGGTCATTACCGTGCTCCAGCAGGTTGCTTCCGCGGCTGAGCTCCATTTGCCGCCGATCGGCACCACACCGCCGCCCGGCCTTGGTCGGCTTGGCCGCTCCGGCCAGCACACCGAGCATCTGGCGCCGCTGCTCGCCGAGCTACAGGTCGTGGCCCGCGCCGACCCGGAGGCGACATGGTGACCGACTCCACGACGACGCATCCGGCGCCGAACCTCCCCAGTTCCGCGACACCTCCATCCGCCGCTGCCACCACCTCTGCTCCGGCGGCTTCCCTAGCCGCCGCCTCTGCCCCCACCACCGCCCTAGCCATCGCCCAACAGGTGACCGATCCAGAACTCCCGATGCTCACCCTCGCCGACCTGGGAGTCCTACGCGCAGTCGACACCGACCCCGACGGCACGATCACCGCGACTCTCACCCCGACGTACTCCGGCTGCCCCGCCATGGCAGAGATGCGCGCCGCAGTATCCGCACGACTGAACGCAGCCGGGTACCACAACGTACGCATCCGCACCCAGCTCGACCCGGCATGGACCACCGACTGGATCACCCCAGAAGGCCGCCGCAAGCTGGCCGACCACGGCATCGCACCTCCCGGCCCGGCTCCGCAACGGCAGACCAACGGCCCGGTCCCGCTCATCCTGTCCCCGACCCGACGCGCGGTGCCCTGCCCACGCTGCGACTCCGCGAACACCGAGGAAACCTCGCGTTTCGGCGCCACCGCGTGTAGGGCACTGTGGCGTTGCCGCGCCTGCATGGAGCCGTTCGAGCACGTCAAGGAGATCTGATGAGTCCGAATCCGGTGATCCCGGGCCTCGCAGTCTCAGGTCCAGCCCCCGGCTATGCGGCAGAATCCGTCGATCCGGCCGAGCAGGCTGCCCCAGCCGAGCCGGATACTCCGCCGCGCCGCCCACGCCCGACATTCCACCCGCTGCGCGTCACCGCCGTGGACCACCTCTGCGAGGACGCCGCCGCCATCACTTTCGACCTGCCGCCGGATCTGGTCGAACAATTCGCCTTCCGCCCCGGCCAGTCGTTGACCCTCCGCCGCGAGGTCGACGGCAGGGACGAACGCCGCTCGTACTCCATCTGCTCGCCCGCAGGCGCCGCACCCCGCATCGGCGTACGCCGGGTGAGCGGCGGGATGTTCTCCTCCTGGCTAGTCCACGACGTCCGCCCGGGCGATGTGTTGGACGTGATGACCCCGGCCGGCGGCTTCACCCCCGACCTCACCACCGCCGGACACCATGTCCTGATCGCAGCCGGATCCGGCGTGACCCCGATGCTGTCGATCGCCGCCTCGGTTCTGGCTGCAGACTCGACCTCACGCGTGACCCTCGTGTATGGCAACCGTCGCAGCAGCACGGTCATGTTCGCTGATGAACTCGCGGATCTGAAAGACCTGTACCCGACTCGCTTCCAGATCGCCCACGTACTCTCCCGCGAACCACGCGAAAGCGAACTGTTCTCCGGACGACTGGACGCCGAACGCCTGGCTGCCCTGATCAACGCCCTGGTAGATGTGCACGCCGCCGACCACTGGTGGCTGTGCGGGCCTCAAGGCATGGTCGGCGCCGCACAGGAGGTTCTCGCAGGGTTGGGCGTCCCGGGTGAACTCGTGCATCGAGAACTGTTCTTTGCCGACGGCGAGCCGGTGCGAGAGGCTCGCCATGAAGATGCAGCGGTAGACGGCCCGGCCAGTGAGGTAACCGTCATTCTCGACGGACGATCCACGACCACCTCCCTGCCACGCGACCGAAGCATCCTTGATGGCGCCCAGCGTGTCCGTCCGGACTTGCCTTTCGCCTGCAAGGGCGGTGTTTGTGGCACGTGCCGCGCGTGGGTGCGGGACGGCGAGGTGGACATGCGCCGCAACTTTGCGCTTGAACCTGCTGAGGTTAAGGCTGGGTATGTGCTCACGTGCCAGTCGTATCCGGTTTCCGATTTGCTGGCGGTGGATTTTGACGCTTGATTTGGCGGGGGTGGTTGTTGCGGGATAACGGTAGTCGGTAGCAGCGGGGACAGTGTGGTGGGCTGGTGGTGGGGCCTGTAGCGGGTTGCGCCGCCATGTCGGCTCTCGTTTACTGCTGTGCCTCCGGCGGGCCCGGAACCTCCAAGGATCCAATGGTTCGTGGGCCGGGTTCGGCTGGCGTTGTTGGTGGGGTCTGTGGTGTCGGTTTCGGATCCTCGGTGGTCCTGGCGAATCTCGGAATGACGCATCGGGCAGGCCCTATCAACTCCCGGGCTTGTTGCCTTTGGTGGTCTGCTCCCGGCGCGTGATGCTCAGGTGCGGGAGTTGACAGGTCCTGCTCGATGCGTCGTTCTAAGCTTCGCCAGGGCCATCGAGGATCCGAGACCGACGGGAGGGTTGTGCGCGGCGAGCCGCGCATTCCCTCTAACTACCGCAGCAGCTAGGCGAGCCATACAGTTGCTATGGCGAGCAGTGGTTGCGCTGGGCAAGTGCTCGCGCGAGTGTGTTGTTTCGGCGGTCTGGCGCATGCGGCTCGCGGCTCGTGGCGCGCGGGCTGAGGGCGATGTGGTATGCCGGGCTGCTACTGCTACTGCTACTGCTACTGCTACTGCTACTGCTACTGCTACTGCTACTGCTACTGCTACTGCTGCTGCGGCCACGGCGGTGTTGGATTGCCCGCAGTGCTTCAGCCAGCTCTCGCCTGCCGCATGTGCCAGGCTGCCGAAGCAGCGTACTCGGGCGGGTACTTGTCCAGCGCAACTACCGCTCGCCATAGCAGCAATGTGGTTTGCTCGGCTGCTGCGGTAGTTGAAGGGGTCTGCGCGGCTCTCGCGCAAGGCTGGGGCTGTGTCGGATCGGGATCCTCGGTGGCCCAGGCGGTTCGTAGGCTGCCACACCGGGCAGGTCCTGTCAACTCCCGCACTCGAGCTCAGCGGCCGCGAGCAGACTGCCCAAATTACCTGGCCCGGGAGTTGATTGGGCCTGTCCGGTGTGGCAGGCTCCGGGCCGCCTGGGCCACCGAGGATCCCGATCCGACACACCACAAAAGGTAACCCACATCCCAACGCAACAGGCCTACGGGCCAATGGATCCTTGGGGGTTCCCGGCCCGCCGGAGGCACAGTAGTAGACGCAACACAAACAAGGCGAAGTAGGCCAGCCGATCCAGGCAAACCCAGCCCAAACCTCAGCCCGCCCAAGCAGCCCCAACCAACCTCAGCCCGCTGCGAGCGTATCAAGCAAAGCAGCCGAAGGAGCGACCGCGCCGAACACGCCGCCTTGCATGGTGACCATGTGGATGGCCGCGTCATGGTTGGCCGGGTCGGTGGCGCCGGTGCAGTCGGTCAGCAGCAGGCACTCATAACCGCGGTCGTTGGCCTCGCGCATGGTGGTGTGGACGCACACGTCCGTCGTGATGCCGGTGAGGATCAGGTGCGTGATGCCACGCGTGCGGAGCAGCAGGTCCAGATCCGTTGCGTAGAAAGCGCCTTTGCCGGGCTTGTCGATGATGGGTTCGCCTTCGAGCGGCGCGGCTTCGGGGACGATCTCCCAGCCGGGTTCGCCGCGGACCAGGATTCTGCCGCAGGGGCCTGAGTCGCCGATGCCTGCGCCGATGCGGCGGGAGCGCCAGAGCTTGTTCGGCGGGCAGTCGGCCAGGTCGGGGCGGTGGCCTTCGCGGGTGTGGATGACGGTGAAGCCTGCGGCTCGGGTTGCGGCAAGTACCCGGGCGGTCGGGATCAGCGGCGTGCGGGTGAGGGCTAGGTCGTAGCCCATCGTGTCCACGTAGCCGCCTGGGCCGCAGAAGTCGGTTTGCCAGTCTATGCAGATCAGGGCGGTGGTGGATGGGCGTAGTGCGCCATCGTAGGGCCATGCGTAGGGGCGGGCTTCTACGGTGCCGTATTCGTGGGTTGGGTCTGCTGGTTTGGTCTCTGGTGCGGTGTCGATCTTGGTGTCGATCTTGGTGTCGATCTCGGTGTCGGTGCCGGAGCCGGTCACGGGATCCGCCTCTCAGGGGTTGATGAAGTACTGAGTCAGTCGAGCCTGGCCATGCGGGCGATGGCGCGTAATGCACGTTCCTCAGCGACCTCTTTGGACTTGGCCAGATGCGCGCGGAAGACGCGTTCGGCTTCGGTGGGGTCGTCGGCCATGACGGCGCCGAGGATTTCCAGGTGTTCGGCGATGGTTTCGCCGATGCGGTCGTCGGTCAGGAAGTCGTGGATGCGCACGACCCTGATTCGCGCGTTGACCGATCGCAGCAGATCCACCATCACCTCATTGCCCGCGGCCCCAGCCAGCCGTACATGAAAATCTTCGTCCGACGCCACGAATCCGGCATCGGCGGGCGGCTGCTCCCGGCGTAGCGCTTCCCAGTCCTCGCGGAGCTCTTCGAGCATCGGGCGGTCGTGTCTGCCCCCCACCTCGGACGGGCGCCACAACGCACCGATCTCCAGCGCGCGCCGGGCTTCGTACAGCGCCGCGATGTCGTTCGGATCGGGAACCGCAGGACGATACCCGCCATCGCGGTGGCGGCTGACCAGGCCTTCGCCGTGTAGCCGGATCAGGGCGTGGCGAACCGGGGTGCGGGAGACTCCCACCAGCGTGGCCAGGCGTTCTTCGGCCATTCTGCGGGTCAGCGGAAAGGCGCCGACCAGGAGTCGGTCGCGCAGCTGCCGGTAGGCGGCCTCGCTGGGCGACGCCTTCTCGGTCTCGGGATCCTGAACGGTATCCACGGCGGAATCCATGCGTCCATCCTCGGTTGCGGGCGTGTCACGGCCGTTCCCCGGATGTTACGGGGAGGTCAACCGCGTGCGGGGCGGCCTTATGCTTGCGGCCATGCCTGCGGCTCGTATCGTTCTCGTGCACGGCGCTGCCACCACGGCCAGCGTCTGGTCCGGCGTGTGCCGGAGTCTTTCCGGGCTCCGGCCCGACCTCTCGGTGGTGGCGCCTCAGCGTGCTTACAGCGGGGATCTGGGAGTGGAGGTGGCCGCGTTGGCGGAGTTGTGCGACGGCGCGGTGGTCGCGGGGGTGAGTGGCGGGGCGACGTTGGGGTTGGCGTTGTTGGCGGCGGGGGTGCCGGTGCGTGGCGCTGTGCTGCACGAGCCGGCTGTGGGGGCGTTGGTGCCCGGGTTGTTGGCCGATGTGGCGCGTAAATATGCGGCGGATGGCGTGGCGGGGTTCGGCTCGGCGTTGTACGGGCCGGGGTGGGATTTGTCGATGGCACCGGCTGATCCTGCTGCTGTGGAACGGGATTTCGCGATGTTCCGGGCCTTCGAACCCGTGGTCGGGGCGATCGCGGCCAGTCCGGTGACGGCTTCAGGTCGGGCGTTGACCACGGTCGGGGCGTTGTCTCCGCCTGCGCGGCACGAGGCGGCCCGGGTGCTGCGGGAGCGCGCTGGGCTGGGTAGTCGGGAGTTGGCGGGGTGTGGGCACGCGGTGCACCTGGACAAGTCTGATGTGTTTGCGGCGGTGATTGTGGAGTTGGTGGAGTCGGTGGAGTCGGTGGAGTCGGTGGAGTCGGTAGAGGGAGTGGTCTGAGATGTTGGGGGGATTGATCGGGCGGCGGACCGGAATGTCTTAGTGGGCGCGCCGCCCGATCAGGGTGGTGTGGTGCAGGCGCGTCGCTAAGCGGGTTCGGGCGCGAGCAGGTGTTCGTCGGGGTCGGGAGTGCGTGGGGGCACCTTGCGGAAGTGGAAGATGATGCACACGACTCCGGCGAACAGATATCCGAGGGCTACTTGGCCGTCGATGTTCCAGCCGACCTTCGCGCCGTGGATCAGGCCGACGAAGGAGAGTACGGCCCCTGCTGCGCAGTAGATGGCCGCCTTCATGAATTGTCGGTCGATCAGGAACACGACTATCGCGCCGAGGATGAGGCCCGCGAGTACCGCTCCGTCGCCTAGCAACTCCAGGCCCTTATAGATCACGCCCGAGTTGACCAGTGCGCTTTCCGGTACGGTTCCCGGTGTGGAGCCGGTGGGCGGGATGAGTTTGCCGTTGGGGGAGAAGTCCACGTTCTGATAGCCGACCGCCGACAACACGTCCGCCATCTGGCCCTGCGCCCACGAAGCGACGTTCGGAATGATGGCTATCATCACCGCCGCGGCATGGGCCCTCGGTACCGCCTGGAAGGCCTGGGCGCCGATCAGCAGGCCGATGTACAGCAGGATCGGGACGATCGCGGGGATGGGCAACAGTGCGCCGAGCAGCCCGAACATCCCGCTGAAGCAGAGCAGTGCGACAACGATGCCGGATGCCATCGAATAACTCGTGCGCCCGCCCGCGGCCTTCCAGCCCGGGTGCCCGATGTACACGGCCGGCGGGAACGGCGAGCCCAGGGCGGCGCCGATGATGGCGCCGGTGCCGTCGGCGAGCAGGACGGAGCGCAGGTTGTAGTTGTCACCGGCGACCGAGGCGCTCTCGACGTTGGTCATGCCTTCGGTGAAGTTGTAGATGCCCAGCGGGATCGCGGTCGACAGCAGCGGGCCGATGTGGCTGATTCCGGTGAACAGCAAGTGGAACTGGAACGTGGGCAGCGCGACGGCGACGTCCTTGGCTGCCGACGAGACATCGGGCACTGACATGTACCCGCCGGCCCACCCGATCGCGGTGCCGACGAGCAGGGCGGCCAGGCCGACCGGGATGTTGCCGGGCAGCCGCAGGTTGGTGAAGAAGCCGATCAGGATGATGACGAGGACCGGCAACGCGATCCAGCCGGCTTCCCACATCTGCCCGGCCGGGCGCATCGAGATGAACGCGATCGAGATGCCGGCGAGCGTGCCGAGCAGGGCCGCGCGGGGCGTCCAGCGGCGGATGTACGGGCCGACGAACGCGCCGACCAGCACGATCAGGCCGATCACGAACGCCCAGGCGAGTCCGGCCTCCCAGGCGCGGATCGGGTCCTTGGTGGCGAGGTAGGTGGGCAGCATGATGACGAAGGTGACGATGAACATGTGCGGAACCGAGGGCCCGTAAGGCATCGCGGCCACGTCGGTGCGGTTCTCGCGGCGGGCCAGGCGGCGGGCGAGATAGGTGTAGTAGACGTTGCCGATCAGCAGTTCTATGCCGAGGGCCGGTAGCACTATGTGGAAGACGTCGTGGCCGGGGACGTTGACCACTCCGGCGATCAGGCCGGTCAGTACCAGGACGTTGACCAGGACGTTGAATCCGAGTCCGAAGAAGGCGTTGGTGTCGCCGGGGACCCACCACGCGGGGGAGAGCGGCGGGTCGGGTCTCTCGGTGGGCGTGGGGGCGGAGGTGATCGTGGACATGGCGGGCTCCGTGGGACGAGGTGTGGCGCGCTGCGAAGGGCGGACGCCGAGGAGGAAGGTGCGGAGCGGAGGAGCAGATGAACGGAGAAGCTGAAGGGTGCGATAGAAGCGAAGCGCAGCCGCGTACTAAGTGAGCTGGCCGAGCGCGGCGAGATAGTCGGCGGAGTCGGCGGTCCAGCCGAAGATGCCGCCCTGGGCGGCGATCATGGCGAGGCCGACCTCGTGGAACTCGTCGAAGTACGAGCCCACGCAGTCGCTCAGGACGAGGCATTCGAAGCCGCGGTCGTTGGCCTCGCGGACCGTGGTGTGCACGCACACCTCGGTGGTGACGCCGGTGACGATGAGCTGGGTGGCGCCGGTCGCGGCGAGGATCTCGCCGAAGTCGGTGTTGTAGAACGCGCCCTTGCCGGGCTTGTCGACGACCGCCTCGCCGGCTATCGGAGTCAGTTCGTCGATGATGTCGTGGCCGTACTCGCCGCGGATGAGGATGCGGCCCTTGGGCCCGGGGTCGCCGATCCGCAGCGACGGCGCGCCGCGTTTGAGCTTGGCCGGCGGGCAGTCGGACAGGTCGGGCAGGTGGCCCTCTCGGGTGTGCAGGATCGGCAGGCCCACGGCGCGGGTCGCCTCCAGCACCCGGCGCAGCGGCTCGATCGTGCGCCGGAGCTTGCCGACGTCGTTGCCGAGGGTTTCGCCGAAGCCGCCGGGTTCGAGGAAGTCGCGCTGCATGTCGATCAGGACCAGCGCCGCGGACGCCGGGTCGAAGGGGAACGGGGCCGGTTCGGCCGGGATGGGCGGTCGGGGGATGTGCGCTTGGGACATGGTGCTCTCCTGACGGGAGTTCACAGCGCAAAGAGGTTGGGGGCGGTGCAGTTGTGATGACTGTCGGTGCAGGCGTTTGCCGCCGCGAGTCGCCGCCGTGAAGAACTGATTACGGATGTATCCCGCACCGTATCCCGACCGGGATCCACTTGCCGGGCAAGGGAAAAGCGCGGAATCAGGGGTCGTTTATGCAGGCTGCGCGGCCGAGCGCGGCGGCATGAAAGAGAGCGACCGGACCGACCGCCGATTTCTCGGGGTCGGTCCGGCCGCGGTGCTTGCCGTGCGAAGGGGCTGTACGCTCAGCCGCCGGTGTGGCTCAGCACGGAGGAACTGGCGATCAGCCACCGGCCGTTCTGCTGGACCAGGCCGAAGCTGGTCTTCTCAGTGTCCGCAGATCCGTCCTTGTTGGAGTAGCGGATCGTGGCCACCACGGTCGAGGGCAGCGTCACGGTGACGTCCGAGATGCTGACGCTCTTGACCGCCGCCCAGAAGCTGTCGTAGTTGGCTTCGCCGTTGGCGTGGTGCTCCTGGTAGTCCGTCGTCAGCCACGTCCAGCCCTGGGCGGTGTTGCCGGGCATGAGCTGGTAGTAGTCGACGATGGTGTCCCGCAGCTGGGTCGACACGTCGCCCGAGGGGGCGTTGGACGTGGTCGCCGTGCCGGTCGGCGCGGCGGACGTGGCCGGGACGTTCGGCGCCGTCACGGTGTGCGTGCTCGCGGGCGTGGGCGTCGCGGACAGAGTCGGCGTCGCGGTGGCGCTCGGGGCGGCGGACTGGCTCGCGGTGGTGGCGGCGGTCGCGGACGGCGTACTTCCGGCGGCCGCGGCGGTGTTGCCGCTGTGCTGCAAGAGCAGGACGGTTCCGGCGATCAGGGCCAGCGCCACGACGACGCCGATGACGACGGCGCGCCGACCCAGCCGGGCCACCTCCGCCGACGGTCCCGGGTCGGCCGGGGTCGTGCGCCGGGTCGGGATGGCGGACTGCGGGAGCACGGGCGTCTTGGACGAGCCCGTGGACCCTCCCGACGGCGCCGCGGCGGGTTTCGGCGTTGCCGCCGAACCTGCCGCGGAAGCCGAAGCCGCCGACGCAACCGCCGCCGACCCGGACGCCGCTGCCGCCGCCGCTCCCGACCCCGCCTTCGCACCCGTCGACGGCGCCGCTGGAGTCACCGGCGTGGCCGACGCTGCGGGCGTCGCCGGCGTGACCGGCGGCGGCGCGGGGGTCGGCGTCGGCAGGGGCACCACCTTGGGCGGCGCGGTCGGCGGGACCTGCTTGGCCTGCTTCTGCGACTTCGGCTGCTTCGGCGGCCGGGACGGCAGCGAACGCTTCGACGTCCCCTTCGGCCGGGCCAGCGCCGCCGCGGCCGCGCCGAGCACGGAGGTGGCGGCCTGCGGATCCGGGCGGGCCCCGTCGGCGATGTCCTCCAGCCAGGTGCGGACCTGACGCGTCGTCGGCCGCCGCTCCGGGTCCCGGTCGAGCATCTGCATCAGGACCGGGCCGAGGGCTCCGGCGTGGCTCGGCGGGATGATCTCCTCGTGCGCGATCCGGTAGAGCAGCGCGATCGCGTTGTCGTCGACGCCGAACGGCGGCTCGCCCTCGACCGCCGAGTACAGCGTCGCGCCGAGGGAGTAGACGTCGCTGCGGGCGTCGGCGATCTTGCCGCGGGCGACCTCGGGGGCGATGTAGGCGACCGTGCCCAGCAGGACGCCGGTGTTGGTCACGGTGGTGTCGCCGGTCGCCCGCGATATGCCGAAGTCGGTGATCTTCACCGTGCCGGTGTCCGAGAGCAGCACGTTGGCCGGTTTCACGTCCCGGTGCACGATCCCGGCGTCGTGCGCGGCGGTGAGCGCGTCGGCCAGCTGCGCGCCGATCCGGGCCACCTCCGCGGTCGGCAGGGCCTTGGGATCCTTCATCAGATCCGCCAGGCTGCGCGAGGCCAGGTACTCCATCACCAGCCAGGGCCGGCCGCGGTGTTCGACCACGTCGTACACGCCGATCACGTTCGGGTGGTGCAGCCGGGCGGCGATCCGGGCCTCGCGCATCGCCCGCTTGGCGGCGCCGGCCGGGCCGCTGCCGCCGAGTTCGGCCGCGGCCGAGAGCTCCTTGAGCGCGACGGTGCGGCCCAGGACCTCGTCGTCGGCGCGCCAGACCACGCCCATGCCGCCGCTGCCTATCCGGGCGGTGCGACGGTACCGGCCGCCGATCAGGTCGTCGGCGTCGGCGGGCTTGGCCGGCGCGGCCGCGGGTTTGGGCGCGGCCGGTGCGGGTGCCGGAGTCGAGGCCGAGGGCGTTTCCGGTTCGGGAGTCCATTCCGGGGTCGGCTGCGGACCGGCCGACGACTCCGGGCCGGTCGGGCGGGGCGGCGGGCCGGGCTGGTCCACCTGATCCGCCCCGGCCGGCTTCTGGTCACCGGCCATGGCCGGTCCGAGCGCTGCGCCTCGACGGCATCGGGCCCTGTCGCCTCATAGGCGCCTCACTACCCTTACGGACTTGGGGGAAACGACGTCGCCCCGTCTTACGGCCCTGGGCTTCGCGCCCCGGCCACCATCCGCGGCCGGGCAACTACGACCAGGGAACGAAGACGTGACAAGGGCAATGCTAGCGGCTGCGCGCCCCGCGTTCCCCGGTCTGGTGGATCACGGCGGCGTAGTCCAAGACTTCGCCAGGTCCCGCGGCAGGTATTGACGCGCAGATAACCCGGAAGTAAACAGTCCATCCACCCTTTGGAGAGCGCTCTCCGAGACCATCGGGCGGTCGGCCCAGACCCAGGCCGGGCACCCGCGAGCTGGCGAAACCCTGTTTCCCCGGTGCTTTTTTCGTTCCCGGCCGAACGCCCTGCGGCCGGGTGATGCCGCGCGCCCTCCACCGGGCCGCGGCGCCGGAGGAGGAGTTGACGTGCATCAACGAGGACACGGCGGTCTCACGCGCCTGAGACCCGCTGTGACGATGTGGTCGCCGCGAACCCGAACATGATCGTGGTGCTCAACACCGGTTCCGCGGTCACCATGCCGTGGCTCTCGTCGGTGGCGGGCGTGTTCGAGAACTGGTATCCGGGCCAGCAGGCGGGCAACGCGATCGCCGCGTCCGGGGTGATTTCGGGTACTGCGACGGCCGGAGGTTCGAGCACGGTGGCCGTCACCGCGACGGACGGCAACGGCGTGTCCGGTAGCGCCACCTCCGTGTGGACGGTCGACACCTGATCGTCGTGACGCGGCAGAAGCCAGGAAGGCGCCGTCGGGTTCGCCCGGCAGCGCCTTTTCCGTGTCCTGTGTCCTGTGCTGAGCTCGGGGCTTCGAACGGGAGACAGACGTCTGTCGATGTGAAGCCTGCGCCCGTGACGGACGAACACGCGATCGGATGTCGTCGATGAGCTTGCCCTCACCCCGGAAAACTTGTTCCGCAATGGTGGTCGCCGTGCTCGCCGCAGCGTTGGCGGGATCCGGAGCCAGCGCGAACGCCCAGGCGACACTGCCTGCCGTCGGGCCGGTCCAGGTGGTCGCGCAGTCGGGATCGTTCGCACTTCCGCTGGACTCCTACTTCGCCACGCCGGCTCAGGCGAGCCTGATAACCGAGGCCTACTCTGTGGTTCTCGCCTCCTGCCTGAAGCCGTTCGGCCTGAAACCGCAGCCGCAGTCGAGTCTGGCCGACACCGCGCCGCCGACGGCGAACATGTACGGCCTGGTCTCCCTCTCCACCGCCGAGACGGACGGTTACGCCTCGTCGCAGGATGCGTCTTCGCTGCCCCAACCGCCGGCGCCGGCGCCGGCGCAGGCCGGGAACGACCCCGAAGGCTCGACGTACGCGCAGGTGATGAGCGGCTCCGGCGCGTCGGCCGGCTCCGGGATTCCGCAAGGCGGCTGCATGGGCCAGGCCCGCCACGTGCTCGGCGGCGCCCAGTACAACCCCGTCCTGGTGAGCGACCTGCGAACGCACGCGTATACCGATTCCCAGGCCGATCCGCGAGCACAGGCCTCTGACATCGCGTGGAGCATCTGTATGACCGCCAGGGGATTGCCGTACCAGAACCCGTGGGATCCGTACAACGCGCTGATAAACCAGAGCCCTGACCCGGAGTCGATCCGGACGGCGACCGCGGACGCCCGGTGCCGGGTCTCGACGAACCTGGTCGGCGCCTGGTACACGCTGGAGATCGCCTACGAGAACCAGGCCGTCGCCAAGGACGCGCCGCAGTTGCAGGCCAACCATGCCGCGCTGGCCGAGATGGTCTCCGCGGCCGAGAAGATCATCGCCGCCCGGCCGTCGCGATCGGGTGACGATCGCCGTCCGCCCGACTGCCCGAACTGCTGCGCAACCGGCTAAAGTCTTGGACATGAGTTCGAATCACGAGCGGGTCGCGGTCGTCACCGGGGCCGCGCAGGGTATCGGCGCCCGGATCGCCGGGGTGCTGGCCGGCGAGGGGTATGCCGTCGCGGTCATCGACAAGCAGCGCTGCGCCGTGCCCGAGGGGATGGCCGGGTTCGCGGTGGCCGGCGACATCACGGTCGAGTCCGACGTGAGCGGGTTCGCCGAGGAGGTGATGGACCGCTACGGTCGGGTCGACGTGGTGGTCAACAACGCGGGCATCGCCTGCATCACGCCGTTCGAGGAGACCACGCTCGAGGCCTGGAAAGAGGTGCTCGACACTAACCTGACCGGCCCGTTCCTGATCACCCGGGCCTTCGGGCGGATCATGCTGGCCCAGCCGGACAAGGCGCCGGGCCGCCGCGGCTCGGTGGTCAACATCGCGTCCGTGGCCGGGCTGCGCGGGATCGCTGACCGGGCCGCGTACAACACCAGCAAGCACGGCCTGATCGGGCTGACCCGGACCCTGGCCGCGGAGTGGGGCGGGCGCGGGGTGCGGGTGAACGCGGTCTGCCCGGGCTGGGTCAAGACCCCGATGGACATCGAGTCGCAGGGCCAGGGCGCGTACGGCGACACCGACATCACCGACCAGGTGCCGCTCGGCCGGTTCGCCCTGCCGGACGACATCGCCCAGGCGGTGGCCTTCCTGGCCGACCCGGCCCGCAGCGGCTTCGTCAACGGCGCGGCGCTTCCGGTCGACGGCGGCTGGGACAGCGACGGCTCGTGGCAGGCGCTGCGGCTCGGCGCCCGCGCGAGGTAGCAGGAGCGAGGCAGGGCAAGGAAGGGCATCCCCGGGCGGGGGTGCCCTTCCTTGTCTCCGACGGGCCGCAGTCAATCCCCAAGGCAGGTAGAAAGCCGACACTGACAACCCCGCCCCGGGCCGGGCAACGACTACCAGCGCTGTCCCTCGCGCTCCATCCGACGCCGTGCAACAGTTAATTGATACGGGAACGGCGACCCCATTCCAGCTGACGGCCGCACCGCGCGGCCCTGTTCCGCCATGCCCTCCCGCACGGTCGCCGCACCGGCAACCACGAATACTGATCCGTCCGTCCGCATCGGCCTGAGGAGATCACCGTGCCCTCTGTCACCCCGCCGGCGCCGATCGCCGCGCACTCACTGCTGGTGTTCCTGCTGCAAGTGGGCCTGCTGCTGCTGGCCGCCCTGCTGCTCGGCCGGCTGGCCGCCCGGTTCGGCCTGCCGGCCGTGGCGGGCGAGCTGTGCGCCGGGATCGTGTTCGGGCCGAGCCTGTTCGGGCACCTCGCGCCCGGGCTCTCCGGCTGGCTGATCCCGCGCACCGCCACCCAGTTCCACCTGCTCGACGCGGTCGGGCAGCTCGGCGTGGTGCTGCTGGTCGGGGTGACCGGGATCGAGATCGACGTCGCCCTGGTCCGGCGGCAGGGCGCCAGCGCGCTGCGGGTGGGCATGGCCGGGCTGGTGATCCCGCTGGCCCTCGGCGCGGCGGCCGGCTACCTGGCCCCGCGCGAACTCGTCGCCGGGTCCACCGGCCGCGGCACGTTCGCCCTCTTCGTGGGCGTCGCGATGTGTGTCAGCGCCCTGCCGGTGATCGCCAAGACCCTGTCGGACATGAAGCTGCTGCACCGCGCGATCGGCCAGCTGACCATCGCGTCCGCGGTGGTCGACGACGTGTCCGGCTGGCTGCTGCTCTCGGTCGTCTCGGCGATGGCGGTGTCCGGGGTGCACGGCCGGACGGTCGCGTTGTCCGTGGCCTACCTGGCGGCGTTCGTGCTGGCGGCGGTGTTCCTCGGCCGCCCGCTGGTGCGCGCGGTCTTCGCCCGGGCGCAGCGGTCCGGCGAGGCCGGGCCGGCCGTGGCGGCGGCCGTGGTGGTCATGGTGCTGTGCGCGGCGGCGACCCAGGCGATGGGTTTCGAGGCGATGCTCGGCGCGTTCTTCGGCGGGCTGATGATCGGCTCCTGCGGCGGCGTGGACCTGGCCCGGCTGGCCTCGCTGCGCTCCGTGGTGATGTGGGTGTTCGCGCCCCTGTTCTTCGCCACCGCCGGGCTGCGGATGGACCTGACCGCGCTGGGCCGCGGGACCGTGCTGCTGGCCGCGGTCGCGGCGCTGGCGGTCGCGGTGGCCGGCAAGTTCGCCGGCGCGTTCCTGGGCGCGACCGCGAGCCGGCTCTCCCGCTGGGAGGCCCTGGCCCTGGCCTCGGGGATGAACGCCCGCGGGGTGATCCAGATCGTGGTGGCCACGGCCGGACTGAGCATCGGGGTCCTGAACACGGCCAGCTACACCATCATCATCCTGGTCGCGATCGTCACCTCGATCATGGTGCCGCCGGTCCTGCGGTTCGCGGTGAAGCGGATCGAGTGCACCGAGGAGGAGGAGATCCGGCGCCGGACGATGGCCGTCTTCCGCGAGCCGGTGCTCGCCGCCGCGTCCTCGGGGGCCGCGGGCCGGGAGGAGCCGTCGTCCGGCGGCGCGCTCTGACGCTGCGGCGGGAGGTGGCGCGGCAGGCCGAACCACGGCAGCACGCCGTTCTCGAACCGGGTCATCGCGCAGATCCGTTCCCCGGACCGGGAGAGCGCGAGCAGGCCGGTCGCGTGCCGGGGGCCGTCGGCCGAACGCAGGTAGACCCCGAACGCGGGCTGGCCGTTGGTCCGGTCGGGACCGGGGGGTAGGTCCGGCCGGAGCGGAACGGTAGCGCGCAGAACCCGGCCACGGCGTGCACGCCCTCGTATTCGAGCGGGATCGGCGGCATCGAGGTGAACACGTCGTCGGTCAGCAGCGCCAGTCTGATGGAGCACGACCTCGTCGACGAGTACCGGTTCCTCATCCATCCGGTCCTGCTCGGCCGGGGCCGCGGGCTGGTGGCCGACGGAGCCCGGCGGGTGAACCTCGATCTGGTCGAGTCCGTCGCGACCTCGTCCGGGGTGACCATCCGGACCTACCGGCCGGTCCGGTAACGCTGCGCCCGCCCGGCGCGGGGCCTTCGTCCGTCTTCGTCCAGACGCGCACGAGCCTCGCGCCACCCCCGCGGCGGCTTTTGCACCGTTTTCGCCAGGGCTTCGGGGCGGCCGGGTCTCGCGCCCGCCGCACTTTTGGGCTACGCTGCGAAAGAAGTTAGGTAAGCCTAACCTTTGATCCAGTGCCAGCCCGCCGGGATGGCCCAGCGAACTGTGAGGTCTCCATGCCGGACCAGCGTGGCCCGCTCGCCCCGCACCAGCTGATGGCGACGCGCGTGCGCACCCTCGCCGCCACCGCCCGGGCGATCACCGTGCAGACGCTCCACGACGGCCGCACCCATCCCGCCCGCGGCGCCGTCGCCGACGACGGCAGACCGATCCTGCTGCTCGAACCCGGTACCGCGCTGCACGCCGCCCTGCGCGCCGCCGCGGCCGACGGCCCGGCCCGGGCCGCCGCCCGGGTCACCCTGCAGACCCCGCGCGAACTGGCCGGGCACAACCTGGTCCGGGCGAACCTGGGCGTGTGCGGCTGGCTCACCGCCGTGCCCGAGCCGCAGTTGCGCGCCGCCGCCGTCTCGATCGCGGAGATGTGCCCGGACGAGGCGCTGTTCTCCGTGCTCGAACGCTTCGGCGACCCGGACGCCCCGCTGCTGGCCGAACTCGAGGTGGTGAGCATCGACTGCGACACGATGACCACCCACACCACCCTGCCCGCGCGCGACTACCTCGCCGCCGAGACCGACCCCCTGGCCGGCGCGGCCGAGAACATCATCGAACACATCAACGCCGGCCACCCGTACCTGATCGCCCCCTGCCTGACCACGATGCTCGGCGAGCAGATCGACACCGCCTGGCTCTGGGAGGTCGACAGCCAGGGCATCACCTTCCTGGCCGAACTGCCCGGCCCCGGCGGCGCCAGCCTGGTCACCCTGGACTGGCCCGAACCGATCAGCGACTCCACCACTCTGACCCTGGCCCTGCACACCATGCTCCAGCGCGGCCGGAACTGCGCCTGCGCCCGGCCCGAGCCGCAGCGGCCTGGCGACCGGGATCAGGACCCGGCGTGACCGACCCGGTCGGCCGTCCGCGCCGGGCGCCGCGGCCGCAGTTGCCGACGCGCTGACCGGCAAACCCGGCTCACACCGGTGCGGTCCGGTCACACCGCTCGCAGACGATCCGGCGCGCGCGGGGTGCGCCCCGGCGCCGGCGGCGCATTCGGGCAGGTCATACCGTAGACGGGCAGCTCCGGGGGTGGTTTTCCGGTGCGGCCGGCTTCGATCGGAAGCGACTCGGAAGCGACCTGGGATAGCAGGGGAAGAAGAGGCCCTGGTGGCATCGTCGTATGACGAAGACACTCCGCGGCCGACCGGCCGGCTCGGCGCCCTCGCGCGGCACAGTGCGGACCGGCTGCCACCCCTCTGTCAGAGTATTGCTCCGATCCTGGCCGCCCGGTAGATCCGCGGCGCCGGGAGAACTCCGACCGGAAGTAAGGACTCTGGCCGGCCCGGGACCGTCGAGGGGGCCGGCGGATGGGAGACGGTGACCGGATACCCGATCCGTCCTGGTCGAACGGGTCGGATCCGCAGGCGGACGCCGCTGCGAACGCGGGCGCCCCGGGTCCGGACCCGGACGCGTCGCCGTGGCCGGCCCAGGCGGACGTCCCGGATTCGATCCGGTTCGTGCCGTGGGACCCGGCCCGCCACCCCGGACGGACCCGGCCCGTGCGCGGCTCGTACCAGCCCACGGGCCTGTCGCTGGCCAAAGGGCCGGTCCGCGGCTCGGCGTTCCTGCTGATCGGACTCTCGTTCACCGTCGTCGCCCTGGCCGCGTTCCAGCCCTGGACCTGGGGTTCCGGTAAGCCTGTCGGCTACCCGATCTACAACTCGCCGTGCAACGGTGACAACTGCGACGGCGGCGGCGGCGGTGACGGCGGCCAGAACCTCTATCCGCCGTCCACGGACCCGCAGACCACGGACGACGGCTACGGCGACGGCAACAGCGACGGCACAAACCCGACCGACACCGCGGACCCCACCGACGCCACCGACACCACGGACCCGACCGACACCTCCAGCACCGGCGACGGCTCCGCGGTGGACCTGGTCGTCACCGAGTACTACAGCGACATCAACCGGCAGGACTACCCAGATGCCTGGGCGCTCGGCGGCGACAACCTCAGCGAGTCCTACGACGACTACGTCGCCGGCTTCGGAACCACGCGGGAGGACGACGTGACCATCCAGTACGACGAGGGCGACGTCGTCTCAGCCGATCTGACCGCGATCCAGACCGACGGCACCCAGAAGACCTACACGGGCGAGTACACCGTGGTCAACGGCGCCATCACCATGTTCAACGTCCAGGCCACCGACTGAGCGGGAGGCGAGACCATGTCAGACCAGGAAGTCTCCGCGGGTGCCTACACGTCGAGCAACGTGACCCGCCTGCTGTGCGCCGGCACCTATCTCGACGCCGGTTTCCGCAAGATCGTCATCAGGGAACTGTTGGGCAATCAGCACCGTGTGGTCGCGCCGTCCTACGGTTACGACGTCGTTCCCGTACTCGCCCACGCGCTCGCCGCGCAACGGCTCCGCCGTACGCAGGTGCTCTCCACCCTCGCTGGCCTGCCGGTGGTCGCCCTGCTCTTCGTCACCCAAGCCGTCGGGCCGATCGCCGCGCTGGTGCTGTTCTTCTGGTGGGGCTGGGTCACCGGGTTCATGCGCCGGGTGGCCACGCTGGACACCCTGATCACCCGGCTGCGGGCGCCGGCCGGCCGCGGGTTCGACGGCCACCTCCCGGAGAGCGCGCACCTGACGTCCGAACTCATCCGGAAGCTCGACGAGGAGCAGGCGACCGACGGCGGCCTGGTCTACTACGGCGGGTACAAGCCGTTCGTCGGCGCGGGCGCGGCCCTGCCGGACTGGTCCAGCGCCGAACTGCTGATCGAGGCCCGCCGGCCGCGGGACCTGTCGGAGGCGACGGGCGGGAGCAGGAGCGAGGAGGAGCGGATCATCCCGTTCACCGTGTCGGACATCACCTCCTACGTCGCGCAGAAGCTGGTCTCGGAGCTGCGGGACAACGCGAAGGACGAGGAGAAGATCAGGAAGCTGACCGTCGAGAAGCGCAGGTACGCCAAGGCCACCGCGCACAGCAGCAACTGGTCGGAGGGCTACCTCGTGGCCGCGCCGAAGATCCACTGGGAGGAGAACTACGACGCGGCGCGCGAGTACCTGTGCATCAGGATCGGTTCCTGGGAACAGGAAATCGTCACCTCGATGTTCGTGGGGTTCGACATCAAGGGCAACACCCTGCACACCGAGTTCTACCCCTACGTGCTCCTGCCCATCAAGAGCAGCTTCCACGTGATCAACCGGATGCCCCAGAACACCGAAGGCGTGGTGATCAAGGCCGCCTTCGACGCACTGCTCACGGCGCCCAAGGACGTGATCAGTATCATGATGAACCCCTTCCAGGACCGGCTGCCGCGAATCGTCGCCGACGGGGTCGAGGCCGGGTACGACAAGGTGCCGCTGGACGGCAGCGACCTCGGGATGGCCGGCTACGCGCTGCGGGAACTGGACCGCGGAGCGGTCACGAGCGTGCGCGAACTGGCCACGGCGTCCGGGTTCCACCACTTCTTCCAGCGGTCCGACACGGTCAAGTACCGGCAGATCGTCGAGCGCCGCCTGCTCCAGATCATCGAGACGTTCCTGGCCGAGCACAACGTCGACCTCAGGGACCACCACGCGAACCAGACCACCATCCTGAACCAGGCCTACGGCGACGTGCACTCCTACGGCGCCAACGCCGTGGTGAGCCAGGGCAACCGCGGCCGGCAGGGATTCCCCCGGGCCCGCACGGCGCCGGACGCCGCAAAGGAGATGACGCACTGATGGACAGCATGCGCTTCGGCAACGTCACCGCGAACGGCGAGGGCGCGATGATCAGCCAGGGCAACTCCGGGAACCAGACCCTCGGCGCCCACTCGCCGATCGGCTGGGCTCCCGGCGACGACGACTTCGACGAGGAGAGCGCCGACGAGGGCTCGGACCAGGCCGCGGGCCCCGCGGCCGCCGGACCCGCCGGAGCCGACAAGACCCGCAGCGTGTTCGTCGTGCACGGCCGCGACGAACAGGTCCGGCAGGCGATGTTCGGCCTGCTCGGCCGCTTGGGCCTGCGCGGGCTGGAGTGGGAGGAACTGGTCCGGGCGACCGGCCACACCGTCCCGTTCCTCGGCGACGTGGTGGTGAACGCCCCGGCCCAGGCGCAGGCGGCCCTGGTCCTGCTGACCCCGGACGACGTCGCGATGCTGCACCCGGATCTGCTCCAGGTCCGCGACCAGGAGTACGAGGGCCGGCTCACCGGCCAGGCCCGGCCCAACGTGCTGCTGGAGCTCGGCATGGTCCTGATGGCCTACCCCGAGCGCACGGTGATCGTCGAGGTGGGCGCGCTGCGGCCGATCGCCGATCTGGCCGGGCGCAACGTGATCCGGTTCGACGGCTCGGTGGCCTCGGTCAAGAAGATCGCCGAACGGCTGGACCTGGCCGGCTGCCGGGTCAACCAGACCGGCTCGGACTGGCTCGACCCGGGCCCGTTCCACGCGCTGAAGGCGTACCAGCGCTGAGAGCGGCGGGCAGGGCGCGGGGCGGTACAGGCAGCGGCAGAAGCCTGTGCGGCCCCGCGCCCTGCCCGTGCACTGCCGGGATCCTGCCGTAGGCCACCGGGGCGTTGCCGGTGAACAGCCGGCGGGCACGATTCGAACCGGACATCTGGCGGACCTGCCCGAGCAGCCCGGACCTGGCCGCTCCGTCCGGGCAGGCCACGACATCCATACTGTCAAGTATGGACACTGTTTCGGCCGTGGCGGCCGTTCCGGGCGCAGCTGTGCCGGTCAAACGCGCCATGGCCTCCGAGCCGCCTTGCTAAGCTGGGCCGGACTGCTGTCGCAGACACCCGAAGTGGGGCATGGCATATGGAGACCTCTGAGGCTCGCCTGCGGGTGCGGGATCTGGGCCCGATCAAGCTCGAAGTCGGCGGCGTGACGGTGCGGCTGGCGCCCTATACCAGCAGGCTGCTGGCCCGGCTGGTCGCGGCCGAGGGGCAGGCCGTCGCGGTCCGGCGGCTGTACCGGGACGTGTGGGCGCGCGACTTCGACGTGCCGCACCAGGAGCAGCGCAACCGCAACGAGGTGCAGAAGCGGGTGCTGGAGCTGCGCCGCGCCCTGGACCGGGCCGGGGCGGGCACCGGCCGGCGGCTGCTGCAGACCGACCAGGTGGCCACGGCCGGCGGCCCGGAGACGACCTACCGGCTGGCCCTGGGCCCGGACGAACTGGACAGCGCGCGCTTCACCGCCCTGGTCAACGGCGCCCTGCACGCGCCCTCCGCGGACGCGGTGCGCCGGCTGACCGAGGCCCTGGAGCTGTTCCGCGGCCGCCCGCTGGCCGAGTCCGGCGGGGAGGCGGACGGCGCGATCGCAGCCGGCGAGGCGCCCGCAGACCCGGACCCGGCCCGGGGGAGCGGTCCGCGGGCCGAGGCCGAGGACTTCGCCGGCGCGCTGCGCCGGAGGCTGACCGGCCTGCGGGTGACCGCGCAACGGGAACTGATCCGCCGTCACCGCGAGCTGGGCCGAATAGATCTGGCCCTGCCGCTGGCCGAACGCCTGGCCGACGAACGTCCCGCAGACCGGGACGCCGCGATGGTGCTCGCCGAGCTGCGCGAGTGGCTGCGCACCGAGCACGCGGACGAGCTGCTGCGCTGCGCCCTGCCGGGCCTGCGGGCCGAGATCGTGCTGGTCCGCGGCGACCTGTTCGAGCAGAAGGACGCGAACCTGGTGGTCGGGTTCACCGACACCTTCGACACCGCGACCGGCGAGGACTTCGTGATCAACGCGAAGAGCGTGCAGGGCCAGCTGGTCGAGCGGCTGTTCGGCGGCCAGGTCAAGGTCCTGGACGAGAAGCTGCGCGGCGGCCTGCGCCAGGTCGATCCGGTCAGCACGGAGAGCGTCCGGGACAAGCAGCGCGGCAAACGCACCCGCTACCCGGTCGGCACGGTCGTCCCGCTGGCCGTCGACGGCCGCCGCGTGTTCGCCACGGCCTACTCCCGGCTGAGCAACGACCTGGTCGCCCGCTCCGGCCCGGCGGACCTGCGCAGGAGCCTGGAACTGCTCTGGCCGAGCGTGGCGACGTACGGGATGTACAAGCCGGTGGCGATCCCGCTGGTCGGCTCCGGCCTGGCCCGGATCGTGGAGCTGCGCCGCGAGGAGCTGGTGATCATGATCGTGCAGACCTTCGTGGCCGCCTGCCGCCGAGACCCGACCACCGCCCCGGAACTGCGGATCGTGCTGCTGCAGGAGGAACTCGGCAAGACCGGGCTGGCCCAGATCGAGCGCTACCTGTCCGGCCTCGGGCGAGGGGATGCCGGGTATGGTCCGGATACCGTTGCGGCGTAAGGGGAGAACGGACTGATCGCGCCCGAGCCGAGACCCGCGTCCGGGCTCGCGTGCTGGGCCGGCTGCGGATCGCCCGCGATGCTCCGGTCCGGCGGTCGCGTCGCGCCCGACCCGGAACCCGGGTCCGTCCGCTGCGGCGGGCGCTGATCCGGATCCGGGCCGTCCGCCGCGCGGCGGCGAACCGCCCCATCGGTGCGCCCGGCTCGGCCGGACGCCCGACGGTTGGCCGTCACAACTCTCTCCCCTTCCGACCACGAACCCATCGGACCACGCGGCCCGCTTCCGGCGTGACCCTCAGACCGCTTCCGGACCGCTTCCGGACCGGTTCCGAACGCCGGTCCCGAACGCCGCTCCCGCCCGCCGGCCCCGGGTCAGCCTGCGCCCAGCCGGATCTCCCCGGAGCCGCGTTCGACCAGCCTGGTCGAGAGCACCATCTCCCGCGGCGCGGAGGTGTCGCCGTCGATCCGGGCGAACAGCAGCTGCGCCGCGGTCGCGCCGAGCGCGGACGGGTCCTGGGCGATCACGGTCACCGCCGGGACCAGCCGGTCGGACAGGGCGAAGTCGTCGAAGCCGACGAGGGCCACCCGGCCGTACCCGTCGCCGAGGCCGGCCAGGGTGCCGACCGAGCACTGGTCGTTGCCGGTGAACAACGCGGTCGGCGGGTCCGGCCGGGCCATCAGCTCGGCCGCCGCGACCGACGCCGCGGCGCGGGTGCGCAGGCCGTGCCGGACCAGGCCCGGGTCGGCGGCCAGGCCGGCCGCCGCGAGCGCGTCGCAGTAGCCTGCGTAGCGTTCCTGCGCGGTCCAGATCTCCAGCCGGTCGCCGAGGTAGCCGATCCGGCGGTGGCCGTGGGCGAGCAGGTGGGCGGTGCCGCGCACGGCGCCGTTGCGGTTGTCCACCACGACGGTGTCCACCGGCAGGCGTTCGGCCGGGCGGTCCACGCACACCACCTTGGTGCCCTGGACGATCTGGTTCTGCAGGAAGCGGTGGCTTCCGCTGACCGGGACCAGGATCATGCCGTCCACCCGCCGGGAGCTGAACGCGGACACGACCTCCTGCTCGCGGTGCAGGTCGTCGCCGGAGCTGCCGATCAGCACCAGGTAGCCGCGCAGCCGGGCCTGGTCCTCGACCGCGCGGGCCAGCACGGCGAAGAACGGGTTGGCCAGGTCGTCCACGACCAGGCCGACCGTCTGGGTGCCCGACGCGTTGCGCCGGAGGTGGCGCGCCATGTCGTTGCGCTGGTAGCCGACCATCTGGATCGCCCGGGCGACCCGCGCGGCGGTCTCCGGCAGCACTCCCGGTTCGCCGTTGACCACCCGCGAGACCGTCATGAGGCTGACGCCGGCCTCCCGGGCGACGTCCCGCATGGTGGGGATGCGGTTCTGCCTGACCTGCATTGCAGAAACGTTAGCAGTCCGGCGGGGCTGCGAACGTTATCAGGTGTTGCGGAACGGGCCGGATCGCGTCGGCCTGCGGCGCGGCCGCCGAAACCCCGGCCGGTCGGCGGCATGAGTCGTATGTCGGTTATGCAGCTATATATCTTACCTCATGTATCAGAAGCATCACACTCTGATCACATGTCGGGGCGCTACGTCTTGACGACTCGTCAGACCCGCCGTTCACTCCACGTGTGAACGTTACCATCCTCGGTTTCGACCGGACTCACCTGACGGACGGGTAGGCGGCATGGCAGAACCAGGTCTTGAAGCGAGCGGTGTCACCAAGCGGTACGGGCACGTCCAGGCACTGGACGGGGCCGACTTCAGCGCGGCGATCGGCGAGGTCACCGCCCTGATCGGCGACAACGGGGCCGGCAAGAGCACCCTGGTGAAGGTGTTGTCCGGGGCGATCCGGCCGGACGGCGGGCAGATCACCCTGGCCGGCCGGCGGGTGCAGTTCGCCAGCCCGCTCGAGGCCCAGCGCGAGGGCATCGAGACGGTCTACCAGGACCTGGCCCTGGCCCCGGATCTGGACGCGGCCGCCAACCTGCACCTGGGCCGGGAGCTGTACCGGATCCCCTGGCTCAAGGTGCTCAACCGCAAACTGATGGTGCAGCAGGCCCGGACCGTGTTCGCCGAGCTCGGCGTGCAGCTGCCGGACGTGCGGGCCCCCGTCGGCACCCTGTCCGGCGGGCAGCGCCAGACGGTCGCCGTCGCCCGCGCGGTCTACTACGCCAGCAAGGTCGTGTTCATGGACGAGCCGACCGCCGCGCTCGGCGTGGTGCAGCGCTCCCGGGTGCTGGACACGGTCAAACGGGTCCGCGACCGCGGCATCGCGGTCGTCCTGATCAGCCACAACATGCCCGAGGTACTCGCGGTCGCGGACCGGATCGAGGTGCTCCGGCTCGGCCGCCGGGTGGCCAGCTACCGGGCCGCCGAGGTCGGCGTGGAGGAACTCGTCGGCGCGATGACCGGCGCGCTGTCCCTGCGCGGCGGAAAGGACGGATCATGAGTTCGCAGAACCCGGATTCAGCGCGGGCGCAGTCGGGTGTTGGGGCGGAACCCGAGGCGCAGGAAGGGTTTCTCGACCGGAGTCAGAACTCTGAGCGGAGTTCGACGGCGCCGGACGACGGGACCCCGGCCGCCCCGGCCACGGCCATCGGCGCGGGCAACGCCGCCGCGGCCGGACTCGGCGGGGTGGAGATCGGCACCGGGATCGGCGCGGCCGCCGCGGCCGACTGGGACGACGGCCCGACCACCGTGGCCGGCACCCTGCGCAAACTGGTCTCGGCGAACGAGGCCTGGACCGGGATCGCGCTGATCCTGATCATGGCGTTCTTCACCATCCGGGCCCCGGGCAAGTTCCTGACCACCAGCGACCTGAGCAACATCTCCGCGAACGCCGCGCCGCTGCTGGTCATGGCGATCGGGCAGACGTTCGTGATCCTGACCGCGGGCATCGACCTGTCCGTCGGCTCGGTGCTGGTCCTGGCCGGGGTCGTGGCGGGGGAGTACTACCAGCACCAGCCCGGCGCCGGGCTGAACGCGAGCTGGGGCGTCATCCTGGTCGGGCTGCTGATCGCGATCGCGGTGGGCACGGCGTTCGGCACGGTGCAGGGGTTCGTGATCGCCAAGGCCAAGGTGCCGCCGCTGATCACCACCCTGGCCGGGCTGCTGGTCGCCGAGGGATTCAGCTATCTGATCACCAACGGCTCCGACATCCGCTCCGTGCCGACCCGGCTGAGCGGCACGATCGGGCTCGGGTCGATCGGCGGCGTGCCGTGGCTGGTCGTGATCAGCTTCGCCCTCGCGCTGGTCTTCGGCCTGATCCTGGCCTACACCGGGTTCGGCCGCTACACCTACGCGGTCGGCTCCAACCCGGAGGCCGCGCTGCGCGCCGGGATCAAGGTGGACCGGCACCTGATCAAGGTCTACGCCCTGCAGGGCCTGCTGTCCGGCGCCGCCGGGCTGCTCTCGCTGGCCTACTTCGGCACCAGCACCATCTCCGGCCACTCCACCGACAACCTCACCGTGATCACGGCGGTCGTGCTCGGCGGGGCCAGCCTGTTCGGTGGCCGCGGCTCCATGTTCGGCACCGTTCTCGGCGTCTTCATTCCCGCGATGCTGCTCACCGGCCTCGTGATCCTCGCCGTGAACCAGTACTGGCAGTACGTGGCGATCGGGCTCGTGCTCGGTGCCGCGGTGTACCTCGACCAGTTCCGCCGCCGGCTGCGGGAGCGGTCCTGAGCAGCCGGCGCCACCCCAACGTGCAGGAGGATTCCATGTCCCGAGGCCCCTCGACGCGTGCGCTGAGCGTCGCCGTCGCCCTCTCCCTCGTCGCCGCCGCCGCGGTCGGCTGTTCCAGCAGCAGTAGCGCCGCCAAGGGCGGCGCGGCGGCGAGCGGCGCGAAGAACCTCCAGTTGATCGTCGGCACGAAGAGCGACAACTTCTACGTCACGATGGAGTGCGGCGCCCAGCAGGAGGCGAAGGCGCTCGGCGTGAACCTGACCGTGACCGGCCCGGCCGACTTCACCGTGCCGGAGCAGAAGCCGCTGATCGACGCGGCCATCTCCACCAAGCCGGACGCCCTGCTGGTCGCCCCGACCGACACCACCGCACTGGACAACGACCTGCAGCGGGTGCAGAGCGGCGGGACCAAGATCGTGTTCGTGGACACCTCGTCCGGCGACTCCTCGCTCGGCGTCTCCCGGATCACCTCGAACAACGCCCAGGGCGGGCAGCTGGCGGCCGACCAGCTGGCCGGCCTGATCGGCGGCAAGGGCACGGTCGCGGTGGTCTCGGTCAAGGCCGGCACCTCCACCACCGACGCCCGGGTGCAGGGCTTCGTGCAGGAGATGCAGACCAAGTACCCGAACATCAAACTGCTCGGCACCCAGTACGACGACACCGACTCGACCTCGGTGGCCACCTCGGACATCGAGGGCGACGTGGCCGGCAACCCGGACCTGGCCGGGGTGTTCGCGGCGAACGTGGTGACCGCCGAGGGCGCGGCCACCGCGATCCAGGCCACCAAGATGTCCGGCAAGGTCAAGGTCGCCACCTTCGACGCCGACCCGACCCAGATGACCATGCTGCAGAACGGCACCATCCAGCTGGCCATCGCCCAGGCCCCGGCCGTGGAGGGCAAGGACGCGGTCGACCAGGCGATCAACGCCCTGACCGGCAAGCCGGTGACCGCGAACATCCTGACCCCGCTGGTCGCGATCACCCAGAGCAACATGAACGACGCCAGCGTCAAGCCCTACATCTACGCCTCCAGCTGCTCCTGAGCCGAGGTCCGGGCGGGCTGCCGCACCGGCCCGCCCGCCCGCCGCGGCTCAGGAGCTTTCCGTCCGCGGAACGCACGGAGCGTTCCGCGGCCGGCGGCCCTACTCCCCGGCGGTCGCCGAGGCCGGGCTGCCCGGCGAAGTGCACCACCGCGGGTCAGCCGACCGGTACCGGCCGCTCGGTCGGGCAGTTGTGGTACGCCTCCACCAGCCAGCGGCCGTCCTGCTCGGCCAGGGTCCAGGTGGCCCAGATCCAGCGGTCGTCCGGCGCGGCCGTCTCGCCCGCGGCCAGGCTGCAGCTGCGGCTGACCACCACGGCCACCTCCCGGTGCGCGCCGATGAACCGCACGCTCTGCACCTCGTCGAGCGGCTTGGAACCCTTCAGCGGCCCGGCGAAGCTCGCCGCCATCCGGTCGCGCACCTGGTCCCGGCCGACCCGCAGGGAGCCGGGCAGGATGGAACTGGCGTCCTCGGCGTAGTCGGCCACGAACCGGTCGGCGTCGTAGTCCAGCCAGGCAGCGTAGAGCCGGTCGAGTACGGCGCGTACCTCGGCCTCGTCGGCTGCCGGGGTCTCGGTGGAACGGTCGTCGGTCATCGCTCTGTCCTCTCGGTCGATGCGCCGCGGGCCGGTCGGCCGGCGGCTCGTCCGTATCTACCGAGTGTTCCAGCGGAACTCATCGCCGCCCGGCGGACGGATCGCGCCGCCGGGCGGTCCGGCGGCCGTCCGGGTGAGGCGGCGCACCGGGGCGGCGGCGGCCCGCGGCGCGCTCCGCCGTGCTTCAGCGAGCCTGCTCGCACCCCGGATCCCTTCTGGCGCAAGGGCTACTGTGGTGTGTCATGGGAGCCAGGACGCACCAGGGCCGGGATTCGACCGGCGGCTTCGCCGAGCGCCGCCGCCGGCTCGACCTCCTGGTCGACGACCTGCACGCCACGGTCCGCGAGATCGCCGCGGACCTGCCCGCGGTCTACGGCCTGGCCGGCTTCCCCGCCCCCGGCTGCACGGTCGGCGGCTGGGCCGCGCTGGAGGACCGGGCCGAACGCATCGCCCTGGTCTACGGCGGGTTCACCGGCCCCGGCCCGCTCGCCGCGGTGCACACCACCCGCGGCTCGGCCGAGTTCCTGACCGGCGGCCTGCGCTACGGCGAGGGCACGCTCGATCCTGCTTTTGCGCTGACTCCGGAGGACGAGCTGCCGGTGCTGCGCCGGTTCGAGCACTTCGCCCCCGCACCCGACCTCGCCCTGCCGGTCGGCGGCGCGCAGCTGATGTTCCACAGGCGCGAGTCGGGCACCGCCTGGTACGCCTGGGCCGACTCCACCCCGGCCGGACCGGGCGTCGTGATCGAGGTGGCCGGGGTGGAGCCGTCCGAGATCGGGTTGGTAGACGTCTGCGATCTCACGCCCTATCTGGACGGTCATCGGGCACTGCTACGCGAGGCGTCCTGGGCCGGTTGAGCGCCTGCGCGATCAGGTCGCGCGCGGCACAGTACCGGTGCAATTTCCCGTCAGGCAGTCGGTGCGCGCGATATGTTCCACGGAACAGGACTCTTATAACCGGCCCTCGGCAACGGAGCGCACCATGGTTTCTGCGAATACTGACGACGACGCCGGGCGGTCGCCGCGCAATCCGCTCGAATACTTCCCCGGCGACCGCGGTCTGCATGACAGCGTCCTCATGCTGGCGCGGTTTCAGCTGCGGATCGAGTTCCCGGATGTCGCGGGCGAGCCCCGGAATCTGTCCCGCTACGAGGGCAGCGCCGACATCGAGATCGACTATCCGGCGCAGGCGTCGCTCGTGACCGACTTCCTCGTCGCACGCGACGAGAAGCACGCGGCGATCAACGTCTGGGACGTCTGGCCGGCCAACGCCTCCGTCGCCCCGCCGAAGATCCACGAAGCCGTCTTCCACCAGATCGCCGTCCTGACCAGGGGCCACGAACTCATGCGGCTGCAGTCCGGGCCCAGTCCCGATCCGGCGGTCTGGTACTTCCCGGCGACCTCGCTGGGATTGGGAGGCTACTGGATCTCGGTGTTCGGCGTCGAGGACTGGGCGCAGTACGGCCCGGCGGACCGGGAGCCGTTCGACGACTGTCCCGGATTCGTCTTCTATCTGGCGGCGTTCGACCGCCGGCCCGCGCCGTTCCAGATCGACAATCTGTTCCCTGCACCGATCCGGGTACCGGCGCTCGGCGTCTATCCGCCGCCAGCCTCCTGACCGCGCCCGCCACCGCGATTACACCTGCCGACGGCTTTTGATCGTGGATGGAGACACAACATCGGACAAGCGTCGATAGTATGCGCCCCATGAACCTGGATCTCCTGTCCCGCAAGGCAATACTGGGCCCGGCCGCGGCCCTGGTCCTCGTCGCGGGCGCCGTGGCCGGATGTTCGAGCCACGGCGCGAGTTCCGGCGGCGCGAACGACTCGGCCGCGGGCAAGGCGATGCTGGCGGCCTGGAAGAGCGGGACCTGTCCGTCCGAAGGGTCAGACTGGGGCGGCTTCAACAGCGGGATGGCGCTGCCGACCGCGAAGGCGGGCCAGACCGTGGCGCTGCTGCCCGGGACGGTCACCCGGATCGTGCTGTGCCGCTTCGACCTGGACACCAGCGTGCTGACCGGGTCGGCGCTGGTCACCGACACCTCGACCGTGACCCGGCTGCGCACCGACCTGAACTCGGTCACGGCCGTCGCCAACAGCTCCTGCATCCAGGGCGACCAGGTGATCATCATGGCGGGCGACGGCGACAACGTGGTCGGATTCAACGCGCTGGTCGGCCCCTGCCCCTACCTCAACAGCCCGTCGCAGGTGGCCGACTTCGGCAACACCTCGCTGGCCCACGACCTCGACACGGTGCTCGGACCGGTGGCCACGCCCACGTCCTGAGTCTGGGTGATCAGGGCACGCATCGACCGCTACGACACCGTGCCGCTGCACCCGCACCTGGCCGCCGACCCATACACCGCGCCGACCTACGGCTGGCGGTACGGCGTCCTGCCCGACGACCAGAGCACGCTGGACCCGACGGCCTGCCCGTACGAACCGGGTGACCGGTCAGGCTGAGTCCGATTCGGTCGACGACGCGCCAGCCGACCCCGCTGCGTCAACCGACTCCGCCGCGCCCGCGGGCCCGTCCAGGCAGGCGAAATGCTCGCGCGGCAGCATCTGCCGGCCGACCTGCGAGGCGTTGCGGGCGGTCGACTGGCGCCGCGCGGGGGAGTCGCCGAAGCAGACCTCGGCCAGCAGCCGCCGGCACACGTCGCGCAGCTCGCCGAAGTAGGCCATCGTCTGCGACTGCGGCACGGTCGCCGGGTCGATCCGGCGCAGGCGCTCGATGTCGGTCCGGATCAGCCGCCCGGTCGCGGAGTCCAGCGCGAAGTCCTGGCCGGGCAGGCAGCGCACCTGCCGCTCGCGGTCGATCCGCACGGTCAGGTCGGCCAGCTCGGCCCGGATCTCGGACAGGCTCTGCACCGGCGCGGCGAGCTCGTTCTGCCGGGCCAGGTGGTTCTCCAGCGTCGAGGCCTGGGCCGGGATCGAGCCCTTGGGCGCCCGCTTGGGCGTCGTGCCCTCGACCGTGCTCCGGACGGCGCTCTCGACCGGGCGTCCGGCCACGCCCTCGGCCGCCGAACTCTCGGCCGCCGCGCTCTTGGCCGCGGCCCGGCCCGGGGCCCGGCCGGCGGCCGCCGCGGGAGCGGGCGGGCCGGACGCGGCGGCCGGGGTGGGCGGCTTGGCCTTCTTCGGGGTCTTCCTCATGACCCTGACAGTAGTTTATATCGTCCTGATTCCGACGATTCACCACGGTATAATCACTCTTGGGGGCAAAGGGCCGGTTCAACCTGCCGCGACGTCGACCTGCTTGCTCGCGGTCAGGGTGCCTTGGGCCGCGCCCGTGTAGGTGCCCGAGGTCGGGGCCACGTCGGTGTAGTCGCGGCCGGTTGCGATGGTCAGGTAGTCCAGGCCGGCCCGCCGTCCGTTGCACGGGTCGAACGCCACGGCCCGCGCACCGGCCGGGTCCGGCACGATCACCTCGACCCAGGCGTGCGTGCCGCCCTCGCCGAGCAGGTGCCCGGAGACGTAGCGGGCCGGGCGCCCGGCGGCCCGGCACAGGGCCAGCATCACGTGCGCGGAGTCCTGGCACACCCCGCGCCGGCCGGCGTGCGCCTCGGCCGCGGTGGTGAAGATCGAGGTCGCGCCGAACTCGTAGGTGATCGTCTCGTGCACGTAGTCGCAGTACCGCGCGGCGGTCGCCACCGGGTCCGCCTCGGCCAGTTCCCCGGCCAGCCGCCGCAGCGACTCGTCCGCCTCGGTCAGCCGGGTCGGCAGCAGCATCCGCGGGTCGGTCAGCGCGCTCGCCGGCAGCAGTTCGTCGGACCCCGGCCCGGACCGCTCGACCACGGCCTCCACCAGGAACTCGACCCGCTCCGGGACGAGCGCGACCCGGGCCCGGGTGACCAGGTTCCCGGCCGCGTCCCGGCGGCTGACCGCGCGGGCGTCCACCCCGGTCACGGTGACCGAGTGCTTCAGCCGCCGCTGGTCGCCGTGCTGGGAGGGCGGCACCACGATCAGCCGGTGGTCCAGGTCGCGCACCGGGGCGTCGTAGGCGTAGCTGAACCGCTGGCGCAGCACGTAGGTCAGCCGGTTCGACCCCTGAGACAGTCCGGCCGGGAGGGCGCCCGCGGGATTCACCGCGCCCGCCGCACCGTCCACGCCCGGTCCGCCCGCGTCCCGGCCGCCGTCCACTGCGGCCGGTGACCGCTCGTGAACCAAGTGCATCATGTCGTCTCCTCGGGCAGGGGCTGCGTGCTCTCGGTATGCTACGGCCGGGCTGTGATCTGCGCCCCGACGGGTGACGACTGTGTCTTTCTCCATCCCGTCTCTCCATCGTGGACCAGTTATGTTTCCGGGCAGTTAAGACAGCCAGGACACGTATCGGCAACAAACCGCTGGTAGGACTTCTCATATGGGAGCACTCCTCGACGGGTATCCGGACGGTCCCGCATACGACGAGATGTTCGGAGCGGATGGATCACCGCATCCGCACATGCGGGCACTTCACGATGCCCTTCAGACACTGACCGCGGAAGATCTGGTCCGCCGCGCCGAAGCTCGCGACCGCAGCTTCCGTGACCAGGGCGTCACGTTCTCCCACTCCGGCCAGGAGTGGGTCTTCCCGCTGGACCTGATCCCGCGGCTGATCCCCTCGGCCGAGTGGGACCTGATCGAGGCCGGGGTCGTGCAGCGGGTGCGCGCGCTCGAAGCGTTCCTCGCCGACATCTACGGGCCCGGCCCGGTGCAGGCGGTGCGGGACGGCATCGTGCCGCGGTCCCTGCTGACCACCTCGGCCGGGCTGTGCCGCCAGGCGCACGGGATCCAGCCGCCCGGCGACGTGCGGATCCACCTGGCCGGGATCGACCTGGTCCGCGACCAGGCCGGTGTCGTGCGGGTGCTGGAGGACAACCTCCAGGTCCCCTCCGGCATGTCCTACGTGGTCGAGAACCGGCGCACCATGGCCCGGGTCTTCCCCGGCCTGTTCCTCGAACAGCAGGTCCGGCCGGTCGCCTCGTACCCGGGCCGGCTGCTGGACGCGCTGCGCCGGTGCGCGCCGGCCGGGGCCGAACACCCCACGGTCGTGCTGCTGACCCCGGGCGTGGGCAACTCCGCCTACTTCGAGCACGCGTTCCTGGCCCGCAAGATGGGCATCGAACTGGTCGAGGGCCGGGACCTGCTGTGCCGCGACAACGTGCTGTACATGCGCAGTATCAACGGCCAGCGCCGGGTCGACGTGGTCTACCGGCGGATCAACGACGACTTCCTGGACCCGGTGCACTTCCGGCCGGACTCGGTGGTCGGCTGCCCGGGCATCCTCAACGCCGCCCGCGCGGGCAACGTCACCATCGCCAACGCGGTCGGCAACGGCGTGGCCGACGACAAGCTGACCTATACGTACGTCCCGGCCCTGATCGAGTACTACCTCGGCGAGAAGCCGCTGCTGCCCAACGCCGAGACCTACCGGCTCGACGACCCCGAGGTGCGCGAGCACTGCCTGGGCCGGATGGACCAGTTGGTGTTCAAGCCGGTGGACGGCTCCGGCGGCAACGGCATCGTGATCGGGCCCAAGGCCACCGAGCCGGAACTCGCCCAGGTCCGCGAGCAGGTGCTCGACGCGCCGCGCGGCTGGGTCGCCCAGGAACTGGTGCTGCTGTCCACCGCGCCGTCCCAGTGCGGCGACCGGCTGCTGCCCCGGCACATCGACCTGCGCCCGTTCGCGGTCAACGACGGCGAGCAGGTCCGGGTGCTGCCGGGCGGCCTGACCCGGGTGGCCATGCGCGAGGGCAGCCTGATCGTCAACTCCAGCCAGGGCGGCGGTTCCAAGGACACCTGGGTGCTGGCCCCCTGGCCCCGGCGGGCCCCGGACCCGGACGAGGAGCCGGCCCAGTTCCCGGCCCAGGCCGTGCGCGGCATCCAGCCCGACCGCGGCCCGCACCAGGAACAGCCGCAGCAGCAACAGCAGCAGAACCAGTGAGCCTTCCCTTCGGGGCAGAGTACCGACCCGCGGTAAGACAGTGAGGAGGCCGAAATGTTGAGTCGAGTCGCCGAGGCGCTTTTCTGGACCGGCCGGTACGTCGAGCGGGCCGAGGGCACCGCCCGCCTGCTCGACGTGCACTTCCACGAGGTGCTCGAGGACCCTGGGATCGACGAGGGCCGGGCCACCTTCGACCTGCTGAGCGTGATGGGCATCGCGCACGAGGAGGCGGAGAAGCTGCGCGACAGCGCCGCCCTGCTGGACCTGCTCGGCTACGACGTGGACCTGCCCAGTTCGATCGTCGGCGCGCTGAACGCGGCCTGGCGCAACGCCCGCAGCGCCCGCGAGGCGTTGTCCGCGGAGATCTGGGAGTGCCTGAACTCCACCCGCAACGCCCTGCCGGTGCGCACCGCCGCCTCCCGGGACTTCGGGCCCGCGCCGTTCTTCTCCTACGTGCGCGAGCGTGCCGCGACCTTCGCCGGGTACGTCGAGTCGAGCATGAGCCGGGATGCGTGCTACGACATGTTGGTCCTGGGCCGCAGCCTGGAACGGGTCGACATGACCGCCCGGATGCTGGCCACCCGGGTCAGCGCCGGCGGCGGCGAGGGCTGGACCTCCACCCTGCACGCCTGCTCGGCCCACGACGCGTACCTGCGCACCTACCAGCAGGGCGTCGAACCGGCCCGGGTGGTCGAGTTCCTGCTGGTGGACCGGCTCTTCCCGCGCTCGGTGTTCCACGCCCTGCAGGCCGGGGAGCGGGCGCTCAGCCGCCTGGACCCGTCCTCGGGCCGCTCGTCCCTGGACGAGCCGGCCCACCGGGCGATCGGCCGGGCCCGGACCGACCTGGAGTTCCTGTCCTCGGCCAACCTGCTGGTCGGCCTGCCGGACCGGTTGTTCGGACTCCAGCGCGCCGTGTCGGCGATCAGCGAAGCAGTCACGGCACGGATGTTCGCCGGTTCGCCGTCACCGCAGTGGAACCTGAAGGAGGCCGTGGGATGAGCTGGCGGATCGCGATCCTGCACCGCACCGCGTACCAGTACGCGGAACCGGTCCGGACGTCCTACAACGAGGCGCGGCTGACCCCGCCGAGCGTGGACGGGCAGCGGACCACGAGGTCCGCGGTCACCATCACGCCGGGCGTGCGCCCGATGCGGTATGTGGACTACTGGGGCACGACCGTCGACGCGTTCGACATCCACGTTCCGCACACGGAACTGGTCGTGGAGGCGTCCTCCACGGTCGACACCTCCGAGGCCCGGCCCCGGCCGACCGGCGTCGAGTGGTCCGCCCTGGCCGACCCGGCGGTCCAGGACTCCATGGCCGAACTGCTCACCGCCTCGGCGTACGTCCAGACGGAGGAGGAGCTGACCGAGATCGGCCGGTTCCTGCGCGCCGAGTCCTCCCCGGTGGAGGCCGGCCTGCGGGCCGCCCAGTGGACGCACGAGGCCCTGGCCTACGAGCGCGGCGCGACCCACGTGCACACCTCGTCGGCCGAGGCGCGCGCCGAGGGCAAGGGCGTGTGCCAGGACTTCGCGCACGTGACCCTGGCCCTGCTGCGCTCGGCCGGCCTGCCCGCGCGCTATGTTTCCGGCTACCTGCACCCGGTCGTCGACGCGGAGATCGGCCGGGCCACCGCGGGGGAGAGCCACGCGTGGGTGGAGTTCTGGGCCGGGGAGTGGGTCGCGGTGGACCCGACCAGCCTCGCCGACGTCGGCAGCCGGCACGTGCTGCTCGCCCGCGGGCGCGACTACGCGGACGTGCGCCCGCTGGCCGGGGTCTACTCCGGGCCGCCGGCCGAGAGCTTCGGGGTCAGCGTCGAGGTGACCCGGCTCGGCTGAGAGGTGAGCGGCTCAGTCCAGCGGCCGGGCGCCCGACGTGGAGTCGGGCGCCCGGCCGCTCTTCTCAGCCCCTCCGGCCGGTCAGCCCGTTTCCTCCTGCGCGATCACCGTCATCGACTCCAGCAGCGGCGCGCCGAAGGTCGTGACCATCGCCACGTCGGAGGCGTCCCGGCCGTGGCCGATCAGGATCCGGCCCTTGCGCCGCCGGTTGTTGCGCGGGTCGAAGGTCCACCACCGGTCCCCGAGCCAGACCTCCATCCAGGCGGCGAAGTCCATCGGCGCCGGATCGATCGCCACGTCCATGTCCGGCAGGTAGCCGAACACGTACCGGGCCGGGATGTTCAGCGCGCGGCAGAACGAGATCGCCAGGTGGGTGAAGTCGCGGCAGACGCCGAAACCGGAGTTGTACACGTCCACGGCGGTCGACTGCGCGCCGCTGCTGCCGTACTGGAAGGTCAGGTGGTCGTTGACGTGGTCGCAGATCGCCTGCACGCGCCGGTATCCGCCGGGCATGGAGCCGAACCGGGTCCAGGCCTCGGTGCCGAGCATGTCCGGCAGGCAGTAGCGGCTGGGCAGGGTGAACATCAGGACGTCGTCCGGCAGCTCGTCCGGGGCCAGCTCCGGCGCGTCCTCGTCGGCCTCCTCGGTGTCGTCCGGGACCAGGGCCAGTGCGTCGAACCGGATGGTGGAGCGCCCGGCGGGCAGGATCGCCCGGACGCAGGAGTTGCCGTAGAGGTCGGTGTAGTGGCGGACGGCGAACCCGGGCTGGGTGTCCCACTGCGACCGCTCGATCTTCACCGGGGCCGCGTCCAGGGGTTCCACCTGGAAGACGGCCGGGGTGTCGACGGCGGCGACGTGGACGAACTCGCATCCGATCCGTACTTGTCGCAGGCTCATTCCAGGATTGTGCTCCCGATTTGTTTCGAACGCGTTATCCGTCCGCGCTCAGGACGAGTTGTTCCAGAAACTCCTGGAGCGCCAGGTAGTACGGCACGACCGTGTCAATGTCCAGATACTCGTCCGGGCCGTGCTGTCCCGCTCCGCCGACGCCGAAGGCGACCGCCGCGATGCCGAGCTCGGAGTAGAACCCACCGTCGCTGGACCCGTGTTTGTACAGGTAGTCGCCGCGGAAACCCTGGTTCTGCGCGGCTTTGCGCAGCGCGAGCACCTCGGGCCGGTCCTGGTCCACGTACTGCGGCGGGCTGTAGTCGTCCACGACCACCTCGATCCCCGGGTCGCAGAAGCTTGACAGGTGCCGGGCGATCTCGGCGTATGTCCGGCCGCTGAAATCCTCGTCCCCGGCCGGGAAGCGGATGTCCAGCCAGGCCTCGGCCCGTCCGGGAATCCGGTTCACCGCCTGGTTCGGCGTGTGCACCCGGGCCAGGTTCACCGTCGTGCGCCGGATCTCCTGGGTCGGGGTCGGGTAGGCGGCCATCAGCCGGGCCGCGGTGTTCACGATCTTCATCAGGGCATTGTCGCCGAGCCACGGGTACGCGCCGTGGTCGTCGCGTCCGGTGGCCAGCAGCCGGGCCTGCGCGAGCCCCTTCGTGCCGGTCACGATGTCCAGCCGGCTGTTCTCCCCGATCACCACGAAGTCGCCGGACACGCCTTGTTGCAGCTGGTAGAGCGTGCCGTCCCGGCCGCCGGTCTCCTCGTCCGCGACCAGTTGCAACGCGACCGGATACGGCAGGCGCGCGGCGACGTCCCGGAACACCAGGGCCTCTAAGAGCGCTGACACCTTCATGTCCTGCGCCCCGCGCGCGTACAGCCGCCCGCCCTCCCGGCGCGGCCGGAACTGGTCGGGTTCGGCGGGCACCACGTCCAGGTGCCCGTTCAGGATCACCGGGAACCTCGGCCGGGTTGCCATCGCCCCGTCTGGGGCGTGGTCCCGGTGGCGTTCCGGGTACAGCAGCGCGCTCGGCTTGCCGTTCGACTCGAACCGCTCGACCACGAACCCCGGCCCGACCAAGGCGATGACGAAATCCACCGCGCGGCGCAACTGGTCCGGCCGGTCGTCCGTCGACGGCATCGCCAGCAGCTCGGCCGCCGTGGCCAGGAAGGGTTCGAGCTGTAGCCCGACCTCGTGATCGATTCCCGTGTCCATGAGGTCATCCTGCCCTCTGCCGGTGGGAGAATGCAGCCATGGAGAAGAGAATCATGGGCCGGCTCGGCCGCGACGCGTCCGTGGTGGGTTTGGGCACCTGGCAGCTCGGCGCCGACTGGGGCGAGGTGCAGGAGAAGGACGCGCTGGCGGTGCTCGACGCCGCCGCCGAGGAGGGGGTGACCTTCTTCGACACCGCCGACGTGTACGGCGACGGCCGCAGCGAGTCCCTGATCGGCCGCTGGACCAGGGACAATCCCGGCACGGAGGTGTTCGTGGCGACCAAGATGGGCCGCCGGGTGGACCAGCTGCCGGAGAACTACACCGCGGCCAACTTCCGCGCCTGGACCGACCGTTCCCGGGCCAACCTGGGCGTGGACACCCTGGACCTGGTCCAGCTGCACTGCCCGCCGACCGCCGTGATCGACTCGGACGAGGTCTTCGACGCCCTGGACGCCCTGGTCGAGTCCGGGGCCGTCGCCGCGTACGGGGTCAGCGTGGAGACCTGCGAGCAGGCGCTCAAGGCGATCGCCCGCCCCGGCACCGCGAGCATCCAGATCATCTTCAACGCCTTCCGGCTCAAGCCGCTGGACCAGGTCCTGCCCGCCGCGGCCGAGGCCGGCGTGGGCATCATCGCCCGCGTCCCGCTCGCCTCCGGTCTGCTGTCCGGCCGCTACCGCCCGGACACCGCCTTCGCCGCGAACGACCACCGCGCCTACAACCGGCACGGCGAGGCCTTCGACCAGGGTGAGACCTTCTCCGGGGTCGACTACCGAGCCGGGGTCGAGGCCGCGGCCGAGTTCGCCGCGCTGGCCGGCCCGGGCGCCACCCCCGCGCAGACCGCTCTGCGCTGGATCATCCAGCAGCCGGGCGTGACCACCGTGATCCCCGGCGCCCGCTCCGCGGAGCAGGCCCGCGACAACGCCCGGGCGAGCGAGATCCCGGCTCTCAACGACGAGACCCTGGCAGCCGTCCGGGACCTGTACGACCGCCGGATCCGGGCCCAGGTGCACGACCGCTGGTAGACCGGGTGCTTCTGCCGCGGGATCACCCGCGGCAGAACACCATCAGGTCCGCGACGGCGTCGATCTTGTACGGGTCGAGTGTCGAGTACGCCGAGAGCTCGGCGGCGCTGGAGAAGCCGCCGGTCTGGGTGCGCGCCGCCACGATCTTCTTCGCGTCGTCGAGCGACCAGCTCAGGGCGCGGGCGATCGTGTCGGCCGGGGCGTGGTTGACGTCGACCAGGCCGCCGTCGTCGTATTCGCGGGCGAGGTCGGGGCGGCCGATCCGCAGGTCGCGGGCCAGGACCGGGTCGGTCTGCAGGATCTTGCGCGCCTCTTCCCGGTGCTTCGCGGCGTTCCGGGCGGCGGCCAGCGCATGGGCGCTCGGGTCGGCCGTGGGCGCGGCGGCGGCCGCCCAGGCCGGTGCCGCGGTCGGGGCGCGGTAGGTGAGCCAGGCGTGCACGGACCCGACGCCCGCCAGCAGGATCGCCAGGAGGCCGCCGATGGCGGAGAACGCGTTCACCACCGAGTCCGTCGACCGCGTGGGGCCGCCGATCGCCACGCTGACGCCCATCAACACCGTGGCGCCCAGATAGACGGCGGCCACGCACCGGTCCGCCCGCCGCTTGGTCATCACGGCACGGGCGAAGAACGGGACGCAGGAGAAGATACCCGCGGACAGCAACGGAACCAGCGCCCACAGCACGCTGCCCTTGGTGGGGCGCCGAGGCGGCGTCGACGGCTTCTTCGACTTCGGCCTCAGCTTCGACTCGGCGTGCGGTTGCGGCTGCACCAGCCACTTCGACTCCGCCTGCGACTGCGCCTGCAGTGGTGACCAGGACTGGGAGCGCGGCCGAGAGCGCGGTCCGGGTGCTGTCGACCGATAGCGTTGCTTCGACCTGGACCGGTCATACGAGAAGTCTGGCTTGCCCATCGGGTGCCCCCAACGCGGATACCATCACACCTTGCGATTTTTCATCGTACTCGCGCCGCCCGGCGATGATCTGAAGATATGTCGAGATCCTCAGTCGGCCAGTCCCGCCCGCGGCGCGGAGTACTGCTAAAACATTTTTTGCAAGCAGCGGGCATAATTTTGCCGACTTTGAGTTCCGCTATTGCTCGGATAAGTCCTCGGCGCTACTCTCACGAAGCGGTCCGCACCGATCCGCCGCCGCCCTGCGCGCGCCGCCCCCGCCTGGCCGTCGCCGCAGGTCACCCCCTGGATCGGTCCATGCCGCGTCCGTGCGTCCCGATTCGGCCGAAGATCTACCGCGAGCTCGGCCTGCGCCTGGCCGAGGCGAACTCCCTGGACATGCTCGGCCGCGTCACGTTCGCCACCGCGCAGTACGCCCAGGCCGCGTTCCGCCAAGTGGGCGACCGCCAGGCCCAGGCGGAGGCACTGGCCGCCCTCGGCGCGCTCGCCCTGGACACCGTCGGCCTGGCCGAGGCCCGGGCGTATTACGACCAGGCCCTCCACCTGGCCCGCGAGGTGCGCAGCCCGATCGACGGGGCCCACGCGCTCGTGGGCACGGCCCGCTGCGCGCAGCGGGCCGGCGACCGCCCGGCCGCCCTGGCCGCGGCGGAACAGGCCCTGGCCGGGTACGAACGGTCCGGGGCGGCCGAGACCGCCCGAACCAGGGAGTATTGTGCGATCCTCAGGTCCCTTCCCTCCGACACCCCGGTGAGGTCCGATGCCTCCCTCGGCAAGCTCCCCTGACGCCCGCTCGCTGCTGGCCCAGGCGGCCTCTTGTGGGCGAACTTGCAGCGAACCAAGGTGCACATGGCTCGGTTGCGCTGGCACGATGGTGGATGTGGATGCTTCTGTGCATGCGGGCATCTCCATCCTCGAAGGCCACGGCCGAGTGGTGGAGGAGGTCGGCCGGCCGCGGGTGAACCTGTCCGGGCGGTCGGTCTTCGACGCGACCGTGGACGGCCGCGCGGCCGTGGTGAAGGTCGACGCCACCTGGTCCCGCACCGACGCCGAGGCGGCCGGGCTGCGGATCGCCCGCAAGCACAGCGTGCCGGTGCCTGACCTGCTTGATTACATCGGTGGGACGCCCGCGGTGCTGGTGATGTCGAAGGTTGTCGGTACGCAGTTGAATGCGTTCCTGTCCTCGGCGATCTGGCGCGAGGCCGGGTTCACGCTGCGCCGGATCCACTCGCTGCCGCCGGGGGACCGGTTCGGTGGGGCGCAGGATGGTGGGGGAGACGGGGTTGAGGCGGCAGCCGGGACGGAGGCCGCTGCTGCGTCGACGGAGCAGGCCGGGCGGATCGAGCGGCCCGAATGGGGTGAGCGGTCCGACTGGGGTGAGCGGAGTGAGCGGCCGGAGTGGAGCGAGCGTTCCGAGTCGTTAGGCCACTCGGCGCAATCCGACCAACCGGAACGGGCCGTCGAGTCCGGTCGGTCCGGTCGGTCCGACCAGTCCGGTCGGTCCGACCAGTCCGGTCGGTCCATCCAGTCCGGTCGGCCCGGTGAGCCCGGCCAAGCCGGACCGCCTGGTCGCCCCGAGCCGTCCCAGGGCGAGCGGATGGCGGTCTGGACCGAGTCGGAGATGACCCGTTCGCGCGAGAACGGCCTGCTGTCCGCGGCCCAACGCCGCGCGGTCCGGGGCCTGCTCGACCCGGTCTGGCGCAACATGCCCGAGGCCAAGCCCTGCCTGGTCCACGGAGACGCCCAGGCGGACCACTTCCTGGTCGGCCCGGACCGGCGGATCGCGGGCGTGGTCGACTTCGGCGACGTGCACCTGGGCGATCCCGTCACCGACCTGGCCGTGCTCACCCTGCTGCACCCCGGGCAGCTGGAGGCCGTGCTGACCGGCTACCGCCCGTCCCGCTCCACCCGCGAGCGCATCAAAGCCCTGATTGAGCCGTACCGGATCCTGCGGCACGTGGCCGTGGCCAACTGGAAGGCGAACAACGGCCTGGACCCGGCCCCGCACCTGAGCGCCCTGCGCGCCCGCGTATTCGCCGAACCGCGCACCATCCATCTGTGACGTCTTCGATCTCTGCGACCTTTGGTATCCCCGGCATCCGTGAGCCCGCGATGACAACCGACGGCATGGACCCGGACTGCTTCCGCAGGCGGGACCAAGGCCCGCCAGGCTTTTCGGAGGCCTACAAGTCTTCGCCGGCCTGCACCCCGTCGATGAACGCGTGCCATTCAGCCGCGGTGAAGACGAGCGTCGGCCCGTCCGGGTTCTTGCTGTCACGCACGGCCCGGCCGCCGTCCGGAAGATTCGCAGTTTCTACGCACTGGCCGCCGTTGTTGCCGCTCTTGGTCGACTTGCGCCACAGCAGGCCGGAAGAATCCGGGTTTTGCGTCATGATTCCAACTCCTCCATCTTTCTGGTGATGAGCTCCAGCGATGCAGCCGGCGGCAGAGCCACGGCCCTGGCCACGTTGTACCAGTGCTGAACTTGGGCCACCTCTGCAGTGTGGCTGATCAATTGCCCGATCCCTAGCCCCTCAAAGTAGATCACGTCTGGGCCTTCGGTATGAGAGAGAATCGTCATCGGGCTGTCCATGCTTGTCAGCGCACTTGCTTCGAACGGCAGAATCTGCACGACGGTGCGCGGTCCGGCGATCTCAGTCAGACGTTTCAGCTGCCCTTTCATCACCTCGGGCCCGCCGTAGGGCCGGTGCAGTGCAGACTCATCTATGATCGCCCACACCCGCGGCGGTTCGGCGCGCATGAAGATCTTCTGCCGTTCCAGGCGACCGGCGATATCCAGCTCCGTGGTGTCGGTCCACACCGGTTGGAACAGGGCGCGCATATACGCTTCGGTTTGGAAGAGGCCTGGAATCAGCTGAGTTTCGAAGGTCTGAATGCCTGAGGCGCTCGACTCGAGTTCCGCGAATTTCTGGAACCAGCTCGGCAGGCTCCCCACGAGGGGCCAGAGCCTGGTCAGTTGGCCGTCCGTACCCAGCACCTCGTCGCAGAGTTCGGCGAACCTCCTGGAAGGGGACCGGCGAGCGTTCTCGATCAGGCCTACCAGCACGCCGGAATAGCCGATCAGCTCGCCCAGTTGGTCTTGCTTCAGCCCCTTGGCGAGACGGTGTCTGCGCAGTTCCGCACCGAAATGGTGAGCAACGGTCAGGGCTGGATCCGGGTCCCTCGGCTGTCCCATCTGACCTGGCTCCCGTCCTACAAACTGTGTTGTAGGACGGATCGTATCGCTATGCGTGACTGTGTGAACGCATAGTGGTGATAGCCCCCTGGCAAGGGAGTACGGCTGTTGGTTACACCTTCGAGCGCGAGGATGAAACAGATGACGACCTTAGTTGACCCGCAGGCGACGACTTGGGCGAAGGTTGAATTGGAGATCACCGGCAGGTGCCAGCTCCAGTGCCGTCACTGCCTGACCGAAAGCTCGCCGCTGGTGGGCCATGGGGATTTGACCACCGGCGACTGGCTCACCTTGATCGAGCAGGCCGCGGAGGTGGGTTTTCGCACCATTCAGTTCATCGGCGGGGAACCCACTCTGCGCGCCGATCTGCCTTTGCTGATCGAGCACGCGCTCAAGCACGTCCAGGACGTCGAAGTCTATTCGAACCTTTACAAGGTATCCGATGCGTTGTGGGACCTGTTCCGTCAGCCGCGGGTGCATCTCGCGACGTCGTACTACTCGGATGAGGCGGACCAGCATGACGCGATCACCGGCCGTAGGGGCTCTTTCATGAAGACGCGCGCGAATATCGTCAGGGCGCTATCGGAAGGAATCACGCTGCGTATCGGTATCGTGGTCTTGAGCGGTGACCAGCGAGCCGCTGAGGCATATGTCGATCTCAGGGCGATGGGAGTTCCGAGGGCGCAGATCAATACTGACCGTGCGCGGGGAATCGGCCGGGCCAGGCAGCAGCTCGGACTGGAGACCGGTGTCGGTGAGCTCTGCGGCGGCTGCGGGAAGGGTCGGGCCGCGATCCTGCCGGACGGTACTCTCGCCCCCTGCGTCCTCGGCCGTATCCTGCCAGTCGGCAGCGTGCTCGCGACGCCGCTCGCCGAGTTGCTGACGAGCGTTGCGTGGAGGGAAGCGGTGTCCGTGGTTCCAGCGAAACTCACCCGAAGCTGTTCCCCGGAGGACTCGGGCGACTGCGACCCGGCTAACACGTCGACGTGCGGGCCGGACTACTGCAACCCGGACTGCAATCAATGACCCCGGACCCGTGGGTCGCCAAGGCGGAGGAGCTGGCGGGCCGGATTACGGATGCGCGGTCGCGGTGGCGTGGTCCGGTGCGGTCGATTCCCCGGCATGTCCTGGTGCCCAACTGGTGGATTCGGGCCGGGCTCGGGCAGTGGAGCCTGGTACGCGGCCAGGACGACGAGTCCCGTTGGCTCGACGCCGCGTATCAGGACACCTCGTTGGTCACCTCGGTCGCGGGACTGCACGCCGATCATGCGGCGCCCGGCGATCATCCGGTCGGGCTGCCCACCTCATCGTCGACCCTCCCGAATCTCAGCCTGACCATGTATCGGCTCGCCCGGATCGAGGACCAGGACGCAATTCTCGACATCGGCACGGGCTCGGGCTACGCCTGCCTGCTGGCCGTGCTGCGTTACCCGGCCGCGCGTATGACGAGCATCGACATCGATCCGTACGTGATCGCGGCCGCGACCCGTCGGCTGAACGAGCTGGGACAGCAGCCGACCCTCGCGGTCTGCAACGCTCTGGGCCACCTGCCAGGGGAGTACGACCGGATCGTCGCGACGACCGCGTTCCGCACGATGCCGCCGGGGTGGCTGACCTCCCTGCGCCCGGGCGGCCGGCTGGTCACGACGATCGCCGGGACGACCCTGCTGCTCGCGGCGGACAAGAATCCGGACGGCACCGCCTTCGGTCGGATCGACTACCGGTGGGCGGGCTTCATGACGGCTCGTGGCGACCCCGGCGGCTACCCGCCCGAACCAGCGTGGGACGGGGCGTTCGAGGCCGAGCCGGAACGAGGCCGGTACCCGGTGATCGATCTCGAATCGGGCCCGGCGCGCGATCTCCGGACGATGTTCGAGCTGTCCGCGCCCGGTGTCGTGTACGGGTACGCGCAGAACGGGGAGGTCCGCACCGCCCGCATGCACCACGCCGACGGCTCCTGGGCGCTTGCCGAAGGGGTCGGCTCCGCTGCGCCGACTGTTCGGCAGGGTGGACCGAGGCGGCTGTGGGACCTGCTCGAAGCGGAACGGACCCGGGCGCTCGACCGCGGCGGTTATCCCGTCCGGGGCGCGTCGGCGTTCATCACGGCGGACGGCGCGATCCATCTCAAGAACCAGGGCTGGACAAAGAGCCTCGTGCCATGAGGACGCCTTGCACCATGAAATCCAAGACATAAGACATAGGACATAATACGTACGATGTCTGTGAATGCGGCCGGATCGCGTCGTTTCGACGGCGGCCCGGGCATTCAGCGCACCCACGCCCGATGGACCCGGGAATCTCACCACCTGGATACTCAATCCCGATTTTTACCGACATGGCGTCTGCAAAGCCGATCCGTCCGCGCTGCTACCCGAAGACCCGCGGTCGGGGTGTCCGCTTTTATCACCCGCCCCCGGCCACGGCAAGGGTAGATGCCGTACTGTAAGTCGGGCCCGCGACATCCACGGCCGAACCCGCCCCGGATGTCGACCCGGCCGCCGGCCGAATCCCGCCGACCCGGCCCGCACCGGCCCCGCGCCCGTCGACGCCATGGGCGGACCGGTGAAACCCGCCCCGAGAGCCCTTGACAGGGCGCAGACCGGGGCGCACAGTGGTGGACCTAACTGGTATAGACCAAATGGTTCAGACCGCTGCACCACTTCGACCACCCGACCAGCCCGACCAACCAGACCAGCCCGACCAGCCCGATCTATACCGCCCGCACAACCCAGTGCCGCCCTGCGCGCGCCCGGCTCACCGAATCCGACGAACGGTTCAGTCCGCACCCAGTGACACGCAGTACGCCAGAGCCCGGCCGAGACGCGGCGGGGCTGCCGTAGCCCAGCCTCGGCGGGCAGGACCTGCCGACACCGAATCGAGCCGCTCGTGAACGAGTACCTTCTCGACAGCACCGGCGCCATCGCGGACATGATGCCCGGCTTCACCGTCCGCGAGGACTTCGGGCACACGATCATCAGAGCCGTCGGCGAGATCGACGCCTACAGTGCGCCCGCCCTGACCGCCACCATCCGGAAACAGATCCGGGACGGGCACCACCGCCTGATCGTGGACCTGTCCGGCGTGCCGTTCATGGACTCCTCCGGCCTCGGCGCCCTGGTCGGCGGGTACAAACGGGTCAAGGTGCACCCGGACGGCCGGTTCGCGGTGGTCGGCGCGTGCAAGCGGTTCCTGGAAGTGCTGCGGATAACCGGCCTGGTACGCGTGCTGCCCGTCTACGAATCCCTCGGCCACGTGATCCAGGCCTACGAGATCGACCCGCACGCCGCGGCCCGGCACCACCATCACCACACCCACCACCTCGGCCGGCACGCCGCGACCGCGGCCGCGGTGTCGATTCCGTCGCCGACGCCCGCGCCCGACGCCGCCTTGGCCGCCCCGGCCCTGGCCTGCGACCGCGACACCCTGCTGCATCTGGCCGGCCTCGGCGACGTGGACGCCCTGGTCGAACGGTCCCTGCTCTTCGGCTCCGAGGCCCAGCGCGCGGCGATCGCCACCGGCTGCTGAGACCGGGCCAAAACCAAGACCGGAAAACGCCCCCCGGCTACAGCTCCAGGTTCTCGGCCACGGCCCGCATCTGGTGCCGGGCCAGCGCCAGGTTCGACCGGCCCTTGTCCAGCGCGAAGTACAGGAACAGCCCGGTCCCGGCCCGGTTGGTCAGCGGCCGGATCAGGTGGTACTGGCGGCCGAGCGTGATCAGGATGTCCTCGATCGCGTCCTTCATGTTGAGCAGCTCCATGGTGCGCATCTTGGCCCGCACCACCTCGGTGTTCCCCGCCGCCGCGACGGTCAGGTCCAGCTCCTTCGACACGCATATCGCGCCCAGGGCCATCCCGCTGGTGTAGTCGACCAGGGCGGCTCCGATCGCGCCCTCGATGGTCATGGCCTCTTTGAGCGCCGCGTCTACGGACAATGACATGTTCTGCTCCTCTGGTCGCGGGGGGACGGAGACGTGCGGCCGCGGCGGGCGGCCCGGGACGGCCGGGCTGCGGGCGGCCGGGCCCGGGGTGTCCGGGACCCGGCCGCGGGCCGGCGCCATCCCGTCCCCCGGTCCCGGCCGGCCTTCCCTCTTGCGCGCTGGCACGCTTCCACCACCTCAGCCGTCGCCGCCGACCGCCGTCCGGCCGGGCTGCGGCCGGCGGCGGGTGTGCGGGCTCGATGCGTCTCGCACTGCCGAACCTCGCAGACGCCGGACCGGGGCCGCGGCGGTTCGGCCCGGATGTCCCCCGCAAGTCCGGCCCGGGTGTGCGCCACGGCGCGCCAGGCGGGCGGCCCGGAGCGTTCCGGTTTCCGGCCGGACCACCCCGGCGGACCAGGGGATATCAGACTGCGAAGCAACCCCCGGCGGTGGCGGCCGGCGGCGCCTGGCCCGTTCCGCTGCGGACCGGCCCCGGGATGCGATAGAGCTGGGACCCGTGCGCGGCCGTACCGGCGGGCCGTGGCGGCGCCCCGCCGGTACGGCCGCCCGGATCGGGAACGGTCCGATCCAGCCGACGCCGATCCGCCCGCCGGACGCGCACCGAACCACCGCCGAACCTGCCGAACCCGCCGAACCCGCCGAGTCAACGAGAAGCAGAGGATGCCGATGCCACGCAAGCGCTCGCGGTCTTCGTCCGCCGCCGCGGCGCCCGGCGGCCGCGCCGAACCGGTGCTGCCGATATCCGCGGCCGCGCTCGCCGTGGCCGGCGCCGTCGCGCTGGCCGGACCGGCCGCCCGGCTCCAGGTCGCCTGGTCCGGGCTGGTCGCGCTCGCGGCCCTGGCCGTGTACGCGATCCGCTCCGGCCGGGACTGCCGCGAGGCGGTGGACCTGCGGCTGCTGGTCGAGGAACAGCGGGCCGTGCTCAAGGCGTCCGTCGCCGAGCACGAGGCCCAGATCGTCCGCCTGGTCCAGGACCTGCTGCCGGGCGCGATCCACCTGCTGCGCAAGGGCGCGTCGGTGGAGGACGTGCTCGGCGGGGTCCGGCTCGACCCCGGCCTGCCGGCCGCCTCGGAGACCGCGCACATCGCCATGCTGCGCTCGGTCCTGGACGCGGTCAAAGCCGAGGAGGACCTGCGCCAGTACGCCCAGCGCGCCTTCGTCAACATCGCCCGCCGGGTCCAGGCGATCGTGCACCAGCAGTCCCAGGACCTGCGCGAGATGGAGGACCGGCACGGCACGGACCCGGTCGTCTTCGGCGACCTGCTGCACGTGGACCACGGCACGGCCCTGATCGGCCGGCTGGCCGACAGCCTCGCGGTCCTCGGCGGCGAACGCCCCGGCCGCCAGCGCCGGCAGGAGGTGCCGCTGTTCAGCGTCCTGCGCGGGGCGATGTCGCGGATACTGGACTACCGGCGGGTCGAGATCCACTCGGTGGTCGACGTGGCCGTGGCCGGACCCGCGGTCGAACCGCTGATCCACGCCCTGGCCGAACTGCTGGACAACGCCACCCGCTACTCGCCGCCGGACAGCCGGGTGCACCTGACCGCGGTCGAGGTCCAGGCCGGGATCGCGGTGGAGATCGAGGACGCGGGAGTCGGGCTGAGCAAACAGGCCGCCGCCCGGGCCGAACGGCTGCTGGCCCAGGTCAGCACCGGTCTCGACCTGGCCGACATGGGCGAGACGCCGCGGCTGGGCATGTCGGTGGTCGGCCGCCTGGCCCAGGCGCACGGCTTCTCCGTGTCCTTACGCCCGTCGGCGTACGGCGGCGTGCGCGCCGTGCTGTGCATACCCTGCGCCCTGGTGACCGAGCCGGCCGAACCGGGTCCCGCGGCCGGGCCGGACGCCGGCGCCGCCGCCCGGCCGGAGCAGGCCGACCGGGCGTACCGGCACTACGGTTCGGCCGGGCCGGGCGGCGACGGCGGCCCGGTCACCGAGTTCGCCTTCGACGTCGACCCCGACCCCGACTTCCTCCCGCAACGCCGCAGCCGAATATCCGCCGGAGCCGTCAACGGCACCGCGTTGACCGAGCGGGTCGACGCGATCAACGGATTCACCGGGTACGACGAATCCGGCGCCCCCGCCCGCAACGGCCACGCCGCATATGCCGTGCACTCCGACGCCACGATCCCGCCGGCCCCGGCCCCGATTCCACCCCCCGAGCCGCCACCCCGGCCGCGCGGCCGCCGCCCGGAACCGGGCCAGTGGCTGACCGCCTTCCTCAACGGCTCCGAAGGACTCGACGGCCCGACGACCGGCGCCGGCGCACCGGAGCATGCCGCCGACCCGACCCCGCGGAAGGACCACGATCAGCCGTGACCCAGCAGCTTCGCCCCCAACTCGACTGGATGCTCAAAGGCCTGGTGGACGGCGTGCCCGGCACCCGCAACGTGGTGGTGCTCACCGCGGACGGCCTGCGGATGGCCCAGTACGCCACCGACGAGGACACCGCGGACCGGCTGGCCGCGGCCAGCGCCGGGCTGCAGAGCCTGGCCGGCGCGGTGGCCGGGGAGTTCCCCGGCGCGGACCGCCGGATCCGGCTGGTCGTGATCGAGGCCGGTGGCGGGTTCTACTACCTGATGGCGGCCGGGGACGGCGCGTACCTCGCGGTGCTCGCCGAGCAGGACGTGGACCCGGGCCTGATCGGCCGGCGGATGCGCGACCTGGTGGCCCGGATCGGCGAGCACCTGAGCGCCCTGCCCCGGGCCGAGGGCCTGGTGGCCGGGTGAGCCCGGGCGCGGCGCCGGCCGAGGCCCGGCCGGAGCGGATCTACGTGATCACCGGCGGCCGCAGCGGCCCGAGCCCGCAGGCCCGGCTGGACCTGGTCACCCTGATCGTGGCCCGGGCCGAGGCCGGTCCGGGCATGCAGCCGGAGCACGCGGCGATCCTGCGGATGTGCCGCTGCCCGCTGTCCGCGGCCGAGATCTCCGCCTACCTGCGGCTGCCGTTCAGCGCCACCGCGGTCCTGGTCGCCGACCTGCTCGCCTACGGCCTGGTCGAGGAGCGCCGGCCGGTCAAGGCCGAGGCGCTGCCGGACCGGGCGCTGCTGGAGGCGGTGATCCGTGGCCTTCAGCGGCTCTGAGCCGACGCCCGGCCCGGCCCGCGCCGACGCCCTGGACACCGCGGCCGCCGCCGCGGTCAAGATCGCCGTGGTCGGCAGCCTGGGCGTGGGCAAGACCACCCTGGTAACCTCGGTCAGCGAGATCAGGCCACTGACGACCGAGGAGACGATGACCCGGGCCGGGGCCGGGGTGGACGACGTCTCCCGGGTGGCGTCGAAGACCTCGACGACGGTCGCGATGGACTTCGGCCGAATCAGCCTGGACGAACGGCTGGTGCTCTACCTGTTCGGCACGCCCGGCCAGGAGCGGTTCTGGTTCCTGTGGGACGGGCTCGTCGAGGGCGCTCTGGGCGCGGTGGTCCTGGCCGACGCCCGGCGCCTGGCAGAGTGCTTCGATGTGCTCGACCGGCTGGAGAAGCGCGGCGTGCCGTTCATAGTCGCCGTCAACGACTTCCCGGACGCCCCGGTCCACTCGGTCGACCGCCTGCGCCGCGCCCTCGACCTGCCTGAATCAGTGCCCATACTGCATTGCGACGCCCGGGTGCGCGCGTCGAGCCGGGACGTGCTGCTCACGTTGACCCGCTACCTGCTCGCCCTGTCCCGGCAGGCCGCGCTCCACCCGCCGGCGCTCGACGGCGCAGAGGGCGTACCCGCCGCTGTCACTGCGGGCACGCCCTCGAACTCGACTGCTGATTCGCCGGCCGACCTCCCGGCTGCTGCGGCATCAGGGTTCGCTGTCGTCTCCTACCGCGATCTCACCCTGGACCCGGTCGAGACCTTCCGCGGCGACTGACGGCGTGCAGGACTCGCAGCCCGGCCAACGGTTTCCCGGCTATCCGTTCAGGATCTTCGCCTTCTCGGCGGAGAACTCCTGGTCGGTCAGCACGCCGGCCTCGCGCAGCTCGCCCAGTTGCCGGAGCCGCTCGATGTCGCCGCCGCCGGAATCAGCACCGGATGATGCGGCCTGCGGGGCCGGGGCGGCGGCGTCCTGCGGCCCGGCGGCCTGCGCGTCCTGGGCGGCGTACTTCTGCTGCTGGCGCCGGTTGACTCCGCCGGCCACGGCGGAGGCGGTTCCGGCCACGACTGCGGTGCGGGCCATCGCGCCGAGCAGGCCCGGGCCGCGGCGCACCATGACGGGGCGACCTAGAAGCATGACAGTGTTCTCCTTCGATCGGTGTCTCTCGGTCCGGACCGGCCGCGCGCGGCCGGCCGGGTCCCGCCGCGCCGGGTCGGTCCGGGCGCGGCCCCGGCTCAGGCCGGGATGCCCGCGTGGGCGAGCGCCGCCATCACCTGTTCGCGCGGGACCCGTTCGAGCGCGGCGAGTTCGCCGCCGGCGCCGCGGACCGCGTCGACCAGCCGGGTGGCCCGGGAGTCCTCCCAGACCAGCAGCACGGCCGAGCTGTCGGCCGGCAGTCCGGCCGCGACCGCCTCCAGGTCCTCGTCGTTGAGCAGCCCGTCCACCTCGCCGTCCAGGTCCTGGAAGGCGCCGACCACGTCCTCCGGCAGCGAGGTCAGTTCCAGCGCCTCGGTCGCGCCGTCGGCCGTCTTCAGCACGAACGCGAGATCGATGATCTTGATCGTCTCGTTGCCGATCAGCTCGCGCAGGGCCGGAACGATCTCGCCCTTGAACTTGTTGCCCGGGAATTTCACCACGGCCAACTCCACCGGACCCACCGACATGGTCTGCTCCCATTCTCTGGCTCGGCCCCCGCCCTCAGCCTCACACGGCCCGGCCGGGACCGCATCCGGGCGCGTGCGGCTGCTACTGCCGCTGAACGGGTGAGTGCGGGTGCCCCGGCGCCCCGGGCCGGGCAGGACCCGGACATGGAGTCCCCCCGAACGTGGCCGCGCGTCACCACCGTGCGCGCGACCAGCGCGGCCGTTCTCGTGGTCGCGCTGGTCACGGCGTTCTACTGCGCCCCGCTGGACCTGTTCGACGCCGAGCACCCGATCCGGCAGTGGTGCGGCGTGCTGGGTCTGATGGTGGCCCTGGCCGGGCTGATCGTGGCGCAGATCAAGGTCGTGCTGCGCGGGCCGCTGGACGCGGCGATCGTCGGGCTGCCGGTGGTCGTGTGCCTGGCGGTCGTCGCCTTCGCCGCGGTCTACGTGGTGCTGGCCCGGGCGCCGGGGGAGTTCTACGGCCTGGCCACCCGGACCGACGCGCTGTACTTCACGGTCTCGACCCTGTCCACGGTCGGCTTCGGCGACATCCACGCCAGCGGGCAGGGCGCGAAGGTGGTGGTGATGCTGCAGATCCTGTTCAATCTGGTCTTCGTCGCCGGAGCCGCCTCCGTGTTCACCGCCCGGCTCCGGGGCCGGATCAGCGTCGAGTACGAAGGCAAGACCGAAGCCGAAGCCGAAGCCGGGGACAGCCGACTGGACTGATCAGCGCACGCTCGCGCCCGGCTCGTCCTGGAAGGCGTGCACGGCCTGGTCGACGTCCGGGAAGACGCGCCACTGCCCCTCGAACTCCGGCGGAACCCGGCCCTCCTGCTGACGCGCGCGCAAGTGCGCGAACCACAGCTCGACACCCTGCCCGGCCAGTTCCTCGCGCAGGTCGTTGAGCGTGTCGCGGCTGGGCAGGGTCATGCCGAAAGTCGCCGTCAGATTCACCACCACCACACGCGGCTTCGGATCGGCGGCCTCGATCAGGTCGACGATCCCGCTGCGCACCTTCGCGATGTTGCCGAAGAACACCTGCCCGTCCGGCCGGACCAACAGCATGCCCGGCACCGACTCCGCCCCGGAATGCTCGGTGACGTCCTCATAGATCGGACTGCCCGGCAGATGGCCGAGCAGCGCCAGCCGGGTCCGGCTGCTGAACCCGATGTACAGCACCAGCGACAGCGCCACGGCGATGACCAGCCCCGGCAGCAGATCGAAGACCAGCACCCGGTCAGCGCCACCGCCGCCACCGCGAAACTCACCCGGTCCAGCCGCCAGTACCGGCGCAGCTCGCCCACCTTCAGGAAGCTGCGCACCGCGACCACCACGATCGCCCCCAGCACCGGTTCGGGCAGGTCCGTGAACAGCGGGGTCAGGAACGCTCCGGTGATCAGCACCACGACCGCGGCCACCAGCGAGGTCATCGGGCTGGCCGCGCCGGTGGCCTCCGCGGCCGCCGACCGGGAGGCGCTGCCGGACACCACGAAACCGCGGAACAGGCCGACCGCCGCGTTCGCCGCGCCCATCGCGGTCATCTCCCGGCCGGCGTCCACCTGCTCGCCGTGCTTGGCGCCCAGGCCCTTGGAGATGCTGAAACTCTCCGCGAACACGATCAGCGCGACCCCGAACGAGCCGCCGATCAGCGCGGTCCACTCGTGCAGCGGCAGGTTGGGCCATGCGGGTGTCGGCACGGCCCGCGGGATCTTGCCGACGATCTCGACCCCGTGGTCCTTGAGCCCGGCCGCCGCGGACACCACGATCCCGAGCGCGAGCACGACCAGTGACGCCGGAAGCCTGGGCACGACGCGTTCCAGTAAGAGCAACGCCGCGATCGCCGCGACGCCGACGGCCATGGTCGCCAGGCTCCAGTCGGACGCGTGCGCGAGGATGTGCCAGAGCCGGGCGAAGAAATCGCCGTCGCCGGTGGACACGCCCAGGATCTTGCCCAGCTGCCGCACGATGATGGTCAACGCCATGCCGAACAGGAAACCGAGCAGCACCGGCTCGGCCAGGAAGTCGGCCACGAAGCCCATCCGGGCCAGCCCGGCCGCCAGCAGGATCACCCCGGCGATCAGGGCCAGCGCGGCGGACAGGGCCCCGGCCTCGGCCGGGTCGCCGGACACGGCCGACACCGTGGACGCGGACAGCACCGCCGCGGCCGAGGTCGCGCCGACGATCAGGTAGCTGGAGGTGCCGAAGAGCGCGTAAGCGATCAGCGCCACCGGCGCGGCGTAGAACGCGTTCTGGATCGGCACGCCCGCGATCTGCGCATAGGCGACGCACTCGGGCACGATCAGGGCCCAGGCGGTCAGCGCCCCGATGCAGTCCCGGCCCAGCTGCCCGCGCCGGTATCCGGGCAGCCAGGCGGCCACCGGCCATCGGCGGGTTGCGTCCTCGGCTCGGGCCATAGCTGATTTCTATGCTCTGGCGCTGCCTCCCGCCATCCGGCCGCACCATCCGAGGACGGAGCCGGGCCGGGCCGCGACCACCCTGCGATGATCACGGCGCCGATCACGCCCGGCCGGTGCGCGCACCCGGCTCCCCGCCCGGCCCGCGCTTCACCCATACGGGTCACCACGATCGCGACCGCACCCTCCGCAGCCTTGACTTGAGCCGTCAGGGTTCGTGGAGATCCGGCGCCGCGCGCGGCGCGGCGCGTTCCCCCGCGGCCGGCCGATCCGCGACGAGAGCGAGACGCAGCATGGGCGAGGCCATCGGCGGAATGCTGAGTTCGGCGGTGGGCGTCGCGATCAGCCCGCTCCCGATCATCCTGCTGGTCCTGCTGCTGGCCACGCCACGCGGCCGGGCCGACGGGATCGCGTTCGCGGCCGGCTGGGTGGTCTCGCTGGCAGTCGTCAGCACGCTGATCGTGGTCTTCGGCGGCGGCGAGCGCACCGGCGGCGGGGCCCCGGCGACCTGGACCTACTACCTCAAACTGGCCATCGGCGTGCTGTTCCTGCTGCTCGCGGTCAAGCAGTGGCGCGGCCGCCCGCGCCCGGGCCACGAGCCGAAGCAGCCGGGCTGGATGGCCACGGTCGACTCGTTCACCCCGGTCAAGGCCGCCGGGACGGCCGTGGCGCTCGCGGTGGTCAGCCCGAAGAACCTGCCGCTGACCATCGGCGCCGCGGTCTCCATCGCGTCCAGCGACGCCGGGGGCGCCGGCCAGGCCGTCGCGGTCACGCTGTTCGTCGTCCTGGCCTCGGCCTGCGTGCTGGTCCCGCTCGGCGTCTACCTGCTGGGCGGGGACAAGGCGTCGGCGACCCTGGACGGCTGGAAGACGTGGATGGCCGCGCACAACAACGCGATCATGGCGACGATCTTCCTCGTGCTCGGCGTCAAGTCGATCGGCGAGGCGATCGCCGGGCTTTGACGTTCGGACCGCGGAGAGCGTCCGACGGCGGCGGCCGCATGCGCAGGCCCCGGACGAACCGCGCAGATCCGCGCTCGTCCGGGGCCGACTGCCGGGCCGGTGACCGTGCGGGTCAGCCCTCGGTGAGGGTCTCGCGCAGCTTCTCCTCCTGCTCCCGCGACAGGTTCGTCGAGATCAGCTGCGGGTTCAGGTTCAGGTCCGCGATCGCGGGCCTGACCTTGTCCAGCACGGCGTCCTGGGAGAGCAGGAACAGGGCCGAGGTGCCCGGGGTCACCTCGCGCCGGATCTGCTCGATGAACTTGTCGTCGATCCCGACGTCGGTGAAGGCCCCGCCCAGCGCCCCGGCCGCCGCGCCGACCGCCAGGCCGAGGAACGGGATGAAGAACAGCAGGCCGAACAGCATCCCCCAGAACGCCCCGCCCAGCGCCCCGGCGCCGGCCATGTTGTGCATCTGCCGGGTCTTGGGCCGTTTGGCCCCGACCTCCCAGGTCACCACCGCGCCGTCCAGCACGGTGATCAGCTGCTGCTTCTCCAGGACCTCGAGGCTGTTCAGCATCACCTCGGCGCCGTCCGGGATCGGGAAACGCCACACGCTCAACGTAGACATGCTCTTCTGGCTCCGTCCACGCCCGGCCGCCGCGGCGCCCGGGCGTTGAGTCGAGGACGCGGGCCGTGGCCGGCCCGCCTGTGCCGCCACCGTAGGCAGGCCCGGCCCCGGCCCGCCCCCGCTGACGGCCGAACGGGGGACCCCGGCCCGCCCGGCCCGGCGCCCCGACCCGGCGCCCCGACCCGGCGCCCCGACCGGCGCCGGGGCCCGGCCCCCGGACTCGGCAGGCGCGCGGCCGACCTCGGCCTTAGCGTGGACTCGTGGCCCAATTCCCCGAGTTCGACCCGGCGACGCTGCCGCGCCGCGTCGACGTCGACATCCGGCAATGGGACCCGGACCTGTACCCGCTGCTGTACGACCAGCTGAACCTGGGCGTGGTGGTGGTGGACCCGGCCGGGCGGCTGCTGCTGGCCAACGCCTGGGTGCGCGAGTTCTTCGAGCCGGACAACCTGCACAAGCTCGAACCGAACAGCGGGACCCTGGACTGGAGCCGGATCGCCCACCCGGACGGCCGCGCGGTCCGGCCCGGCACCCTCCCGCTGGAGCGCTGCATGGCCACCGGCCAGCCGGTCGGCGCGGAGGAGTACCTGTACTACGCGACCGGCGGCGACCGGTACATCTCCGTGGCCGCGGTGCCGATCCTGAACGAGCAGGGCGTGATCGTCGCGTACGGCGCGACCGTGTACAGCCTGACCGACCTGCGCCGGTTCCTGGACCAGATCGGCGAGATCCAGCGCGAGCTGGACGCCCACCTGACCGAGCTGGGCCGGATGCACAGCCTGATCGAACGCCTCTCCAGCCGGGTGGAGCTGCCCGAGCTGCTGGCCGACACGCTCGACCTGGTGGCCGAGTTCAACGACGCCGACTCGGTGATGATCTTCCTGGCCGACCCGCGGTCCGGCGAGCTGAGCCTGGCGGCCAGCCGGGGGATCGACGAGCGCGAGCGCCGGATCCTGGTCTCGATCCCGCAGCCGGCCATGTTCACCTCGCAGCGCGCGATGAAGGGCCTGTCCACCGCGATCGTGGACATCTCCAGCGAGCCGAACCTGCCCGCGGACTACCGCGACGCCATGGAGGCGGTCGACGTGGTGTCCGTCTACAGCATGCCGCTGCGTTCGGCGGACAGCAACGTGCTCGGTTCGGTCGTCTCCATGTTCCGCCGGGTGCGCATGCCCACGGCCCACCAGAAGGCCCTGCTCGACACCTGCGGCCGGATCATCGCCCAGCTGATCATCAACGCGCGGATCCGGGCCCGGGACCACGACGTGGCCACCGCCCTGCAGAGCAGCATGCTCCAGGTCCGGCTGCCGCAGCCGCAGGGCTGCGAGCTGGCCGCGCACTACCGGGCCGGCACCACCGACCTGCAGGCCGGCGGCGACTGGTACGAGGCCTCGTACATCGGCGGCGGCCGGCTCGGGATGACCATCGGCGACGTGATCGGCCACGGCGTCGAGGCGGTCGGGATGATGGGCCAGATGCGCTCCGCCCTGCGCGCGTACACGCTGACCGGCGACGACACCTGGCCCGGCCCGGCCGAGATCGTGGTGCTGCTCGACCGCTGGGTCGCGGCGACCGGCCTGGGCGAGGCGTCCACGATGTGCACGGCCGTGGTCGACCCGGCGACCGGCGAGGGCGTGCTGTCCAGCGCCGGGCACCCGGCCCCGCTGCTGGTGTCGAAGGACGAGGCGCGCTACATGCACGACACGGCGCTCGGCGTGCCGCTCGGTCTGCTGTCGATCGGCGGCAAGGCCGAGGAGGTCCACTTCCTGATGCCGCCGGGCTCCGTGCTGCTGCTCTACACCGACGGCCTGGTCGAGCGGCGCGGCGAGGACATCCAGGACGGCTTCGACCGGCTGGCCCGGGTGGCCCGACGCGAACTGGTGAACGCGCCCGAGGGGGACCTGCACGCGGCCTGCCGGCGGATGGTCGACGAGTGCGCACCGGCCGGGGCCATCGCCGACGACACCGCCATCCTGGCGCTGCGCTATCGCTACTCGGCCTGAGCTGCGGTTTTGTCGTGTTGTCGGCATGCCGTCGACTTGCCGACCTCACCGATGCGGGAAGCTGCCTTCGCCCAGCAGCGCGATCGCCGTGTCCACGGGGACCGGCCGTGAGTACAGGAACCCCTGGCCGAACCGGCAGCCCGCGTCCGTGAGCATGCGGTGCTGCACCTGCGTCTCCACGCCTTCGCCGACCACGTACAACCCCAGCGTGTCGGCGATCCGGATGATCCCGCGGATCAGTTCGGCCCGCCGGTTGGAGATGGCGATGTCGTCCACGAACGACTTGTCGATCTTCAGCCCGTCGAACGGGAAGTCCTGCAGGTAGCTCAGCGACGAGTACCCGGTGCCGAAGTCGTCGATGGCGAGCTTGACCCCGAGGCCCTTGAGCGCGTGCAGGTCCTGCACCGCGCGGTCCTTGCGGCTCACCAGCGCGCTCTCGGTCAGCTCGACCACCAGCGCGTCCGGTTCCACCCCGGCCGCGTCCAGCGCGGCCGCGACCTGGTCGATCAGCCCCGGTACGGCGAACTGCCGGGCCGAGACGTTCACCGCGACCCGCACCTGCGAGGACTGCTTGCCCGAAGCCTCGCGCAGCCGGGCCAGGTCGCGGGCCGACTGCTGCAGGATCCACCGGCCCAGCGGCAGGATCAGCCCGGTCTTCTCGGCCAGCGGGATGAACCGGTCCGGCGCCAGCAGCCCGCGCTTCGGGTGCCGCCAGCGCACCAGCGCCTCGAACGAGGAGATGCTCCCGTCGGCCAGGTCGATCACCGGCTGGTAGTGCAGCACGAAGCCGTTCTCGTGCAGGGCCGTCTCCAGGTCCTCGCGCAGCGCGGCGTGCTCGACCTTCTCCTCCAGCATCGCCGCCTCGTACCGGCGCCAGGCCCGCCGCCCGTCCGCCTGGGCCGCCTCCAGGGCCAGCTTGGCGCTGCGGATCACCTCGTCCGCCCGGGTGTGCCCGCGGGTGGAGGCCACCCCCACGCTGACCGAGATGGACACCACCCCGACCGGCAGGTCGAACGGCCGGGAGATCTCCTCCACCAGCCGCCGGGCCAGCGCGTCCGCGTCCGCCTCGCCGCTCGGGCCGCCGTAGCCGCCCGGCCCGGCCAGCACCCCGAACGCGTCGCTGCCCAGCCGCCCGACGTCCCCGTCGCCGACCACCTTGGCCAGCCGCCCGGCCACCGCCACCAGGATCAGGTCGCCGACCTCGCGGCCGCGCACGTCGTTGAGCTCCTTGAAGTCGTCGATGTCCAGCAGCAGCACGGTCGCCGGGGCGCCGCCGTAGCGGCTGCGGGACATGGCCAGCTCGACCCGCCGGGCGAACTGCAGCCGGTTGCCCAGCCCGGTCACCGTGTCGTAGTAGGCGTGGTAGCGCAGCTCGTGCTCCAGCTGCCGCTGGGCCGTGACGTCCCGGAGCGTGAGCACCAGCCCGCCGACGGCCGGCTCGGCCCGCAGGTCCGCGCAGGCGACCTCCAGCGCCTGCTTGCCGCGCCCGCTCTGCCGCAGCGACCAGGTGGTGGTGTTGACCGTGTGGGTCGGCTCCTCCGGCCGGCCCAGGCGCTCGGCCACCCACTCCGCGTTCTGCGGCCCGATCAGCTCGGCCAGGCTCACCTCGGTCGGGTTGCGCACCCCGAGCACGGTCACCGCCGAGGGGGTGGCGTACCGCACCCGTTCGCCCGGGCCGACGATCAGGATCACGTCCGAGGTGTTCTCGGCCAGCGCGCGGAAGTACTCCTCCCCGCTGCGCTGCGCGATCTGCCGGGTCAGCACCAGCCGGTTGACCGCGAGCAGCGCCTGCGAGGCGAGGATCTCCAGCTGGCCGATCCGGTCGGCCAGCGAGTCCTCGTCCCCGGAGACGCCGACGACGAACCCGGCGGACTCGGCCGGGATGCCCGGCGGGGCCACCGCGACGTACGGCTCGGTCCCGAACTGCGCGCGGACCCACTCGGCGGCCGCGGTGCCCGGGACCTTGTCGGTGGCGTGGTCGACGGACTCGGCGGTGACCGTGCGCAGGTGGTCGGCGACGACCGCGCACGCGACGATCTTCGGCCGCCGGTTGCCGGTCTGCAACGCGGTGGCCTGGTACACCGCGGCGAGGATCTGCCGGATCTCGGCGGTGCCGACCATGATCCCGCTGACCTCGCGCAGGTTCTGTTCCACCCGCAGCTGCAGGCGCAGGTCGAGCAGGAGCAGCCCGAGCCGGGCGGCCAGCAGCACCGCGATCACTCCGGACAGGATCGCGATCAGCACATCGTAGTCGTGCACCCCGTTCGCCCCGCGGCGCAGCGCGATCAGCGGCCCGATCAGCGCGAGCATGACGAACAGGGCGCTGCGGGCGATCACCGCGGTGACCTTCACCTGGGACCGGCCGAGCGGTGACGGCGCCGAGGCCGAAGCTGAGGCCGAGGTGTGCCGTCCGCGCCGGTCGACCTGCTCCATGGCCGGGGACAGCGCCGCAGCCCCCCACGCGCACGCGCCGAGCAGCCAGATCAGGCTGCCCGCGGACTCCGTACCGATCCGGGGCGGGCCGTTGATGCAGTCCAGCTCGATCAGGCTGTACAGGACGTCCGCGCACAACATCCCGAGCGCGCCGACCGCCAGCAGCCAGGCCGCCCCCGGCCGGCTGCGCGGCCCGGGCCACAGCAGCCGCGCGGAGACGACCAGCAGCAGCACGTCGCCGAACGCGAAGGCGACCGAGATCGCCCGGTACGCCGTCGACGGTACGGAGGGGCCGACCAGCGGGACGATCAGCAGCAGCCAGGTGAGCAAGGTCAGGCAGGACAGCACGATCAACGCGTCGACCGCGCTGACCATGACCGCCAGCGCGCTGCTGCGCCGCATCACGAGCATGAGCAGCCCGGAGGCGGCGAGCGGATAGGCGAGCAGCTCGACTACGTCGGCCGCGGAGGGAGCGGCGATCAGCGCGCCCTTGCCGTCGACCGCGACCGCGATTCCGCCGCCGATCATCAGCAGCGCCAGCGCGCCTGCGAGCAGCAGCCAGGCTGCCCGCTGGGCCGGCCGGTTCACCAGCGGCCCGGCGACCGCCGCGCCCAGGACCGTGACGCTCAGCGCCAGCCACAGCTCGGCGCGCGCACTCTGCCAGGCGCTGCCGAGGATCGCCAGGAACGCGACCCCGGACAGGTACCACGGCATGATCCGCCGGCCCAGAGCCGGGGCGCCGCGTATGTCGGCGATCTTCGCGCCGCCCCCCGCCGCCATGTCACCCATGGGCGACCGCAGAGGCCGCGTCGGCACGCGACTTCGCCCACGCGGACATGTCCATGTGCCTATCGTCGAGTCCGGTGGGCGCGGACGCGATCGGGTGCGGCCGTTCGAGTCATCGGGGGTGGGGAGGCGGGGCGAGCGGTCCTACAACCGTCGGGCTCCCGCGCCGTCCTCGGCGAGGGTGTCGCCGGGGTTCAGCAGGGCGCAGGCCTTCATCGAGAGACATCCGCAGCCGATGCAGCCGGTGAGCTCGATCTCGAGCCGCTCGATGGTCTGGCGGCGCTCCTCCAGTTGCCGCCGCCAGCCGCGGGACGCTCGTTGCCACTCCCGGTGGCTCGGCGGCCGGTCCAACGGTACGTCGGCGAACGCCTCGCGCAGGTCCTGCAGCGAGATGCCGATGCGTTTGGCCACGGAGGTCAGCGCCACCCGGCGCAGCATGTGCCGGGGGTAGCGGCGCTGGTTGCGGTCGTCGCGTTCGGACGCGATCAGGCCGAACTCCTCGTAGAACCGCAGGGCGGAGACCGCCGTCCCGGTCCGCGCGCTCATCTCGCCGATGCTCAGCCAGTCGTCCGGCGCGGCTCGGCCCCCGGCGGGGTGGTGGCTCGTGTGCTGGTCCGTGTGCTGGTCCGTCATGCGGCGACCTCCTCTTGACCTCAACCTTACTTGAGGTCCTACGGTCGGCTGAGGCCCCGGCGAGTGCATCGACTGCGGTAACTGCGAACCAGCCTGCCCGGTCGAAGCCATCTACTACGAGGCCGACAGCCCCGAGCCTTGGCAGGACTACTACGCCGTGAATGGCGAGTTCTTCGCCGACCTGGGCACCCCCGGATCCGCAGCGAAGATCGGCCCGACCGGAAAGGACCACCCGATCGTGGCAGCGCTCCCGCCGCAGAATTAGTCCATCGTCGAGACGGCGCTCGCCCGCCGCCCGATCGGGCTCTGAGCGGCGCGCGCCCGCAACAGCGCTCCCGGCTGCCCGCCTACTTGGCCGCGGAGACGGCGCGGTCGGGGATGCCGAGGCGTTCGCGTTCGGCGGCGATGACCTGGCGGCCGAGGGTGGTGGAGGACAGGTCCAGGGCGCCGGGTATGGACTCGGCGGTCTCGCTGCGGCGGGCGAAGGCGTCGAACAATCCCTGCTTGGCCTCCAGGATCTCCAGCATCCGCTGGTCGACGCTGTCCGTGACCAGCAGCCGGTGCACCTGCACCCGCCGGATCTGGCCCATCCGGTGTGCCCGGGCTATCGCCTGGGTCTCCAGGGTGGGCTTGACCTGCGGTTCGCACAGGATCACCACGGACGCGGCCTGCATGTTCAGGCCGACGCCGCCGGCCTGGATCTGGCTGACCAGGACGGCATGGCCCTTGGTCTTGGAGAACCCGTCGACCATCTCCTGCCGGGCGGCCGGCGGCACGGCGCCGGTCAGCGGGCCGGTGGCGCGGTCGCCGAGGGTTTCGCAGACCAGGTCGAGCACGTCCCGGAAGTAGGAGAAGACAACCACCTTCAGCCCGCACTCCCCGGCCTCGTCGGCGATCTCGACCAGGCGTTTGAGCTTCGCGGAGCTGTCCGGGCTGCCGGTGGCGTACGCGGCCCGGCGCATCATCATGAAGTTGCGCGAGGCCACCGCCTCCCGGTAGATGTCGGCCTCCTCGGCGCCGAACTCCTCCCACTCGTCCACCTGGATCAGGTCGGGCAGTTCGGAGAGCACGTCCTCCTGGTTGCGGCGCAGGTAGGCCGGGGCGACCGCGCGCCGGAACGCCTCGGAGCCGGCCACCGCGTCGATCTCGTCCACCGAGTCGACCAGGTCGGGCTGGAGGTAGCCGACCAGGTTGCGGAACTCCTCGACCTTGTTCTCCATCGGCGTGCCGGTCAGGAACAGCACCCGGTCCACCTTGTCCGTCCACGCGCGCACGGCCGTCGAGCGCATCGTGTCCGGGTTCTTCACGTAGTGTGCCTCGTCGACCACCATCATCTCGACGGTCAGCCGCGGCGGCGGCGGGATCAGCCCGCGGAGCGCCTCGAAGGTGGTCACGCCGACGCCGCCGTTCTTCGCCCAGCTCTGGGTGACCGAGGCCATGTCGGCGCCGTGCAGCCGGTAGGCGCGCAGGGTGCTGTGCGCGGCGACCTCGCGGGTCCAGTTGATCATGACGCTGGCCGGGGCGATCACCAGGAAGTGGGTGGCGCCGCGGGCGCGCAGGTGGGCCATGGCGGCGATCGCCTCGACGGTCTTGCCGCAGCCCATCTCGTCCCCGAGGATCACCCGTTCCTGGGCGAGTGCGAACCGGGCGCCGAAAGCCTGGTAGTTACGCAGCGACACCTTCAGGCAGGTCTCGTCCAGCCGTTGCGCCGCGATCCGGTCGGCCAGGCTGGCCGGCAGGAACCCGCGGGCCGCCTCGGCGTCGGCGCGGCGCCCGGCGATCCGGCTCAGGGTGCTGAAGTAGTCGGCGGAGTGCTGCTCGAAGTCCCGGCGCACGGTGGCCGGGCGCGGCGCGGGGGTCTGCAGCCGCCGGTTGGCCGCCTCGATCCGCTCCAGGTCGCGGACGGTCTTCGGCTCCTCCAGCAGCCCGGCCAGCTCGGCCACGGCCGAGTGCGCGTCCTCCTTGCGCGAGCGGCGGGTCACGATCCGCCGGACCCGGCTGCTCAGCGGCCGGGCGGCGGCGGCCAGCCCGGCCAGCGCGCCGCCGATCCGGTGGGCCGGCTCGCGCACCTTCTCCAGCGCCCTGTCCCCGGCCCGGGCCCGGTTGAGCGCGGCGAGCAGGGCGGTGGTGTTGTCGTCGGTGAGGTCGAAGTCGGCGGTGACCTGGGTGTCGTGCTGCGCGGACTCGGCCAGCCGGCGCGCGGCGGCGATGGTGCGCTCGGCGCCCTTGGCCCCGATCCCGGGGATCTGCCGCAGCCGCTCCTCGTCCGCGTCGATCAGGTCGAGCACGGTCGTGTACCCGGCCTGCTCCAGTTTGCCGACCGGCAGCCGGGAGCCCGGCACGTCCTTGAGCCGCTCGATCGGGATCGCGCGCAGCCGCCCGCGGACGGCCGCGGTGTGGGACGCCTGGTAGGCGGTGCGCACGGCCTCGTGCAGCCGCTCCTCGTTCGCGTGCAGATCGAGGATCAGCGACTCGGCCTGGCCGGCGCGTTCCAGCAGGTCCCTGACGGCGGTGAGGCGGCGGTCGCCGCGGCGGAAGGGGGCGGCGTCCGTCGGCGGCGGGGCGGGGTCGGCGGGCAGGGGCGGACGTTCGGCCGCACGCCTCGCCGGGAGTACGGCTGGGAGGACGGCCGGGAGCTCCGCGGCAGGTTCTGCCGGAGGGTCCGGTTCCACCGCGTACTCTGCGGGATGTTCGGTCGGTTCGTCGGACGACGCCTTCGTGGCCACGCTTCCCCCTTCCGTGATGACGTGACAGCCGCTGCCAGGATAACCACTTCGGGCAATGGTCAAACGACGAAGAGAGTACACCTGTGGATAACTTCGTTTCGTCCGGGGACGGCCGACTGCGCGTGGAGGCTCGCGAGCGCGGGGCTGGCGTCGTTCCGCGACCAGCAACATGCTGGTACGTGGTGCGCCGGCTCGGTGGGCGGGCCGCTGACAGAATGGTGACATAGCCTGGGACCAGTCGTATCGTGGTGAGCATGGGTATGGGGGATGATTTGGTATTGCTGGCCATAAATGACAGGAAGGGCGTCATTCGCGATCGCCTCCTGCTGACCGTGGCATTGTCCGCTGCGGAGTTGGCCGAGTTGGCGTTGGACGGGTGCGTCGGCATGGACGGGCCGCATCTGGTCGCCACGCGGGCGCGACGTTCCGGGGAAGCGGACCCGATGCTGGACGCCTGCCTGAAAGCGGTGGGCCGGACGTCGCGGCAGACGGCCGTCACGGCCTGGATAGTGAACGGCCGGTCGATGTCCGGTTCGAATAGCTATGTGGAGTCGTTGACGGCTGCCGGGGTGCTGCGGACCGAGTCCTTGCCCCGGCGGCTCTACGACTCCGGCCATCGTGTGCACATCGTGGACCGCGGGCGGGCGGACGAGGCCGTCGCGCGGTTCCGGGCGGCCGCCGCGGGGAAGGCGCAGGCCGGTATCGAGGACGAGGTCTTCGCCCTGCTCGCCGACGCGGCCAGGCTGACCCGGGTCCACGTGGGCTGGTGGAAGGCCCGGTCGGCGAGGAGGCGCCTTTCCGGGTTCGCTGAACGTCGAACTCAGGAAGAGGCCGAACCAGACCGCATCGCCCGGTCGATCGTGCGCTTGTCTGTGCGCACTATCAAAGCGGTTGATGCGAGCAGTCGTGGTTCTACGAACGGTCTGAGCATAGGTATCCCGATAGATCAGCAATACGGGATGCGGAATGGGTTCGGCCCTTACTGACGGCGCTGCATCCAGACAGCTGCATTCAGACAGAGGTCGATATGTGAATGCCCGCCCACGCGTGCTGTAGGGGCGGGCACCTGTCGTGCGGGGGCGGACTAGCTGACGTTGATGGCAGTGTCGTCGACCACGAACGAGGTCTGCTTGGTGTAGTCCTCGGTACCGGTGAACTTCAGGGTGACGGTCTGGCCTGCGTAGGCGGCCAGGCTGAAGGTGTGCTGGGTGTAACCGGTGTTGTGGTTGAGGTTCGAGTACGTACCCACGGTGCCCAGTACGGTCCCGGAACTGTTGAGGACCTGGATGGTGAGGGTGTCGTACGCGGTCGTGGTGCTGGTCTCGGCCGTGTCTACGTGCAGCCAGTAGCTGAACTGGTAGGTGGAGCAGGTACTAGGCAGGGTGATGGCCTGCGAGAGGGTGGAGGTGTGGGTGGTGCCGTAGCCGTCGAGCCAGGCGTCCCAGGTGCCGGTGTGCGGCGGTTCCTTGCTGCTGTCGGCGATCACGCCGGAGCAGGCGGTCCAGGGCGTCGCGGTCCCGGTCTCGAAGCCGGGGTTGCCGAGCAGTTGCGCCGCGGTGCAGCCGCCGCCGCCGGACGCCGGGTTGACGGTCCAGGAGAACGACGTGCTTCCGGTCGGTCCGGTGCTGTCCTTGGCGGTGACGGTGACCGTGGACGTGCCGGTGGTGGTCGGCGTGCCGGAGATCAGGCCGGTGGCGGAACTGATCGACAGTCCGGCGGGCAGGCCGGTCGCAGAGTACGACAACGTGCCGCCCGCGGTGTCACCGGCCTGGATCTGCAGGCTGGCAGCGGTGTTGACCGTACTGGTCTGGGCACCCGGGTTGGTGACGGTCACGACGCCGCTGGCGGTCTTGGTGAAGTCGGCGACGAACGTCGACTCGACGCCGCTCAACACGCCGGAGTCGTTGATGATCAGGCCGAGTTCGCGGTTGTTGCTCAGCGAGTTGTCGGAGAAGTTCTCCGAACCGAGGAAGACCTTCGCGGTGGACGTGCCGTAATCCGCGACGATCGCCTTGGCGTGGATGTAGAAACCGGTCGACGAGGTGTAGGTGGTGACGGTGCCGCCGGCCGCGGTGATCTCGCTGATCTCCGAGTTGTAGGCCGAGGACTCGTTCTCCAGCACGGCCCGTACGGTCACGCCGCGCTTCTCGTCGGCGACGATCGCGTTGATCAGCGTGGTGTCTTCGAACTCTTCCTCTTCGATGTCGAGCGAGTGCTGCGCGCCGTTGATCAGGGCCAGCAGGTGGGACTGGGAGTCGGTCGGCGACCAGGTCAGGTCGTCGCCGTCGCCGGGGGTGATCGAGGTCTTGGCGTAGTCGGCGTTGAAGACCGCGACCACGGCCGAGACGTCGGCCGCGTCGGTGTCGAAGACCCCGTAGTCGCGGGAGGTGCTGTAGTACGTGGTGTCGAGGTTGCCGGTCGATATGTAGGACTCGGTGTCGTCGACGGTGATCGTCTTCTGGTGGGTGTAGGTGAAGGCGGAGGAGGAGTACGTCACGCCCACGCCGCCGGCCTGGAGCGCGCTGTAGGCGGCCGAGTTCACCGAGGTCTGCGCGCCGTCCAGGATCACCCGGACCGTGACGCCGGCCTTCTCCCGGGCGATCAGGTCGTTCTCGACCGTGGTGTCGCGCAGTTCGTACATGGTCACGTCGATCGAGCTCTTGGCCGAGTTGATGAAGCTGTAGATCGCCGACTCGCCCTGGTCGGGCAGGATCAGGAGCGAGTACGTGCCCGCGGCGTGCGCGGGCAGCGGGGCCAGTGCGGCGCCTACTGCGGCGGTCACGGTGGCCAGGGCTAGGCAGGCGCGTCGGGTGGCGGGGGCGGCTCGGCGGACGTGGGGGGTTCGCCGGGCTAGCGGGGCTCGACGGGCAAGGGGCATGGCGGGGCCTCCGGGGGTGGGGAGCCGAAAAGACAGGGTGGTGCGATACGTGACACGCTCGCAGGTGCCCATGGCGCCCAGATCACCGATGACCCGCGGCGGTCACACCGATTACACGTGGGTGAATACCCGTGGTGGTGAAACGACAAGCTCAAATCCTGGTATAGAACGGCACGTATATGTGAGTACGGATGAGGCTGGTGGGGTGGGGGGTTGTGTCGGGTGGGGAGGTGTGGGTTGGGTGGTGGGTCGGCCGGGGTCGGGTTTAAGTCAAAGGCGGCCCGTGGTGATTTTCCGCGCTGGGTCAGGGGGTTGTCGGGTTCGTATACGCGAGAAAATCACCACGGTTTGCTGCGGTGGTCGACTTGGGTGGGGGGTCGGGTGAGGCTTGGGTTGGGCTGAGGGGTGGAAGTTTGGACGTGGTCGGGGGAGGGGGAGTTGGTCGGCCACGAGGGGAGGGAGGGTGGTGGGGCGGGATGGTGTGTTGCGGTGGGATGGTGGTGGGGTGGTGGGGTGGTGGGGTGTTTGGGGGTGTTGGGGTGGGATTCGGGTAGGGGGTTGAGGTCAAGATGTATGTTTTATCTGGCGCTTCGGCGTGCTAGTCCAGGGTGTGACTGCTTCGCGCACAGGAATGAGGGTGGCTGTGACTGATCAACCCGACGTCATCGTCGTGGGGGCCGGGCTTGCCGGGCTTGTTGCCACGTATGAGCTGGTCAGGGGCGGGCGGCGGGTGCTCGTGCTGGATCAGGAGAATCGGGCCAACCTGGGTGGGCAGGCGTTCTGGTCGCTGGGCGGGCTGTTCTTCGTGGACAGTCCGGAGCAGCGGCGGCTTGGGATCAAGGACTCCTATGAGTTGGCGTTGCAGGACTGGTTCGGGTCGGCCGGGTTCGATCGGGAGGACGAGGATCACTGGGGGCGGCAGTGGGCTCGGGCGTATGTGCGGTTCGCGGCTACTGAGAAGCGGCAGTATCTGTACGACCTGGGGTTGCGGGTCACCCCGGTTGTCGGGTGGGCCGAGCGTGGTGGTGGGACGGCTGGTGGGCACGGCAATTCCGTGCCTCGGTTCCATCTGACCTGGGGGACCGGGCCCGAGGTGGTGCGGGTGTTCGCCGAGCCGGTGGTCGCGGCCGAGCAGCGGGGGATGGTCACGTTCAAGTTCCGGCACCAGGTCGACGAGCTGATCGTGGAGGACGGCGCCGTGGTCGGGGTGCGCGGTGGGGTGCTGGAGGCGTCGGATCTGGCGCGGGGCAAGGCGTCTTCGCGGGAGCGGGTGGACGAGTTCGAGTTGCGGGCGAAGGCTGTGGTCGTCACGTCCGGGGGGATTGGGCACAATCATGAGCTGATCCGTAAGAGTTGGCCGGTCGAGCGGTATGGGCCGTGTCCGCAGACGCTCATCTCCGGCGTGCCCGCGCATGTGGACGGGCGGATGCTGGCGATCACGGAGGAGGCCGGGGGGCGGATCGTGAACCGGGACCGGATGTGGAACTACACCGAGGGGATCAACAACTGGGATCCGATCTGGCCCGATCATGCCATCAGGATCCTGCCTGGGCCTTCGTCGCTGTGGTTTGATGCTAAGGGGGAGCGGTTGGCGCCGCCGAACTTTCCCGGGTGTGACACCAACCAGTCGATGAAGGCGATTCTGAGTACCGGCTACGACTATTCGTGGTTCATTCTCACGCAGACCATCATCGAGAAGGAGTTCGCGCTGTCCGGGTCGGAGCAGAACCCGGATATCACCGGGAAGGACCTCAAGCTCACGCTGGCCACCCGGCGGGCGACCGGTGCGCCGGGGCCGGTGGAGGCGTTCAAGCAGCACGGGGTCGACTTCGTGGTCGCGAGCAGCCTGGCGAAGCTGGTCGAAGGGATGAACGCGATCGCCCGCGGGCCCCAGCTGGATTACGCGCGGATCGAGGAGCAGATCGTCGCGCGGGATCGGGAGGTGGCCAACCGGTTCTCCAAGGATCTGCAGTTGATGGCGGTCGCGAACGCGCGGCGGTTCCTCGGCGACCGGTTGGCCCGGGTGGCCAAGCCGCACCGGATCCTGGATCCGACGCACGGGCCGTTGATCGCGGTGCGGCTCAATATCCTGACTCGTAAGACGCTCGGCGGGTTGCAGACGAACCTTGATTCGCAGGTGCTGCGGGCGGATGGGGCGCCGTTGCCCGGTTTGTACGCCGCGGGTGAGGTGGCCGGGTTCGGCGGGGGCGGGGTGCACGGGTACAACGCGTTGGAGGGGACGTTCCTCGGCGGGTGCATCTTCTCCGGGCGGGCGGCCGGGCGGGCGTTGGCCCGGGATCTGGCGCGGGGGAACGGAAAGAGCGCGGCGGCGTAGGGAGCGGAGAGCGGTGTGAGGGAGCTGATGGCGTAGCAGGGAAGGCGGTGTAGTGAAGAACGAAGAGGGCCGTCCGTCCACGGGCCGAGTCGCCACGGAGTGAGGGCTCGGGCACGGGTGTGGACGGACGGCCGCTCGCGGGGGCGGTGGCCGTCCCTCAGCGCGGTGCGTGCGCTCCGGTCATCATCGCCGCGAGGTCGTCGGGGTGCAGGAAGGACGGCGGCGGGGGCGGGCCCCAGGCGAACAGGCCCTTGGCGCCCTCCAGGTCTTCCGGGGTCCACAGCTGGTCCTCGACCACGCAGTCCATGTCGGAGTAGTACTCCGAGAAGTTGCCGGCCGGATCTTTGAGATACCAGAAGAAGTTCGAGCCCGCATAGTGCCGGCCCAGGCCCCAGACGTGGCGTTCCGGGTTGTTCTCCAGCATGGCGTGCGCGCCGCGGCCCACGTCGTCGATGTCGTCCACCTGCCAGGACGTGTGGTGCAGGAAGTTCACCGGAGCCGCCAGGACTAGGACATTGTGATGGTCCGTGGAGCAGCGCATGAACGCGGCCACGTCCTTGATCCGGTCGCTGACCTTGAAACCGAGGCCGTCCACGAAGAACGCCATCGTGGTCCGGTAGTCCGTGCTGCCGAGGACCGCGTGGCCGAGTTTGCGGGGGCGGACCCGGCCTTCGCGCTGGACGCCCGGGGCCCGGCCGTCCTGGCGCTCGAACCGGCCGGGGCCGTTGTAGGGCGTGGCCGGGAGCGGCTGCTGCTTCAGGCGCGGCGCCACGTCCAGGTGGACGCGTACCCCGGTGACCGGTTCGACCGCTTCGAGGGAGTCCCTCTGCCAGGTCTGCGCGATGCCCAGGCGGGACAGCGCGGACGCGGCCCGGTGCAGGTCGTCGGCGTCGTCCGCGCCGACCCGCAGGTCGAGCAGCCTGCGGGTCGGCGCGTACGTGATGCGCAGCTGACGGCCGGCATCGCGGGTGCTGAACCAGCCGTCGGCCTCCGGGGCCAGGCCGAATTCGGCGTAGTAGGCGGCGGTCTGCTCGACGTTCGGCACGCCGATCGTGACCGAGCGCAGTCCGTGCAGGCTCATGGTGGTTACCTCACTCCTTTGTGATGGTGGTGGCGGCCCGGCTATGCGGTGGCGGGTGTGCGCTCGACCCCGGCGAACCAGACCCGGCGCAGCGAGCGGGTGGCGCGGATGTCGAGCAGCGGGTCCGCGTCCAGCAGGAGCAGGTCGGCGCGCAGTCCGGGCGTGATGGCGCCGCGGTCGGGCAGGGCGAAGTAGCGGGCCGGCAGCGAGGTGGCCGCCCGCAGCGCCTCCAGCGGGTCGAGTCCCGCCACGACCAGGAGTTCCAGTTCGCGGTGCAGGCTCTCGCCGTGCCGGACCGCCGCCGGGACGCCGGGCGCGGCATTGGCGTCGGTGCCGGCCAGGATCGGCACGCCGGCCCGGTGCAGCTCGGCCACGCTCTGCCGGGAGGCGGCGTAGGTGGCTCCGGGCGGCGCGGACTGCTCCACGATGCCTTCCATCATGGCCAGGGTCGGGATCACGATCCGGCCCTCGGCGGCGGCGCGGCGGGCGATCTCCTGGTCGAGCGCGCGGTCGAGCGGGACGTGGGTGAGCACGTCGACCCCGGCGTCCAGGGCCAGCTGGACCGAGAGGTAGCTGGAGGCGTGCGCGACGACGGTCTTGCCGTGCTCGTGCGCGGCGCCGACCAGGGCTTCGAGGGTGGCTTTGTCGTGGCTGGGCCCCGGGTTGCCGATCACGATCTTGAGGTAGTCCGAGCCTTCGGCGATCCGGTCGGCGACGAAACCGGCCGCCTGGTCGGGGCCGGTGACCAGGCCGCGCCGGCCGAGGACCGGGATGTGCGAGTGCGTGCTGCCCGGCGCGATGGCGGGCGTGCCGGCGCTGAGGATGTCGGTCACGCCCGGCACGTGCCGCAGCGAGTCGACGAACGCCGGCGGCGCGGAGGCCATGTCGAAGGCGGTGGTCACGCCGTAGTCGGCGAGCTGGCCGAGGGTCTGCGGGCCGTGCAGGTGGACGTGCGCGTCGATGAGACCGGGCAGCAGGAAGCGGCCCTCGCAGTCGATCACGGTCGAGTCGGCCGGGAGTTCGACCGCGGCCGGGTAGGCGGTGACCGCGGTGATCAGGCCGGACTCGATGACGACGCTGCCCGGTGGGAGGAACTCGGTGTCGTCGAAGACGCGGACGTTCGTGAGGGTGGTGGTGCTCATGGTGTCTCCTTCGCGGGTGCGCCGACAGTCGTGGTGCGGGTGAGGCTGCGGCCGGTGGCCTGGTCGAGATCGAGGTCGGCGGGGTCCTGGGCCCGCCCGGCGACGTGCTGGTCCGGGCGGACGAGCAGGAACTCGCGGTGCCAGGGGTAGGACGCGGGCGCGGTGTACACGGTGAGCGGGATGCCGTGGCGGCGGGCGCGGGCGAGCAGGTCGGCCGTGCCGGGGTGCTCGGGGCCGAGGAGGGTGAAGCCGGGGCCGAGGTGGTCGTAGAGGGAGGAGCCGTCGGGGAGCCAGGCGTGCGGCAGGCGGCAGCCGGGGGCTGTGGTCGGCTGGTAGCCGGTGACGTCGGCTGTGTAGGCGATGTCTGTGTTGGTGATGGTCGCGACCGGTGAGCCGTTGAGGGTGTCGCAGGGCTGGATGATCGGCGAGTGAGCGTACGTATACCCGAGAACCAGGCCCAGGCTGTGGAATTCGGCTCGCTTCAGCCGCTGGATCGCGTCCTGGTCCCGGGGCAGGTCCCCGGCCAGGGCGCGCATGTTGGACTCGGCGCTGGCCACGGTCTGCTCGACCACGTCGCGCCGTTCCGGCTCGTAGCTGTCGAGCAGCTGCGGCGGGGCCCAGCCCTGCTCGACCGCGGCGATCTTCCAGCCCAGGTTGACCGCGTCGCCGACGCAGGTGTTGAAGCCGTGGCCGCCCCAGGGCGGATTGACGTGCGCGCTCTCGCCGACCAGGAAGACCCGGCGGTCCCGGAACGCGTCGGCCACCAGCATCCGGGCGGTCCACGGGTCCGAGGCCAGCACGGTGTGCTCGACCTCGGCGCCGACCAGGTCGGTGATCAGCTCGGAGGCGTGCTCGCGGCCGTACTCGGCCTCGATCCCGGGGATGACGGCCCACCAGGTGCCGTGCAGGTCCAGCCGCCCGACCAGGCCGCTGGTGCGGTCGCCGACCACCCAGTACTGCACGGCCGGGCCGAGCTGCGGATCCAGGCCGGGGGCGTGGAAGACCAGGTTGCAGTTGGGCCGGGGGTCGAGCCGGCCGACGTATTGCGCGCCGATCTGCTCGCGGACCGGGCCGGCGGCGCCGTCGCAGCCGAGGAGATAGGCGGCGCGGATGGTGTAGGTGGTCTCGCCGTCGGCCGGGTCGCCGGTCGTGTGCACGGTGACCGTGACGCCGTCGTCGTCCTGGGTGAGGGCGCCGGCGCTGTGGCCGAGGCGGAGTTCGACGTTCGGCAGCGTGCTGAGATGGTCTCGCAGGACCTGTTCGACCACCGGCTGCGGAACCTGCTGCCCGGCCTCGGCGAAACGCTCGTCGCGGTCGGTGGTCAGGCCGAAGGCGTTCTCGAAGTCGGTGATCCGGGCCCCGGTCAGCGAGTGGCAGAAGGTGACCCGCTGGGACCAGGCCACCGGCAGCGGCGCGGCGGCCCGCAGGGCGCCGGCGACGCCCCAGCGGCGCAGGTGCTCCATGGTGCGCACGCTGGTGGTCTTGGCCCGGGGCCGACGGTGGGAGACCTCGGCCCGCGGTTCGAGCAGGAGGCAGTCCACGCCGCGCAGGCCGAGTTCGGCGGCCGCGGCCAGGCCCGCCGGGCCGCCACCGGCGATCAGCACGGTGGTCCGGTCGGTTCGGGTCGGGTGCGAAACATTCACGACACAGATCCTCGGCCTGGCGGTCGAGGTCCGGCACCCGTGGTTCCATTGGTTGGAACAGCCGGAGAGTGGGTGGGGATGGGAAAAGGAGGCGGGACGAGTGGCGGACGCAGGTGCGGATGATGCGGGCAATGTGGAGGGCACGGAAAGCGCGCGGGGTCCGCAGGTGCGGGGGCGGCGGCCGGAGCACGGCGAGCCGGTGCTCGACCGGGCGTTCCGGATACTCTCCTGTTTCGGCCCGGCGACGGCCTCCCTGCCGTTGACCTCGCTCGCCGCGCGGGCGTCGTTGCCCAAGGCCACCGCCTCGCGGCTCGCGCACAAGCTGGTCGAACTCGGGGCGCTGGAGCGGGCCGAGAGCGGGGACTACGTGATCGGTCTGCGGTTACTGGAGGTCGCGTCGCTCGCGCCGCGCGGGCACGGGCTGCGGGAGACGGCGCTGCCGTTCATGGAGGACCTGCACCACGCCACCGGGCAGCACGTTCTGCTGGCCGTGCGGGACGGGCACGAAGCGGTGCTGGTCGAGCGGCTCTCGGCGCGCGGCGCGGGCCGGGTGATGTACCGGGTCGGCGGGCGGATGCCACTGCACTCGACCGGGGTCGGGCTCGCGCTGCTCGCGCACGCCCCGGCCGACGTGCAGGAGGAGATCGCGGCCGGGGACCTGGTGCAGTTGCCGGAGAGCATCCGGATCTCGGCGCACGACCTGCGGACCAGGCTCGCCGGGGTGCGCCGGGACGGGGTCGCGATCGTCAGCAGGCCGCAGCCGGAGCCGATGACCTCCGTGGCCGCCGCGATCGTGGACCGGCACCGGGCAGTCGTGGGCGCCATCTCGGTGGTCACCCGCTCGGCGAAGATCGAGGCGGCGATCCTGACCCCGGCGGTGATCGCGGTGGCCCGGTCGATCTCGCGCGGGGTGTCCGGGCCGGGCGGGCTCGTTGCGCAGTGAGCCTTTCCCGGGTGGTACCGCTGGTGTCGGCGCAGCCGCCGCCGGCACCTGCGGTACCATGCCCGGTCAGATGGCCAGCGAGCCGCCCCACTGCTGGTCGGCGGTGTCCTGGCACTTCCAGGTGATGACGGTCGCGCCGTTCGCCGTCGAGCCGCCGGCGACACTCAGGCACAGGCTGGTGGCGACGTTCTCCCATTCGATGTAGTTGTTCGAACCTATCAAGACGGGAAGCCATTCCTGGCTCAAGCCGCCGTTGCAGGGTTCTACGTACACGTGGTTACCTTGGCCGTAGCCCATGCCGTCCAGACACGCGTCCTGCACTCCGTTCTGGATGAGGTCGCCCCGGCTGTTGTCGGCCGGCTGCCACTTCTGGCCGCTCTCGTTGTCACACGTCCACATGACGGTGGCGTTTCCGAGCTTGCTGCTGGCGAGAGCGAGGCACTGGTTGACCGAATTGCTGTTGTTCCAGGCGTTGCTGAAACCGCCAGCGCTGGCACTGGCGCCGGTGGCCAAGGACAGCGCCAGCACGACAGCTGAGCTCACGGCGCCGATTCCGGTGGGTGCGGCGTAGGCCTGGGTGAGGGCGGGGCGGTCGTTGAGGACGGCGCCGCCTAGGCCGGAGCCGTGTTCGCGCCCCCAGGCGGCTACTGCTCGGCCTCGAGGAGCCGGGAGCATGCGGGTGAAGGGTTTGATGATGCGGCGGCCGACGAAGCCGACTGAGAAGAGGACCACGACGGCGAACTCGATCGGGTTGCCCGGCCAGCGTTAGACGTGCGCGGTGACGGCGATGGCGGCGCCGGCGGCGATCGTGATGAGGCTGTTGAGCGGTCCCGCGAAGGCCGGGTGGATCCGGAAGTCGGCCAGGATCTGGGCTCTGGCGGCGTCTATTACTGCTTGGTTGAATCTCGGCGACCAGGACTCGTCCTGTCCGTCGTTGCTGGTGAGGACGGAGAGCGGGGTCGCGGGCTGGTCGCGCATGGCGGTTCGGATCCGTTCGAAGGCCAGGCCTTCCAGGGCGGAGAGCCGGTCCCAGTCCGGTCCCGGGCTATGCGGACCAGGGTTGGGGAGCCCGGGCCTGGATGGTTCTGGTCTTGGGGGAGGATCTCCAGCCAGCCGTCCTGGGCCAAGGACAGGACCGTGCGGGTGAAGACGTCCTGGGCGATGGTGCAGTTGCTGAGCCGAAACGTCACGAGAGTGGGAGGCACGCTCTGCGGACTGAGGTCCACGGGGGCGATGCTACAGTCGGCTGGGCCGGGGAAGTCTGCCCGTTTGAGCAGCGCTACTTGACCTTGCAGGTGCCGTAGCCGGCCGCGCCTTTGACGTCGTAGCACTCGAAGGAGTCGGCGGGCTGGGTGACTTGGGGGCCGATGCAGGCCACCGCCCAGGATTGGGGAGTGCCGCCGCAGCCCACGTGGATGGAGTAGGGCTCTGATACGGGCAGCGTGTACCAGTACTTGTCCACGTTGTTGGACGCACCCTCCCACGGGGCGTAGCCGGACCCGGTGGCCGCGGACACCCAGACGCCTTCGATCGAATTGCCGGAGGAGCAGGTGAGTTGGCCGCCGATGTTCACGGGCTTGCCGGTCGGCGAGGGCGGGGTGACCGGCTTCTGCGGTTGGCCGGCGGGTGTGGTGGCGATGGGGGACTGGCCGGGGGCCGGATTGGAGCCCACCGGCGAGGCGCCGGTGGTCGGTGCGCCGGGTTGGCCGGTGCCGGAAGGGGACTGGCCGGCCGGGGCCGTGGTCGTTCCGAGGGACTGGCCGGGCGGGGGCGCGGCCGAGGGGTCGGTGGTCAGGACCGGGATCAGGGCGCCGGGTGTGTCGGTCGCTCCGGCCACGGCGATGCTCACCTGGACCGGGCCGTCGGCGGACGGGTGGCCGGTCATCGCCGCGCCGGCGCCGATGGCGGCCGCGGAGATGCCGGTGACGGCCATGGCCAGCGCGGTGATCCGGATCTTGGAGCGACCCGGCTCGCGAACAGTGGGGTCCTGTCGGTGATCTCCCACGGACGGTCCTCTTCTCCTCGGGTCCTACGTCGCACATGCCTTGGTCAGGCCGCGCGCTGCGGGGCAGTCGGCCGAGGGCAGCATAGCGCTCCGAGCCGTCCGGGAATCACGCTGCTTTGGCGGAAATTTGTTGTTCCGGCGGCGTTTTCCGGCCCCGGCTTCTCAGCCGGCGCGCAATGGGCGATGATTGGCGCCGATGAGCAGATCAGGGTTCTTTGCGGGGCGCGGACGTCGTGGTATCTCGTTCCGGTCACTTATTCAACAAATGTTTACTATCTCATTGTCAACTGTTTTGGCGGGGATTTGCTGGGGGGGTGATGGGCGGTCTGGCCGATGCCGCGTCGGCTGACGGGCCGGCGACGGCTTCGGCTGGTGCGTCGGCGCCGGTGGTCAAGTGTCTTCAGGATGTGGGTGACTCGCGAGCGGCGGGGGCGACCGTGGTGCTCTCGTCGTGCGATGGGAGTGCTGGTCAGCAGTGGACGTGGGCCGGATCGTCGTTGCGGATCAACGGTCTCTGCCTGTCGGCCACCGGCGCGGGGGTCGCGCTGGAGCCGTGTGGGAGTGCGGGGCAGCAGGTGGCTCTGCCGCGTCCGGTGGCGTCGTCGTCGGTGATGGTCTGGGTGCTGTTCGTGCTTGTCGTATTGTTGTTGATCGGCTTGGTTTTCGTGCTGAGCATGGGTGGGACTCAGCGGCGGATCGGGCGGATGGTCGGTGGTGTGCGCAGTTGGCTTCCGTCGCGGCGGAGGCGGTTGGCGCCCGGGGTGGCGGCGTTGTTGGCCGACGGTGCGACGGGACGTGACGCGATCCTCGCTCTGGACTCGGCCGGACGTGGGCATGCGTGGTGGCCGTAGGCGGTTGCGGCGTCTGCTGACGAGGCGTCGGTTTGATTGGCGGGGTTGGATATTCCGGCTCCGGCGGGGCCATGGCGGGCGGTGGCCGGGGACGTGCGGACGTGGGTGGCGGATCGCGCGGACATGGCTGCGCCGCGGTCGTCGATTCCGGTCGCGGCGGTCGCGGCTCGGCCGGAACTGTGCCCGGTTGTGGTGGGGGTGCTGGGTTCTTGGGCCGATGGGGGTGGCGAGGAAAGTTGGGATGGTGAGGAGGGGGAGTTGCGGGCGTCGATGGCTATGCCGGCGTTGACGGCGCCCACCGAGGAGGCGTCGGCGTCGAAATAGGCCTGGGCCACGCCCTTGAAGGTGGCCGAGAGCTTCTTGATCTGGTCGCCGGCGTTGGACGGCGGGCTCTGCCAGGCGTTGTAGAACCCGACCATGGCCATGCCGAACGCGCGCGGGCCGAGCTCCGTGCCCAGGACGTCGCCGTCGGAACCGGGGACGAAGCCGGTGCGGCCCGCGCCGCGCTTGGGATGGTGTGCACGCAGGGCATCCTCGGGACCGCGGACAGCGGGAACTTCGAGGGCCTGACCGCGAAGGCGCTCACGGGGCAGATCAGCGGCCGGTTCATTCATTTCATGAGTGCCGCCAACAGTTCTTTCACCTCTGCGTACTCAGCTGCGAATACGTACTACACGGCGATGCAGACGTATCAGAACAACAATCCGTCCGGCAGCCGAGCCGGCCCCGGGCCGGCTCGGCGGTCGACGCGGCAGGTGCCCGCGCCGGCCGCCGGACCGGTCGGCGGGCATTGTGCATCAGAGGCCTCACAGGACCTTGGCGGCCTCCCAGTCCCGTTTGAACATCCGCAGCGCCGACTCGAAGTAGCCTCCGTACAGGACCACGCCGCCGAGCGCGTCCTGGTGCCGGATCGCCGTGTAGGCAAGGGTTCCGTTGACTATGCCGTTGTCCCGGAAGCGTTCCCACAGGACCGGTTCGCGCCGTTCCAGCAGCGCGGTGTCGATGTCGTGGATGACGACCGCGGCCGGCAGCTCGGACTCCATCACCCGGAACTCCAGGTTCTCGTGCACGATCCCCAGCGGGATGTCGGCGCGGCTGAGCAGTTCGCGGTAGATCTGCGCGTAGGAGGAGTACACGGACCGCTTACCGTAGAAGATGTACTGGTACGTGCGGCCCGCACTGATGTTGTCGGTCAGGGTGTTGAAATAGTCGCCTGGGGTGGCGTTGCCGAGCTCGTCCAGGTCGATGTCGGCCGGGGAGTTCTGGATCATGATCTTGGTGTGCAGGGCGCAGCCCTCGATCGCCATCGCCTCCGAGTCGCTGAAGAACCCGGCCGGGCCGAAGTTCTCCCGGTCGTCCAGCAGGCTGCGGGCGACCCGGTCCACCTCCTTGTGCAGCTGCCGGTTCACCCGTACGATCAGGTCCCGCTGGCGGCCGTTGTAGCTGTTGGAGTCGGTCAGCGCCCGCTGCACCTCGGCCCGCAGGCTCTGCGTGTCCTGCGACGCCCGGCTCTGCGTGCGCTCGCCGAACACCAGATAGTCCAGGGTCACGTTGAAGAACGCGGCGATGCCGACCAGCGCGTCGAAGCTGGGATGGATGCGACCGTTGACGTAGTGCGAGACGGTTGTGCTGCTCACGCCGATCGCCGAGCCGAGTTTTTTGTGCGTCACAGTCGACCTGGACCGTTCGAGCAGGTCTTTCAAGGTCTCTTGAAACTTGATTTCGCGCCCTGCTGAAGCCATGTGATTGCTCCCTGTGCAAGCCGGTGTCGGAACGCGTCCCGTGCGAGGCTCTTCTCGGTAGCGCCCCCGGTAGTAGGGATACCCGGGGCGTGTTGTCGCGCATGCCGGGTGGGTATGAGTCCCCTTGCTGAGACTAACCCGAAGCGGATGTGGAACACCACATCAACTCTCGACGACGCGGGAGAACCGCAGAGAACGGTGAAACCATGATCTGCGACAGCCAGGGCACTCGCGGCAGTCAGCCCGGACGGGCCGGCGACCGCCGGCACTGCCCGGCCTGCCGGCGGGCCCGGCGCGCCCGGCAGGCCGGCCACCCGGGGCCGGCCGGATCCGCCCGCCGCCGAGACGCCGGGTTCGAGCGGATCGACCCGCTCGGCCCGCTCGACGTGTTCGACCCGCGTGCACCGCGCGACCCGTACCGCACCATCCGTGGAGGAGATCAGGACCGGCGTCAGAGCGGCGGCGCCGGGGAGAGCGAGGTGATCGCCGTGGCCGATCGTAAGATCGTGCGGCCCGGGCGGGCCGGGCAGACCAGTTCGGGCGCCGCACGCGAGGGGGCCGGGCCGGCCGGAAGCGCGGCCGGAACGTCGAGCCGGCGCGAACGCATGGCCAACACGCTCGACCGCTATTCACTGGGACTGCAGCTGATCCAGGTCTTCCCGATCATGGGTTTCGCCGCCGCCTCGGTGGTGTCGGTCCGGTGGCTCGGCTACCTGATCGCCGCGCTCGTCCTGCTGGCCGCGACGGCCTGGGTGGTCCGGGTGGACCGGTCCGGCGGCCCGCGCGCGGCGGCCCGGCGCCGCAACCTCGGGCGGTCTTCGGGCCAAGCCGAGCGCGACCCCTCCGGCGCGCCCGCCGCGATGCGTACGGGTTCTGCTACGGGCGCGGTGGCCCGGGTCGAGTCGGTCAGCCTGATCCGGCCGCTGGACCCGCTCGGCCGGCCCGGGGACGAGCCGGCCGTGCCGGAGGCCTGCGCCCCGCTCGTGCGCGAGGACACCTTGATCCAGGCCGAGGTGGTCGGCGAGAACGGCAACTTCACCATCTCGATCTGGCTCCGGGCCGCCCCGGCGATCCCGCCCCAGCTGCGCCGCCGGCCCCACCCGCCGCATCCGCCCCGTCCGCCCCAGGAGCAGTAGCCGCGGGCCGACCGTTCGGTTGACTCCGACGACCCCTGATCGCCGGGAAAGACCGGCGCCCGACCCCGCCCGGCGAACGTCAGACCCCTGCCGCGCCAGCCCCGCGGAACAAATCCACCCCCTGGGTATACCGCAGATGCTTTAATAAGCTAAGCCAAACACCTGTTTCGTCATTCCCGCAGGTCACGCCTGTGCAGAAGTTGTGTCAACTGGCACATTCATGGCTTCTGCGGTGCTAGGATTTCTGGACATGAGCGCAGAGAACTCACAAGGATCATCGACGACGGCTTTTTCTCGGATCCTTTCGGATGGTTACGCCATCGTCCGACTGGACCTCGACGAGGCCCGCCGACTGGCGGAGCTGTACCGAGAATCCTGTGAATTCTTCGCGCTCGAAACGGACCGCAAACTGCGCTACAGCGTGCCGAACCGGGTCTCCGGGTACCGCCCGCACGGCTACGCCCACGCCGGCTCCCCGGACAAACCCGACCTCAACGACTCGTTCCTGTACTGGAAGCGCCGCCGCGAGAGCCTGCCGCACCGGGAGGAGATCGACTCCTACCTCGACGCCGCCGAGGCCTACCGCGTGGTCGCGGCCAAGATCACCGACGACGTGGTCAACGCCATGTGCCAGTACTACGAATACGAGCACGAACTCTCCTACGAGAGCGCCTCGGTCCTCCAGGTCAACTCCTTCGCCGAGCCGACCGACCGCGAGCTGCTCCAGCTGGAGCACGAGGACGCGGTCCTGCTGACCGTGATCTCGACCAGCGAGGAGGGCCTCGAAGGCGTCTTCGGCGGCAACCCGAAGTCGTTCGACCTGGCCCCGGACGAGGTGCTCGTGATGCCCGGCAGCGTGATGACGCTGATGACCGGCGGCCGGGTGCAGCCCTTCTTCCACCAGGTCCGCAACCACCAGCACCCGGAACGCAAGTCGGTGATGTACTTCGTCAGCCCGGACACCGACCGGCCGATCGAGCCGTTCGTGCGCAACGAGACCAACGAGGGCGTGGACATCCGCGCCCTGGTGATCGAGAACCCGCAGGAGTTCTTCGGACTCGCCGAGGACTTCGTGACCGCCGAGGCGTAACGTCGGAGCGGTCGTCGCGGCAGGGGCGAGAAGAGCCGCGATATACCGACAGAAGTGTCTGCAACAGGAGGCCTGTCTCACCGGCAGGCCGCCTGATGTCTTTCGCCCGGACGAGCAGGGAATGAAGCCGCCGTCGCTGCGTGTTGACAGCACCGATCGGCTCTCCCCCGCTCCAGGAAGAAGGCAGGTCCATGACACGGCCGTCCACCATGCGCGCTGTTCGACTCTCCGGCCCCGGCCCCGTGGACAATCTGCAGGTGACCACGCTCCCGCTGCCGCCCGAGCGGGACGGCTGGGTCCGCATCCGGGTCGAGGCGTTCGGCCTGAACCGGTCCGAGCTCAAGCTCCGGCTGGGGGTCAGCGTGGGCGTCAGCTTCCCGCGCGTGCCGGGGATCGAGGCCGTCGGCACCGTTGACGCGGCCCCGCCCGGCAGCGGGCTGGTGCCCGGGCAGAAGGTCGTCGCGATGATGGGCGACATGGGCCGCACGTACGACGGAGGCTACGCCGAATACACCTCGGTACCGCTGGCCCAGGTCATCCCGGTCCACACCGATCTGCCCTGGGAGACTCTCGGCGCCCTGCCGGAGATGGTGCAGACCGCCTACGGCTCGCTCACCGTCGGCCTGGACCTGCAACCGGGCCAGACCGTCCTGATCCGCGGCGGCACCTCCTCGGTCGGGCTGGCCGCCGCCGCGCTGGCCGCCTGGCGCGGCGCCACGGTGCTGTCCACCACCCGACAGCCGGACCGTCTCACTCTTCTGAAGGAACACGGCGTCACCCACCCGCTGCTCGACACCGGCGAAGTCGCCCCCGCCGTGCGCGAGCTCTACCCGGACGGCGTCGACGCCGCCATCGACCTCGTCGGCACCCCGACCCTGCCCGACACCCTGCGCGCGGTCCGCGTGCACGGCACGGCCTGCTTCTCCGGCAGCCTGTCCAACCAGTACTCGATCCGCGACTTCTCCCCGAACGAGTACCTGCCGCGAGGCGTCCGCCTGGCCGGCTACTTCGGCGACGCCGCCGACCTGCCCCGCGAGGCGTTCCAGGAAATCCTGGACGCGGTCGCCGCCGGGCAGCCGGCCTTCCCGGTGGACCGCGTCTACGACGGCCTGGAGCAGGTCCGGCAGGCCCACGACGACATGGAACACGACCGCGCCACCGGCAAACTCGTCGTCCGCGTCCGGCACTGATCCACAACCGGATGAACAACCGAAAAGCCGGACACTGAGATGCCCCGCCCGGCCGCGCCGGACGGCCGTCCCCGCGGCGCCCGCCCGGCCCGCGGTCCGGGCCCGTCTGAGGAACCTCCCCAGTGAATTCTCAGACTTCCCTGCCCGGATTAGGCCTTATGGGCCTGGTATCCCGGCGCGTGGCGTTGCACACTGAAATAGGTGGGCCGATCGTCGCCACCACATCGAATTTTGGGGATGGTCCCGCCATGGCGAGGAAGCACAACCGTTTCGAACCCGACCGGCAGCTCGTCGGCCGGATGATGGTCACGATGTTCCTGCTCGGGCTGCTGTATGTGGCCTTCGCCGCCGTGCTGCTGGTGATCCTGAAGTCCTGGATCATCGTGGTGGTGATCGCGGCCGCCGTACTCGCTGCCCAGTACTGGTACTCCGACCGGATAGCCCTGTTCGCGATGAAGGCCCAACCGGTCACCGCCGAAGAACAGCCGGAGCTGCACGCGATCGTCGACCGGCTGTGCGCGCTCGCGGACATGTCCAAGCCGCAGGTGGCCGTCGCCAAGACCAACCTGCCCAACGCCTTCGCCACCGGCCGCAACGCCGACCACACCGTCATCTGCGTGACCACCGGCATGCTCGGCCGGCTGGACGAGGACGAACTCGAAGGCGTGCTGGCCCACGAACTGTCCCACGTCGCCCACCGCGACGTCGCCGTGATCACCGTGGCAGCGTTTCTCGGCGTGCTGGCCGGGCTGCTGGTCCGGTTCACCTTCTACTCGGCCCTGTTCGGCGGCGGCCGCCGGGCCAACAACAACCCGGCCGTGTTCGGCGTGATCATGGCTGTGCTGAGCGTGTCGGCGGCGGTCTACTCGATCAGCTTCCTGCTGATCAGGGCGCTGTCGCGCTACCGCGAACTGGCCGCGGACCGGTCCGCCGCGCACCTGACCGGCCGCCCGTCCGCGCTGGCCTCCGCGCTGGTGAAACTGGACAGCGCGTCGGTGCGGATCCCGGTCAAGGACCTGCGGACCGCGCAGGCCTTCAACGCCTTCTTCTTCACCCCGGCGACCACCCGCGGCTCGTCCGCGGCCGGCCGGCTGCTCTCGACCCACCCGAGCACCGAGCAGCGGCTGGAGCAGCTGGCCCAGATCTCGGCCCGCCTCGGCGAATCCAGCTGATCTGCGCTCTTCACCCTCTGCGTCCGCGACAGCCCCCGATCAGGAAAGCAACTGGTCGGGGGCTGTTCACTGGCCGGTGCGCGGCGGCCTCACCCGCCGAGCGCCGTGGTCCGCGCCTCGATCGCCTTGACCACCGCCGCCATGTCCGCCCGGCCCAACCCGAGCCCGAGCGTCTCGCCGAACAGGGCCAGGCAGACGTCCAGCAGCGGCGACGCGATCCCCGCGGCCCGCGCGGACTCGGCGATCAGCTCGTTGTTCATCAGCACGTCCCGGATCGAGGCCTGCACCTCGAAGTCCTTCGCCACCAGCTTCGCGGCCTTCCCCCGGGACACGCTGCTGGCCATCGGCCCGGCGTCGAGCACGGCCAGCAGCCGGTCCTGGTCCAGCCCGTGCCGCTCGGCGAAGTGCACCGCCTCGGCCAGCCCGGTCACCATGGTGATCAGGAAGATGTTCACCGACAGCTTCATCAGCAGCGCGTTCGGCACCGGCCCGCACCCGACCGTCTCCCGGCACAGCGGCCCGACCAGCGCCCGCACCCGCTCGACCTGCGCCTCGTCCCGGCCGGCCAGCATCGCCACCAGCTGCGCGGTCTCGGCCGGGACCCGCGAGCCGGAGACCGGCGCCTCCACATAGCCGCCGCCGGCCGCGAGCACCTCGGCCTCCAGTGCCCGGGAGTACTCCGGCGAGGTCGTCCCCATCGGCACGATCGTGCGCCCGGCCACACGTCCGGCGAACGCCGCAGTCCCGCGACCCAGCACCTCGTCGATCGCCTCGCCGCCGGCCAGCATCAGGAACACGGTCCGGGTCCGCTCGAACACCTCGGCCGGGCTCGCCGCCACCTCCGCCCCGGCCGCCCGCAGCGCCTCGGCCCCGGCCGCGCTGCGGTTCCAGACCACCAGCGGCGTGCCGGCCCGGACCAGGTTGAGCGCCATCGGCCGGCCCATCACGCCCAGGCCGAGAAAACCGATGCCGCCGTCGAAATCTTCGGGCCCGTTCTGCCCCTGCACCGCCACCGCCACCGCCACCGGAATGCACCTCCACCACGCTTGCGGACTATGACGCCCGTCATGATACTGGGACTTATGACAGCTGTCATAAGCGACCTCCGGCCGGCCCGCACCCACGCGTGCTGGACCCTCGATCCGCTCCGGCCCACCGACCGCCCCGCCCTGGCCGGCCTGTTCGCCGCCTGCTCGCCTGTGCGAAGCGCCCGCCCGCTCCCACCCCGCCCGCCAGCAGGAGGCGCGCCGTGCCCGTGACCACAACCGGACCGGGACCGCGCGAACGGATGGTCTACAGCGCCGCCCAGCTCATCCGCCGGGACGGGGTCGCGGCCACCGGCCTGCGCGAGGTGGCCGAACACGCCGGGGCACCGCGCGGCTCGCTCCAGCACTACTTCCCCGGCGGCAAGGAACAACTGGTCAACGAGGCCGTGGCCTGGTCCGGCCGGTACGCCGCGAAACGGATCGCCCGGGCCCTGGCCGCACTGCCCCGGCCGACCCCGGGCGACCTGCTCGCCGCGATGGCCCAGCAGTGGATCGACGAGTGCCTGAGCAGCGGTTTCAGCTACGGCTGCCCGGTCGCCGCGGCGGTGGTGGACTGGGCCGACTCGGTCCCGTCCACCCGGACCGCGGTGGCCGCGGCGCTCGGCACCTGGCGCGGTCCGGTCGCCGAGGCGCTGACCGCGATGGGGGTACCGGCCGAGCGGGCGGCCGGGCTGGCCGTGCTGATGATCAGCTCGATCGAGGGGGCGCTGCTGTTCGTGCGCTCGGAGAAGGACGTGTCGGCGCTGGAGACCGTGGTGCGAGAGCTTCGTCCGCTGCTGGACGCGAGTGTGGCACCGGTGTCGGGCTGATCGCCCCGAGCCCGGTCGTCTGGCCCGCGGCGCGCCGCTCGGCCGGCGCCCGGCCGCCGGTCCGCCGCTCCCGGCCCCACTGCACGGCCAGGCAGAGCAGGAAGAGCAGCCCCGCGTACGTGTACGCGTTGCCCTGGATCAGCTGGATGCCGTGCCAGGTGTACTCGCGGTCGTTGTTGTACGGCACGCGCCAGATCAGTCCCATCGGGACCAGGCCGGTCCCGCTCCCGGCAACCGGCTCCGGGTAGGCCGCCAGCAGCGCGACCAGGCCGAGGCCGAGCACGGCGTCGCGCACGCGCCTGCGCCGCCACACCTGCTCGGCGGCCGGCACCAGCGCGACGAGCACCCAGACCCAGTGGTGCGACCAGGAGATGGGCGAGACCAAGAGCCCGGTCACCGCTGTGACCAGGATGCTCAGCAGCTCGTTCCCGGCCCGGTACTGCCAGGCCGCCAGCAGCAGCCCGGCCACGCCCATCATGAACGCCGCCGCTAACCAGACCGGCGTCGCGGCCGGACCGCCGTCGAGCGTCCGCTGGATCCAGCCGTGCAGCGACTGGTCGCCGGCGAACTGGATCCCGCCGACCCGGTTCGACTGGAAGAACAGCCCGCCCCAGTACTGCCGGGACTCGGTCGGCATGATCAGGAAGCAGCCGGCCACGGTCGCGCCGAACGCCCCGAGCGAGCTGAGCGCGGCCCGGTACCGGCCGGTGAGCAGCAGGTAGGCGATGAAGACGGCCGGGGTGAGCTTGAATCCGGCGGCCAGGCCGGTCAGGATCCCCTTGACCCGCCAGTGCTCCGGCATGCTCAGGTCGGCCACGATCGCGGCCATCAGGACCAGGTTGACCTGGCCGTACCAGAACGTCTGCTGTACCGGCTCGGTCCACAGCGCGACCGCGGCGATCAGAGCGGTGGCGCCGATCCGGCCGGCCGAGACCCGGTAGCCGAGCCGGCCCCAGGACAGCCAGGCCACCGCGACCAGCGACAGCACCCCGCAGACCGTCACCGCGAACTCGACCGTCCGGAACCGGATCGCCGCCGGGATCGCCGCGAACAGCAGCGCGGCGAACGGCGGGTAGGTGAACGGCAGCTTCGCCGACGAGTAATAGTCCTGATAGAGGCGGTGGCCGTGGGCGGCCTCGCTGCCGGCGGACCGGTAGATCCGCAGATCGACCATCAGCGACATCGCCGGATGGCGCGCGATCCAGAGGATCCACACTGCCAGCGACGCTGTGACAAGCACAAGTCCGGGTGTCAGGAGCGATCGGGGGAGTATGCGGGGTGAGGTGCGCAGCACAGATCCCGTGAGCCGAGCGGGCAAAGTCGTGCCTTCCCGTGGGACCGGGATCTTGGTGCTCCCGGCCGTCGTACTGCCATCGTTCGCGGGTCCGGGAGCCCTCCGCTGGAGACCCTATGTAAATTCACGATGAAAGTCCTGTGTCGTCACGGATGCGGGCGTGCCCGCGCGGCCGGCCCGGTTCCGGCGCCGGAAAAGCCCGGAAAACGACCGCGCCGCCGGGACCCTGAGGTCCCGGCGGCGCGGTGGGCGAGCTGTGTTCCCGGCCGTCTACGGAGGGCCGAGCCTGGAGGTCAGGAAGTATCCGCCGAACCAGGCGCCGAACACCGTGACCATGCAGATGATGGCGATCTGGGTCTTGCGCGGCCGCTTGGCCACCTCCTGGGCGAGCGGGAGCAGCAGCGGGAAGATCGGCAGCAGGAACCGCGGCTTGGAGGAGTACACGCCCGCGCTGCCCATCGTGAACACCACGCTGAACGTGGTCCACAGCAGCAGCTCCCAGGGCAGCAGCCGGCGGCGCAGCAGCGAGATGTTGCACAGGATCGCCGGGACGACGACCGCCGTGGCCAGCAGGTACGGCACGAAGTGGATGCCGCTGACGTCACGCCACAGGAACTGGCGGAACAGGGTGGACAGGGCCTGGTCGCCGAAGTCGAAGTTCGCCTTCCAGCTGCCGCCCTGCTCGGCCTGGAACCAGGCGTCCCACAGGCCGGTGTGCTTCCACAGGTAGGCCAGGAAGACCCCGAAGCCGGCCGGGGCGATGAAGATCGCCGCGATCGGCCGCCACAGCGCGGCGAACCCGTCCCCGCGGCGCCGGTAGATCTCCAGCAGCGCGGCCAGGCCGAGCACCGCCACCAGGATCACCACCGTCGAGTGGGTCAACCCGGCGAAGAACACCAGGATCGCGCTGGTCAGCCACTTCTTCTGGACCAGGGCGTACAGGCTCCAGACCGCGAAGGCGGTGAACATGGTCTCCGTGTACGCCATGGACTCCACGTACGACGGCGGCACGACCGCCCAAAGGATCACCGCCATCATCGCGGTGTACTTCGAGACGTAGCGGCTGAGCAGCGCGTAGATGCCGGCCGCGGCGAAGGCCGCACACACCCACGAGATGATGATGCCGGTGTACGCGACCTTGAGGAAGCTCACGACCGTCAAGGCCCGCATCGTCAGCGGGAACAACGGGAAGAACGCGATGTTCGAGTACCCGAGCTTGCCGTCGGGGTTGTATGTCAGATGCCACGCGTAGCCGTGCCGGGCTATCTGCTCGTACCAGTAGCCGTCCCACTCGGTGAGGGCCGACCCGATGTGCTTGTGGTGGTAGACCGTGATGACCAGCATCAGTAGGGTCAAGACCAGGTGCACGGCGTAGAACGCCACCACCGGCCGGGTGTACCGCCACGAGCTGACCCGGTCGCTCACCCGGTCCGGCACGAGGGGTATCCGCCACCGCTTTTCGCTGTCCTGCTGAGCGAGTTCCTGCGGACCAGAAAGCGTCTGGACGCTTTCCATCGCTGTCCCCCCATCTATCTCTGGACCTGGACGTTCCTCCTGGCGGGCGGGCATCAGTGCTCCTGCCCGCCGGGTGAGACGACGAAAACCGTCTTTACCGTTCCGACCGCGAACGGGCGGGCCCCAGAAGACCGGGCCCCGCTGGCCGGACAGGGCCCTGATCGCTGTCCGCCGTACTGCATGGATGGATCTCCCGAACTTCTGGTTCTGTTCACGATGGAGTGGCCCGAATAATAATTCGGCGCGCCTGCACCCTATGCCATGAGCGCTCGGCGTGTCGCCCCGGCCTCGTAACGTTTTGGGTAAACGGAACCTTCACCGGCCGCGCCAGCGCAGGTGGGAATGCTTGATAAAGCACTTGCGCAAGTCGGTGAACATCAAATTGGCCCCTTGTGTTCAGCGGTTGTCGGGGTATCGCTACGCCCTTGTAACACTCCTGTATCAGGCGTCGCTCAAGCTCGTGAGTGTGACTGCTCACAGTGATCGGAAATGTCGTTTCGGTGAGATCGGCGGATGGGTCTTCGCGGCTTGACGGTCGGATGTTCGGCCGCTCCCGGGCGGTGGCCGCCCGGCGACGGTGCGGTGGCCGGGCCGCGACCGCTGGGTGACGTGGCCGTTCGCGCCGAGAGTGACGGAAGGGACGGACTCGCTGCGATTTTCCTCACCCAAGGTGATTGCATCAGTACTCTAAGCATCCGCAATGGGCCGGATCCGGTGGCCGACAAGGCCTTCCGGCGCGTCGGCCAGGCATGATCGAGTTCGTAGTAGGGGAGGCCGGAGCCCGTTCCGCGGCGCATCGCAGTGCGAGCGGTCTGATGTTAGAGTCGCCCCGCGCACTGCGGGGATCACGCAGCCGATGTGCCCGGAATCGCGTCTGACTCCACATCCCGGGCGTCGGCGGCGTCGGCTCGAAGGCGGCCCGTCTACGGTGTCGCGACGGTTCGGGCAGAGAACGCCGCCCCGCCCGGGGATCCGGTCGGCGACCGGGATACGGTTCCACGGGGCGGGCGGACACGATAACGAGAGGGAAAGGCAGCGCAGTGCGGGACTCCAAACTGACGATAGTCGTACCGACCTATAACGAAGCAGGCAATCTGCCCAAGCTCGCCGAGATGCTGATGGACCTGGACTTGGCGAACCTGCACCTGCTGGTCGTTGACGACAATTCGCCCGACGGCACCGGCGAGATCGCCGACAAGCTCGCCGCCGACAACCCGCGCGTGACTGTCCTGCACCGCACGGTCAAGAACGGCCTGGGCCGCGCCTACGTGGACGGGATGCTCCAGGCCCTGGCCGACGGCGCCGACTACGTGGTCCAGATGGACGCGGACCTGTCCCACCCGGCCGAGGCGGTCCCGCGGATGGTCGAGGTGCTGGAGACCACCGACGCGGCCGTGGTGCTCGGCTCGCGCTACGTGCCCGGCGGCACCGTCGCCTCGGAGTGGGCCTGGCACCGCAAGGCCCTGTCGGCCTGGGCCAACTTCTACGTCAACGCGATCCTGCAGCTGAAGGTCAAGGACGTCACGGCCGGGTTCAAGGCCTGGCGGGCCGAGACCCTGCGGGCGATCGACCTGCCGTCGGTGCGCAGCGGCGGGTACTCGTTCCAGGTGGAGATGAACTACCGGGTGGTCCAGCGCGGGATGCGGATAGCCGAGGTGCCGATCACGTTCGAGGAGCGGGTCGAGGGCGTGTCCAAGATGAGCGTCGAGGTGCAGGTCGAGTCCGCGCTGATGCCCTGGAAGCTGCGCTTCGGCAAGTCCTGACCCGTCCTGACCCGACCGGCCCGGCCCCGGCTGCGTTGTCCGCTCCGGGCCCGGGCCGGCGGCGTTCGCCGGACGGCCGGCGAACGCCAGGTCGGCCGCCACCGGCCGGCAGCCGCGGCGCGGGGGCTACGCCTCCGGCTGCGGCTCGGCGTCGTAGGCCCGGGCCTGCAGGTCGAACATCGCCTGGTAGCTTCCCCGGGCCCGGATCAGCTCGGCGTGCGTCCCGGACTCGATGATCCGGCCCTGGTCGAGCACCAGGATCCGGTCGGCGTGGATCGCGGAGTAGAGCCGGTGCGTGATCATCAGCACGGTCCGGCCCCCGGCCAGCCGGCGCACCCGCTCGAAGGTGGAGGACTCGATCATCGGGTCCAGCGCGGCGGTCGGCTCGTCCAGCACCAGCACCGCCGCGTCCCGGTGGAACGCCCGGGCCAGCCCGACCAGCTGCCACTGCCCGCCGGACAGGTCCATCCCGCCGGCGTGCTCGGGCGCGAGCAGGGTCTCCCAGCGCCGCGGCAGCTGCCCGATCAGCTGGTCCGCGCCGGCCTTGGCCGCGGCCGCGTCCAGGTCCGCCGGGCCGGACGGACCGGCGTGCCGGCCGACCGTCAGGTTCGCCGCGGCGGTGAACGGCCAGTGCTCGAAGTGCTGGGAGAGCACCGCGACCTGGTCGAACAGCTCGGCCCGGTCCAGGTCCGCGGTGGACACCCCGTCCCAGGCCACCTCGCCCGCGTCCGGCAGGTAGAGCCCGGCCAGCAGCCGGGCCAGGGTGGTCTTGCCCGAGCCGTTGGCCCCGACCAGCGCGACCACCTCGCCCCGGCGCACCTGCGCGTCCACCCCGGCCAGGGCCGGGCGGTCGGCGCCGGGGTAGGAGAAGCCCACGCCGCGGGCCTCGATCAGCTCCGGCGGGCCGGGCTGGGGCCGGCCGGAAGGCGGGATCGCGGCGGCGTCGGCCATCCGGATCGCGTCGTCCAGGTCCGCGGTGTACAGGCCGTACTCGTAGCACTCGGTCACCGCGTACAGCAGCGTACTGATCTGCCCGGTGCCCATCCGCAGGGCCATGAAGGCGGTGGCCGCCTCGGCGATCGGCACCCGCCCGGTGGAGAGCATCACGGCCAGCAGCAGGTAGGTCGCGGCCGAGGCGAGGCCCGCGGCCGAGGAGGCGGCCAGCGACTCGCGCGCGTCGATCCGGGCCAGCCGGGACTGCTCGGACTCGTTGGCTTTGGCCAGCCGCTGGTAGTGCTTCAGCAGGAAGGTCCCGGCGTCGTGCATCCGGACCTCCTCGGCCGGGCCCTGGTCGATCAGCAGCCGGGTCAGGTGCATCTGCTGGCGCATCCGGCCGAGCCAGCGCAGCCGGGAGACGTTGCGCCGGCGCGCGGCCCGGGCTGAGGCGGCGGCCTGCGGCAGGACGATCACCGGGAGCAGCAGCATCAGCAGCGGGTTGAGGATCGCCAGCACGCCGGCCGCGGCCGCGATCGACATCAGGCCGGAGGCGATGGCCAGGATCTGGGACAGCTGTGGCCCGATCCAGGCGGCCCCGTACTGGCCCGACTCCAGCGCGGACTTGAAGTCCGAGCCCTGGAACACCAGCATCTCCACCCGGACCGTCCGGGTCAGCAGCGCGGTGTACGCCGCCCGCTCGGCCTTCGGCTTGAGCCGGTTGGTGGTGGTCCGGGCCAGGGTGCCGGCCAGCGCCCCGGCCGCGGCCAGCGCCGCCACCAGCAGGATGCCGCCGGCCGCGCCGCGCAGGTGGGCCGGCGAGGGGTCGGCCAGCACCCGGGTGAGCACCCGGTTGGTGGCCAGCAGGCCGAACGCCGAGGCCGCGCCGGTCCACAGCTCGCTGCCCGCGATCAGCAGCACGGCGGTCCGGTCCGCGTTCCAGCACCAGCTCAGGGCCAGCTTCACCAGCCGCGGCAGGGCCCGCGCCGCGGTGGCGAAGGACACCGTGACGGCCGACTCGTGCGCGGCCCAGCCCTGGCTGAAGGCCAAACCGGTGCCGAACAGCGGATCGCTCTCCGGCTCCGGGCTCCCGGCGGTGCTCTTCCTGCCGGTGCGGGCTCTGCTTTCCTGCTGTTTGGCGCGGTCCTGATTCTCGGGGTCTTCGTTGTCGTGGTCGTCGGTCGGTGCGCTCTCGTGGATCAGGTGTTCGGTCGCGTCCGTGGTCATCGGTGAACGTGCCCCCTAGTCGGCGATCTCCGAAGATGATCAGGGCCCTCATGCGGCCCCGGTTCCATCATGCGTCGCGGCCGGATTGATCGCCTTCGAATATCGCCGGAGCACGCCGGGCGGTCGGGGGCGCGGGGCCGGGCCCGGGTCCGTCCTGCCGCCGCGCGGACCGCGGCGACCGGCGCGCCCGGGCCGTGCGTGCCCGGCGGGCGCCGGGTGGCGAAGGGGAGGCGGATGCGGCCGCCCGGGAGGCATGATCTACGATCGCAGACATGCTCGAGGACGAGATGCGGTACAGCGCCGAGTTCGACCGGTTCGCCTGTCGCGGGTCCGCGGCCGCGATCCACCGGCAGGAGGTGCTGGCCCGGTACCTCGGCGCGCACGGCGCCGACTGGTCCTTCGACCTCGACGCCGCAACGCTGGCCGCCCCCGGCCGCACGCTGTCCGCGGCGAGCCTGCTCGGCACCTTCTCCGCGCACACCGCCACCTGGCTCTGGGCCTGGGACGACCCGCGGTTCGGCTGGCCGAACCCGGTCTGCGCGCCGCTGCGCGCGGTGTACGAGGTCGGGGAGCAGCTCGACGTGGCCGAGTTCACCACCGGCGGCTTCGGCCTGGCCGAGTTCCCGGACCCGGCCCTGGCCGTGCAGCGGCTGGCCGTCGCGGCCGGGCAGGTGCTCGGCGGCCGCGGCGTGTGGGGCTGCCCGGGCGAGGACGGCAAGGAGACCGTGTTCCTGCACCTGGGCGACGAGTCGGTGCCCGAGGCCCGGTTCGACCCGGTCGGCGTGCCGCGGCTGCTGGCCGAGGCGGTCGCGGCCTTCCCGGCCGACCCGCGCGCGGTGGTGCTCGGCCTCGGCGAGAGCTACCGGCTCACCCTGGACCTGGCCCCGGAGCGGATCGTCCTGCACGGGGAGCCCGGCAGCGTCGCGATCGACTTCGACGCCGCGGGCCGGATCGTCGGAGCCACCAGCGAAGTGGTCGCCCACCTGGACTGAGGCCGCCGGAAGCGGGCGGCGCGCGGGCGCCGGGTGATGCGCCCCACAGCACCCGGACCCGAGCCCCCGAATGACCTTTGTTTTGCTAATGTTGACGCGGTTGATGTGGAGCTACGGACGTCTCCGGGGCTCCTGGGGGCGGCGGGAGTGCAAATGCGGTTCGCGCTGTTGGGCCCGGTACAGGTCTGCGACGAAGAAGGCTGCCGGGACGTTCGCGGGCTGATGCCGCGCACCGTGCTGGCCCTGTTGCTGCTCAACGCCGGGAAGATCGTCTCGGTGGACCAGATGGCCGAGGTGGTCTGGGACGGGCGCCCGCCGGCCTCGGCCACCGCCTCCCTGCACAACCACGTGGCCCGGCTGCGGCGCACCCTGGGCCCGGCCGTGGCCGGCCGGATCGGCGCGGTGCCCGGCTACTACCGGATCACCCTGGAGCCGGGCGAGCTGGACGTGGACCGGTTCACCGAGCTGTGCGGGCTCGGCCGCCGGGCCGCCCGGGAGAGCCGCTGGGCCGAGTCCTCCCGGGACCTGGGCGCCGCCCTGGCGCTGTGGCGCGGCCGGCCGCTGGCGGACGTGCCGGGCCTGGACCGGATGGGCTTCGTGCAGGAGTTCCTCGAGTCCCGGGCGCTGGCCTGGGCCGACCGGGTGGAGGCGGACCTGCGGCTGGGCCGGCACCAGGCGCTGCTGGGCGAGCTGCGCGGGCTGACCGTCGAGTACCCGCTGCAGGAGGTCTTCCGCGCCCAGCTGATGACCGCGCTGTACCGTTCCGGCCGGCAGGCCGAGTCCCTGGACGTGTTCCTGGGCTTCCGCCGCGCCCTGGTCGAGGACCTGGGGGTGGAGCCCTCGGCCGAGCTGTGCCGGTTGCACCAGCGGATCCTGCGGGCCGACCCCGACCTGGCCGCGCCGAGCGCGCCGGTCCCGGTCGAGCAGCCCGAATCCGTCGCCGGCCGCTCCCGGCCCGGCGCGCCGGAGCACACCCAGTACTCGGCGGTCCGGTCGAAACGCTCGGCCGATCCGCACGGCGAGACCCGCCGCCCGGCCGCCCGCGCCGGGAACCCCTCGGTACCCGCACCCGCACCCGACCCGGCGTCCGCAGCCGGCTCCGCCGCGAAGAGCCCGGCCGCCGCCGTCCCGGCCCGCGCGGCCGACCCGGAGCACGGCGCCGAGCCCGCCGCGCTCATCCCGGCCCAGCTGCCGGCCGACCTGTTCGACTTCACCGGCCGCAAGGCCGAGGTCAAGACCCTGTGCGACCTGCTGCTGCCCTCGCCCGGGGCGGACGAGCCCACGCTCGTGGCCGCGGTCACCGGGGCCGGCGGCGTGGGCAAAAGCGCCCTGGCGATCCACGCGGCGCACCGGGTGGCCGAGTTCTTCCCGGACGGCCAGCTGTACGTGGACCTGCGCGGCCTGGACGCCGAACCGCGCGAACCGGGCGAGGTGCTGGCCGACCTGCTGCGGGACCTGGGCGTGCCGGTGCGCAGCGTGCCCCGGGACCTGACCCGCCGCTCGGCCCTGTTCCGGACCGTGACCTCCGGCAAACGCCTGCTGATCGTGCTCGACGACGCCGGCGACGCGGCCCAGCTGCGCCCGCTGCTGCCCGGCAGCGGCACCTGCCGGGTGCTGGTCACCAGCCGCGCCACCCTGCCCGGTCTGGCCGCGGCGGCCCTGGTCAACCTCGAACCGCTCCGGTCCGGCGAGGCGCTGGACCTGTTCACCGCGGTGATCGGCGGCGCCCGGGTCCGGGCCGAGCAGGAGTCGGTGGACCAGGTGCTCGGCTACTGCGCCGGACTGCCGCTGGCGGTCCGGATCGCCGCCGCCCGGCTGGCCGTGCGCCCCTCGTGGACGGTCGCCGACCTGGCCGGGCGGCTGGCCGACGAACGCCGCCGGCTCGACGAGCTGCGCGTGCAGGACATCACCGTGCGGGCCGTGTTCGAGCTGAGCTACGCGCACCTGGACAACGGCTCGGCCCACTCCCTGTCCAGCTCCGGTTCGCACGCCATACCGTCGGCCTGCCCGCCGCACTACCCGGCCGGACCGGTCGGCCAGGCCCGCGCGTTCCGCCTGCTCGGCCTGTTCCCCGGCCCGGACCTGACCGCGCACGCCGCGGCCGCCCTGTTCGGCCAGCCGTTGAGCCAGGCCGAGGACCTGCTCGAGAGCCTGGTCGACGCCAGCCTGCTGGAGGCCCCGGCGCCCGGCCGCTACCGTTTCCACGGCCTGCTGCGCACGTACGCCGCCGAACGGGCCGAGGACGAGGAGAGCGCCGAAGCCCGCGACGCCGCGCTGCGCCGGGTGATCGCCTGGTACGCCTACGCCTGCCGGCACGCGGTCGAACGCCTGGAGACCTTCACCCCCGGCAAACCTGCCGCCCCGGTGCCCCCGGCCCAGCCGGAACTGGAGTTCACCCGGCTGGACCAGGCCCTGGCCTGGTTCGCGGCCGAACGGATCAACATCCTGGCCATGGTGCACCTGGCCGACGCGGTCGGCTTCGCGGCCGCCACCTGGCAGATCCCGGACTCGGCGCTGTACTACCACCACCTGCGCGCGCACTGGTCCGACTGGCTGGAGGCCTGCACGATCGGCCTGCGCAACGCCCGCGTCGCCCAGGACGACCGGGCCCAGATCAGCATGCTCAACGCGCTCGGCTTCGTACACGCGCTGCAAGGCCAGGGCGTGCTCGGCATCGAGGAGGCCAGCGAGGCGCTCGCGATCGCCAAGTCGATCGGCGACCCCCGCTACGAGCGCGCGTCCTACGACATCCTGGGCAGCATCGCGCGGTTCACCCACCGGTTCGAGCAGGGCATCGAGTGGCTGCAACAGGCCGTCCGGCTCGGCCGCCAGTTCGACGAACTCGGCGCCCTGGCCCTGTCCCTGGGCCACCTGGGCCTGTGCCTGGTCCTGGCCGGCCGGCACGAGGAGGCGCTGCAGTACTGCGCCGAGGCCGTGGCGCTCTCCCGGCGCGAATCGGTGCGGTACATGCAGGCCGCCGCCCTGGAAGGCCTCGGCGAGGTGTACCTGGCCACCGGCCGGGTCGACGAGGCCTTCGGCGCCCTGCGCGAGTCGGTCGAGATCGCCCGGATGATCGGCGACCAGCCGACCGAGGCCGACTCGCTCGAACACCTCGGCGACGCATACCAGCTGGTCGGCGACTCGGCCCGGGCCCGCGAGGCCTGGACCCGGGCCGTGGCCGTGTACGAGGCCTGCGGGCACCCGTGGGCCGAGTCCGTGCGCGCCCGGCTGCAGGCCCCGGCCGCCGCCGCTTCGGCCGCCGTCCGGCCGTCCGCGTGAGATTCGGCCGCTGACCGTTCGGAACGGCGCTCGCGGGGAAGGAGGAGGCGACGCCCAGTTCCCGACCAGGGCCGGCCAGAAGCCGCCGGCCAGGAGGCCGCCATGACCATCGCCACGGTCAACCCCGCCACCGGAGCGGTGGTCCGCACCTTCGACGGGCACGGGCCCGAGCAGGTCGAGGACCGGCTGCGCCGGGCCGCCGAGGCCTTCGCCGGGTACCGCCTGACCAGCCTGGACCAGCGGGCCGGCTGGCTCACCCGGGCGGCCGAGCTGCTGGAACAGGAGAACGAGACCGCCGCCCGGATCATGACCACCGAGATGGGCAAGACGATCGGCTCGGCCCGGGCCGAGGCGGCCAAGTGCGCCAAGGCGATGCGCTGGTTCGCCGTCCGGGCCGAGGGCCTGCTCGCCGACAAGCCGGTGCCCGCGGCCGACGCCCGGGACGCCGGGGCCTCGTCCGCGTATGTGCGCTACCGCCCGCTCGGCGTGATCCTGGCGGTCATGCCGTGGAACTTCCCGCTGTGGCAGGTCACCCGGTTCCTCGCGCCCGGGCTGATGGCCGGCAACGTCGGCCTGCTCAAGCACGCCTCGAACGTGCCGCAGACCGCGCTGTACCTGGAGGACCTGCTGCGCCGGGCCGGCCTGCCCGACGGCGTGTTCCAGACCCTGCTGATCGGCTCGGCCGAGGTCGAGGCGGTGCTGCGCGACCGGCGGGTGGCCGCCGCGACCCTGACCGGCAGCGAACCGGCCGGCCGGGCGGTGGCCGCGGTGGCCGGCGACGAGATCAAGAAGACCGTGCTGGAACTCGGCGGCAGCGACCCCTTCCTGGTCCTGCCCTCGGCCGACGTGGCCGCGGCGGCCCGGGTCGCGGTCACCGCGCGGGTGCAGAACAACGGCCAGTCGTGCATCGCGGCCAAGCGGTTCATCGTGCACGAGGCCGTGTACGAGGAGTTCGCGGACGAATTCGTCCGCGTCATGGCCGCCCTGGTCGTCGGCGACCCGATGGACGAGGCCACCGAGGTCGGCCCGCTGGCCACCGAACAGGGCCGCGCGGATCTGGAGGAGCTGGTAGACGACGCCGTATCGCAGGGGGCGAAGGTACTGTGCGGCGGCTCCCGCCCGGGCGGCGCGGGCGCGGCGGACTTGACCAAGGGCTGGTACTACCTGCCGACCGTGCTGGCCGACGTGCGCGAATCGATGCGGATCTACCACGAGGAGGCCTTCGGCCCGGTGGCCACGCTGACCCGGGTCGCCGATCTGGACGAGGCGATCGCCGTGGCCAACGACGTCCCGTTCGGCCTGAGCTCCAACGCCTGGACCCGCGACCCGGACGAACGCGAGCGCCTGGTCCGCGACCTGGAGGCCGGAGCGGTGTTCTTCAACGGGATGACCGCCTCCCACCCGGCGCTCCCGTTCGGCGGCATCAAGCGCTCCGGGTATGGGCGCGAACTGGCTGCGGAAGGCATCCACGAGTTCTGTAACACCACGACCGTGTGGATCGGGGCTGAGGCGCAGGCGTGAGGGGATTCGCAGAAGCGCGGCCTGAGCAGGCCCGGAGCAACCCTGGCACACGCCGTCCGGACCACGCCGCCCCGAAGTCGTTTGCGGCCACGCTCCGGGGTTGCAATGATTCGGCCCATGGTCACGCCCGGAACCGCCGCGCAGACGGGTCCGGGCGCGCCCGGCCGGGGGTTCGAGGGCGAGTTCGAGACGCATGTGACAGTCGGCTGCGATGCCGCCGAGCCGTCCCGACTGGAAGCTCTGGCTGCGTGGGCCGCGGATTCCGGCGTGAAACTCACCCACATCATGCTTGGCCGCGGCCGGGTAAGGTCACAGCCGATGCTCACCCTCCTGGGCACCGGCACGTTGGCCGACCAACGCGACGCAGCGGCGGCGACGCTCCTTGGCCTGACCGAGGCCGGTTTACGTCCCACCCGCGTGAAAGTCGAAGCAGCACCAGGGAATGCGGGCGTCCCCCACACTGACGAGCATGCCCTTCGGTTAGGCCGGGAGTTCTACTTCGAGCACCACATCAAGCTGTCCCTGACTCCTGATACTGATCTGGAATCCTTGGCGGGCCTGGTGATCCCGCATGGCGCGCACCTGTCCTGGAACGCACGCCGCCAGCGCGCGGAAGGTGCCGACGAACGGTTCGTCACCCAGCGCTGTCACGGCGTCGGACTCCCCGAAGCCGGCTCCCGCCTGGAAATCCTGCGCACGGAACTCCGCGCGCACGGCTATCAGATCCTTTCGACCGTGCAGGAATTCGTGGTCTTCGACAGCGACGAAAGCCTGGACGCCGGCTGGATCGACCAGCCTCCCCCGCGGCCACAGGTGCAGCCGGACACGCCCGAATCCGAGTTCGAGCCCACATGAGCGCCGTCTCCGGCTCATCGCCATGGCACACAGCCCATCGCGCCGTTCTCGACCACGTCCTGAGCCTGGTCGCGCACGCGCCCTGGGGCGACGGCCTGGTCCTGCGCGGCAGCATGTCCATGCTCGCCTGGGCCGGAGCAGACGCCCGGCCGCCCGGCGACCTCGATTGGATAGCGCTCGACCGCCTCGCGACGCCTGTGGACGAGGAACATCCGTACCCGCACGTCCCGAGCATCGAAGTCGTGCAGCAGTGGCCCGAGGCCGCCGCAGGCGCGGCCCGCTACGAGTTCTGGCGCGAGGAGGAGTTCGGCACTGCGGGCAGCAGACCGCACGTACCGCCGGAAGGCCTGAACTGGGTACCGGACCTGATCGCCTACGAACCCCACGACCTTCGCGCAGCCCTGATTCACCTGTTCGAGGACCGTCCCCAGGCGGCCGAGGGCGTGGTACTTCTCGCCGACCAGGTGGACGAGGCCGGCGACTGGGCTTATGCGGGTGCCTACGGCGGCGGCGCGGGCATCCGTCTGACCGTCCCGTGGCAGGCCGGTGAGATGGAACCGAGCCTGCTGCAGATGGACTTCGCCGGCGACGAGACGATGCCCGACCCGCCGGTCTGGGCGTCCGTCCCGCGCGCCGACGGCGGCCCGCCGACACCGGTTCGCGCGGCCAGCCGCGAGTCCTCCCTGGCCTGGAAACTCCTCTGGCTCTACGCCGACGCGAGCGACGGATCCGGTGCGCAGGCCAAGGATCTGTACGACGCGGTCCTGCTCGCCGAGGCGGACCAGACCCGGCTGACCCCGCACCTGCTGAACAAGGTCCTGCGACGCTCTTTGCGTGAGGCCGCCGGGGAATTCTGCCTGGGCGCGATCCGGGTCAGCGAGGAGGAATGGAGCCGCTTCCAGTTCGCCCACCCGGCCGCGTATGGCACCGCGCAGCAGTGGCTGGAGCGACTCGGCTGGGCCGTCGCCGGTTCGCTGCCCGTGGGCTGACCGGCTGGCGGGCCAACGGAATCCGCGCCGACACCGTCTGCGTCTGAGCGGCGTAGCAGCCTACGATGACACCCATGGAAGCTGAGCTGGCCACGTGCCTGCGGCCGATCCTGCGCGACCTGGCCGCGGCGGACGCCCCCGGCCCGGTGATCAAGTCCGCTGGATCCGGGTGGCTACTTCCTGCGATGATGGGAGTGATATTGCACGGCTGGACAGCTCCGGCGTGGGCGTCTCGGTCGAACGCGGCCTGCCCTTCGCCGAGCAGATCGTCCGGCTCGCCGACCAGGTCCAGGAGTGGGCCGTAGAGGCGCTGTGGTCCGCCCGCAAGCCCGCAGTCTGGCCCGAATGCCCCGACCACCCCGACTCGCATCCGTTGGTGGCACGTCTTGTCACCGGTGCTGATGCTGCCGTCTGGTGCTGCCCGCGCACGAACGCCGTCAAGTTCCCCATCGGCCGACTACCCGTCCGCCCCTCGCCGAGCTGAGGCCCTCCTCAGGGTTATCACTGATGCCCTCAGCCAGTATCAGGGTCCCATAGGGGATAACCCGGATCTTTGCTCCAAAACAAGACTTATCGCCGAAAACCCCGATACAGTACAGGTATTGAGCTCACGGCAGTGAGTTTCGAGATCCGGGGAAGGAGCTGGTCGGGGTGCAGAACGAGGCGCAGGCGCGAGCCGAGGAGATCGAGCGGGTCCATCAGCAGGTGTGCGCGAACTACGGCAGACTGCTGGCACTGGTGGCGAAGGCCGACGAGGAGCAGGACGGCCTGATGCTCGGCTACGGCGGCACGGCACCGATACTGTCCATCCGGCTGCGATCCACCCGCAGCCAGTCGTTCCGGATGGTGAACGCGGTCCGCGGTTTGCGCTGGTGCCCGCAGACCCGCGCCGCCCTGGAGGAGGGACTGATCAGCTGGCACCACGTAGACCAGATCCTCGCCGGAGTGCGAGCCGTGTCGCACATGCAGGAAGGCCCCCAACGAGCCGAGGAGGTCCTGCTGGCCCTGGCCGTGGAACAGGACCCCGGCGCGGTCCGCAGCGCCGTGGCCGGCATCAAACAGGCCCTGGACCCGGTCGCCGCCGCCAGAATCCTGGCCGGAAGCATGGCGGTAACCATCTGCCGATCCACCAAGCCCCCGGGCGCCGCACCGTGACCGGCAGCGGTCCGGCGTACCGGCAGCGCCCGGTTCGGTAGCGGACCGTGGCGGGGCGGCAGTGCAGAATCTCTGCCGCCCGTTCCGCGGAACCTACGCAGTCGAGGTGAGCGCGCAGGGTGTTGAGTATGGAGTCGCGATCCTCCGCGGACAGGTCCAGCACGGCGCCAGGACCTCAGCCGCCACGCGCCTCACCTCGGTCGACTCGCACGCGACCAGAGCAATATGGGCGGGTTGAGCTGAATATCCACACCTCCGCACTCTCAGCCGATACGCCGATACGCCGATACGCCGATACGCCGACCAGCGCTGCGCAAGCGAGCCGCAGCACACGCCGGGTGTCGGGCTAGGAACGGTAGTGCGGACTGACACTCATACGCGCCATGGCACGACGAGACCATCGTCGTGGCAGCCACGAAGTAGTTGGCGCCGGTGCGTCTCGGTTCGGTATTGCTGGGCCTTCGTCGTAGTGGCGGCGAAGCGGCTGACGTCCATACGCGCCACGGCACCTCTGGCTCCAGCAGGCCCAGCACCAGATCGCGCTGGTCGGCCCGCAGTACCACGACACCCCTGGCCCCAGCGCGCCCAGCACCAAATCGCGCTGGTCGGCCCGCCGGGCCACCGCGCCCAACTGCACCACAGGCATCGGCCGCCAGCCGGGGACGATCCCGCGCCCGACCAACCGCCGTTCAGCAACATCCGACACGCAACACCCGCTGTACGAACGGACAAACCTTTACCTCGCCGCCCCGACCGCACTCCCAACCCCGCCCGATACCCGCGCGACACCTCTCGCGCCCGACCTGCGCCGACGAACATCCCCGTCGCCGAATCCACCTCCACTGGCCGACGCACCGTACCGCTTCAACCCCACATCCCTCGTATGTCGACTCTGGTCGCAACCTGTTCCACGTGTCAGGATCAAAGGCATGCAGATCAATGAGTCCCCGCTGGCAGAAGCGGGCCGACGCTACTTCAACGCCAACGATGCGCAGACGTGGATCAACCTCCTGCGCCCGAGCTTCCATCTGCGTACCCTGGCGCCGGGCGAGGAGGTGGTCGCCTACCTCGGCGGCGACCCGCTGCTGCCGTCCGACGTCGAATGGCCGGTGTGGGAAGGCCACGGGCCGCTCTCGTTCGTGGCCGCGATCGACTGCGGCGAGGTGCCGCAGGCGGAGCTGGACATTCCGCTGCCCGCGTCCGGTTCGCTGCTCTTCTTCTACTTCGACGGGCTCGGCGACGACACCGTTGCTTACATCGACCCGGTATCCGTCGTCGGCGGGACGCGCGTGCTCTATATCCCCGAGGACGCGGAACTCGACGTCCGCGAGGCGCCCGAGGGGATGACGCCGTTCCCGCGCATCCTGCTCGGTGGCGAGTTGATAGCGACAGCGCCCGACAACGAGAACGCCGCCCTGGTCGCGGCCTACGGCGGCGACCCGGACGACCCGGACGCGTATCTCGACTACCCGACCACCGACGAAGGCTTCTACGACATGGTCTCGGCCTTCCGCGCCGACCACTCCCCGCACCACCGCATCGGCGGCTACGCCCTGCCGGTGCAAGGCGCGGTGGAGAAGGAGGGCGCCTACGCCTTCGACCCCGGAAAGGGCCAAGAGGCCAAGGCTGCGCGTACCAGCGTCGCGGCCCAGTTGGTCCTGCTCGCCCAGATCGACAGTGACGAACGCAACGGCATGCTCTGGGGCGACTCCGGCCGGCTCTACTGGATGATCCACCGCGAAGACCTCGCCGCCGGACGCTTCGACAAGGCCACCTTCACCTGGCAGACCGCATAGATCCACCCGGAGGCCCGTCCGTCCGGCATCACCGTGCGAGCGGGCCTCAGGCACTTGCCGTCTACGTCCGTCTACGCCAGCCAGCCCCCGCTTTCGCAGCAAACCCGCTGATGCCGGCCGGACCACCTCGCACCGACCAAGCACCACCACACCAGCAGCTCAGCACACACCGATGCCCGGCTTACTATTCAATGACCTGATAATTCCATCCCCTTGGTATTGAGTCGCGCTGAACTGGGGATCGGGAAGTCGACCAAGGCGAGCATGGTCACCATGCTCGCCGCTCCCGCCCTCGAAGATCCTCTTGTGAGGCCTCCGCAGGTGGGCTACTATGCGCCGACTCATTCATTCGAGAAGGGGAGCTCGATGTCTTCGCACCACCATTCCGTCCGGGCAGTAGGCGTGACCGCGTTCGCCCTGTCCGTACTCGCCGCGGCAGCCGGATGCGGGTCGTCCTCGTCGTCCGCTCAGTCCCAAGGTGCTGTCACCACGCTCAGCCCGACGGCCACCGTGCCCGAGGCCGCGACCACCCTCACCCTCCCGACCACGCCCGCCGCGGCCGGCGGAGCCGGCTCGCCGGCGGCAGCGCCCACCATCGGGTCGGCGAAGACCAAACTGCCGATAGCACCCACACCCGGCGCGCCCGGCGGGCCGTGCCAGACCGGGGACGTCAAGGTCACCGCGTCCACCTCGAACGGTGCCGCGGGCACGCAGGTCGAGCGCTTCCTGATCACCAACGCGGGCACCCACTCGTGCACCCTGCAGAGCTACCCGGGCGTCTCGATCTACGGCCCGATGAAGCAGGGCGGTTCGACGGTCGAGGCCAACCTGTCAGTGGCGGTCAAGCCGATCCCGTCCGGCTTCGGCGACATCGGCGGACCGGGCGGCCTGGTGACGCTCGGGCCGAACGGCACCGCGGCGTTCTTCGTCAAGTGGAGCGACGTGCCGTCCGGGTCGGCGCCCTGTCCGACCGGCGACGGCTTCTCGTTCACCACGCCGGCCGACAACTCGCACCAGGTGCTGATCACGTTCGCCTTCGGCGCGGTCTGCGGCAGCACGGTCTACGACTCCCAGGTGTTCCCGCCCTCGGTATCGAGCTGACCCGGCGACGAACGAGCCGTTGACAGACCGAGCACAACCGAATGCGTGCCCAATCGGTACATTGACGATGGATCGCCTTTTACCCCGCTCGGTTATGCTCCGATTATGTCTGCTGATTTGCCGCAGCCGGACGAGATACCCGACGATCTCGTCCGGCTCTACCGCGAGGTCTTCCTGTGCCGGCGCAAACGGTGGACGGACTCTTCGCAGGACAGCCGCCGCGAACTGCTGCGGCTGAGCAGGTTGATCGACGCGCATCCCTACTGGCGCACGCTCCCCGACGCGGACGCGATGGCCCGCGTTCACCGGGTCTTGCAGCAGGCCAGCCCATATCCGAGGCTTGAGTGATCAGTCATCCGGCTAAAGCCGTCCAGCTACATCGAGCTCTTCGGGCACGGCCGAACGCAGCGCCGCAGTGATCGCGACCACCGCCGGATGCGCCCCGGCCCCACTCCGGAACGCGATCTGGGTCCGGCGACACATCGGGACCCGGATCAGCACCGTACCGGCCGGCGGGTCCATCACTCCGAGCTGCGGTACGAGCGCCACCCCCTGCCCGGCGGCCACCAGCGCCAACATGGTGGCGAAGTCATCGACCTGGTGCCGGACCCGAGGCGTGAAACCGGCGACCTGGCACGCCCGCACGGTCATCTCCTGGCACATCGTGCCCGGCATCGCCGTGATCCACGGAGCATCGCGCCACTTCCGGATCAACCCGATCACCTCGCCGCCGGCCGCCGACTGAGGCGGCAACGCCGAGCGCGACGGAACCTGCGACGGGGCTGGCAACGGCGACCGCACCGGCGAAAGCGCAGGGGAGCTGTTGGCCAGCGCGCCGCCATAAGGCCCGGAGGCCAGATACATGGACTCGCTACACAGCGGCTCGGTCGCCAGTCCGGGTTCCGGGCGCCCGGCGACGAAGTCGTATTCGTGGACCATCGCCACATCCAGTTCCCCCGCGCGCAGCGCATCGGCCACGCCCGCCGGGTCGATCTCCGACACCATCGGTTCCAGGCCGGGGTGCTGCCGGGCCAGGGCGACCAGGGCCGCGGGGATCATCGTGCGCCCGGCACTCGGGAAGGTGCCGATCCGCAGCGGGCCGGCCAACCCCTCGCGGGCTCCGGCCAGATCGGCGGCGGCCTGCTCCAACTGGGTGAGCACGGCCTCGGCGTGCCGGACCAGGTTCAGGCCGGCCGGGGTGAGCACGACCCGCCGCCCGGTGCGTTCCAGCAGCGGCAGCCCGGCCTCCCGTTCCAGGGCGCTCAACTGCTGGGATACGGCCGAAGGGGTGAACGCCAGCGCTTCGGCGACGGCGGCGATGGTGCCGCGGTGGGCCAGTTCGCGCAGCAGGCGCAGGCGGCGGACGTCGAGCATAAGCTCAGCTTACGCTCAAAGCCACAAATGCGAACTGGACCTGCACATTCACTCCACCCACACTGGGACGCATGGTTCAGCCACACTCCCCGCACGGGATTCTCGTGCCCCTGATCACGCCGTTCGCCGCCGACGGGCAGATCGCCCTGAACGCCCTGGCCGGGCTGGCCCGCGACATGCTGGCCGCCGGGGCCACCGGGCTGGTCGCGCTCGGTACCACCGCGGAGACCGCCACCCTCGACGCGGCCGAGAAGCGGCAGGTCATCGACCTGTGCGCGGAGATCTGCGGAGAGCACGGGGCCGACCTGATCGTCGGCGCCGGGTCGAACGACACCCGCGGCAGCGTCGCCGCGCTGGCCGAGCTCGCGCACTGGCCACAGGTCACCGGCGCCCTCGTGCCTGTGCCCTACTACACCCGGCCGGGTGAAGCCGGCGTGGTCGCGCACTTCACCCGTTTGGCCGAGGAAAGCCCTGTTCCCCTTGTGCTCTACCACATCCCGTACCGCACGGCGCAGGCGCTGAGCGCGGCCGCGCTGAACCAGATCGGCCAGTTGCCGAACGTCAGCGGGGTCAAGCTCGCCACCGGCGGCATCGGCTCCGAGGTGGTCGACCTGCTCGGCGACTGCCCGCCCGACTTCGCCGTGCTGGCCGGGGACGACGTCGTGCTCTCACCGCTGCTGGCGCTCGGCGCGGCGGGCGGGATCCTGGCCTCGGCCCACCTGGCCACCGGGCGGTTCGTCGCCCTGGCGGCCGCCTGGGCCGACGGCGACCTGCCGAAGGCCCGGGCGCTGGGCCACGAACTGGCCCGCGTCTCCTCGGCCGCGTTCGCCGAACCCAACCCGACCGTGATCAAGGGCGCCCTGCACGCCCAGAGCCGGATCCCGACCGCCGACGTGCGCCTGCCGCTGCTCCCGGCCGGCCGCGACTCCGTGGACGCGATGCTCAAGCGCCTGGCCGAGATCGGCGAATAGAAACGCGGAGCCACCGAGCCTCCCGCAGCACTAGGCAGTGTTTGGGAATGTGTCAAGGCCACGGCATGACCGCCGGTTTGTGCTGGTAGGTGAGGCGAATCTGGTCAGCGCCGAGCATGGGCGCGCCGCACGGGACGGCTCATACTCGGTCGTCTGTGCCGTTGCGTGCGG
>DASZBX010000108.1:0-3306 GCA_035943635.1 Actinocrinis sp. | reverse complement strand
GCTGGCAGGTCGTCGGCCCGGACGGCGTCGATCCAGGCCGGGAGCCTGTCTCCACCCAGGTTTTGGATCATGTTGGCGAAGCTGCCGACGTGGCGGCGTGTGGCCTCCAGTTCAGGGCAGCGGGTGAGGATGCCTTTGAGCTGTATCCCACCGCTGTGCTCGCGCCAGCCCTGGTGGGATCACCGGCGGGCCATGCAGTCCGGCGACAGTCTGCAATCGAACTAGCAGCGCCATGTATCACGAGGCGTATTCGGCGCTCTGGTTCATGAGGCGATTTCTTCGGACGGCGTGCACACTGTGACCGCCGACCAGGTGCCCACGTTCCTTAGCAGCCGACCGATACAGGGGTGAAAGGCATGTTCCGTCCTTCACGTTCCACGCCGCCAGCGCGTACGACATCTCCCTACACCTCCGTCGCCGTGGCGATAGCGGTCATCCGATGACCGGCAACGCAGCGGAGGCCGGGACCCCGCTCACAGACTATCTGGCAACACTGGCCGATCCCGCGCAGCTCGCCGCCTTCCGCGCCGATCCCGCTGGGCACACGGCGCAGGCCGGCCTGTCCGAGGAACTGGCCGCACTGGTCCTCGCCGGCCACTCCGGCGCCTTGAGGGTTCGCGCGGTCAAGGAGTTGGAACAAGCCGGACTCGCCCCCGTGGTCAGCGACAAGTTCGGGCCCGGCGGAGGACAGGATCCCCAGGTCAACTACACCGCGAGTACGTACAACACGAACTACTCCACAACCAACATCACAATTAATACCAGTGTCCTGACAACAACCAACACCACTACGGATGTCACCACCACCACGGACACCACCACAACGACCAGCGACACCACGACGACGACCAGCAGCGACGGGACCGATTGGGGCGAGATCCTGGTTGAGGCGATCGACCGCGTCATCGAGTACTTCGAACAGTTGGAATACGAGACAGCTGGCGAGCTGGTGGTCGTCGGCTCGGGAATCCGGGCGATCACCGATCTGACCCTGGGCGCGGAAGCCCAGATCCGCGCCGCCGAGAAGGTCTTCTACTGCGTCGCCGACCCGGTGACCGAGCGGCGCGTCCACCTTCTCAACCCGAGTGCGGAATCGCTCTACGGTCTCTACGGCAACGACACCGAGCGCATAGACACCTACCGGGCGATGGTCGAGACGATCCTGGCCCCGGTCCGCGCCGGGCGGCGGGTGTGCGCGGTGTACTACGGCCACCCGGGCGTATTCGCGTGGCCGACCCACGAAGCCGTCAGGATCGCGCGCCGGGAAGGGCACCGCGCCGAGATGCACGCAGCCGTCTCGGCCGACGCCGTTTTGTTCGCAGACCTGGGCATAGACCCCTCACGCCCCGGATGCCACTCCCTGGAGGCCACAGACCTGCTCATCCGCCATCGCGTCCCGGACACCGCCAGTCACGTCCTGCTCTGGCAGGTCGAGTGCGTCGGCGACAGCGGATTCAACTTCGCCGGCTATCGCCGCCACAATTTCGAGATCCTGATCGAGGAACTCACCCGGCACTACCCGCCTGACCACCCCGTCTACATCTACGAAGCCGCCCAACTGCCCCAAAGCAAACCGCACATCGCCCGATCCACACTCGCCACCATCACCAAAGACGATCTCAGCGGGATCTCCACGCTGTACCTACCCCCAGCGCGTACGGCTCCGGTAGACCGGGCCATGTGCGAACAGCTAGGGCTCGGCCATGGGTAACGAAGCGAGGAGTCACGCCAAGCCGATGAAACAATCTTCCTTGGCCAGCATTGAAGAAGCCCAGGACACTGTTGTCTGCCACGAGAATAGATTCTGGCGCCGATCTGGGTGCTCTGAGACGATCAAGGTCGCTTGCGCGTCGCTTCCGCGTAGAAACCCCAGAGCCAGTGATACTACTAGTCCGTGCACATAGGTCAGGGAATTGAATTACTCCTGCCTCACCTGGCATCGGCCCGGGTGGAGTCCGTCCAGGTCGAGGAGAGCGCAGTCGTATTCACGGTCGTCTCGGACTTGTCGGCGGTGCGGTGCCCGGCCTGTGGTACCGCGTCGGCCAGGACGCACGGCGGTTATCGCCGGAGGCTGGCTGACCTGCCGATCGGCGGACGGCCGGTGCGGATCGAGGTCAGCATGCGCCGGTTCCGCTGCGATGAACCGGCATGCGGGGCGGTGACGTTCGCCGAGCAGATACCGGGCCTGACGGCGCCGTTCACTCGTCGCACGACGGGGCTGACCGGGCAGTTGGCGGCGATCGGGCTGGCCCTGGCTGGCCGCGCCGGATCCCGGCTGGCCGCGAAGCTCGGGATGCCGGCCTGCCGCGACACGCTGATCCGGCTGGTGCGCGCGCTGCCCGAGCCGCAGTTCGCCACGCCGACCGTGATCGGGGTGGACGATTTCGCCCTACGCAAGGGCGCCGTGTACGGGACCGTCATCATTGACATGGTCACCCACCGGCCGATCGAGATCTTCGCCAGCCGGGAGGCCGAGACCCTGGCCGCCTGGCTGCAGGCCCGTCCCGGCATCGAGATCATCACTCGCGATCGGGCCGGCGCCTACGCCGACGGCGCCCGCCGCGGTGCGCCGGACGCAATCCAGGTCGCGGACCGGTATCACCTGTGGGCGAACCTGGGAGCGGCGGTGGACAAGACCGTGGCCGCGCACGCCGCCTGCCTGCCCGAGCCGCCGATCGAGGAGGTCTGCGCGGCCGATGGGCAGCACGGCGACGCCAACCCGCCGCCGGCGGCGCTGATCGAGTACCCGCTGGCCCGGCGCAACCGGGAACGCCACACCGCCATCCACGAACTGCTGGCCGCCGGCCGCTCCCGGGCCGAGGTCGCCCGTGAGCTCGGGATCAGCACCCGCACCGTCTACCGCTTCGTCGGCACGCCCCTGGAGCAGGTTCTTGGCAGGGCCAACAACCGTGCCAGCTCGCTGGACCGGTTCAAAGACCACCTGCACCAGCGCTGGCGCGACGGGGTCCACAACGCCTCGATCCTGCACCGCGAACTCCAGGGCCTCGGCTGGCGCGGCAGCCTCGGCACCGTGCACCGCTACGTCGCCCAACTGCGCAAGCGGACCGGCCCGCCGCCGACCACGCCGACACCCCCGAAGCCGCGCAAGGTCGCCGGATGGATCATGTCCGACCCCGACCATCTGAGCGCAGGCACCACAGTACTGCTCAAAGGCATCCTCACCCGCTGCCCTGAACTGGAGGCCACACGCCGCCACGTCGGCAGCTTCGCCAACATGATCCAAAACCTGGGTGGAGACAGGCTCCCGGCCTGGATCGACGCCGTCCGGGCCGACGACCTGCCAGC
>DASZBX010000107.1:0-81749 GCA_035943635.1 Actinocrinis sp. | reverse complement strand
GTAGGTGCGGCGAATCTGGTCAGCGCCGAGCATGGGCGCGCCGCACGGGACGGCTCATACTCGGTCGTCTGTGCCGTTGCGTGCGGTGCGGCCAGGCGACGGCGATCACCGGATTCGCGCCTTGAGACATTCCCCAACACTGCCTAGCGGTTCAGCAGATCCGCAGGTCCAGGACCAGGTCCCGCGGCAGGCCGTGGGTTTCGTGCAGGTAGAGGAAATCCTGCTCGCTCAGCGGCCCGTCGAAGCGCCGCTGCGCGAGCACCTGTCGGCCGCGTTGCAGGAGCTTGACGAACCTCTGTTCCTCGTCCAGCAGCACATCGCGTACGCGCCCGGGCTCGACGGGTTGCCGGAAATGGTCGAGGGTGTGCTCGATCAGGCTCTGCGGCAGGTCTGTCAGGGTGCTGTCCGGATCGGTCCGCCAGAGTGTCGTCAGAACTCTGCGGGTCAACCGGCGCAGCACGTATCCGCGGCCTGTCGTCGCGGGCGTGACGCCGTCGCCGATCACCACGATGCCCGAACGCAGGTGGTCGCAGACCAGCCGCAGCGACGGGCGGTCCAGCGTCCAGAGCTGCGGGACGCTCCTCATCCACGGTTCGAACAGGTCGGTCTCGAACACCGAGTCCTTGCCCTGCAGGACCCGGACGAGCCGTTCCAGCCCGAGGCCGGTGTCGACGTTGGGCCGGGGCAGCGGTTCGAGGCTGCCGTCCTCGTGCCGGGTGTAGCGCATCATGACGTGGTTCCACACCTCGACCCAGCCCTCGTCGGTGGTCGGCATGCCCCGCGGCGGCGTGTCCTCGGTCCATACGAAAATCTCCGAGTCGGGGCCGCACGGGCCGGTCGGGCCGTTGGACCACCAGTTCTCGTCCCGGGTCAGCTCGACCGGCACACCGAGCCCGGTCCAGGTGCGCAGCGATTCGGTGTCCGGCCCGACCTGGTCGTCGCCGCCGAAGGCGGTCGCGTGCAGCAAGCCGGGATCGAGGCCGAATCCGTCGCGCAGCAGGTCGTAGCCCCAGCGTAGGCTCTGGCTGCCGTCGTAGTCGCCGAGCGACCACGAGCCGAGCATCTCGAACACGGTCAGGTGGGTGCGGTCGCCGACCTCGTCCAGGTCGGTGGTGCGCAGGCAGCGCTGGAGGCTGGTCAATCGCCGCCCGAGCGGGTGCGGGCGGCCGAGCAGGTACGGGGTCAGCGGCTGCATGCCCGCGGTGGTGAACAGCACGCTGTCACCGCTCGGCGGGATGAGCGAGTCGCCGACGACGAGTTCGTGGCCGCGCTCGCGGAAGAAGTCGACGAACGTGCGGACGGTCTGGTCGGTTTTCATCGGGTCCGGTCCTTCGGGGCAGGACGACCGGAAGGACGCGCAGGTGGAGGCCCGGGACGGGAATCAGACGTCAGGCGTCGCGAGGGCACACCGGCGAACCGTTTCCGGTCGCCGGGGCTGAGGGGAGGAGGTCAGGCGGCGGCCGACGAGCTGCTAGCTCGCGCGGCCACGGCCTCGTTGATGTGCGAGAAGACCTCCATACGGCCGATTTTACCAAGCCCGCGCGTCGTCTCCCAGGGGTTTTCTGGGCGGCCGGGGCTCGCCCGGGCAGGCGAGCAGTTCGGTGTGCACGTCCGAGCGGTTCCGGGCGCCGCGCGGGTGGGCGCGGGCCGCGTCGCCCGGATCGGCGGCGGCGAGGCGGCCGGGGTGTTGGTGGTAGGTGAACTCGCGCCGGAGCCGGCGGCGCTCGGCGAGGCCGCGGCCGGGGTGCTCGCCGGGTCCGTCGGCGCCGTCGGCGCCGCTGTGGGGTCGAGCCATCGCGCACTCCTTCGGCCGGGTCGGGTCCCGGTCATGGTGCCCACGCTCGGCGGGCAAACCCGGAACAGCGGTCGGCGGCTGCCGGGATTCACCCAGGTGGCCTCCTGTGTAGACCGAATGGGTGATCCCGGGCCCGGGCTGCCGACTCTCGTCGTTCGCCGGATCACCTCCGCCCCAGAATGTGACGCGCATCACTGCAACCAGCGGCAACCTGCCTGCCGTCTTAGCGGTCTCACTGCCCAGACGGACGCACTCGGCCGTTCCCGGGACCGGGCTCACGGAGAAGGTGGATCCACGCGTGCGACTTCGCACCATCGCGCCGCACGCGGCGGTCTTGGCCGTGTTCCTCGGCATAGCGGTCTACGTCATGCATTCGCTGCTGTTCCATCCCGGCGGCCTGATCGTGGCCCAGAACGCGCGCGACCAGGCTAACTTCGAGGGGATGCTGACGGCCGTCGCCCGGCAGTTCGTGCATGGGCACAACCCGCTGTTCGATCCGGGGATGAACGCGCCGTACGGGGTCAATCTGATGGCCAACCCGTCGATGCCGGCGATCGGGCTGGCCGCGCTGCCGCTGACCCTGTCGGTCGGCCCCGGCCCGACCCTCGCGCTGATCCTCACGCTCAACCTCGCGGCCACCGCGGCGGCCTGGTACTGGTTCTTCCTGCGCCACCCGGGCCCGGCCGACGCCGATGCCGCCACTCGGAAGGGTGACGGTTCCGACGCCGCGGGCCCGGCCCCGGACCGTGCCGAGGCCGAACGCGGCGCGGCTACCACGGCCTGGGCCGATCCCGTCTTCCGGCGCCGGGCCGCCGCGGCCCTCGGCGGCCTGATCTGCGGCTTCTCCCCCGCGATGATCGCGCATTGCTGGGGGCACCCGAACCTGACCGCGCAGTGGCTGTTCCCGCTGATCGTGGACCGGGTGCTGCGGCTGGGCCGGGGCGGGTCCGGGCCGCGTTCGCCGGTCTCCGCGGCCATGCTCGGCGCGCTGGTCGCGGTGCAGATCGGCGTCGCCGAGGAGCCCTTGTTCATCGCCGCGCTCACGCTCGGCCTGGCCGGGGTCTTCCGGCTGGTCCAGTCCTCGCGGACCGTCCTGCCGCCGTTGCGGCCGCTGGCGATCGACGTGGCCGTGGCCGGCGGTACCGCGGTCGTGCTGGCCGGGTATCCGTTGTGGTTCCAGTTCCGCGGCCCCGGGTCGTACAGCGGCATCCCGTGGGGTCAGGACGCGTTCACGGCCGTCATCCAGTCGTACCCCTCCTTCGCGCCGACGTCCGTCTTCGGGAACCCGGCCCAGACCACCGTGCTCGCGCCGGACATCTCGGAGACCTCGGCCTTCATCGGGATCCCGCTGCTGCTGATCGCCGTCGCGGCCGTGGTGATCGGGATCAGGCGGCCGCAGGTGCGGGCGCTGACGATCACCGGCGCGCTGCTGGCCCTGCTCTCGCTCGGCGACAGCATCCATGTGCAGCCGGACGGCCTGTACCAGGTGCTGGATCTGTGGCCGCTGCTGCGCCACCTGCCGTTCTTCCCGGACGTGCTGCCGGTCCGGTTGTCGCTGCCGCTCTTCCCGATCCTGGCGTACCTGGTGGTCTGCGCGTTGCGCGAACCGGTGCTGGACCGGCCCGGCCGCTGGGCGCCGGCATTCGGCGCCACCCTGGCCTGTGCGCTCGTTCAGGCTCCGTTCCCGGTCGGCGCGCAGCCGCGGCCGCCGGTGCCCGCCTTCATCACCGCCGGGCTGTGGAAGCAGTGCGACAACCCCGGGCAGGCGATGCTGATCTACCCGCGGACCGCGGCCGCGATGTTCTGGTCGACGGCCGCGGACCAGCAGTTCCGGGTCGTCGACGGACTGTTCTTCGGCCCGGACTCCTCCGGCCAGGTCGAGCTGGACACCCCGCGGCCGACCACCGCCCTGCTCGACACGGTCGACCAGACCGGCACGGTGCCGACCGTCACCCCGGCGATGCGGGCGCAGGCTCAGACCGACGCGCGGCACTGGGGCATCGGCTGCATCGCGCTGGACGCGGCCCCGGGCAACCCCGGATCTTTAGACGTCGGGGCGGCCGGAGCCGCACATCCCGACCAGGATCGGCAACTTCTGACCGCGCTCTACGGCCCTGCGGTCCGGCTCGGCTCGGTCTGGACCTGGCCGCTGAACGGCCACGACGCAGGCTGGCCGGCACCCGGCGGCCGGCCTGGCGCGATGGCCGGCCGGGCCCGGCCGGACGGGGGTGGCGCGGACTGGTGCACGGCTCGGTTAGGCTTCTGCCGACTGAATCAGTACTCGTCCGGACCCGCGGTTCCGGCGCGCGTGCGAGACCGGTTCCCCCGCGCCGATCGGCGCCGGATCAGTCGATATCCGGACGAATCCGAGCCGCGGGTGCGGACCGCCGCCGACCGCGCCCGGACCCGGCCGGCGGATCGACGGGCGCCGTGCGGGCGCCGGTCCGCCGCGCGAGCCCGGCCCGGGTACGGCTGACGGCGACGCGATGCGGGCGTCGCCGCGGCCGGTGCGGCGAAAGAGGGTGCGCGGTGACGGGCAAACCGGTGAATCTGCTGCTGCGGATCCGGATCCGCGAGGGCGCGGACGCGGGCGCCGCGGCCGACGCGGTGTCCGAGGCCCTGGGCCTGGAACGGACCGGCCGGCCGGACCCCGCGCCGGCGCCCGCCGCGGCGCTCCGGTCGCGCCGGGCCCCGGCGGCGCAGACGGCCGCGCTGCCCGAGCCGTTCCTGTGGTCCGCGCTGATGAGCTACTCGGACTGGCGCAGCCGGACCGAGCTCGAACCGCCGGCCGGGACCGACGCCGAGCTGTGGCGGATCAGCCCGGACACCTTCTACCTCTACCACTGCTCCAACTGGTCCACCCGGATCCCGGCCGAGCCGATACCGGCCCGGCACGAGCACACCTACCAGGCGTTCTTCCGGCGGGTCCGGGACGTGCTGAGCACCCTGCCGGTGGACGTGGAAACCCTCGTCCAGGCCGAGAACGGAGCGCCGCGCGCAGATCAGCGCACGACGACGCTGACCACCGGCGAGCCCGCCACGAAGGTCCGGGTGCTCCAGCACAACACGGATCCGACCCACTCCTACCTCCTGGTCGACCACCCGGAGGTCGGACTGTTCGCGCAGCGGGCCAAGGCCTCCCGGCACCAGCAGGCCGACGGCACCTTCCACGAGCTGGCCATCCCGCCAGAGCTGGCGTTCTCCCCGCACGACCGGGAGACCGCGCGGATCGTCGGGGACCTCGGCGACTCCTTCCACGACCTGGCCGACCACTACCTGCACCACCGTTACCCCGAGTCCGCGCTGACCTGGCTGGCCACCGTCGCCCCGACCCAGGGCCGGGCCCAGGACGAGCCGGCCGCGGGCCTGGACCCGGCCGCCGCCGGGGCGGGCGTGCCGGAGGCGGCGGCCCGGCTGGGCCTGGACCAGGACCGGCTGCGGGCCGCGGTCGGCGTCCGGGCCCTGTTCGGCTCCCGGCACGGCGGCTACGACCCCTGGGACATCGCGGTCACCCGCCCGTCCCGGACCGCGTGGGCCTGGAACTCGGCCGCCTGCACGGACCGGCTGGACCCGCACCACCTGGGCTTCAAGTACTGGCTGGCCGCCGAGATCGACCGGCCGGGCGGGCGCCGGGCCGGGAACCCGGCCGACTTCGGCGCGGGCGGCGACCAGCAGTCGACCTGGCACCCGGCCGAGGAGGACGAGTTCGTCTTCCCCGAGCCATGGCGCGCCCCACTGCATCCGCGCCGCGGCGCAGTGCCGACGCCGATCGCCCCGCCGTGGCCCGGCGCCCGCCGGGTGGCCGACGCCGCGGTGCGCGAGCAGGCCGGGGTCCTCGCCCGGGTGCGCAAGTCGGCCGAGGCGGACGGCGACCTGCTGGCCGCCCTGGCCGAGTTCGAGTCGGACTGGCCGGATCCGGCCGGCGCGGCGGTGCAGGCCGCGCTGGTGCTGCTGCGGCAGACCGACGGCCGCAGCCTGGGCACCGCGTTCGCGGACTGGTGGGCGGTGGACCACGGGCTCGCGTTCGCCGCGTGCGCCGCAGTGGAACTGGCCGATCTGGTCGTGCGGGACCTGGGCGGGGGCCCGGGCCGGATCGAGCTGCGCCGGGACGCGGACCGGGACGTGTACGGCCCGCAGCCCTTCCGCAGCCTGGCGGCGCGGGTGGCCCTGAGCCGGGTGCGCAAGCTGCTGGTCGCCGACACCGAACTGGTCTACCGGCACGCCGTGGCGCGGCTGGCCCGGCACCGGCGGCCGGGCTGGGCCCGGATCGCGGTGTCGTTCCTGGTGCCGACCCAGACCGAGTGGATGGACGAGTGCTGCGCCGATCCGGGCCGGGTGGGCGCGGCCAACGGCGAGGCCCGGCTGCTGCTGCTCGCCAGCATCTCCCGGCCGGCCCAGGCGGTGGCGCTGGACCGGTTCCCGCTCGGCCGCCGGCACCACCGGGACTTGCCGGTGTCGCTGCTGCACACCCTGGTCGACGGGATGGGCCCGGGCTGCGTGCCGGTGCTGGCCGGACTGTTGAAGGACCCTGACCTGTCGCCGGGCCGGGCGGCCGAGCGGCGCGCGGCCGAGATCCTGGCGGCGCTGCCGCACGACCGGGCCGTGGCGGCGCTGCTCGCGCTCTCGCCGGCGATCGAGTTCAGCCCGCTGCTGGCCCGGGCGCTGGCGGACCGGCCGGTGCGCGGCCTGCGACTGTTGGCCGATCTGGCGGCGAACGGGCCGGTCGAGACCCGGGCCGCGGCGCACTGGCGGCTGACCCGGCATCTGGCCGAGCACCGCGACTTGCTCGGTCCCCTGCTGCCCCGGCTGCCGTCCGACCAGTCCGAGCTGGCGGTCCGGCTGCTGGGCGAGCACGACCGGCGTCCGCCCGTGGCGGCCTGGGCGAGCCTGCCGGCCGCACTGCGCGAGCCGCCGTGGGCCGCGCAGGACGAGGACTACGACGACTACCCGGACGAGTGGTCCCGGCCGTCGCCGGCCCCGCTGTTCGCCGACCTGCCCGAGGTTCCGGACTGGCTCGCCACCGCCGCCCTGCCGCCGATCCGCACCCGGCTCGGCGGCGAGGTCCTGCCGCAGCAGGCGGTCGCGCAGCTGGTGCGCTGGATCCAGGCCGGCTCGCGCACCGCGCCCCGGCCCTCGCCGCAGGCCCGGGCCGCCCTGGAGTCGGCGCTGGACGAGATCGAAGGCTTCTGCGACCCGGTGTCGCTGGCCGAGTTCTTCACCGCCCTGGCCGTGCACATCGACACGGCCCGGCGCCCGCAGGAGCTGCTCTGGGTGCTGAACGGACTCGGCCGCTTCGGCGACGACGCGTCGGCCCGGCGCTACACCTGGTGGCTGCAGAGGAATCTGGAGCTGCGGCCGGCCGAGGCGCACCGGCACGGCCTGCCTTTGAGTGCGGAACCGCTGGCCCGGATGGACACGCCGTACTCGCGCCTGTGCCAGGAGGCGGTCTGGGAGTGGAGCGGCCTGGGCCGGCGCGCCGGCCGGCTGGCCCACCGGCTCGCGGCCGAACGGCTGGAGACCTGCCGGCTGCCGGGCGTCGGCGGGGACCCGGATTCCGGTTCGGTGCTCGACTTCGGCCCGCGCGGCACGCTGACCATGTTCTTCACCGGCCCGAACCTGGACCGGCGGCTCCAGGACGCGCAGGGCCGCGTGCTGGAGGGCGTGCCGTGGCCGCCGCGGCCGCACGACGAGCAGGCCCGCGCGACGCAGAGCCGGTTCTCCGGTCTCGACGCCGGGTCCCACCTGCTCGCGCAGACCGTCGCGCGCAGGCTGGAGCGGGCGATGATCAGCGGCCGCAAGTGGCCGCTGCCGCTGTTCGCCGAGCAATATGTCGACAATCGACTGCTGCGGCACATCGCCGCAGCGGTGTTGTGGCGGGCCGAGGCGGCCGGGGAGGTCGTCTACTTCCGGGTCGCCGAGGACGGCGCACTCGTGGATGCGGACGGCGCACGGATCGCGCTGCCCGCGGACGCGTCCGTCAAGGTGGCGCACCGGCTGCGGCTCAGCGGCGCCGAACTGGCGCAGTGGACGCCGCTCTTCCACGGCCCCGGGATCATCGAGCCCTTCAGCCAGCTCGGCCGCTCGGTGCACGGCCTCGGCGCCGACGCCGAGGACTGGCGGGTGCAGCGCACGGTCGGCGCCACGCTTCGGCTGAGCTTCGTCAACTCCCTGATCCGCCGGGGCTGGTCCTACGGCCACCCGGACCGGCGCGACGGGCGGACCCGGCGCAGCGTACACCGGGTGCTCGACGCCGCGCACACCGTGGTCCTGGAACTGAGCCCGTTCGCCCCGGATGACCCGCGGACCACCGAGCTCACCGCGGGCGTGCTGGCCCTGGCCGCTCCCCCGCGGCCCGGGCACGCCGTCGTCGAGCCCCGCCCGGCCCGGCACTTCGCCGAGCTCGACGAGGTGGTGCTGTCCGAGCTGCTGCGCGAGCTGACCGGGCTGGCCAGGTTCTGAGCGGCGGCCGGACCCGTTCACCCGAAGGAAGGACGCCGGGCCCGGTCGGACCGGCCGCGGACCCGGGCCGCCGCGCGCCGGGACGCCGCTGTCGGCGGCCGGTGAGAGGATCGTCGGGTCGGTCGACACCGGCAAGAGCGGAAGGGCTGCATCGTGAGCTACGCGGACGTGAACGGACTGCACCTGTACTACGAAGAGCACGGTTCCGGCGAGCACACGCTCATCCTGCTGCACGGCGGTTTCGGCTCCACCGAGATGATGGCCGGGATCGCCCCGCAGCTCTCGGTCGGCCGCCGGGTCATCGCGGTCGACCTGCAGGGGCACGGCCGGACCGCCGACATCGACCGCCCGCTCCGGTTCGAGTCGATGGCCGAGGACATCGCGGCCCTGATCCGGCAGCTCGGCGTCGGCGCGGTGGACGTGATGGGCTACTCGCTCGGCGGCGGCGTGGCCGCGCGCACCGCGATCCAGCACCCGGACGTGGTCCGCCGGCTGGTCCTGGTGTCCGTCCCCTGCCGGCCCGGCGCCTGGCTGCCGGAGGTGCTCGCCGGGATGGCCCAGGTGGGCGTGGGTTCGGCCGAGATGATGAAGCAGTCGCCGCTGTACCAAGTCGACAAGAGATCGTTTGTCCCGCGACGCTCAGAGTTCCACGTGCCCGCTGACGCAGGTGACCGACGATCCGCCGACCCAGATCTCGCCGGTTCGGTCGACGCCCGTGGCCGCGTCGACGGTGACCGTCGCCCGCCCGGCCCGGCCGAGCGCAGTCCCCTGCCGCACGACGTACGGCGCCGTGACCCGCCCGCCGGCCAGCAGCCACTGCGAGAGCGAGGCGATGAAGCTGCCGGTGACGGGATCCTCCGTGGTCGCGCCGTTGTGCGGGAAGAAGGTGCGCACCTCCACCGCCTCGGCCGACCCGGGCGCGGTCAGCCCGGCCACGCCGAGGTCGAAGTCGACCAACCCGGGGTCCAGCGCCAGCACCGCGTCGGCCGATTCCAGCAGCACGGCCACCCAGCCCGGGCCGTTGTCAGCCCACTGCGAGTCGACGATCGCCGACCGCCCGATCCGCAGCACGGACGCGATCCGTTCGACCATCTCCTCCTCAACCGGCCCGGACCGCAGCAGCGGCGGCGCGGGAAAAGCCAGCCCGGCGCCCGTGTCGCGCACCCGGATCAGGCCCGCTTCGCATTCCTGGACCGTGATCCCGCCGGTCCGCGGCGTACCGCCGGCCTCCAGCCACGCGTGGCAGGTGCCCAGGGTCGGATGCCCGGCGAACGGCAGCTCGCGCGCGGGCGTGAAGATCCGCACCCGGTAGTCGGCGGCGTCACTGCTCGGCGGCAGGACGAACGTCGTCTCGGACAGATTCGTCCACTGCGCGAACCGCTGCATCTGCGCGACGTCGAGCCCTGAGGCGTCCAGCACGACGGCGACCGGGTTCCCCCGATAAGGCTCGGCGGTGAAGACGTCTACCTGCTTGAACGGTCTGCGCATGATCCGATTCTGCCCGACCGCCGCGCGTTCACACGCTGTCCTTGCCGTCGGCGGCGGTGTGAGTGTGCAGACGGAGCAGCACCGCGTGCAGCTGCGCGCGTTCGGATTCGGCCAGGGGCGCCAGTAACTCGTCATCGGCGGCTCGCTGCTCGGCCTGGAGCTCGGCGAGCAGCTGTCTGCCCGCACCGGTCGCGGCCACGAGCACGCGGCGGCGGTCGGCGGGGTCGCGGGTGCGCTCGACCAGGTCGGCTCCGGCCAGTTCGTCGAGCACCTTCACCATGTCGCTCGGGTCGATTCCCAGGCGGGCGCCCAGATCCCGCTGGATCTGCGGTCCGAAGTCGTCGAGCGCGGCGAGCACGGCCATGTGCCACAACCGCAGGCCCCGGGCCGCGAGCAGGTCGCCCGCGCGGCGGCGGGCGGCCTTGCCGACTTTCGACAGCAGGTAGGCGGTCAGGTCCAGCAGGCTCGGCGGTAGCGGCTCCATGCCCGATATTGTAGGGTGAAAGCCAATGATGGGTTACCACCCACTAATATTCACCACACCTTGCCGGAGAACGAAACCATGGACGCACTGCACCCCCGCCTGCTGGTCGCCCGATTCGCCGAGTGCTTCCGGTTCTACGACGCGGTCCTGCCGAAACTGCTCGGCGCCGAACTGGTCCAGGGCAGCGAATCAGGCCCCTACGCGCACTGGGACCTCGATGGCCAGGGACTGCTGATGCTGTTCAGCCGCACCGCGATGGCCGCGGCCCTGGGTACCACGCACCTGCCCGCCGCGACGGCGCCGACTCAGGATACGACGATGCTGGTCTGCCGGGTCACGGACGTCGACGCCGGGCTCGCGCTCTGCCTCGCCCACGGCGCCGAGCAGGCCGCCGGCGCCGCCGACCGCCCGGAGTGGGGGCCCGGCATGCGTACCGCGCACCTGCGCGACCCCGACGGCAACCTCCTCGAACTCCAGTCCTACTGACCGATGCGGCACAGGGTGGCACACCGTGCTACCGCAGGATAAACTGGCAGCATGACCGCCCAGCCGGAAATCACCCAGCGTGACCTGCGCAGCAGGTCACGAGAGATCATGGACGCCGTCGAGCACGGCCAGGCGTTCACCGTCACCCGCGACGGCCACCGGATCGGCGAGCTGATCCCGCTGCGCCGGCGCCGGCGCTTCGTCTCCCGGATGGAGTTCGCGACCATGTCCCGCGGCGCCCCGGTCGTCGACCTCGACGTCTTCCGCGCCGACCAGGACGCCGCCGCCGACCACGACCCCGGCGACCCGTATGCCGGGTGAGCGCCGCCGGCAGGGCCTGATCGACACCAACATCGTGATCCTGCGCGCCTGGATCGACCCGGCCGACCTGCCCGACGAGATGGCCATCTCGGCGATCACCCTGGCCGAACTGTCGGCCGGCCCGCACGAGGTCCGCGGCAACGACGAACAGTCCGTGTACGACGCCCCGATCGAACGCGCCCGCCGGATGGAGGTCCTCCAGCGCGCCGAGCACGAGTTCGACCCGATCCCGTTCGGCGCCGAGGCGGCCCGCATCTACGGCCGGGTCACCGCCGCAGTCGTCGCGGTAGGCCGCAAGCCGCGCCGCCGCGCCCTCGACCTGATGATCGCCTCGATCGCCATCGCCGAGGACCTGCCGCTGTACACCACCAACCCGGCCGACTTCGTCGGGCTGGAGAGCATCCTGACTGTCTGCCCGGTGCGGCGGCCCACTGCTGCGCCCTGAGGCCGGGCCGGGTCAGCCCGAGCCAGATTCATCGGTGGTCCTGACCGGATTCGAACCGGCGTGTTCGCCTGGGAAGGGCGATGCGCCTTCCTCTGCGCTACAGGGCCCTGACGGGGAGCGGCCCGGGTGCGTCTTTCCAGCGCTGTCTCCGGGCTTTGCGGTGGAGACTATCCGTGTTGCGGCTGCGGGGGCACCTGTTTTTCGCCGTCTCGGACCCGGCTGCCGGGGCCGGGAGTCAGGCGCAGCCTCGGGCGGGGGCCGAGTTCGTGGCCGTCGGCGCAGACCAGGGCCACCTGGACCGGGGCGCCGCAGTCGGCGTGGGTGGGCAGGGACGGGACGCCGGACGGGCCGGCCAGGTGGCGGTCGCCCCAGCCCATGAAGGCGAGCAGGATCGGCAGCAGGTCGCGGCCGGCCTCGGTCAGGCGGTACTCGTGCCGTTCCCGGGCGGCCTCGGCGCGGTAAGCAGCCCTGACCACGATCCCCTCCTCGACCAGGGCGGCCAGCCGCTTGGACAGGACGTTGCGGGCCACGCCCAGGTGCCCGGCCAGGTCGTCGAAGCGGCGCACGCCGTTGGTCACGTCGCGCAGGATCAGCAGGGTCCACCGATCGCCGATCAGGGCCAGGGTGCGGGCGATCGAGCAGGTCTCACTGTCGTAGGCGCTGTACGGGAGGGCGGGCTCGGGCGCAACCGTGGGCGTAGCCGCGGATGTGGACGCAGGCGCGGGCGTGAGCGCAGCCGTGGGCGTCAGGGCAGCCGTGGGCGTCAGGGCAGCCGTGGGCGTGAGGGCGGGTTCGGCAGCAGTTGCAGCAGCAGAAGCAGAAGCAACGACAGCGGCGACGTCCTCAGTGGCGTGGTTCACACCCCGATCGTAGCAAGCTGGGTTGCAATCTAAAACCCAGGTCACTAGCGTGGCCGCGACGGGTTTCCCCACCACCGGACGAGGTGTACGCGATGACCGAACTGGCCCAGGCCGCGCAGGAGCCGACCGAGATCCCCACGACAACCCCGGCCCAGAACCCGACCCTGACCCCGAATCCCGCCGCCCCGAACACCACGGCCACCCCGGCCACCGCGGCGGTCAACGCCACCATCACCACCGCGGGCAACTCACCCCAGGGCCGCCAGCGCACCTACGCCTGGGCCGACCCACTACAGACCGCGGCGGCCGGGGCACAGCTCAGCGGGCTGGAGTTCCTCACCGCGCTCGCCGAGGGCCGGGTCGCGCCGCCGCCGATCCTGAACACGATGGATTTCGACGGCGCCGTATTCGCGGACGGCCGGGCCGAGTTCTCCTTGACCCCGCAGGAGTTCCACTACAACCCGATCGGCTCGGTGCACGGCGGCGTGTTCGCGACGATGCTGGACTCCGCGTGCGGGTGCGCCGTGCATTCCAAGCTGCCGGCCGGCGTGTTCTACACCAGTCTCGACCTGTCCGTGAAGTTCCTGCGTCCGGTCTCGACCGCGACCGGACGGATCACCGCGGTCGGGACGGTCGTGCACATCGGGCGCCGGATGGCCCTGGCCGAGGCGAAGATCGTCGACGCGGCCGGGCGGGTCTACGCGACCGCCAACAGCAGCTGCCTGATCATGCGGCCGGAATGAGCCCGACGGCCGCCGGAATCCGCATTCGTCGACGGTGAAAGGGTTCGAACGGCAGTGTCCCGCACGGTGCTGCCGGGCCGACCCACGTCCCCCTCCCGTCCCACTACTCCGCTCGGCTCACTCACCGCCCGGCCCCGCCGCGGCGCCCCGGCCCAGACCCCGCGCCCTTCCACCTGCTCATCTCCCACCCGACGACTCCGCCCGGCCCGCACTTGTCCACAGCCGTCCGCCGCCCCGGCTTTTGGCCGCATCCAAACCGTGACACTGTCGGTATAGTGCAGTTTCAACCACGGCAGCCGGGCCGCAGTCGTATCTGGTGCACAGCCCGAAGAGCTCGGGCTGAAACGAATCGCGCTGAATCGCCATGCGCTGAGCAGAAGGAACGCGCCATGCATACATCGTCACGTACCTCACGTCCTTTAGGCCGCGCGATATCCGCCGGAGCTGCCGTCAGCCTCCTGACAGTGCTCGCAGCCGGCTGCGCCTCCGTGTCCTCCTCTGCCAACTCGTCGACCGCGCCGGCCGGCAGCGGCGGCAGCGCCGCGGCCCCCGCCACGACGGACGCCGCGGCCGGCACACCCGCGCAGTCGGCCACGGTGCCCGGCGGCGACGTCAGCTCGACCTCCCCGGCGGCGGCCGCCCCGGCCGCCGGGCCCGGCGCGTGCGCGACCCGGGACCTGAGCGCGAAGGCCGGCTCGGGCCAGGGCACCGCGGGCAGCGTCTACGTCAACCTCGTGTTCACCAACATCTCGAACGCCACCTGCACCCTCTACGGCTACCCGGGCGTCTCGCTGGCCGGGGGCACCCCGGTGACCCAGATCGGTCTGTCGGCCACCGAGAGCACCGCCTCCGCCCGCCAACTGGTCTCGCTCGCCCCCGGCGCGGTCGCCAGCGCGCTGCTGCAGATCGTGGACGCCGGGAACTTCCCGCCCGCGACCTGCGCCCCGGTCACCGCCGACCACCTGCAGATCTACCCGCCGAACCAGACCACCCCGATCTACCTGACCTACTCGGCCCAGACCTGCTCCAAGCCGGTGCAGACGCTGACCATCGGCGTGGTCCAGCCCGGCTCCGGCGCCTGACCCCGGCCGCCCGCCGGCCGTACCACTCGCAGACACGCCGACCGCGCACCCGGGCCGGACCCGTTCCGGGTTCGGCCCGGGTGCGATATACCGGGGAGGAGGCGGCCCGGCCGCGGCACGCCCCGAGCACGCGAGGGAGCACGAAATGAGCCGTCGAGTACAGGGCGTCGTCGCCATGGCCAAGGGCGAGCCGGTCGGCCTGCGCACCGTCCTGGTCCCGGACCCGGGCCCCGGCGAGGCCCTGGTCGACATCAAGGCCTGCGGGGTGTGCCACACCGACCTGCACTACCGGGACGGCGGGATCAGCGACGACTACCCGTTCCTGCTCGGCCACGAGGCCGCCGGGACCGTCGCCGCGGTCGGCCCGGAGGTGACCGGGCTGGTGCCCGGGGACTACGTGGTGCTCAACTGGCGCGCGGTGTGCGGCGACTGCCGGGCGTGTCGCCGCGGGCGGCCGCAGTACTGCTTCGACACCCACAACGCCACCCAGAAGATGACCCTGGAGGACGGCACGCCGCTCTCCCCCGCGCTCGGCATCGGCGCGTTCCTGGAGACCACGCTCGTCGCGGCCGGCCAGTGCACCAAGGTCGACCCGGCCGCGCCGCCGGAGGTGGCCGGGCTGCTCGGCTGCGGGGTGATGGCCGGGATCGGCGCCGCGGTCAACACCGGCGGGGTCACCCGGGGCGACAGCGTGGCGGTGATCGGCTGCGGCGGGGTGGGCTGCGCGGCGGTGGCCGGGGCCCGGCTGGCCGGGGCGGGCCGGATCATCGCGGTGGACGTGGACGAACGCAAACTGGCCACCGCGGCCGAGTTCGGCGCCACCGACCGGGTCAACTCGGCCAAGACCGACCCGGTCGAGGCGATCCGCGCGCTGACCGGCGGGTTCGGCGCGGACGTGGTGATCGACGCGGTCGGCCTGCCGGAGACCTACCGCCAGGCCTTCTACGCCCGCGACCTGGCCGGGACGGTGGTCCTGGTCGGCGTGCCGACCCCGGACCAGCGGCTGGACCTGCCGCTGCTGGACGTGTTCGGCCGCGGCGGGTCGCTGAAATCCTCCTGGTACGGCGACTGCCTGCCCTCGCGCGACTTCCCGCAGCTGATCGACCTCTACCTGCAGGGCCGGCTGCCGCTGGAGAAGTTCGTCAGCGGCCGGATCGGGTTCGGCGCGATCGAGGACGCGTTCGCGGCGATGGCCCGCGGGGACGTGCTGCGGCTGGTGGCCATGCCGTAGCGTGGGCGGCGCGCCGGGAACGCCGAGCAGCCGTGACCGGATCGTACCGGTGGCGAGCCGGAACGTGCCTTCCCGGCGCCCGGCCCGGCGGGCGACGATCGAAGCATGACTAGTGCGCTGCTCATCATTGACGTCCAGGAGTCGTTCCGCCGGCGGCCGCTGTGGCAGGCCGTGTCGAACCCGGACATCGTCGACGACGTGACCCGGCTGGTCCGGGCCGCGCGCTCGGCCGGGGACCTGGTGATCTGGTGCCTGCACGCGGAACCGGGCACCGGCACCGAGTTCGACCCGGCCGGCGGGTACGTGCGGCTGATCGAGCCGCTGGCCGCACTGCCCGATGAACCGGTGCTGACGAAGTCCTCGGCCAACGCCTTCACCACCACCAATCTCCAGCAGCTGCTGACCATGAACGGCGTCAGTGCACTGACCATATGCGGGATCCAGACCGAACAGTGCTGCGAGACCACCACCCGGCTGGCCTCGGACCTCGGCTACCAGGTCACCTTCGTCACCGACGCGACCGCCACCTTCCCGATCCCGCACCGGGACGCGCCGCAGGGCCGGTCGGTCGGCGAGATCCTGGCCGACCCGCGCACGCTGACCACCCCGGCGATCGTGGAACGGACCGAGTACGCCCTGTCCGGCCGGTTCGCGACGCTCAGTTCGGTGCAGGAACTGACCGGCAGCCTGACGTTCGGCGCTATGCTGACCGGATCGTGACCCGAATCGTCTTCCTGCTCGCCCCGCAGCTGCACCTGCTCGACCTGGCCGGTCCCGCCCAGGTCTTCTCCACCGCGACCGACCACGGGTACGGCTACCGGATGCATTACGTCGCTGAACAGGAGACCGTGCCGACCGTGCAGGGCCTTCCGGTCCACACGCAGACGGCCTGGCCCGACCTCACCCCGGACGATCTGGTCCTGGTGGCCGGCTGGCGCGTGCACCGGCTGGTCGGCCCGGTGCCGTTCGGCCGGGACACCGTGGCGCGGCTGGCGCGCCATCACGCGGACGGCGGCACAGTGATGAGCGTGTGCTCGGGCGCGGACGCGCTCGGCGAGGCCGGGCTGCTGGACGGGCGCCGGTGCACGACCCACCACGACATCCAGGACGACCTGGCCGCGCGCTATCCCCGGGCCACGGTGGTGCGCGACGTGTTGTACGTCGTCGACGGCCGGGTGGCCAGTTCGGCCGGGATCGCCAGCGGGATCGACCTGGCCCTGCACCTGGTCGCCACCCGGCACGGCGCCGCGGCGGCCGCCCGGGTGGCCCGCGACATGGTCGTCTACGCGCGCCGCAACGGCGACGAGATGCAGGCCAGCGCGATGCTCCGGCACCGCGCGCACCTGAGCGACCTGGCCCACCACGCCCAGGACGAGATCGAGTCGCGGTTCACCGGGCACCTGCCGCTGGCCGACCTGGCCGCGTCCTGCGGGGTGAGTGAGCGGACGCTGACCCGCCGGTTCGCCGAGGCGACCGGCCTGACCCCGCTGCGGTACCAGTCGCTGCTGCGGGTCGAACGGGCCGAGCACCTGATCGGGCACGGAGCGACCGTCGAGGCGGCGGCCCGCGCGGTCGGGTTCCAGGACGCCCGGATGCTGCGCCGACTGCGGGCCGCCGCCCACGGTTAGCCGACCGTCCTCCCGCCGCAACGAACGCGCCCGCGAACACCTCTCCCCGGAGACGTTCGCGGGCGCTTTCCGTGCGCGCAGCCTCAACTGTGCGTATGCACCCGCTCACCCGAGCGCATGACGCCGCCTTGACATCCGAGTCCAGATAACGCTGCGCCAGATCTCAGGATGATGCGAGACTCCGGCACGGCGCGAGTCCGAGTCGCCGAAGTCACAAAAATTTCCAACTATTCACCCGCTACGGACGTCCTCGGAGGTAATGCTGTCTGCAGGCGTGTAGCTCCAGCTGCACGTCCAAGTGGGGTATCAGGTCGTCATACCTGCACAACCAGGCCTGAAACAACGCGCGGTAAGAAGTCAATGTGGTACTGAATAGGATGAAAGACACAAAACCGTCCGGCCCCGCGGCCGGGCGGGCGACGGACCCGGGCGGACGCCGAGAACCACCGGGTGCGTGACACTCCACGAGAAGGGTCGTACACCGCATGGCACGAGGACGCAGGGGCAGCTCGCGGAAGGGCGGCGGCCACTCCCGGACGTCGCGCCGGACGCTGGTCGCCGTGACCGGCGCGGGCGTGCTGATAGTGGCCGCCCTGCTGCCCACGGCCTGCTCCCACCAGTCCGGCCACGCGAGCGAGCCGGCCGGGTCCGACACCGCGGGCGGCTCCCCGACTCCGGCCACCGCCTCGGCGGCGCCGTCGACCACGGCCGGGGCCCCGCTCACCCTGCCGCCGACCACCACGGCGGCCCCGACCACCGCGCAGGCCGCGCCGACCCCGGCCCAGACCCAGCTGGCCGGGCAGCGGATCATCTACTCCTACACCGGGCTGACCCCGCCGGCCGATCTGCTCGCCCTGATCCGGGCCGGGCAGGTGGCCGGGGTGATCTTCTTCGCCGACAACGTCTCCAGCACCGCCCAGCTGACCTCGGTGGTCGCCGAACTGGACCAGGCGCAGAAGGCGAGCCCGGTGCACCTGCCGCTGCTGCTGATGACCGACCAGGAGGGCGGCCAGGTCCGGCGGCTGCCGGGCGCCCCGGACCTGTCCGAGGAGCAGGTCGGGCAGTCCTCGAACCCCTCGGCCCAGGCGGCCGCGGCCGGCACGGGGGCCGGGCAGAACCTGGCCGGGATCGGCCTGAACGTCAACCTCGCCCCGGTGCTGGACGTCTACTACCAGCCCGGCGACTTCATCGAGCAGAACCAGCGGTCTTTCAGCAACAGCCCGACCGTCGTCTCGACGCTGGGCGGGGCGTTCATCTCGGCCCAGCAGCGGGCCGGGGTGGCCGCGACCGCCAAGCACTTCCCCGGCCTGGGCTCGGCCCCGGCCGGCGCGGACACCGACAACGGCCCGGTCACCCTGCCGGTCAGCCTGAGCCGGCTGCGCAGCACGGACGAGGTCCCGTACCGGGCCGCGATCGCCTCCGGGGTCAAGCTGATCATGGTGTCCTGGGCGGTCTACCCGGCCCTGGACGGCAGCCGGCCGGCCGGGTTCTCCCCGGTCGTGGTGCAGCAGGAGCTGCGCAGCCGGCTCGACTACAACGGCGTCACGATCACCGACGCCCTGGAGGCGGAGGCGCTGGACGCGTACGGCACGCCCGGCCAGCGGGCCCAGGACGCGGCCGGCGCGGGCATGGACCTGATCCTGTGCTCATCCGGCGACGTGAGCCAGGGCGAGCAGGCCTCGGCGGCGCTGGCCAGCGCGCTGGCCGGCGGGCAGCTGAGCCAGTCCGGGTTCACCGCGGCGGTCAACCGGATCAACAAGCTCCGCGGCAACCTGTCCTAGGAGTCCGCAGAAGATCTTGGAATGGCCTGGGCGGCCGGATCGTCCACGCGGCCGGATCCGGCCGCCCAGGCCGTTTCAAGATCTTCTGCGGACTCCTAGGACCTGTTCGGAGTTCAGATCAAGATCAGCCGTTTCGCCTTGATCTGAACTCCGAACAGGTCCTAGAGCAAACCGGGCCGGTGCCGCGTCGAAACTTTTCGTCGGAGCACCGATGAGTCCTCCCGGATGCCGCCGTTAGACGAGTACAAGCAGCGGCACCCACGAGGCACCTGGAGACTGACATGACGAACACACTCGACGGCCGGACCGCCGTGATCTACGGCGGCGGCGGATCGATCGGCGGCGCGGTGGCCCGCACCTTCGCCCGCGAGGGAGCCCGGGTCTTCCTGGTCGGGCGCACACAGGAGCGGCTGGACGCGGTCGCCGGGCAGATCGAGGCGGCCGGCGGGAGCGCGCACGCGGCCGCGTTCGACGCCCTGGACGAGCAGGCCGTGGACGCGCACCTGGCCGACGTGGTCCGGCAGACCGGCCGGGTCGACGTGTCGCTGAACCTGATCGGCCGCGGCGACGTGCAGGGCACCCCGCTGGTCGACATGACGCCGGAGGACCTGCTGCGCGCGGTGCACAACGGCTTGCGCGGCAATTTCCTGACCGCGCGCGCCGCGGCCCGGCAGATGATCCGGCGGGGCTCGGGCGTCATCCTGCACCTGAACAGCGGTTCGGGCCCGGCCGCGATGCCCGGCATGGGCAGCACCGGCCCGGCCGACGCGGCCACCGAGTCGTTCATGCGGTACCTGGCCGCCGAGGTCGGGCCGCACGGGGTGCGGGTGTGCGGGCTGTGGACCGCGGGTGTGGCCGAGACGCTGTCGCCGGAGAAGCTGACCGCGGTCGGCGGGCCGGACGTCGGGGACCCGCAGAGCGTGGAGAAGATGATCGCCGGGATGGCCGCCCTGCGCCGCACGCCCCGGCTGGCCGACGTGGCCGAGACGGCCGCGTTCCTGGCCGGCGACCGTGCGGCCGGGATCACCGGGACGATGATCAACGTGACCTGCGGGCTCGTGCTCGCGTAGACGAGGTGTCTCGCGTAGACGAGGTGTCTCGCGTAGACGAGGTGTTCCGAAATCCGGCGCGGACAACCGTCCGGACAGTGATCAAGGAGAGAAGACCATGGACTGGAAGCTCGAACTCGTCATCCTGCCGGTCGCGGACGTGGACCGGGCCAAGGCGTTCTACGTCGACCAGGCCGGTTTCGCCCTGGACGTCGACCACCGGGCCGGGGAGAGCTTCCGGGTGGTGCAGCTGACCCCGCCCGGCTCGGCCTGCTCGATCAGCATCGGCACCGGGATCACGCAGGCGGCGCCCGGCTCCGTGCAGGGACTGCACCTGGTCGTGTCGGACATCGAGGCCGCCCGGGCCGAGCTGCTCGGGCGCGGCGGCGAGCCGGGACCGCTGTTCCACTTCGGGCCGAACGGCCAGACCGACGGCCCGCACCCGGACCGCAGCGACTACAACACCTTCTTCACCTTCAGCGACCCGGACGGGAACGGCTGGATCGTGCAGGAGGTCGGCTGGAGCGCGGCCGCGGCCTGAGCGCGCGGATTGGCCGGCCCGGCCCGGCCCCGTCCTCGCTCGCGGCGTCTCAGTCGAGAAAGTCCAGGTAGTACTGCCCGTCCTCGCCCTGCCGCAGCTGCGGGAGGACCGGCCGGATGACCTGGGCGCGCGCCGCGGCCACGGCGCTGGCCGCATCCGTGAACCCGGCGACCGCGGCCAGCGCGGACAGGGTCGGCGGGAGCATCGGCGCCCGGCCGGCCTCGTGCTCCGCGATCGCCGTGGCGGGCCACACCCACTCCGCCAGGTCCGCTTCGCCGGACACGTCGCGGGCGGTCTGCCCGGTCGGCAGCTCGGCCAGGAAGAAGGCGGTGTCGTAGCGGCGCGGCTCGAACTCGGGCGTGATCCAGCGCGCCCACCCGGCCAGCAGATCCGAGCGCAGCACCAGGCCGCGCCGGTGCAGCAGCTCGGCCAGGGAGGCGCGGTGCTCGACCAGGGCGAGCCGGTCGGCCTCCCAGTCCGCGCCGGTCACGTCGGCCACCACACTGTGCTCGTCCGGCCCGGCGAGCAGCACCCCGGACTCCTCGAACGTCTCCCGGACCGCCGCGCACAGCAGCGCCCGGGCGTGCGCCTCGTCGCAGCCGAACCATCCGGCCCAGTCCCGCGGCGGCGGACCGGCCCAGCCGATCGCGAGCTCGGTGTCCCGCGGGTCGAGCGCGCCGCCGGGGAAGGCGTGGAACCCAGCCGCGAACGCCATGGTCGACGTGCGGCGCAGCAGGTAGACCTGCATCCCCTCGGGCTGGTCGCGCAGCAGCAGCACCGTGGCCGAGTGCCGGGGCACCGCGGCCTCGCCCTCCCCGGCCAGGAAGGCCAGGGCGCGGGCGGCGAGTGATTCGGGCAGGGGCACTGTGCGGGCCGCGCGGTTGCTCTCACCGTCAGTCATGGTCACGAGCATAAGTGGCGCCGCCGTGGTCCAATAGCCGCATGTGCACGACCGTGCTTGACGTCGATCCCGCGTCCCCTGTGCCGGTGCTGCTGATCGGCGTCCGCGACGAGTTCCTGGACCGGCCCTGGGTCGGTCCGGGGCGGCACTGGCCGCGGTGGCCCGAGCTGGTCGGCGGCCAGGACCTGCAGGCCGGCGGCACCTGGCTCGCGGTGAACTCCGCCCGGCCGCGGGTCGCGTGCGTGCTCAACGGACGCGGCCTGGACGCGCCGGCGGACGTGCGGCTGTCCCGGGGCGAACTGCCGCTGCTGCTGGCCGCCGGGGAGATCGGCGGCGCGGCGGGCGGCGCGGATTCCGGTGCGGGCAAAGGGCTCGACGCGCTCGACCTCGAACGCTACGACCCGTTCCACCTGCTGCTCGCGACGCCCGATGCGGCGTGTCTGTGGAGTTGGGACGGCGAGCGCCTGGCCGAGCAGAATCTGGCCGCCGGGTTGCACATCATCGTCAACAGCGGCCTCGAGGGCGGGGTCCGGAGCACGGGCGGCGAGGTGAGCCCGGAGGCGCAGCACATGCGCGCCCGGGTCGACCACTTCCGGCCGCTGCTCGGCGCCGCGCACCGGCCGCAACCGCAGCCGCAGCCGCAGCCGCAGCCGCAATCGGCGTCGGCGGCTTCTGCATCTTCGTCGGCGGCGTGGGGCGACTGGCTGGCCGTGGCCGACGGCGCCGGGCTGGACCCGGCCGATCCGCGGGCGCTGCTGGTGCGCGGCGGCCACCTCGGCCGGGACTGGGGTTCGTCCTCGGTCAGCCTCGTCGCGCTGACCCGGGTCGAAGCGCGCTACGACTTCCGCGCCGTGCAGGGCGAAGCCGCCTGGGCGAAGGTACTGCCCCAGGCGGCTTGATCCGTTCGGCTGAGCGGCTGGGTCAGGCGACTTCTCCGGCCGGGGCCTTGGCCCGCAGGATCTTGACGAACTCGCGCATCCAGGCCGGGTGGTCCGGCCAGGCGCGGCCGGAGACCAGGGTCCCGTCCACCACCGCCGCGTCGTCCACGAAGTACCCGCCCGCGGCCGCGATGTCCGGGGCCAGGGCCGGGTAGGCCGCGGTGCTGCGCCCGCCCAGGACTCCGGCGGCGGCGCTGATCAGCGGTCCGTGGCACAGCTGGGCGACCGGCTTGTCGGCGGCGAAGAAGTGCTGGATGATCCGCTGGCAGTGCGGGTCGTTGCGCAGGTACTCCGGCGCCCGGCCGCCGGGCACCACCACGGCCGCGTAGTCGGCCGGGTCCACGTCCGCGAAGGCCACGTCGGCCGGCCAGCTGCGCCCGGGCCGTTCGGTGTAGGTGTCGTAGCCCTCGACGAAGTCGTGCACCACGAACTGCAGCTTCTTCTTGCTCGGGGCGGCGATGTCGACCTCGTAGCCCTCCTCGAGCAGGCGCTGGTACGGGTACATCACCTCGAGGTCCTCGGCGGCGTCTCCGGTCAGAATCAAAATCCTGGTCACGACGGATTCTCCTTGTCGGCTGTCGTCGCTCGGCGGTACTCCCCTCCCATCTTGAGCCGGGACATCACGCCGGGCAAGGGGGGAACCAGGTCGAGCTGGCGCAGCAGCCAGAGCAGGGCGAGGGTCACCAGGCCGCTGCCGGCCAGGGCGAGCAGGCAGCCGGCGATGAACGCGGCCTTGTTGCCGGAGGAGACGGCGGCGAACTGGGCCGGGTGGTAGAACGTGAGCACCGCGAAGACCGCCGCGCCGCACAGGGCCAGGAAGGTGCCGAGCACGATCGGCCCGACCACGAAGATGCTGCGGATCGTCTTGGTGCTGGAGTAGCGCAGGGTGGCCGGGCGTACGTGGCCCATCAGGGCCAGGATCAGCACGGCCAGGCTCGCGTAGGCCAGGACCAGCAGGTCCGCGCCGAGGGTGTCGCTGGGCCGGTGCCAGCGGGCCACGATGGTCAGTGCGCCGATCCCGGTGGCCAGCAGGGCCGAGCAGAACGCGACCAGGCCCCGGATCCGGTAGGGGACGACCAGGATCAGCGCGAACATCAGGGCCATGGCGACCGAGGTGTGCCCGCTGGGAAAGCTGTTGCCGGCGTTGAAGGCGCCGGGCACCAGGTTCGGCCGGGGCAGCCGGTCCTTGATCACCTCGGCGGTGACGATGCTGGCGCCGACCACGGCCACCCCGGTCAGGGCGAGCGCGATCCGCCGGCGCAGCAGGCCGATCAGGAAGACGGCGGCCACCGCGGCGCCGCCGGACCAGTCGTCGATCCGGCTGAGCGCGTTGCTGGCCTGGACCGGGCGCTGGATCGCGGTCTCCCCGGAGCCGACCCAGACCGCGTCCTCGAACCGCTGGCCGACCTGGGTGCGCACGGCGACCACGTAGGCGAGGGCGAAAAGCACGGCGCTGACCACGATGATCAGCGCGGCCTTGGCGATCACGCCGTTGGTGGTCGGTTCCCGGGCGGCGGAGAGGTCTGTCGACGTGCTGACGGTGGTCGCGTTCGGATCCGCGGCCGGGCCGGTCGACCGGGCGAAGCGTCCGGGCTTGGCGGTCCGGGCCGGTTTGGCCGAGGATCTGGCCGGGCTGCTCGGCTTGGCTGCCTTGGCCGGCTTGGCCGTCCTCGCGGACCTGGGCACGACCACGGTCTGGTCGGACTCGGCAGTCGTCTTGGCGGTCTTGGTCGTTTTAGCCGACTTGGCCGACTTGGCCGACTTGGCGGACGTCGACGACGCGGGCGTCTCGAACGACGCGGACTGCTTGGGCACTCTGGCCGGTTTTTCCGGTCTGCTCTTGGCGGCGCTCAAGGTCATCTGGCGCACCCTCCCCTGTTGAAGGCGAATCCCAACCTTACCAATCCGTCACATGTGTCCACCGACACATCCATGTGCGGGTCCACCGGGCTGCTGCCGTCGTGCCGAGGCCTGTCCATCCACGCCTGCCAGTGCCACTCGCCGTTTCCGCACAGTTCAAACGCCTGCGGCGGCAGTTGTGGCGGCCGGTTTGCCGAGGACGGACGGACTTCGGGGCATTAGTTAGGAAATTTTACTAACTAGACCATTGGCCTGCCGCCGCCGGGCGCCGATTCTGCACTCACGTTGTAAAACAGTTTTCCTAGATCGGGGGCAGGATGAAGCCAGTATGCGCGGCGGTGGGCGCCATGCTCGCCGGCACCGCGCCGGCCTACGCGGCGGGCACCAGCCAGCAGGTCTGGCTGACCTTCTACGGGTGGTACGACAACACCCCGCCCGGCTGCGCGACCGCTTCCGGCGGGTGCGCCGGCGGCACCGGGACGTACTCGGACCCGATCACCTTCGCCACCGACAAGTCCGAGGCCCCGACCGGCACGATCATCTGGGTCCCGCGGGTCGGCAAGTACTTCGTGATGGCGGACGACTGCACCGAGTGCGACCAGGACTGGAGCGGCCAGGGCCCGGACGGCGGCCCGAAGATGTGGCACTTCGGCCTGTGGCTCGGCGGCCAGGGCTGTTCGGACGGGCAGAAGGTGAGCGCGATCGGGGGTGGTGGTAAGGGCACTGTCACCTTCACCGGGATCAGCGAGCCCTCGGCCGGGAGGTACACGATGACTGTGTACTACCTCAGTGTCGGCAAGGCCCGGCCCGCGGTGATCACGGTCAACGGGACCGCTCAGACCGTCACCTTCGCAGAGTCCTCGTCCGGCAGCTACAGCGTCATCGACACGGCCACCGTGAAGGTGTCGCTCAAGGCGGGCAGCAGCAACACGATCGAGTTCTCCGGTAGTGGAACCACCGGCGCGCCGGACCTCGACCACATCGTGGTGTAGTACGAACGCGCAATACCCTGAAAAGGTCTGCGGTGTCAGCCCGGCTGCGCGATTGACGCGTTTCTCTTCGCGGAGCCGGGCCGATGTCGCCTTTCGCAGTTCACAGATCCGCGAGCCAGGGGTGCCCCGGGTGCACGCGGGCGAGCAGCTCGGCCAGGGTCTGGCGTCGTGCCGTGGTCAGGTGCGGAACGGCGCCGTGCCTGCGCGTCTGCTCGCCGCGGAACAGATCCAACGCCCACCCGGCGGCCACATACCAGGGTGTTTCGATCCCACTCAGCTTCCGCGCGACGGCGCGAGGCGCCCAACTGGAGGCCCACCGGGCATCGAGCGCCTCGATCTCGGCCGCCGACAGCTCGATTCCGCCGTCAGGCAGTGTAGGTGACAAGCCGCCCGGCGCCCGTCTCCGCGAGAATCCGCGCGGGGGCGGGCGCCGGGCGTTTTCGCCGTCGGCCGTCGTGCCGGGCCTGCGGCGTCAGGCGGGGTCGAAGACGATGCCCTCGGTGGCCGGCCTGGTGCTCGGGCCCAGGTGCACGACGTACCACTCCCCGCGCCAGGAGATCAGCGAGAAGATCCCGATCGAGTGGGTCTGGCCGTCGAGCCGGTAGGCCAGCCGGGTGCCGTAGACGCGGTAGTACGAACCCTTGTTGTACTCCACGCCCGGCTCGATCCACTCCGCCTGCTCGGTGGGGACCTGGACGCCGAGAAGCTGCGCGGCCGCGGCGTCGGCGCCGAGGTGGTCGTGCGCGGCCCGGATGTCCAGGTCGTACCAGGTGATCAACCGGTCCTGGTAGTCCTCCTGCGGGTTCCAGATGCCCTTGACCTGCACATACGCGGTCTCAGGGAAGAAGAAGGACTGGGCTGCGGAGACGTCGCCGGTCACGATCGAGCGCCACAGCGCCAGCGCGCCGGCCTGGAAAGCCGGGTCGTCGGAGCGCGGCAGCACAGTGGTCTGCGGCAACGTCCCGGGGTCGGGCGGAGGCGGAGGCGGGGGCGGCGGGATGTACGGATGCCGGATCCGCGCGGTGACCGGGACGACCGGGTTGGCGGGCAGGGGCTGGGTGTTCGTGCGCGGATAGAACGAGCCGCAGCCGGACAGCAGGGTCGCGGCCAGCAGCGCGACGAGCGTGGACCGGGCCGTTCGGGGGTGGCGGCGTATCGGCGTCCCGCGTCCGCTCGTGCCCACCGCGCCGCCTCCTGATCCTCGGTCCCGCCTCGTCGTGCACGCCGCGGTGACCTCGCCGCCGCAGCTTCGGCGGGCCGTCACGACAAGCATAATTCGGTCGCAATAATGGCAAATGCGCATACTCTCCATGATTCATCTAAACCTGCCACACCAGACCGCCGTGTCGCACCACGCGTTACGCCCTTTAGCTCACTATTGTCTGGTTCGTCCGAGATAGCCGCCGGGCGACGGCGACCGGAGCCGTCCGGCCCGGCCGACCGCAGCGGGGACCAGTGACGTGCGCACAACCTTGACCACAGCTCTCACCACTCTGTTGATCGCCGGGGCCGCACTCCTCCCGGCGTCCGCCCGGGCAGACGGCCCGACCAGCCCGAACCCGGCCCCGACCGGGCTGTCGGCCACGTTCTCCGACCACGGCAGCTTCGGCCTGCAGCTGATGGACGCGCCGACCGCCGAGGCGAACGACCCGCGGGCCAAGGAGTACATCATCGACAACCTCCAGCCCGGCGACGTCATCCACCGCCGGGTCGAGCTCTACAGCGCCGGCTCGTCGGACCTGCAGGCCAGCGTCTACCCGGACGCCGCGACCATCTCGGGCGGCAGCTTCAACGGCGACCCCGGCGCGACCGCCAGCGAACTGACCACCTGGATCTCCACCTCGCAGAACACGGTCACCATCCCGGCCGGCAGCTACGCGATCGACACGGTCACCATCGCGGTGCCCAAGGACGCCGCGCCCGGTGAGCGCTACGGCGTGATCTGGGCCCAGGTCACCCGGCCCGGCGCCAACGGGACGCTGACCACGGTCAACCGGGTCGGCATCCGGATCTACCTGAACGTCGGCGGCGACAACCCGTCCGCCTCCTCGCTGGCCGTGGACACCCTGACCGCCGGGCGCAACGCCAAGGGCCAGGACACCGTCAAGGCCCTGGTGCACAACACCGGCGGGCGCGCACTGGACCTGAACGGCACCGTGACGCTCACGTCGGTGTCCGGCTCGCTCTCGGCCGGACCCTACGAGGTCGAACTCGGCACGACCCTGGCCCCGGGCCAGACCGAGCCGGTCACCGCCGTCATCCCCGGCCAGATCCCGAACGGGCCGTGGACCGCGACCGTGGAGCTGCGCAGCGGCCTGCTGGACCAGACCTACGCGGGCAAGATCACCTTCCCGAACGCCCCCGGCGCCGCGGCCGCGGTGGCCGCCTACGTGGTGGGCCGGCGCAGCCACACCGGCCTGATCACCGGGGCCGCGGCCGGCCTGGTCATGCTCGGCGCGGTGGCCGTGCCGGTGGCCCGGCGGCGTCGCAGGTAGCAGATTCACCCGACACGCCTAGTGAATACACCGATATACACCTCACAATACCCATGGGTAGGTCATGGTGTACCCATAACGGGTCGTTCAGGACTCCTCCCGCCCCAGACAGAAAGCGTGACTATGCGCATCCGCCGTGCCCTCCCGATCATCGCCACCCTGGCCGCCGCCGCCGTCGCGGCCCCGGCCTACGCCGCCACCTCCGGCGGAACCACCACCACCTTCGTCGTCTCGGGCACCGGCCTGAGCATCACCGTCCCCGCCTCGGCCGCCCTGGGCACCGGCACCCCCGGCGGGACCGTCTCCGGCGCGCTCGGCGCGGTGACCGTCACCGACGGCCGCGGCCTGCTGGTCGCCTCCTGGACCGCCTCGGTCACCTCCACCAGCTTCACCACCGGCGGCGGGACCGCCCCGGAGACCGTGCCGACCACGGCCGTGTCCTACTGGTCCGGGCTGGCCACCGCCACCACCGGCGTCGGCGTCTTCACCCCCGGCCAGGCCACCGCCCTGCTGGCCCAGGCCCTGTCCACCTCCCGCACCGCCTACAGCCTGACCGCGGGCGTCGGCAACAACTCCGCGACCTGGGACCCGACCATCGTCGTGGCCGTCCCGGCCGCGGCCGTCGTGGGCACCTACACCGGCACCGTGACCCACTCGGTGGCCTAAGTGCGCGCGCGGAATGGGGTGCCTCCCTGGGCGGTTGATGACACATCGCCTGGCGGCACCGTGGGCGACGTTACCGACGAAAAAGTATGCGCCGCCGCCCACGGCACCGCCAGGCTCGGTCCTGAACCGCCCAGGGAGGCACCCCATTCCGCGCACACTCTAAGTGCCCTGACAGTCTGACGGCCGACGATCCGGCCGGCAGACGACTGAGCCCGGGAAGCAACGGCGCTTCCCGGGCTCAGTCACGTACCAGAGCAGGTCGATCAGGGGTCGGATACCGGCCGGACGGCGGTCAGGTCCCGGTTCGCCGGCCCGGCCCGGAGGCGCCGGCCCGGGCGCCGGACCCGGCCGAGCCGCCCGCGTCGCCGGTGCCCCCGGCGTCGCCGAACCCGCCCCAGCCGCCGGTCCCGCCGTCCCCGTCCGGGCCGCCCGGGCCGGTGAACGCGGCCGGAGTGGCCGGCCGGCGCCGGCGCTGCATCAGCACGGCCAGCGCCAGGAACAGCAGGCCGAGCACGAGCAGGATCAGCGGGACCCAGGTGCCGACGGCCGACAGCGCCTCGGCATAGTTCTTCGCGTCCGTGGTGGCCTGGCTGACCGAGGCCGGGGTGTTCGCGATGCTCAGCTGGAGCACCGGCAGCAGCGGGACCGCGGTGCCGGCCAGGCTCAGCCCGGCGGTGACGGTCTGCTTCTGCTCGACGTTCAGCGGCAGCCCGGTCTGCGAGTCGATCCACGCGGTGATCGAGTTCGACGAGGTGTAGGCCAGCGGGATCTGGGCCGGCAGGCTCGGCGCGGCCGCCTGCAACCGTCCCTGCGCGGCGGCCGGAAGCAGCCCGGCCAGCACCTGGATCAGCGACTTGGGCAGCGCGGTCGGCAGCGCGGCGAGCAGCTTGGGATCCTTGACCTGGCCGTTGACCGCGACGGTGAAGACGTAGGCGGTGCGCCCGGAGTAGCTCTCGGTGCGCTCGTACTTCGCCGGGGCGGCCTGCTGGGTGTTGGAGTCCCAGTAGGTGTAGTTCTGCTGCTTCACGTCGAGCGGGAAGGCGATCGTGATGCCCTGGTGCGGGTCGACGGTCACGCCGGCCGGCGCGGGCGCGGCCTGCATGGTCTTGCGGTCGATCGCCCAGGTGTGGTCCAGACTCAGGACGGTCGTGCCGTTCGTGATCTTGCCGGTGATGTCGTCTTCGACCACTGCGGTGCTGTCGTGCGTGCTGGTCACCTTGACGTGCCGGTCCACGGCCACGTCCTGGTTGAGCAGCAGGGCGTTCGCGGCGTCGCCGTCCTGCAGCGCGGTCGGGTTCAGGAACGAGCCGGTGCCGCTGTACACGGCCGTGCGGTCGAAGTTCGCGGGCAGCTGGTCCAGGGCCGGATAGGCCAGGAACCGGGTGGCGGCGGACGCGGTGAGCAGCAGGACGCCGACGACTAGCATGACGATGGTCGAACGGCGCATCTCGGCCGGTCCTTCCTCGGGTGCCCGAGCCCCCGGCCGGGCGGCCGATTCCGCGCCGCCGCGCCGTGGACTCCCAGGTCAAGCCCTTCGATCGTAGGCACGCGGGGCCCGGGTCCGGCGCGCCGGAAGGGGCCATGGGAGTGACCCGGGAGGCGAACGGCCGGGTCCGCGGCCGGAACGCCGGCGGGCCGGGCGGGCTCCGGCCGCGGGGCGATGAGGCGACGGTCCGGCTCGGCTCAGGTTCCGGCGAGCAGCTGCACCACCGGGGCGAACTCCTCCATGAAGATCGCGTTGATCTGCAGGTACGACACCCCGGTCTGGTCCCGGCGGCGGCGCAGCACCTCGGCCATCTGGGCCGGGGTGCCGCGGACTGCGGTGGCCGCGTCGAGCTGGTGCAGCCGGGCCGGGTCGGCGCCGATCGTCCCGGCCAGCCAGGGCGGCGTGCCGTCCCCGATCACGAACAGGCTCAGCGCGAGCTCGATCCGGTCGGCCCGCTCCCCCGCGTGCTGACGCAGCTCGGCGGCCTTGGCGGCCAGCACGTCGACCCCGGACTCGATCGGCAGGCCGAGCGCGACGATGTCGGCCTCGGCGGCGGCCAGCCGCAGCATCCGGCCGCCGTTGGCCGCGATCATCAGCGGCGGGTGCGGCTTCTGGACCGGCTGGAGCGGGCCGGCGGGATCGGCGTAGCGGGCGCGGACGGCCTCGATCGTGGCGCTCAGCCGGTCGATCCGCTCGCCCGGGCTGCCGAACGGGACGCCGAGCTGCTCGGCCTCCCGGCCGGCGTCCGGGCGCCCGGCGCCGAGGCCGAGGTCGAACCGGCCGCCGGACAGGATGTCGAGCGTGAGCGCCTGGTGCGCCACCTCGGCGGGCCGGTGGTTGGGCACGGCCAGCACGTAGTTGCCGACGCGCAGCGTGCTGGTCACCGCCGCGGCGGCGGCCAGGGCGGGGAACGAGGCGAGGGTGCCGAGCGTGTCGGGCACCTGGATGGCGGCGTAGCCGAGGGATTCGGCCCGGCGGGCCTGGTCGGCCCAGCTCTGCCCGTGCGGCGCCGTGGCGGCGACCAGGCCGAAACGGAAGGGATGTGGTGACATCGTGGACTCCTGGTGAGGTGGATTGGAGTGCGGTGAGCTGCCCGGACATCGCCCGCAGACCGGCAGCAGGCTGCCTGGGACGCGGCCTCGGCCGACCGGGCAGGCAGGCAGCCAGAGCGGCCGGGCCGGGCCGCACCCGTCCGCGCTTGCCTCCCCGCTTTCCTTCAGACAGACTGTATGAATAATTAACCCACCGGTCAAGGAGCCCGCCGTGAGTCCGCGCCCGTATCAGCTCGGCCAGCGCCAGGCCGCGGTCGACGCGACCCGGCAGAAGGTGCTGGACGCCGCCCGGGCCCTGCTGGCCGACCCGGACGGTTCCGCGGCCTTCAGCCTGGACGCGGTGGCCAGACGGGCGGACGTGGCCCGGGCCACGGTCTACTACCGGTTCGAATCCCGCAGCGGGCTGCTGGAGGCCCTGTTCGACACGCTCGCGGCGAACGGCCGGATGGCGGATCTGGCCGGGGCGTTCACCCATCCGGACCCGGCCGGGGCGCTGAGCCGGTTCGTGGCCTGTTTCGGCCGGTTCTGGGCCTCGGACCGGCTGGTGCTGCGCCGGATCCGGGCCATCGCGGTGCTCGACCCGGAGGTCGGGGCGGTGATCGCGGCCCGGGACGAGCGGCGCCGGACCGGCCTGCGGGTGCTGGCCGGCCGGTTCGGGGCGGTCGGCGAGGACCGGGTGGACGTGCTGCACGCGCTGACCTCGTTCGAGACCTTCGACACCCTGGCCGGGCCCGGGCGGGAGCCGGACGAGGTGATCCCGCTCGTGACCGAGCTCGTCCTGCGGGTGATGACCGGAGGCTGACCGTTGCCGCCGGTTCGGGCGCGGGCGCGGAAAAGCGCACAGGCGCATCAAGTCAGGGCACGATAGAACTTCTCATCAGCGCACTGGCACCGCGTCGCGCTGTCGCAGCGCACTGAAAAGCCGGACGAAGGAGGATTCAGATGCTGATCAGGCCGCGGGAGGCGGCGGCCGCGCCGGCCTGGAACCGGCTCTTGACCTTCAGCAGGTCGTAGATCTTCCGCACGTACTCGCGGACCGTGCGCTCGCTCATGCCCAGCTTGGCGCCGATGGCCTTGTCGGTGTACCCGTCCGCGAGCAGCTGGACTATCCGGATGCTGGTCTCGTCCAGCGCCTCCGGCGAGGCGGAGTTGTTCCCGCCGGGGCCGGTGAACGGCTGCGCGGTGCTCCAGACCAGGTCGAACACGGCCCTGATGAACTGGACCGTGGACTCGTCGCGCACCACGATCGCCCCGCCGGGTATCCCGTGCACCGGCAGGAAGGCGATCATCCGGTCGATCAGGATCATCCGGGGCGGCAGCTCGATCGCGGTCCTGATCTGGGAGCCGGCCTCGGTCACGGTACTGACATAGCGGATGGTGACCGGGTCGAACCGGGCGGTCTGCTGGTACAGCGAGCGCAGGGTCACCCCGCGGGCCAGGATGGACAGGTCCCGCGGCAGCGAGTCGGCCAGGGCGGACTCCGGCCGGGGGCCGCCGGGCTGGCAGGCCAGCACCTCGTTCTTGCACTCGTTGATCATCATGCCGAGCAGGGCGCGCACGGCCCGGGCGTCCTCGAGCACCTCGATCAGCGAGGACTCGCCCTGGCTGAGCCGGCCGCGCTGGTAGGCCACCGCGAACGCGGCGACCTCGGCCTGGCGCTCGGACAGCTCGCGCCGCTTGTGCAGCAGCTCCGCCTCCAGCGCGAACACCTGCTCGCGGCGGCTGCCGACCAGCGCGTCGATGGCCATGTCCGGGCTGACCGGGACGAGCGTGCCGTCCGCGCCGGCCGGGCGGATAAGCTGGAGCGAGTCGAGCAGGGCCAGGACTTGCTGGAAGCGCTCCTCGGTCATCCCGAGCGCGGAGGGGGCGGAGTCGACCAGTGGACGCAGGATCCGGTTCTGGACCGCCCACTGGTATACCTGTTCCGCATCGGCACGCAGCGCAGGATCCAGGTCTTCCAGACTCATGTCTGGCATCCGCATACCCCCTCCTGTTGCTGCAATGCCGAAAACACAGTGGGCGTAAGCATAGCAATGACGGCGTGACGACTGACAAAGTGGACTCAAGCGACTAACAGGGCTCTGGCCCCGGGTCCGTAGATGTCCAGAGTTGCTGACTGACGTGATTACCTAGACGAAAGAAGTGGGATTATGTGCGAAATTCGCATGGCGCGCATACTGGTAGCAGTCTTCTTCGCGATCGCCCTGGGTGTGGTGGCGGCGACGACTGCCGGAGTTCATTCCGCGCACCCCTCCGTGTCCGCGGTCCAGCCGGCCTCCCCCGCTGACACCTTCTGGGACTAAACGATGCCGGGGTTCCGGTCGGTCCCGCCGGACCGACCGGACCGCCCCACCGCCGAGACACGGCCCGCAAGCCTTCCGGAGGAACGCACGCCGACGTCCTCCTCTGTCAACGCGCCTGAAAACGAGGGAACAAACATGGACAACCCAAGCACACTGCTCAAATCCAGCGGTTGCTGCTGCCGCGCCTCGCACTTCACCCAACGGGAGATCGAGGTGCTCTCCCTCGTCGCGACCGGCATGGTGACCGCCAAGATCGCGACCACCCTGCACATCAGCAAGCGCACGGTCGAGGCCCACCTGGCCGAGATGCTGCGCCGCAGCGGCACCCACACCCGGGCCGAGCTGGTCGCGGTCTGCTACGTGGCCGGCATCTTCGCCCAGGAGTCCTGGCCGCCGCGGCCGTCCGGCTCCTACTGCCTGCACATCGACGAGCCCGCGCTCGCCGCCGCCTGACCACTGCCCCCGCGACCGGGCCGGATCGTCGAGAAGTCCGGCTCTCCCCGGTAGCAGTACACGTACTTCTGAGCAGTTCAGCAGAACCCTCCAACCCGATGACGAACCCCGGAGCCCGGTTCGTCCGCGCGCCCGCCCGGACACCGGCGTCCGGCGGCGCGCGGGGTTGGAACCACGCCCGTCCCGGCGCACCGGTGACCGATCCCGGGCGCCGCGAACCGCGGCCCCTGCGCCGAACAGTACCGGCTTCGCGCCGTCCGCGGCTTTCCCCCTTGCGCATCCCGGATATTCTCCCACGAGCTCAGCATCGCCCTGACCTGCAGGTACCTTGTCCTCAGGGCCGGTAGATACCTACATCATTCCGGTAGATTTACGAGTGCCAGCGCGCCCGGAATGTGGCATAGACTCGAAATCAGGCGACACCGACTCAACCCTCGAATCAATCGCCGCGGCCCACCGACCTCGCCGGAGTGCGGCGTCCGGCTGCCGGGCGGTTCCGCGAGCAGGCGAGCGCACGGCGGCCGGCAGGCCCGCTCCCGAGACGCCCGACGGCCAGGTCCGCCGGAGCTGACCGTCCGGGGAGGCGGCACACGGCCGGAATCGACACCAAGGCGGTAGCGGAAACTTGATCATCGATGCCGACGCGCACGTCGTCGAACCCTGGGACATGTGGCAGAGGTGGGCCTCCCCTCAGCCCCGCGTGCGCACCCCCCGGCGCGGCGCCGAGCGCTGGGGGGTCGAGCGGCCGGCCGCCGAGTCCCGGGTGCACCCCGCGCCCGAGGGACCCGGCCGGGCCGCGCGCCGCCCGGCCGCCGAGTCGGCCCCGGCCGACCTGGACCTGGCGCACTACCGGGACGAGGTCGCGATCAGCAGCCGGATGGACAGCCGGCTGGCCCGGATGGACCACGAGGGCGTGGACGCGGCGGTGATCCTGCCCAGCCAGGGGCTGGCCGTGGGCGCGGTGCCCGACGCCGGACTGGCCGCGGCGATGGCGGACTCGTACAACCACTGGGTCCGGGAGCTGTGCTCGCGGGCGCCCAAGCGGCTGTTCCCGGTGGCGATCCTGCCCCAGCAGGACGTCGGGCGGGCGGTCAAGGCAGTCCGCCAGGCGCACGAGACCGGGTTCGCCGCCGTGCTGGTGCGGCCCAACCCGGTCGGCGGGCGGGCCCTGGACGACCGGTCCAACGACCCTCTGTGGGCCGAGATCGACGACTGCGGCCTGGCCGTGATGGTGCACGAGGAGACCGGGTTCGCCACCGGCGCGACCACCGGCACCGACCGGTTCGACACCGGGGTCAGCTCGGCCCTGGTCTCCCACCCGGTGGAGCAGATGCTGGCGGTCACCTCCTTCGCCTTCGGCGGGATCCTGGCCCGGTTCTCCGCCCTGCGGGTCGGTTTCCTGGAGGCCGGCTGCGGCTGGCTGCCGTACTGGCTGGACCGGATGGACAAGCACACCGAGCAGCTGGGCTGGGAGGTGCCGTGGCTGGACATGCGCCCCTCGGACTACTTCCGCCGGCAGTGCTTCGTCTCCTGCGCCGCGGACGACCCGTTCATCCCGTCGGTGATCGACTTCGCCGGGCCCGAGGTGCTGATGTTCTCCACCGAGTTCCCGCACTCGAACCACACCATGACCGGCGCGGTGGACCGGCTGCGGGCCCGCACCGACATCCCGGCCGCGGCGTTCGAGGGCATCGCCGGCGGCAACTGCCGGCGGCTGCTGGCCCCGCGCGGCGCGGCGCTGAGCAGCCCGGTGGTGCGCGGGGCCTGACCGGGCCGGGCGGCCGGCGGCCCGGGCCCCGGCCCGCGCGGGCGCCGGAGCCGGCCGCGGCCTTGAACCTGAATCAGAGAGCTGCGATCCTGGACCGCGACCCGGCGGGCCAGGGCCGCGGCCGCGGACCGGACGACGAGGAGCATGCGGCATGGCGCAGGACCCGGGCCCGTTGGACGCCCTGTACGAGACGGACGTGCAGACCCCCGGTGCCCGGCCCGCGCCCGGGCACCCGGCCGGGCCCCGGTCGGGTGCCGCCGCACCGGACCCGGCCGCCGCGCCCGGCGGAACTGGCGGAACTGGCGGAACTGGCGGAACTGGAGCCTTCAGCGTTCCGGTGCTGCCCGGGGCGCACTTCCTGGCCGTCGTGTCCAGCGCCGTCCTGCGGTGACGGCCCGGCCGGAGTGAAGGAGCGCCGCTGTGCCTGGTCCCATGATCGAAGCGCTGGTCCAGCAGCTGGACCGGGCGCAGGACGAACCCGTCGTGCTCCGCCTGCGCACCCCCGGCGGCCTGCCGGCCCTGAACGCGGCGGACTGGCTGCACACGTGGGCGCAGTACCACCAGTACCCGTTCCTGCGGCTGCGGGCCGGCACGGCCGCGCCGACCGCCTTCGGGCCCGTCCGCGAACTGCTGCGGCTGCTGCTGCCGGCCGTCCAGCGCGAGTCGGGCGCCGTGCTCGGCGACTTCCTGCCCGAACTGGCCGTGCTGCTGCCGGAGCTGCGCACCCGCCCGCGCTTCGCCGAGACCGCCGCGCTCTCCTCGATCGCCACCGGCGCGGCCAAGCGGCGACTGGACCGGGACTCGGAGCGGCTGCGCCGCCTGGTCGCCGCGGTGGCCGAGGTGGCCGGGGCCGGCCTGGCCGGACTCGGCCGCAGCTACGGCCGCCCGCCGGTGATCCTGATCGAGCAGGCCGACCTGTGCGACCGGCACACCCTGGCCTGCCTGCTGCGACTGTGGCAGCGCGCCGAGGGCCCGGGCCCGGTGACCGTGCTGGCCACCAGCCCGGCCGGACCGGACCGGCCGCGCTGGGCCGCGCGCCCGCAGTCGGCCCTGGGCGGGCTGGACGGCGCACTGCTGGCCGGCTGGACCGACGCGGAGGGCGAGCAGGACCTGCTGCTGCGCCGGTTCCTGGCCGCGACCGGCGCGGTCGACCTGCCCGGGCAGTACCCGGGCGACCCGGTCCGGCCCGGCGCATCCACGGACCTCGGCTCGCTGCCGCCGCAGGTGGCCGACCGCCTGGTGTCCGCGGCGGTGCTCGGCGACCCGGCGCTGGCCGCCGCGATCGAGGGCCCGCTGGACGGCCCGCTGGCCGCGCTGGCGCTCGTCCCGGGCACCCGCCGGGCGATTCTGCGCCAGCTGACCGCCGAGCAGTACCGGGCGGCCTGCCGGGCGCTGGCGGACAAGCTGCGCACCACCCAGGCCGGCCCGGCCCCGGACCGTCCGGACCCGGGCCGCGAGGGGGTGGAGGCGGCGCTGGCGTTCCTGGAGGTGTCCGGCGGGGACCACGCGGCCGGGGCCGGGCGGGCGCTGCGGCTGGCCCGGCAGTCCTTCGGGTTCACGCTCAACCCCGAGCTGATCCTGCTGTGCTGCCGGATCGCGCTGGCCGCCGGGGAGAGCGCGGCCGACCGCCAGCCGGCCCTGCTGTACGCCGCGCTGGCCCACGCGTACCTGGACCATCCGGAGACCGCCGCGGAGATCTTCGAGGCCGCGTACGCCGCGGCCGGGCAGCCCGAGCTGCGGGCGCAGATCTCGTACTACCAGGGCCTGCTCGCGGCCAAGCGGCTCGGGCGGCTGGACGAGGGCCGGGTCTGGTTCGAGCGCGGCCTGGTCCAGGTGGCCGGGCAGCGCACCGTCGCGGCCCGGCTCGAGGCCGGCTGGCTGCGCAACGGCCTGGCGTTGGTGGCCTGGCGCCAGCAGCGCCGGTCCGAGGCGCAGATCCTGGTCTGCTCGGCCCTGGCCGACACCGAGGACTGCGCCGGCGACGTGCAGCTGGCCGGGCTGCGGGTCAGCCTGATCGGCAATCTGAGCGTGCTGCAGGAGGACCAGGGCGGTTACCCGGCGGCCCTGGCCACCTGGCGTTCGCTGGAGCCGCTCAGCCGCAGCGACCCGGACGGCGCGTTCGCCAAGCCGTACCTGTACCGGGAGAGCTGGCTGCTGCTGCAGGCCGGGCAGGTGGCGAAGGCGTACGAGAGCGCCGTGGCCGCACTGGAGGTGGCCCGGCGGCACCGGGACGTGGTGCACATGCACGTGATCGGTTCCGCCTGCGTCTACCTGGCCTGCCGGCTGAGCCGGTTCGCCGACGCCCAGGCCTTCGCGCACGCCGGTCTCGACCTGTCCGCCGAGCTCGGCCGCCAGCCGGCCCGGGCGCACGCGGCCGGGCAACTGGCCCACGTGTACTACCAGGCGGGCCGGCAGCGCGACGCGCGGAACTGGATGAGGCAGGCCGCGGCGGCGGCCGGCGGCGGCCCGCCGGGCAAGCTCTACCGGGCCGCGCTGGCCTGCATGTCCGACGCCCGCGGCCCGATCTCGCTCGGCCCGATCTCCCGCGGCCTGGTCGCGCTCGGGCCGGACGCGGAGCTGTACGGCGTCGCGCTGGACCGGCCGCAGGCCGGCCTGCCCACGTCGGCCGCGCTCGCCGCCCACCTGATCGCCCCGGAACGCGGCCGGGAGGCGGACGCCGAGGAGCCGATCGGTCCGGCGGCGGCGGTTTAGGCGGACCGAACGGCTCGGGTGCGAGTCGGTTCCGCGCGCTGGCTCCGGATTGCGCTCGCGCTCCGATACGCGACCGATGCCGGCGATGCGGCTCTCGGCCGGTCCGGGCTGCGTCCGTACGCCGCCCGGACCGCCGTCCGTCAGGCAGCCGCCACCGGCATCAGCTCTCGATCACCCGGAGGTACCGCCCATCCGGCGCCAGGGCGGCCGGGGCGCACGGCACTGGAGCCGGCCGAGCGAGCAGGCGGCGGTGCTGGCCGGGCAGTCCGAGCGGCCGCGGCCGGCCGCGGGGGTGGCGGCCGCGTCGAAGGCCTTGAGGCCCTCGATCGTGCCCTGGCCGCGGCCGCACACCCGGGGGCGCCACAGCGGCCAGGCGGTGGGCGAGTAGGAGCACTTGAGGATTCCGTGGCCGGCGCCGACCGGGTGTCGTTTGACCGGTTCCGGCGTCATCGGCCGACTCCGGATGCCGTGGCCGGCCGGGGTCCGGCCGCGCCGGTGCCGCGCCCGGCCGCCGCCGGCCGGTCCGCTGTTCGCCCTGCTGTTCGGCCGGGTGTCCGGTCGGCGGCCGGGTCCGGGGTCCGGGCCGTGGTCCGTTGCGCCGCCCGGACCGGGCCCCGGAAGGCGCGGACTTCGCAGGTCTGATTCAGCACCGTGCTCACGTGCACCACTCGCATTCCTCACGCCCGGCCGCCGCATTCGCAGCCCGGCTCGTCGCCCCCTGAACAGGTCGGCCGCCGCGCGCTTGCGGCGGCCTCGGCCCGGCGCGGCGCCCGGCCGTCCGGGGCAGGTCGCACGCCACGACCCGCCCCGGACGGCCGGCGCGCCGCCGGACGACAGCGACCCGCGGCCGCGGTGGGCCGCTCCGGTCCGCGCCCGGTCGAGCCGCACGGCGTATCTCGACCGGGTGCGCGGCGGATCGCCGCTGTGATTCGTCGCCGGCCCGGACAGGTCTGGCCTGTCCGGCGGCGAGGTCCGCGCGGGCGCCCGGGCGCCCGCAACGGGCCGTCACCGGCCCACCCGGGGCTGGGCCGGCCGGGCGAACAGCACGCTGTCGGCCACCCGGCCGGGACCGGCGGCCCCGGCCGGGTGGCCGTACCCGGACGCGGCCAGCCGGGCCAGCACCGCCGCGACCAGCTCCGGCGGGGTCGAGGCGGCGCTGGTCACGCCGACCGTGCCGACCCCGTCGAACCAGCGCGGGTCCAGCTTCCCGGCGTCGTCGACCAGGTAGGCGGCCGCGCCGGCGTCCAGCGCGACGTCGACCAGGCGGATCGAGTCGGCCGCCTGGGCCGAGCCGACCACGATCACCAGGTCCGCCTCCAGGGCCACGTCCTGGACCACCCGGTCGAACTCGGCCCGCTGCCGCGCGGCCCGGTCCTGGCCGGTCCGGTCCGCGGCCGCGCAGTCGAACGCCGGGGTGCCCAGCGCGGCCGAGTCGACCCGGGCCCGGGTGCCGGTGCCCTGGTCCGGGTCGCCGCGGCCGGGCAGCACGAAGCCGGTCGCCCGCCGCCCGCCGGAACGGCCGGCCGGGTCCGGGCGGCCCGGGTCGGCCGGGCCAGGGTCCGGGTGGTGGTCGCGCGCGCTGGCCAGCAGCACCCGGCGGGCGTAGCGGGCCGGGCCGCCGACCGGCAGCGGCGGGAGCCCGGGGCGGCGCCGGCCGGACCCGCCGACGTGTTCCCGGGCCCGGGCCCTGGCCCACTGCTGGGCGGCCTGCACCTCGCCGAGCGAGGGCACCTTGCCGCCGACCGTGTGCTCGGCCAGCACCCGGGCGACGGTGTCCACGATCTGCGGGAACTTGATCCGCCCGGCCAGGAACGCGGCCACGCACTCCTCGTTCGCGGCGTGGTAGACCGCCGGGGCGCTGCCGCCGACCCGGCCGACCTCGCCGGCCAGGGCCACGGCCGGGTAGTGCTCCTCGTCCAGCGGGGTGAAGGTCAGCGCGCTGGCCTTGGTCCAGTCCAGGCCCGCGCCGACCGCGGCCACCCGCTCCGGCCAGGCCAGCGCCCAGAGCAGGGACAGCCCGGTCTCGGGCGGGGAGAGCTGGGCGATCGTGGCGCCGTCGACGAACTCGACCATCGAGTGGACCACGCCCTGCGGGTGGATGAGCACCTCGATGTCGTCGTACGCGACGCCGAACAGCAGGTGCGCCTCGATCAGTTCCAGGCCCTTGTTGACCAGGGTGGCCTGGTTGACGCTGCTGACCGGGCCGAGCGAGCGGGCCGGCTGGGACAGTGCCTCGCGCGGGGTGACCGAGGCCAGCTGGGCCCGGCGCCGGCCGCGGAACGGGCCGCCGGCCGCGGTCAGCACCAGCCGGCGCACCTCGCCCGGTTCGCCCGAGCGCAGGCACTGGGCCAGCGCGGCGTGCCCGGGGTCGACCGGCACGATCTGGCCCGGCACGGCCCGGTCGGTGACCAGGCGGCCGCCGACCACCAGGGACTCGTTGTCGGCCAGGGCGACGGTGCGCCCGGCGGCCAGGGCGGCCAGGGTCAGCGGCAGCCCGGACGGGCCGGAGACCGCGTTGAGCACCACGTCGCAGGGCAGCCCGGCGATCTCGGCCAGCGCGGCCGGGCCGGCCAGGATCCGCGGCGGATTGAATCGGCCCGGGCCCAGGCCCCGCCGGGCCGCCTCCCGGTCGATCGCCGGCCGCAGGTCCCCGGCCGCGGCCGGGTCGGCGATCGCGGCGTACTCGGCGCCGAACTCGATCAGCTGCCAGGCGAACTGGGCCACGCTGGTCCCGCTGGAGCCGAGCGCGGCCACCCGGAAGCGGTCGCGGTGGTCGCTGATCACGCTCAGCGCCTGGGTGCCGATCGAGCCGGTCGAGCCGAGGACGACAACGGTGCGGGTCACGTCGGTCACCTTGATTCCGTGGGGTGGGCCTGGCCGGCGGCCGGGTCCGGGAGGTCGGCCGGCCGGCGCCGGCCGCGGGGCGAAGCGGCTGCGGGCCCACGCGGCGCGGTCATCCGGCCCCCTTGGCCGCGCCCCGGTCCGCGGCCGGCCAGGGGCTGAGCATCCCCGGCCCGGACCAGTCGCCCACGGCCCGGCGGCCGGGGCGGGCGCCATCGCGTTCGGTGACCGCCCGGGCCATCCGCAGCAGTTCGTCCTCGCGCAGCGGCTCGCCGGAGAAGTCGCGCCGCCGGATGTCCTCGATCAGGCTGTCCAGCTGCGAGTCGGCCAGGTCCAGGCCGTACCGGCCCAGGATGGTGCCGACGCCCGCCCGGCCGGAGTCCGGGCCGACCGCGAATCCGCGGCTGCGGCCGACCAGCTCGGGCGGGTACGCCTCATAGAGGCCCGGTTCACGCACCACTCCGCTGGTGCGCAGCCCGCTCTCGTGCAGGAAGGCGTTGCGGCCGATCACCGGGCGGGCGGGCCCGATCACCTGCCCGGCCAGGGCGGCCACCTGCCGGGCCAGCGGGGCCAGGCCGCGCAGGTCCAGCCCGGTGCGGATGTGGTAGCCGACCTCCAGGGCCAGGACCAGCTCCTCCAGCGAGGCGTTGCCGGCCCGCCCGCCCAGGCCCAGCACGGCGCACTGCGCGCCGGTGGCGCCGGAGCCGAGCGCCGCGATGGTGTTCGCGGTGGCCAGGCCCAGGTCGTTGCGGCAGTGCACCGTGATCGGCAGCGGGCAGGCCGCGGCGACCCGGCGGACCAGGGCGGCGACCGAGTGCGGGGTGCCGATCCCGGCGGTGTCGGCCAGGCCGACCGCGTCCGCGCCGGCGTCCGCGGCCGCGCACAGGGCGGTGACCAGGAACCCGGGGTCCGCGCGGACGGCGTCCTCGGCGACGAACACGATCTGCCGCCCGGACTGCCGGGCGTAGCCGACCCCGTCCCGGATCTGGCGCAGCAGCTGGGCCCGGTCGGTGCGCAGCTTGCGCTGCACGTGCACGTCGGACGTGCCGACGCACAGGGCGATCCGGTGCGCGCCGCTGTGCACGGCCATGTCGATGTCGTGCTTGAGCGGCCGGGCGATCACCTGGATGGCCGCGCCGAGTTCGGCCTCGACGATCGCGCGGACCGCGGCCACCTCCTCGGCGGACACGGCCGGGAAGCCGGCCTCGATCAGCGGCACGCCGAGCGCGGCCAGCCGTTCGGCGATCCGCAGCTTCTCGTCCTGGCTGAACGCGACCCCGGGCGCCAGTTCGCCGTCGCACAGGGTGGTGTCGCAGATCAGAATCTCCGGCGGCAGGTCGTGCTCCGGGGCCGGGCCGAGCGCGGCGGCCGGGCCGGGAGCCGGGGGCCGGGCGGTCAGCGAGGCCGAGCTGGTGACGCGGGTCCGGGCGCCGCCCTGGTCCGGGCCGGGGCCGGCGGCCGGGCCGTTGGCGGCGCCGATCGCCCGGGGGCCGTCCGTCGCGTCGCCCGCGGCGATGCCCGCGGCGGCCGGGGCGGGCACCGAGCCCACGGCGCGGCCCCGGTCGGCGGCCAGGCCGGTCCCGGCGGCGCGGGCGGCGCCGGGCCCCGGGCGGCGGGTGGACGGCCGGCCGGGCGGATGGGAACGCCACGCCTCCAGCTGGGCGACGGCCTTGTGGAACATCGCAGCTCCTCGTGGACTGTGGGACGCCGACCGACGACCTGCGCAGCGGCGGTACCCGCGGGCGGGCCGCCACCGACGGCGGGACGGGCGGCCGCGGTGGGTACGCGGGACGAGCCGGCTCGCGGTGGGTCTCGGTGTGCCGATGAGCGCTCTGCCCGGCCTGAGGTTGTCGTGCCAGACGGTTGTTTCAGTGTTGTGGCTGAACAGCTGCGTAGCACTCAGGATGGCCGAGCCGGGGGAAGCCGGACAAGTGTGGGGATTACGAGATCTTAGTACGTAGAGCACGGGCTGACCCGGGCTCTTTCGGCCGCGCCGCTGGTCAACGCGGGGGCGGGCCGAGGCCGGCGGCCGCCGCGGGGCGGGCTTTGACGGATACTGATGATTCGTGGACGAACTCGCTGGGAAACCGCAGCTGGGCCCGGGTGGGCCGGGGCCGGGAGGGTTCTCGGCGAGGCTCCGCGGGGCGCGTGCGGGATCGGCTGCGGGGCCGGGGTGGGCCTCGCAGCGGGTCGGGTTCGAGCATAGACGAGTAATTCCGAACTCTGGCGCGGCGAAACGTCTGATCGGCGGCGCCTGGCCGCGCGCCGCGGCCAACCACAGACGACTGAGTATGCGGCCGGCCGCGGCGCACCACAGACGACAGAGTATGCGGCCGGCCGCGGCGCACGCCCAGCCACCACCGCTGAGCCGTTTCGCCGCGCGCACTCACCCGGCAGGTCAACGCACCACCCGGCAACTCACCTTAGGCGCCAGAGTTCGGGGCCGGGCTGTCTTTTCCGGCCGCCTTACTAGGCCGCTTGCGGACCTTCGGCCGGCGTCGGTCCCAGGAGTGCGGCGGGGTTGTCGACGTCCAGCAGTCGCGCGGTCTCGGCGCCGAGGCCGTATTCGGGAACGGCCGCGTACGGCTGGTCCGAGCCGCGGATCAGTGCCTGTGGGCCGCAGACGGCGGCGACGGCGCCGATCGCGCTCGGTCCGTACGAGGAGACCTCCAGCCAGATCCGCGGGTCCCGGCCCCGGTCGACCTCGCCCGCGCCCCGGGCGGCCGCGCGCTCGAAGTGCAGCGGCGCCAGTCCGGCCAGCATGGTGAAGCAGACCCGCAGGTCGGGGTGGGCCGGGCGGCCGAAGGCGCGGAACGCGAACCAGGCCGCGTGCATCTGCGCGACGTACGAGACCACTGCGGGCCACCAGCCCGGACCGCGGTCGACGCAGCCGAGGGGACCCGAGGAGGCCGCCGGACCAACGCCCGCGGCCGTACTCGACGCCGCGCCCGCACCCGGGCCCGCTACGCCCAGGCCCGGACCAGGACCCGCGCCGAGCGGCCCGGGGTGGATCAGCAGCGGGCGCCCGTGCCGGGCCAGGGTCTCCAGCAGCCCGCCGCAGTTCTCATACCCGGCCGCGTCGGCCAGGGCGGTCGCGGGCAGTTGCAGGCCGTGGAAGCCGTCGGTCAGCAGCTCGCCGAGCTCGTCCGGGCGCGGCGCGGCCACGCACGCGGCCGCCCAGGCCCCGAACGGCGCGCCGAGCCGGGCCGCGCCGAGGTGGTAGGCGTCCAGCAGCGGCCGCGCCTCGGCCTCGGGCAGGTGCTCGATCCCGAGCGGGCTGGACAGCGAGACCAGCGCCAGGTCGGTGCCCTCGGCCGCGGCGAGTATGCGGCGGAACGCGGGGTCGTGGTCGGCCGGGTCCACCTCGAAGTCCGGTTCCCCGGGCAGCAGCAGGGTCCAGCCCTCCAGCCGCGGCCCGGTCTCCCGCCGGCGCAGCGCGTCGACCAGCTCGGCCGGCCAGAGGTGCTGGTGCACGTCGACGGTCGGCAGCGGCCCGGGCCCCCGCGCCCCGGCCGCCGGCGCCGCGGTCACCAGTCCCCGGCCGACTCGGTGCCGATCGGCAGCAGGCGCCCGCCACTGGGCACGTAGCGCCGCATCAGGGTCAGGTCCGGGTAGTAGACGTGCACCGAGTACGCGGTCGCCGGCTCCTCGTTGGTGACCTCGTGCACGTGCCGCGCGGTGAAAGAGCGGCCCTCGGCGGCGCCGAAGCGGCGCAGGCGGGCGTCCTCGTCCGGCAGTTCCAGGCTCGCGCCGTCGGCGTGGCCGACCGGGCGGGTGGTCGAGCGCTCGGTCAGCCGTCCTTCGACCAGGACCATCGCGCCGCGGGCGTCGCCGTGGTCGTGCCAGCCGGTGCCGGTGCCGGCCGGCCAGGCGATCAGCCAGGCCTGCAGGCCGGCCCGCACCGGCAGGGCGAGCCAGGTGCGCTCCCCCGCCGCGGCCGGCAGGCGGTCGGTCAGGCCGGGTTCCGCGGCCAGCGCGGTGGCCAGCGCGAGCAGTTCGGCCGGGGTCGGGGCCTGGTCGGCGGCCGGGGCCGCGGGGCTCGGCGCGGCCGGGAAGGTGCCGGACACGGCGTGCCCGCTGGCCAGCAGGGCCGGGACGGCCGCGGGGGCGGGCACGAGCTCGGGCGCGTAGTCGGGCGCGAGGGTGGTGCCGGGCGCGGCGTCCGGGGTCGGGCCGGACGGGCCGAGCGCTTCGGCGAGCTGGGTCATGTCAAACCTCGTTCTTCTCTTCTGGTCGCCCGCTCCGGCTCGGACTCGACGCGGCCCCGGCGTCGGATCAGCTCGTCCGGCGTGGTGGGTGGCGGGCTGCGAGGGGCGGGTCGGCGGTCGTGTGGTCGGGCGGGCGGGCACGGATGGTTCAGTTGGTCGTCCGATGGTGCTGAATACGGGATCGCTTCATCGACGGAAGTGAGCGAGGTCTCTGGTAGTGATGGTTGTGCGGCGCGGTGCGGGTGAAGTGGTGCGGGTCGCGGCGTCTGGGCCGGGCGAGCGTTCCGGGTCCGGGGAGGAGTGATGCAGGGTCCGGATTCAGTGGCTCGGGCGGCGGCGGATGGCCGCGCGGCGGGGGATCGACCGGCCGGGTCGGAGCGGATCGCGCCGACCGGGCGGGATTCCCGGCGTCAGGCGCGACAGATGGCGCTGGCGTGCCGGACCAGGTCACGGTAGGCACAGGCCACGAGGATTCGCATGCCGCAATTCACACAGGCACACTATCGATCACCCGCGCGGGCCGTCAATCCGGTCGGCAAGGCCTTGATCAGGGCGGAAACCTCGTGAATGTACGTACCTATGTGCGGATCCGGGGCCCGGGCGCCGGATTTGCGACACTGCGGGGCCGGTCGCCCGTCGCCGGCCGGGCCACGGCCCCGTCGGACCGATTCGCGAGGCCTGCACAACGACATATGTCCGGTCTTTTAGGGTCAGCCGGATAGACCGGGGATCTCTTTTTCTGGGGCTGCGGCGCCACCCGTCCGGGGTGGCCACTCAGTGCTGCGGGGTGCTCACCCGGATCGGCGGAGTGGCGGGGCCACAGTATATGAAGCCCCTTTCATGATCAGCGTGTCTTTGCAGCTCAGATGGATTGTCGGAGCGAACCAACCGGACACCATCAGGGCACCAGCGATCGAGAGCACATTTCACGGTGTGGCCCGTTCAGTAAGGCCGCGAGATCGCCTCGATTCGAGAAGGGATGCTCGGCAATGCGTAGACAATCTGGATACGGCATCGGCGCCGTGGCTGCCGCCGCGCTCGCGGCCGGCGTGCTCAGTGGTTGTGCGGGGGTCTCGACCGGACTGACCGCCAACGGCACCACCCAGCTCACGCCGTCGGCCGGGGCCTCGGGCACGCCGCCCGTTCTCTCGTCCACGGCCAACGCAGGGTCCGGCGGCGCGGGCGGATCCACGACCGGCACGGGTACCGACGCGGGAAGCAGCGACACGAGCACCGCCAGCGGCGTCAGCGCCGGGAGCACCACGGGCACTGGCTCGGGCTCAGGCTCGGGCTCGGGTTCGGGCTCGGGCACACAGTCGACCGGCGGCGGAACCGGCAGCGGCAGCGGCAGCGGGTCCGGCAACGGCAGCAGCTCCAGCAACAGCGGCGGCACCACGCTGCCCGTCTGCGCGCCCTCCGGCCTGGCGGCGACCGTCTTCGTGGTCGACGGATCGCAGGGCATGGGCCACGAACTGCTGAACGTCTCGCTGATCAACATCAACGACCCGAAGTGCACGATCTACGGCTACCCCGGCTTCCAGCTACGGGGCGAGGACGCGAGCGACCAGCCCGGCGCGGACCAGCCGACCACCACGGTGCGGGTCACCGGGGTGCCCAAGACCCTGATCACCCTGGCGCAGACCCAGGAGGCGTCCACCACCGTCCAGATCGACGACGACGTCGCGGCCGGCGGCGAACCGACCTCAGGGGCCTGCGAACCGGACTCGTACTACCTCGGCATCACCCCGCCCAACGACACCAGCCAGGTCGTCCAGCGGATCAACGGACCGATGGCGGTCGCCGGCATCACGGTCTGCGAGCACGGCACTCTCAATGTACTGCCGTTCGTGGCCGGATCGGTCGGACCCAACCAGTAGTCAGCCAGTCCGCGCCAGTCGTCTGCGACCGCGCGGACCCGCCCGGCGGCCCGCGGCGCGGCCGCCGACCCAGTCGACTCATCCCCGAGAAGGGACAGCAACACCATGATCGGAAAGACCGCGAGGGCCGCAGCCGCCGTCGCCGCCGCCCTGGTGGCCGCGGGCGCGCTCGGCGGGTGCACCGCCACTGCCGACGGGGCGGGCCGCGGCGCGCTCGGGCCGGGCTCCGCGGGCTCGGCCTCCCCCGCCCCGGTGCTCACCCTCCCGGTCGTCCCGGTCGGTGCGGGCGGCACGGTCACCGCCGGATCGGTCACCGGCGGAACCGGCGCCGGCGCCACGCCCGGCAACCCGGCGCCCACCGGCGGCGCGACCGCGACCCAGTCCGGCGTGCCGCAGTGCAAGACCGTCGACCTGTCGCCGGAGGCCAACGTCGTGACCGATTCGGCGGCGGCCGGGCACATCGCGATGAACATCACCGTGACCAACAACTCCGGCCACACGTGCTACATCGACGGTTTCCCCGGCCTGGCCCTGGAGGACAAGGACCAGAACCCGGTCGCGACCAAGGTCACCTGGGACCCGGCCGTGGCCAAGACCATGATCACCCTGACCAACGGCCAGTCCGCGTCCAGCAGCGCGCACCTCGACATGGACCTGCCGTCCGGCAGCGAACCGCAGACCGGCCCGTGCGAGCCCGCCTCGCACTACCTCCTGATCACGCCGCCGAACAACACCACCCAACTGGTCGCCCAGATCGGCGACACCGGCGGCACCGGGATCACGGTGTGCGACTCAGGCGCTTTGGACGTGCTCGCCTTCGTTGCGGGGGCGGTGGGCCCGCAGCAGTGAGTTCGTGAGCATTAGGCAGCATTGCGATCGGCCGGTTCCCCTGCTCAGGCGAGCAGGGGAACCGGCCGACGGTCGTTGCGTGTACCGATGTCAGTGGTAGGTGTAGCGGTCGCAGGTGCTGGTGGCGCTGGTGCCGCCGGGGGCGGTGACGGTGATGTCGACCGTGCCGGCCGTCTCGGCCGGGGAGGTGACGGTGCACGAGGTCGACGTGCAGGAGACCGACGTACCGTTGTGGGTGCCGAACGCGATGCTGGTGACGCCGGCGAGGTTGGTGCCGGTGATGGTCACCTTGGTGCCGCCGGCGGTGGTGCCGCTGGTCGGGCTGATCGCGGTGATGGTCGGAGCGGCCAGATAGGTGTAGACGCTCCCGGTCGAGGCGGCGGAGGTACCGCCGGGGGTGGTGACCAGGATGTGGATGGCGCCGACGCCCCAGGAGGGGACGACCGCGGTACACGTCGTCGAGCTCGTGCAGGAGAAGGTGGTCGCGTCACCACCACCACCGCTGAAGTTGATAACAGTGGCGCCGGTCAGATTCGTGCCGGTGATCGTGACCGTATTACCGCCGGTCTGCGGCCCACTGGCCGGGCTGACGGAGGTGACGGTCGGTGCCGGGGGCACGTAGAGGTAGTGGTCCGCGCTGCCGGTGGCGCTGGTCCCGCCGGGCGCGGTGACCTGGATGTCGACCGTGCCGGTGGTCCCGGCCGGTGCGGTGGCGGTGCACGTGGTCGCGGTGCAGGTGACCGAGGTGGCCGGGTGGCCGGCGCCGAACGTGACGGAGGTCGTGCCGGTCAGGTTGGTTCCGGTGATGGTCACGACCGTGCCGCCGGCCGTGGGCCCGGAGGCGGGGCTGACGTGGGTGACCGTCGGGGCGGCCAGGTAGGTGTACACGCTGCCGGCGGTCGCCGTGCTGGTGCCGCCGGGGGTGGTGACCAGGATGTGGATGGCGCCGACGCCCCAGGAGGGGACGACCGCGGTACACGTCGTCGAGCTCGTGCAGGAGAAGGTGGTCGCGTCACCACCACCGCCGGAGAAGTCGATGACGGTGGCGCCGGTCAGATTCGTGCCGGTGATCGTGACGGTGTTACCGCCGGCTTGCGGTCCGCTGGCCGGGGTGACGGAGGTGACGGTGGGCGGCGGGGGGATGTAGGTGTAGTGGTCGGCGCTGCTGGTGGCGCTGGTGCCGCCGGGAGTGGTGACCTGGACGTCGACAGTCCCGGTGGTCCCGGCCGGGGCCGTGGCCGTGCACGAGGTCGCAGTACACGAAACCGTTGTCGCCGCCGCCCCGCCGAAGGTCACCGAGGTCTCACCGGTGAGGTTGGTGCCGGTGATGGTCACCACCGTGCCGCCGGCCGTGGGCCCAGAGGCAGGGCTGACCGCGGTCACCGTGGGCGCGGGCACATAGGTGTACTGGTCGGCGGTGCTGGTCGGGCTGGTGCCGCCGACGGACGTGGCTTGAATATCAACCGTGCCCGCAGCGCCGGACGGTGCGGTGGCGGTGCAGGTCGTGGACGTCGGGCAGGACACTGCGGTGGCCGCGACGCCGCCGAAGGTGATCGAGGTGACCACGGACAAGTTCGTTCCGGTGATGGTCACAGTGTTGCCGCCGGACGTGGGCCCGCTGACCGGGCTGACTGCGGTGACGGTCGGCGGGGGCACGACGAAGACGAGGACGACCTGGCCGTCCCCGGCGTTGACACCGTCGGTGATCGAGGACGTGGTGCCCGGCACGGTGGCGCCGACATAGCTCGAGCCCCCGCCGCCGCTGCCTCCGGAACCGCCGGTGAATCCGATTCCGACGACGGTCGTGATTCCGCCGGCTCCGCCGCCGCCACCGGAGTAGAACCCGGCGCCTCCGCCTCCGCCGGACCCGGCCGGGACATAGGGGATACCGAACGATCCGCCGTAGTTGACATAGCTTCCGGCGCCGCCGGCCGTCCCCGACTGGGTCAGGCCGGTGCCGCCGGCGCCGCCGGTGCCGCCCGCGGTGGCCGTCCCGGCCCCGCCCGCGCCGCCGGGAGCGGCCACCCCGACCACGCCGGTGCCCGCGGTGCCCGCGGTGCCGCTGTCGCCGCCCGCAGTGCCCGCGAACGGAACGATGCCGGTACCGGCTCCGCCCGCGCCGCCGCCGGACCCGGCCATGACCAGGGGAACTCCTGAGGAACCAGCAATCAGAACGGGGCCGCCGCCGGTGCCGCCGGCATCGGCCTGAGCGTTGATGCTGGCGCCCTGCGGATAGGCGTAGACGTCCAAGCTGCTACCGCCGGTGACCGCGATCGTGGCGGTGACCAGCGCGCCCTTGCCGCCGGGAACGCCGCTGACCGACGGGCCGCCGCCGGCTCCGTCCAAAGTCACGGCGGCGCTGATGACGCCCGCCGGCACCGGGACGGCCTGACCTGTGTCCGTACAGGTGACCGTCGTCGTCGCCCCGGACACGACGGTTGTGCAGCCGGCCGCGGCGAACGCCGGAGACGCGGGCAGCACTGTGGCGGCGGCGCCCACGAGCACGCCGACGGTCAGCAATCGCAGCCGCCGGTGCCGGACCGGGGGTCTGGTGGCGCCGGTTTGCTCGCGCCAACGGGCGCGCGACAGGCGGGTGGGCAGGATCGAGGACAACGAAGTCCCCCCTCTCACGGTCCGCGCCATCGCGGCGGGACCCGGCGGGCCCCTGGCAGCTGCGGCGGCGCGGGTACTCGACGACCAGGACCAGCCACCAGCGGATCGCTGCCGAGAGGGTACGAACCGGCAGGCTGAAAACAATCCAGGTTGATGCCCGGCTCCAGGCCGGTGCCACCACCAGAGGTGATCACTGCATGACTGCGCTCGTATACGCTGAGTCGTCAGGGCTCATATTCATGCATCTGCACTTGCGCCGCAAGGGCGTACGCTCCGAGCTCAACCCGTCCGCCCTGGCCGCCCCCTGGCGTCACCGGCGGCCGAGGCGACATCGAAGAATTCCAGGATGGCCAACGCGATCAGCACGAAGAACGCGGTCCACAGGACAACCCCGATAGTCGGCTCGTTCCACAGCGCGAAGATCACCGCCGCTACGGCGAGCACCACCCAGGAAAGCCAACGCCGGAACCGGTGCACCCATGGGCCGGCCGGGCCGGGGCCGAGGCCGACCCGGACGGCGAGCCGGCGCACCTCGCCGACCGTCGCCACGCAGCAGCCGCGAATCCACCCGGCCGGGCGGGCCGGGCCGTCCAGATAAGCGCCGAGCGCCACGACCACGGCCAGCGCGGCGACCACGCGGATGGTCACCCACAGGAAGTTCAGCAGCGCGTCGATCACCACGACGGCGGCCGGTTCGGAGACGTCGGCCGGGAGTCGGCCGAGCACCGCCGAGCGGCCGGCGCCCAGGACCAGGCTCAGCACCAGCATCCCGGCCGCGACCCCGGCGCTCGCCCAGACCAGGGCGTTGCGGTGGCGCAGGGCGAGCGCGATCCCGGCCGCGCCGAGCAGCACGGTGATCACCGGCAGCCAGTTCCCGGCCAGTTGCAGCAGGTGGAAACCGGTCTTCACCTGGGACACCGAGTCGGAGGTGACCAGGGTGAAACTGGTGTGCACGACCGGGATCTTGGCGGCCAGGCCGAATCCGGCGCCGACAAGCTGTTCCTTGACCTGTTCGATCACCGGGGCCAGGTCGATGTTCACGTCGTTGCCCTGCAGGTGCACCGCGCCGTCGCCCTGGCCGGTCAGGGCTTTGACGGCGGCGGCGTGCGCGGACCGGTTGACCTGGGTCCAGACGTTGGCGAAGGCCGGGCCGGCGACCACCTTCGCGACCGTGCTGTGGATGAAGTCGGTGATCCCGCTGGTGATCGGGCCGGTCAGGGCTTTGAGCGCGCCGGACGCGGTGGAGCCCGGGCCGTTGGACAGGAACACCCCGGCCACCGAGTTGACCAGGTCCGGGATGTCGACCTGCTGGGTGATCAGGGTGGTGACCCGGTTGGTGACGGCGTTCTGCACCGACGGATTGCTGGCCAGCGGGCCGACGGTGGCCACGTACCGGTCGGTGTTCACGATGAAGTCCTCGGCCCAGACCGCCACGACGGACAGCGGCGCGAGGATGCAGGCGATGACGATCAGCACGGTCGCGGGGATGCTCCGGCCGAGGTGGCGGCCGGTATGCGGTGGCCGGTTCGCCGCGGCGACTTCGGCGGCGGCCACGGTTGCGTCGTGCCGCATCTGCTGCAACCGGGCCAGTTCCACTTCGTGGCGCAGTTGCACGAGTTCGGCGCGTTCTGCGGCGGTGAGCGGTTCGGCCGCCGGATCGGTCGGGGCGGCGGGCGGCGCGTTGGTCGGATTCGTCGTGGATCCGGGCGTCGCGGTGGCTGCGGGAACGGGAGACGTCGGCGACCGGGGCGGCTGCTTCGGCCCCATGGGCGCGGCCGAAGCGCCCACCGCGCCCTCGGACTCGGTCGGGCGCGATCCGGCCGACACCCCGATCGTGGGCTTCGCCGGTCCCGGGCCGCGCTCGGGCGGTTCGAGTTCGGGCGGCGGGCAGTTGCCGCTCACGCCGTCACGACCGCGAAGTCCGGTTGCATGGAGCCTCTTCCCTTGTGCGGCCCGCGCGAGCCGAACATCCGGCCCGGCGGACGGGCCGACCACGGCGGTCGCGGTCCTCTGACGAGTCTCACCGGGCCGGCCGCGGACCGGCCAGCGATGTTCGGCCGCCCGGGTGTCCGGCGGCGGGCGAAGCGCGGCAGCCGGGCGTGGATCGCAGCCTCCCGCAGCGGGGTTCCAGCGGCCGTCCGGCGACGCCCGGGCCCGCTCGCGGGCGGCTGCGGCGTGCCGCTACGGTGATCGGTATGGGAGAACCCGAACGCTCGAAAGGTGCTGCGGGTGCTGCGCCCGGACGGCCTGTTGGCCCTGTGGTGGAACAAGGCCGTGCGGCCGGGCGACTGGGAGACCGAGCAGGCCGAGCGGCTCACGGCCGTCGCCCCGGGGTGGCAGAACGGCGGCCGGATCTCCAGCGCCGAGGCCATCGCCGTGCTCGGCAAGTTCGGGCTGAGCCTGACCGAGCAGCAGTTCGCGTGGGAGCGGGACATCAGCGTCGAGAACCACCTGGTGAATCTGGTCTCGAAGTCCTACGTCGCCGAGCTCGCGGACCGCGACGGCTTCATCGAGAGCGAGCGCCGGATCCTGCTCGACGCGTTCCCGTCCGGCCGGCTGACCGAGCGCTTCACCACCAGACTGCTCCTGATCACCCGCTGACCTGATTCGACCGCGGCCGCTCCCGGGGCGGTCTCAGGAGTTCGACGGGACCCTGGCCGACGCCGCCGCGGCCCGGTCCGCCCGCTCGCCGGTGCCCGGTCCGGGCAGGCGGATCGGCGGGGTGACGGTCGCGTCGTGCCGGATCCACAGGACCGTGCGGCCCTGCAGGACGCGGCGCAGGTTCTCGTCCAGGGCGGCGGCGGTCTCGGCGTCCAGGTGGGCGGTCGGTTCGTCCAGGATCAGGACCGGCGCGGGGCTCAGCAGGGCGCGGGCCAGGGCGATGCGTTGGCGTTCGCCGCCGGAGACCGCGTCGCCGAGCTGGCCGACCCCGGTGTCCAGGCCGTCCGGCAGGCCGTCGACCCAGTCGGCCAGGCACACCGTCTCCAGCACCGCCCACAGCTGCTCCTCACTGCTGTCCGGGCCGCCGATCAGCAGGTTCTCCCGGATGGTGGCGTCGAACAGGTGCGCGTTCTGGTCCGCCACGGCGATCAGGGCGCGCACTTCGTCCGGGTCGGCGTCGCGCAGGTCGACGCCGTCCAGCCGGACCGCGCCGGCGAACGGGTCCAGGCCGCGGGTGGCCAGGTGCGCGGCGGTGGACTTGCCCGCGCCGCTCGGCCCGGACAGGGTCAGCTGCCCGCCGGCCGGCAGCCGGAAGGACAGGTCGCGCACGGCGGCCCGCCGGGCGCCCGGCCAGGCCGCGCCGACCCGGTCGAACTCGAGCTCGGAGTCCTCGGTCCAGCGCACCGGCAGCGGGTCGGCCGGGCGCGGGACCAGCGGCGGCGCGCCGGCCACCCGGTCCAGCCGGCGCCGCGCGGTCCGGCCCCGGTCCAGCGCCCGGGCCGCGTCGGGGGCGAGCGCGAGCAGGTCGAACAGGGCGATCGGGGCGAGTACCAGGGCCGCGCCGACCGGGCCGCCGAGCCGGCCGGACCAGGTCGCGTCCAGCACGCACAGGGCCAGGGCGGCGCTGGTGGTGCCGGCGGCGGCGACCACCAGGGCGCCGCCGAGGCCGGTGCCGAGCGCGCCGCGCCGTTCCAGCGCGGACAGCCGCCGGTCGGCCCGGGCCACCCGGGCCGCGTACGCGCCGGCCGCGCCGAAGGCGACCAGGTCGGGCAGGGCGTCGAGCAGGACGACGGTGTGTTCGGCCAGGGCGGCGCGGGCGGCGGCGGTGCGCTGCTGGGACGTGCGGGCGGCCTGGCGGGCGGCCATCGGGGCCAGCACGCCCGCGATCCCGATCCCGGCGCCGAGCACCAGCGCGGCCCCGGGCAGTACCAGGAACTCGGCCAGCAGCGCGGCCAGGCAGGCGATCGCGGCGCCGGACATCGGGAGCAGCACCTTCAGGAAGAGGTCCCGGGTGGCCTCGAGGTCGGCCGTGACGGTGGCCAGCAGGTCCCCGCCGCGTTCGGCCGACAGTCCGGCCGGGGCGCGCCGGACCAGCCCGCGGTAGACCCGCACGCGCAGCCGGCCCAGGATCCGCAGGGTCGCGTCGTGGCCGGCCAGCCGTTCGGCGTAGCGCAGGCCGGCCCGGCCGAGCCCGAAGGCCTGGACCGCGGCGATGCCGATCTGCAGGGTGAGCAGCGGCGGGCGCAGCGAGGCGGTCGCGATCAGCCAGGCGGACGCGGCGGCGAGCCCGATCCCGCACAGGGCGGCGGCCGAGCCGAGCCCGATCGCGCCGAGGACGCGCAGGTGCAGGCGGCCGGCGGCGCTCGGGGCGGCGGCGCGGCGGGATCCGGTGGCGGCGGCCAAAGTCTCGGACGCCGCGTTGCCCGGATCCATATCGCAGGGTTCTTGTTCGCCGAGGAGCGAGTTCTTCCAGGCGGCCGAGAAGCCGGCGGGCAGTCGGGCGGACGTCCTGGCTGCGGCCGCGGAGGTGGTCGTTGTGGCACAGGCGGCACTGCGGCGCCGGGTCTGCGCGGGTGCGGTCGAGCGCGCAGGTGCGTCAGGGTCCGCATTCGGGTGTGCGGAGTCGTGGTCCAGCAGCACGATGCTGTCGCAGAGGTCGATCAACGCGGGCCGGTGCGTCACCAGCAGGACGGTACGTCCCGGCAGCCACGCGCGCAGCGCCTCGGTGATGATCTGCTCGGTCTCGGGGTCCAGGTGCTCGGTCGGCTCGTCGAGCAGCACGACCGGCGCGTCCCGGAGGATGGCCCGGGCCAGGGCGATCCGCCGGGCCTGGCCGCCGGAGACGGCCCCGGCCCGGCGGCCGAGCGGCTGGTCCAGCGGCAGGTCGAGCCCGGCGGCGGCCGCGGCGCGGGCCAGATCCTGGTCCGTGGCCCCGGGATCGCCGAGCCGGATCGCGGCGGCGACGGTCCGCCCGGTCAGCTGCGGGTGCTGCGGCACCCAGGCGACCTGCCCGCGCCAGGCGTCGAGATCGAGGCCGAGCCGGGCCAGGTCGTCCGGGTCGGCCAGGTCCGCGCCGCCGACCGTGACCCGCCCGGCGGTCGGCCGGTCGAAGCCGAGCAGGAGGCGGATCAGGGTGGACTTGCCCGCGCCGCTCGGGCCGACCAGACCGGTGATCCGGCCGGGGGCCAGGCGCAGGCAGAAGTCCTCGAGCGTGGGGCCGCTGCGCCCGGACCTGGCCAGGTCGACGTGCTCGAACCGGATCTCGGCGGCCGCGAGGTCGGGGGCGAAATCCTCGGCGCCGTCGGTCTCCGCGTTGGCGTCGGAATCGATCCGGGCCGAGGGGACGTCAGGGGTCGATGTTCCTGCGTCTGCGCGAGGGTGGGCCTGGACCGGGAGGTGCACGGCCTCGGTCTCGGCGTCACCGGTATCGATGTCCTGATCGGCATCTGCCAAGACGCCCGGGACGTCCATCCCGGCGATCGCGGAGAACTTCGCATGGACCGACGACACGGCCGACCGGCCCAGCCTGAACGGCGCGCCGACCACGATCCCGAGCCCGGCCAACGATCCTGGCCTCCGCGCGGCCACGTCCGCCGGCACCGGAGCCGATGCTGACGCCGCACTGCGCGCCGCACCGATCGCCGCTCCCCCGCCGGTCTCGGCGAAGATCCGGTCCGCGGCGGCCAGTCCCTCCGAGGCCTCGTGGTAGCGCGCGCCGAGGTGACGCAGCGGCAGGTACACCTCGGGCGCGCAGATCAGCACAATGAGACCGGTGCGCAGGTCCAGGGACCCGTCGGCCAGCCGCAGCCCGATCCCGACCGCGACCAGCGCGACCGAGACCAGCGCGATCAGTTCCAGGGCGAGCGAGGACAGGAAGGCCACCCGCAGCGTGCGCATGGTGAGCCGGCGGTGGGCGTCGGCGGCGCGGCGGATGATCGTGGTCTGACGCCGGGCCCGGCCGAACGCGACCAGGGTCGGCAGTCCGCCGAGGATTTCGAGGAAGTGCCCGCCGAGCCGTTCCAGCGCGGCCCACCGGGCGGCGAGGTGGTCGCGGGTGAGCAGGCCGATCAGCGCCATGAAGACCGGGACCAGCGGCAGGGTCAGGGCCACGATCAGGGCCGACAACGGGTCGACGGTCAGGATCCGCACACCGAGCAGCAGCGGCACCAGCGCGGCCAGGGTCAGCTGCGGCAGGTAGCGGCCGAAGTAACCGTCCAGCGCGTCGACGCCGAGGGTGGCCAGGACGGCCAGGTCCCCGGTGCGGGCCCGGTCGGCGGCGCGGGTCGGGCCGTGCACCAGTCCGGTGAGCAGGTCGGCGCGCAGGGCCGACTTGACCATCGTGGACGTGCGCGCGGCGATCGACTCGCGCGACCAGGACGCCGCGGCCCGGCCGCCGGTGGCCGCGAGCAGCAGCAGGACCGCCGTGCCGATCTGGGCCGGGTCGTGCGGGAGCAGGCGGCCGACGCCGGGAATCAGGGTGTGCACGTCGCGGGCGATTGCGGCGTCCGTATTCGTGCTCGTGGTCGCGGCCGCGGGTGCGCCGGCGACCACCGCGCAGACCAGGTTCGCGAGTTCGGTCGCCTGGACGGCCAACAGGATCGCGTCCAGGGTGCCGAGGAAGACGAGCGCGGCCAGGCAGCCGCGCACTGGTCGGGCCCGGCGCAGTAGCCGGGGATCGATGGCCCTCATGCCGTGTCCGTCCTGGGAGTCGTGGGTGGGTTGGACAGTTTCGGAGTGCGGTGTGGCCCGTTGACAAGCTAACGACACGAATATGTCAATATGTGCCAAAACGCCCGGCGACACGCGCGGGAGAAGTGCCGAGTTGGGCTCTATGCAGCAGTTATGGGTTTAGTGGGACAAACAGAGGTGTGATTAAGCGACAAGCTGGTGGTCGATTGTCCCGATGTCCGAGGTCTGAAATCCAGGCCGCGCGGTCCGCGGGTTCGCCGTCGTCGAGCAGCCGGCCGGAGGCGTCGATCCGCCGCCACGGTCCGCTGTAGTTGCTGCCCGCGGTGTTGGGTATCACCTCGGCGACGCCGCCGCGGAACGGCCGGACCGAGATGAACTGCTTGCCCAGCGGTATCCGCCACCGGCCGTCCTGCGTGTCGATCAGGCCGTAGGAGTACGGGCTGCCGCTTTGCTCCTCGACCCATTCCAGGTCCAGGTAGTCGGCGGGCAGCAGGTGGTCGACGTGTTCCCCGCGCAGGTGGTGCGTGGTGCGGGCCCACCGCAGACCGGCCGGGGCGTAGTGCAGGGCCCAGTCCAGGCCGCGGTCCCGAACCGTCGCCTCGAACGCCCGCCACCGGGAGACGATCTCCGTAGCCACTGTGCCACCCGCCCTCACTCGCGCCCCGCCGGATCGCGCCTCGCGCCGGTCGATTCCGCCTCGCGCCTGGACGCTCGGCCGCCGGAGAACAGCCTGCCACGGACCGCCGACACGCCCATTTCCTTCCAGACCCGCGCGCCGCGCCACGATCACGAAGTGCCAGTGGGCTTTTGCCGCGGCGATGCCCTCGGGTATCGGGTGGAGAAGGCCCTCGCGGACGCGGTGACGGCCTCGGCCGGGGAGCCGTTCGAGCGGCAGATGGAGACCTTCCTGATCGCGGCCGGCGGCGAGCTGTCCCGGATCGGCGCCCCGCAGCTGCTGTGGGGGCGCGGCGACCCGATGCTGCGGCCGTTCGTGGAGCAGCGCCTCGAGGCGGTCGTGTACCGGCGGATCGACGACCTGTTCCAGGCCGGCTACCGGGTCGGCGCGCTGAACACGGCGCCCGAACTGCTCAGCTGCATCACCCGTGGGGCGGTCGAACGGCTGCTCACCTCGCAGCTGCCGCTGGCGCTGAACCGGACCGCGGCCGACCTGCTGCGCGAGACCGTGCACGTCGTCCTGCGCGGCGCGCTGGTCCACGCCGACACCGACACCGACACCAGCGCCAACACCGACTCGAACCCGAGCCAGAGCCCGACCACCACCCGAACCGCCCCAAGGAGCGCATCATGACCGACATGCCGCAGAACGGCCGGGTCGCCATCGTCACCGGCGCGAGCAGGGGGATCGGCGCGACCATCGCCAGGCTGCTCGCCGCCCGGGGCATGCTGGTCGCCGTCAACTACCTCGGCAGCCGCGACAAGGCGCAGGCCGTGGTCGACTCCATCACCGCGGCGGGCGGCCGGGCGATCGCGGTGCAGGCGGACGTGCGCGACGAGGCCGCCGTGCTCGGCATGGTCGAGCAGGTCCGGGCCGAGCTGGGCGAGGTGGAGGTCCTGGTGCACAACGCCCTGATCCCCTACGCGATCAAGTCGTTCGACGAGATGACCTGGGACGAACTCGGCGGCAAGCTGGACCAGGAGATGCACGCGGCCTACCTGTTGACCAAGGCCGTCCTGCCCGGCATGACCGCGCAGGGCTACGGCCGGATCGTCTACCTGGGCACCGTGCTGAGCTGGCGGCCGCGCGCGGGCATGATCGCGCTCGGCGTGTCGAAGGCGGCACTGAGCCAGTTCGCCCGGTACGTCGCCCAGGAGGTGGGGCCGCGCGGGATCACCGTGAACGTGGTCGCGCCCGGGCCGGTGGACGACACCAGTCTGGCCGGCGTGCTCGGGCCGGAGCACAACCAGCGCCAGGCGGCCCAGACCGTGCTGGGCCGGATCGCCTCCCCGGACGACGTGGCCCAGGCCGTGGCCTACTTCGCGGGCGAGGAGAGCGGCTTCGTCACCGGCACCACGGCGCCGGTCGACGGCGGGCTGAGCATGGCCTGAGCAGGAATCGAGCACGCAGCACGGACCGATCCGCCCAAGCAGGACCCCGGACCCCCGGAAGGAGCCTCGAAGTGGACACCATCGACCTGACCCATGTCGGGCTGGGAATCCATGAGGAGCTGGTCGCCTACCTCGCCGACCAGGAGAACTACTACGAGCAGGAGGGCGTGCACGTCGCCCTGCGGGACGGCTGCGCCTGGCCGCTGGAGCGGGTGCGGCACACGGCCACGATCGGCCTGGGCCGGGCGGTGCTGTCCCGGGTGACCGGCGGCCTGCCCTGGACGGTCCTGTCCGTCAACACCCACCGGCCGCTGTTCTGGCTGGTCGCCCGGGCCGAGTTCGACTCGGTCGAGCAACTGCGGGGGAAGCGGATCGGTATCCACGGGCCGCGGACCGCGCCCGGCTGCTTCGCCCGGATCGTGCTCCGCCGGCACGGGCTCGACCCGGACCAGGACGTGCAGTCGGTGGTCCTGACGCCGGGCGACTACGGCCGTCACCTGCGCCTGCTGGCCGCCGGCGAGCTGGACGCGGCCTTCGTCGGCAGTACTCTGTCGCCGGAGGTCACCGTCGCGGAGCACGGGCTGCGGCTGCTGGCCTTCGTCGGGGACCACTTCCAGATCCCCACGGTGGGCATCGCCGTGGACTCCACCTACCTCGCACCGGACGACCCGGCGGTGCAGGCCGTGGTGCGCGCCAACCGCCGGGCCCTGCGCACGATCCACGACGAGCCGGACCTCGCCGCCCGGTACATCACCGGCCTGATCCCGAGCCTGACCGAGACCGAGGCCCGGCAGTACCTGGACCGGTATGTCACGCCGTACTTCACGGTCGACGGCCGACACGACCCGGCCATCGCGGCCGAGGCGCTGGTCAGCGTGGCCGCGGAACTCGGCGCGGCCACGGTGCCCGAGGCGGCCGACATCTACCAGACGGACCCAATTGGCCCAGCTGAGTGATGCACGATGAGTGCAAAAGGCTGAACTGAAGAGTCCGCGTCCGTCGCGGATCCTCGTCCGTCGCCAGTTCTGATCACTCGCCGAGCAGCACCCCGAGGGGCACGCCCGCCAACGCGCGGACTTCTCGGGCGAAGTGCGGCTGGTCCGAGTACCCGGCCATCGCGGCCACGGTCGCCGACGGCACGCCGCGCCGGGCCAGGCCCACGGCCTGCTGTAGCCGCAGCACCCGCGCCAGCATCTTCGGCCCGTAGCCGAAGGCGGCCAGGCTGCGCCGGTGCAGTTGCCGGTCGCTGATCCCGATCTCCTGCGCGGCGGCGGCCACACTCCGCCCGCGCCGCAGGTCCGCCGCGACGGCCAGGCAGACCGGATCCGGCGCCGACTCCCGCAGCCGTCCGGCGGCGAGCGCCTCCAGGACCCCGCCGCGTGCGGGCGACTCGCCGACTCGTTGGGCCATCCGGCGTACCGCCGCCTCGGGCCACAGCGCGTCCAGCGGCACCAACTGGTCGATCAGCTCGCTCGCCGGCACGCCGAACACCGCCGGGCCCGCGCCCGGCGCGAACCGCAGGCCGGTGGTGCCGATCTCGACCGGGCCGCCGGCCACGAAGGCGTAGGTGTTCGGCCCGGCGATGACGAGCCGGCCGTCCATCCAGATCAGGTCCATGCAGCCGTCCGGCAGCACCCGGCCGCCGCCCGGGCCCGGCGTCTGAGACCACACGACGGCGCCGCTCAACCGGGAGGGCCGCTCTGTGTACACGACTCCACGATCCCACGGTCCACCGACAGGCGGACACGTCACCGGCCAAGCAGTCGGGCGGGCCGGGCGCCTGAAAACGCCCCGCCCGCCCGAACCGTCCGAGCGGTGCCCCGACTCAGCCGTTCAGCAGCGTGCGCACCCGGTCCGGGCCGGCCGCGAGCAGCAGGGTGGGCAGCCGCGGGCCGGTCTCGACGCTGATCAGCAGCCGGTACAGCAGCACGAAGAACGTGCGCTGGGCCGCCTTGAGCTCGGCGGTCGGCTTCGCCTCCGGGTCGAATCCGGCCTGCAGCTTCGGCACGGCGTAGACGAGCGTGGTCAGCCCGTCCAGCGACCAGTTCTGCTCCAGCCCGTCGAGCAGCAGGCGCAGCGACTCGCGTTCCGCGTCGCTGGTCGCAGCCAGCAGCTCGGTGTCCGGCTGCTCGCGCAGGCGGGTGCGCTGGTCGGCCGGGAGCTGGGTGTCGATCCAGGCCTGGGCGCAGTCCAGCCGCGGGCGGGCCTCGTCCAGCGAGGTCAGCGGGTCGGCCGGGTCCAGGTCGCTCAGGATGCGCAGGATCTGCTCGTCCTGGCCGGTGGTGATGTCCAGCACCGACGCGAGCGTGCGGTACGGCAGCGGGCGCGGGGTGGTCGGCAGCGGGCCCGCCGCCGTACCCGCCGCGCGGTGGTAGGAGTCGGCGTCGGTGTCGCGGGCGGTGCCGTCGGCGACCTTGCGGGCCAGCGCGTCCCACTCGTCGTACAGGCGCTGGATCTCCTGGTCGAAGGCGACCGTGATGGACTGGTTCGGCCGGCGGCGGGTGTAGAGCCAGCGCAGCAGCGGCGCCTCCATGATCTTCAGCGCGTCCAGCGCGGTCGGCACGCCGCCCTTGGAGCTGGAGATCTTCGCCATCCCGGTGATGCCGACGAAGGCGTACATCGGGCCGATCGGCTGCTCGCCGCCGAAGATCTCCTGGACCAGCTGCCCGCCGACCACGAAGGAGGAGCCGGGCGACTGGTGGTCCACCCCGGACGGCTCGAAGATCACGCCCTCGTAGGCCCAGCGCATCGGCCAGTCGACCTTCCACACCAGCTTGCCGCTGGTGTGCTCGCTCAGCAGCACCTTCTCCGAGTGCCCGCAGGCGCAGGTGTAGGTCAGCTCGGTGGTGGTGTCGTCGTAGGAGGTGACCGTGGTCAGGTCCGTCTGGCAGACCGTGCAGTAGGGCTTGTACGGGAAGTACCCGGCCGCGGTGCCGCCGTCGTCCTCGGCCGCCGCGCCGGAGCCCTCGGCCGCTTCGAGTTCGGCCTCGTCCACCGGCTTCGCGCCCGGGCGCCCGCCCGGCTTGCCGCCGCGCCTGGTCCGGTAGCGGCCGAGCACCTCGTCGATCCGGCCGCGCTCGCGCATGGCGAGCAGGACCTGCTCGCGGTAGGCGCCGGAGGTGTACTTCTCGGTCTGGCTGATGCCCTGGAACTCGACTCCGAGCAGGGCCAGTGCCTCGACCATCGGCGCCTTGAAGTGCTCGGCCCAGTTCGGGTGGCTGCTTCCGGCCGGGGCCGGGACGGAGGTCAGCGGCTTGCCGATGTGCTCGGCCCAGGCCGGGTCGATCCCGGCCGGGACCCTGCGGAAGCGGTCGTAGTCGTCCCAGGACAGGATGTGCACGCAGTCGAGCCCGCGCCGCCGGATCTCGTCCGCGACCAGGTGCGGGGTCATCACCTCGCGCAGGTTGCCGAGGTGGATCGGGCCGGACGGGCTCAGCCCCGAGGCGACGACCACCGGTTTGCCCGGAGCCCGCCGCTGCGCCGCTTCGATCACCTCGTCCGCAAAACGAGATACCCAGTCAGCCTCGGTGTTGCTGTCGGCCACAGTCGGCACGCCCTTCCTCAGATCGGTGTCATGAGGATTCTCGCAGAGGCCGGGCGTGCCTCGGCACCAATTCCGGTCGGGCGGGCTACGCGGCGCTGCCCTTCTTCCGGCGGAACGGACCGGCGCGGCGGCCGGCCTCGGCGTCGGCTCCGGCGGCGGCCTCCTCGCCGTCCTGGCCGGATTCGTCGTTCCAGTGCACCGTGTCCAGCCAGCCGGCGTCCGAGAGCGACTCGGGCAGCGGCACCTGCTGGGGTTCGACGAGCGGCCCGTGGATGTGGGTGAACTCGATGTTCTCGAACCCGGAGTCGAACCTCGGCCGGGACTGCTTGGTCCGGGTCAGCTTGGGTTCGAACGGGCCGCGCGAGTCCGCGGCGGCCTCCGGCCAGGAGAACTCGGGCCAGGCCAGGTCGGGCCGTTCGACCGCCGGGCGCTGGGCCAGGGTGTTGTGCCCGACGACCGGCGGTTCGGGGTCGGCCGGGAGGTCGGGGATGACCGGCTGGACGGGGGGCCAGTCGGCCGCCGGGCGGGTGGGTTGCGGGCGGGTGGGCGGCTGGGAGCGGGAGTTCTCCAGCCGGTCCGGGATCGCGGGCTCGGCCGGCGGATACCGGTCGGCCGACCGCTGGGGCTCGGGTTTCGTGGGGTCGGCGGGCCTCGCGGGCCGGTCGTCCGGGAGGGGCAGCAGCGGCGCGGGCTTGGCGATCGGGGCCGCGGAGGTCTGCGCGGAGGTCTGCATGGTGGCCGCGAGGGGTGATGAGGACGGTTCGGGCTCCGGGGCCGGGGGCCTGCCGTAAGTACGCTGAGGTGACGACCCCGAGGGCCGCTGCGGGGAACCGGAACCGGCTGGCCGTGCCGAAACGGATGAAGTGCCGGGCAGGGCGTTCGCCACGTTCGACTCGCGCGGGACGTCCGCCGGGGATCCCGCGGCGCGCCACAGGGCGGGCGGCTCGGGCTCGGCGCGTTGGGGCCTGGGCCTGAACTCGGCCGACTCGGGCTCGGGTTCCGGCTTGCGTCGCAGGCCCCTGCGGCCAACCGGAGCAGGTTCGGGTTTTGCGAGGTCGGGGACCTGCAATGGCGAGATCTCGGGCTCAGCGGGCTCGGCGGGCGGGGTCGCGAGGACCTTCGGCGTACCGACGGCCGGGTCCGGCGCCGCCGGGCCGGTTGGTCCGGCCGGCTTCGACTCGGCCGCCCTGGCCGCGGCGGTCCTGGCGCCCGGACGGCCGAACGCGGCCGCCACGAGGTCATAGACATCGGGCTCGTCCGCTTCGCCTTCGGATTCAGTCGGCTGGGACGACACCGGGCCCGACCCGAGATACGGCGCCGGCGCAGCGTCGGCCGTCCTCGCGGGCCGGTCCATCGCGGCTTCAGCCGGATCCAGGTCCGCACCAAGCCCGGCGTGACGCGACCGCCGCGCCCTGGTTCGCTCGGCCTCGGTCTCGGCGACGGCCGCCATCGGCGCGGCCGCGCTCTGGTTCTCGCTCCGCGGCGCCTCGGCGGCCCGGCGGCCCCCGGCGGCCGGTTCCGGCCGGCGCGGCGCGAACGGGTCGCGCTCGGGCACAGGCCTGCCCGCGGACGATGCGGAAGACGCTACGGGCGCCGGCGCAGCGTCCGCTCTCCCCCGCACCGGCTCAGGGCGCTGCACCGGCTCGGGCCGCGCGGGCTGCGTCGTCGGCGCATCGGGCTGCCAGTGCCCGATCGCGGAGTCGGCCAGCGACGGCTCCGACACCTCGCCGACCGGCTTGAACAGGCTCAGGTCGAGCTCCGGCGGCGCGGCCGGCTCGAACCGCCACAGGTCGGTCCGGTCGCTCCCGTGCACACCCTTGCCGAGCACCACGTAGGGCAGCACCGCGCCGTCGATCTCGACCGGGGGCGCGACGTCTTCGGCCAGCCACAGCAAGTCAGCCGGACCCGTGTCCGCGGCGGACTCTTCCGGGTCGTCCTCGGCCGGGCCGAGATCCTCCGCGCTCCACCCGGATGGAGCGTTGCCACGTGGACGTTGCCTCACCAGTTCCCCCCGGGGAAAAATAGGCGGAATCCAGCCGGATAACCCATAGAGCGGACTTTCAGGATAGCAGCAGGCTGTAGTAGATCCGTTGCTTTTCATCCATCCAGGTGACGTACCCGTCTCTCCCAGTGTTACCCGAACAGACGGTTCCCGCCACCGAACCACCCGGACCAGCATCCCATGTTTCCGGAAAACCGGCAGCAGCGGGGCCGAACCGGCGCTGTTGCACTGATAAACCGTACTTTTTCGCGCCCCCGGCCGGATCCGCCGCTCCGCCCGGCGCGCCCGGCCGGCCGGTTCGGTGGCCCGGGCGATCCGGCTGCGGTAACGTCGCGCCGCACGGACCCGGTCCCGCCGCGCCTCGGCCGGCGGCGGCGCCCGCGGCCCGCATCCGTCCGCGCCGGTGCCGGCGCCGAGCAAAGGTGGTCGTCCCCCGTGTCCCAGTCCGCGATCCCGGTCTCCCAGCAGCAGCAGACCCTGCCCGACTCCGCCCGGGCGCGCCTCGGCGCGGCGGCCGGCGGCGGCGGTTTCTTCACCTCGGACCTGTCGGTCAACGAGTTCGTGCTCACCACCCAGACCGGCTTCGAACCACTCGGCCTGGTGATGGGCTCGTGCGTCTACCACATCGGTTTCCAGTCCGCCCGCTGGAGCGTGAGCCAGGAACTGCCGGTGCTGACCCAGGCACTGTACAACGCGCGCGAACTGGCGATGGCCCGGATGGACGCCGAGGCGGACGCGCTCGGCGCCGACGGGGTGATCGGGGTGCGGCTGCGGCCGTGCTCGTTCTCGTTCTCCTCGGACGTGATGGAGTTCGTGGCCGTGGGCACGGCGATCAAGTCCACCGGCGGCCAGTCCTACCGCACGCCGGCCGGGCGGCCGTTCACCTCGCACCTGAGCGGGCAGGACTTCTGGACGCTGTGGCAGCACGGCTGGGTCCCGCGCGCGATGGTGATGGGCACCTGCGTCTATCACGTGGCGCACCTGTCCTTCCGGCAGGCGCTGCAGCAATTTGGCCAGAACGCTGAGATGGCCCCGTACAGCCAGGCCGTGTACGACGCGCGCGAGCTGGCGATGGCCCGGATGCAGTACGAGGGCCGCCAGGTCGGAGCCCAGGGCGTGGTCGGCGTGTCGGTCACCGAGAGCAACTGGATCTGGGGCGAGAACGGGATCGAGTTCTTCGCCCTGGGCACCGCGGTCAGCCGCCTGCACGCGGACCAGGTACCGGTCAGTCCGCAGATGGTCATGCCGCTGTCCGACTGAGCGGGCCGCCGCGCCGATCCGGCTGGACCTGTTCCCGCTCAAACCGGCCAGGCCGCTCGGCCGGGTCGTCTGGCTCACCCCTCAGCCACCAGTACGTGGACCTGACGTATCTGCGGGAGTTGCCGACCGATGCCCAGTCCGAGCTGCTGCGGCTTCCCCCGCCGGCTCTGGCCTGCGTCCAGGGCGGAGAAATGGTCGACGGAACCTGCTGAACCGGCGGCCGCGTACTCCCCCGGGAGTACGCCGGACTGTCTCCCGGCGGCGGACGCGGCGGCGCCCGCCGAACCGGTCGAATGGGCTACGGCGGCGATTCGCGCCGCCAACCGTTGCCGAGGAGAAGTTCCGATGACGATCGTTGACAGCAGTGCGCAGCCGCCGCTGCCCCGGCCGGCCGAGACCCCGGCCGCGCGGGTGGTCGACGCGCGGAAGGTCTACGGCCGCGGGCAGTCCGCGGTGGTCGCGCTGGACGGGGTGAGCGTCGAGTTCCCGGCCGGGATGTTCACCGCGGTGATGGGGCCCTCCGGGTCGGGCAAGTCCACCCTGGTGCACTGCGTGGCCGGGCTGGACCGGCTCGACTCCGGCCGGGCCCTGCTCGGCGGGACCGACCTCGGCACGGTCGGCGACAAGGCGCTGACCGCGATCCGGCGGACCCGGATCGGGTTCGTCTTCCAGGCGTTCAACCTGCTGCCGACGCTCAGCGCACTGGAGAACATCACCCTGCCGGCGGACCTGGCCGGACTGAAGCTGTCCCAGGCCTGGCTGGACGAGGTGATCGACACGGTCGGCCTGCGCGACCGGCTCGGCCACCGCCCGGCCGAGCTGTCCGGCGGCCAGCAGCAGCGGGTGGCGATCGCCCGGGCCCTGGTCACCCGGCCCGACCTGGTCGTGGCGGACGAGCCGACCGGCAACCTGGACTCGCGCACCGGGCAGGAGGTGCTGGAGTTCCTCGGCACCGCGGTGCGCGAACTCGGGCTGACGGTGGTCATGGTCACCCACGACCCGGCCGCCGCCGCGCACGCCGACCGGGTGGTGTTCCTGGCCGACGGCCGAGTCGTGGACACCCTGGACCAGCCGACCGCGGAGCTCGTGCTCGACCGGATGAAGGGGCTCGGACGATGAGCGGGCGCAACGCTACGTCCGCGCGGCCGATCGCCAAGCGGGCCAACCGAATCGGCCCGATGGCGACGGTCACCGGCCGCGGCCTGTGGTCGCGCAAACGCCGCCTGCTCGGGCTGCTGTCGGCGGTGTTCCTCGGCGTGGCGTTCCTGACCGGCACGCTCGGCCTGAGTGCCACGATGACCAGCGCGATCGACTCGGCCTTCACCACGGCGTATCAGGGGACGGACGTCATCGTCCGCAACGCGACCACGACGACCACCGCCGCCGGCGCGAACCGCGGCCCGATCGACGGTTCGCTCGTGGCCACGGTGCGCGCGGTCCCGGGCGTCGCCGAGGCGCAGGGCACGGTGACCGGAGAGGGCGTGCTGACCGGCACGGACGGCCAGGCCGTGACCGGCATGGGCCCGCGGACCGCCGGGACCTGGATCACCGACCCCGCGCTCAACCCGTGGAAACTCGCCGCCGGCGCGCCGCCGCAGGGCCCTGATCAGGTCGTAATCGATCAGCACTCTGCCACGCAGGGCGACCTGCGGGTCGGCCAGACCACGACCGTGTACATCCCGAACGCCCTGCCGGTGACCATCTCCGGCATCGCCGTGTACGGAGACACCTCCTCCGACGGCGGGTCGACGTACACTGCGTTCACCCTGGCCGGAGCGCAGCAGCACCTGCTCGGCGGCGCGGACGAGGTCAGCCAGATCGTGGTCCGCGCGCAGCCCGGCCACAGCCAGGAGCAGGTGCAGGCGGCCATCGCGCGGGTCCTGCCGCCGGGAACGCAGGCGATCACCGGCGCCCAGGCCACCGCCGAGCAGATCGCCGCGGTCAGCGACCAGTTCCTGAGCTTCTTCAAGGCCTTCCTGGACGTGTTCGCCGCGATCGCGCTGGTGGTCGCGATGTTGAACGTGCACAACACCTTCGGGGTGGTCGCCGCGCAGCGCACCCGGGAGTCGGCGCTGCTGCGGGCGCTCGGCGCGTCCCGCGGGCAGGTGCTGCGCGGCAGCCTCGGCGAGGCCGCGCTGCTCGGGCTGCTCGGCTCGGCCGCCGGGGTGGCCGCGGGTTACGGGATCGCCGCCGGGCTGGAGAGCGCGTTCGCCAAGGCCGGCTTCGCCCTGCCGATCTCAGGGGTCGTGTTCACCGCCGGGAACGCGGTGCTCGGCCTGGTCGTGGGCGTGGCGATCACCGTGCTGGCCGCGCTGAGCCCGGCGGTCCGGGCCTCAAGGGTCGCGCCGGTCGAAGCGCTGCGGGAGAGCGCCGTGGACACCGCGGGCGCCTCCCGGCTGCGGGCCCGGATCGGCGCGGCGCTGACCGTGCTCGGCGTCGCGGGCCTGGTCGGCTTCGCCCTGGGCCGCAGCAGCACCACGCTGGTCGCCCTGGCCGGGGCGGTCGCGCTGGCCGGGCTGCTGGTGCTCGGCCCGGTGCTCGCGGTGCTGGCCGCGCGGGTGCTCGGCGCGCCGGTGGCCCGGCTGCGCGGCCTGCCCGGACTGCTGGCCCGGCGCAACATCGCCCGGGCGCCCAAACGGACCGCGGCGGCCGCGGCGGCGCTGGTCGTCGGGGTGACCATCGTGACCGTGTTCTCGGTGTTCGGCGCCTCGCTCAAGGCCTCGACCGGCGCGAACCTGGACCAGACGTTCCGCGGCGACCTGGTCGTGTCCGACTCGGCCCGCGACTACGCGCTCGGCGGCTTCAGCCCGCAGGCCGCGGACCGGATCGGCGCGCTCGGCGGGGTCGCGGTGGCGGCCGGCTCCGGAACCGGCCGGGTCCTGCTCGACGGCACGTCCGAGGCCGTCAGCACCGGCGACCCGGCCCAACTGGACCGGGTGTTCACGCTCGGCCTGCCCGACGGGCAGCTCGCCGTCGACTCGACCGACGCGGCGAAGCACGGCTGGCAGGTCGGCACGGCCGTCCGGGTGACGTTCCCCGACGGCGCGGTGGTCCCGGTCCGGGTCGGCGCGGTCTACCCGCCGATCGCGCCGCTGGCCGGGTACGTGCTGCCGGAGAGCCTGTGGGCCGCGCACACCGAGCAGCCGCTGAACACGGCCGTGTACGTGGCGTTCGCGCCGGGCGCGGACACGGCGGCGGTGACCGGGCAGATCGAGACGATCGCGAAGTCGTTCGGCGGGCTGACCGTGCAGGACCGGGCCGCGTATCTGTCCGCTGAGGCGTCGTCGGTCGACACGGTGCTGGCGATCGTGTACGTGATGCTGGCGCTGGCGATCCTGATCGCGTTGCTGGGCATCGGGAACACGCTCGCGCTGGCAGTGTACGAACGGACCCGGGAGATCGGGCTGCTGCGCGCGGTCGGCGGCGACCGGTCGCAGGTGCGGGCGACGATCCGGTGGGAGGCGGTGATGACCGCGCTGCTCGGCACCGGTACGGGCGCGGCGCTCGGCGTGCTGCTCGGCTGGGCGGTCGTGCGGGCGGTCAGCGCGGCGCAACAGGTCGGCGTGGTGTCGATCCCGTGGGCGCAGATCGTGCTGGTGCTGGTCGTCGGGGCGGTGGCCGGGCTGCTGGCCGGCATCCGGCCGGCCCGGCGCGCGGCCCGGCTGGACCCGCTCACGGCGATCGCCGCCGGGTGAGCTGGGAACGGTGAACTGGGCCGAGTGGTCCCGGCGGTCAAGCTGGTCCGGCTCGGCGCGGTTGGCGGTGTGGGCCGGGCTCGGGCTCGGCTGGACCTGCTCGGCCCAGTGGGCGGTGTGGCTGGGACTCGGGCTCGGCTGGTCCGAAACGGCGGCGCACACCCGGCCGACCGGACCGGCCCGGCCGAGACGATCGGCCAAGCCGCGCCGCGATACCCACTCGAGCCCCACCGTCGAGCCGAGACCATCGCCCGGATCCGGCCCGTCGGCCCAGCCGAATCGCCCCGCCGTTCCCGCCGGCCGCCCCGCCCGCCGCCGCCGTCTCCGCTGGTGGTAGAACGCCCCAGCTCGCCGCGTTACCGTTGTCTCCCCGAAGGAAGGCCGAACTTGCGTCTGCACGCGCCCCGTCCCCTGCCGCGCGACGCGGCGGGCGCCGCCGTGCTCACCGTCCTGGGGCTGGCGTTCGGCGTCATCTCCGGCTGGCATCAGGCCCGGCATCCGGCCTCCGGGTTCCAGGCGCCGACCGTGCTGGGCTACCTGCTGATCGTCGTCGAGGGCGTGGCGCTGGCCTGGCGGCAGCGGGCGCCGAACGTCGTGCTGCTGGTGGTCTTCGCCGCCGAGAGCGCGTTCACCCTGTCCGGTTACCCGCCCGGGCTGGTGTATCTGCCGCTGATCGCGGCGTTCGGCAGCGCGGTGGTCTACGGGGACCGGCGGATCGCGTACGCGGTGCTGGTCGCCGGGTACCTGCTCGCGGCCAGGCCGCTGGTCGGGCACACCGGGCTCGCGTTCCAGGTGGGCCTGGCCTCGTGGCTGGCCGCGCTGGCGGCGTTCGCCGAGATCGTCCGGATCCGCCGCCGGGTGCGCCGGGCCGAGGCACAGGAGGCCGAGCGGGCCCGGGAGGCGGCCGGCGAGGCGGCCCGGCGCCGGGCCGGGGAGGAACGGCTGCGGATCGCCCGCGACCTGCACGACGTGCTGGCGCACCACCTGGCCCTGATCACCGTGCAGGCCAACGCCGGGCTGGTCACGCTCGGCCGCGACGCCGCCCGCACCGAGGCGGCGCTGCGGGCTATCAAGGACTCGGGCAACACCGCGCTGGGCGAGCTGCGGTCCGTGCTGGAGCTGCTGCGCGCGGGCCAGGACGAGGCGGCGCCACGCGACCCGACGCCGGTGCTCTCCCGCGCGGACGACCTGGCCCGGCTCGTGGACGGAGCGAAGGCGGCCGGGCTGAGCGTGCGCACGCAGATCCTCGGCGCCGCGCGGCCGCTGCCCGGGCCGGTGGACCGGGCCGGGTACCGGATCGCGCAGGAGGCGCTGACCAACGCGGTCCGGCACGCCGGGCCCGGCACGGGCGTCGTCGTGCGGATCCGGTACGCGGAGAAGGAACTGCGGCTGTTCGTCGACGACGACGGGCGCGGGATTGCAATGGCCGGGGCCGGTGTGGCGGCGGTCGCCGCAGGCTCGGCCGGCGTCACGGGCCCGGCGGGCATGGCGGCCGTCACGGGCCCGGCGAATCCGCCGAGTTCGAGCGGCGGCGGCAACGGGCTGCCCGGGATGCGCGAACGGGTCGCGGCGCTCGGCGGGACGGTCCGGGCCGAGCCGACCGCACGCGGCGGCTTCCTGGTCGAGGCCGTGCTGCCGATCAACCAGAATACTGACTCACCCGAGATCTCCCCGGCGGGCAACGGTTTCCGCGCCACCAGCGAGCGGGCCGAGGACACGGAGCGACGATGATCAGAGTCCTGCTCGCCGACGACCAGCCGCTGATCCGCGGCGGGATCCGGGCGCTGCTCGAGGTCGAGCCGGGGATCGAGGTGGTCGGCGAGGCCGCGGACGGCGCGGCGGCCGTGGAACTGGCCGCCCGGCTGCGGCCCGACGTGGTCCTGATGGACATCCGGATGCCGGGCGTGGACGGGCTGGAGGCCACCCGGCGGATCGCCGCCGACCCGGCGCTCGGCGCCGTGCACGTGGTCATCCTGACCACCTTCGACCTGGACGAGTACGTGTTCGAAGCCATCCGGCTGGGCGCGGCCGGGTTCCTGGTGAAGAACAGCGAACCGGCCGAGCTGGCCCGCGGCGTGCGGGCCGCGGCCACCGGGGACGCACTGCTCTCCCCCGGCGCCACCCGGCGGCTGATCGGCGACTACGCGGCCCGGGCGAAGCAGACCCCGGCGGCCGTGCGCGGGCTGGCGCAGCTGACCGACCGGGAACGGCAGGTGCTGGCGCTGGTGGCCGAGGGCCTGACCAACACCGACATCGCCGAGCGGCTGGTGCTCAGCCCGCTGACCGCGAAGACGCACGTCTCCCGGATCCTGGGCAAACTCGGGGCCCGCGACCGCGCGCACCTGGTCGTGATCGCCTACGAATCAGGGCTCGTGCAGCCGGGTTGGCGGAGCTGAATCGCTATAGCCCTGAACTGCTACAGCCCCGAGCCGCTACAGCACCGCGCGGTAGTGCGTGGTCAGCCGGTGCTCGTCGTCCAGCACGTGGAAGGCGATCGCCGGAGGCTGCGGCCGGTCGACGACCTTATCGCCCTCCCACGGCAGTTGCAGCGTCCAGTACACGCCCGGCGCGACCACGAGCGGGCGCCCGGCGAAGGTCGAGACGGCCGCGGTGTGCGCATGCCCGGTCAGCACCGCGACCACCTCGGGTCGGCCGTCGAGCAGGTCGGCGAGCTCCTGCGGGTTCTCCAGCCGGATCGCGTCGAGGATCGGGTGGTGCAGGACGACCGGCGGGTGGTGGAAGGCGAGCAGGACGGGCGTCCCGGCAGGCAGGGCCTCCAGGGTCTCGGCCAGCCAGGCCAGGGTCTCCGCGGCGAGTCGGCCCGGGGACTGGCCGGGGACGCTGGAGTCGCACATCAGGATCGCCGTGCCGCCGATCAGGTGGGCCCGGTTGGCCGGGCCGTCGGCGGCCGGTTCGCCGAGCAGGCCCCGGCGGTACTCGGCCCGGTCGTCGTGGTTGCCGGGCAGGGTCAGGATCGGGAAGTCGGCGGTCAGCACCTGCGCGGCCTGCGCGTACTCGGCCGGTGCGCCGGTGTCCGCGATGTCGCCGGTGACCAGGACCGCGTCCACGGGCGTGGGCATCGCCTTGAGGTAGTCCAGCACCCGGGAGACCCGTTCGGCCGTCGCCGCGGTGCCGTCGAAGTGCAGGTCGCTGATCTGGGCCAGCAGAACCATCGGGGGTTTCCTTCCAGGGGCGGACGGCGCGCAGCGGACGGCCGAGGGCAAAGAACAGAACAAAACTTCGTCACCGACTGCCACCCACCTTATGCCGGGCCGGGCGCACTGCGGCGGGACTGCGGCCGACGTCCGGGGCGGGTGTAACCCCCCGACGTATCCCTACTGACCCACCCGACAAGACACGGCTAGACGAGTAATTCCGAACTCCGGCGCCTAAGGTGAGTTGCTGGGTGGTGCGTTGACCTGCAAGGTGAGTGCGCACGGCGAAACGGCTCAGCGGCGGTGGCTGGGCGCGCGCCGCGACCGGCCGCATACTCTGTCGTCTGCGGATGGTCGCGGCGTGCGGCCAGCCACCGCCGATCAGACGTTCGCCGCGCCAGAGTTCGGAATTACTCGTCCAGCGGCTCATGCGCTCACAAGGGGAGCTGTCTCAGCGATGGCTGAAATACAATGAAGCGTGACCACACTCTCGGTGGCCTGGGCGCGAGTACACGGTATCCGCGTGGCCTGGCGAAATGAGGCCCCGGGCACGGGTCTGGCGGCGCCCGGCGGCGGCGGCCGGCGGCAGGCGGCCCGGGCCGGCTCCGGCCAGACCCAGACCGCGGCCCCGCCCGAAACCCCCGACACCGAGGCCTACCCGGACTGGGACGCCATCTACACGGACAACGTCGGGCGGATCTACCGGCTGCTGTTCGCCAAGGTCGGCAACCGGCCGGACGCCGAGGACCTCACCTCCCAGGTGTTCCTGGCCGCGCTCGGCCCGCTGCGGACCACCGCGAGCGTGGGCGAGGTGCGCGCGTACCTGCTGGCCACGGCCCGCACGGCGCTGGCCGCGCACTGGCGCAAGACCCTGGGGCACCAGGTGACCGTGATCGACCCGGCCGGGATGGACCTGGCCGAGTTCGCCGGGACCGCCGACGGCAGCCGGCCGGGCGGTTCGGCCGGGCTGGACCCGCCCTTCGGCGGCGCGGCCCCGGACCCGGGCCCGCAGTACGCCGGGGAACCGGGCCGAGATCCGCAGGCCGGCCCCGGCCGGGCCCACGACCGCGAGCAGGACCGGGCCTGGGACGAGGACCGGGCGGACTGGGCGCCGGACGACCCGCGGCTGCGCGCGGACCGGATCCTGGCCGCGCTGCCGGACCGGCAGCGCCGGATCCTGATCCTGCGCTTCCTGCAGGGCTGCTCGGTCAAGGAGGCCGCGGCCGAGCTCGGCGTGACGGTCGCGAACGCGAAGGTACTGCAACACCGGGCGCTGCGCCGCGCGGCCGGGCTCGATCGGGAACCGGATCGGAAAGGGGACGCGTGATGAGATCAGCGGTCGACCGCTACGTCGAGAGCCTGCTGCGCCGGCGCCGTCCCAAGCCGTTCGCGCCGACCGAGGACGAGCTGGCCGTCACCCGGACGGCGATCGCGCTGGCCGCGGCCGCCCCGGACGTGCTGGAGCCGGACCCGGACTTCGTCGCGGGCCTGCGCCGCCAGCTCGCCGCGCGCCAGGGCGGGCGCGGGGCCGCCGGGACGGTCCAGGCCCCGGCGCCGGCCGCCGCGCCGGAACCGGCCCGGCCGGCCCGGATCGCCCCGGGCCGCCGGCGGCTGCTGCAGGCCACCGCGCTGACCGCGGGCGCGGCGGCGGTCGGCGCCACCGCGGACCACCTGCTGGACCGGCCCGCGCCGAGCGGCCCGGGCACCCGGCCGCCGCTGGTCCAGGGCCAGCTGACGCCGAAGTCCGGCTCCTGGCAGACCGTCGCCGCGGACGCCGACCTGCCCGAGGGCGGGGTGCTCTCGTTCGACGTCGGGGACCTGTTCGGGTTCGTCCAGCGCACCTCGGGCCGGGTCCAGGCGGTGTCCGGGATCTGCACCCACCAGGGCTGCAAACTGAACCTGACCGCGCCGCCGGTCGAGCTGGTCTGCCCCTGCCACGGCGCGACCTACCAGGTGGACGGGCAGCCGGTGGCCTACCCGATCGCGCCGAAGTTCCCGATGCAGCCGCTGCCGCGCCTGGCCGTGCGGGTGCAGGAGGGCAACATCCAGGTCTACGCGGTCGCGCCGGGACCGGCGGCGTCCGCCGCGCAGGCCTCGGCACCCGACGGGAACGCGCACGTCGACGGGAACGGGCAGAAGTACGAGTAGCCAGCGAACCAACCGCCGCCCGGGCCGGCCGGACCCGTCCGCCCGGCCCGGCGGATAAGATCACGTGACATGAAATTACGCATCTTCACCGAACCCCAGCAGGGCGCCGACTACGACACGCTGCTCGCCGTCGCGAAGGCCGCCGAAGACCTGGGCTTCGACGCCTTCTTCCGGTCCGACCACTACCTCAAGATGGGCTCCGGATCCGGCCTGCCCGGCCCGACCGACGCCTGGATCACCCTGGCCGGCCTGGCCCGGGAGACCTCCCGGATCCGGCTGGGCACGCTGGTCAGCCCGGCCACCTTCCGCCTGCCCGGGGTGCTGGCCATCCAGGCCGCCCAGGTGGACCAGATGTCCGGCGGCCGGGTCGAGCTGGGCCTGGGCACCGGGTGGTTCGCCGAGGAGCACACCGCGTACGGGATCCCGTTCCCGGAGCAGCGGTTCGGCCTGCTCGAGGAGCAGCTGGCGATCGTGACCGGGCTGTGGCGCAGCCCGGTCGGGCAGACCTTCTCCTACCAGGGCGAGCACTACCAGCTGACCGACTCGCCCGGGCTGCCCAAGCCGGCCCAGCGGCCGCACCCGCCGATCGTGATCGGCGGCGGCGGGAAGAAGCGCACGCCCCGGCTGGCCGCCCGGTACGCGGACGAGTTCAACGTGGGCTTCCAGCAGGCCGACCCGACCGCCGAGGCCTTCGACCGGGTCCGCGCTGCCTGCACCGCGATCGGCCGCGCCCTGGAGACGATGACCTTCTCCGCGGCGCAGGTGGTCTGCTGCGGCCGGGACGACGCCGAGGTGGCCCGCCGGGCCGCGGCGATCGGCCGGGAGGTGGACGAGCTGCGGGAGAACGGCGTGGCCGGTTCGCCCGCGCAGATCGTGGAGAAGATCGGCGCGTTCGCCGCGGCCGGCGCCGGGACGGTGTACCTCCAGGTGCTCGACCTGAGCGACCTGGAGCACCTGGAGCTGATCGCGGCCGAGGTGTTGTCGCAGGTCTGATCCGCGTTGTGTGTTTGTGTGGAATGTAGACGGCCGCCGCGGTCCGGATAATTCGCACTCTGAAATCAGAGTGCGAATAGAATCCGGACCGCGGCGGCCGTCTTGCCGTGTGCCAGGTCAGAACGAGTCGTCCGGGTTGACGGTGATGCAGCCGCCGGTGCTGGCCGCGTTCTGCGCGAACGAGTCCGCGGGCAGCGAACCGGCCGTGGTCGGCGAGGACGACGGGGTCCCGTCGGCCGAGCTGCTCGCCGGACCGGTCGCGGTCCCGGTCCCGGTGGGCGTCGGGGTCGGCTGGATCACCGGGTAGGCCGTGCCGATCTGCCAGTCCGTGCCGATGGTCAGGGTCATCTGACTGGTCGTGCTGGTGGCTTGCAGGGCCGAGGTCGGCAGGCCGAGGTCGGCGGCCAGTTCGTGGGCCGCGGCGGCCTCGGACGGCTCGTACTCCAGCGTGGTGGTGGCCACCGTCCAGGTCGCGTCGGTGCCGCCGACGTAGACGAAGCCGTCGCCGAACACCTCCTGCGTGATGGTGGCCGCCCGGCCGGTCGTGCCCGAGGCGTTGATCACGTTCACGTGCATCGGGTGGGCCCGGGCGTCGGCCGACTCGCTGGCCAGCACGGCCGCCGGGTCGGTCGGGGTCGGGGTGGGCGTCGGGGTGGCCGCCCGGGGCGAGGCGTCCGGCGACGCGCCCGAGGTGGCGCCGGACGAGGAGCCGTGGCCCTTGACGGTCGGGATCCCGGTCGGCGAGGCCGCGGCGCCGGTGTCGGTGGTGAAGGACTGGTCGGCCTGCATCGCCGCGAACACGTGGCCCGCGGACGGCTGGGTCGGCAGCACCCGGTTGGCGTCGTCCGGGTCCTGGCCCCACGGCATGATCAGGAAGGTGATCCGGTCGGTCGGCACCCTGTTCAGCTCCTGGCCGAGCGTGATCAGCGCGGAGATGCTGTCCAGGCCGTTGTCCACGGTGGTGGACCTGGTCACGTCCTGGGCCAGGTCCTGCAGCTGGACCAGGTTGGTGAACGAGGCGCTGGCCTTCATCTGCTGGATCAGCTGGGCGAAGAAGTAGTGGGTGGCCCGCTCGCGGCCGATGTCGGAGCCGTCGTAGAAGGCGTCGCGGGTGCGCAGGAACTGCAGCGCCTGGAGGCCCTCGACGTTGGTGGTGCCCTTGTCCAGGGTTAGGCCGGAGTTCGGGTCCTTGACGTTCCCGGTCACGCACACCGGGATCCCGCCGAGGTCCTGCGAGATGGACACGACCCCGCTGAAGTCGAACATCACGTAGTGGTCGATGGTCAGGCCGGTCAGCTCGTGGATCGCCGCGACCTGGCACTCCGGGCCGCCCTGGAGCGCGCTGTTGATCATGCCGTCGCCGCCGCCGGCGCAGTCCGGCAGTTCGGTGATGGTGTCGCGCGGGATGGACAGCACGGTGGCGTTGGACCGGTCCGCGGACAGGTGCACGACCATCTCGGAGTCGGCGTTGGCCCCCGGCCCGCTGTCCCCGCCGAGCGCGGCGTCGGAGCTGGTGTCGCGGGTGTCCGAGCCGAGCAGCAGGATGTTCACCGGCGAGTCGCCGTACGCGTCGACCGACTCCGGCGGCTGGGTGAACCCGGGCGGCAGCAGGACGGTGTGCTTGAGGTTGCGGGTCAGCGTGTGCACGTCGTAGGCGGCGTAGGCGAAGACCCCGGCCGAGCAGACGACGACCAGGCTGAGCAGGACGAGGATGGAGTTGCGTATTCGGTGCCGGCGCTTGCGCGACGGCTGGGCCGGCGCGGGGGCGGGGTCGGGGGTGCCGGGGTCTTTGGGGCCGTTCGGGTCCTTGGGGCCGTCCGGGCCGTCCGGGTCGTCGGGGTTGTCAGCGTTGTCGGAATCGTGGGGTACGTCGGAAGTACCGGCATCACTGGAATCGCCGAGGCCCGCAAGGCCGTCGGGGCCATCCCCCTCGGCCCCGCTGCCGGTCTGCGCCCCGTCCGTGCTGTCCGGCCCGCCCGTGTTGTCCGCCCCGTCCGCACCGCCCGCGCTGTCCGACTCGGCTGATCCGGCCGCCCCCGTCCCGGCCTCCGGACCGGCCGGCCGTATGTCCGAGGAGTCGGCGCCGTCCGAGTCCGATTCCCCGGCCTCGGCCGCCGCTCCGTTCGGCCCGCCCGGCGCGTGGTCCTCAGCTGTGTCCGACATGTCGTTCAGCCCCGATCCTTCCGGTGTAGCGAGTCCCCCGCGGGCCCGTCGCCGGCGTTGGTACCGGCCGTTAGCTCAGACGTCGCCCCCTGGTCGCCGGTTGCACTCGAATCTGTTCTCTTAACTTCTTTTCAGGCAGTGGATTGCGCTGTACCCGGGTCCGCCCGGGAAATGCACCGGAACCGGAACGGATCCGAGCGGAGCGGAAGCGTCCCACCAAAGTATATGATCTTCATGCGTGAGCGCCCATTCGGCTCCGAGCAGCCCGGATGGGGCTCCCCGCGCACCCATGATGCCGATTGCGGCCGCGCCGACCCGACCGCGGCGCCGACGGCGGCCGGTCGCAACGCGCACCTCGCGGAGGTTTGTGAATTCCGCGTTTCCGTATTTCCGTGCCGATTCGGATCAACGCCGAAAGCACCTCCCCGGCCGATTGGCGGTGGGAAAGTCGGGCCGTTTCCGGGCACTGCGCCGCCCGGCCCGACCGCCGACCCCACCATACCTACGCACTCTGACATACCGGCGGCTCCGGAGTCGAGCCCTGAGTCGCATCCCGGGTCGAGCCGGGCGCGCCGTGGCCGCGCAGGCCGCCACGGCGGCCGGGTCGGGCGCGGCTACCGCCGGGTGAAGCGCAGGGTGAGGGTGAGCTGGGCGGCGCCCTTCATCATGCCGAGCTGATTCCAGGTCAGCCCGAAGTCGGTGCGGTCCACGGTCAGCTCGGCGGTCAGCACCACCGCGGTGTCGTCGGCCTCCAGCGCGCGGGCGGAGAAGGACAGCGGGCGCTGGGCGCCGCGCACGGCCAGCTCGCCCACGATGTCGACGGTGTCGTGGCCGGTCGGGGTGATCTGCGTCGCGGTGAACACGATCGACGGGTGGGTCCCGACGTCGAGGAAGTCGGCGGAGCGCAGATGGGTGTCGCGCTTGGTGTGCTTGGTGTCCACGGAGGCGGCCGCGACGGTCACCGACCCGCGGGCGGCCCCGGACTCCGGCAGCTCGCCCTCCCCTTCGAGTTCGGTGAACGCGCCCTTGACGGTCACCAGCCCCCACATCGTCTTGTGCGAGAACTTGACCGACGAGGCGGCGGCGTCGAGCGTCCAAACGCCCGGGAGGAGCTCGGCCAGGGGCAGGGCGGTCGACGAGCCGGGCTGGGCGGGGGGATTCGGCATGATGGCTGGGCCTTTCGGGTGAGCGGGACGGGCGCTGGACCGGGCGCGCAGGCGAGCGCGGGCGCGGGTGCGCCCGGGGAGCCCGCCGCTTCACTCGCCAGCTTTCTATTGAAGATTAAATCACACACCGGCAATTAAGTAACCCGTGAGATGATTATCGGGTCCGGTACCCTTGCCGGCCAAGCCCACTCACTTCAGCGACGGGAGCAGCACCGATGACCTGGTCCGGCCCACCCGGCGAGCCCGAACCGCCGCCGAACCGCCCCGGGACGGCCCAGATTGCGCTGCTCCAGCAGTGGCAGACCATCTACAGCGGCTTCCGGCGGCTCTCCGACCGGCTGCTGGCCGACGTCGAGCTGGCCTCGGGCGTGGACCCGGCCTCGTTCCAGGTCCTGTGGTTCCTGCTGACCACCCCGCTGCGTGCCGCGCCGATGAACCTGCTCACCCAGGTGCTCGGCTTCTCCACCGCGGGCACCACCAAGGTGGTCGACCGGCTGGCCGAGGCCGGGTACGTCGAACGGCGCCCCTCCCCGACCGACCGCCGGGTGACGTTCGCGGCGCTGACCACCGAGGGCATGACCATGGCGGCCGAGGTGTCGAGCACGCTGGCCGAGGCGCTGCAACGGCATCTCGTGGAACCGCTGGGCGCCGCGCAGGTGTCCGCGTTCGCCACCGCGCTCGGGTCGCTGAACAAGTCGGGCGACGCGTGCGCGTCGGATTGCTAGGTGCGCTCCCGGGCCAGGTATGCTCCCCGGCTAGGCGGACTCGTCGGCCAGGCGGATGGCGAGTTCGATCCGCCAGCGGGTCTTCATCCGCTCGGACCGCGGGTCGGTGCGGTAGGCCTCGTACCGGCAGCCGAACCGGACGCCTTCCGGGCTTTCCCGGCGGTCGAACGCCAGGCCCTGCTCCGCGGCCCAGTCGATCAGCGCGCCGTTCGCGCGCCGGCCGTGGTTGACGTAGGTCATGGCCGCGTACCGGCCGCCGGGCAGCACTCCCGCGCTGATCCGGCCGTCGGCCTGGACCGGCTGCTCGGTGACGACGCCGACCTCGACGTCCATCGGACCCGCCATGTCCACCACGTGCAGGCGGAAGAACGTGGGTCCGTACGCGACGCCGCGCTCGTCGAGCCAGGCGTACAGCTCCTGCATGAGTTCGTCGCGCACCGCGAACATCCCCCGGAACGGCGTCACCACGCGGATCCCGAGGCAGAACCGCTCCGACTTCACGACGACCGACGGGCACTCGATGATCTCCACCAGCACCTCCATGCCAACCCGGCTACATCCACACCCTAGCCTTCGGCCACGGTCGCGAGCTCGTCCAGGCGGTCGTCCAGCCAGGCGGTCAGCTCGCGGGTGTACTCCGGGCAGATCGCGTCGATCGTGTTCTCCGGGCCGGTGGTCGGCAGGTGGGTCGTGCCGACCGGGAGACGCACGATACTGATACCCTCGCCCTCCGCCTCCAGGGCGATCCGGCGCCAGGCCGCCATGCTCTCGGCGGCCGGGACGTTCTCGTCGTCCTCGCCGTAGAACAGCAGGGTCGGGCAGCGCACGGTGCAGAACGCCTCGGCCGGGTCGAAATCCATGTCGTGCCAGTTGTCGTCCGGGGTCAGGTGCCGGTCGACGTCGGCCAGGTCGAACCACGGGCGGTCGGCCACCGCGTCGATCGCCTGCTGCATGCTCGGCAGGTCGAGTTCGCCGCGCAGGTACTGTTCGTAGTACGTGCGCAGTTTCAGCAGCTCGGCCACCGCCTCGTCGCCGTGCCCGGCCCGGCGTACCAACCTGGCCGTGTAGTGCCGCATCTGCTCGGCCGGACTAACCCCGGATGCGCTGACCAGCACCAGAAACGCCACCTCTTCACCCGCTCCGGCCGCGGCCAGCGGCGCGGCCCAGCCGCCGTGGCTGAATCCCCACAGCCCGACCGGGACCGGGCCGCAGTGCCGGCGGATCAGGTCGGCCGCGGCCAACGCGTCCGCGGCCTGCTCGGGCAGCGGCACCGGCCGGCCGGCCGCCGGGGCCGGGCGGCGGTCGTAGCGGAGCACCGCGATACCCAGGGCGGGCAGCACCTGGGCCAGGTGCCGGACCAGGAAATGGTCCGGCGAGCCGTCGTCGGCCGAGTGCAGCGGCACGATGCCGCCACGCACCCGGCCCGAGGGCCGGGTGAGCTTTCCGCGAAGGGCACCGTCCACCCCGGTGCTCACCTCGACCTCGCGGAAAACGCCCCGATCGTCATTCATACTGCAACGCTATCCTGATAAGTCACCGCTCACTGTCAAGGCTTGATTCCAGTATGGATGAGGTATTCAACCGGCAGGTCGCGTGCCCTCACTAGCGCAGTGGCCGGGAACGTTTGCCCCTTCCCGGTTCTAGGCCGTGTTGGGGAATGTCTCAAGGCGCGAATCCGGTGATCGCCGTCGCCTGGCCGCACCGCACGCAACGGCACAGACGACCGAGTATGAGCCGTCCCGTGCGGCGCGCCCATGCTCGGCGCTGACCAGATTCGCCTCACCTACCAGCACA
>DASZBX010000106.1:0-258422 GCA_035943635.1 Actinocrinis sp. | reverse complement strand
CACCACGGTTTACTGCGTCGGTCGGCTTGGGTGGTGGGTCGGGTTGGGGCGTGGGTGGGGTGGGGTGGGTTGGTGGCTGTTGGGTGGGGGGTTGCCTGGGGGTGGGCTGCGATGGGGGCGGCAGTTGGGGGTGGGTTGCGTTGGGGTGGCGGGCGGCGGATGCGTAGTGGGCGCGGGGGATGGACATGGGGGTTCGGGGAGCGGTGGTGGTCAGGTGGTTAGGGTGCCGGCGTCGTAGGTGTAGAGCCAGTCCGTTGCCTTCGGGTACATGCGGGTGAAGAACAGGGGCGTGATCAGGTCTCGCATGTGGGCGGCTATCGGGCCGGCGGTTTTCGCGTCGCGGTTGGCGGTGGCGGCTTTGGCGAGTTTTCCTGCTCGGGGTTGGCGTTCTTGGTCGTAGGCGGTCAGGGCCGCTTCTATGGTGGGTTCGGTGTGTAGGCGGCGGGCCAGGACTACTGCGTCTTCGATGGCCATCGAGGCGCCTTGGCCTGCTCCGGCGGGGTGGGCGGCGTCGCCTAGCAGGACGATTCGGCCGTCGCGGTGGCGGTGGGTGACCGGGGGTAGGACGTGGTCGAGCGTTGCCGAGCGGATGGTCGTCGCTGCGCGCAGGATGGTCAGGGGTTGGGGTTCGGTACGGTAGAGGCCGGTGAGGTCTGCGAGGGTGACGGCGTGTACGTCGGCGGGTGGGTTTGGGGCGCTGACCTGGGCGGACCACCAGATGGTGCCGTCGGGGGCGGGGAGGTGGATGAAGGCTCCGTGGCGGCCGAAGGTCATGTTGAATGCGGCGGTCTGGGAGTCGGAGTCGGGGGTGAGTCCTTCGGCGATGCCTGAGACGTGGTAGATGCCGCCGTAGTGCGGTGCGGGGGCTGCGGGGTCCACTACGCCGCGGGTGGTTGACCAGATGCCGTCGGCGCCGATCAGGACGTCGGCGTGTTCGGCGTGAGTGCGGATGGCGTCCGGAGTCATGCGTTCGCCGGTCAGGATCCTGGCCCCGGCCGCGATGGCCTGCGCGCGCAGGGTCGCGACCAGGTCGCCGCGCAGCAGGGTGACGCTGCGCAGGGTTTCCTCCGGGCGGCGTGAGCGTGGGACGTCGCCCAGGAGTTTGCCCCGGCCGCTCCACATCCGCTGGCGCTCGACCGGGAACCCGGCCTGCTGGACCGCGGGCAGGACGCCGAGGGTGTCCAGGGCGCGCAGGCCGTTGGTGGTCAGGCTGACGAACGACCCGACCGTCCCGGCCGGGTCCTGGTACGCCTCGTACACGGTGACGTCGGCGCCGATCCGGCGCAGTGCGATGGCGCTGGCGGCTCCGGCCACTCCCCCGCCGATCACGACGGCATTGAGTCCATGCCCGTGCCCGTGCCCGCGCTCGTTCCTGTTCCCCTTCTCGTTCCTGTCCTCGGTGTTCATGCGGCCAACCTTTCCCGAATCCTTATTCACTGAATCTTTATTCGGTGAAATCTGGTCCAGTATGCTGAGCGGTGTCGACAGGTGTCAAGGAGGATCCCGACATGGGCGTACGCAAAGCCAGGGCGGCCGAGACCGAGGCCGCGCTCAAGGACGCGGCCCGCCGGCAGTTCGTCGAACGCGGCTACCTCAACACGAAGATCACCGACATCACGGCCGCCGCCGGCCGGGCCACCGGCGCGTTCTACGACCACTTCTCCAGCAAGGAGGACCTGCTCAAAGCCCTGCTCGCGGACATGAACCGGCAGGGCGACGACGCGATGGCCGACGACGAGCACCTCGGCCGCCCCCGGCAGCCGGACCACCCGGACCACGACCTGACCGACCGCGCCCAACTGCGCGCGCACCTGATGATCGGATGGGAGGTGATGCGTACGAACCTGCCGGTGATGATCGCCCTGTTCGAAGAGAGCCTGACCCATCCCCCGGACAGCGGCCACGCATGGCGGCAGCTGACCGAGGAGACCGAGACGTTCCGCAGCCACCTGGAATACCTGCGCACACGCGGACACACCCTGCCCGGCGATCCGGTGCTGCTCGGCGCGGCCATGGGCACGATGCTCTCGTCCCTGGCCTACGCGATCCTGCCGACGAACGCCGCCGGGATGGGCGACGACGAGATCATCGACACCCTCACGGACCTGATGCTGTACGGACTCGCGGGCCGGGCGCCGCGCACTGACGGCGCCACGCCGTCGGGCTGACGCCGCGGGTGCGTTTGAACGCGACACTGAAGGCGAACGCGTCGTCGTACCCGACCTCGCGGGCCACGCCGGCCACGGTGGCGTCGGTGCTGCGCAGCAGGTCTGCCGCCAAGGTCATGCGCCAGCGGGTGAGGTAGGTGAGCGGGGGCTCGTCGACCAGCTTGGTGAAGCGCGCCGAGAAGGCGGCGCGGGACATGCCGACCTCGGCGGCCAGGGCGGCGACCGTCCACCGGCGGCCGGGACTCTCGTGCAGCACGCGCAGGGCGGCGCCGATGGCGGGATCGGCCAGCGCCCGGCACCAGGCGGAGGCGGCCGACTCCGGCCTGGCGTACCAAGCCCGCAGCGCCAGGACGAGGACGAGGTCCAGCAACCGGTCGAGCACGGCGTCCTGCCCGAGCTCCTCGCGGGCGGCCTCGGCGGTGAGCAGATCCAATGCCGCCCGGGTCCGCGGGCCGCTGGGCACGATCGCCACGGGCGGGAGCATGTCGAGCAGGCGCTCGCCCACGTCGCCCCGCAGCTCGTAGGCGCCCCGGAGCATCACCGTGGCCCCGGGCAGGCCGTCGCCGTAGGTGCGCGGGGCCAGGCTCCGGTGGGCTCGCGCGGTCCGCGCGGACCCGCCGATGACGTGTTTCTTTCCTGCGCGGATCATGACCTGGGGCGGGGTGGAAGGGTCGTCGGCGATCGTCAGCTGGCCGCTTGCCCTGATCAGGGCGATATCGCCGGCGGCCAGGGACACCGGCGCGGCGCCGGAGCCGGAGCCGGAGCCGGAGCCGGAGCCGGCGAGCCGGACCGACGCATGACCGCCGAGCGTGGTCACGACCGTGAGCGCAGGAGCGTCGGCAAAGGTCAGCGACCACGGCGGACGCTGGATCAACTGTCTGACCGGGGCGTTCCTGGCCCGGGCGCGGTGCAGCAGATCGCTCAGCACATCCATGCCACCCACGCTAGACGATCACACATGCATGTGCGACGTTTTCCCATGGATCGTCTCCGGGCCGGTGGGGTTCACTCAGTGCCATGAAGACCACACTCGTCCTCGGCGGCACCGGCAAGACCGGTCGCCGCATCGCCCGGCGCCTGCAGGCCGCCGGCCAACCGGTACGCATCGCCTCGCGCACCACCGGCGAGATCCCCTTCGACCTCGACGACCCGACTTCCTGGGCTCCCGCGCTCGACGGCGTCACCGCGATCTATGTCGTGGAACCCACCCTGCAGACGAGCGTCGAAGGCCGCGCGCGCATCCCCAGGTTCGTGGCCGACGCCGTCGCCGCGGGCACGCAGCGGCTGGTGCTGCTCTCCGCCCACGGCGTCGGCGAGGCCGACCAGAGCCATCCCCTCCACGCAGCCGAGCGGGCTGTGTGCGACAGCGGTGTCGACTGGACCATCCTGCGACCGGACTGGTTCTCGCAGAACTTCAGCGAGGGCTTCTGGCGGCAGGGCGTCCTGGACGGGGCCCTGTCCCTGCCCACCGGCGACGGGCGCACGCCGTTCATCGACGCCGAGGACATCGCCGAGGTCGCCGCCGCAGCGCTGACCGAAGACCGCCACAGCGGCCACGTCTACCAGCTGACCGGCCCGCGCTCGATCAGCTTCGGTGAAGCGGCCGACCTCATCGGCAAGGCCACCGGCCGCACGATCCGGCACGTCGACGTCAGCCCCGACCTCTTCATCGAGCGCTACATCGCCTACGGCATCCGCCCCGACGTCGCGCGACTGCTCACCGGCCTGCTCGTGGCCATCCGCGACGGCGCGGGCGCCGAGCTCTCCGACGGCGTGCACCGAGCCCTCGGCCGCCCGGCCAGGCGCTTCGAGGACTACGTCGCCGAGACCGCCGCCACAGGACGCTGGAACTGACGCGCCCGATCCGCCGCCCACCGATGTCGCCGGCGCCCCTTACTCGGTGCGCCGGCGCAGGGTTGCCGCGCCCAGGGCGAGGGCGAGCAGCATCGCGCCGACGATGATGACCAGGTCGCGGATCAGTCCGCCGCCGACGCCGTGGTCCTGGGTGAGTCTGGTCATCGCGTCCACGGCGTAGGACAGCGGCAGTGCGTCGGAGATCCAGCTCAGCAGGTGCGCCATGGATCCGCGGGGGACGAACAGTCCGCACAGCAGGAACTGCGGCAGCAGGAACGCGGGCAGGAACTGCACGGCCTGGAATTCGGTGCGCGCGAACGCGGAGGCGAGCAGGCCCAGGGCGCTGCCGAGCAGTCCGGAGGCGAGGGCGACGGCGAACAGGAGCCAGGCCGGTCCGCGCACGCTGAGCCCGAATCCGCCGACGGTGACGGCGAACACGGCGGCGGCCTGGGCCAGGGCGAGGATCCCGAAGGCCAGGGCGTAGCCGAGCAGCAGGTCGAGTTTGGCCATGGGCATGGTCAGGAGGCGTTCGAGGGTCCCGGTGGTGCGTTCGCGCAGGGTGGCGACGGACGCGACGACGAACATGACGATCAGCGGGATGACGCCGAGCAGCGGCGCACCGATCCGGTCGAACACGCCCGGTTCGTGGTCGAAGGCGTAGTAGAGCAGCGTGAGCAGGACGCACGGGACGACGACGATGAGCGCGATGGTCCGCGGGTCGTGCCGCAGCTGGCCCAGGACCCGGCGGGCCGTGGCCCAGGTCCGCCGCGCGTTCACCGGGCACCGCCCGAAGTCGCGGCCGGGGCGGAACCGGAGTCGGAGGCGGAGGCGGAATCGGCAGTCCCGGTCGGGCCGCCTTCCGCAGTGCTGATCAGGTGCAGGAACGCGGCCTCGATGTCGGGGGCGCCGGTGCGGGCGAGCAGCGCGTCGGGTGACTCGTCGGCGATGATCCGGCCTTCGCGCATGAGCAGCAGCCGGGTGCACCGGGAGGCTTCGTCCATGACGTGGCTGGAGATCAGCAGGGTCACGCCGTCGGCGGCCAGATGGTGGAACACCCCCCACAGTTCCTGGCGCAGTGCCGGGTCGAGCCCGACGGTCGGTTCGTCCAGGACGAGCAGTTCGGGCGTGCCCAGCAGCGCGGCGGCCAACGAGACCCGGGCCCGCTGGCCACCGGAGAGCCGCCCGACCTGGTCGCGTTCCCGCCCGCCCAACCCGACCTGCCCGATCACCCGCGCCGGGTCATCGCGCGGCGCGTCCAGGACGGCGGCGAAGTAGCGCAGGTTCTCGATCACCGACAGGTCCGAGTACACCGACGGCGCCTGGGTGACGTATCCGACCCGCCGACGCAGCGCGGCACTGCCGGCCGCGAGCCCCAGCACGCGCACGCTGCCGCCGGAGATCCGCTGCACCCCGACGATCGACCGCATCAGCGTGCTCTTGCCGCACCCGCTGGGCCCGAGCAACCCTGTGACCGACCCCGCAGCGACCTCCAGATCCACCCCGCCGACGCGATCCTGCGCACCATCGCTGCGGCTGTTGCCACCGCTGCCGCCGCCCAGCACGGTCCGCCCACCCCGCACGACGGTCAGCCCACGCACCTCGACCGCACACGTCCCACGCCGAGCCGAACCCACCCCCGGCGCCACACTCACTGAATTCATCACCCGATGAGTTTCACCCGCATCCACCGATGCCGTCAACACCCCAGCTCAAACCCACCCCTATCGCTCGAGACGGAACACCCACGACGCCTCCACCACCCCGACATCACCCACTCCCCAACTCCCGCCCCCATCGCAGCCCACGCCCACGCAACCCCCTCCCAACAGCCACCAACCCACCCCACCCACGCCCAACCCGACCCACCACCCAAGCCGACCGACGCAGTAAACCGTGGTGTTTTTCTCGCGTACGAGAACCCGACCCCCACCTCACCCAGCGCGGAAAATTGCCACGGGCCGCCTTTGACTCAAACTCCACCCCCGAGATACCGCTGCAACGTAGGCCCGATATGCAAAACAAGCTCCTCCACACTGGCCGTACTGATCGGCGGAACAGCCAACACATACCTAGCCATAGCCACCCCGATGATCTGCGAAAACGCCAACTCGGCCCGCAACCGAGGATCCGTCCCACCCCCACCCCCAGCCCCGCCCCCTTCCCCGACCTCACTGAGCCGAGCCGCCACCGCAGGCACGACAGCCCGAACGAAGAACCCCCGCATCAACTGAGCGATCTGATCACTCCCCGCAGCCGCCCGCAACACCGCCACCAGCCGATCCCGCACCGCAGGCTGCTCCCACAGAGTGAACGCGAACCGAGCGGTACGCTCCCCGACCGTCGCCGGATCCCCAGCGATCACAGTGTCGGCAAGCACCTGCGGATCCAACGGAAAATCCAACGCAGCCAAGAACAACTGCTGCTTGGTCCCGAAATAGTGATGCACGAGCGCCGAATCAACCCCGGCAGCCCGAGCGATCGCCCGAATACTGGTCGCGTCATACCCGGAAGCGGCGAACTCGCTCCGAGCCGCCTCCAACACCGCCCCCCGAGTATCCGCACCGCCCGGCCGACGCCCCACCGGCCTGCGCGCCCTACCCCCACCCGCACTCGCCCCGCCGACCTGCTCGCCCTCGCGTTCTGCGTGTTCTGCGTCGTTCACGCCCCCATTATCCGGCCTGCTCCCGGCCTCAGGCCGCAGGGCTTTCCGGCCGGCGGAGAGCCCCGTGCGCCCGCCGCCGGCCGCAATGCCCCCCTTGCTCCCCCGGACCTGGGCTCCCCACCACGGCGAACGCGGTGAGTCACGACCGGTATGCACAGTTGACGCCGTACGCCCCGGATCGGTTCTCCCCCACGCCGACCAACGGTCAGATCACGTCCCACGGGACCGACTCGTACACGTGCGCCACCGCCTTGGCCGCCTGCTCGCCGCCGCCGAACCGGTGCTCGTCGATCCGGCTGACCGGGACGATGCCGCGCGAGTTGGTCAGCAGCGCCGCGTCGTAGGACCCGAGGTCCGCCAGCCGCACCGGCGCGCCGCGCGACGCCAGCCCACCGCCCGACCCCGGCTCCGACTCCGCACCCGCACCCGCTCCCGCCGACCCGGCTCCCGCGCCGGTTTCCCCGAGCTGCGCCCGGATCAGCTGCATCGTGATCCCCGCCAACGCCGGGGCGTCCGGCCACACCAGACTCCCGCCGGCGACGAACGCGATGTTCGCGATCGACCCTTCCGACACGGTCCCGTCCGGGGCGGTCAGCAACGCGTCGTCGAACCCGGCCCGCCTCGCCGCGCGCCCGTGGTACGACTGGCCGAACCCGCCGCCCACCTGCTTCACGTGCGCCAGCGGCCGCTGGTACTGCACCGACGTCAACGCCTGCGGCGCCCCGCTCCCCACGTACGGGTCGCGCACGTACACCGCGAGCGTGACCGGCCCGGTCTCCTGGGGCTGGAACACCATCACCCGGACCGACGCGTCGCTGATCCCGCCGCCCAGGGCGTGCCGGATCCGGGCGCGCACGAGCTCGTGGTCCAGGTCCGCGTCGAACAGCTCCCGGGTGGACCGGGTCAGCCGGTCCAGGTGCAGCGCCAGGCCGCGGACCCGGCCGGAGCGCACCTGCATGGCGGTGAAATGCCCGTAGGACGTCAGGACGGCCATCTGGGTCTGCCCGGCCGTCACCGCGCGGCCGTCGATCTCCATCCGATTCACATTGTTCACAGCTGTTAAGTATCCACGCGTGATCAAGACCCGGCCCGGCCGTCTCACCGACCGCGCTACCCGGCCCGGACTTTCACGGCCAGAAACGCCCCGACAGGCCGCCGCCGATCGGCACCAGCACCATCACCCGGTACAGCACGTCGTCCGTGCCATACGCGGAGGCGAACCAGGAGAAGTCCACCCACGCCCACCAGACCGCGAAGAACACCACCGCGAACGGCCCGGCCCCGCCCGCTCATCGCCCGCGCCCACACCGCGTCCCGGCCCACCCCGCCCGGCGCCGCCGACGCCCGCCCGCCGCCCGGATCCGCACCCGGTCCGGCGTCGGCAACGGCGCCCGCACCCTCGTCCGGCCGCCCCTCACCGCCCGCGCCCGCCGGCGCGTCCCGCTGCTCGCTCATGCGCCTACGGCGGCATCCCCGCGACCCTCCCGGCGAATGCGACCACGCAGGCCAGCCGCCCGCCCCCGACCCTGCCGCAGCACGCGCCGATGCCGGGCCGGACCGGTTCCCGAGCCGGTGTTCACCGCCTGTTCACGTCGGCGACGACCACGCAGCGTCACAGATCGACCACACCTTTCAAGCTTAGGAGTGTCACTTACGCCGTGTCGCATCACATACTCCTCCGGACCGTGCATGATGTGCGCCATGCCAGCACCAATCACGCTGACCGGTCGCCTCGTACGACTGGAGCCGATGCGCGAAGAACACCTCGAACCGCTGCTCGTGGCGGCCACCGAGGATCGCGCCTCCTTCGGGTACACCTACGTCCCGAAAGACGCCGCGGCCATGGGCCGCTACCTCGACGTCGCCCAGGAAGACCTCCTGGCCCACGTCGCCGTACCCTTCGTCACCATCGACCTGCGCGACGGGCGGGTCGTCGGCACCACCCGCTTCCGCGAGCTCGAATACTGGAACGCCGGGGTCTGGCCGCCCCGGCACGGCCACGTCAACCCCTCCGAGGTGCCCGACGCCGCGGAGATCGGCTCGACCTGGCTCGCCCCGCGGGCGCACCGGACCGGGATCAACATCGAGGCGAAGCTGCTGATGCTGACCCACGCGTTCGAGACCTGGCGGGTGCACCGGGTCTCGCTCAAGGCCGACACCCGCAACGACACCTCGCGGGCGGCCATCATGGCGATGGGCGCGACGTTCGAGGGGGTGCGCCGGGCGCACTTCCCGGCGGCCGAGGGCGGCGTGCGCGACTCCGCCCTGTTCTCGATCCTGTCCACCGAGTGGCAGGCCGCGAAGGACAAGCTCGGCGCCCGGCTGGCCCGGTACACGCCGATGGCCTTGCCGTCGGCGGACCCGCTCGGCTCGCTCGATCCGCTCGATCCGCTGGCGGCCCTGCCGCGCCAGACGATCGAGGCCCCGGTCCACGCCTGACGGACCGGCCCCCTCCCCGCACCACCCCCAGTACCCGCCCTTACCCACCCTGCCGCGGGCGCGGCCGACGGACCCCCGATCCGGCCGGCCGTACCCGCCCCGCCGCCCGCGCCGGCTCTGACACCGGCCGGGGCGGCGGGACGAGAAAGAGCGGCGCCCCGACGGTCCGCGAGGACCGCGTGGCGCCGCTCGTGCGGCCCGGATCACACCCCCGCGCCCCCGCCTGCCAACCGCCCCCGCAGCAGCCCCAGAAGTGCCTCAGACGGGCAGCCAGGACACGTGCCCGGCCAGGAAGACGTACCCGACGAACGTCGTGGTGTCGATCAGTCCGTGCGCGATCAGCATCGGGGTCACCCGGCCCCAGCGCCGGTAGAGCCGGGCGAAGATCACCCCCATCACGAAGTTGCCCACGAACCCGCCGAACCCCTGGTACAGGTGGTACGACCCGCGGATCAACGCACTGGTCACGTCCCCGCGCCGCTCCGACCACCCGGCCTGGTCGAACCGGCGCAGCAGGTACCCCAGGACCACGACCTCCTCCAGCGCGGCGTTCTGGAACGCCGACGCCACCAGCACCGGCACCCGCCACCAGACCGCCGGCAGCGACTCGGGCACCACGGTCAGCGCCAGACCCGCGGCGTGCGCGCCCAGGTACAGCAGCAGTCCGCTGCCGCCGATCAGCGCCGCCACCAGCACACCCCAGCCCAGGTCCTGCCACGGCCGGGACCGGTCGACCCCCAAGACCCGCAGGCTCACGCCCTCGCGCAACAGCAGATACGCCACCAGCAACACCGGCGCCAACCCGAACGCGACCCCGTACACCTGCCATGCCAGGTTCAGCCACTGCTGCGAGGACACCGACCCGTTGAGCGTCGCCTGCTGCGAACTGAGCGGCGCCGAGGAGGAGAGCGACCCGGCCAGGTCCAGCACCGCCGACACCGCCGAACGCCCGAGTGACACCGCGAGCACCGCGCACACCTCGAACGCGATCAGCCGCCGGGTGTACACCACCGGCCACGCCCGCGCCCGCACCACCCCGTCCGGCGCGAGCGCGGCCGGACCGCTGGCACCCGGCGCGGCCAGCGCACCCGGCGCGGCCGGGCCGCCGGGCCCGACCGGCCCTGATACGGGACCGTCCGGGTCCGGTCCGTCCTGCGGGCCGACCGGGCTGTGACCTAGGCGTTCGATGTCCACCCGGGCAGTGTGCCATCAACCGACCGGCCAGGTGTGCACCGGGTCGCCGCCACGCACCAACTCCGCGTACCGGGTCACCATGCCCTCGATCGCCTTGGCCCGGTCCAGGCCCCGCTCGTGCTCGAGGAACTCGACCTGCTCGATCTGCCACACCGCGCCGTTGCGCCCGGTCCGCACCCGCGCCTCGATGATCCCCAGGTACAGGTCCCGGTCCCGCGGCTCGATCCGCCACCGGTCCAACCCGGCCGCCGCCATCGGCAGCAACTCCTCCAACACCAGTTCCCGCACCGGCACCGAGCCCCGGCCCGGCCACATCTGGCGCGCCCCCAACCCGTCCCGGGCCGCGGCGTACAGGTTCTCCCGCGCCGCCTTGAACGACAGCCGCTGCCACACCGGGGACTCCGCGTCCGCGAGCGTGCGCACCAGGCCGTAGTAGAACGCCGCGTTCGCCAGCACGTCCACCACGCTCGGACCCGCCGGAAGCACCCGGTTCTCCACCCGCAGGTGCGGCTTGCCGCGCGCCACGTCGTACACCGGACGGTTCCACCGGTACACCGTCCCGTTGTGCAACCGCATCTCCGGCAGGTGCGGGATCGCCCCCGACTCCAGCACCGCCGTCATGTCCTCCGACGACACCCGCGGCAACAGGGCCGTGAAGTACTGCAGGTTCTCCCGGAACAACTCCGCCGGGCCGCTGATCCACCGCTCCCCGAACCACACCCGCGGCCGCACCCCCTGCGCCGCCAACTCCTTCGGCCGGCAGTCCGTGGCCTGCTCGAACAACGCGATCCTGGTCTCGTGCCACAACCGGTGCCCGAACAGGTACGGCGAGTTCGCCCCCAGCGCCACCTGCGCCCCCGCGATCGACTGGGCCGCGTTCCACGCCCGCGCGAACCCGTCCGGCGTGACCTGCAGGTGCAGCTGCAACGACGTGCAGCACGCCTCCGGCAGGATGTGCCGGAACGTGGTCTCCAACGGCTCCGGCCCGTCGATCCGCAGGTGGAAGTCCTCCCCGCGCACCTGCATGATCTGCTCGTTGAGCAGAAGGTACCGGTCGTCGGTGGAGAAGTTCTCCTCCACCATGTGCTCCAGGTCCAGCGTCGGCAGGATCCCGATCACCGCCACCCGCGCACCGCACCCGGTCGCCACCCGGTCCGCATACGACAACGCCGTCTGCAACTCCTCGGCCAACTCCGAGAAAACCGTCCCGACCAGCTTGTGCGGTGCTATGTTCACCTCCAGGTTGAACGACCCCAGCTCGGTCTGGAAGTCGGCCGACGCGATCTGCTCGAGCACCGCCGAGTTCACCATCGCCGGGTGCCCCCGCCCGTCGATCAGGTCCAGTTCCAGTTCGATCCCGCACAGCTTCCGGTCCTTCTCGAACCGCCCCGTGGCCAGCATCCGCTCCAGTACCGCCTGGCTGCTTTCCAACCGGGCCCGGAACCGGGCCCGATCCGTACCGTCGAACACCAGATCCTGCGCCAACACCTGTTCGCCCAACGCGAACAACTCCCTCCCACTAAGTCGTGCCCGGTACGTACCCGGGTGCCCCCCCTGCTAAGAGTCAAATCCGGGGGAAAGTAGTTCTTTCGGGCCAGACCGACCCGGCCCAGTCGGGTGGTTTTCCCCGGCGATCGGGCGCCCCCGCCCCACGCGCCAGCGCCGCGCGGCGAAGTAGGGCCATAGTGGGACCAAGGATCAGGGCGGCCGCACCCGCCCGACTAAGGAGCACCATCATGATCGCCGCACTGGACGAAACCGGCCCCCGCACGACCGGCCAGACCGTCCCCGCGCCCGCCTGCCAGCACCGCCCACCGTGCCCGCCCGCGAACGCCCCCGACTGCTACCGCGCCCACACCCTGGTCAGCCACCCCGAACAGGGCTGGTCGCTCTTGTGCAACCGGATCATCGCGTTCGACGACCTCGGCGCACTGCTGCCCAACCGCACCACCTTCAAGGCCTGACCCGACCAGCCTCGGTTCAGCGCCGCGCGGTCCGGGCCGCAAGCACCTCCCGGATCGCGCGCCGCGCCTGGCCAGCGATCACCGGATTCGTGTGACGGTAGTACGGCAGCTGGGTCAGCGCCATCGACAACGCCCAGCCCCGCCCGCGCAGCCACGTCGCCTCATCGGAGCCGCACTGCGCCCGCAGGACCTCCCGCGCGGCCGCGGGCAGCAGGTACAGCCCACTACAACGCCTTGACCGGCAGGCCGGCCCACTGCGGGAACTGCGCCGCGAGCAGCCGGCGCACCACCGGCACGTCGGTGGTCACCTCATCAGCGTGCATCCGCACCGGCGGCCGCGGCTGAGGCCGGTCAGTGCCCGCGGCGCCCGTCACCACCGCTCAGCGCCGCCCCGACCACACCCGCCGGGACACCGGCCGAACCCCCGCCGGCCCACCGCGCCGCCACGCCGCGTTCCGCTTCCCGGGCCGCACCGGCCCGCGCGACGGCACCGGGACCGGGTTGTGCCGCGGCGCCCGAGCCTCACCCCGCACCAACGGGTCCACCTCCCGGCCCACGACGCCGTCGGCCACCGGCCCGCCCGGCCCGCCGCACGCCCACCGAACCTCCAGCGGACCCGTCCCAGCCCCGAACACCCCCGACGCCGACGCCGCGGCGAACCCGCCGCCACCGGCCAGGGCCGCCTGCGCCCGACCGCCGAACCCCACGACCTGCGCAACGGCGCCAGACACCCGCCGCGCCCGCACTTCCTGAAGCACCATGCCGGGAACGGTACCCGACCAACCCGGGCCCGTCACGGAAATAAAAACCCCGCCCCGGCACGAGAACCGGGACGGGGCCACCTGCACCACTCACCTCACGCCGACGCCAACTCCTCCACCGGCGGGCACGAACACACCAGGTTCCGGTCCCCGTAGGCACCGTCGATCCGGCCCACCGGCGGCCAGTACTTGTCCGCCGCCTGGCCCAACCCGGCCGGGAACACCGCCACCGCCCGGTCATACGGATGCGACCACTCCCCGACCAGCGCCGCACCGGTGTGCGGGGCGTTGCGCAACGGATTGTCCGTCCGGTCCAACTCCCCGGACCCCACCCGTTCGATCTCACCGCGGATCGCGATCATCGCGTCGCAGAACCGGTCGATCTCCGCCAGATCCTCCGACTCGGTCGGCTCCACCATCAGCGTCCCGGCCACCGGGAACGACATCGTCGGCGCGTGGAACCCGTAGTCGATCAACCGCTTGGCCACATCCTCACCACTCACCCCGGTCTCCCGGGTGATCTCCCGCAGATCCAGAATGCACTCGTGCGCGACCAGCCCGTTCGGACCCGTGTACAGCACCGGGTAGTGCGGGGCCAGCCGCGCCGCCACGTAGTTCGCCGCCAGCACCGCCGCCTGCGTCGCCCGCTTGAGCCCCTCCGCCCCCATCAACCGGATGTACGCCCACGGAATCGGCAGAATCCCCGCACTGCCCCACGGCGCCGCCGACACCGGACCGACCGCCGGCGCCTGGTTGCGCTGCGGACCGGCGATCGGATGCAACGGATGATTCGGCAGGAACGGCGCCAAGTGCGCACGCACCGCCACCGGACCCACCCCCGGACCACCACCGCCGTGCGGGATGCAGAACGTCTTGTGCAGGTTCAGATGCGACACGTCCGCCCCGAACTGCCCCGGCTTGGCCAACCCGACCAGCGCGTTCAGGTTCGCCCCGTCCACGTACACCTGACCGCCGGCCTCGTGCACCGCCGCACAGATGTCCGTGATCTGCTCCTCGAACACCCCGTGCGTCGACGGATACGTCACCATCAGCACCGACAACTGCTCCCGGTACTTCGCCAACTTCTCCCGCAGGTCGTCCACGTCCACGTCACCGTTCGCCCGGCACGCGACCACCACCACCCGCATCCCGGCCATCACCGCACTGGCCGCATTCGTCCCGTGCGCCGACGACGGGATCAGGCACACGTCCCGCTCCGCCTGCCCCCGCGCCTTGTGGTACGCGCGCACCGCGAGCAGACCCGCCAACTCCCCCTGCGACCCGGCGTTCGGCTGCACCGACACCCGGTCATACCCCGTCACCTCCGCCAACCACCGCTCCAACTGCCCGATCAACGTCAGGTACCCGCCGGCCTGCTCCAACGGCGCGAACGGGTGGATGTCGGCGAACTCCGGCCAGGTGATCGGCTCCATCTCGGTCGTCGCGTTCAACTTCATCGTGCACGACCCCAACGGGATCATCGACCGGTCCAACGCGATGTCCCGGTCCGCGAGCCTCCGCAGGTACCGCAGCATCGCCGTCTCCGACCGGTGCTCGTGGAACACCGGGTGCGTCAGGTAATCCGACGTACGCACCAACTGCGGCGGCAACGCCGACGCCGTCGTCTCGTCCAACGTGTGCAGGTACGCGTCCGTCACCCCGAACACCAGCCACACCGCCTGCAGATCCGACCACACCGTCGTCTCGTCACACGAGATCGACACCGTGTCCGCACTGGCCAACCGCAGATTCATCCCCGCCACCCGCGCCGCGTGCCACAACTCCGCCGCCCGGCCCGGCACCACCACCGTCACCGTGTCGAAGAACGCCTCCGACGTCACCGCATACCCGCCCAGCCGCAACCCCGCCGCCAACACCGCCGCATACCGGTGCACCCGCTGCGCGATCGACGCCAACCCCTCCGGCCCGTGATACACCGCATACATCCCGGCCGTCACCGCGAGCAGCACCTGCGCAGTACAGATGTTGCTCGTCGCCTTCTCCCGCCGAATGTGCTGCTCACGCGTCTGCAACGCCAACCGGTACGCCCGGTTCCCGTGCGAGTCCTGCGACACCCCGACCAACCGGCCCGGCAACGACCGCGCCAACCCGTCCCGCACCGCGATGTACCCGGCGTGCGGCCCACCGAAGCCCAACGGCACACCGAACCGCTGACTGGTGCCCACCGCGATGTCCGCCCCGAACTCACCCGGCGGCTTGAGCAGCGTCAGCGCCAACAAATCGGCCGCCACCGCCACGATCATCCCGCGCTCGTGCGCCTGCTCCACGACCGCCCCGAAATCCACCACCGCACCACTGGCCCCCGGATACTGCACCAACACCCCGAAGAACTCACCCTCCGGCAACCCGCCCCCGGACAGGTCCGCGGCCTGCAACTCGATCCCCAGCGGCTCAGCCCGCGTCTGCAGCACCGCGAGCGTCTGCGGGAACACGTCCGCATCCACCAGGAACGCCTGCGACGCCACCTTCGACGCCCGCCGCGCCAACGTCATCGCCTCGGCCGCCGCCGTCGACTCGTCCAGCAACGACGCGTTCGCCGTCGGCAGCCCGGTCAGGTCCGACACCGTGGTCTGGAAGTTGAGCAACGCCTCCAACCGGCCCTGCGAGATCTCCGGCTGGTACGGCGTGTACGCCGTGTACCACGCCGGGCTCTCCAACACGTTGCGCCGGATCACCGGCGGCGTGATCGTGCCGTAGTACCCCAGGCCGATCATCTGCCGCAGCACCCGGTTGCGCCCGGCCAGATCCCGCAGCTCCTTCGTCACCTCCGCCTCCGACCGGGCCGGCGGCAGATTCAACCGCCCGGTCGTACGGATCGTGCCCGGCACCGCGGCCTCGGACAGCTCATCCAGCGAACCGTACCCCAGCACGGCCAGCATCTTCGCCTGCTCGGCCGCCTGCGGACCGATGTGCCGGTGCTCGAACGGCGACGCCTGCTCCAACTCGGTCAGCGACGGGACGGCGGAAACGGGGCGGGACTCAGGGACCACAGGGACCACGGCGTGCCTCCGACAGATTCGCGGCGGGCGCGCGGGCGACCGCCCTGGCCCGCGACGGCCGCGAACCAGCGTCTCCCCCTCTGTCATGGAACCTGAGAGCTTCGCCGGGCACACGCCCGGGTTTCACCGTCGGTGGAAGGCATGTCCACGCCTTCGCTTTCCAGAGTCGCCTACCCCGGACGGTCCGTTGGCCTGAGAGATTCCGGGGAGGGATTGCTCCTTCGGCGCCCGCGGACCCGGCGGCGCTGCCCGGCCCGCCGAACTCTCCCGTGCGGGATTGGGTGCGGCTGTCCACCACTTTAGCAGGACCGCCCCGGGCGGCGCGCGGAACAGGCCGGGAAGCGCCCCTCCGGTACCCTTTGCGCCGAAGCGCCACCGGGATATCACCCGGTACAGTGAAACTCTGTGGCAGAGGGGACGAATGCACAGATGTCAGCATTGCCGAGCGAGATCACGGCCGTCCGACACGGCCAGTCCACCGCAAATGCCGCCTTCGCCCTCGCCGACGCGACCGGTGCACTCACCGTGCCGATCACCGCGCGCGACGCCGACCTGGACCTGACCGACCTGGGCCACGCCCAAGCCGCCGCCCTCGGCCACGCCCTGGCCGACAATCCACCCGACCTGGTCTACTGTTCCCCCTACCGGCGCACCAGACGCACCCTGGACGAAGTCCTGTGCGCCCTGGCCGAAACCGGCACCCCGCCGCCGCAACGCATCCGCTACGACGAACGCCTCCGCGACCGGGAAACCGGCGCCTGGGAAATGCAGACGTACGCAGCACTGCGCCGGGACTACCCGGCCGAGATGGCCCGGCGCGATCGTGTCGGGCCGTACTATTTCCGCCCCCCCTGCGGCGAGAACTTCCCCGACGTGGCCCTGCGCGTGCGCTCCGCCCTGCGCGACGCCCTGCCGGAAGCCGCCGGCAAACGCCTGCTGATCGTCACCCACGACGCAGTCGTCCTCACCCTGCGCCTGATCCTCGACCACCTCGACGAAAACGTCCTGGCCGACAACCTGCTCGGCGGCGGCAGCATCGGCAGCATCGGGAACTGCACCGTGACCCGCTGGGCCGGCGGCGAGGGCACGACACACCTGCGACTGACCGCATACAACGACGCCGAGCACCTGAGAGTACTCGACGAGGAACTCGCGCGGCCCTGAGCCCGATGTCCCCGAGCCGCGCGCAGCCCGCCAGAGGGGTTACAAGCGCAGCAGCCGCTCCGCGTTCTCGTGGGCGATCTTGCGCTTGACGTCCTCGGAGATGTTCGCCTTGGCGAAGAACGGCACCGCACCCTCGTTCCCGACGAACGGATAGTCCACCGCGAACACGATCCGGTCCAACGGGACCGTCTCCAGGCAGAACTGCAGCTGCGCCTGACTGAACAGGCCGCTGGGCGCGATGTACACGTTCTGGTGGAAATACTCCCGGAACGAACGCTCCAACCCGGTCGCCCGCTGCGGCAACGCCTCGTCGATCCGATCCAGATAGAACGGGATCATCTCACCCCAATGACCGAGGATGAACTGCAGGTCAGGGTAACGGTCGAAAACACCCGAGTGGACCAGGTGCAGGAAGTGCACGGCCGTCTCCTGGTGCCACCCCCACGCGCTCGTCTGCAGCCGCGTGGCGACCACCGGCGGCAGGTCCCCGGAGTAGTCGGCCTGCGTGACCGCGGGCGGCGGCGGCGCCGGGTGCAGGAACACCGGCACGTTCAGGGCGGCCGCCTTGGCCAGGATCGGATCGAACCGCGGCTCGTCCAGGAACTGCCCGTCGGTACGCCCCAAGATCATCGTGCCGACGAAACCCAGATCGCTCACGCACCGCTCCAACTCGTCGGCCGCAGCCGCGGGCACGGTGGTCGGCAACGCGGCGAAAGCGGCGAACCGGTCCGGATGGGCCCGCACCGCCGCAGCGGACCTGTCGTTCGCCGCGCGGATCAGATCGGGCGCGACGTCCGCGGGGACCTGCTGGGCACTCAGGCAGGACAGGACCTGCATCGTGATGCCGTTGGCGTCCATGTCGGCGAGCCGGACCTCGGCCAGGTCCGTCAACGTCTCGTGCGACGGCGAGTAGTTCAGGCCGCTGTCCGGGCCGTACGAGGCCGCGAAACCCGGACTCAACTCGGCTGCGGCCGGGGCGGCGGCCCTGGTCACGGCGGGGTCGGCGAAATGCTCCTCAAGGCCGATGATCTTCACGGTCGGGCTGCTTTCTGTCGGTGGGGCGGTGGATCGATGGGGCGATGGGGCGGTCACGCGTGCTGTGTGCGGGTGCGCGGTGCGGGTGCCGGTGAAACGTGTCGGTCGTTCAGTCGCCGATCAAGGCTCCGATCAGGGCTCCGGCTATTGATGAGCGGGCTGGTAAACCTCGTGCTCGACTCCCGCGCACCACACACGCTCGACGAGGCGAGTAGCCCGGATGTCAGCCAGCGGGTCACCGCTGAGCAGCACCAGGTCCGCACGCCAGCCGGGCTGGATCGCGCCGCGGTCCGGCAAGGCGAAGTACTGCGCGGGCAGGATCGTGGCCGCCCGCAGCGTGTCCAACGTTGACAGCCCGGCGCCGACCAGGAGCTCGAGCTCGTGGTGCAGGCTCTCGCCGAACGGCGGAGACGCCGGGACACCGGTCGCCTCATTCGCATCCGTGCCCGCCAGAACCGGGACCCCGGCCCGGTACAGCTCGGCCACGCTCACGCGGGCCGCCTCGTACGACGGGCCGGGAATGTTCGCCGCGATGCCCTCCATCATGGCCAACGTCGGAACGCTGATCCGCCCGTCGGCAACCATCCGGGCCACGCCCTGCTCGTCCATGGCCCGATCCAGCGGCGCATGGGTGGCCACATCCGCACCGGCCGACTGCGCCATCCGGACGGCCTCGAACGAGGAAGCATGCATGATCACCTGCTTGCCGCGCGCATGGGCGGCGACGACCAGGGCGTCCAGCGTGGGCTGGTCGAAGCCCGGCAGGTCGATCACGACCTTGATGTAGTCCGCGCCCTCGGCCACCCGGTCGGCCACCCAACCATCGGCGTCCTCGACTCCGGTCACCATCCCCGAGACCGGGCGGCCACGCTGGGCGTGCCTGCTGGTCGGCTGCGACGCACCGACGCCGCTGCTGCGGATGTCCGTGACGCCGCCCACCCCGCGCAGCGAGTCGACCAGGGACGGCGGCCAGGTGCCCATGTCCAGCGCGGTGGTCACCCCATAGGACGCCAGCTTGTGCAGGGTGCCCTCGTCAACCAGGTGGATATGGCAGTCGATCAGGCCCGGCAGCAGATAGCCGCCGCCACCGTCGACCACGGCCGCCGACGCGTCCGGACCGGCCTGCGGCTCGACACCGATCAGGTCCCCGTCGATCACGACGCTGCTCGGCTCGCCGAATCCGTCCCCGTCGAAGACCCGCACATCACGCAGTACGGTCCGATCGCCCATGACTGGCTCCTCGCATTCGAATAATCTGGACAAAACCTTCGAAGCTACCTCTGCGACTCTCACCCATTCCCGGCCAGCATGCCACTGAACGACTATTAAGTCCAAAAATTGACTCATGAGTCAGGGAATTGGATGCTGGCCGAACCAGGACCGCGAGCCCAGGCCCGCCCACCGACGAACGGAGCCATCCCGTGACCACCACGCCGCCCGCCCGCGAGCAGCTCATCGACGTGCACGCCCACTTCGTCACCGACCGCTACATCGCCGCCGCCAAGGCCGCCGGGCACCTGAACCCCGACGGCATGCCCGGCTACCCCGCCTGGTCGCCCGCCCAGCACCTGGAGCTGATGGACCAGGGCCGCATCGCCACCTCGGTCCTGTCGGTCTCCAGCCCCGGCACCCACCTCGGCGACGACACCGCCGCCCGCGCCCTGACCCGGGAGATGAACGAATACGCCGCAGACCTGCGCCGCGATCACCCCGGCCGCTTCGGCCACTTCGCCTCGCTGCCGCTGCCCGACGTCGACGGCGCCCTCGCCGAGCTCGCCTACGCACTGGATGAACTGGGCAGTGACGGGATCACCACCGAGACCAACATCCACGGCGCCTACCTGGGTGATCGGCGCTTCGAACCGGTCTGGGCGGAGCTGAATCGGCGCAACGCGGTCGTCTTCGTTCACCCCACGTCCCCGCCGGCCTATGCGGACGTGGCGCTGGGCCGTCCGCGGCCGATGCTGGAATTCCTCTTCGACTCCACCCGCACCGTCAGCGATCTTGCCCTCACCGGAGTCTTTACCCGTTACCCCGACATCCGGTGGCTGCTCACCCATGGCGGCGGCGCGCTGCCGCTGCTGGCCGACCGGATCGAACTGTTCCGCCCGTTGCTCCCAGGCGCAGACCCTGATGCTCCCTCCGTCCAGGACCAGCTGCGTGGTCTGTGGTTCGACATGGCCGGGTCTCCTTTCCCCAACCAGGTCCCGGCACTGGTCAAAGCCTTCGGCAGCCAGCGAGTCGTGTACGGCAGCGACTACTGCTGGACCCCCGCCGCCGGCGCCCTCACCCAGATCGACGCGATTGACGCCGCCGAGCAGCCGGATGGCGAGACCTGGCGCGCCTGACCACCCGCAATACCGGCCGTCTGCTCCCCAGGTTGGCCGCCGTCACCGTGTGACTAGCTCACTGCCGTAGGCAGATCCTCACGGGCCCCGAGGCTCGATCGCGGGATTGGTTCCCCACGCACGCGATCGAGCCTCGGCGTCGCTGTAGACGGTCCGGACCGACCACCTGCCGTCACCACAACCGTAAGTTTTTTGCTTTTGGCGAATTTGTTGTAGAGCTGAGCCTATTTACTCGGCCTGATCAGCCTTGATCTTCGCTAGATTTAGGCCTGTTACTACATGCTCTCGACCGGGTGTTCGTCCCGCTGCATCTGAAGAGCGCTGACCGAGAGCTCAGATTCCTGAACATGGTCACCACCTTCGGCACCGCCCTGGACGTGACCGCCGCCGAACTCGTGATCGAGACCTTCTTTCCCGCAGACCCGGCCACCGCCCGGGCACTCGCCCAGGAGTGATGCGCCACGCCCGCGCAGCCCGAGCGCTCATGCACAGGCACCTCATAAACGGACCTCCGCTCGTCCCCTGGAACCTGCCCGCGGTGGCGGCCGAAATCGAGTTGCGCCCGCTGGAAACATAGAATCATGCCAGTGATCGACATCACCGCCGGACTCGTCACGGACCTGGTGCGCGAGCAGTTTCCGCAGTGGGGCGACCTGCCTGTCCGGGCGGTCGAGCATCAGGGGTGGGACAATCGGACGTTCCGGCTCGGCGACGAGATGACGGTGCGCCTGCCCAGCGCCGCGGGCTATGTCCCGGCAGTGGAGAAGGAGAACCGGTGCCTGCCCGTGATGGCGGCGCATCTGCCGGTGCCGGTTCCGGTGTCGATCGCGGTCGGACGGCCGGGATCGGGCTATCCGTTCCCGTGGTCCGTGCGGAACTGGCTGCCCGGGGACACGGTCATGCATGCCACCGACGTCGACCGGGTTGCGCTGGCCCGGGACCTTGGGGCGTTCATCGTCGCCCTGCGGGACGTGCCCACGGAGCGCGGGCCGGCCGCCGGGCGCCACAGCTACTACCGCGGCTGCCATCCCAGCGCTTATGGCGACCAGGTGCAGAGCGCGCTGGCACAGTTCGGCGGAGCCGACGGCGGTCCGGGAATCGACGGTTTCGACGTCGCCGCGTGCGAAGCCGTCTGGGCGAGTGCGCTCAGGTCGGTCTGGAAGGGGGAACCGACCTGGTTCCACGGCGACCTCGCCAGCGGCAATCTGCTGACCTCGGACGGGAAACTGACCGCGGTGATCGACTTCGGCACGTGCGGCGTCGGGGATCCGGCCTGCGATCTCGTCGTGGCGTGGGTCTACTTCATCGGCGAGGAGCGGCAGATCTTCCGCGAGGCGGTCGGCCTGGACGACGACACCTGGCGCCGGGCGCGCGGCTGGGCGCTGTGGAAGTCGCTGATCACGATGGCCGGCGCCTCCAGGATCGATCCCGACGCCTTCCACAGCCGGGTGCTCGCCGAGATCCTGCGCGACCCGGTCATCGACCAGTGAGTCTCGCGCTCGCTCAGGCGTCGGCCTCGGCGTCGGCGTCGGCGTCGAGGAGCTTGCGTGCCTTGAGCGGCAGGGCGTCGCCCGCGGGGGCGATCAGCTGGGGATACTGGGCCCGTTCGCTCATCATCACCCGGAAGTAGTACCCGACGGTCACGTGATGCTCCGGCCGGGACAAGACCTCGATCCGGTCCCCGGACTGGATCTCGCCGGGTTCGATCACCCGCAGGTACGCGCCGGTGGCCCCGTACTCGGTGAACCGCTTGACCCAGTGCGCCTCGCCGAGCTTCTCGGCGAAGGTCTGGCACGGCACGCGCGGGCTGGTCACCTCCAGCACCACCTGGCGCCCGACCCGCCACCGCTCCCCCACCAGCGCGCCGGCCAGGTCCAGGCCGCGCGTGGTCAGGTTCTCGCCGAACATGCCGTCCGCCAGCGGGCGGTCGAGCTGGCCGGACCACCAGTCCAGGTCCTCGCGGGCGTACGCGTAGACGGCCTGGTCGTCGCCGCCGTGGAACTTGCGCGTGCAGATCACGTCGCCGGCCAGGCCGCTGCCGCCGACCCCGGGCGCCCCCGGCGCCGCCACCCGGACCCGGCCGCCGAACGGCCGTTTGTCGATCCCGGTCAGGCCCTCGTACTGGGACGTCGGACCGGGCTGTCGCGCGATGTTCACTGAGAGCAGTTCACCGTCCACGAGGGGAATTCTAGCTGGAAGCGGACCGGTGGCCGGGGAATTCACGGCCGCGAGTCCGGCAGGTCCGGGGCCGCCTCCGGCGAGGTTAGGCCTGTTAGAAAAATATGCTGGAGGCCCGGGCGGGGCGGCTGGTAGCGTCCGGTCGAGCGGCGGATGATCGCGCCGCGGCAACCGAACCAGGGGTCAGCGAAGGTGGTCGTGGTGGGCGATTCGACGGTGACGTTCCGGGCGGCAGGTCCGCACGATGTCGACGCCATCGCGGCGCTGCACGCGGACAGTTGGCGCCGCCACTACCGAGGCGCCTTCGCGGACTCGTACCTGGACGGCGACGTCCTGGGCTCCCGGCGGGAGGTCTGGGCCGAGCGGCTGCTGTGCGAGCCGCCGGGCGGGGATCCGAGCCGGCTGAACGGACAACCGGCCAAGTTCCGGATCGCCTGGCCCGACGTCCGGGACCTCCTCGGCGGGGACTAACCACAGGCGACTACATGCGGAGCCTGCTATCGTCTCCTGCCATATCAGTCTTGGATCAAGAGGGGGACCGCCGTGGTGCTGCGCGCGATGGCCGCATTCGTCAACGACGACACGCGACCGGATGAAGTCGAGTCGATCACGGCCGGGCGGGGGCTGGACCTGCCGCCGGACGCGCTGGCGGAGTTCGGGGAGCTGGCGTCGGCCCCGGACGCCGACGGGAAGACGGCGAACGTGCTCGCCCTCAAGGAGCTCATGGCGGGCGCGGACCTGTTCCACGCGGCCGTGCTGGCGGTGCTGTGCGGGTCGCTGGTCGAGGGCGGAGCCAGCCCGGAGGCGGCCGTCGACGCGGTCCTGGAACTGTTCCTGCGCCAGCTCGACGCGCTCGCGCAGGACCCGGACGACATGGCGCAGGCGGCCGGGACGCTGACCTTCATGGCGACGATGACGATGCTGTCCCGGACCGCGCAGACCCGCAAGCGCTGGCGCAACCGCCCGGAGGTGATCAGCCGCCTGGACGAGCTCGAAGAGGCGGACCTGGTCCCGTTCTACCTGCGCGAGATCTTCACCCTGCACGACGACCAGGACGTGTTCGTGCTCGACCCGAAGAACCGGCGCGCGTTCCAGTTCCGGATGGTCGGGGTCCGCGACCGGCTCTACCACTGCTACGCGCTGCTCCAGGACTCGCTGCTGCGGCACGCCGGGCCCGGGTACCTCGACGCCGACCCGGTCGATCCGGCCGCGGTGCGGTACGCGCGCAACCGGGACCTGACCCAGGAGGACCTCGAGTCGGCCCAGGACCTGCACGACCACCAGCGCTTCAATCTCACCGTCCCGGACGGGATGTTCATGCCGGGATCGGCCTCGCCGTCCGGACTGCCGCAGCTCGACGGCACCCCGATCCTGGTGGTCGAACCCAAGGGCGCGACGTTCACCTGGAATCCGGCGAACATGTACCCGCGCGTGCACGCCGCCCTCGAGGCGTCGGTGGAACTGGTCCAGGAGTTCGACCCGGAGCAGGCCGCGGCCCTGCTGGCCCGCATCGCCTGACCTGAGCGTGGCGGGCCGCACCCGGCGGCGCGGCCCGCCGCGTCACCCGGCCGCGGCCGCGACGGCCTCGCGCACCGCCGGGGCGATCTCCCGGGCCCAGCGCGCGATCGACACCTCGTCGGGCTCGCCGCGCGCCGGGAAGAGGACGAAGCCGGACGCGCCGTGGTCGAGCACCGCGCCGGTGAGCTCCTCGACCCACTGCCCGACCGAGCCGCCGAGCCAGCGTCCGTCGCGGTCGCGGGTGGCGGCGAGCGGGTCGGTGGTGATGACGCCGGGCAGGTTGTAGATCGTGGCCACATCCCCGCGGGCGCGGCCGGCCTGCTCGGCGGCGGCGTCGATGACGGGCCGGGAGTTCCGGTAACGCTCGCTGTGCCAGTCGGCGGCGTGGCCGGGGATCCAGCCGTCGGCCAGCCGGCCGGTGACCGCCAGGGACTGCGGGCCGACGGAGCCGGTCCACACCGGCGGCGGCGGGACGGGCGCCGGGCGCAGGCCGTGGACCTGGTAGAACTCGCCGTCGAAGGTGAGCAGGCCGTCGGCGTCCCAGGTCGCCTTCGGGTCGGAATCGGTGCCGGCTGCATTGCCGCCGTCTCCGGACAACGCCTTGACCAGCGTGATCCCCTCGGCGAAGGCGCGGACGGCCGCGGCGGGGCCGAGCCGCGGCACGCCGAACCTGGCGATCTCGTCCCACAGCCCGCCCGCACCCATGCCGAGCACGATCCGGCCGCCGGAGAGCGCCGAGAGCGAGGTGACCGTGCGGGCGAGCATCGGCGCGGGGCGGGTGGGCAGGTTGGTGACGCTCACCAGTCCGCAGATCCGCTCGGTCCGGCCGAGCACGATCCCGAGCGCGGCGTAGGCGTCGAGCCGGTCGCTGAAGTAGGCGTGGTCGGAGACCGTGAGCAGGTCGAGTCCGTCGCGGTCGGCCTGGGCGGCCAGCCGCAGGGTGGCCGGCACCTCGGCGATCAAGGTCGATGCGCCGAAGCCGAAGATCGGGGGTCGCAGCGGCATGGTTGTGCCGTCCTCTCTCGTATCCTGACTGGTGCGGGCGGGATTCGGCGGGAATCACTCGCCGCGCGTGGCCGCGGCCCGGATCTCGGCCGCCAGCAGGTGCGGGGCCATCAGGTTCGCGACGTGGCCCTGGCCGGGAAGCGTGACGACGCGCGCGTCGGGCAGGACGGCGGCCAGGTCCGCGGTCCGGTCGAGCAGGTGGTCCGGGCTCTGGTCGCCCTGGAGCAGAGTCGTCGGCAGGCCGAGCGCGGCGAAGCGTTCGCAGCCGACGCCGAGCGCGTCCAGTGCCTCGTCGTCCACGATCTGGGCCTCGGCGGACGCGAGGAGCTGGGCCTGCCCCTGCGGGTCGCGCAGGATGGCGTCGACCATCGGGGCCGGGATCAGGACGATGTCGCGCAGGTGGATCCGCATGGCTTCGAGCGGGTCGCCCGCGTCGAGCGCGGCCCGGGCCCGGCCGAGCGCCTCGCCGCCGACGAGGGTGCTGGTCGGCAGCGGCGGTTCGTACGCCAGCAGCCCGGTGAAGGCGGCCGGGTCGCGCAGCGCGGCCTCGAGGGCGGCCACCGCGCCGGAGGAGTGGCCGACCAGGAACACCGGCCCGTCGATCTGCCCGGCCACGGCGAGGATGTCGGCGGCCTCGGTGGCGACCGTGGGCCCGGCCCGGGCCGCCGCGCCGCCGCCGGCATAGATCCGCCGGCGGATCCGGACCACCCGGAAGTCTTCGGCGAGCAGCGCGGCGACCGCGTCCCAGGCGGTCTCGTCCTGGCCGCCCGGGTGGACGACGAGCAGCGCCACGGGGCCGGCGCCCTGGTCGATCGCCGTGATGGGCGTGCCGTCTTCGGATGTCGTGTGGAGTTCTCCCATGTGGTTCATGATGCCGCTTCGCACTGACGCGGTACGAACACCGGCCTGACGGCGGCCGGCTCTCGGCCCGGCGCCCGCGGACTTGTCGGAGCCGGTTTGTATCGTCGGAGCATGACCGATCGCGAGACCTACGCACCGCTGCTCTTCTTCGAATACGAACACAAGCCGGGCACCTTCTGCCTGATGCTGAGCGACAACCACATGATCGACGTGGACGACGTCTTCGACGAGTGCGGGCAGTTCGGCAACGGCTACGGCTGGGAGGGGGTGGCCAGGTCGGCCCTGCGCGCCCGGGCGCCGGAGCTGGCCGAGCGGCTCCAGTTCGACTCCGAGGCCGGGACGTTCGTGGCGTACGGCGAGGACGCGGCCGCGCTGCAGGGGCTCGGCGCGCTGCTGCGGGAGGCGTTTCAGGACCGGGCCGTGCTCAAGGGGTTCATCGAGTCGGGCGAGCCGGAGTGGTTCGACTGAGCAGCTCCGAGCGGTCTACGATCCTGCTCCTGGGCTGCGCGAAGTCGAAGCTGACGACTCCGGCGGCGGCCAAGGACCTCTACTGGCCCAGCACCATGGTCCGTGCCCGGCGGCGCTTCGCCGAGGAGCGCGGGGCGCCGTGGTTCATCCTCCGCAGCAAGTGGGGGCTGCTCGACCCAGAGCAGTTGGTGGCGCCGTATGAGATGTATCCGGCCGGCCGGTGAGGTACCGCAAGGCGTGGGGCGAGTTCGTCGTCCAGCAGCTGCTGGTGGCCTGTCCGCTCGTGAGCGGGGACACCGTGCAGATGCACGCGGGCGCGGATTACGTCGCGCCGATCCGGGACGGGCTCGAAAGCCGCGGTATCCTCGTCGCGACGGCGTGACGCAAGCGGCGAGGATCACGTCGGATGACGCGGCGTGATCCTCGCCGCCCGCCGCCTCAGAGGCCGGTGAACGCGTTGGCGGCGAACGACTCGGCCGGGCGGGTCATCGCGACGCCGTAGAGCGGGAACAGGGTCGGGTCGTTGAACGCGATCAGGGCGGAGATGCCGGTCGGGGTGAGGGTGAGCACCTGGGCGGAGTGGGCGCGGTAGCAGCCGTCGGGGTGGCGCTTGTAGGAGACGAAACCGGGCTGGCCGTTCGCGTTCGCGCGGACCAGGCGCCATTCGGGGGTGGTGAACACCGAGTGCCGGAAGAACTCGATGAACGGGTCGCGGCCGCAGAACCAGTTGGTCACCGGCGGCATCTCGCACACGATGTCCTCGCGGACCAGGCGGGCCAGGGCGTCGGCGTCGGCGGCCTGGAAGGCGGTGACGTAGCGTTCCAGCAGGTCGCGGTGGTCCGGGTTGCCGGGCTGGTCGGCGACCTGGTCCTGGTCGGGGGCCAGCTCGGCCAGCTGGGTCCGGGCCCGTTGCAGGGCGCTGTTGACCGCGGCGGTGCTGGTGCCCAGCAGGTCGGCGACCTCGGCCGCGCGCCAGGCGAGCACGTCGCGCAGGATCAGCACGGCGCGCTGGCGGGCGGGCAGGTACTGCAGGGCGGCGACCAGGGCCAGCCGGACGCTGCCGCGGGCCGCGACCACGGCGGCCGGGTCGGCGGCGGCGCCGGTCAGCAGGGTGTCCGGCAGGGGCTGGAGCCAGAGCACCTCCGGGCGCCGGTCCAGGGCCGCGTCGAAGGCGGACGGGCCGACCAGGCCGGAGGGCAGCGGCCGGCGGCGGCGCTGGTCCAGGGCGGTCAGGCACACGTTCGTGGCGATCCGGTACAGCCAGGTGCGCAGGGAGGCGCGGGTCGGGTCGTAGTCGGCGTGGGCGCGCCAGGCGCGCAGCATGGTCTCCTGGACCAGGTCCTCGGCGTCGTGCACGGAGCCGAGCATGCGGTAGCAGTGGGTGAGCAGTTCCCGGCGGTGCTGGAAGGTCGCGCGGGCGAAGTCCTCGCCGTGCAGGGCGCCGGTGGCCAGGTCGTCGGGCTCGGTGGTGTCGGCGGAGCCGTGGCGGGGGTCGTCCAGGACGCCGACCATCGCGCCGCCGCCGAACGGGCCCGCGTCGCCGGTGTCGCTGACATCGCCGACGCCGCCGACCTCACCCATCCGGGCGATCGAGCCGATGGGTCCGATCCGTCCGGCCCGGCCGGGTTCGCCGCGCAGGATCCGCCCGGTCGACCATCCGGGGTCCGCCGCCTGTAGTTCCATGATCGCCTGACTCCTGCTCTCGTCGCCCGAACATCCGGCCTCGCGGCCCGGCGTCGCCGGGATCGCCGGCCGGGTGTACATACCGGCCGGCCGCGGGGAACTCGTCGCCCGTCGGCGCGGCCCGTCCGCACCCGGCCAATCTTCCTGGTCACCGGCCCTCTTTGCATCCACCGATCGGTTAGTACCGGCTACGCCGATCAGTTTCGGTCGGCCCGCCGGTAGGTATCGGCGAACACGCGTTCGACTGCGTGACGAACCTACTGGAGGAGTCCGACATGACCGCATCAGACCTCGCAGGCAGGCCCGGAGCGACCGGGAGGGCAGGCCCTGAGCTGGATGAACGGAGAACCGGGAGCGCCCCGGGCGATGCGGACGGCGCGGGCGGCCGGGCGGCGTGGCTGATGCTGGGCGTGCTGTTGCTCGGCCAGTTCATGGCGGCGCTGGACGTGTACGTGGTCAACGTGGCGCTTCCGTCGATCAGCGGCGGCCTGCACGCCTCGGGCGGATCCTTGCAGCTGGTCGCCGGAGCGTACTCGATCGCCTACGCGACGGTGCTGGTCACCGGGGCCAGGCTCGGCGCGCTGCGCGGGCGGCGGCGCACGTATCTCGCCGGGCTGGCCGGGTTCACGATCGGCTCGCTGCTGTGCGGGCTCGCGCCGGACACCGTGGCGCTGATCGCCGCGCGGGCGGTGCAGGGCGCGGCCGCGGCGATCATGGTGCCGCAGATCATCAGCGTGATCCAGACCCGGTTCGCCGGTCCGGCCCGGGCCCGGGCGCTGAGCGCTTACACGGTCGTGCTGTCCGCGGGCGGGGTGGCCGGGCTGATGGCCGGCGGCGTGCTGGTCAGCGCGAACCTGTTCGGGTCGGCGTGGCGGCCGGTGTTCCTGGTCAACGTGCCGATCGGGATCGTGCTGCTCGCCCTGGTGCCGCGGCTGGTGCCGGCCGACCGGCCGCAGCCGGACCGGAAGCTGGACCTGGCCGGGCTGGGGGTGCTCGCCCCGGCGATGGTGTTGACCGTGGTGCCGCTGGTGCTCGGGCACGAGGCGGGCTGGCCGGCCTGGACCTTCGCCGCGCTCGCCGCCGGTCTTGTCCTGGCCTGGCTGTTCGTGCTGCTCCAGCGGAGGATCGCGGCCCGCGGCGGGGATCCGCTGATGAATCTGGACGTGCTGCGGGCCCCGGGTTTCGCCGCCGGGCTCGGCACGCTCGTCTGCCAGATGGTCAATTACGGCGGCCTGCTGTTCAGCTTCACCCTGTACCTGCAGAGCGGCCTCGGGGACGGGCCGCTGCGGGCCGGGTTGACGTGGTTGCCGATGGCCGTGCTGTTCGGGCTGGCGAGCTTCTTCTGGCGGGCTCTGCCGGAGCGTTGGCACCCGCTGCTGCCGCCGATCGGGCTGGGCGTGTGCGCGCTGGGCAACCTGGGCCTGGCGGCGGCGCTGAGCGGCGGCGGGCAGGACGGGGCGCTGATGTGGGTGGCCCTGGCCGGGTGGGGTGCGGGCGCGGGCATCGGGCTGAGCCTGCTCACCCACTCGCTGGTGCACGTCCCGGCCCGGCGGGTCGCCGACGCGAGCGGGTTGCTGACCACGACCCTGCAGTTCGGGCAGGTACTGGGGGTCGCGGCGTTCGGCTCGGTGTACCTGGCGCTGGCCGAGCGGGCCGATGATCGTTCACCTGTTCGAGTGACGCTCGCGGCCGGGCACGCGATCGCGGTGACGAACCGGTGGCTGGCGCTGGCGGACCTGGTCGGCGTGGCGGCCGGGCTGGTGCTGGCCCGGGCCGTGGCGGCGGCCGGCCGGGAAACGCGGGCTGCAGCAGCACACTGAGCGCGGCTCGGGGGCGTGGGACGGCCGCGGCGGGCGCCCCACCCCCTTTTCGCGTTTGCCCGGGGTTGCTGGAAGACTGGACCTGATCGGAACGCCGCAGTTCGCGGGCAGCGCCGCTGTCCGTCGCCGTCACCGGAAAGAATGACTATGCGCCGTAAGACTGTCCTGGCCGCCGCCGCCACGCTGAGCCTGCTCGCCGCCACCACGGCCGCGTGTTCCTCGGCCGCCGCGGGCAGCCCGGCGGCCGCTCCGCTGACCACGGTGACCCTCGCCCTGGACTGGACGCCGAACACCAACCACACCGGCATCTACGTCGCCCAGCAGCTCGGTTACTTCAAGGCCGCCGGGATCAACCTCAAGATCATCCCGTACGGCACGACCGCGCCGGAGACCCTGGTCTCCTCGCACCAGGCGGACTTCGGCATCTCCTACCAGGACGGGCTGACCGAGGCCGCGGCCACCGGCCAGGACATCACCTCGGTCTTCGCGATCACCCAGAAGACCGATGTCGCGATCGGGGTGAAGGCGGACCGCTCCGACATCACCTCGCCCAAGAACCTGGACGGCAAGACCTACGCCGGGTGGGGTTCGCCGATCGAGAACCCGATGCTGACCTATGTGATCAAGGCGGCCGGCGGAACCGGGACGTTCAAGAACGTGACCTTGAACACAGACGCCTACCAGGCCCTGTACGCCGGGCAGGCCGACTTCGCGCTGCCCGAGCCGACCTGGGAGGTCCTGCAGGCGCAACTGGTCGGCCAGCCGCTGAAGACCTTCGACCTGTCGGCCTACGGCTTCCCGGCGATCTACTCCGCGATCATCGCCTCCTCGCACCAGTACCTGACCGCCGACGGCGCGGTCGCGAAGAAGTTCCTCAACGCGGTCTGGCAGGGGTACGAGTACGCCGCCGCGCACCCGGACCAGGCCGCGGCCCTGCTGATCCAGGCCAACAAATCGGTGCTCGGCCCGCAGACGAAGCTGGTGGACCAGAGCGCGGACCTCGAGGCCGCGCAGTACTACAAGGACGCGCAGGGCCAGATCGGCGTGCAGTCGCAGCAGCGCTGGCAGGCGCTGACCGACTTCCTGTTCAAGAACGCGATCCTGACCGACTCGGCCGGCAAGCCGCTGGCCGAGGAGCCGGGCGTGTCGGCGCTGTACACCAACGCCTACCTGCCCGCCGCGGCCGGCTGACCCGGGGGCGTCGGTGCGTCCGAGTCTGTGGCGGTCCCTGTGGCCGCCCGCGCTGCTCGCCGTGGCGATGATCCTGGCCTGGCAGGCGATCGCGCTGTGGGTGGTGCGCCAACCGCAGGACCTGCCCACGCCCGGCGCGGTGTTCAGCGCCGGCTGGCAGCAGCGTTCGGCGGTGTGGGAGAGCACGCAGACCACGCTGCGCGAGACGCTCGGCGGTTTCGCCCTGTCGCTCGTGGTGGCGTGGCTGCTGGCGACGGCGATGGACTTCTCCGGCCCGGTCCGGCGCGCGGTGTACCCGTGGCTGATCGTCTCCCAGACCCTGCCGATCATCGTGATCGCGCCGGTGTTCATCATCTGGTTCGGGTTCGGCCTGCTGCCGAAGCTGCTGCTGGTGGCGCTGGCCACGTTCTTCCCGCTGACCGTGTCGCTGGGCGAGGGCTTCGCCGCCACGGACGAGGACGCGATGCGGCTGCTGCGGTCGATGGGCGCGAGCAGGTGGCAGGCGTTCGTGAAGGTGCGGGTGCCGGGGGCGCTGCCGTTCTTCTTCACCGGGCTGCGGGTGGCGATCACGTACGCGGTCGGCGGGGCGATCTTCGCGGAGTACGCCGGGGCTTATGACGGGCTCGGGATCTACATCCAGCAGATGCAGAACGGGTTCCGGACCGATCTGGTGTTCGCGGCCGTGCTGGTGACGTCGGTGCTGAGCGTGATCCTGTTCGCGGCGACGTTCGCGATCGAGCGGCTGGTCATGCCGTGGCGCAAGCACGTGCGCCGGAGCCGGTACGCCCCGGACCGGGCGGGGCGGTACTGATGACCTCGCTGTTGGAGGTGCGCGGACTGACGCAGTCGTTCCCGGGCACGGGTTCGGGGGCTGATGGCGCCGGGAAACGCGGCCGGGGCCTTGGCCTCGGCCGCAGTCGCAGCCGCGATTCGGGCCCCGGCACGATCGACGTCCTGGCCGGGGTCGATCTGGCGGTCCGGGCGGGCGAGTTCGCCGCGCTGATCGGCCCGAGCGGGAGCGGCAAGTCCACCCTGTTCAACGTGATCGCGGGCCTGGACCGTCCGACCGGCGGCGAGGTCCTGATCGACGGGCGCCCCGCGATCGGCCACAGCGACCTGGTCGCGTACATGCCGCAGAAGGACCTGCTCTTCCCGTGGCGCACGGTCGCGGCCAACGCGGCGCTGGGCCTGGAGGTCCAGGGCGTGGGCGCCGCGCAGGCCAGGGCGAAGGTGTCCGCGCTGCTCGCCGAGTTCGGGCTCGGCCAGTTCGAGCGGGCGTATCCGGCGCAGCTGTCCGGCGGGATGCGGCAGCGGGCGGCGTTGCTGCGGACCGTGGTGATGGACCGTCCGGTGCTGCTGCTCGACGAGCCGTTCGGCGCACTCGATTCGCTCACCCGCAGCCAGATGCAGCTGTGGCTGGCCGGGATGTGCGAACGCTTCGGCTGGACGGTGCTGCTGGTCACGCACGACATCCGTGAGGCGGTTTTCCTCGCCGACGCAGTGCACGTCCTGTCCGCGCGGCCGGCGAGCGTGACGGCACGGATCGAGGTGCCGTTCGAGCGGCCCCGGACCATGGCCACGTTCCGGCTGCCGGAGTTCGCCCGGCTGGAGCAGACCGTCCTCGAGGCGCTCGGCGCGCTGGACATGGATGCCGCCGAGCCCGTCGTCGCCGCCGACGCATCGGACCCGGCCCGGTGACCGCAGCGGCAACCGCGGCGGCCGAGGCGCATCTCGTGCACGGCATGGGGACGGAACCGGTCGCCGCCGACTGGCCCCCGCTCACCCCGGCCGAGTGCGACGACCTGCTGCGCGGCTTCCCTGCGCTGGGCGGCGCTCAGGCCATCGACTGGCTTTCCCCGCGGCCTCTGTCGGCTGCGGCTTTGGTTCGCACGCTGCGTCGCAGCCGTGTTTTCGTCAAACGCCACCATGTTTCCGTGCGCACCGCCGCCGGGCTGTTGGAGGAGCACCGTTTCCTCCAACATCTGCGGTCGCGTGGCGCGGCCGTGGTCGACGTCCTCGAAGACGCCGACGGCCGTTCCGCGATCGAGCGCGGACAGTGGACGTACGAAGTCCACTCGGTCGGCGAAGGCGAGGACCTGTACCGGGACGCGATCTCGTGGTCGCCGTTCACGGACGTGCGCCACGCGGCGGCCGCCGGGCGCGCCATGGCCCAGTTGCACCAGGCCGCCGAGGGATACGCCGCTCCCCCGCGCTCGCCGCAGCCGCTGGTCGCCGGTTTCGGGGTGGCCCGGGGGGTCGACCTGGCCGAGTCCGTCCGCGCCTATGCGGCAGTACGCCCGGCCGTGGCTGCGGACCTGGCGTCGCGGCCGTGGCAGAGGGAAGTCGAACGCTGGCATGTACCGTTCCACCGCCGGCTCCAGCCGCTCTTGGCCGACCTGCCGCCGCTGTGGACCCACAACGACTTCCACGCGTCCAATCTGCTCTGGACCAGCGGAGACGATGCCATCTCGGTCACCACTGTCCTGGATTTCGGCCTGGCCGACCGCGCGTTCGCCGTGCACGATTTGGCCGTCGCGATCGAACGCAACGCGATCGAGTGGCTGGAACTGCCGACCCAGGGCGCGGCAGCCGTGCACTTCGACGGCGCCGCCGCACTGCTCGACGGCTACCAGCAAGTGCGCCCGCTGTCGCCGACCGAGCGACGCGCGTTGCCGGATCTGCTGGCCCTGTGCCAGATCGACTTCGCCTTGAGCGAGATCGACTACTTCGCCGGGGTCACCGGCTCAGTGGAGAACACCGACCTCGCCTATCAGTACCTGGTCGACCACACCGCCTGGTTCGCCTCCCCGCTCGGCGCGGGCCTGCTGGCCCGCTTGGCCCAGCACCTCGCCGCCTGAGCCTGACGCGCCGGGTGCGGTCTGACGCGGGCGTGATGCGGCCGGATGGCGCTCAATTCCGCTGATTCCGCTCTGATTGCGCAGTTCCCGCCCGAGCCGTCCCGAAAACCCTTACCCTCACAGGAAAAACCCCACTCTTCGGCGTTGCGCGCCTACCGAAGTATTGATTTCGCGGAAAACGGCAATTAGCGTGCCGACTTGCGGGCCGATTTGAGCGCGAGAGGTGAGTGCGTTGGCACATGCGGCACTGGCGACGGTCCCGGCCGCGCCTCGGCCGGTCGCCCCGACCGCGCCCGGCACCCCGGAACCGCCGGCCCCGCCCGAACCGGCCCTGCTGCTGCGTACCCTGCGCCTGGGCGCACTGCCGGTCGAACCGCGCCGCTGGCAGCCGCGCGAGGCACTGGTCGACCAGATCCGCGCCGCCGCCGAACGCGGGGCCGGGAACGGCGCGCCGTGCGTGGTCACCGGCCTGGCCGGGATGGGCAAGACGCACCTGGCCGCAGCCTACGCGCGCACCTGCGCCGCCCAGGGCTGGCCGGTCGTGGCGTGGATCACCGTGCAGCCCGGCCCCGACGAGGAGGCGCAGATCGTGCGCCAGTTAGCCCGGCTCGGCGTCGCCCTGGGCGCGGCCGGACCGAACGACCCGCCGCGTCAGGCCGCGACCCGGCTGCTGGCCTGGCTGCGCCGCCGCCGCGGCCAGTCGCTGCTGGTCTACGACAACGTCCGCGACCCGTCCGGGCTCCGGCCCTGGCTGCCGGCCGGCGGGGGCGCGCAGGCGGTGGTGGTCGGCCGGGAGCGCGGCCTGCGGGCGCTCGGCGAGACGGTCGAGGCGGGCGTGTTCACCCCGGATGAGGCGAGGGAGTTCCTGAGCCGGCAGACCGGTTTCGGCGCCGACATCCGGACCGACCGGCTGGCCGCAGCGTTGGACTACTTCCCGCTCACGCTCGCCCTCGCGGCCGGGCTCATGGCTGGCCAGCGGGTCGGGTATGGGCAGTATCTTGAGCGTTGGTACGCGTATCACAACCACCAGCTGCTCGGGCCCGGGCAGGACCAGCCGTACCGTCGCGGCATCGCGGCGGCGATACTGCTCGCCCTGGCCGGGGTCGAGGACCCCACCCCGGACGCCTGGTACCGGGATTTGAACCGGGCACTGGTCGAATCGCTCAGCGTGCTCGACTCCGGCGGCGCCGGGCACCAGATGCTGTGCGCGGCCGTAGCACCGGAGCATCATCATGATCCGGACGCCGTGTCGGTGGTCCGCGGCGCACTGATCCGGCTGGCCGACGCGGCGTTGGTGTCGTTCGACGACGGCGGGCGCAACGTCACCGTGCACCCGACCGTCAGCAGGCTGATCCGCGCGCGGGCGTTGGAGTCCGGGACCATGGGCTGGGTGCTGGCCCGGTCGGCCAGCGGGCTGCTCGCCGGGGAGCCGCCGGCCGAGGCGGACGAGGATCCGGGCGGATTCACCGGCATGGGAACCTGGGCCGGGCCGCATGCGGAACTCGCCGCGTGGGGCGCCCACGCCGAATCCCTCGGCGACCATCTGACCGAGCTCGCCGACCAGACGCCGCAGGGGGTGGTCGACCAGGGCGTTGCGCGCCGGGTGCTGGAGTTGCAGGGCGCGGCCGTGTTCCGACTCAGCGGCCTGGACCTGCCGAAACCGGTGCTCGACTTCGCCCGGAGGACGGTCTCCGCCCACGAACGACTGCTCGGCCGCGATCACCCGGATACGTTGGCCTGCCGCGGGAATCTCGCGTTCGTGTACGGCCGGGCGGGGCACATCGACGAGTCGATCGCGCTGTATGAGCGGACCCTCGAAGACTATGTGCGGTCTCGCGGCGACGAGCACCCGGATACGTTCACCTCGCGCAACAACCTTGCGTTCGTCTATGGTCAGGCGGGCCGCCACGATGAGTCGGTGGCGCTGTACGAGCAGACCCTCGTCGACTGCGAGCGCATTCTCGGCCCGGACCAGCCGGACACGCTGAAATTCCAGGTCAACCTGGCCAATGCTTTTGAAGCCGCCGACCGACTTGATGAGGCGGTCGAGATGTTCCAGATCGCACTGGACGGCTGCGAACGCCTGTTCGGCGCGAACGCCCCGGATACGCGGGACGTGCGCGGGAACTTAGCCTTCGCGTGCGAGTCGGCCGGGATGTATGAGGAGGCGGTGCGGCAGTATGAGAAGACTGTCCAGCACAGCGAATTCGCGCTCGGTCCCCATCATCGCGAGACCTTGATTCTGCGCAACAACCTGGCGTATGCGTACGAGTCGGCCGGGCGGACTCAGGACGCCGTCGCACTGTATGAGAGGACGCTCGCCGACCGCCGACGGTTCCTTGGGCCACTGGACGTCGACACGCTTGCGTCGTACAACAACCTTGCTTTCGCGTATGAGTCGGCTGGGCGGTTCGAGGAGGCTCGGGTGTTGTATGAAACGGCCCTGGTCGGACGGGAGAAGGTCCTCGGCGCCGAGCACCCGGCTACGTTCGCGGTGCGGCAGAGTTTGGCCGGGTTGGATCGGATGATGGCAGAGCAGCGCCGACGCGGGCCGCTGCGGCTTTGGCGTGGCGGCGGACGGGATAAGGATGCGCCTGCTTTGGCCGCTGGGACTGGTCGGCGTGAGCTGACTGCTTAGGCGGCGGGCATCTCACTTCACTAGGCAGTACCCGTGCACCTGGTGGCCTGGTGGCCCTGGTGGCCCTTGTTGTATCTGCCGCAGTAGCCGATGGGGTGGCCATAGTGGTGGCTGTGTAACTCTGTAGTAGTAGCGGTGGCCGCGGTTTGGGCATGTGCCGCGCTAGGCTCAGACTCCCGTTCCCGAGGGAGACCAGGCCGCGCCCATGACCCGTCCTAGCCCGATCCACATGAACCTGCTGGTGATCTATACGCCGCAGTTGGAAGCCTGCCGTGACTTCTATGCGAGCCTTGGTCTGGTGTTCGTCGTCGAGCAGCATGGATTGGGGCCCGAGCACTACGCCGCGACTCTGGCTGATGGCACGGTCTTCGAGCTCTACCCGGCTCGAGTTGATCGGCGGACTGATACTTTGCGGTTGGGGCTTGTTGTTCAGGGTGGATCTGTTAGTCCGCCGCTGTATTCGGGGTTGCATCTGATTACTGATCCTGATGGTCGGACTGTTGAGGTTCATGCTCGGTAGCGTCGCCATATCAGCGTGCGTCTACTACTGTGCCTCCGGCGGGCCAGGAACCCCCAAGGATCCCCATGGACCGGTCTTTTTGGGTGGTGGGTTACCTTTTGGGTGTGTCGGATCGGGATCCTCGGTGGCCCAGCCTCGCGCGAGAGTCGCGCAATCCCCTGAAATACCGCAGCAGTCGAGCGAACCATACAGCTGCTACGGCGGGTGCGACTGCGCTGGACAAGTACCCGCGCTAGTGCGCTGTTTCGACGTCTTGGTTCGTGCGGCAGGCGACAGTTGGCTGATGCACCGTGGGCCGCTCACTACGATTGGAGTAGCAGCGGCAGCGGGATACACATCGACTTCAGTCCGCTCTCCGCCAGCCGCATGTACCAGGCCGCCGAAACAGCGCACTCACGCGAGCACTTACCCAGCGCGGCCACTGCTCGCCATAGCAGCAGCATGGTTCGCCCTACTACTGCGGTAGTTAGAGGGATTGCGCGGCCCGCCGCGCACAACTCTCCCGTCGGTTTCGGATCCTCGGTGGCCCTGGCGAAGCTTAGAACGACGTATCGAGCAGGACCTGTCAACTCCCGAACCCAACCCACCAACTACGGCGAGCAGACCACCCGAGACAACCAGCCCGGGAGTTGATAGGGCCTGGTCGATGCGTCATTCTGAGATTCGACAGGGCCCCCGAGGATCCGAAACCGACACCACCCACGTAACCACCAACGCCAGCCGAACCCGGCCCACGAACCTATGGATCCTTGGGGGTTCCGGGCCCGCCGGAGGCATAGCAGTAGACGTGAGCCGATATGGCGGCGCAACCCACAACCACCCGCGAGCAGCAACCCCGACACCCCCCCACCCCAAAACACAAGCGTGCCCGGGCGCACAATACGGCGCCCGGGCGACACGCCCTCCAGCTTGCAGCTCCTACAAACCGGCTACTGCTTCGGCAGAACCACACTCAAAAACGCCCGGTACTCCTGCAAGGACAGCCGCAGCTGCTCAGTATCGGCAGTGCCCTGCCAAGAACCGGTGAGCTGGTCGGTGCGCTCGTGGATGGCGTTCTGGATGGCGGTGCCGATGTCCCGGATCAGGGTGTCGGCAGCGCGGACCGAGTCGGCGGGGCCGTCGACGAACGACACCTGGATGGCCGTCCAACGCTGGAGCAGTTCCTCCTGCGCCTCGGCCGACAGCAGCCCGCCGTTCCCGGATGCGGACACCGCACCGACCGCGCCAGGCGCCGAGGCCGCACCGGCACCAGCCAGCGAGGTCGAAGAAGCCGACGCTACCGAAGGCACGGCAGTGGCCGACGGCGAAGCCGCGAGCGCCGGGTCGTCGGTCGCCGGGGTCGGCGGGTTGACGCCTTCCTCTTCGGCCAGCTCGTACCCCGCGGCGCTGTCGTCGTAGTCGGCGACGTCCTCGGTACCGGCGGCCTCGTCGAACTGGTCGCGGCCCTCGGCCTCGTCCAGGCCGGAGTCGACATCGCGGGTGTCGGCTGCGGCGCCGACGACCTGCCGCTCCTGGCCGAATCGCGACTCGTTCCCGGACTCGGCCCCAACCTCAGACTCAAACGCGGACCCAGACCCGGGCTCGTGGTCGAGGTCGTGGGCGCGGTCCAGTTCCGAGCCCGACCCCAGGGCGGAGTCCGCCTCGGCGTCGGATTCGGCGCCCGGCATGGTCAGCACCGGACCGGAGTTCGGCTGGCCGGGGATCGGGCTGGTCAGCTGGTACGGGTCGGGCTCCACGACCATGTCCGGGTGCTCGCCGGGCCCGGCCGTGCGGTCGGCGGCGAACTCGTCGCCGGGCTCGTTCTCGAGCTGGTTGCGGTTCCCGAAGTTCTTCGCGAACTCGTCGGTGTGCTCGTCGCCCTCGGCCTCGGCCTCGTTCCGGCCCTCCACCGAATCGGCGTCGCCCGCACGCTCGGCCTCCACCTCAGCCGCCGACTCGTGCTCGTTGCCGGTCGGGACGGCGCGGGCCTCGCTGCCGAGCGCGTCGTCGTATTCGTCGTCGAGGGTGCTGTCGTAGCCGGCGGCGTCGTGTGTGCGCTCCGGCTCGTCGTCCTCGGTGTGCGTGCCGGGGCTGTTCAGTCTGGTTGCCATATCAGTGCTCGACCTTCTGGTTGACGGGCTCGTCCAGCGGGACGGACCATTCCTGGGCAGGTACGGTGACGGACCCCAGTGCGCCACTGGTCTCGGCGCCGACACCGGTGCCGGTCTCGGTGCCGGGGACCGGCGGGCGGGTGACGCCGGTGCCGGACGACGACATCAGCTCGTCGAAGAGCGCGCGGTAGGCGAGCAGCGCCTGCCGGATGTCCTCGGTGGTGGCAGGACCGGCAGTCGTCGCAGCGGTCGTGGACGCAGCCGCAGTCGGGTCGACACCGGCTTCGGAGTCGGCATCAACGTCGGCGGTGGTGACAACCTCATCGTTGGCACCGGCTTCCACCCGGCGCTTGACGTCCTGCGCGGCGCGGTAGTCGCTCAGCTTGCCGCTGTACTCGACCGACAGCAGCGCGAGCTGCTCCTCGCGGTCGCCGCCCGGGTAGCCGCGGACCTCCAGGGCCCGGGACACCAGGTTCTCGGCGCTGTTCATGGAGAACACCGGGTCGTCGATGAACGAGGCCTGCAGGTGCTCCCAGGACTGGAGGAACTCGACCCGGTCCTGCTCGCTGATCGGCTTCAGGTCGAGCTTGGCGTGCTCGTGCTTGCGTCGGACCAGTTCGCGGTCGGCTTCGCGGCTGCTGCCGCCGGCCTGGACCAGCTGGTCGTACTCGGGGCCGAACGAGGCTCGCAGCTTCTTGCGATGCGAGGCCCGGTACGCGACGGCCACGCAGGCCACCACGATGACGGCGATGATGACAATGATAATGGCGGACACTATGCCCTCCTTGGAATAGTTGCGTTCCGGTTGCCCCCTCAGGGAATTTCAAACAAAGGCGCGAATTGCCGGTGGTGTTTCCGGACGTCACGGCTTTGCCCGTCCACCGATCGGCCGCTTTGCGGATTTGCGCGGACTGGCCACGCGCAGGGGCGAGACCTTGTATCCTCGGCCCGCGGACCGCTCGCAGGGGGTCGGCTCAATCCGTCGGAGATCAGGAGCATGGTGGAATCCGAGACGCCTGAAACGCCCGGGGCACCTGAAGAACCCGGTGCATCTGAAACTGCTGAAACTCCCGGAATACCCGCAGCATTCGCAGTACCCGTACTACCCGGGAATCCCGAGATTCCCCGTCTGCCGGAACCCTCCGACCGGCTGCGCGCCGTCGCCCGGGACCTGGCCGGGTATGCGCTGAGCATGGTCAAGGACGAGGAGACCGGACGGGTCCGGGTCGAGGACTACCTCACCCTGCTGGCCTCGGCGGCCGGCGAGGCGGTGTTGGTCGCGTCGGGCATCGTGGACGTGGAGTTCAACGACCTGAACCCCGGCGGCGCGATCCTCGGCGCGGCGATCAACGACGTGCTGAGCGGCGACAAGGCCTCGTTCACCGGGCTGCCCGCGGACAGCGCACTGGGGATCCTGGTCGAGCGGCTGGTCCCGGACGTGTTCCCGATCGAGTTGTTCGGCTCGATGGATGACCTGTTCAAGCACGTGGTGACGAATTTCGGTCAGGCGCCGTGGGGTGAGGTGGCCACGACCGTGCCCGAGCGCAACAAGCCGGCGATCCTGCCGTTGAAGGCGGCGTTCGACCTGCGCGACGCGGTGACGGCCGTGCAGGAGGAGCTCGGCCTGCCGGTGGCGCAGCGCCATATCCCGTGTGTGAACGCGCTGGCGTTCGCCCTGGAGCAGACCAAGTCGGCGATCGAGTCGGACGTCGCGGTGACGTTGTCGCTGGAGGTGCTGTTCACCATGTCGAAGATGGTGCCGGTGCCGAAGCACGCGCTGATCGATGAGGATGAGGAGAAGTAGTGGCAGTTGGGGTGGGGTCGCGGCTGGAGGGTTAGCGCGCGTTGGCGGCGGCTCGGTCCCTGGCTGCGGTCTCGGCGCCGGGGGCGGCGGCCGGACCGGCGCCGTTGTCGGGGTCGGAATCGGGGCTAGTGTCGGTGTCGGGGTCGGTCGCGGCTTCAGCGGAGGACTCGTGGGGCAGGCCTAGCGGGCGGGCCAGGCCCAGGAGGGCTTCGTCTATGCGTTGCAGGTGGGATACGACCCGCCAGGCGATCAGGCCTTCGGGTACGGCCACGACCCGGTCAGTGGTCTGGGCGCCGGCCTCGGACTCGGCCTCGGACTCGCGCCCGGGCCCGGGCCCGGCCGGGCTGCTGAAGACGATCAGAACATCCGGGTCGCTCGCCAACCGTCCGGCCTGTTTCCCCTCGCTGCGCACGAATTCGGCCAGCACCCGGGCATTGCGGTCCAGCCGCAGGCCGACCGGGGTCAGCCTCGGCTCGGGGCCGAAGCGCGGGTCGCCGTGGCTCAGTTCGGCGGCCGCGGCCAGGTTCCGGACGTGGTACGCGCAGCCTTCCAGCACGCCGAGCACGTACCGGGCCCGGCGGCGCCTGGCCCGCAGCGGGCTGGCCGGGTGGGTGATCGGTTCGACGGAGGCGCGCAGCGTGTCCAGCGCGGCGTCCAGGCCGCGGGTCGCATGCACGACGTCCTGGTCCAGCAGGGCGTCGGCCGGCGCCGGGAACCCCCTGAATGGCCCATCAGGTCCGGCGGCCAACCGGGCGACGGCGAGGGTGAGGGTCAGGCGCAGTTTGTCCAGGACGTCGGCGAGCTGGATGTCGGTGCGTCTGCTGATCTGGATCGGCAGGACGAGGGTCGCGGCGAGGAATCCGCAGGCTGCGCCGACTGCCGTCTCCTCGATCCGCAGTACGAGCACCCCGGCGCTGAAGATGCCCAGCAGCGAGTAGAGCACGCCGATCATGGTCGTGACGAAGAACGACATCAGGGTGTACGAGAGCGGCGCCGTGTAGAACATGCCGAACACGCACACGATGACCAGGGCGAAGGCGATGCGTGAGTCGCCGCCGACCACCTGGGCCAGGGCTGCTCCGGCCAGGACCCCGATGACGGTCCCGGCGAGGCGGCGGTAGCCCTTGACCAGGATGTCTCCGGTGGAGGAGGTGTTCATGAACACGACCCAGCAGGTGAGGACGGCCCAGTACCAGCGTTGCGGGGAGAGCAGTTCGCCGCCCAGGATCGCCAGCGCCGAACCGGCCGTGACCTGGCAGGCCAGGCGGGTGGTGAGGCGGTGCAGGCCGGTCTGGGGCGGGGTCGGGGAGGCTGCCGGGTCCTGGAGCTGGAGGCAGGCGGCCTCCGTTTCGAGTTCCTCTTCCAGGTCGGAGGTGGAGGTGGACGTGGAAGTGGACCCGGGCGCGGGCGCCACTGTGGGTGCGGGCGCGTCCGTGGAAGTGGAAGTGGAGACGGCCGCGGGTTCTGAAGCGGCTTCGGGCAGGTTCTCGGACTCGTAGCCGAGGGCCAGGCGCAGGCCGAGGATGGCCCGGGACAGTTCGCCGACGGCGCGGAACGCGTCTTGGACGGGCGGGGCCGCGGCCGGGAGGTGGTTGCCGTCGCGGTAGCCGAGCAGTTCGTCGCGGGCCGCGTGGAACCCCGGGGGCTGCGGGCCGTAGAGGTTCCGCAGCACCAATGCGTGCAGTCGCCGCAGCTCACGGGTCAGCAGCTGCGTCGCGGGGAGGTCGGCGGGTTCCGTCGAGAGCGGCGTTCCGGCCGTCCACGAGGGGTGTGCGCGCAGGACGAGGCGGCCCAGTCGTTCGGCGGCGATCTCCGCTTCGGCGACGCGGTGCTCGATCAGGGTCGCGGTCTGCTCGTCCGGAACGCTGACCTCCAGCCGGGCCTGGATCATCAGTGCGCACTCGTGCAGCCGGGCGGACCGCTTGCGCAGCGCGTCCGCCGCCGCTTCGGCCGCGGCCTGCGACTGGGCCGGGGCCTGTCCGGCGAGTTCGGCCACCTCGGCGACGGCCTCGACCAGCGCCGCGAGCCGGGAGCGGAACGCGCGTCCCAACCGGCCCAGGACCCGTTCCGGGGTGGCGCGGACCAGGCCGAAGCGGGCCACGGCGGCCGAGGCGAAGGCCAGGACCAGCACCGCGTACAGGCGCGGCAGCGTCGCGGGGTCCGCGTGGGTGAACTGGGAGACGAAGTACAGCTGGAAGCCGATCACGCCCAGTCCCGTGCCGCGCGGCCCATACCGTCGGGCGTAGACCGCGAAGAAGATGACCAGCACGAACGCGACATCGGCGGCGGCCCGGACCGTCACCAGTTCGGCCCCGGCGGTCACCACGGCGGCCGCGACCGCCAGGCCCCACGCGAGCGTGACCGCCTGGTCGCGCGGGCGCGGGTCGCTGATCGCGAACGACGCGGACATCGCGCTGAGTGCTCCGGCGACGAGCAGGGTCTCCGGCGTGTCGAACAGCGCGAGCACCAGCAGCACCACGAGGATGGAGCCGACGGTGGTCGACGCGCTGGACAATCGCAGCAGCCCGGGATCCGCGGCGCTGAACCTGTCCCAGCCGTCCACCAGCACCGTTCTCACTTTACGCACGCTTCGCCGCTCCTTCGCCACTGGCTGCATCGGCCGATCAGAGTCCCTCCGCACCTACCCACCGGCGGCCCGCGCATCCCCGCCCGGATCCGCCCGGCGCATCCGTACGGACGCGGGCCGTGCGGGGCGCTCGCGGGGGCGGGTTGTCCGCGCGTCGTGATCTGTGACCACAGGTTCAGGTTGATCGCCTCGATATTCGGGTATTGCGTCTGGATGCGCATCGCCATCCTGGACACCGGCTCGGTCTCGGCCCGCCTCAACGTGATCGACCTGTCGCCCGGGCAGCCGATCCGCACCGCCGTCTCGGTCAAGTTCCCCACCCGGCTGAGCGAGGCGGCCGGAACCGACGGGAAGATCAGCAAGCCCGCCCTGGAGCGGCTGGTGACGGCGGTGGGCGAGGCGGCCGAGGCGGCCCGGGGGCACGGGGCCCGGGAGTTGATCTCCTTCGCCACCTCGGCGGTGCGGGACGCGTCGAACCAGCAGCAGGCGGTGCAGCGGGTGTTCGACGCGACCGGGGTGCGGCTGGCGTTCCTGTCCGGGCAGGACGAGGCCCGGTTGACCTTCCTGGCCGCGCGGGCCTGGCTGGGCTGGTCGGTCGGCGGGCTGCTGCTGGCCGACATCGGCGGCGGGTCGCTGGAACTGGCCGCCGGGGCGGGGGCCGAACCGGACTGCGCGGTGTCGCTGCCGCTGGGCGCGGCCCGGCTGACCCGGGCCCGGCTGACCGGCGACCCGCCGGACCGGGCGGCCGTGCTGGCGCTGCGCCGGCAGGTCACGCTGGAACTGGCCGCCGAGCTCTCCTCCCGGTTCACCGTGCCGCCGCGGCCGTACGCGGTGGCCACGTCCCGGATCTTCGCGCACCTGGCGAAGCTGACCGGGGCGCAGGGGCCGAGCGGGCGGCGGATGCTGAGCCGGGACGCGGTGCGCCGGCAGATCCCGAAGCTGGCGTCGATGGACACCAGCACCCGGATCGCGGTGAAGGGCGTCCCGCCGACCCGGGCCGGGCAGATCCTGGCCGGGGCGATCGTCGCGGAGGCCGTGATGGACGTGCTCAGCCTGCCGTACCTGCATCTGTGCCCGTGGGCGCTGCGGGAGGGGATCGCGCTGCGCCGGCTGGCCCAGCTGACCGCGCAGGGGGCGGCGACGGACGAGATCAGCCACCTGGTGCAGCCGATGCCCGCCGCGCCGCACGCGCTGGCCGGGGCCGGGCGGTGACGGTCAGCCGGCCGATCGGGGCGGCGCGGAGAACTGCAGGACGCCGTCCTGGATCCGGCCGTGGCGAAGTGTGAGCAGGTCGTGGGCGTAGTTCATGCCCAGCCGCCACGGCGCGTTCGGGCCGCTCTTGGGTAACTGGTCGGCGGCGCGCAGCACGTATCCGGCCGAGAAGTCCAGCAGCGGCCGGGTCGGCATCCCCGGGTCGGGGGCGACCGGGCGGTCTGGTCCAGGCCCTGCGCGTCGTTGTCGGCGATCGCGACCGGGGATCCGGCCCCAGACAGCCGGCGGGCCAGGCTCCGGCCGATTCCCGATCCGGCGCCGGTGACCATCACCGCACGCCCGCTGATCGTCCTGAGCTGTCGCCTGGCCATCCGCGGGTCTCCTTCTAGTCGGCCTCCGGGCTTTCGGCGCCCTGTCCTGCCGGTGCCGGCCGGCGTCGGCGCACCACCGCGACGCCGCCCTCGGACGGAGCGTACGCCACGCCGCGTGAGTGCCAGTCCTCGGCCGGTTCGTCGGTGCCGGCGAAGTCGAACTCGCGCAGCAGGGTCCGCAGCACGACGTCCATCTCCATCGCGGCGAAGGCCGCACCGATGCAGCGCCGGGTGCCGCCGCCGAACGGGACCCAGGAGTACGTATCCGGATTCACTCCGACGAAACGGTCCGGATCGAACGCGGCCGCGTCCGGGAAGACCGCGTCGTCGCCGTGCACCAGGGTGATCGCGACCAGCACGTTGTAGTCGCGCGGGAGGGACCAGCGGCCGAGCGGGAGCGAGGGGGCCTTGACCTTGCGCGCGGTCAGGTCGATCACCGGGCGGCAGCGCTGCACCTCCAGCATGGTCGCCCGGCGCAGCTCCGAGCCGCCCGCGTCGGCCTCCGCGACCAGCCGGGCCAGCAGTTGCGGGTGCCGGCGCAGCCGTTCGACCGCCCAGGACAAGGTCGTGGCGGTGGTCTCGTGCCCGGCGGCGAGCAGGGTGACGAGCTGGTCGGCCACGTCGCTGCGGGGCATCGCCGAGCCGTCGTCGTAGCGGGCCTGGAGCATGAGGGAGAGCACGTCGTTGCGTTCGTCCAGGCCGGGGTCGGCCAGGGCCTTGCTGATCAGGGTGTCGACGACCTCGTCGAAGCGTCGGCGGTAGGCGTGGTAGCGGCCCCACGGGCTCCACCGGCCCAGGTCGACCTGCGGGCCGGGCAGCGCGACCAGTTTGGAGCCGAGCTCGATCATCGGCGGCAGCAGGTCGCGCAGGGTCTCGAACTGCTCGCCCTCGGCGCCGAAGACGGCGCGCAGGATCGCGTTCAGGGTCAGCCGCATCATCGGCGCGAGGGTCTCGAACCGCTCGTTCTCGGGCCAGTTCGCGCATTCGCGCAGCGTCTCCTCCTCGATGATGCTCTCGTAGGTCAGCACCCGGCGGCCGTGGAAGGGCGGCAGGAGGAGTTTGCGCTGGCGTCTGTGCGCGGCGCCGTCGAGGTTGAAGAAGGAGCCGCGGCCGAGCACCTTGCCCAGGTTCGGCTCGATGTTCCCGATCAGGTCCGGGCCGGAGGTGAACAGTTGCTTGACCAGGGCGGGGTCGCTGATGAAGACGGTCTGGCCGTAGAGCGGCAGGCGCAGGGTGAACGCGGAGCCGTACTTCTGGTGCATCCGGGCCATGGTCTTGCGGCGGTTGAACGCGAACGAGATCCCGTGCAGGCGGCTGGTCAGGCCGGGGCCGGGCGGGATGGTCGGGCGCGGGGCGGGTATCGGCGAGGAGGTCGTGGTGACGGCGGCCGCGGGGGCCGCGGCGGGCCTGGCCCGGGTGGGTGTCCTCGCGGCGGCCGGTCTGGCGGCCGGTCTGGCCGGGGCCGTCGTCGTCACCGCGGCCATGAGCCCGGGCTCCGTGTCGTCTGCGGCCTGCGCCGTGGTCCCGGTCGCGGCGCCGGTCACCGTGTCAGCCATCGCCTGTCCTCTCCAAGGGTGGTACTCGTGCGTACCGTTTTGACGGTACTGCCGGGTACCGCCCGGCACAACTCGTGGCGCGCGGCCGGGTACTGCCCCGCGCGCTGATGGGATAGCGTGTCAGGGATGACTACCGCCCCCGGAACCGACGCCGATGCCGCCGCCGCGGACCCCGGCGCGCCGCCGGACGAGCGCGGGGCGGCGTTCCGGCTGCGATTGATCGAGGGCCTGGCCGTGTCGATCCGGGAGCGCGGCTACCGCGACACCACGGTCGCCGACATCGTCCGGCACGCGCACACCTCCCGCCGGACCTTCTACGCGGAGTTCCCCAGCAAGGACGAGTGCTACGTCGCGCTGCTGTACTCGACCAACCAGCAGATCCGGCAGCGGATCGAGTCCTCGGTGGACCAGGGCGCGCCCTGGCGGCGGCAGGTGCGCCAGGCGGTGCAGGCGTACGTCGACTCGGTGGCCTCGGAGCCGGAGATCACGCTCAGCTGGATCCGGGAGCTGCCGGCGCTGGGCACCCTGGCCCGGACGATACAGCGCGAGGCGATGGACTCGCTGACCGAGCTGCTGCTGCGCCTGACCGACACCGAGGCCTTCCACCGGGCCGGGGCGGGCCCGTTCACCCGCCCCGCGGCCCTGCTGCTGCTCGGCGGCATCCGCGAGCTGACCGCCACGATCGTGGAGGACGGCGGCGACGTGCGCGACCTGACCGAGGTGGCCACGAACGCCGCCACCGCCATGCTCGCCCCGGTGTCAGACCACGGCGACGGGTAGCGCTACTGCTTGATGGCCAGCGTCGCAGAGGCCTGGTTGATCAGGACGCCGCCGGTGCCGGTGATGCGCACCGTGACCTTCAGCGCGTTCGCGGTGCAGCCGGACAGGACCAGGTACGAGGTGGAGGTGAGCACCGCCTGGTAGGGCGCGTAAGTCACCGGGCGCAGCAGCGGGTCGATCACCGGACAGCCGGACGGCAGGCCGGCGCCCGAGGCGCTGAGGTACTGGCCGGTCCAGGTCTCCTGGGTCGCCTGGGTCACGCCGGTGCAGTTGGTGGTGTACAGGTTCGCGGTGGAGGACTGGCCGGGGACGACCTGCGCGGGGTTGAAGGAGAAGGAGTTGACCGTGATGGCGGCCGTGGTGACGCAGGCGGCCGGCGCGGCGGCCCGGACGGGCGCGGCGGCGGCGACCGCGGGACCGGTCGCGGCCAGGACGAGGGCGGTGGTGGCGACGGTGGTCGCGGCGGCGGCGAGGAACGTGCGGATCATGGGGGTACCCTTTTCAGCGCAGGGGAGATCGCGCCGCGTCGGCGCAGGGGCGGCGGCGATATGAGGACTCGGACACGGCCCCGACACGGCAGGGCCAAACACCAATATGGCAACGGACCCGGCTCATGGCAATACGCTGCGACAAGGTCGATTAGGCGGTCGGCGCGGCGCGGACCGCCCGCGGCGGCCGGAGTCCGGGCCGGATCGCGCAGGCGCCGCGTTACCGGACCCATCGCCTCCATCCTCCGCTACGAACTGGACCGGATCCCGCAGGCGCCGCGCGACCGGCCCGGCCGTGGTCGCAGGCCACGCATTCGGGCGCGCCGGCGCGGCCCGGCCGCGAAGCTTATTTCGTTGCCCGGCCGGGGAATCCGAGCCGTCGGCGCCGGGGCGCGAAGGCGAGGACCGTGTCCTGGGCGACCTCGTCCTGCGGGACCCGGTGCATCCGCCAGCTGAAGCAGCCCCCGGTCATCCGCAGTTCGTCCGGGCCGGCCAGCAGGGCGACCACCGGCACCCAGCCGCCGTCGGCGAACATCTGCACGCCGGAGAACCCGCCCTCGTTGACGTACTCGATCCGCAGCAGGCGCTGGCCGACCCGGTACACCCGCGGCGCGTTGGTCACCGTCGCGTAGCCGCAGCGCTCGCGCACCGCGAGGCGGAACGCGTACCGGAACTTCGGGCTCCACCACTCGCCGTCCAGGTCCTCGACCGACACGGGCCGGCCCCCTTTCCACCGCACGAAGTTCCGCTCGGCCGCGGCCGGGCCGCCGGGCCGATCCGCTCGGGCCGGGGTCGAGGCCGCTCATTCGTGTACTGACGGACAGGCGGACGCGCGAACGCCCGGGCGCCTGGGAATCCAGACGTCCGGGCGTCCCGCAGTGTGCGCAGGCACAGGCCGCGTACGGCCTCGGCGTGCCTGCGCACTTTTTCAGCCGACCTGCCACCCGGCCGGCTGAAAATCAGGGGCGATCGTCAGGACCGCCTGGTTGGACGAGGCCGCGGTCACCACGACGGTGAACAGGCTCGTGGACGTGTTGTAGGCGACCGCGCCGACGCTGCCGGTGCTCGCGGTGACGGTCGGCTTGGCCGGGGCGTGGCCGTGCAGGGTGACCGGGCCCTCCCCGGCGGCGAAGGCGACCGTGGTGGTGATCTGCCCGTTGTCGCTCAGGTGCCCGATCCGCTGGTCGCCGTGCGAGACGAACTTCCCGGCGTCGCCGAGGAACGCGATCCCGGACGCCCCGACCGGCGCGACCACCCAGTAGCTGCCGCCGGACACCGCGGCGCTGACGCTGCCGCCCTGGGCGACGAGCGTGCCGGTGCCACCGAAGTGGTCGTAGACGTACGCCGGGCCGGTGCCCACGCCGGTCGCGGCGAGGCTGAACGTGGCCTTCTGGGTGGCAACCGTCTGGACGTCGTCGCGGGCGACGCCGAGCCAGTCGATGTTCCCGCCGCTGGAGCCGGTGTCGGTGGCCCGGACCGTGTTCGCGCCGGACTTCAGCTGCACGATCACGCCCTGGACGTTCCAGCTGGTCCAGCTGGCCGTCGCGGCGAACGGCGCCGTGCCGACGTCCGCGCCGTTGACGGTGATGTCCAGCGGCCGGTTCGCGCCGCTGCCGTTGGCGTACCGGAATTCGAGCATGTACGAAATCGCCAGGCCGTCGGCGGCGGCGTACTGGGCCATGTTGTCGAAGGACTCGTCCGGGTCGGTCAGGTTGTAGGTCGGCTGGGCGTTCGCGCACAGCCAGTCCTGCTCGTAGACCGTGACCCCGGCGGCGCTGAGGTAGCTCATGATGCTCTGCCAGTACTTCGGGTCGATCACGACGTTGCCGTTGCCGGACGTCTTGTACTCGGTCTCGTACGGGCTCGACGAGTCGATCCAGCGCGCGTGGGTGACCAGCGCAGTGGTAGGACCAGGACCACCTGCGGTGCGACCAGCAGTCCCACGCCCACGGCGGCAACCAGGGCAGGGATCATCCATCGTGATCTCATTCGTTCTCCACCTGTGCAAAAGCGCATGGTCCACAACGGCGTGTGCGTACCGCGGAAAGGCTCTCGCCCGAGCCGAAGATCCAGCAGCGTCTGCCCGCACACACCAGATGTTTGTATTTGTAGGATTGAGATAACTCTTTGCCGTCCAGCCCGTCAAGATGTGACGGAAAAGTTTCTAAAATTTCCGAGCTTGGTGCTTTTGGGCAATTTTACTGACCAGAGTCGAACATCACCAGGTGGCCGAGCCTCTTCGGCGCCGGGCGTTGACGGCCGCCGGAATGGGACCTATCGTATCGCTCGTTCACTCACATAGCCAGCGTTCATACATATGAACGCTTCACCGCCCACCGAGGGGCCGAAGACCGGGCGAGCGGCCCGCCCCGGCCGGGCACAGTTCCAGGACACGAGGATTGTTATGAGCCGATTGCAAAGGTGCAGCGGGACGCGAGGCCGGTCCCGATCCGTGGCCGGCCTGGCCACGGCGGCGCTCACCCTGGCCGCGACCGCGGCCGTCACGACCACGGCGAACGCGACCACGCCCGCGGCGACGCCGGCCGCCGACCCGGTGATCTCCATCTCGTCCACGCCGTTCGGCACCAGCCTGGCCCAGGACTCGCCCGGCCTGTCCTACGAGGCCTCGGACCTGGCCCTGCCCGGCTTCACCGGCGGCAACCTGGCCGCCTACCTCAAGACCCTGGGCACCTCGGTGATCCGGATCGGCGGCAACACCGTCGACGAGACCTTCTGGACCTCCACCGGGCAGGCCGCGCCGTCCTGGTCGATCGCCACCATCACCCCGGCCGACCTGACCGCGCTGGGCACGCTGACCAAGGCCAGCGGGTGGAAGGTGATCCTCGGCGTGAACATGAAGCACTACGACACCGCCGCCGCGGCCGACGAGGCCGCGCACGCGGTCGCCGCGCTCGGCACCTCGCTGCAGGCGATCGAGATCGGCAACGAACCCGACGACTATTCGCAGTACTCGAGCAACACCGCCCAGTACTTCACCGACTTCCAGGCCTACGTCGCGGCCATCGAGAAGGCCGCGCCGGGCGTGGCGATCGAGGGCGACGACAACGCCGCCGCGCCGAACGGCTCCTGGCAGAACGCCTTCGTGGCCAACGAGCAGACCCTGGCCAAGCCCGACATCAGCGAGCTGACGAACCACTACTACCCGCGTGCGGCCTGCGGCGGCACCCCGCCGACGATCGCCGACCTGCTCAGCCTGACCTCGCACAACAACGAGACCTCGACCGCGGACGACCTGGTCGCGGCGGCCGCGAAACTCAAGGTGCCGGGCGTGCTGGACGAGGGCAACTCCGTGGTCTGCGAGGGCCAGGACGGCGTGAGCAACGTCTTCGCCGCCGCCCTGTGGGAGATCGACGACCAGCTGCTGACCGCCCGCGAAGGCGTGGCCGGGGACTACGAGCACGGCACCGTGATCCAGTGCGACAGCGGCAAACCCCTCTTCATGTACTACACCCCGCTGTGCGCCCCGACCGCGGCCGACGCCACGGCCGGCCTCCTCGCCGCGCAGCCCGAGTACTACGGGCTGGCCGCCGTCCACGACGTCGGCACCGGCAAGTTCCTGACGGTCACCAACCCGGACTCCTCCACCGTGCACGCCTACTCGGTGCAGCACCCGGACGGCACGATGACCGTCGTGCTCGACGACATCCAGGACCCGGCGAGCAACGGCTCCAGCACCCTGCAGCTGGACCTCGGCGCGACCTACACCTCCGGCCAGAAGGTGAGCCTGACCGCGAGCGGCCTGTCCGCGACCAGCGGCATCACCCTGGGCGGGCAGAGCGTGCAGTCCAACGGGGCGCTCCCGGCCCCGACCGCGGCGACGTTCTCGGTCAGCGGCGCCACCACGACCGTGACCATCCCCGCGGGCAGCGCCGAAATCCTCACCTTCAGCGGCGTCTCGGCGGCCGGCACCACGCTGGTCGGCGGCCTGTCCGGCAAGTGCCTGAGCGTCACCGGCGGCTCCACGGCCGGCGGCGCCACCGCGGACATCTACACCTGCGACGGCAGCGGCAGCCAGAACTGGACGGCCGAGACGAACGGCGAGATCGTCGGCGCCCTGTCCGGCAAGTGCCTGGAGGTGGCCGGATCCTCGACCGCCGACCAGGCCGGCGTCGACATCAACGCCTGCACCGGCGCGGCCGACCAGAAGTGGACCGTGAACGCGGGCGGCACCATCGTCGGCGCCCAGTCCGGCAAGTGCCTGAGCGTGACCGGCGCCGCGACCGCGAACTCGGCCCTGGCCGACATCTACGACTGCAACGGATCGGGCAGCGAGACCTGGACCGAGAAGTAGCCGTCAGCCCCGCCTGCCCGAACGACCCCCGCCGCCGCAGGATGACCAGCGGCGGCGGGGGTAGCAGTGTTACTGCGCCGCTGCGCGGAAAGCACGATGATGGTGACAGGAGGTGCGACAGAGTGTCCACGGCGAAGCAGGGCCTGCGGTTCCACGACATCCCTGTCTCAGTGCACTGGTCGGTGTTCCCCTTGCTGGGCCTGGTGATCGCCGTGCTGGCCCGGTCGGTGCTGCCGGTCGTCGCGGCCGGGCACGGCGCCGCGCTCTACTGGGCGGCGGCGGCCGGGTTCGGCGCGGTGTTCCTGGCCTGCGTGTTCGTGCACGAGGCGGCGCACGCGCTGGTCGCCCGGCGGGTCGGGCTGCCGGTGCGCAAGATCACGCTGTGGGTGCTGGGCGGGTCCACGAGCGTGGACGGCGAGCCGCAGACGCCGTGGTCCGACCTGGCCGTCGCGGCGGCGGGCCCGGCCGCCAGCCTGGGGTGCGCGGTGGTGTGCTGGGCGGCCGCGCTCGGGGCCCAGGCCCTGGGCTGGAGCCGGCTGCTGGTGGTCGTGATCCTGTGGCTGTGCCTGGGCAACGCGGTGGTCGGGGTGTTCAACCTGCTGCCGGGCGCGTCCTTGGACGGCGGCCGGGTGCTGCGGGCCGCGCTGTGGCGGCTGGGCGGGGACCGGGGCCGGGCCCAGGCCTGGGCGGCCCGGACCGGCAACGTGCTCGGGATGATGCTGCTCTTCCTCGGGCTGCTGACCGCGCTCGGCGGCCTGGTCGGCGGGTTGTGGACCGCGGGCCTGGGGTTGTTCCTGGTCACCGCCGCGCGGGCGGAGCAGGGGGCGGACCGGCTGGCCGGGATCGGGCTGACCGCGGCCGAGGTGATGGCGCCGGACCCGGTGTGCGCGCCCGGCTGGTTCACCGTGGCGGCCTTCCCGGACTGGGCCGCGCAGCACGGGTCGCACCCGGCGTATCCGGTCTGCGACTTCGCCGGGGCCCCGGTCGGGCTGCTGGTCCTGGCCGACCTGGCCCGGATCCGCGGGTCGGTGGACGCGGTCCGGGTCGCCGACGTGACCCGCCCGCTGGCCCGGATCCCGGTGCTCGCGCCCGAGGACTCCGTCAACGCCCTGGTGTCCGGGCGGGCGGCCCGCGGCGGCGGGGGCGGAATCCGGGCGCTGGTGATCGAGGACGGGCGGCTGGCCGGCGTCATCCAGGCCGAGCGGTTCGCCGGGATGGTGCAACTGGCCCTGCTGCGCCAGCGGTTCAGCAAGAACTGAGCGCAACCGCCGGTGGGCGGCCGGCCCGACGGCCGACCGCCCACGTTTGTCGACAAAGCCCTGTCTAGAACCTCGGCTTGAGCAGTTCCCAGCCGGGCTCGGCCAGGCGCATCGCCGACAGGTCGTCGCGCTTGCGGATCCCGCAGTCCAGGTACTGCCGGTGCAGCCGCTCCAGGCAATCGCGGTCGAGTTCGACCCCGAGGCCCGGTCCGGACGGGACCAGCAGCGACCCGGCCTTCCAGACCAGCGCGCCCGGTTCGATCACGTTCTCCCGCTGCCACACCGAGTGGGTGTCGCACGCGTACGTCAGTTCGGGCAGCGCGGCGGCCAGGTGGGTCATCGCGGCCAGCGAGATGCCCAGGTGGGTGTTGGAGTGCATCGACATCGGCCAGCCGAAGGTGGCGCAGATCCCGGCCAGGCGCTGGCTGGCCCGGAAGCCGCCCCAGAAGTGGTGGTCGGAGAGCACCACCGAGACCGAGCCGAGCCGGGCCGCCTCCGGGATCTCGGCGAACGAGGTCACGCACATGTTCGTGGCCAGCGGCAGGCTGGTGGCCGCGGCGATCCGGGCCATGTCCGGGTTCCCGGCCACCGGGTCCTCCAGGTACTCCAGCCTGCCTTCCAGCAGCGGCAGGACCCGCAGGGTGGTCTCCACCGACCAGTTCGCGTTCGGGTCCAGGCGCAGCGGGTGCTCGGGGAACGCCTCGCGCAGCGCCGCGATCGCCTCGGCCTCCTGCTCGGGTTCGAACACGCCTCCCTTGAGCTTGAGCGAGCCGAACCCGTACTCGCCGACCAGGCGCCGGGCCTGGGCCACGATCCCGGCCGGGTCCAGCGCCTCGCCGAACTCGTCGTCGGGGTAGCCCGGGGGCAGGGCGGCGTCCGGGTGCTTGGCCCACTTGTAGAACAGGTACGCGCTGTAGGGCACCTCCTCGCGGACCGCGCCGCCGAGCAGGTCGCACACCCGCATCCCGAGCGCCTTGCCCTGCACGTCGTAGCAGGCCACCTCGAACGCGGCCACCGCCTGGGCCACGGTCTTGTCCCGGCTGGCCCGGCCGATCAGCTCGGTCGGGCTGGAGGAGGCGACCGAGCCCTCGGCCAGGCCGCTGCCCAGGCCGGCCGCGATCCGGGCGGCCAGGCCGTTGAGGTCGAACACGGACAGGCCGGGCAGCGCGGCCGCCGCGGTGCGCAGCGCGGCCAGCGAGGCGTCGTCGCCGTAGGCCTCGGACAGGCCGACGACGCCCTCGTCGGTGTGCAGCTCGATCACCGCGCGCAGGGCGTACGGCTGGTGCACGCCGCTGGCGTTGAGCAGCGGCGGGTCCTTGACCGCGATCGGGGTGATCACGGCCTCGGTGATCCTGATGGTGTGCACGGGTGTTTCCTCCTTGGTTGCGTTCCGGGTCAGCCCTTGACCGATCCCGAGAAGAGCCCGCGCTCGAACACGCGCTGCAGGCCCAGGTAGAACAGGACACTCGGGATCCTCAGGATCGCGGCGGCCAGCCGCACTCCGTCGGGCAGTTCCTCGCTGGACTGGATCGAGGTGACCACGACGGTCAGCGGGTCCATCGACGGGGTCTGGACCACCAGCAGCGGCAGCAGGTACTGGTCCCAGATCATCAGGAAGCCGAACACGGCGCAGGTGCCCAGGGCCGGTTTGCACAAGGGCAAGACGATCCGCAGGAAGATCCGCGGGTCGCCGGCGCCGTCCACCCGGGCCGCCTCCCCCAGCTCGGCCGGGATCCGTTTCATGAACCCGGTCAGGATGTAGATCGGCAGGGCCCAGCCGACCAGCGGCAGGATCAGGCCGCCGGAGGAGTCCAGCAGGGTGCCGTGGGTGAACGGCTCCGGGATCTTGCCGATGATCAGGAAGAGCGGGATCGCGATCACCTCGTCCGGCATCATCATAGTCGCCATGATCACCATCATCACGGCGGCTGCGCCGCGGAACCGTTTGCGGGCCAGGGCGTAGGCGGCCAGGCTGGAGACGGCCGGTTGCAGGCTCAGCCCGGCCACCTCCATCACGGCCGAGTCGAGCAGTCCGCGCCCGACCCCGAAGCTCCACGCGGTGGTCAGGTTGCGGCCGGTCAGCCCGGCCGGCCACAGGAAGGTGCGGCCGAGTTCGGCCTGCGCGTTGCTCAGGGCGGTGGCGACCATCGACCAGAGCGGGAGCAGGAAGACACCCAGCGCGGCGGCGTATCCGAGCAGCCGCAGGGCCAGGCGCGCGGCCTTGTGCCGTCCGGCGGCCGCGGCGGCCGGGCAGGGCCAGGCCGCGGGCGGTGGCCGAGGATCCGACTATGGCCATGTCAGCTCTCCGAGGTAGAGCCGGGGCAGGGCGGCGGAGCCGTGGCGGCGCCGGCGGACTGCTCCGCCGGCGCCGCGCGCGCTGAGACTCAGTGTCATGTGTGTGGTCGACCCGGCCTATCCCGCGATCCCCTGCTGGGCCAGGGCGGCCTGGAACTGGGAGTTCAGGGTGCTCATGGCGGCGGCCGGGGCCGCGCAGTCGGCCATCACGGCGTTGACGTCGTTCGAGGTCAGCTGGCGCAGGGCGGTCCAGTTCGGGAAGGAGTCGTATTGGCCGGGGTGATCTGGTGCGGGTCATGGATGCTCCGTAGCCGTGAGTATTCATGAGTATGAACTAGATACAGAAACATGAACAGCGTGCTTGCGTCGCACCCTACTGACGGCTCCAAATCCATCAAGGTCCATTACTGTTTTTGCGGCAGGGCTTTGCCGGAGCTATTTTATTCACATACGTGAACTCTGGTCATATTTCTGAAATATTATCCGATCGGGGCTTGCCGCGCATCACCGGGGCGGCGCACGGTATCCCTCGACGCGGCCGGACCGCGGCGGGGGGTGGCGGCCACCCGGCGCCCGGCCGTACGAGCAGCGCCGGGCCACCGGCCGGCGTCCACCGATCCCCTGCCACCGGAGGAATCAGAAGTGACCACACCCAGCGCTCGCGGGCGCCGAACCGGCGGATACACCGCCGCCCTGGCCGCTTCGCCGTCATCGCCGCCGGCACGGCCGGACTCGTCCTGACCAGCACCGCGGTCGCCGCGTCGGGCGGACTGACCGTCTCGATCGTCACTACCGACCTGGTGGACCGACAGGATCCCGGCGCCAAGGCCGCCGGCGGCGCAAGCGTGGACAGCGCCCTGCTCAAGCAGGTGGCCAACCTGGTCGCCGGGGGCAACGAACCGGACGCGGACGGCGGCCTGGAGGGCTGGTCGACAGTGCGGGCGACCCGGCGTCGGACGGCCCGGTGGCCAAGGGCTGGAACTACGACCACGACGCGTACAACCTGGACGTGGCCCCCTCCGGCTGCTGACCCGCGGCGGCGAGGGCGCGCGCCCCGGTTCGCGCCTTCTCCGCCGTCCGTCACCACCGTCGGTCCGGCGGCGGTCCGCTTCCGGTCCGCCGCCGGCGTGCTAGTCTCGAAGGGCGCCGTACGAGCGCTGTCGAGGTCGAGAGGCGCTGCGACGGACCCCTCGGTCCGCCACGCTCGGCCCGGCATCAGGACCACCAAGGGCGCCTCCGATCTGGAGGCGCCTTTTCGCATTCCCGGCATCCGGACCCGCCAGTCCACCCCGGCCGCATCCGCGCCGCCGGGCGGGCCGGGCCGCGCTGCCGGCGCGCACCCTCCAGGTCTCCGACCCGAAAAACGATCGTGAAAGGGAATCACGACAGTGGAGATCCAGAGCGTCAACGGGATCGAGTTCGCCGTGGCGGACCTGTCCCTGGCCGAGTCCGGCCGGCACCAGATCCGGCTGGCCGAGCACGAGATGCCGGGCCTGACGGCCATCCGCCGCGAGTTCGCGCAGGCGCAGCCCCTGCGCGGGGCCCGCATCGCCGGCTCGCTGCACATGACCGTGCAGACCGCGGTCCTGATCGAGACCCTCACCGCGCTCGGCGCGCAGGTGCGCTGGGTGTCGTGCAACATCTACTCCACCCAGGACGAGGCCGCCGCGGCGGTCGTGGTCGGCCCGGACGGCACCGTCGACGCCCCGGCCGGGGTGAGCGTGTTCGCGTACAAGGGCGAGAGCCTGGAGGAGTACTGGCAGTTCACCTCCCGCCTGTTCGACTTCGGCGACGGCCTGGGCCCGACCAGCCTGGTCGACGACGGCGGGGACGCGACCGTGCTGGTGCACAAGGGCGTGGAGTTCGAGGCGGCCGGGCTGGTCCCGGAGCCGGCCGCGGACGACCACGCCGAGTACGTGCAGTTCCTGCGGGTGCTGGCCGAGAGCGTGGCGGCCGACGGCGGGCGGTTCACCCGGATCGCGGCCGGGCTGCGCGGGGTGTCGGAGGAGACCACGGCCGGAGTGATCCGGCTCTACCAGCTCGAGCGCGACGGCCGGCTGCTGTTCCCGGCGTTCAACGTGAACGACTCGGTGACCAAGTCGAAGTTCGACAACAAGTACGGCATCCGGCACTCCCTGATCGACGGGATCAACCGGGGCACGGACGTGATGCTCGGCGGCAAGCTCGCGGTAGTGTGCGGGTACGGCGACGTGGGCAAGGGCGCGGCCGAGTCGCTGCGCGGCCAGGGCGCCCGGGTCGTGGTCACCGAGGTCGACCCGATCTGCGCGCTGCAGGCCGCGATGGACGGCATGCAGGTGCTGCGCCTGGACGAGGTGCTGCCGGAGGCCGACGTGGTGATCACCGCCACCGGCTGCGACGACATCGTCTCGGCCGAGCAGATCAGCCGGATGAAGCACAACGCGATCCTGGGCAACATCGGCCACTTCGACACCGAGATCGACATGGCCGGGCTGGCGAAGATCCCGGGGATCGAGAAGATCCAGATCAAGCCGCAGGTGCACCAGTGGGTCTTCCCGGACGGGCACGCGGTGATCGTGCTGTCCGAGGGGCGGCTGCTGAACCTGGGCAACGCGACCGGGCACCCGAGCTTCGTGATGTCCAGCTCCTTCACCAACCAGGCGCTGGCCCAGATCGAGCTCTACACCCGGCCGACCGGGTTCGAGAACAAGGTCTACGTGCTGCCCAAGCACCTGGACGAGAAGGTCGCGCGCCTGCACCTGGACGCGCTCGGCGTGCACCTGACCACGCTGTCGAAGAAGCAGGCCGAGTACCTGGGCGTGGACGTGGAAGGGCCGTACAAGCCGGACCACTACCGGTACTGATTCGCTGATCCGCTGCCGGCAGAGCGGAACTGACGGCCGTTCAGGCCACGGCCGGGCCCGTCGCAGAGTGTTGCGGCGGGCCCGGCCTGTTGTCTGCTTCGGTGCGGACCGGGTCAGCCGGCGCTGAACGCGCGGCCGGCCTCGGCGGCGGCCGCGAGGTCGGCCGCGCTGGCGAGTCCGGCGTGGTAGAACCGCAGTTCATCGGCGCCGGCCGCGCGCAGTTCGGTGCACCAGGCGGCCAGGTCGTCGCGGGCACCGCCCAGGCCGGCGACGATGTTCACGGTCGCGGCCAGCGGCTGCGGCGGGTCGAAGCGGCTGGCCGCGTCGGCGTATTCGCGGACCGCGGCCAGGGCGGCGGCCGAGCGCACGCCGCACTGGAGCACGGCGCCCGAGTCGGGGCTCGGCGGGCAGCCGGGGTTCGCGCCGACCGCGTGCGGGTCGGCGCTGGCGTGCAGCAGGACCGGCAGGTCCGGGCGGACCCGGCGGACCGCGGCGACGGCCTCGGCGCGCAGCCGCGCGGCCGCCTCGGCCCGCATCCGGCGGGCGGCGATCAGGGCGTGCCAGCCCAGGTCGCCGCTGTTGCCGCCCTGCGCGTCGCCGTCGGTGTAGGCGGCCAGGCCGCCGGCCACGTCGGGGGCGGGCACCGCGGCGGCGCGGCGTCCGGCGAAGACCTCGTCCAGCGCGCGGCGCACGTCCGCGCGCAGCCCGGCCAGGCCGAGGTCCGCGTACTGCGCGACGCAGGCGGCGCAGAAGCACAGGTTCATCAGCTGCTTGGTCGACGGTTCCAGGGCCACGCCGGCGGTCTTGTCGTGGGCGTGCAGGTGGTCGAAGCCGTACCAGCCGCAGGACTCCAGTTCGATCCCGTCGATGTCCTCCTGCTCGGCGACCTCGCCCGCGAGTCTCGCGCAGTACTCGCGGACCTCCGGGGAGTTCGCGCACAGGGCCCAGGGGTACACGTCGCCGTAGGCGTTGGTCACCGCGTGCTGCGGGTGCATGGTGCCCAGTCGCTGGTTGTGCACGAGGACCGTCCACGCGTACACCTTCAGGCCCGCGGTGCGCAGTGCGGCGGCGGCCTTGGGGAAGGAGCGCGGTGACCACGCGGCCTCGGCGGGCTGGAGCACAGACCCCTGCCACCTGTGCGGGTCCGGACGGTAGTAGACCGCCGAGTGCGCGGCCGTGACGACCTTGTGCTCCGGGTGCCGCGGGGTCAGCGCCCGGACCGTGTGGTACGCCGCGGCCAGGGTGACCCGGTCCGCGCCGAGGGCCGCGATCCGGTCCGGGCAGGCCGGGTCGCCGACCACGTCCCACGGGTAGAGGTTCGCCCCTATGCCGGTCACCCGAGGGCCGCCCTGACCTGCGCGATCAGGGCGAGCACCCGGTCCACGTGCTCGGGCGCCGGCTCCTCCAGCGGGGCGCGCACCCGCCCGACCTCGTGCCCGACGGCCCGGGTGGCGGCCTTGACCAGGGAGACGGCGTAGCCCGGGCGGCTGTGGCGCAGTTCGACGTAGGGGCGGAAGAAGACGTCGACGACGGTGTCGACGGTCTTGTGGTCTTCGGCGGCCAGGGCGCGGCAGAAGGCCAGGGCGATGTCCGGGGCGAAGCAGAACACCGCGGAGGAGTACAGCGGGACCCCGATCGCCCGGTAGGCCTGCTGGGTGACCTCGGCGGTGGGCATGCCGTTGAAGTACTGGAAGTCGCTGCGACCGCCGGTGCGCACGGCGCTGACGATCCGCAGCATCAGGTCCAGGTCGCCGCGGCCGTCCTTGAACCCGACGATGTTGGGCACCTCGGCCAGGCGCACCACGGTGTCCGGGCTGAAGACGGTGTTGTCGCGCTGGTAGAGGATCAGGTCCAGGTCGGTGGACTCGGCCAGGGCGGTGTAGTGGCGCAGCAGGCCCTCCTGGCCGCCGTCGACGCCGTTGGGCGGCAGGACGAGCAGGCCGTCCGCCCCGGCCTCCTCGGCGGCGTGGGCGTAGACGGTGGCCAGGGCGGTGCCGTAGCCGCAGCCGCCGATCACCGGGACCCGGCCGCCGGAGGTCTCGGCCACGGCGGCGACCGCGGCGGCGACCACGCTGCGGTACTCGTCCGGGGCCAGGGCCGGGAACTCGCCGGTGCCGCAGGCGGCGAAGACCCCGCCGGGGCCGTCGGCCAGCCGGGCCGCGACGTGCTCGCGGTAGGGGCCCTCGGCGAAGGCGCCGTCCGGCGTGAAGGCGGTGACGGGGAAGAACAGCAGGCCGTCGAGGCGGCGGATCGGGGCGGGTTTGGGCGGCACGGCAGGAGGTCCCTTCGGTGAGCCGAGAGCTTCTGGTCCACGGCGGCGGGCAGGTCGGGCGGAGGAAGGCCACCGGCACCGTGTTCATCACCATGAACACTGTCCAGTAATATGAATCTCTGGTACTCTAGAACCCGGGTGATCGCCCGTCAAGGCGACCGGCCGGGGCGGGCCGCCGGGCGGCGGTCACGCTTGTGAACATACTCCGCTGCTGGCACGATGGCCTGACCGCGGTCCGCCGCCGGCCCGGCCGGCGGCAGAGAGGGGAACCCGATGGACATCGAGCAGCGGCCACGCGCCGCCGCCCCGCCCGCCGCCGCGGTCAAGTCCGCCGACCGCACCGTCGAGCTGCTCGAACTGCTGGCCCGCACCAGCGAGCCGCTGACCCTGAGCGAGCTGCAGCGGGAGCTGTCCTACCCCAAGTCCAGCCTGTTCGTGCTGCTGCGCACCCTGGTGGCCCGCGGCTGGGTGGAGACGGACCGGCGCGGCACCGGCTACTCCATCGGCGTCCGGGCCCTGCTGGTCGGCACCTCCTACCTGGACCGGGACCCGGTGATCCGGGCGGCCACCCGCGTGCTGGAGGAACTGCGCGCGGAGGTCAACGAGACCGTGCACCTGGCCCGGCTGGACGGCGCGGACGTGGTCTACCTGGCCAGCCGCGAGTCCGCGCACCAGCTGCGGCTGACCTCCCGGGTCGGGCGCCGGCTGCCGGCCCACGCCACCTCCCTGGGCAAGGCCCTGCTGGCCGAACTCACCGACGACCAGGTCGACGAGCTGCTCCCGCCGGACCTGGTCGCGCTGACCTCCCTGACCCTGACCGACCGCCCGGCCCTGTTCGCCGACCTGGCCGCCACCCGCGAACGCGGATACGCGGTGGAACGCGGCGAGAACACCGCGGGCCTGGGCTGCTTCGCGGTCGCGCTGGAAAGCCGGCACCCGGCCGTCGACGCCATCAGCTGCTCGGTCCCGTCGGTCCGGCTGGACGACGCCGGGCATTCCGCGCAGATCGTGGACGCGGTCGTCCGGCATGCCAGGGAACTGAGCAATATCCTGCGTACCGGGTAGGCTCCGGAAACTGTTCCCGAGAATCTCGGGATTCTGCGGAAACTCGCCTGTGGATGGTGTCGTTGCGCGCAGGCGACCTCGCGCCGCATGATGGGCGGTGGGTCGGGCGTCGGACGCGCCGGGCCGGGGGCCGGGCCGTGGCGGCGCGGCAGGGAGGGGACCGTCATGTCGGGTGGGGAACAGGCGCGCCGAAAACCGTACGGGCGCGCGACGCGGACCAGGGATCCCAGGAGCAGCCGGATCGTCCTGGGCATCTTGAGCGGGATCCTGCTGCTGGCCTGGCTCGGCACCGGCGTGGCGACCTTCGCCACCTGGTCCGACGCCGACGAGGCCGGTCGCGCGCCGGCCTGCGCGGCCGGGAGCGGGCCGCAGCAGGACTGTGTGAGCTGGGCGAACGCCAAGATCGTGTCCTACGTCAAGCAGGGCGGCAAGCACGCGGTCTACGAACTCGACGTCGCCGACGACGGCACGGGCCTGCCCGAGTCGTTCTCGTTCCAGAGCAGCAACGCCCTGCTGTCCGACGACCGGATCGGCACACAGGTGCAGGTGGAGACCTGGAAGGGCCGGCAGATCGCGGTCCGGGCCGGTGCGCTGACCGTCCAGACCTCGACCAGTCCGGCGATCGAACGGGCCGACCTGATGGCCGGGACGATGATCAGCCTGGGCCTGGTCTCGTTCATGCTGGCGGTGGCCTTCGGCCACGGCTGGGGCGGCGCGGGCCGCGGCGGGCGGACCGGGCGGCGGACCGCGCCGGGCGGGTTCGCGGCCGCGGAACTGCTGCGCGGCGGGACCGGACAGCCGGTGCGGGCGGCGGTCGCGGTCGCGGTGATCTGCTGGAGCATACCCATCGCCGTGGCCGGGTTCGTCGTGGTGTCGAGTTCGATGACGGTGAACGCCACCTTCGCCGTCAGCGTGGGCATATCCGAGCTGGTGGACCTGACAGCCCTGCCGTTCATGCTGTGGCGCGGCCGCACGATGACCCGGACCGCCTTGGCACTGCCCAGGTACTGACGGTGGGTCAGGGCGAGATCGGGGGCGGGGAGCGGCGGCCGAACGTTGCTCCCCTACGCCGCGCTTACCGCTGCATTCGGGGCTTCTCGACTGCGGCGCGGACGGCCTCGGTGGCCCACCGGCTCTTGCGTTCGTCCAGTTCCCGCAGCATGACGGCCAGGTTCTGCTGGATCAGCGCGACGGTCTCATCGGACGACGCGAGCGTGGCCGCCTCGGTGGCCGCCGAGACTGCACGCTGCAGATCGCCGAGGTCGCCGAGGTCGCCGCGGCTACCGAAGCCATCGGGATCGGCGGTATCAGCGACGTCACCGACGCCAGCGCCCGACTCGTAGCGCCGCCACAAGGCCGAGGCATACGTCACCAGATCAGCCGACCGATCGCGACCGGCCACCGAAGGGAGGGACAGCCCCCGCGCCAACAACTCGATACTGCGGTCCAGCAACAATCCGGCCGCGTCGTCGCCCGCTCCCCGCAGCAGGCTCGCGCCCCACGCGATGCACCGCGCGCCGGGATTGCCGTCGGCCAGGTCGGTCCCGGCCAGGGCCGCGACCAGCGGGCGCAGGAACATCGGCGACGCGTCGGGCATCGCCGGGTACAACAGTGCGAACAGGTAGGCGGCCTGCTCGCCGTCCACGTTCGCCCGCGCCCGGCCCGCGGCCGTGCCGTCGTCGGCGGCCTCCATCCGGAAGGTCAGCAGCCAGGCGGCCAGCCGCAGCAGCTCGGCCAGGTCGCCGTCCGGCTCGTCCTCGCCGCCGGCCAGGAGCATCGCGGCGCGCACGTCGGCCAGCGCGGCGGGCGCGAGCAGGTCCGCCGGGTCGTCGCGCTCGACGAACGGCGCTATCCGCTCGTTCAGGCTCTGCTGTAAGTGCTTTACCTCGAGGTCCATGCCGGACGGCTGCCTTCCATGTCGCGCTCGGTTGCGCCGGGTTGCGCCGGGTCGCGCCGGTTCGGGCCGCGCTGCGGATCACTTGAGGACCTGACGGACGAGGCGTCCGCCGCCCCGATCCCCTTTTGCACGCGGGCAAAGGCGGCGAGAATGGGAGGACCAGCGGGAAGGGCCGGGAATGGCGACTTTCGACCAGCAGATGCACGCGGCGGCAGCCTCGGCGAGCGCCACATCCGGCGGCGGCAGTCACCCGTTCGGCGGAGCGCGCGGCCTGATCTGGTTCGCCACCTGGGTGTGCGCAATGGCGTTCGACCTGGTCCGCATCTACCGTCGGCGCGAGGGGGCGACCGTCCGGGACCGGGGCAGCCACCGGGTGTTCTCCGTCGCCCTGCCCGTCATCTTCGCCGTGCTGCTGGCGGTGCCGAAGGCGCTTCCGGGCGCCGACATCCGGCCCGACAGCTTGGCCTTCGCCGCCGGGGAGGCGGTCTTCCTGCTCGGATTCGCGGTGCGCGGCTGGGCGATCCTGACTCTGGGCACGTATTTCACCGCCACGGTCATGACCAGCCCGGACCAGCCGGTGATCACGTCCGCGCCCTACCGGGTCCTACGCCATCCGAGTTACACCGGACTGCTGCTGTACATCATCGGCATCGGCCTGATCTGGGACAACTGGATCAGTCTGGCCGCGGCGACGGTCCTGATGAGCATCCCGCTGGTCTACCGCATCCGGGTTGAGGAGAAGGCGCTGCTGGAAGACCTCGGCGATCCGTACCGGGCGTTCGCGAGCCGGCGCAAGCGGCTCATCCCGTTCGTCTGGTGACCCGCCGCCGGCCCGGACCGGCGCCGCTCACAACCACGCGAGCGTCTGCGGACTCAGGGCCCGCAGACGCTCGCTTTCCTGTCTGTCTGTCTCGTCTTGCGTGTCGCGTGCCTCGCGCTCCGGGCTCAGGCCGATTCGCGCCGGACCAGCGACGTCGGCAGTTCGTCCCGCGCGGGCGTCTGCGAGTCGCTCTCCATCAGCGACATCACCCGCACGGCCATCGTCGCGCCCTGTTCCTCGACCGGCTGGCGGACCGTGGTCAGCGGCGGCAGGGTGTGCTGGGCCAGCGGGTCGTCGTCGAAACCGACCACGGCCACGTCCGCGGGCACCCGGCGCCCGGCCCGGCGCAGCGCCCGCAACGCCCCGGCCGCCATCAGGTCCGAGGCCACGAACACCGAGTCCAGGTCCGGACGGCGTTCGAGCAGCCGGGTCATCGCATGCTCGCCGGAGGCCAGTGAGAAGTCGCCGTAGCCGACCAGCGGGGCCAGCCCGGCCCCGTCCAGGATCTCCCGGTACCCGGCCAGGCGGTCGATCGCCGAGGTCATGTCGCGCGGCCCGGCGATGGTCGCCACCCGCCGCCGCCCCTCGGCCACCAGGTGCCCGACCGCGCTGCGCGCGCCCCCGACGTTGTCGGCGTCCACGTACGAGGCGTCGCCCGGCACGAGCGGCCGCCCGCAGACCACGGTCGGGATCGCGGCCGCCTTGAGCGCGGGCAGCAGCCGGTCGCGCCCGTGCGCGGAGATCAGCAGCACCCCGTCGATCCCGCCGCAGCGCAGGTACCGCTCGGCGGCGGCGTACTCGTTCTGCTCGTGCACGGCGAGGAACGCGAGCTGGAGCCCGGCCGCGGACAGGGTCCGCGAGGCGCCGCGCAGCAGCCGGGCGAAGAACGGGTCGGAGAAGAACCGGGCGCTGGACTCGGTCACGATCGCGGCCACGGACCCGCTGCGCACGTCCCGGGTGTGCGTGGCCCGGCGCCGCACGTAGCCCAGCCGCGCCATGGCGTCCTCGACCTGCCCGCGTGCGTCATCGCTGACCCGGGCCGATCCGTTGAGCACCCGCGACGCGGTGGCCTGGGACACTCCGGCCAGCGCGGCCACGTCGGCCAGGGTCGGCGCCTCACCGAGCGCGGCCGGGGCCGGGGACCCGGTCGCCGGGTCGTCGTCGGTCGCGGGCCCGAGGTCGGTCAGGACGGATCCGGTTGTCCTGGCCTCCTCGGCCACTCCGGCGGCGAGTGTGGCCAGGGCGGCGGGCGCGGACGAGCGTGGCGACGCCTCCGCGCAGGTCAGCACGGTCGTTGCGGTCTGCACGGGTGTCTTCGCGCCGGTCTGCGTCGCTGTCTGCGCGGCGGTCTGCGTGGCTGCCTTGGCGGCGGTCGGCGCGGGCGCGGCGGTCGCGGCGAAGTCGGCCGGGGTGCGCCGACCGAGGTCGGTGAGAATGCCTGTGGGCATGGGCGGCTTCCGTACTCCTGGGCGGGGAGGGCGCGGTGACCGGGTGGTACGTGGCCGGGACGGCCGCCGGTCCACCTCGCCGACTCCGGTCGGTCTGTGGTTCGGACTGCGGTGCGGGCTGCGGTTCGTCCCCCGGCGGCTGATCCCGGCGGCCGGGCCCGGGGCCGGGTCGTCCGCGAGCGGCCGGGGCCGAAGCCGTGGTGGAACGGCTCGGCGCGAGCGGCGCGTGCAGGTGGCCCGGCGTTGGGCGGCGCGGTTTCGGCGCGTTCGGTGCTGAGGCGAAGCAGTTTGGTGCGGGGTGGTGCGGAGTGGTGCGGTTGTCAGTGCGGGGGGTGCGGATTTGGTGCTCGGTTGGTGCGGGGCGCCTGCCGGGGAGGTGCTGTTCCGGCAGCTCGGATGAGGTGTGCGGGATGGTTCAGGCCGGGCGCGACCGAGGATCGGCCCGATCCGGCCCGGCTAAGAGAGCGCTCTCATGGCGATCTGTGCACCACGTTACCCCGCTGAAACCATCCGTCAAGTGGCCCGCTCAGCAAGCTGAGTCACCAGCGGAAACGCAGCCGGGGACTGGTTAAGCAGCTTGACTCGGTGTTTGGGCGGCTGCCGAGGGAGCGGCCGGAATCGAGCACTGCGGGCAGGCAGACGGCGCCGATGCGCCAGGATGGGCAACCCCGCTAAACGTCGTCCCAGGCCGGCGAACTCATCCGCCAGCCGGCGGGCGTCCGGATGAACTGGATGGCATTGCAGCCGGAACCCTCGAACCACTCACCCTCGAGGAAACCCGACTTGCCGTATTCGCTGAAGCGGTGCGCGACCGACCCGAAGATCTCGGTGCGCTCGGCGACCTCCCATTCGGAGAACTCGGTCAGCGTCCCGTCGGTGAGCATCCTCGCCCGGGGCGCGATGAACGCGTCGAGGTCGTAGACCACGGGTTCGGCGCCGACGTTCCTGATGATCATCCCCTGCGGAATGAAGACCTCGCGGATGACGCCCAGCTTCGGCTCGACGCCGCCCTTGTTGTCGAACGCGCTGAGTGCACGAGCGGCAGCGGGTTGCCGGTCCAGGTGTCGAGTATGGGCGCCGGGGACGTGACGTCGAGTTGGAGCACCAGCCAGCCCGGCGGCGCGAACGCCTACGATGTCGCCTACGACGTCTGGTACAACCAGACCCCGACCACCAACGGCCCGTACACCCAATCCGGTGAACACGTGTCGGTCACCAACGCCGCCTACAACGGCGCCATCTCGCCCGGTGGCACCACGGTCGTCGGCTTCACCGGTACCTACACCGGCAGCGCCGACAACCCTCCGGCCACGATCACCTGCACGGCCCGCTGAGTCCCGCGTGGGTGCGGCCGGACCGCCTCCGGCCGCACCCACGCACCCGCCACCCACATCGCACCCGCGTCGCCGCACACCGCATCCGCGGACTTCGAACGATTGATCACCGGGTAAACTCGGACCGATTGCGGCGCCCGCCCGCCGGCGCCGCTCTGCCGTGAGGAGCAGCGCCATGGTCGACCGTATCCGCTGGGGCATCGCCGGGACCGGGGGAATCGCCGCCGCCTTCGCGCGGGACCTGGCGCTGTTGCCGGACGCCGAGATCGTGGCGGTCGGCTCGCGCACCCAGCAGGCCGCGGACGCGTTCGCCGACCAGTTCGGCGTCGCGCACCGGCACGTCGGCTACGAGGCGCTGGCCGCCGACCCGGACGTGGACGCCGTGTACGTGGCCGTCCCGCACACCGGCCACTGCGAGGCCACGCTCGCCGCGATCGCCGGCGGCAAGGCCGTGTTGTGCGAGAAGCCGTTCTCGCTCAACGCCGCCGAGGCCGAGCAGATGGTCGCCGCCGCGCGCGCCGCCGGGACCTTCCTGATGGAGGCGATGTGGGTGCGTTTCCTGCCGCACTTCACCCTCCTGCGCCAGCTGATCGCGGACGGGCGGATCGGCGAGGTGCGCGGCGTGGTGGCCGACCGCGGCGACATCCTCAGTGCGGACGAGAGCCACCGGGTGCTCAACCTCGCCCTGGGCGGGGGCACCCTGCTGGACCTCGGCGTCTACCCGGTGTCGCTGGCCTCGATGGTCACCGGCGGGCGGATGCCGGACCGGGTCGAGGCCGTGGCCGCGTTCGCCCCGACCGGCGCCGACGCGCAGACCTCGATGGTGCTGGGCTACCCGGGCGGCGCGCACGCGGTGATCACCAGCACGCTCAGCTCCCGCTCCCCGAACGCGGCCTCGGTCACCGGCACCCTGGGCCGGATCACCATGCCGCGCGCGTGGGCCAGGGTCTGCCCGGTCGAACTGACCCTGCTGGACGGCACGGTCGAGACGGCCGAACTGCCGCACGAGGGCCACGGCCTGCGCCACCAGGCGGGCGAACTCGGCCGCTGCCTGCGGGCCGGGCTGACCGAGAGCCCGGTGATCCCGCTGGACGAGACCCTGGCCGTGATGCGCACGCTCGACCTGGTCCGCGAGCGGATCGGACTGCAGTACCCGGGCGAGAAGGGCTGAGCCGGCCGACGTGCGGCCCTGACCGAGGAGCGCTCGAAGGAGGATCGCGTCAGGGCTTGACCTTGACCCTGCGTCAACCCTCCAGCATGTGAGGCATGGAGAAAATAAAGACCTCACGGCGCTCCCGCAGGGCCGCCGACCGACCGCCTGCCTCGGTGATTCCGGCCCAGAGTGCGCCCGGATCGCCGGCTCTGGCATCCGGCCTGTCCGCGGTCGCGCTGCGCAAGAGTTTCGGCGGCAAGACCGTCCTGGACGGCATCGACCTCCACGTCCCGGCGGGCACGGTCTTCGCCCTGCTCGGGCCGAACGGCGCGGGGAAGACCACCGCGGTCCGGATCCTGTCCACCCTCATCTCCCCCGACGCCGACAGCGGCCCGATCACGGTCGCCGGGCACGACGTGGTCCGCTCGCCCGACTCGGTCCGGGCCGCGATCGGGGTGACCGGGCAGTTCTCCGCGGTCGACAACCTGCTGACCGGCCGGGAGAACCTGATCCTGATGGCCGACCTGCACCGGCTCGGCCGGGACCGGGGCCGGGCGCTGGCCGGCGAACTGCTCGCCCGGCTGGACCTGGCCGAGGCGGCGGACCGGCCCGCGTCGGCCTACTCCGGCGGGATGCGCCGGCGGCTGGACCTGGCGATGACCCTGATCGGCGGGCCGCGGGTGATCTTCCTGGACGAGCCGACCACCGGCCTGGACCCGCGCAGTCGGCGCGGCCTGTGGCAGATCATCCGGGACCTGGTCGCCGACGGGGTCACCGTGTTCCTGACCACGCAGTACCTGGAGGAGGCGGACCGGCTCGCGGACCGGATCGCCGTGCTCGACCAGGGCCGGATCGTCGCCGAGGGCACCGCGGCCGAGCTCAAGCGGCGGGTCCCGGGCGGGCACGTGCGGCTGCGGTTCGCCGACCCGGCCGGGCTGGCCGCGGCCGCGCGCTGGCCGGGGGCCGGGGCCCGGGACGAGGAGGCGCTCACGCTCCAGGTCCCCGGCGACGGCGGCGTGCAGTCGCTGCGCGCCCTGCTCGACCGGCTGGACGCGGAGGGGATCGCCGTGGACGAACTGTCCGTGCACACCCCGGACCTGGACGACGTCTTCCTCACCCTGACCTCGCGCAACGACGGCATCAGCGATCACACCACCACCCACGAGAAGGCTGCCTCCTGATGACCACGACCACGACCACGAGCTCCGTCGCCGCTCCCCGCCACTCCCTGAGCGACACCCTCACCGACTCGGCGACGATGCTCCGGCGCACGCTGCGGCACGCGCTGCGATATCCGTCCCTGACCGTCGCGGGCCTGGGCATCCCGGTCATCATGCTGCTGCTGTTCGCCGGGGTCCTCGGCCGCACCCTCGGCGCGGGCCTCGGGTCCGGCCATGGCGGCATCCCGGGCGGGTACATCAACTACGTCGCGCCCGGTGTGCTGATGCTGGGCGTCGCGGGCGGGTGCATGGCCACGGCCGTGTCCGTGTGCGTGGACATGACCGAGGGCATCGTCGACCGTTTCCGCACGATGGCGATCGCCCGGTCCGCGCTGCTCACCGGGCACGTCATCGGCAGCATGATCCAGACCGTGACCAGTACGGCCCTGGTGATCGGGGTCGCGATGCTGATGGGGTTCCGGCCGACCGCCGGGCCGGTCCGGTGGCTGGCCGCGGCCGGGCTGCTGGTGCTGCTGATCTTCGCGCTGACCTGGCTCGCGGTCGGCATCGGGCTGACCGCCAAGTCGCCCGAGGCGGCCAGCAACACGCCCATGCTGATCCAGTTCCTGCCGTTCCTGGGCAGCACGTTCGTCCCGGCCGCCTCGATGCCCGCGGGCGTGCGCCAGTTCGCCGAGTACCAGCCGTTCACCCCGGTCAACGAGACCCTGCGCGGCCTGCTGCTGGGCACCCCGATCGGGCACGACTGGATCGTCGCGCTGGCCTGGTGCGTGGCGGTCGCCCTCGTCGGCTACCTGTGGGCCCGCGCCGCATTCCGGCGGGACCGGGCACACTAGTGACCATGCTCACCATCAGCCAGCTGGCCGACTACGTCGGGGTGACGGTCCGGGCCGTGCGGCACTACCACCAGCGCGGGCTGCTGGCCGAGCCGGAGCGGGACGCCTCGGGATACCGGCGGTACGGCGCGAAGGCCGTGGTCGACCTGGTCCGGATCAAGACCCTGGCCGACGCGGGCGTCCCGCTGGCCCGGATCGAGCAGCTGCTGGCCGCCGGGCCGGAGGAGTTCGGCGTGGCGGTGGCCGAGCTCGACCGGGCGTTGGCGCAGAAGATGAAGGAGCTCAAGCAGCACCGCCGCAAGATCGCCGAACTGGTCGCGGGCGAGCGGTTGTTCCTGCCGGCCGGGGTGGCCGACTATCTCGAGGACATGCGCGCGGTGGGTCTGAGCGACCGGACCGTGGAGCTGGAGCGCGACGGCTGGATCATGCTGCTGATCAGCTACCCCGACCAGGCGCTGGAGTGGTTGGCGCAGAAGCGCGCGGGCCTGGCGGACGAGGAGTTCCAGAAGCTCTACCTCGCGTTCGACCGGGCGCTGGACTGGGATCCGGACGACCCGCGGCTGGCGGACCTGGTCGAGGAGATCATCGCCTACTTCGTCCGGGAACGCCCGGACGACGACCTGCCGCTGCTGTCCGACCTGGTGGATCAGTCCCCGAATCTCAGCACAGTGCTCGAAGCCCACATGGTCAACTACTCGCCGTCGTGGGAGCGGCTCAATGTGCTGATCCTCCAGCGGATGGAGGAGTTGCGGCGGGCCGGGCAGGCGTAGCCGCCGGGAGGCGGGCCGGCTGTGGTCACTGCGCGGGCTGCCGGTCGGCGATGCCGTTGCGGAACGCGTCCAGCAGCACGGCCCTGAGCCGCTCGGGGTCGGGGGTCTGCTGGGCGGCCCAGGCGACTGCGGCGGCCAGGGCGAGCAGGTCGCCGGTGGCCAGGTCGCTGCGGACCGTGCCGTGCTGCTGGGCGCGGTCGAGCAGCGCGCCTGCGGCGGCGGCCATGGCGCGGCAGGAGCGGTGCAGTTCGGAGGTCTCGTCCTGGAGGGCGGCGAGCAGGGAGCCGGGCAGGCCCTGGTAGGTCGCCGAGCTGACGGCCAGGGCGTGGAGCCACTGCATCAGGGCGTCGTCGGGCGACGGCGCGTCGAGCAGTGCGCCGGCTCGCGCGCACAGCAGGTCCAGTCCGTGGCGCATGCAGGCCTCGATCAGGGCCTCGCGGGTCGGGAAGTGCCGGTAGAGCGTGCCGATGCCGACTCCGGCGCTGCGGGCGACCTCGCGCAGGGACACGTCGGTGCCCTGCTGGGCGAAGGCCGCGCGGGCGGTCTCCAGCAGGCGGTCGTAGTTGCGCCGGCCGTCCGCGCGCATGGTCACCTCATCGGCGGTGGGGGCAGCCGTGATCGGGTCCTGGTTCGACTGCGCCATGCGATTCCGCCTCCGGGCTAGCTTTCGGAGCACCGCTCCGCTTAGAATCGGAGCAGTGCTCCGCACCATGAGCATAGTCGATCCGTCCGTCCCTCAGGAGTTGAGCAGATGCCGACCTACTCTGACGACTGGCAGGCCCGCAACGGCCGCTACGTCACCCGCCCCGGTTTCGAGCAGTACGCGGAGAAGTACGCCGACTACTTCGTGATGACCCGCGAGAACGGCGTGATCGAGCTGCGCATGCACACCGACGGCGGCCCGGCGAACTTCACTATGGGCGTGCACAACGCCTGGGGCCAGGCCTGGCTGGAGGTGGGCAACGATCCGGAGAACGAGGTGCTCATCCTCACCGGCACCGGCGAGCACTGGCTCAACCCGGGCGAGCCGGAGAAGATGGCCGAGGTGATGCGCGAGCCGCGGCCGGAGCACTTCGCCTACGAGACCTACTATGACGCGGCGAAACTGGTCGAGAACCTGGTCTTCGGACTCGACATCCCGACCATCGCCGCGGTGAACGGGCCCAGCCCCGGCCACACCGAGTTCGCCCTGATGTGCGACATCACGCTGGCCTCGGAGCGGGCCACGTTCGTCGACTCGCACCTGCCGTTCGGCACCGCGCCCGGCGACGGCCTGAACATCGCCTTCCAGGAGCTGCTGGGCACCAAGCGGGCCGCCTACTACCTGTACACCGGCGCCGAGATCGACGCGCGCACGGCCCTGGAGCTCGGAATGGTCAACGAGGTCCTGCCGCAGGCCGAACTGCTGCCCCGGGCCTGGCAGCTGGCCCGGACGATCCGGGCCCGGCCCCGGGCCGCACGCCGGCTGACCCACGCGGTGGCGACCCGGCCGTGGCGCCGGCGGCTGGTCCAGGACTTCGGCTACGGGCTCGCGCACGAGATGTTCGGCATCTCGGCCGACAAGATCTTCGGCTGAGCCCGGGCATGGCCGACCGCGACACCGGCCGGCCCGCGCGGGCCCGACCGAGGACACGCGCGCGGGCACGCGTCAGCCGCGCGGCTCCTTGACCGCGCGCAGCACGACGAACTTCGCGTCGCTGGCCACCAGTTCGCTGTTGCCGAACACCCGGCGCAGCTTGACGTGGTAGCCCAGGTGCCGGTTGCCCACCGCCCACAGTTCGCCGCCGGGGCGCAGCGCGGCCTTGGAGTCGTTGAACATCCGCCAGGCGGTCATGTCGGTGGTCGTCTGGTGGGTGTGGAACGGCGGGTTGTTCAGGACCAGGTCGAACGAATCCGCCGGGACGCCGGACAGGCCGTCCTGGAGCAGGAACCGCGCGCGGCCGATCCCGCCGCGGCCGAAGTCGGGCCCGAGCGTGCTGCTGATCGCGCCGGCGCCCGGCGCCCCGGGGCCGGGGCCGCCCTCGGCCGCGCCCCCCGCGCCGCCGGAGCCGGCCCCGGGATCGCCCGCCAGCAGCCCGTTGACCAGCATCGTCGAGCGGGCCGAGGCCAGGGCCTGGTAGGACTCGTCCACGAACACGACCTCGGCGTCCGGGTGGGCCAGCGACGCGGCCAGGCCGAGCACGCCGTTGCCGCAGCCCAGGTCCGCGATCCGGGTCGGCCGCCGGCCCGGGGCGAGCGCGGTGCCCGGCTCCCAGGGCAGGTGGCGCAGGAAGAACCGGGCGCCGACGTCCAGCCGCTCCCCGGCGAACACGCCGCCGTGGTTGACCACCGTGCGCCCGGCCGCCAGGCCCACGTCCGCGGGCAGCGAGAAGGTGCGCGGCCACTGGGTCGCCGGGGCGATCCGGTCCGGGTCCGGGACGCTGAAGATCAGCCGGCCCTTGCGCACCGCCAGCGAGGTGCGGGTCGGCCCGATGATCCGTTCGAACAGGTTCAGGGTCGAGGTGTGGATCTCGGTGACCATCCCGGCCCCGGCCACGACCGTGCCCGGGTGGATGTGCCGGGCCAGCCGGGTCAGCTGGTCCTCCAGCAGGGCCAGGCTCTTGGGGATGCGCACCAGCAGCACGTCGATCCGCTCCGGCGGCTCGTCCGTGGTGGACGCCAGCCGGACCGCGTCCCCGGGCACGCCGTTGCGGGCCAGGTTCGCGCGGGTGGCCAGCTGGGTCAGGTACGAGTCGGTCACCTGGACCGGGCCGTACTCCGCCAGCGCGGTGACCAGGGCGCCCCAGCGGTCGCCGAGGACCACCACGGTGCCGGACAGGTCCACCGGCCCGGCGTTCGCCGCCCGGGCCGGATCCGGGCCGCCCCCGGCCGGGACGGTGCCGGTGACGTGCCGCAACAGGTACTCGTCGGCGGCGTCCCAGGCCCGTAACGGTTCGCGGGCCTCCTTCGGTTCCGGGTAGCGGGCGAGCTGGAGATCGGCGAGCGAGGTCGTGACACGGTTCATAGTGGTCACAAACTTATCGCGTACCGCGCGGGCAGACCGCCTGTTTGGTCATCCGGACCTGCGCGCGCAGGTCACAGTCGGCCGCACAGCCGCGCCGCGGGGCCCGCGGGCCGGACACGACGCAGGACCCGGGTTCGCACCCGGGCCCTGCGCCACCGCCGACGGTGATCGGCGCAACCACCGTCGGCAGGTCTCACCGGCGGGAATCACCCGGCCGGAACCTGGTCCCCGCCGGTCAGCTCCCGCTGACCGCGAAGATGCCGATCGACCCCTGGTTCAGGACGCTCGGAAGAGTGACGCTCGCCACGGTCTTCGTGCTGTCGACCGGAATGGTCTGGGCGAAGACGAACGTCGGGATCGTCTGGGTGCCGTCGGCCCCGTTGCGGTAGGAGGTGGTGGCCACCGGGACGTTGGTGAACACCGGCGACCCGCCGCCCCCGCCCAGGGTCCAGTCGCTGAAGCCGAGGCCGGCGGTGGACGTGGAGCCGTCGGTGTAGGTGACCGTGACCGTGCCCTCGGCGCCGGTGGACCCGGCGTCGGTGGCGCTGCCCAGGAAGCCGATCGTGGACGCGCTGGTCGGCTCGTTCACCTCGACCGTCTGGCCCGCGGCGACGACCGCGTCCTGCGCGCCCGGGGCCACGTTCGGCCAGGTGTAGGTCAGGCCGCCGGAGGTGAGGGTCGCGCCGGGCGCCAGGCCCTGCGCGGTCAGCGCCTGCTCGGAGTAGCTGAACCCGTCACCGTCGTAGTCGGCCGTGGTCGGGCTGGCGTCGTCGCTGATCGCGTTGATGTTGAAGTACGGGGTCAGGTCGCCGGGCTTGGCCACGATCACGGTCAGCGGCACCGGCAGGATGCTGCCGACGCTGCTGCTGAGGCTGATCGTGATCGGGAAGGACCCGTCGGCCGGGCCGCCGGTGATGGTCAGCGGGACGCTGGCCGTGCCGTCGGCGGCCACCGCGAGGGTGCCACTGGACGGAGTGACGGTGACTCCGTCCGGGACCTTGGCGGTCCAGGTGACCGTCTGGGCCGAGGCGCTGGTCGAGGTGACCGACAGGGTGTCCGGGGCCGAGGCGCCCGGGTCGACCTCGACGCTGGGGTTGCTGACCGAGCCGGTGTCGGCGAACACCGGGCCGTAGGACGGCGGGGCGTCCGCGGGCGCGCTGCCCCAGCTGGTCGGCGTCGTGCTCAGGGTCCAGTCCAGGGTCGCGCCCTGGGCCAGGGTGCTGAACGGGACGTAGAGCTTGCTGTCGGCGGTCCCGTTGATCTTGAGCGACTTGACGTAGAACCTGGTCGGCGAGGCCCCGGCCGCGGTGCTGGTGATCGTCTTGCCGCTCGGCAGGGTGATCACCACCTTCGGGAAGCCCGGGCTGGCGAAGACCAGGTTGCCTGAGCCCGGGTTCTCCGGGTACATCCCGAGCATGTCCCAGACGTACTGGGCGCTCATCGCACCGAGGTCGTCGTTGTTGCTCAGGCCGGCCGGGCCGGGGACGTAGAGGCTGTTGCGGATGTTGTTGACCGCCTGCTGGGTGCCGGAGGGGTCGCCGGCGTAGTCCGGGGCGTTCTGCTCGCCGAGGTCGAACTCGTTGGCCAGGAACGCGTGCATCCCGGTGCCGTTGGGCTCGGACAGGTAGCTCTCCAGCTCCGGGGCGACCTTGGCGTTGCCGCCGAGCAGGGAGAACAGGCCGGCGTAGTCGTTGGGCACGTCCCACAGGTACTCGTAGGCGTCGCCCTCGACGAACTGGTCGCTGGACTCGCCGTTGACGCCGTTGGCGAACGAGCCGTCCAGTGCGCGCGGGGTGAGCAGGCCGGTGGAGCTGTCGAAGACGTTGGCCCAGTTGTTCGCGCGCTGCTGGAGCATGGCCGCGTCGGCGGTGTCGCCCTGGGCGGCGGCGAACTGGGACAGCGCGAAGTCGGCGCTGTCGTATTCGAGCAGTGAGGCGACCTGGCCGTGGGAGTTGCAGCACCCGTAGGTGCCGTTGGACGGCAGGTAGCCGTCCTGCTGTTCCAGCGCCTCGCCGGGCCGCACGTCGTTGACCGTGGTGGCCTGTTTCAGCATGTCCGCCAGGGCGGTCTTGGTGTCGAAGTTGGTCGCGCCGAAGGCGTAGTAGTCGGAGATGATCGCGTCCGAGGGGTCGCCGACCATGACCCAGTTGTCAAGGTTCAGATACCCCCACTGCTGCAGGATGCCGTTCTGGGCGTAGTAGTTCAGCAGCGACTGCGCCTGGTCGGAGGCGGCGGATGGATCGACGAGGGCCTGGAGCTGGGAGGTGGCGTGATAGGTGTCCCAGCCGGAGAATATCCCGTATTGGTTCTGTTGGGCGCCCGAGACCGTGTGCACCTTCAGGTCCGCGCCCATGTACTGGCCGTTGACGTCGCTGGTGATGTTCGGCTGGACGAGCGTCTTGTAGAGGTTGCTGTAGAACTGCTGGGTCTTGTCGGCCGTGCCGCCGGAGACCGCGAACCTGGTCAGCAGGTTGTTCCAGGCCAGCTGGTTGGCGCCCTTGACCGAGGCGAAGTTCCAGGCGCTGTTCTCGGTCTGCCAGTTCTGCTTGGCGTCGGCGGTGCTGACGTAGGAGATGCCGACCTTGGCCTGGACCACCGGGGCCGAGGAGGTGTTGAAGGTCAGGAAGACCGAGTTCGGGCCGGGCTGGCCGGCCTCGGTGATCACCTGGGAGGCGGTGAAGTCGTGGTCGAAGACGATGTCGTAGTACAGCGTGTACGTGGCCGAGTCGCCGCAGAACCCGCCGGAGGTGACCGAACCGGTCAGCTCGTTCTTGCCCACGATCGCGGCGCTGGACGCGGAGTCGCCGTTCTGGCTGGCCAGCAGCTTGACCAGGAAGTCGGCCTGGGTGGTCTTGGGGAAGGTGAACCTGCCCATCGAGCTGTGCGGGGTGGCGGTGAACTCGGAGGTGATCGTCTGCGGCAGGTTGCTCTCGGCCGAGTAGTAGCCGGCCTGGGCCACCTCGCCGGTGTTGGTGAACGAGGTCTGGTAGCCGCCCGGGTCCCCGGTCGGCAGCGCGCCGGTCAGCGGCAGGATCGGGATGTCCCCGGCGGCGCCGCAGCCGGGGCCGCTCACGTGGGTCAGGCTGTAGCCGATCAGGGAGGAGTCGCCGTAGTTGTAGCCGCCGCCCGCGTTGCGGTTGGGGCTGGTGTCCGGGCTCCACTGGACCATGCCGAACGGCGCGACCGCGCCGGGGAAGGTGTTGCCCCCGCCGGACGTCCACGTCCTGGTGTCGACCAGGGCGGCCGGGTTGCTCACGGCCGTGGACAGGGTGGCCTTGTCGGTGGCCCCGGCCGGCGGCTGGACCGCGGGGGTGCGGGCGGCGCAGGCGGAGGCGCCGGTGGCGGCCGCGGTGGTGCAGGAGACGGCCGGCGCGGTCGAGACGCGCGCGCCCGAGCCGGCCGCCGCGGTGGCGGGCGCCGCGGACAGGGAACCGGCGGCCAGGGCCGCGCAGGCGGCCACGGCCAGCGCCGCGGTCCGGCGGGTCAGGGACCGGGCCGGTCGGCCGGATCCGCTGGTGGGTCTGTAGGTCATACGTGTGCTCCCGGATTCGCTGGCGCGCACCCCGCCGGACGGGGCCCGCAGGCCTCGTTCGGCGCGGTGCGCCTGCGGAGTGACAACGATGTCATACAGCGACAGCCTTACTCCGGAAACGTTTTACGTCAACCGCGGGCGAGGCCGGGGCGGCGGCGGATTTTACCGTCGGGGAGCAATCTCAGTTGGTCGTTATACGTATATCGCAGCAGTGATTCACGCAGGCGCGGGTGTGGGGGAAACGTTTGTAGCAGCAGGTTTTCGGTGGGGTCGGGCAGGGCGGGAAATGTGCGCGAACACGGATCTCGTCGGGGCGAGATATTGGAGAAACTTGACCATGACGGGTATCCGGACGCGCCTTCGCATGGCACTGGGGATCCGTACGAAGATCGGGCACGATGGGCTCTCGTGGATCACCCGGGGTGGGAACGCGTCCGGACCGACGCTGCCGAGCGGCCCGAGTCGCACGAGAGCTGGATTCGGGGGCTCGCCCAGAATTCCGCTGCGTCGGCCGCTGTTCTCCGGAGGGTCATCACCGTTCAGGACCGCCTGGCCTACCCTGATATCTGGCTGACGATGATCGACGTCTCCGCGCAGACATTCGCAGAGCTCGCCGCGCATCCCGATGCCGGGATTCGACGCCGGATCGCCCAGAACGAGCACGCGGACATCGGAACCCTGACGCTGCTGGCCGCCGACCCGGAACCCCGTGTCCGGCTCGTCGCCGTCGTGATGGCCAACGATCGCGGCCTCACGTTCGGCGCGCCGCTCGTGGCACGGTTCCAAGCCGACGAGGACAGTCAGCGCATCCGCTCTGAAGCCCGAACCCAAGCCTCGCGAAGTACTCACGGCACGTCAACGATCGGCTTCGCCACCCGTCGCTGCGAGACCCGGAACTGCCGGTCGACGAGGTCGTCCGCTTGGCCGCGGATCCTCGCACCCGCGACGCGGCGGTCCGCGACGCCCGGCTCCCGACCGGCGACCTACAGGCCGCACTCCTGGACGGCCCACACGCGCGCGCCGCGGCGGCGAATCCGGCGCTGCCGGGCACCGTGATCACGCCCTGCTCACCTCGGCCGGAGTCACCGAAGACCCGGCCTCGATCTAAGCGCCGGCGAAGCAGGACCCGCCTACCCGGTCCTCGGCAGCCGGCGCCGGCCCGGGAAGCCGGAATCCAGGCGGTGGTACCACCCGAGCTCCCGGTCGCCTTCCAGCCAGCACAGCAGGACCGGTTCGCCGTCGAGTTCGGCCGGGAAGTCCAGCAGCAGCGGGGCGAAGCCCTTCAGGTCGGCGCCGACCGCCTGGATCTGCGTCATCAGCTCGTCCATCCGGGCCTGGGCCGCCTTGAACTCCGGCAGCCCGCCCAGAGCAGTCGGCCGGCCCGCGCCCAGCGCCGCGCCGAGGTCGGCGGCGTCGGCCCGGATCGCGACGAACTCGTCCACGGTCGGCAGCAGGCGGCTGACTTCGGCGCGGGCTTCGGCGAGGGAGAACAAGGTCACCGGCTCATCGTCCCACAGCGCGCCCGCCCCGAGCACACGGCAGGGCCCGCCCGGCCCGGTGCGCGGCGACGGCAATCGCGCACCGAGGGCAGGCGGGCCCTGAGTCGACCTCTGAGACGACTCGTCTAGAACGCTGCGACGATGTCCGCGACGAACACCAGCGTGTCGTTCGCGCCGATGCCCGCCGAGGACTGGCCGCCCTGCGGCCCGTAGCCGAGCGCCGGCGGGACGACCAGCAGCACCCGGTCGCCCACGTGCTTGCCGACCAGGCCCTGGTCCCAGCCCGGGATGACCGCGCCCTCGCCGATCGCGGTGGTGAAGGCCTGCTTGCGGGTGAACGAGGAGTCGAAGGTCTTCCCGGTGTTCCAGTCCACGCCGGTGTACTGCATCAGCAGGGTCTGGCCCTTGGCCACCACCGCGCCGGTCCCCTGGACCAGCACGTTCGCGACCAGGGCGGTCGGCGGCTTGGCCCCGGCCGGGATGGTCACGGTCGGGTTGCCCGAGCCCGGGTCCCCGGCGATCTTGGGCAGGGTGGCGTCGGTCTGCGCGGCCATGGTGCCGGGCACGTCGACGTCGGCCGGGTAGCCGGCCACCACGTCGAGCACGAAGACCAGCACGTCGGTCGGGCCGACCCCGGCCTGGGAGTTGCCCTGGCTGCCGAAGGCGTCGGCCGGCGGGGCCACCACCTCGATCCGGCTGCCCGGCTTGGCCCCGGTCAGCGCGGTGCTCCAGGCCTGCAGGGCGGAGGTCGAGCCGATCTGCACGCCCTGCGGCTCGGCCACCGGCTGGCTGGTCGAGGGATAGGAGTCGCCCAGCACCTTGTTCTGCGACCAGTTGTAGACGGTGTAGTTGATGATCGCCAGCTCGCCGTTGACCAGGGCCTTGCCGCTGCCCGGAGCCAGGACCTTCGTGGCCAGCTTGGCCGAGGGCGCGGAGCCCTTGGCCGGGGTGATCACGGCGGCCTGGCCGACCCCGCCGGTCACCGCGGGCAGGGCCGCGGCGGCGGGGGTCGACGCCGGAGCGGGGGTGGCCGACGAGCTGCAGGCGGCGCTCACCAGCACCGCGGCCAGCACGGCCGGCACGGCGAACTTCGCGCGCAGGCCGCGGCGCGGGCGGACGGCGGGTATGGGTCCCGCCGCGATTCGGATAGCAGGTTGTGGCATTCGGCTACCTTACGGCCCCCGCCTGAGAACCGCCGAAGTCTCCACGCCCGCACTCACCCGTCCGCGTCCGGCGCCCGAATGCACCGTGAACGCCTGGTGTGCCGGAGGTCGATGTGTCACCATGCTCGCACACATGATCCCCCCGGGATCGACGACGCCGCGGAAGGCAGGGGTGGCCGATGCTCGACGACGCGGCCGCGGCCACGGTCGTGCTGGACGGCTCCTCGCTGTCCGCGGCCGAGGTGTCCGCGCTGGCCACGGGCCGACTGCGCGCACTGGTCGACCCGGCGGCGCGGACCCGGGTGGCGGCCGCGCGCGGCGTCGCGGAGCAGATCGCGGCCCGGCGGCGGGTGTACGGCCACACCACCGGCGTCGGCGCGAACCGCAGTACCGACCTGTCGAGCGTCACCCCGCAGGATGTCGGGATGCGGCTGTTGCGCAGCCACAGCGGCGGCATCGGCCCGATCGTGCCGGCCGAGCACACCCGGGCGATGGTCGCGGTGCGGCTGAACCAGATCCTCGGCGCGGGCTCGGCGATCGGCGTCGAGGTGGTCGACACGCTGGCCGCCGCCCTGGCCGGCGGGCACGTGCCGACCGCGCACGGCTACGGCGCGATCGGCACCGCGGACCTGTCCGCGCTGGCCGAACTGGGCCTGACCCTGGCCGGCGAACTGCCCTGGCGCGCCGGGGCCGGCACCGGCCCGCCGCCCGCGCCGATCCGCCTGGACAGCTGGGACGCGCTGCCCCTGATGTCCAGCAGCGCCCTGACGATCGGCCAGGCCGCGCTGGGCGCCGCCGAACTGCGCCGGCTGCTGGACACCGTGCCGCTGATCGCCGCACTCACCCTGACCGCGATCCACGGCGGAACCGAGCCGTACGCGGCCGAGGTGCACCGGCGCCGGCCGCACACCGGCGCCTCGGCCACCGCGGCCCGGATGCGCGAGCTGCTGGCGGCGCCGGACTGGCAGCCGCAGTTCGTCCAGGACCCCTACGGCCTGCGCACCCTGCCCCAGGTTCACGGCGCGGCGCTCGACTCGTGGGACGCACTGGACCGGGTGCTGGACATCGAGATCAACGCCGCGGCCGAGAACCCGCTGTTGTCGGCCGGGGACTACCACCACCACGGCGGCTTCCACCAGGCCAGCCTCTCCCTGGCCCTGGACCAGTTCCGGCTGGCCCTGCTCGGCACCGCGCACCTGTCCACCGCCCGGCTCGGCGTGCTGGTGGAACCGGCGTTCACCGGCCTGCCGCCGTTCCTGGCCCAGGCCGAGGACGGCAGCAGCGGCGTGATGATCACCGAGTACGCCGCCCAGTCCGCGCTCGCCGACCTGCGCACGGCGGCCCAGCCGCCGACCCTCGGCCACGCGGTGATCTCCCGCGGCGTCGAGGAACACGCGAGCTTCGCCTCCACCGGCGCCCGGCGGCTGCTGGACTGCGTCGAGCAGTTCCGGCTGGTGTTGGCCTGCGAGCTGATGGCCGCCGTCCGGGCGCTGCGGATGCACCGGCGGATGCCGACGGGGTCCGCGCAGCTGCGCGAGTTCTACGACAGCGCGGCCCGCGTGCTCGACCCGGAGATCGCGGACCGCGACCTGACGCAGGATGTGCACTTCGCCGCGGCGCTGCTCGCCTGAGCAGGACGACAGCAGGTCGATGCTCCAGTCCTTCCAGGCGCAACCCGTGCGGGCGCCGCTGCCGCCGGCTGTGCGGCTGCCCATGTCCAGGTGACAGCGCTGTGGCCGGGAAGGGTTCGTCCCTTCCCGGCCACAGCGCTGCCTGCTACGTGCCGCTATCGCGTCCGGCGGCGGTCCGACAGGCGGCGGACCGAGGTGATCAGCGTGTCGACCTCGTCGTGGGTGTTGTAGAACGCGAACGACGGGCGGACGGTCGCCTCCAGGCCGTACCGGCGCAGGATCGGCTGCGCGCAGTGGTGGCCGGAGCGGACCGCGATGCCGTCCTCGTTGAGCGCGGTGCCCACCTCGGCCGGCTGGTAGCCGTCGAGCACGAACGAGACGATGCTCGCCTTGTGCGCGGCCGTGCCGACCAGCCGCAGCCCGGGCACGCCGCGCAGGCCCTCGGTGGCGTGTTCGAGCAACGAGTGCTCGTAGGCGGCGATGGCCGGCAGGCCCAGGTGCTCGACGTAGTCGATCGCCGCGGCCAGGCCGACCGCGTCGGCGATGTTGCCGGTGCCGGCCTCGAAGCGGCCGGGCGGGGGCTGGTAGACGGCCCGTTCCAGGGTGACGTCGGCGATCATGTTGCCGCCGCCCTCCCAGGGCGGCATGTCCGCGAGGACCGACTTCTTGCCGTAGAGCACGCCGATCCCGGTCGGGCCGAACAGCTTGTGCCCGGAGAAGACCAGGAAGTCCGCGTCCAGCGCGGTCACGTTGATCGGCAGGTGCGGCACCGACTGCGCGGCGTCCACCAGCACCCGGGCCCCGACCCGGTGGCCCATCTCGATCACCTGCTCGACCGGCACGATCGTGCCGAGCGCGTTGGACATCTGGGAGACCGCGACCAGCTTGGTGCGGTCCGACAGCAGCGCGGCGTACTCGTCGAGCAGGATCTGCCCGTCCTCGTCGACCGGGATCACCTTGATCTTCGCGCCGGTCTGCTCGGCCAGCATCTGCCAGGGCACGATGTTGGCGTGGTGTTCCAGGTGCGAGATCACGATCTCGTCGCCCGGGCCGACGTTCGCCGGGCCCCACGCCTTGGCCACCAGGTTGATCGCCTCGGTGGTGCCCCGGACGAACACGATCTCCTCGGCCGAGCCCGCGCCGATGAACCGGGCCACGGTGGTGCGCGCGCCCTCGTAGGCGTCGGTCGCCCGCGCGGCCAGGTCGTGCGCGGCCCGGTGGATGTTCGAGTTCTCATGGGAGTAGAACTGGACCAGCCGGTCCAGCACGGCCTGCGGCTTCTGCGTGGTCGCGGCGTTGTCCAGCCAGATCAGCGGACGGCCGTGCACCCGCTCGGCCAGGATCGGGAAGTCCCGGCGCACCGCCCACACGTCGAACGCCGGGCCCGCGGTGAAGGACGAGCCGACCGGCACGGCCGGCACCTCGGGCTCGTCGACGAAGTAGTACCGGGCCGGGCCGTCGGCCGGGGTCGACGGCAGGTGCGGCGACGGCTGGGCCGGAAGCGGCGGCAGCGGCGGGATCAGCGGCTGGGGCAGGACCGGCGGCTGGGTGAAGACCGGCGGCGACGTGCGCCCGACGGCGGGCGTCTGCGGCGCGGTCTTGGCGAACCCGGGCATCTCGGCGAGGAAGTAGTAGTGCTCGGGCCCGACCGGGATCGCCGCCGGGGCCTGGGCCGGCAGCGGCGGGAGGGTCGGGCCGGCGGTCGTCGGCGTGGCCGGGGACTGCGGCACGTGCCCGGCCGGCTGGGAGCCGGTCGGCAGCGGTCCGAGCGAGGCGGGACCGGCCGGAGCGTGGCCGGCCGGAGACTGCGCACCCGGGGCGTGGGCCGCGGGAGCGTAGGCGCCGGGGGCGTGGGCCGCGGGCATACCGGCCGACGCCGGTGCCGACGACCAGCCGCTCTCGTCCGGCCCGGGTCCGGCGAAGTCCGGCGACGGCAGGTCCACCGACTGCCCCGGCAGGGCGCGGAAGAACTCTCCGGCCAGCCGGTTCAGCGTCGCCTCGTCCGGCAGCCAAGCCGGCGCGCTGCTATCGGTAGGTGGGCGCATAGTCATGGATCCGGTCCACTTCGACGTCGTCGAGCACGGCGAGCGCGTCCTCGGTCAGCACCGCGAGCGAGCAGTACAGCGAGATCAGGTAGGAGGCGATGGCGTTGCGGTCGATCTGCATGGAGCGCACCGACAGCCCCATCCCCTGCTCCCCGGCCAGGCCGGGCTGGAACAGGCCGACCACGCCCTGGCGGGCCTCGCCCGTGCGCAGCAGCAGGATCTTGGACTTGTTGTCCACCACCGGGACCTTGTCCGAGGGGATGATCGGCAGGCCGCGCCAGGTCAGGAACTGGGAGCCGAACATGCTCACGGTCTGCGGCGGCACTCCGCGGCGGGTGCACTCGCGGCCGAACGCGGCGATCGTCAGCGGGTGGGTCAGGAAGAAGGCCGGCTGCTTCCACACCTTCGCGATCAGGGCGTCGAGGTCGTCCGGGGTCGGCGGGCCGGCCAGCGTGGGCATCCGCTGCGAGTCGGCGACGCTGTGCAGCATCCCGTAGTCCGGGCTGTTGATCAGCTCGCCCTCCTGGTGCTCCTTGACCGCTTCGATGGTCAGCCGCAGCTGCTGCGCGGTCTGGTCGTGCGGGTTGGAGTACAGGTCGGAGATCCGGGTGCGGATGTCCAGGATCGTCTGGACCGCCTTGAGCCGGTACTCGCGCGGCTCCTGCTCGTAGTCGACGAAGGTGTCCGGCAACGGCGCCTCGTCGTAGTTGTCGCACTCGATCTGCACCGACTCGGGGTGCACGACCCGGTTGACCCGGTAGATGCCCGCCTCGACCGGCACCCAGGACATCAGGTGCACCAGCCAGCGGGGCGTGATGCTGTCCATCTGCGGAACGCTCTTGGTGGCGTTCGCCAGGGTGCGGGCCGCGTCGTCGCTCACCGACATCGATCGTGAGGCCGGATTCACAGCCTTGTTCATGGAACGTCTCCTTGTCCGTGCTTGTCCGCGCTTGTCCAGGATTGAATGTCGGCAAGCGTAGTCGTGGCCCGCAGGCCGCCGACGGTGACACGCGTCGTCGATCTCTCTGGAACCAACCTTTCCAGCAACCGCACAGTTGGTCTAATGTCAGTTTTCGAACCCTCCATCGACGTGGGCTATGATTCGGGCATGCTCGACCTGAGTCGGCTGCGCGTGCTGGTGGCCGTCGCCCGGGAAGGTTCGGTCACCGCTGCCGCGGAGGCCCTGCACTACGCCCAACCCTCGGTGAGCCACCAGCTGGCCAAACTGGAGGCCGAGGTCGGCGTGCCGCTGTTGCAGCGGATGGGGCGCGGCATCCGGCTGACCGACGCCGGCCGGCTCCTGGTGGACCGGGCCGAGCTGATCCTGGCCCAGGTCGAGGCGGTCAGCGCCGAACTGGACGAGCTGGCCGGGCTGCGCACCGGCCGGGTGCGGTTGTCCGCCTTCCCCTCGGCCCTGGCCACCCTGGTCCCGCCGGCCGCGGCGCTGGTCACCGCGCAGCATCCCGGGATCGAGCTGGCGCTGAGCGAGGCCGAACCGCCGGAGGCCCTGGGCGCCCTGCGCACCAACGACGTCGACGTGGCCCTCATCTTCGACCACGGCGACCAGTCCCGGCACGACCGGCGCGACGTGACCATGACCCCGCTGCTGGAGGAGCCGCTGTATGTGGTCTCCCCGGCGGAGCGCTCATGGGAGGGCTCCCGGTCGGACCTGGCCACGTATGCCGACACGCGGTGGATCGCCGGGTGCGAGCGGTGCCGGGAGCATCTCGTGTCGGCCTGCGGGCGGGCCGGGTTCGCGCCGGTGGTCGATTTCGAGACGGACGACTACGTGGCCGTGCAGGCGCTGGTCGCGGCCGGGCTCGGGGTGAGCCTGCTGCCCGGGTTGACCCTGGTGGCCAACCGGCATCCCGGGGTCCGGATCGACCGGGTGGACGGGCTGCGCCGGCAGGTCGCGGCGGCGGTGTACGGCAAACCCCCGGCGTCCCGGCCCGCGCAGATGCTGCTGGACGCGCTCAAGGCCACGATCCGCGAGCCGCAGTGGCCGGTCTGACTGGTGGGTGGGTGAAGTCGCGCGGAGGGGGTCTTGACCTTCTACTTGTTTTTTGCAAGTGTTGGGGCCGTACCCCGATCACCCCTCCCCCCGCTTCGAAAGGCGTACCCGCCATGCCCATGATGTTCGTCAGCCTGCCGGTGACCGATCTGGACCGCGCGAAGGCGTTCTACTCCGCGCTCGGGTTCACCCTCAACCCGCTCTTCACCGACCACAACGCCGCCTGCGTCCTCGTGGAGGAGGACCACAACGCGTTCATGCTGCTGACCCGCGAGTACTTCCAGACCTTCACCGAGCTGCCGATCGGCGACCCGGCGGTGAACCCGTCGGTGTCGACCGGGATCTTCTTCGACAGCCGGGAGGAGGTGGACAGGGTCGTCGCCGCCGGCCTGGCCGCCGGCGGCCGGGAGCCGCGCCCGGCCACCGACTACGGCTTCATGTACCAGCGCCAGCTCAACGACCCGGACGGCAACATCCTGGAGTTCGGCCACATGGACCCGGCCGCCGCCCAGCAGGGCCCCGACGCCTACCTGAACCAGCAGCAGGCCTGAGCCCGATGGCCGCCCGCGAGTACGGACAGTACGACGCGATCGCGCAGGCCCTGGAGCTCGTCGGCGAGCGCTGGGCCCTGCTCATCGTGCGCGACCTGCTGGTCGGGCCGCGCCGTTACGGCGAACTGGCCGCCGGGCTGCCCCGGATCCCGAGCAACATCCTGGCCGCGCGGCTCAAGGAGATGCAGGCGGCCGGCATCATCCGCCGGGCGCCGCACTCGCGCGTCATCGTCTACGAACTGACCGCGTACGGCCGCGAGCTCGAACCGGTCGTGCTCGCCCTGGGCGCGTGGGGTTTCAAGGCGATGGGCGACCCGCGCGAGGAGCAGATCATCACGCCCGACGCGATGACCATGGCCCTGCGCACTGCTTTTCGGCCGCAGGTCGCCGCGTCGTTGCCCACGACGGCGTACGGGGCGCGGTTCGGCCTTGCCGAGCTGCTCATCCGGGTCGACGGTGCTGCGCTGGAGGTGACCCGCGGGGACGGGCCGGTGGACCTGGCCTTCGCCACCGGTCCGGATATCCGTAGGCTGATCTCCGGCGAACTGGCCCCGGAGCGGGCGATCGCGACCGGGGCCGTGGAGATACTGCGCGGGCCGGGCGGTCTGCTGGGGCGGTTTGTGGATACGTTCCATCTGGCGGCGGTTTGATGCTGGACGAGACCGCAGGGGAAGGCCATCCGCCCGCCGCCGTCACGATCCGCGCCCGGGAGATGAACCTGTACCGGCGTTACTTCGACCTCGTCCAGTCGGGCGAGAAGCGGGTCTGACATCAGGGCGACGGGTGGCCCGGCAAGCGCTGCGCCGCCCTCGAAGTCACCGCCGCATCGGCGGTTCTTCATGTCAATCACAGCCCTCCGGCAACCCGCAATACCGCTCCGGTCGTATACGAGGCCTCCGGCGACAACAGCCAGGCGACGGCGTTGGCGATCTCGTCAGGATGGCCGGCGCGGCCCATCGGGATGTTCGGGGCGACTTTGGCCGGGCGTTGCGGGTCCTGGTGGAACTCGGTCCACACGGTGCCGGGGGCCACGCAGTTGACGCGGATGCCGTCTGCCGCGAGTTCCTTGGACAACCCCACGGTCATGGCGTCGACGGCTGCTTTGGCGGCGGCGTAGTGCACGTACAGCCCGGGGCTGCCGATGGTCGCGGCGGCGGAGGAGATGTTCACGATGGCGCCCGGGCGGCCGGTCAGGTCGCGGATCGCGCGGCGGGCGCACAGGAGGTAGCCGAGCAGGTTGACGGTCAGCGCCTCGTGCAGGCCCTTGGGGTCGGCGTCGGCGAGGCGGCCGTTGGGGCCGCTGATGCCGGCGTTGTTGACCAGGGCGGTGATCGGGCCGAGGGTCTGGGCGGCGGTGTCGAAGCACTGGTCGACGGATTCGGCGTCGGCGGTGTCGACCTGCACGCTCACGCACCGGCGCCCGGCGCTGCGCACGTCGGCGGCGACCTCGTCCGCGGCGGCTTGGTCGTGGCGATACCCGATCACCAGGTCGTGCCCGGCGGCGGCGAGCCTGCGGCACACGGCTGCGCCGATGCCGCGGCTGCCTCCGGTCACCACCGTGATCCGCGGGCCGCCGGTTTCGGTCAGGGTCATGATGCCGGGGTGGCCTTTCGTGGTGCGGCGAGCCCGAGGACGAGCAGCGCGAGGGTAGTGAAGCCTACCGCCGTCCAGCACAGCGCGTCGAGCGAACCCGCGGCGAGCGCGGCTCCCCCGGCGGCGCCGGCGACCGCCAGGCCGAGGTAGGACGAGGAGCCGTTGAGGGAGAGCGCGACCGTCGAGTTCGCGCCCTCGATGCCGGATATCCGGTGGTTCTGCGCGGTGGGCAGCACGCCGGAGGAGACGCCGATGACGACGATCAGCACCCCGAGTACCACCGCGGCGCCGGCGCCGTGCGCGGGACGCAGCACGCTGAGGACCGCCACCGCGACGACACCCAGCAGCACCCCGGACGCGGCGCCGGCATACGAGCGCCGACCGCCGAACGCGTCCGCCGCCCGGCCGCCCAGGAAGCTGCCGACGAGAGCCGTCACGCCCCACAGCAGCAGGTACCCGGTCAGGCCGACCGCACCGCCGCCGACGAGCCCGGACGCCAGCGGCGCGACGTAGATGAAGAGCGTGAACTCCCCCGCGCACATCAGGGCATTGGTCAGCAGCGCGATCAGCACCTGCGGGTGCGCGCCGGCCTTCAGCCGCTCGGACAACGTGAGCGCGGCCGACGGCGCGACCCGCGGCAGGCCGGTGAGCAGGGCGACGGCGGCGACGATGGAGAGCACGGCGACGGCGAGCAGGGTCAGCCGCCAGCTGTCGAGCGCGCCGATCAGCGTGCCGGCCGGGACGCCGAGCGCGGCCGCGGCCGACATGCCGCCGGCGATGATCGCGATCGCCCGGCCGCGTTGTTCCTTCGGGCTGATCGACACGGTGACGGCCATCGCGTTGGGCAGGTAGAGGCCGGCTCCGAGTGCGGCCAGGACCCGCGCGGCCATCAGGGTGGGGTACGACGGCGCGGCCGCGCCGAGCAGGTTCGCCACGATGAACACGCCGAGCGCGCTCAATAGCAGGGTCTTGCGTTCCATCTGGGCGGTGAGCGCGGCCAGGATCGGCGCCGCGACCGCGTAGACGACGGCGAACACGGTGACCAGCTGTCCGGCCGCGGACGCCGAGACGTGCAGGCCGGTGGCGATCCGGCCGAGCAGACCACTGATGATCATGCTGTCGGTGCCGATGGCGAAGGCGCCGAGGGAGAGGGTGAAGAACAGCAGCCGGTGGCCGGTCAGGCCCGTGCCCTCCTCGGCCCGCACGGTGGTCGACCCGGCGGTCACCGCTGCGCTCCGGTTGAGCGCGAAGCCTGAGATACCTGAGCTGCCTGCGATTCCCGGGCTACCTGCGGATACTGACTCAGGTACGCGTCGTTGCGCGCGCCGACCAGGCCCAGCAGTTCGCCGAGCTCAGCCCGCCCGGCCGGATCCGGCGTCCACAGCCACATCTCGCGCGGCTCGACCAGCGCGCCGCGGACGGTCTTGGCCCGGAATCCTTCGAAACCCATCCGGACCCCGTCGAGTTTCGCCTCGACGGCGAGCCGGACCGGGAAGTACACGATCGCCCACGAATACGCCGAGCTGCGGTCCTCGATCCCGTAGTCGGCGCCGTAGGTCATGGCCACCACGCTCTGCCGGCCCACCAGATGCATCGCGGACGCGATCAGCTCCCCGCCGCGCCTGACCGCCGCGATCCGCACCGCCTCCGGCAGTTCCTCGGCGAGCTTGATCCGGGCCTCGTAGATCGCGTCACGGTCCGCGACGCCGCCGTACTTCAGCAGGGTATTGACTTCGAGCTGGGCGATCCGGTCCGCGTTCGCCCCGAGGTCGACCGCGCCCTGGTCCAGGTCCGGGGCGTCGGCCAACCGCTGTTCCTCGAGCCGGAACATGCGTCGCCGACGGCTCGGCAGGCGGCTGAGGAAGTCCGCGTAGTCGGCGCAGCCGCGCGTGTCGATGGTGCAGGCCCCGGTCAGGGTGCCGTGCTGGAACCCGGCCGCCGTCAGGGCCTCGCGCAGCAACGGATCGGACACGGGGACATAGGGGAAGGCGACGGTCCCGGCCCCCTGGGCGATCGCGACCCGCTGGGCGGCGGCGATCAGCGTCTCGGTCGCGCGGGCCCGGGCGGCCGGGTCGAGTTCGGGGGCGTACCACAGCTCGCTGCGGTCGAACTCGCGCACGACGAAGCACGGCCCGAACCGGCGGGTGAGCGTCTGCCAGAGCGGGCCGTCCTCGCCATCCCCGCCCCGGATCAGGCCGGCGTGGGTCTCGTGCAGCGCCTTCAGCTCGGCCTCGTCCTGCCCCGGCTCGGCGCGCAGCACCGCGGTACTGCCCAGGAACTTCCAGGGGTCGCTGGTGAAACCGCTGCCCGGCACGGCGATCACGGCCCGCAGCGCGGCGGCGAGTTCACCCTCGGCGCTCGCGGTCAGCAGGAGGTCGCGCCCCGGTTCCAGGTACTCGCGGAACCGCAGGAAACCCCGGGACGAGTCGATGTCCGACCGGCGGGTCAGTCGCTCCCAGTCGGCCGCGGGCACCTCGTCGACCGAGTTCAGGACGTTCGTAGCGAACACGTTGCGGAACCTGTGCTTCCCGTGCGGGGTCAGATGTCTCCGTTGGACTGCGCGATGAACTGGTCGGACCACTTGCGCTTGGCGCGCAGGCTGAGCCGGTTGACCGCGTCGGGCAGCGGGGCCATGGGCCGTCGGATGTCGACGATCAGCATCACCCGCTGGCCGTCGCTGTCGTTGTACACCTCGTGTTCGAAGGTGTCGTCGATCAGGATCGGCTCGCCTTCCTTCCAGGTGTACATCTCCTTCTCCACCCGCAGCCGCGGCGGGTTGTTCTCCGGCACGGTCAGCGGCAGGTGGTAGCGCAGGATCCCGGCGTACGGGCCCTCGTGCGCCTTGAGGGTGACCCCGGGCTCCAGGACCGCGATGATCGCGTTGACCACCGCGGGGGTGCGTTCGGCGAAGTCGACGAAGGTGGGGCAGTCCGCGTACGCGTGCGGGTTGGTCTTGCCGAGCATGTAGGCGTAGTAGAGCCGCCAGTCGGTGGAGACCTCGGCTGCCCGCAGCGGGTCGATGTCGCCGTAGGGGCGCACGGCGCGGGTGGACACGAGCTTGACCACTTCGGCTTTGATCTGGTCGAACTGCGCGTCGAGTTTGCGGGCCTCGGGGAACAGCGCGTAGGGGGACATGATCCGGAAGCGGCTGCGTCCGCCGGCGTGCCGCAGGAAGTAGCCGTTGACCGCCTTGCGGACGCCCGGCTGGTTGATGCTCAGCGAGCCTTTCACGAGAGGATGCCTTTCAGTCAGGGCCGGCAGGTGGCGTACAGGAAGCCCGGGTGGATCTCGCGGATGTCGCAGGTCCAGCCGAGGGCACTGAGCCGGCGGTCGAGCTCCTGCGGCGCGCGGAAGATCTTGACGATGCGGAAGGTGCGCCCGTCCTGCAGGGTGCGCCGCACGGCGACCTCGGGTTCGGCCTGGTCGAGCTGTTCGAGGTCCTTGGCCTGCGGGGTGACGTCGACGAACTCGACCACGCCGCCGGGGCGCACCGCCTGGCGCACCGCGGCCCAGAAGCCGTCGAACAGCTCGTCCGGCACGTGCGCGAGCCAGTGCGCGAAGAAGACCGCGTCCCACTGCCGGTCCGGGGTCCAGTCGAACAGGTCCTGGCGGCGGAACTCGACGCCGGGCAGGTGGTGCGCCTGCGCCTGCGCGATCATCTCCTCGGAGCCGTCCAGGCAGGTCAGGGTGGTCGCGACCTCGGCCAGGTGGCGGGTCCAGTAGCCGGTGCCGCTGGCCAGTTCCAGGACGTCGCCGCGCACGCTCCCGCTGCGCAGCCGCGCGAGGGCGGCGGGCAGGCCGGGATCCATGTAGGGCACGAACGTCGCGTCGTACTCCGGGGCGCGTGCGCAGTAGTAGCCGAGCTGGCTGCCGACGAGGGTCTGCTCCGCCATCAGGGTGAACCTTTCTTCAGTGCTCTGGTGTTCGTCGGGGGTCCGGGCCCATCAGGGCGACCAGGGGTTGCGCGGTGAGCAGCATCTTCTCCTTGAAGGTCTCGTTGAGCCGGCCGCACTCGATCCGCTGCACGCTGCCGGACCACATCAGGCCGCAGATCTCCCACCACAAGGCGTAGTAGGGGCTGAAGGCGAGGTCCGGGCGGCCGCGGACGTACCCGCCGGCCCAGGCCTGCAGGCGGTCGCGTTCCAGGAAGCACACGGCGACGGCCAGGGTCTCGCCGACGTTGCCGCGGATCTCGACCAGCCGCACGGCCGGTCCCATCTCGCGCAGGAACCGGGCGAACGGCTCGGGCCGGTAGTACTTGGGCGAACCGGTGCGCGCCGCGCTGGCCGCGATCAGTTCGAGCAGGCGCAACAGTTCCGGATAGTCGGCGCCGTGCACGTGGGCGCTCGCGGATTCGTGGTATCTGCGCAGCTGGCGGGCGTAGTCGCGGTGCACGGACTTGCGCATGGCGCCCAGGTACGCCTCGCCGTCGGGCGCCGCCTGCCTGGTCAGCGCCCAGCGCGGGACGAGTTGGCGCCGCTCGAAGCCGCGCCGTTCCAGGGCCTTGACGATCGGCAGGTCCGCGGTGAGGTTCACGAACCCCCACTGCGCGACGGACAGCTCCTCGGCCCGCGCCCCGAACGCCGCGACCACGGCGTCCAGGGCCCGTTCGTCCCGGGTCAGCAGCCGGGAGTCGGGGGCGTGCCACATCGGGGAGAGCAGGGCCTGCTCGCCCTCGGCCAGTCCGAGCAGCCCGAGCGGGTCTCCTTGCAGGTAGGTGGGGACGGCGGCGAGCAGTGCGCCGGAGGTGGCGCGTACCTCGAGGTAGCGCGGTTCGCTGATGTTCTGGACCGGGTTGTGTTCGTAGGCCCGCAGGAAGGCGCGGGTGTGGAAGATCGGGGCGTCCAGGTCGGCGGCGAGCCGGTCCCAGTCCTCGCCGAGGTCGTCGGCCCGGTCCAGGACGGTGACGGTCGGCTCGGCGTTGTCGCGGGCGGCGGCGTGCTCGCGGACGCACGCGCCGATGGCCGCGGCGCACGCTTCGACGTCCAGGGGGTCGACCGGTCCCATGTGGCCGATCCGCAGCACGGTGTCCTTCCACGCGCCGCGGCCGGAGGAGACCCAGGTGTCGAAGCGTTCGGCCAGGAGGGAGCGGATGCTCGCGGCGGCGCCGTCCGGGAGGCTCAGTGCGGTGACGGTCGGCGAGCAGTTCTCCTCGTCGGGCAGCACGGTCAGTCCCTGGGCGCGGACGGCTTCGCGGCAGCGCAGCGCGGTGGCCTGGTGGCGCCGCCAGACGTGGTCGAGTCCTTCGGTTTCGATCGCGGCGAGGGCGGCGTCGAGCGCGTAGAGGATCGAGACCGGCGGGGTGTAGGTCGTCGTGCCCTGCTGTGCGTGGTCGGCGGCGGCGGCCAGGTCCAGGTAGTAGGCGTTCGTGCCCGGGCGGCGGGCGTGGTGCAGGGCCCGGTCCGAGAGGGCGACCAGGGCGAGGCCGGGCGGGCAGGCCAGGGCTTTCTGGGTCACGCCGACGGCGACGTCCAGGCCGAGTCCGTCGAGGTCGATCTCGGTCGCGCCGAGGCTGCTGACGACGTCGGCGATGATCAGGCAGTCGCTTTCCGCGCGGATCGCCTCGGCCCAGGCGCGCAGCGGGGAGAGTACTCCGGTGGAGGTTTCGCTGTGGGTCAGGAACACGGCGTCGTAGGGGGCGGCCGACAGCTTCGCGCGCAGGTCCTCGGCCGGCACGACCGAACCCCAGGGGGCGCTGAGCACGTCGGCCTCGAGGCCGTGGTGCTGCGCGATCTGCGCGAACCGTTCGCCGAAGTGGCCGATCTCGACCACCAGGACGCGTTCGCCGGCCCGCAGGACCGAGCCCACGGCCGCCTCCATCCCGCCGGTGCCCGAGCAGCCGAGCGCGACCACGGCGCCGCGGGTGCCGAAGAGCGGGCGCAGGCGGATCATCAGGTCGGCGTAGAGCGCGCGGAACTCTTCGGAACGGTGGCTGATCATCGGTGTGAGCATCGCCGCGGCCGTCGTGGGCGGGACGTCGACCGGCCCGGTCACCCGGTAGTTGCGCATCATGGTCATGCGTCTGCTCCTTCGTGGGTGGGTCAGCGGCCGGCGGCCAGGAAGCCGGCGAGTCTGCGCGCCGCCTCATGCAGCGTCTGCTCGGGGACGGCCACGCACAGGCGCAGGTGGCCGGGCAGGCCGAAGGTCGAGCCTGCGCGCAGCCGGACGCCGGCGTGCTCGGCCAGGACCCGGCACAGGGCGACGTCGTCGTCCGCGCCCATCGGCCGGTGGGCCAGGGCCTCGGCGGCGTCCAGGCAGAGGTAGATCCCGCCGTGCGGTTCGAGCGGGGTGAGTCCGGGGATGCCGGTCAGGGCCCTGACTGCCGTTTGCCGTTGCCGGGCCAGGGTTTCGGCGCGCTGTGCGACCGGGGCCGGGTCGCCCAGCGCGGTGGCCGCGGCGATCTGGGCGAGCGTGTTGACCGGTCCGGTGGTGTACTCGACGCCCGCGCGCAGGGCGCCGCACAGGCCGGGCGAGGCCCAGATCCAGCCGACCCGCAGGCCGGCGAGGGCGAACACCTTCGAGGCGCCGCCGACGACGATCTCCTCCTCGTGGGTGCGCAGCGCCGTGTCCACGTCGTCTGCGTAGGCGTAGTAGACGTCGTCGGTGATCACGGTGATGCCGCGCTCGTGCGCCCAGTCCCGGATCTCGCGCAGTCCTCGGGCGTCGTGGCAGGAGCCGGTCGGGTTGACCGGGGAGTTGACCAGGACGGCCCGGGTCTCGGCGGTGCGCGCGGCCTCGAGGTCCTCGGCGCCGACCAGCAGGCCGCGGGCCGGATCTCCCGGCACGGCGACGGCTTTGGCTCCGGCGCGCTCGATCACGGCCGGGTAGTGGCTCCAGTGCGGCCTGGGCATCAGGACCTCGCCGCCGGCGGCGACCGTGGCCAGCGCGACGAACAGGCCGTGGCGCACTCCGGCCGTCACGGTGATCTCCTCGGGATCCGCCTCGCGGGCGGACCGGGAGCGGTAGTGCCCGGCCACCGCGCTGCGCAGGTCGGGATCGCCGGGGGCCGGCGCGTAGGCCGTGGTCTGGGACTGCGCGTCCAGGGCCTGCATCAGCCGGGCCCGGATCGCGGGCGGGAGCGGTTCGACGACCTGCCCGGAAGACAGGTCTATGATATCCTGCCGCTGATGTGTCACGGTTGCGGCTCCCGGCTGCGCAGCGGTTCCAGGCCGAGGCTGCCGGCGATCTCGGCCAGGTCCTCGACGACCGGGTCGAGCAGCGGGACGCCTTCGGCCGAGCGTTGCCGGGTGCTGGTGCGGCGCCGGTCGCCCGGCATCCGCACCGGGGTGTCCTGCGCGGCCCGCTTGGCCCCGCGGATCTCCTCGGCCATCGCCTCGACCCGGCCGGCCACGGTCTGCGGATCGCCGAGCGCGGCCACGTCCAGGCACAGCACGAACTGGCCGAGGTCCGCGCCGGACTCGCCGTAGGTGTGCTTGCTCCAGCTCGCCCCGGCCAGCGGGCCGCACAACAGTTCCGCGAGCAGGCCCATCCCGGAGCCCTTGTGGCCGCCGAACCGGGTGCCCAGGCCGCCGAGCGGCAGCAGCGCGTAGCCTTCGCGGGCCTTGAGCCCGGCCACCACGCGCGCGGTGTCGGTGCAGGCGGCGCCGTCCGGGCCGACCGCCCAGCCTTCGAGCATCGGTTTGCCCTCGCGGTGCATCCGTTCCAGCTTCCCGCGCGGGACGATGCTGGTCGCGCCGTCGTAGCAGAGCGTCCCGGAGGAGGTGGGCAGGGCGTAGCTGAGCGGGTCGGTGCCGAACATCGGCTCGGCCGCGCCCGCGGGGGCGACCTGCGGGGTGGCGTTCGTGGTGACCAGGGCGAACGCGCCGGCCCGGGCGGCCCGGTCGGAGTACCAGCCGGCGATGCCGACGTGGTTGGACCCGCGCACGGCCACCGCGGCGACCCCGTGCTCCCGGGCCTGGTCGACCGCGTGGTCCACGGCGAAGCACAATACGGGCTGGCCGAGGCCGTTGTGCCCGTCCACGACGCTCACCCCGCCCCGGCCGCCGACCACCTCCGGGGTGGCCGCGGCGTCGATGGTGCCCTTGCGCAGGCCCTCCACGTACCGGCGCAGCCGGGCCACGCCGTGGCTGTCCACCCCGGCGAGGTCGGCCGCGACCAGGACCTCGGCCGTGACCTCGGCGTCGGCGGCGCGGGCGCCGGCCCGGACCAGGGCGAGGATGGCGAAGTCGGTGAGGGCTTCGCGGTCCACTGTGATCATGGTTGCTCCCAGTCCAGGTGGCTCTTCCATCGGACACATGCCTGGCGCGCGGCTTCGGCCAGCCCCCGGTGCAGCGCGGCCCCGGTGATCGGGGTGAGCCCGGCGCCGGGTTCGCTGAGGGTGTGGATGCTGGTCAGGGCGGGTGGTTCGCCGCCGGTGGCGTGCACGGCCAGCAGGGCGGTGGGTCGCCCGGCCCGGGACCGGCGCCGGGCGATCGCGCCGGTGAGTTTGCCGTGCCAGCTGCTCGCGTCGACCGCGCCCTCGGCGGTCAGGACCAGGGCCGCCCGGCCGATCAGGTCCTCGGGGTCGACCCGGGCGGCGAGCGCCTCGGCGCCGTGGGCGGCCTCGGTCCGGGCCACGCCGGACAGGCCGAACCCGGTGCCTCCGCCCGCGCCGAACCAGGGCGCGGCGAACCGGTCCGGCGCGCCCGGGTCGGTGGCGGCCAGCAGGTTCACCAGGTGGCGCAGCGCCCGCGCGGCCTGCGGCCGGTTGCCGTCGTGCAGGCCCTTCTGCGCGCCGAAGCTGTCGAGGTTGCCGGACAGCGGGGTGCGCACGTCGGACCAGAGCGCGATCGAGGTCCCGGCCAGGCGGGCCCGGGCCGGTTCGAGGTCGACGGACGCCGCCTGGTCGAGATGGCGCGGGACCGGGTCGACGTCGCGGCCGGCCGCGTCGGTGAAGCGTGCGCCGAGGGCGGCCAGCGCGCCCGCGCCGCCGTCGACCACGGCGGTGCCGCCGAGGCCGAGGACGAGGTTCGCCATACCGGCTTCGAGGGCTGCGACGATGACCTGGCCGACGCCCCGAGAGCTCGCGCCGAGCGGGTCCAGCCGTCCGGGCGTGAGCGCGCCCAGGCCGCAGATGCCGGCGCTCTCGATGGCGGCGGCGCCGTCCGGCAGTTCGAGCCAGCGCACGGATCTGACCTGGCCGAGCGCGTCGTACGCGTCGACGTGGTGCGCCCGGCCGCCGACGGCTGCGGCCAGGACGTCGAGCGTGCCGTCGCCGCCGTCGGCCAGCGGCAGGCAGACGGTTTCGGCCTGCGGGAACGCCTCGGCCACGCCTTCGGCCAGCGCCCTGGCCACCTCGGCCGCGCTCGCGTAGCCGCGCAGGCAGTTGGGCGCGATGACTATTCGCCGGTCGCCTGGTCCGGCCGGCCCGTGCACGTCAGAGTGCCTTTTCGGTGCTGCGGACCCAGGTGCGCAGCAGCAGGCGTCTGTGGTCGGGGGTGTCGGTGAACTCGGTGCGCCCGTGCAGGACGGAGAGGTTGTCGAACAGGGCGAGTTCGCCTTCGCGCAGTTTGCCGGTGACGGCTGTGGCGCTGCAGGCGAGGATGGCTTCGTCGAGTGCGTCGAGCGCCGCCGTCTGCTCCGCGGTCAGGTCCGGCACGCCGGGGTGGTCGTGGCCTTGTTCGATGTATCTGCGCAGGTAGGTGATGGCCGGCCGGTTGTTCTGGACGAACAGGACCGGTTTGCGCACGGTCGGGTCGGCGCCCTCGGCCTGGTCGCCGCGGCGGTCGAAGTGGAACGGGCGGCGCAGCACGTCCAGCGCCGAGTCCGGCAGGGCCGCGGTCAGGTCGCGGACGTGCACGTACCGGAGGGACCCGCCGGTCTCGGACTGGCGCACACAGAAGAGGGTGAACACCTCCGGCGCGGGCAGCGGCGCCTCGGCGCCGTCGGTGTGCAGGTCTCCGCCGAACCGGGTGTCGGAGTAGCGGACCCGGCCGCGCTCGGCCAGGCTCGCCCCGCGGTCGCGGACCTCACGGATCAGGGTGCCTTCCTTGTTCTGCGGCAGCGGCTCGCCGAGCAGCCGGGTGACCTGCACGACCGCGCGGCGGCCGGCTTCTTCGGCGCAGTCCAGACCGCACAGGACGAGCGCGCCCGCGCCATCGTAGAGATAGGTTTGTGCCAGCTCCCTGAGTTCGAGGGCGGCGTCATGGGGGTTCGACGGGTGATCGGCGGCGAGGAAGTCACGCAGCGCCGGACTCGCCGGCACGCGCGCGGAGTCGAATCCGTCGGCGGCTTCGGCCAGGTCGGACAGGGCGCGACTCACACTTGATCGATACAATACGATCTTCTCCCCGTAAACAGCGCACATTGATATACAGCTGTAGGTGATTGCGTGCCGCGGATGTCGAGCCAGCGAAGCTCACCATAGACGACACCTGATGAGGGGGCAAGAGTTTTCCCGAAGTTCGGCGGCAAGACATCTGATGCCGAATGCGGATCCTGTCAGGAGCTTGCGGACGGTGACCTTCGAGGAGGTGCGGGGCAGGCTTAGATACAGGTCAGAGAGGTTTCGGGCGCGCGCATCCGTGCACTACGTCCCCCCGACATCATCGTCAGCATTGTTACACAGTCGAATACGAGGCTTTAAATATAGGTAAACTGTCGCGCTGTCAGGAGCGGGCGCCGACGGTCATCGCGCCCTCCCGGCGGTGCGGCGGCCGGGGATGGCGTCGAGCAGGTCGCGGGTGTAGTCGGTCGCGGGCTCGGTGAAAACGGTCCGGGTGTCGCCGTGTTCGATGACGCGCCCGGCCCGCATCACAGCGACCTCGTGGGCCAGCCGGGCCACCACGGCCAGGTCGTGCGAGACGAAGAGATACGCCACGCCGAGGTCGCGCTGCAGGTCGGCGAGCAGATCGAGGATCTGGGCCTGGACGCGGACGTCGAGGGCGGAGACGGGTTCGTCGAGCAGGAGCAGGTCCGGGCGCGGGGCGAGCGCGCGGGCGATCGCGACCCGTTGGCGTTGCCCGCCGGACAGTTCGGCCGGTCTGCGGCGGCGGGCGGTCTGCGGCAGGGCCACCTGGTCGAGCAGTTCGGACACCCGGGCCGCGCGGGCGGCGCCGTCGCCGAGCCGGAAGGACGCCAACGGTTCGGCGATCGACTGCTCCACGCTGAACCTGGGGTCCAGGGAGGCGAACGGGTTCTGGTGCACCAGCTGGAACCTGCGGCGCAGGGCGCGGGTCTGCGTCCAGGTGCGGCCGGAGATCTGCGCGCCGTCGAAGGTCACCGTTCCGGCGCTCGGGGTCTCCAGGCCCAGGGCCAGGCGCAGGACGGTGGTCTTGCCCGAGCCGGACTCGCCGACCAGGCCGAGGGTGCGGCCGGGCGGCACGGTGAGCGAGACGTCGTCGACGGCGCGGTGGGTCCGGGCCGCGCCGGGCGAGCGGGGCAGCGGGAAGTCCTTGGTCAGGTGGTCCAGGCGCAGGATCTCGTGCGGGGACGCGGCCGGGGCGCCCAGCGTGCTCGATCCGCCGGGCGCCTGCGGCGACGTCGCCGCGGACGGACCGTCGCCGGCCCCGGCGGCCGGTACGCCGCCGAGTGCACCGCCGAGGCCGACAAGCCTCGGCGACAAACCAGGAGCGGCGGCAACCAGCTGACGCGAGTACCCGTGCCGCGGATCGACCAGGACCTGTGCGGGCAGCCCCTCTTCGACGACCCGCCCGTTCTGCATGACCAGCACCCGATCGGCACGGTCAGCGGCCACACCGAGGTCGTGCGTGATGATCAGCAGCGATATCCCAGCCTCGCTGACCAGGGCATCGAGATGGTCCAAAATGCGCCGCTGCAAGGTGACATCCAAGGCGCTCGTCGGCTCGTCGGCGATCAGCAGCCTGGGCTCTGCGGCCAGCGCAATCGCGATGAGCACCCGTTGGCGCATGCCGCCGGACAGTTCGTGCGGGTACTGACGAGCCCTGAGCACCGGGTCGTCCAGTCCGGCCCGCTCCAACGACGCGACCACCTCGGCCGACAGCTGCCGCCGGTCGACCCCGCCGCGGCGGCGCACCGCCTCGGCGACCTGGGTGCCGACCCGCAGGGTGGGATTGAGCGCGACCATGGGGTCCTGCGGGACCAGCCCGACGATCGCGCCGCGGATCCGGCGCAGCCCGCGTTCGGTGGCTCCGGTGACCTCCAGGCCGGCCACCTCGATCCGGCCGGCGGTGATCTGTGCGCTGTCCGGCAGCAGGCCGCACAGGGCGTTGGCGGTGGTGGTCTTGCCGGATCCGGACTCGCCCACGATGGCGACCCGCTCCCCCGGCGCGATGGTCAGGTCCAGGTCGAGCACGGCCGGGCTGCGGCCCGGCCGCCGGTGGCGGCCGTAGTGGACGGTCAGGCCCCGCACGTCGACGATCGGGGGGTTCGGCTCGGTCATCGTTGCATCTCCTCGATGCTGCGGGCCAGGTGGTTGATGCTGAACACGACCGCGACGACGAACAGGCCGGGCAGCAGCGACAGGTACGGGGAGGTGACCAGGTAGTCGCGGCCGTCGGAGATCAGCCCGCCCCAGTCGGCCGCCGGGGGCGGGGCGCCGAAGCCGAGGAAGCTGAGCGAGGAGATGACCAGGATCGCGGTGCCCGAGTCCAGCACGGCCAGGACCAGGACCGGCCCCCAGGAGTTGGGCAGCACGTGCCGGACCAGGATCCGCAGCCGGTTCGCGCCGCCGGTGCGGGCGGCCTCGACGTAGGGCAGGGTCTTGACCCGGAGCACCTCGGCGCGGGTGGTGCGGGCGAAGCCGGGGGTGATCCCGATGCCGACGGCCAGCGCGGCGGGCACGGTGCCGAACCCCAGCGCGGTGACGATCGTCAGGGCCAGCAGCAGCGGCGGGACGGCGAGCACCACGTCGACCGCGCGCATCAGGACCGCGTCGGCCCAGCGGCCGGCGTACCCGGAGACCACGCCGATCAGCAGCCCGCCGGCGGCGGCCAGGCCGACCGCGATCAGGGTGCCCTCGATGGTCAGGCCGCTGCCGTGGACCACCCGGGAGAACAGGTCGCGGCCGAGTTCGTCGGTGCCGAACCAGTGCGCCGCACTCGGCGGCTGGAGCTTGTCCGGTCCGTCGGTGGCGTCCGGGCTGGCCGCGGTGAACAGGCCGGGGGCGAAGGCGGCCGTGACGACGCAGAGCACGAACAGGCCGGCCAGGATCATCCCCGGGCGGCGGGCGAGCGGGCGCAGGGCCGAGCCGATCCGGCCGGCCCGGGCCGGTCCGGCGCCCCCCTCCGGCGCCGGACCGGGCTCGGGGGCGGCCGGGCCGGTCGGCTCGGCCCCGGCGGCCGGGCCGGGCCGGAGCCCGGCCGGGTCCGGGCGGGTGCGCGGATCGCCGGCGAGGTTGCCGAGGTCGACGGTCATGCCGCTAGACCACCTTCGGGGTGTAGGCGATGCGGGGATCGAGCAGGGGGTAGAGCAGGTCGACGATCAGGTTCACCACCACGAACAGCACGGCCGCGACGAGCACGATCGCCTGGACCACGGGCACGTCCTGGCTGAGCACGGCCTGCTGGGCCAGCCGCCCGACGCCGGAGATGGAGAACACCGTCTCGGCGATCACCGCGCCGGTGACCGCGGTGGCGATCAGCAGGCCCAGCAGCGTCAGCGTGGGCAGGGCGGCGTTGCGCAGCGCGTGCCGGAACTGGATCGCGCCGCGCGACAGGCCCTTGGCCCGGGCCGTGGCGATGTAGGGCTCACGCAGGGTCCGTTCGAAACTGCTGGTCAGCACCTGGGCCAGCACCGCTCCGGCGGGCAGGGCCATGGAGACGGCCGGCAGCACGTAGGAGCTCAGGCCATTGCTGCCGGTCGACGGGAACCAGCCGAGGTCGAAGCTGAACACCTGGATCAGCAGCAGCCCGACCCAGAACGACGGGACGGACACCCCGATCGCCGGGAGCCGGGAGAGCACCGCCTTCGCCGGACGCCACTGCGCCCACGCGGCCGCGTAGGCCACGCCGAACCCGAGGACCAGCATGAACAGGACGGCGAACCCGGCCAGGGTCACCGTGGTCGGCAGCCGCTGGGCGAGCACCGTGGAGACCGGCAGGCTCAGCGAGGTGGACTGCCCGAAGTTCAGGTGCAGGGCGTTCCAGAGCATGCTGAAGTACTGTTCGGCGACCGGCTTGTTCAGGCCGTACTGGGCTTCGAGCTGGGCCAGTTGGGCCGGGGTCAGGTCCTGGACCTGGACGTTGGCTCCGGACAGGCGCAGCGCGATCGGGTTGCTGGGCAGCAGGTACAGGATCAGGAAGGTCGCGGTGTAGGCGGCCCACAGCACGATCAGCGCCTGGCCGATCCGTTCGAACAGGTAGCGTCTCACGTCGCCTTCCACAGGTCGTTCGCGCGGATGAACCCCTCACTGGTCCAGGCGAACCCGTGCAGCTTGCTCGACAGGGCCGAGACCTGGAGCCGCTCGTAGACCGGGATGGCCACGCCCTGTTCGATCACGTACTTCTGCAGCTCGGCGTAGGCGGCGTCGCGCTTGGTGACGTCGACGGTGGCCAGGCCCTGGGCGAAGTAGGCGCTGACCTGCTGGGCGGTGGCCGCGTCCTGGGTGTTCTTGCCCGGGGCGCTCTTGACCACGCTCAGGTCCAGCACCGAGGCCAGCACGCTGGCGTCCCCGCGGGTGTAGTAGCCGTCCACGATGTCGTAGGAGCCGGCCGCCTCCAGGGTGACCTCCTGCGCGGCGGTCACGATCTGCAGTTGCAGGTCGATGCCCACGGCCTTGACCTGGTCCTGCAGCAGTTGCGCGCCGACCGTGTTCGAGGTCAGCAGGTAGACCAGGGTCAGTTTCCTGCCGTCCTTGTACCGGAAGCCGTCGGGGCCGGTGGTCCAGCCGGCCTGGTCGAGCAGGGTCTGCGCGCCGGCCTTGTCGTAGGCCAGCAGCGCGGACTCGTCCTTCCAGCCCGGGGTGCTGGACTCCAGCGGTCCGGCCACCACCGGGTAGCCGGTCCAGAACACGGTCGAGGCGTAGCCGGCCCGGTCGATCGCCTTGGTCAGCGCCTGGCGGACCGCCGGGTCGGCCAGCGGGCGGCCCGCGGTGACGTTGGGCAGGAGGATGTCGCTGATCCCGGGCAGGGAGCGTTTGATCACGGTGTCGCCGGCGGCGGTGATCCGCTGCTGGTCGGCCTGGCTGATCGGCAGCCGGGGCCAGGCGATGTCGATGTCGCCGGACAGCAGGTTGCCGACCCGGACGCTGTCCTCGCTGATGTAGGTGACGTTGATCTGGTCCAGGTAGGCGGCGCCCTGGTTCTTGACCAGTTTGGACGGCCACGCGTAGTCCTTGCGCCGGGTGAGCTTGACCGACTGGCCGGCGGTGAAGCTGTCCAGGGTGAACAGCCCGGAGCCGATCACCTGGCCGGAGGCGCGTTCCTGCGGGGTCTTCTTGTACGTGTCGGGCGAGAGGATGGCCAGGGTGGTGGTGGACGAGGCCTGGAGGAACTGGGCGTTGGGCCCGTCGAAGGCGACCTTGACGGTGTACTCGTCGATCACCGTGCTGGACTGGTATCCGTGCAGGTAGATGATGCCCAGGGTGGAGTTGGCGCCGAGGGCCGCGATGCCGTCGTAGGCGGTCTTGACGGCGGCGGCGTCGAACTTGGTGCCGTCGCTGAAGGTGACGTCCTGGCGGAGGGTGAAGGTGTACTCGCTGGCGTCGGGGCTCACGGTCCAGGACTCGGCCAGCCAGGGCACGATCTCGCCGGTGGCCGGGTCCTGGTCGGTCAGCGAGTCGGCGAAGTTGCGGTTGAGCGAGCGGGTCTCGATCCAGTACACCTGGTTGGGGTCGAACGCGCCCTCCAGGTCGGCCCAGAACGCGATGTTCAGCGTCCCGCCCTGGACCGGGGCGCCGGTGGCGACGGCGGCGGCCCGGTCGGTGGCGGCGACGGTGTGCCCGGAGCACGCGGCCAGCGCCATCGCGGCGGTGACCCCGCCGGCGCCGAGCAGGAAGGTGCGCCGGCTCGGGCCGGGGGCGGCAGAGCGGATATCCAGGGAGCGGGACGGTCGACTGTTCATGGGTGGGTTCCGGTTCTGTCAGGCCGCGGGGGCGGGGTGGGCGGGAGGGGTGGGCGGCGGGGCGCCGGCCGGGGCTGCCCGGGCCAGCGCCTGCTTGCCGAAGGCGATCAGGGCGGCGTCGTCCTGGGGCGGGTGCACCCGGGAGCACTGCACGTCGCGCAGGTGCCGTTCGAGCGGGTGGCTGCGGGTCAGGCCGGGGTTGCCCAGGCTGGTCACGGCGGTCTGCACCGCGGTGACGGCCGAGCGGGTGACCAGGAGTTTGGCGATCAGCGCGCGCCGGGACGCCTCCGGGTCCCCGGCGTCGATCCGCGCGGCCAGGCCGTAGACGATCTCCTCGGCCTGGACCAGTTGGGCCTCGATCTCGCCGGCGATGGTCTGGATCCGCTCGGTGGTGGCGATCGGCCGGCCCAGCGAGGTCGGCACGCGCTCGTGCGCGAACCGCAGGAAGAACTCCTGCGCGGCCCGGGCCACCCCGAGGTACAGGGCCGAGACGGCGATCCCGGCCCCGGCGTACGCGGTCGGGTCCTCCCGGGCCTGGCCGGCCGGGGCGCCGCGGAAGTGCTCGGCCGGGACCTCGACGTCGCGGTAGATCACGTCGTGGGTGCTGGAGGCGCGCAGCCCGAAGTGGTCCCAGGTGCGCACCACCTCGATGCCGGGGTGGTCGCCGGGCACGATGACGTGCCCGGTGAGGGGTTCGTCGTCCTCCGTGGCGGCCCAGACGGCGTGGTAGGCCAGGCCCTCGGAACCGGTGCCGTAGCCCTTGTGGCCGTTGAGCAGCCAGCCGTGGGCGGTGCGCCGGACCTTGGTGGCCGGCAGTCCGCCGCGGGCCGGGGCGCCGAGTTCCGGCTCGGCCCGGATCGCGTTGATCAGCACCGGCCGGGTCAGGGAGTCGGCCACCACGGCGCGGTAGAGGTCCTCGGGCCACCACTGCCGCCGGGCCTGCTGGAGGTGCTGGAAGATCGTCATGGCGGCGAGCAGCGCGACCGAGGGGTCGCCTTGGCCCAGGGCTTGCAGGACGCGGGCGGATTCGGTGGCGGTCAGGGGCCGGCCGCCGTGCTGCGGGCCGATGCCCAGGGTCAGGATGCCGGCCCGGTGCAGGGCGTGCAGCGGTTCCCAGGGGAAGTCGCCGGTGCGGTCGTAGCGTTCCGCGGTCGTGGCCAGCGTCGCGGTCAGGGCGGCCAGCGCGGCCGGGGAGGTGTCGACCGGCGGGAGCGCGGGAGTGCCCGGGGCGATGTCCGGGGCCGTGTCCGCGGGCGCGAACTGCACGTGCTCGGTCGTGGTCATCTCAGGAGGCCTTGGCCAGTTCGGGGCCGGGCGCCGCGGCCTCGTCCGGCGCCGGGGTCAGCGGCGGCTGGGCCACGACGGCGCCGCGCTGGCCGGTGCGCTCGCGGTGGTCGAGTTCCTGGCGGACCAGGGGCAGGACGTAGCGGCCGTAGTCGATGGCGTCGTTGAGGTTGTCGTAGCCGCGGATGGACACCAGGTCCGCGCCCAGGTCGACGTAGTCCAGGATCGCCGCGGCAACCGTCTCGTAGCTGCCGACCAGCGCGCTGGAGGCGCCCCCGGCGTTGGTGACCTTGGACGGCACGGTCCACAGGGCCCGGTCGTGCACGTCGGCGCGGTCGGCGATCGCCAGGGCCCGCTGCGAGCCGGCGTTCTGCGGGGCGGCGGACAGGCTGCGCCGCAGGCGGAAGCCGCCGGCCTTGTGCGTCTGCTCGACCACCTCGATCGTGCGGTGGGCCTTGTCCCAGGCCAGCTCGTCGGTCGCGGCGACGATCGGCCGGAAGGTGACCCAGGTGCGCGGGGTGTCGGTGCGTCCGGCCGCGCGGGCCTGCTCGGCGACCCGGTCGATCTGTTCCCCGGTCTCCTTCAGGGGTTCGCCCCAGAGCCCGAAGATGTCGCCGACCGCGCCGCCGACCCGGTAGGCGGCCGCGGAGGAGCCGCCGACGGAGACCGGGATCGTGCCGTGGACCGGTCGGAACCCGGCGACGAAGTCGTCGAACTTGTAGTACCGGCCCTCGTGGGACCAGGGTTCGGTCTCGGTCCAGGCGCGGCGCAACAGCCGCACGTACTCCTCGGAGCGGTCGTAGCGCTCGTCTTTGGACAGGTAGTCGCCGTGCCGGGCCTGTTCCTCGTCGCTGCCGCCGGTGATGATGTGCACCGTGGCCCGGCCCTTGCTCAGGTGGTCCAGGGTGGTCAGGGCCTGCGCGGCGACCGTGGGATAGACGATGTTCGGGCGCAGGGCGACGATCGGCTTGATCCGGTCGGTGTAGGAGGCGATCGTGGCCGAGACGGTGAACGGGTCGTAGCCGGTCGAGCCGTAGGCGACCAGGGTGTAGTCGAAGCCGCCGTCCTCGAGGTAGCGGGCGTACTTGCGGATGTACTCCCGGTCCGGGGTGCCGCCCGGGTTGGGGAACAGCTCGCTGGATTCCCAGACGTTGATCAGGCTGATGAACTCGACGGTCATGGTCTCTTCCGATCGGTGGCGGCGCAGGGGGCGATGGTGGCGCAGGGGGCGATGGTGGCGGCGTCGGGTCGGGACGGTGGTCGCGGTGCCGGTCATCCGGTGTGGTCGGCGGTGCCGGCGGACATGAGCGCGGGTTGCTGGGGCTCGGCTTCGGACGGCGGCTCGGTTGAGGGCTCGGTTGAGGTCCCGATCGGCGGCTCGGTCGGCGGCTCGGTCGCGGCCGCGTGGTCCAGGGCGAGCAGGTCGAGCAGGTCGGCCTCGCCGAGCAGGCCCGGCCGGCCGGTGTCCCGGCCGAGCCGGCCGAGCCGGCGTTGCACCTCGGTGCTGAGCGGGGCCGGGGTTGCGGCCAGCCGGGCCTGGAGCACGATCTCGCCGTAGAGGAAGTCCGACTCCGGCGAGCCGGCCCGGGCCAGGCTCTGCCAGGTCGAGCTGCCGGGGCGTTCGTGGCCGGGCACCGGGCGGACGACCAGGTCGGACAGGTCGAGCTCGGATTCGGCGGCCAGGTCGGCCGGGGCGATGCCGGCGGCCAGCAGGACCCGCCGGGCCTCCTCGCGCAGGGCGGCCGCGGCCTGGTCGCGCAGCGGGCCGGGCGGGTGCAGGGCGTCGATGTTGTAGCCGATGTTGCCGATCAGCTTGCCCGCCTTCCAGCGTTCGACGTCCGGGACGACCTGTACCGCGAAGTTCGCGCCGCGCAGGTCGCGGGCGACCCGGCCGACCACGTCGTGCTCGCCGCGCGGGGCCAGGCCCAGGTAGAAGGCGCCGACGGTCGGGGCGGCCGGGGAGACCACCTCGCCGGCGGTCAGGTGGCTGGATCCGACCATCACCACGGCGTCGAGCACGGTCGCGAACCGGCGCAGCGCGGCGCGGGCGTTCTCCAGCCCGTTCTGCAGCAGCACGACCGGCAGGCTGTCGGCGGCCGTGCGGAGCGGCGGCCGGTCCCGGCCGGCCGGTCCGGCGGCCTCCGGCGCCGGCACCGGCTGCCAGGCCCACCGGGCCAGCACGGCTTCGGTGTCCTGGGATTTCGTGGCCAGGACGAGCACGTCGCCGGGTTCGAGGACGAGGTCGGACGGGCCGGGGACCGCCGGGATGTCGAGCGTGTGCCGGCCGTCCGGCCGGATGTAGATCAGACCACGAGTACGCAGTGCGTCCAGGTGCGGGCCGCGGGCGACCAGCACCACCCGGTGCCCGGCCCGGTACAGCTCGGCGCCGACCGTCGCGCCGACCGCGCCGGCGCCGATGACGATGTAGCGGCCGGTGGCGGGCCGGGGCGGGGTGGGCGGCGGCGTGGATCCGGGCATGGTTTCTCCGTTGTCGTCTATGCGTGTACGGGTTCGACTCGCCCGCCGCCCGCGCGCCGAGCCGGTACGGACGACGGGCCGAGCGACGATCGGGGCAGGACAGGGCGGGGCTGCCGCCGGGCAGGCGGTGGCGCGCGAATCACGGGTGGCGGTAAGGGAATGGGGTTCGAGCACGCCGCGAACCGGGCCCGGCGGCGGAGGGCGGATCAGGCTACGCAGGAAACCGCGGGCGGGACGCCGAAGGCGGGGGCGAGTCGGCCGGCGGCTGAGCCGGCGCCGCCTCGGTGGTGCGTCAGTTGCTGCTACACCCGGTGGTGGTCAGGGTGCCGAAATCGATCGCCCGCCGCTGCGTCAGACGCAGCCGGACGACGCGGGCCATACTCGGGCACGACGATGCCGCAGCCAGGGTGACCCTGGACTCGCGCAGCTGAACACCGTTGCCGACCATGGCTCCACCATGGCCGACAAGCGGGATGATGTCCAATGTCGAAAACGAATCGCGGCCGATCACGATTCGTGATCGATCGCCGGGCGGCGGATGAGGGACCTGTCTTGTGGCTCTTTGCCCGGTTTCGCGCCACCGTACCCGCGGCCGGGAATGCCGGACGTGACAGGGCCCGCAGCCCCCTCGCAGATCCTGACCGGCGCCGTCGCACTGTTACCATGAGGTATGGCGGCCGCGCTGGACATCACCGCACTGCGAAGCCTGACCGCGATCGTCGACTGCGGCGGGTTCCACCGGGCCGCCGAGGCCCTGCACATCTCGCAGTCCGCGGTCAGCCAGCATGTGCGCCGGCTGGAGAAGACCATCGGCCGGCCGGTGGTGGCCCGGGCCGGGCGCACCACCCACCTGACCGCGGCCGGCGAGCTGCTCGTGGCCGAGGCCCGCGTGCTGCTGTGCGCGCACGACGAGGCCCTGCACCGGCTCGGCATCGCCGGGGCCCGCGACGAGCGGACCCTGACCGTCGGCGCCAGCGAACACGCCGCCGACCGGCTGCTGCCGGCCGTCACCCGCGCCCTGGCCCAGGAGTTCCCGGCCGTGGGCCTGCGGTTCCGGATCGACCGGGGGGCCAGGCTGCACGAGGCGGTCAACCTCGGCCGGATCGACATCGCGATCTTCCTCGGCGAGCCCGGCGTGGACGGGCAGCCGGTCGGCACACTCCCGTTGGCCTGGTTCGCCGCCCCCGGCTGGACCCTGCCGCCGCACGGCACGCCGCTGCCGGTCATCGCGATCGACGACCCGTGCACCATCCGCCGCCAGGCCCTGCGCACCCTGGCCAGGCACCACCGCACCGCCACGGTCACCGTGAACGCCGCCTACCTGGCCGGGGTGCTGTCCGCCGCCCGGGCCGGGGCCGGGGTCGCCCTGCTCGCCGACCTCGGCCCGGCCCCGGACGGCCTGCGCCCGGTCAGCGGGCTGCCGACCGTCGATCCCCAGCCGATGCACGTGCGCGCCCGGGCCAAGGCCCCGGCCGGGCTCGCCAAAGCCGTCGTGACGGCCGTCGGCGAGACCCTCGGGGCGGACCGCGCCGCGGGCGCCGACGCCCGCCCACCACAAAACCAGACTATTGATACAACTCCCGGCCGGGGAGCCCCATCGCGGCCTTTTCGCACGATTCCCGTAGACTAGGTGGTTTGGGTCTGTCAGCTGACGGCTGTCAGCAGAGAAAGGAACACCTGATGCGTGACGTTTACCATGAGGAACTAGACGCGGTCGGCCAGACACTGGTGCAGATGGCGGGGATGGTCGGTACGGCGCTGGAGCGCGCCACGGCCGCGCTGCTGGACGCCGACCTGCAGACCGCTGAGACGGTGATCTCCGGCGACGAGGCCGTGGACGCACTCCAGCAGGACCTTGAGGTGCGCATCCTGGACCTGATCGCGCGCCAGCAGCCGGTGGCCGGGGATCTTCGTACCCTGGTGACCTCGCTGCGGATGAGCTCGGACCTGGAGCGGATGGGCGACCTGGCCGAGCACGTCGCCAAGGTCGCCCGGATGCGGTATCCGCAGTCGGCGATCCCGGCCGAGCTGCACGCGGACGTCCGGGAGATGGGCCGGATCGGCGCCGTCCTGGCCGGGAAGGTCGCGCAGATCATCGAGGGCCGGGACACCGAGGCCGCGCGCGAACTGGAGAGCGAGGACGATGCGGTGGACCACCTGCACCGCGCACTGTTCAGCGCCCTGCTCGACAAGGAGAAGCAGAACCCGTACACCATGGAGACCGCCATCGACGTGACCCTGGTCGGCCGCTACTACGAGCGTTTCGCCGACCACGCCGTCTCGGTCGCGGACCGGCTGGTCTTCCTGGTCACCGGCGAACTGGTCGCCGCCTGATCCCGGGCGCCGCAGCGGGCCGTGGGTACGGCCGGGGGCAGGGCTGGGGCGTACTCGTCGTCCGCGCCGACGCGCGCGACGGCCGGCACGCCCCGTCGGCCCGCTGGTCCGCTGGCCATGATTCCGTTGCACAGTAAGGATCAGCGCAACAGCGCCTCGATCAGGTCGGTGCCGAGCCGCGCGTTGCCGACGAGATCGACCTCGCAGACGACGTACCGCCCCTGCCGGGTGGCGTTGATGATGCCCGCGTTCTTCAGCCCGGCCAGATGCCGCGAGACCTCCGGTGCGCTCACCAGCCACGCTTCGGCGAGTTCGGCCGTGGTCCGGGGCGCTCGCAGGATGCTGCGACCTGTCGTCGTCTGGACGTCGCGCCGTCCTCGCCGCCGTGTGTTCGGACTCGCCGGGGTGGTCCTTGCGTTGTCCTATCTCGGTTTTCTCGCCGCCGGCGTCCGGCCCGGCACCACCGGCGCGGTGGCGACCGCCGCGGTATCAGTGGTCTACACCCTCGGCGAGATCCTCTACACCGGTGTCGGCACCGCGCTCGTGATCGACGCCGCACCCTCGCACCTGCGCGGCAGGGCGCTCGCCCGCTGGCAATTCTCGCTCGGCCTCGGCAGAGCCCTGGCTCCCCTCGCCATCACCGCCGCACTGAGCGTTTCGTCCGCCACGCTCTGGCTGCCGCTCGCGGCCACGACGCTCCTCGGCGCCGCGGTCATCGTGCGATACGCCCCCACCGATTCCGGGCGCCTTCCCGGTCCTGTCGCCCCGAGTCGCCGCGGCCGCCGCAGCCGGTACCGCGAGTGGGCAACCCGGCGCGACGAACGAGCGGCCGGACGTTCGCTCCTGCGCAATCGCCTGTACCCCGACGGCCATCGCCCCGACCACGATAGATTTCACCACATACGACGGTGAGCCGCGTGCCCGTGGCCAGTGATTGGCGACCGGCAGAACGGGCACCGTGTACTTCACCTACTTGAAAGGTTGACCATGAGCGAGAACGACAGCGAATCTCCAGCACTCGACGCCACAACAAGCCAGGACGCAGCGTCTTCGGCGAAGCCGGCCACCGATGTCCCGCCGGGGATTCCGGCCGAGATCGTCGGCAACACCAACGACCTCGTGTCGAGGGACTGGACCGGGGAAGCCGGGGAGACCCCGGAAGAAGTGGTCGAATTCGAGCACGACCACGAACACGGTCACCAGGACTGATTCCGGCCCGGGCGCCGGCGATCCGCGGACTGCGCCGGCCGAGACCCGGCAACATCGGAACGTTTGGTCAAGATGTTCCCGGCAATAGAGAGCGCACAGCCTGTACTGCTCTGGTCCCGGCGCCGTCGGCCTCCAGTCGACGGTCCCTCGCGCTCCAGCGTGTGGACGGCTTCCTCACACCTATTGCACGAGATGGGAAATCATCATGATCGTTCTGGGCATCGTCCTGCTCATCGTCGGATTCGTCGCCAAGATCTCGATTCTCTGGACGATCGGCATCATCCTGCTGGTCGTCGGCGCGGCGCTCGCCCTGCTCGGCGGGATCGGCCGCGAGGTCGGCGGCCGCAAGCACTGGTTCTAAACCGACCAGGGTTCCAAACCGGACTCGTGGCGCCGCTTCTGCCGGGAAGGCAGGCCGGCGCCACGGCCGTGTCCGCGCCCGGCGGCTTCGCCGGTCGGCCGAAACCGGCCGGCAAAAGGTTTGGGACCGCGCCGAACGGCTACCTCCGGGAGTCCGGTCCCCGACCGGGGACGGCAACCCGCATTGACGCGGGCAGGCCGGTGGCCGCGATCTGCCACGCGCCCTGGACCCTGATCGAGGCCGACGTGGTGCGCGGACGCACCGTGACCTCGTGGCCGAGCCTGCGCACCGACCTGGCCAACGCCGGCGCCCACTGGGTCGACGAGCAGGTGCAGGTCTGCACCGGCGGCCCGAACGTCCTGATCACCAGCCGCAAGCCGGGGGACCTGCCGGCCTTCAGCCTCGCGCTGGTCGAGCAGTTCGCCGCATAACCGAGCTGCGTGGCCCTGCCTCAGGCGTTGTCGCGGTCGACGCATTCCACCGCGAAGGCCGCCGCCTGGCGCATGGCCGCGCGGGCGGCCGGGAGCCAGTGGTGCAGCAGGTGAAAGACGTGGATCTGCCCGGGCCACATCTGCAGCCGGCACGGGATGCCCGCGCTGGTCAGGGTCTGCGCGAGGTGCCGGGCGTCCTCGCCGAGCGCTTCACGGCCGCCGACCTGGATGAGGAACGGCGGGAGCGGGCCGTGGCCGCACAGGAGCGGATGCAGCCGCGAGTCGGACGGGTCGTGCTCGCCGATGTACAGGTCGGCCAGCCGCCGGGCGGCGTCCGGGCTGACGAAGGGGTCGCGGCTGCGGTGGTCGGCCTCGCCGGCCGCGACGCAGTCCAGTTCGAGCCACGGGGAGAGCAGCACCGTTCCGGCGGGCAGCGGCAGGCCCAGGGCCCGGGCGTGGGCGACCAGTCCGGCTGCCAGGTGCCCGCCGGCCGAGTCGCCGGCGATGATGATCCGCGAGGGCGGGATGTCGCAGGCCAGCAGGTGCCGGTAGGCCGCCAGGGCGTCGTCGAAGGCGGCCGGGAACGGGTGTTCCGGGGCCAGCCGGTAGTCGGGGGCGAGGACGGCCATTGCGCTGTCGGCGGCCAGCCGGCCGGTGAGCAGGCGGTGCGTGCGGGCCGAGCCGACGACGAAGCCGCCGCCGTGCAGGTAGAGGATCGCCCCGGGGCGGGCGCCGCGCGGAATGGACCATTCGGCCGACAACCGCCGGTCGGTCCCGTCCGGTTCGGTCGCCTCAAGGAGGGCCGGGCGGATGCGCACGCCGCGCGGCGGGGGCACGAGGGCGGCCCAGACCTCCATCGCCCGGCGCAGGGCGTGGATCGCCACTGGCCGGTTTCCGGCCACGTCCAGGGCGGGCCGCCAGGTGTAGCTGAGCGACTGGGCCAGTGCGAACGCCGGGGTCGCGCCGGCCAGGCGCATGATCGGCTGGACGGGTGCGGCAGCCAGGGCGAACGGTGTCGTCAACGTTGTCACCGCGCAACTCCCTTCCGGCCTCGGCCTCCTGACCCCGGGTGCCCGCGTTCTGCGGGTTCAACCATGGTCCGGCCGGAACGACCCGGAAGGAGTATTTGCAGGTCAGGCGCGCGGGGGCAGGGCGACGGTGTCCAGGAAGAACCCGTCGATGTCGCGCACGGCCGCGGTGAACGAGTCGAGGGTCACCGGTTTGGTCACGAAGGCGTTGGCGTGTCCGGCGTAACTGCCGGTGATGTCCTCGGTGGCCCGGGACGTGGTCAGGATCACCGTGGGGATCAGGCGCAGCAAGGGATCCTGCTTGATCACGGCCAGCAGTTCGCGCCCGCTCATCCTCGGCATGTTCAGATCCAGGATGATCAGGTCCGGCCGCGGTGACGCGGGATCGCGCAGCCAGGCCAGCGCCTCGACGCCGTCCCGGGCGCGGATCACGCTGCGCCCGGTGTCCGCCGCGGGCAGGGCCTCGGTGATGAGCAACGCGTCGGCCTCGTCGTCGTCCACCAGAAGGATCGTACGGGCCTGATAGGCCATGCTCGGACATCCGTCGTCTAGGCAGTGTTTGGGAATGTCTCAAGGCCACGGCATGACCGCCGGTTTGTGCTGGTAGGTGAGGCGAATCCGGTCAGCGCCGAGCCTGGCCGCGCCGCACGGGACGGCTCATACTCGGTCGTCTGTGCCGTTGCGTGCGGTGCGGCCAGGCGACGGCGATCACCGGATTCGCGCCTTGAGACATTCCCCAACACCGCCTAGGAGGCTGCTGAAGCCCTGCGGGCCGCGGGAGAGGCCTGGGCGGGCGAGGTCCGGCGATTGCGCTCCAAGCATATGGCAAACGGCCGCGTTCGGCGCTCACCAGGGCTTCGCCGCCGCACTCGGCGCTCGATCCGCCGCCCGGGCTCACGCTCCGCGCGGCACTGTGCAATCCTGCCCCAGGACACCTGAGGCAGGCGAGGAAGACGGAGGCATCCGTGGAGCACCACACACCGGCCGGTGCAGTGCTGGAGGCGGAGCCGGAGCGCCACAGCACGAGCGCCGGCACCGGGTATCGCCGCGACCCGGCCAGCACGTCGGGGTGGACGACCCGCACCTGGCTGACGGTCGGGGTGTGCGCGGCCCTGAGCGTCCTGGTCGCCCTGAGCGTGCTCGCGGTCTGGCTGTTCGCCCACAACACCCGGATCTCCGAGCGGCTCACCGGCGACAGCCTGCCCGCCCAGATCGCCGCCGCCCAGCTGGAGACGGCCCTGGTCAACCAGGAGACCGGGATCCGCGGCTACGGCCTGACCGGGCAGAGCGACTTCCTGGAGCCCTACCGGCTCGGGCTGACCGGCCAGCAGCAGGCGCTGGCCGCCCTGCGGCCGCTGATCGCCGACGACCCCGAGGCCCTGACCGACCTGGCCCTGGTCCTGGCCCGCATCCACACCTGGCAGGACTCCACCGCGGCCCCGATCGCCGCCTGGCCCGCGGGCTCGCCGTCGCCGCTGGCCGGCGAGGAGGCCGACCAGGGCAAGAACCAGTTCGACGCGGTCCGGGCGGCGATGACCGCCGAGCAGGCGGACCTGAAGGCCGACGGCGCCGCCGACGAGGCCCTGATCTCCCGGACCAGGGCGCTGCGCGACTGGGTCTTCAGCGGGATCGGCCTGGTCATCCTGTTCATGTGCGCGCTGGTGTTCGTCGGCCTGCGCCGGGGAGTCAACAAGCCGCTGGAGCAGCTGACCCGGGACGTGCGACGCGTGGCCGACGGCGAGTTCGAGCACCCCGTCAACGCCACCGGGCCCGCGGACCTGCGGATCCTGGGCCGCGACGTCGAGGCCATGCGCACCCGGCTGCTCACCAGCCTGGCCGAGAGCGCCCAGGCCCGCACCCTCCTGGCCGACCAGGCCGCCGACCTGCAACGATCCAACAACGAGCTGGAGCAGTTCGCGTACGTCGCCTCGCACGACCTGCAAGAGCCGCTACGCAAGGTGGCCAGCTTCTGCCAGTTGCTCCAGCGCCGCTACGCCGGGCAGCTCGACGAGCGCGCCGACCAGTACATCAAGTTCGCCGTCGACGGCGCCCAACGGATGCAGACCCTGATCAACGACCTGCTCACCTTCTCCCGGGTCGGCCGCGTGCACGCCAGCCGCCAGGCCGTGGACCTCGAGAAGGTTCTGGGCGGCGTGCTCGGCGACCTGAGCGTGGCGATCGAGGAGACCGGCGCCGAGGTCGCCCACGATCCCCTCCCGGTCGTCGACGGCGACCCGGGCCAGCTCGGCATGCTGCTGCACAACCTGGTCGGCAACGCGATCAAGTTCCACCAGCCGGATCAGAGCCCGCACATCCACATTGCCGCCGAGCCGGACGGAGCGCGCTGGCGGATGGCCGTCAGCGACGACGGCATCGGCATCGACCCTCAGTACGCTGACCGGATCTTCGTGATCTTCCAGCGGCTGCACACCCGCGAGGCCTACCAGGGCAACGGAATCGGCCTGGCGATGTGCAAGAAGATCGTCGAATTCCACGGCGGCACCATCGCGCTGGACCCCGACCACTCCCCCGGCGCCCGCTTCACCTTCACCCTTCCCGATTACGTCGCGCCGGCGGTGGAGCAGGGCGGCGGCGCGGCGGAATAGGCGGCATGAGGGGCATGAGGGCATGAGCAGGGCCGGCGAACGTGAGTCCACCGGCCCGATCTCCTGCTTGGTGCTTGGTGACTAGTGCTTGGTGACGTCCTTGGCGGCGTCCTTGACGTGCTCGCCGGACTGCTTGACCTTGCCCTTGGCCTGGTCGCCCTTGCCCTCGGCCACCATGGACTTGTTGTGGGTGGCGTGGCCCACGCCCTCCTTGATCTTGCCCTTGGCCTGCTCGGCGGCGTTCTTGACCTTGTTGTCGGCGCTCATGTCCGGCTCCTTCGCGTCTTGTGCGTTGGTCTCGCTGTCTCTATCCGAGTGCCCGAGATCGCGCAGTCCATTCCTGCTGGTTGATTCCGGCGAAACCGGGCAGCAGGGCGGTCGGAAAACGGGCTGCGCAACGCCCGGCACAGGAGAAAGGCCAGGTCATGGCGATACGAGAAGACACAAACCGATAGGTCGGACACAGCGGTCCGGGCGGCCCGCAGTCCCCCGAACGGCCTACCGCGCTTGCTCCGTCGGGGCGCCAGTTCAAGATCGGGTTCGGCGAGCAGCGGGCCACGGTCGTGTTAGGTGGGCGCGGGGATCCGGGCGTATCGGGACGGTCAGCGTGACGTCCTGCACCCGTATCCGATGGACGCGATGGCCGACGGCGCGCAGGGTGCCGCGCTCATTCCGTGGCCCAACCGGCTGCGTGACGGCAAGTATCACTTCGACGGGACCGACTACCAGCTCGCGCTGACCCTGAGGAGGATCCGGCCGGCGAACGCGCCGACCATGCAGCCGGCCAGCCGGAGGCTGGTGATCAGCTCCTGCTGGAACGAGGACAGTCCGCCGAACTGGTTCTTGAGACAGAGCAGGCCGTGTCGGCTGGTTCGACCGTGACTGGACCCACACGAATCCCGATCGATCAAAGGTCTTCTGGCCGAGCGGAAATCAGGAGACCCTGGGTCAGGGCCCACAGCTCGGGCTCTTCCTGCGCGGGGGTGCCGCGAACCCGGATCCTTCGGAGCAGACGTGGACCTCACCCTCCTGTCGGTCGCGAGACTCATCTATCAACTCGGCGGGTCGCAGGAGCAGGCGACGCTCGATCAGGTGCTGCGCTGTCTCGCCGAGAGCGACGGGCTGGCCGCAGCGCGGGCGATCGCCGACGCCGGGCAGTCGGACTTTCCCCGGGAACAGGTCCTCGCCGCGGCCACGTTGCTGCCGCTCGTCGCATCAGAAGTACATCGACCTCACCACGCAGTCGCCCGGCACCCTGGCCCGGATCGTCTTCGCCCTCAGGTCCGTTGATCCCGCAACCGTGGTCTATCGCAAACCGCACTACATGGCCGGGCTGACCGCACCGGCCCTCGCGTATCTCTACGCGGCGCTCGGCGACCGGCAGCAGCAGGAAGTGTGGCGGGTGCGCTCGCGGGACGACTATCTGAAGGGGTTCCGGGACTTCATGCCGATCGGGCACTCGGAGTTGAGGAGGGTCCCGGGCGGCGCGGACTGGTTCTCCAACGACGAGGACCGGAGAAAGCACCGGATCCTGTGCGAGCAGACGCCGGCGCAGTACGAACGCTGCTATGCCGAACTCGATCCGGCCGGGCACCCGGACTAGGCCGAATTTCTCTCCTTCCCGCGCTGAGCCCCAGTCAGATCCGGCCCGCTGCCTGCGTTTTTTGCCATCCATCGATCGTCTCGGTGAATGATCCGCCGCCGTCTGACGATTCGTTTGCCCGGCCGCGGTCACTCGGCGTCGCCCGCAGATCAACACGAGACCCGAATCGCGAAGGACATCACGATGACTCAGAACAAGAAGCAGACCAGTGACGAGATCGCGTCGCTCGCCGCGACGATCCTGCAGGACCCGAAGTCGACCCCGCCCGGCAACGAGCTGGCCGGCAGCGCGCTGGACCAGTCCCGCCCGCACGACGGCGGGACGAACCAGGACCAGACCAGCAACGAGATCGCCTCGCTCGCGTCGAAGGTCCTGCAGGACCCGAAGTCGACCCAGACCGAGCGGGAACTGGCCGGCAGCGTGCTCGCGCAGAGCGGCTCGCACTAGGCAGTGTTTGCGAATGTCTCACGGCGCGAATCCGGTGATCGCCGTCGCCTGGCCGCACCGCACGCAACGGCGCAGACGACCGAGTATGAGCCGTCCCGTGCGGCGCGCCCATGCTCGGCACTGACCAGATTCGCCGCACCTACCAGCACAAACCGGCGGTCATGCCGTGGCCTTGACACATTCCCACACACTGCCTAGGAGGCTACAGAGCGATAGAGCTCCGCAGCATCACGATTGTTCAGCACAGAGGGTGGGCCGTCGGCGGGATTGCCGGCGGCCCACCCTGCATTTGCCGGGCGAAACCGCCGGCCCGGCCCTTTCGGCCGTCTCGGCGAAGATGTGCGGCAACCGCGCCGGGAGACCCGCGTGAGCTGGTTGAATGCGCGCAAGCCGGGTAGCAGCGATCCGTGGATCACCAGAATCTGCCGATCACCCCGGGTACCGAGCGGCCGCGCCGGTACCGCCCGCAACTGCGCTACGAACTGATCGGCTGCGGGTTGCACGGGCACGAACTGCTGGGCACCGACGCGGCGTCGCTGCGGCCCGAGGACGACGTGTTCGCCCGCGAGGCCGACGGGTTGCGCTGGTACCGCTGCCTGCGCTGCGACGCCTGGGTGGCGCTGAGTCCGCCGACCGAGCCGACCGCGCAGCTGCCGCCGTCGCGGGAGGAGGTCATCCTGCCGTTGCGCGGGCGGCCGTTGCGCGACCGGTATGTGTTGCGGCTGATCGCCCTGGACCGGGTGCTGCACTTTCTCGTCCTGTCAGCCCTGGCGGCCGCGCTGTTCCTGTTCGCCGGGGACCGGGCCGCACTGGACGCGGACTTCACCCGGATCCTGGCCGACCTGCAGGGCGGTCTGGGCGGCCCGCAGCATGACAGCAACCATGGTGTCGTGGACGACCTCCAGCGGCTCTTCGCCGTCAACATCACCAACCTGTACCTCGCGGCAACGGCCGTGGCCGCCTACGCGGCGCTCGAGGGCGTCGAAGCGGTCGGCTTGTGGCGCGGGCGACGGTGGGCCGAATATCTCACGTTCCTGGCCACGGTAGTCTTCGTCCCGTACGAGGTGTACGAACTGACCAAAGGCTTCTCCGCACTCAAGGTGATCACCCTGGTCGTCAACGTCGCCATCGTCGCCTATCTGCTGGCGGCCAAGCGCCTGTTCGGGCTGCGCGGCGGCGGGCGGGCGGTGCGCGCCGAGCATGACGCGGACACCGGCTGGGGGCCGATCGACCGGGCCACTCCGGGCCGTTCGCGCCCGGAACCGGGCTGATCGCGAAGCAGGAGCAGACGAGATAGGGTCAAGTGCGCCCTGCTTAGGTCGCATCGGTGTCAGACGCACGGCGGGCGGGTGTCGGGAAGCGTTTTTCCCCACGCACCGTCCGCATTCGGATTTCTCCGTCCAAGCCCAGCTTAGGAAGTGCGTCGTGCCTGATCAGAGCGTTGCCGACCAGCTGGTGGCGATACTGTCCGAGAACCCGGGCACCCTCGCCGACGGCTGGGTGGCCGCGGTGTCCGCGACGCTCGGGGGCCGGGTGAGCCGGACGGAGGTCGACCGCGAGCTGCGTGAGCTGTATTCCGCGCTGACGGCCGGGGTGGGTCGGGGCGATCTGGATGCTCACGGCGAGGCGTTCGCCGAGGCGCGCGCCCTGCTGACCGAGCTCTCCCGCACCCGGGCGCGGCAGGGGTTCAGCCCGACCGAGACCGCGATCAAGACCGTGGTCGCGGCCCGGCTGACGGGCGCCGTGTGCACGATCTCCGGCATCCGGCCGCAGATCGCGCAGACCATCGTGGCGCTGGGCATCAACTTCGGCGACATCACCACGAAGGCGACCCTGGCCGACGCGCTGCGGCACGCGCTCAACTGCTCCGGCGTCCAGGTCGGCGTCCGGGCCGGTCGGCGCCGATGAACGAGCGGCTGCCGATCACCTCCGACGCCGGCCTGGTCCAGGCCCGGCAGATCGTGCGCACGCTGGCCCAGCAGTGCCGGCTGTCCCTGGTGGACCAGACCAAGCTGATCACCGCCGCCAGCGAACTGGCCCGCAACACCCTGATCCACGGCGGCAGCGGCTCGATGGACGCCGCCGTGGTCGACCGGGCCGGCCGGCGCGGGATCCGGCTGGAGTTCACCGACACCGGACCGGGCATCGCGGACCTGGACCTGGCCCTGACCGACGGGTGGACCTCCGGCACCGGGATGGGCCTGGGCCTGTCCGGCTCCCGCCGCCTGGTCGACGACTTCGCCATCGCCACCGAACCGGGCCGGGGCACCACGGTCACCGTCGTCAAGTGGGGCCGATGAGCGGCCCGGCGCCGGCCCGGACGGCGCGGCGCCGATGAACGACATCGCCGACCCCGCTCCCGGCACCGACCCGGCCGCAGATCCCGGGTACCAGCTGCTGGCCGTGACCGTCGAGACCGACCACGACGTGCTGACCCTGCGCCGGCAGGCCAAGGTTGCGGCCGACCTGGCCGGCCTGGACCTGCGCGACCAGGTGCGGATGGCCGCGGCGCTGAGCGAACTGGGCCGGGACCTGCTGCGCCCGACCCCGATGACCGCCGTCTTCCTGCTCAGCCCGGACGAACCGAGCACGCTCGCGGTGCAGCTGCAGTGGCCCGATGACCGCGTGCCCAGCCAGGAGTCGCTGGCCGCCGTCACGCGCCTGCTGCCGCAGACCGAGTACGGCCCGGCCGCCGGGGCGGACCAGGATCCGGACGCCGACCACGGCGGGCGGATCACCGTCGGGCTGCCCGTGCCGCCGGACCCGGCCGAACCGCAGGCGCGCTCGGAGCGGATCCGGCGCAGCCTGCTGGCCGCCGGCCCGGTCAGCCCGGTCGACGACCTGCGTTCGCAGACCCGCGACCTGCTGGCCGCCCTGGCCGAGTCCCACACCCAGCGGACCGAACTCGAACGGCTCAACCAGGAACTGCAGGACACCAACCTGGGCGTGATCGCCCTGTACACCGAGATGACCGCCAACCTCCGGGAAACCAACCGGGGGCTGGAGGCCAGGTACAACGACGAGCACCAGTTCGCCCTGACCCTGCAACGCACCTTCCTGCCCGAGCACCTGCCGGACTGGCCGGACGGGGAACTGGCCGTGCGCTACCTCGCCGCCACGGACCAGAGTGAGATCGGCGGGGACTTCTACGAAGCCCTGCACACCCCGGCCGGCCTGCTCCTGGCGGTCGGCGACGTCGCCGGCCACAGCCTCCAGGCGGCCGTGGTGATGGGCCAGCTGCGCCATGCCCTGCGCGCCTACGCCACCGAAGGCCATCCCCCGGTCACCCTGCTCGAACTCCTGGACCGCCTGCTCGTGCGGCACCATCCGACCTGGATCGCGACCCTGTGCATCGTCCTGGTCGACCCGGACGGCCGCGGCATCCACGTCGCCAACGCCGGGCACCTGCCGCCCCTGCTGATGCCCCCGCACGGGGATCCGTTCTACGTCCGGGAGCACGGCCCGCTACTGGGCGTGACCGCGCCGCACCCGCGCAGCACGTTCACCGCGGTGGAGCCCGGCACCCGGCTGCTGATGATCACCGACGGGCTGATCGAGGTACGCGGCACAGACCTGTTCGACCAGCTGACCGACCTGAGCCGCACCGCGCACGCCGGGCCGACCGACTGCGACGCCCTGTGCGACGCCCTGATCGACACCTACGCCGCGGAGCAGACCGACGACATCATCGTCCTGGCCGCGCGCCTGGGTCACACCGCAGACTGACTCTTCTGGGTGGCGGCGTGCAGTTCGTCGGCCACGGAGCGGCCCAGGCCCTGCCAGCTGTCCTCGAACTTGGTCAGCCCCTCCTGCTCCAACGCCCCGATCAGGCCCTGGTGGTCGACACCGGCCTGCCCGAGCGCGTCGAACACGGCCCGGGCGTCGTCGTACGCGTCGGTGACGGTGTCGCCCCGGACCTCGCCGTGGTCGGCGAACGCGGCCAGGGTCGCGCCGGGCATGGTGTTGACCGTGTGCGGCGCGATGAGTTCGGTCACGTACATGGTGTCCGGGTACGCGGGGTTCTTCACGCCGGTGGAGGCCCACAGCGGCCGCTGCGGGCGCGCCTTGCCCGCGCTGCGCTCGGACAATCGCTGCCAGCGTTCGCCGGCCAGGGTCTGCTCGAACATCTGGTAGGCGAGCCGGGCGTTGGCGATCGCGGCCCGGCCGCGCAGGGCCAGGGCCGGCGCGGTGGCCAGCTCGTTGAGCTTCGCGTCGATCGCGGTGTCCACCCGGGAGACGAAGAAGGAGGCGACCGAGTGGATCGCGGACAGGTCCCGGCCGGCTTCGGCGGCCTGCTCCAGCCCGGTCAGGTAGGCGTCGACGACCTGCCGGTAGCGGTCCAGGGAGAAGATCAGGGTGACGTTCACGCTCACGCCCTGCGCGGTCAGCTCGGTGATCGCGGCCAGGCCCTCGACGGTGGCCGGGACCTTGACGAACATGTTCGGCTCGTCCACGGCGGCCACCAGGGCGCGCGCCTGGGCGACGGTGGCCTCGGCGTCCCGGGACAGGCGCGGGTCGACCTCGATCGACACCCGGCCGTCGGCGCCGTCGGTGGCGGCGAAGACGGGACGCAGCACCAGGCAGGCGGCGCGCACGTCCGCGGTGGTGATCGCGAACACCGCGTCGTCCACGCTCGCCCCGGCCCGGCTCAGTTCGCGCAGCTGGTCGGTGTAGCGCTCGCCGTGGGACAGCGCCGAGGCGAAGATCGTCGGGTTGGTGGTGACGCCGACCACGTGGCGGTCGGTGACCAGGTCGCTCAGGCCGCCGCCGGCGAGCAGCTCGCGGGAGAGGTCGTCGAGCCAGACCGACACTCCGGCTTCGGACAGTTCGGCCAGGGGCTGGGGGTCTCGCGAGCTGTTCACTGGGGTCTCCTTCAAGAAGTCACGGGTGTGCGGCCGATGGTTTCGGCTGCCCGGAGCCCGGCGGCCCAAACCGGGGCGGACGGTTGACGGCGCGCTCCGGCACCGGCTGAGCTCCTTGGTCAGCCGGCCGAGCGTCGGTGCAGCGCGCGGACGGCCGCGTATGCCACGGCGCCGAGCCACACCGGCAACCGCGTGCCGCCGCCGCTGATCACGGCCATCAGCGCGTCGCTCGCGGCCCGGGCGCGCCAGACCATGTCCGCGGAGGTGACGGCGTTCAGCGCGGTCGCGCCCGCCGCTCCGGCCACCACGCCTTCCAATTGCCAAGGTTTTACCACCCAAACGGGCCGCGCGGGCGATCGGCCACCGCAGACTGCTGTCAGACTGGGCCGATCGGGAGGGGTGACGGGTGACCAGATTGCAAGAGGCCGCATACAGCGCGCAGTTCGCGGCGGGTCTGCCGGTCAGTGAACTGGCTCACGTTCTGCTGGCCGGAGACGAGGGCGTGATCCACGTCCGGCAGTGTGCGGCCTACATCGAGGCGATCCGGACGACGGCGTGGTTCACAGGCGCATTCGCGGCACACGCCGGGCCGGTGACCGTCGTGGGCGGCCGAGGAGTCAGCCGAGCTGATGCCGGTGAGTGGTGGGTGAAGATAGGTACGAGTGACCGTTCCGATGTCGGCCGGTGCGAGGTCGCGTGCCTTCACGAGCTAGCACATCTCGTGACCTCCGATCGCGGGCCGGGCGGAGATCTGCGCGAACCTGTCGATGGCAAGGCCAGCAGCAAGGGCCATCATCACGCGTGGCGGGTCAACTTCGGTCTCATCGTGCGAATGACGTTGGGCAAGCCCGCCGCACGACGGCTGAGACACGAGTTCACCGCGTGGGGCCTGCCGACGTGCAAATAGGCCGTCCCAGGCCGACGACGGGTTCGATGACGCAAAACGCCCGCTGCCGCCCGGTCCGGGATCACCGGATCAAGCGGCAGCGGGCGGTGGAACCAGGGCCGGAGCCCCACATCGGAGCCTCGAATCCTCAGCGGAGCATCAGCTGCGGCCGGCCTGCACGTCCCGCAGGTCCTCGGCCATGGCCTGGAGCCGGCCGGCCGGGATGTTCTGGCGCAGCAGGGGGAATTCGTCCTGCTCCTCGTGGTCGGCGTGCCGCAGGACGGCCTGGTGGAACGCCTCGAGCTTGGTGTTGAAGTCCGGGTGCTGCACGCCGAGCGTCTGCAGTTCGGCGATCGCCCGGTCGGCCTCGGTCTCCTCCTCGATCCGGCCAGCCGCCACCTGGCCGCCGACGGCGGCGCTGGCACCGGTCACCGGGTGCACGACCTGCTGTTCCCCGGCCTCGTGCACCTTGAGCAGGTCGACCAGTTCGGCGAACAGCTGCGCCTTGTCCTGGCCCGAGGCCATCTGCACCCGCGCGAACGCGGCCTTGACCTGCTGGTGCTGGGCCGACAGGACGTCCACGACGTCCCCCTGCCCGGACGCGGGCGCGTCCAGGTGGGCGCCGCGCACCGACTGCGGGCCGGGCCGGGCGCCGCCGACGACCTGCCCGGGGGCGGGCTGCTCGCCGCGGAATCCGCCGGTCTCGGTGCCGCGCTCCTCGATGAACTTCTTGAACCGGACCGTGTCCGCCTTCACCTGGCGGTTGTCGATGTTCAGGGCGCTGCCGACCTTCTCGGCCAGGCCCTGCGGCTCCCACACCAGCTGCACCGTCACCCGGGTCCGGGTGTCGGCGAGGCGGTGGAACGTCACGACCCCGGCGTGCTCGGTGTCGCCGCCGACGCTCTTCCAGGCGATCCGCTCGTCCGGGTGCTGCTCGGTGGTCTCGGCGTCGAACTCGCGGCGCACGCCACCGATGTCGGTGACCCAGTGGGTGTGCCGGGCGTCGGTCTGCTGCACCGAGTCGACACCTTCCATGAATTCCGGGAACGACTCGAACTGCGTCCACTGGTTGTAGGCGATGCTGATCGGCACGTTCACATCCACCGATTCGATAACGTCAGTCATGCTTGCTCCCTGTGGTGCTTGTTGCTCTTCACGGCCCGCGGACAACGTCCGCGGCTGTTACCCCCGGCCGGCATGGCGGTTCACCATGCGCCGGGGCAGATGATGCGGCACTGCGCCAGATCACGTACCTCATCCGGTACTGCCTACATCCGGTACTGCGCCGCGGATTCGGGTGCCCGACCCTCTGGGGCGCAAACAGCCTTATCTTCCGTGCGGCCTAACGCGACTTAATCTGCCGTCAGCATCGGCGCGGCCAAGTGCTGGTCAGGGATGGCGAACGCGTCGACCAAGGTCTGCGCGTGCGGTCGGAGGCCGGCGCACAGGGTGTTGACGGCCGCCACCACGGCCTTCGAGCGGCCGGACGTCATTCGTCCGTGTTCGAGGAACCAGGCGCGATCGGCCTCGATGGTGGCCAGGGCGTACAGGTCGCGGACCCGCTCCAGCAACAGTTTCGCCTCGGGATCCGCGCACCGGGCGATCCCCCGGACGAACCCCTCCAGCACCAGCCGGTCGATGTGGACCCGGCCGGCCCGCAACACGTGATCCTGCGCCGCGTTGAACACGCCGAACGGGTCCTGGCCCGCCTTGCGCAGCCGGTTGGCCAGCCCGACCAGGACGTGTTCCTCCCGGTCCTGGAACAGTTTCAGCTGCCACTCCCGGTCGTACAGGACCTGGCCGTCGTCGGCTCTGCTCAGCCGCTCGACCACCTGCCGGGCCGCGGTCCGCTCGACCATCGCGTCGAAGAACTGCTCGGCCGCGAACCGCGCGGTGGCCAGTGCACTGAGATCGTGGAACGAGTCGCGGTACCCGGTCAGCAGGCCCTTGGCGACGAGTTGCAGCAGGACGGTGTTGTCGCCTTCGAACGTGGTGAAGACGTCCGTGTCGGCCCGCAGCCCGGCCAACAGGTTCTCGGCGAGATAACCCGATCCGCCGCACGCCTCGCGGGCCGCCTGGATCGTGTGGGTCGCATGCCAGGTGTTGGCGACCTTGAGCCCGGCCGCGCGCGACTCCAGTTCCCGCTGCTCCTCCTCCGGCGCGTCGGGGGCGATGTCGTGCAGCGCGGCGACGAGTTCCTCCTGGGCGAAGTGCAGCGCGTAAGTCGTGGCGAGGGCGGGCAGCAGTTTGCGCTGGTGGCCGAGGTAATCGAGGATCACGACCTCGGTCCCGTCCGGGCGGTCGAACTGCCGGCGCCGGTCGCCGTAGCGCACGGCCAGGGCCAGGGCGCGTTTGGTCGCGTTGCCGGCGCTGCCGCCGACGCTGATCCGGCCGCGGATCAGCGTGCCGAGCATGGTGAAGAACCGGCGCCCGTCGCTCTCGATCGGGCTGGAGTACGTGCCGTCCGCGGCGACGTCGCCGAAGCGGTTGAGCAGCGCCTCGCGCGGGATCCGGACCCGGGTGAAGGTCAGCCTGCCGTTGTCCACGCCGTTCAGGCCCGCCTTGCGGCCGCAGTCCTCGATCGCGACTCCCGGCGCGGGCCGACCGTCGTCGTCGCGGATCGGGACGAGGAACGCGTGCACGCCTCGCGACCGGCCCTGCGTGATGAGCTGGGCGAACACCACGGCCACGTGCCCGTCGCGAGCGGCGTTGCCGATGTACTCCTTGGTCGCGCCGGGGTCCGGGCTGTGCACCACGAATTCCCCGGCGTCGGGATCGTAGGTCGCGGTGGTGTGCAGGTGCTGGACGTCCGAGCCGTGGCCGTGCTCGGTCATCGCGAAACAGCCGAGCAGGTCCAGGTCGATGATCCGGCGCAGGTAGAGCTCGTGGTGGCGGGCGGTGCCGAGCAGCTGGACCGCTCCGCCGAACAGGCCCCACTGCACGCCGGCCTTGACCATCAGCGACAGGTCGCCGAAGCCGAGCATCTCGAACGCCACGCTCGAACCCCCGACGTCGCCCTTGCCGCCGTGGGCCGGGTCGAAGCCGAGGCCGGGCGCGTCGGTCCGGGCCAGTGCCCGCAGCTGCTCCAGGACCTGGGCGCGGTGGGGCTCGACGTCCAGGCCGACCGGGTCGCGGAACGTCGCGCCGGCCATCTGCGCGCGCACGTCGGCGCGCAGGTCGGCCCAGCGCCCGTCCAGGACCGCGGTCAGGGCATCCGGATCGACTTTCGCAGGCGGGTTCGGCGCAGAAGACATGGCGTGGTACCTCCGAGATGATGCGACCAGCTAGTTACTACTCAGTAACCGGCATCCGGTGCTTCATTCGGGGAACATCGCGATGCGGGGAACATCACAGAGCGATCGCACGTTGTGCCAGATCATGACGGTACTCGGATTGATCGGCAGCGGTTCCATCGGCGCGACGGTGGCCCGGCTCGCCGTGGACGGCGGCGTGGACGTCGTCGTGAGCAACTCCCGCGGGCCCGAGACCCTGGCGGACCTCGTGGCCGAGCTGGGCCCCCGGGCCAGCGCCGCCACCGCCGAGGAGGCGGCCCGCGCGGGCGACCTGGTCGTGGTGACGATCCCGTTCCGCGCCTACACCCAGGTGCCGCGCGAGGCACTCGCCGGGAAGACGGTCCTGGACACCAACAACTACTACCCGCAGCGCGACGGCTCGTTCCCGGAGCTGGACTCGCTGGAGGCGACGAGCAGCGAACTGCTCCAGCGGCACTTGGACCGGTCGCACGTGGTGAAGGTCTTCAACAACATCTTCTTCAAGCACCTGGCCGAGTTGCCGAGGCCGACCGGAGCCGCGGACCGTTCGGCCCTGCCGATCGCCGGCGACGACCCGGACGCCAAGGCCGAGGCCACCGCGCTGCTGGACGCCCTCGGGTACGACGCGGTGGACGCCGGCCCGCTCGCCGAGGGCTGGCGCTTCCAACCGGGCACCCCCGCCTACGGCCCGCCCTACGCGCAGGGTTCCAGCGAGTTCTTCGCCCAGCCCGGCAACCCGGCTCCCGTGGCTGAAATCGTCGCCGTTCTGGCGGCTGCGACGCGCTAGGGCCGCTTCGGCAGGCATCACCACCGAGCAGAGAAGATGGCCGCGGAACAGGTCCGCGGCCATCGTTTGTCGTGCGTTCGTGACGCGGGCCACGAAGAGCCGCGGCTACGTGAAGATCCGGAGCCAGGCTATGGTGACGGTGCCTCCGGTCTGCCCGCCCCGGCAGACGACCGGCGATTTCCCCGGCGCCGAGGACGCCCTGATCAGCGCGAAGACCTGCGCGAATAGCGGCCCAACGGCGCCAGTCCCGCGGCAGCCTGACGATCACGAATGGCCCGAGCACAAGCACCAGACACGCCTTGAAGTATGACTTGCCGTCGAGCGCGGCGAAAACCACATACACCATCCCCGCCACGAGGAACGAGGTGACGATATTCGTCGCCACCGCCAACCCGTACTCGCCCCGACGGCCGAAGCCATGTGCTTTCCACCCGGCACCAAAGGCCACCCCGAAGCCGACCAGGGCCGACACGACGATCGCCAAAGCCACCAGCAAGATACCTGTCAAAACCATGTCACCGCCCTTGTCGCCGACCGGACCGGAAAAACGCATCCGGCAGATCCGCCGCGTCAGTCGCGGCGAACCTGCCGGAGTGCGGGAGCTTCGTCGTGCCCGCGGGTTCAGGCCGCGGGCACGGGCTCCTCGGCCGGAGCCTGGGCCGCAGCGTCCTGCTCGGCGGGCGACTTCTCGACCTTCTTCGGGCCGTCGTCCAGGAAACGCTCCAGCAGCGCGCCGAAGACCAGGGCGATCGCGGTCCAGATGAGCAGCTGGTTGAGCAGCGAGTACCAGCGGAACTTCCACAGCACGTCCGCGTCGAACCCGGGGTAGACGATCTGCCCGGGCGCGACGGTCTGGCCGTTGACGGTCAGCGGTGTCGACAGGACGTTGACGATCGGCTGCGGCGTCTCGGTCGCGGCCCGGCCGTAGCCGAACTGGCCGGAGTAGGCCACGTTCGCCGGCAGGTCCCCGAGCGAGGGCAGCAGTCCGATCAGGACGCCGTACACCACGAGGAACGCGATCGCCGAGATCACCACGGACGTCGTCATGCTGTATCTGCGCGACAGTCGCCGGGCCAGCAACACCGCCAGCCCGAGCAGGACCAGCGAGGACACGACCATGGTCAGGTACAGGTGGCCGCGGGTCGTGATCGTGAACGTGTGCCCGATCGCGGGCGGGTTGGCCGGGTACTTCACATACGGCAGCAGGAACACGCCGAAGAACCCGAACGCCGCGATCCCCCAGACCAGGTTGCGCGGACGCACTTGGAAGCGTCCGTGCAACACCAGGTAGGCGACCGCGATCAGGGCGCCCATGGCGGCCGAGAAGAAGATCAGGCCGGTGGCGATGCCGATCGTCGACTGGACGTGGCGGGAGAAGATCTCCGGACCGTCCGGAGCCACCGCCCGCCCGGCCGCCTTGTTCAGGGCGGCCAGGATGTCGGCACGGCCGGACTCGTAGTCGATGGCCTTGTTGATGACCGGTTCGGCGAAGATCCGGGCGAAGCCGAACGCGAGCACGCCGGCGATCACACCCGCCAACGCTCCGCGCAGGATGGTGCGTATCTCCATGAGTGGGTTTCCGGCTCAGTGGCAGGGGAAGCCGAGGAAGTGCCGCGAGTCGTGCACCCACTCGTGGATCACCATGGACTTGCCGAACACCGAGGTCATCCCCTCGTCGACGCCGACGAAGTAGTACGCGGCCAGGGCGAGGAAGACGGTGATGCTCAGGATCGTGAGGACACGGGCGCGGGACAGGGCCTCGGGTGAGACCGTGGCCCCGGACAGCGGGCCGGAACCGTGCAGGGGAATAGTCGACATGATGGAACCTCCTTGGGGGATGGTGCGTCCCTCTTCGTGGTGGAAGTGTCATGACGGCGACGTATCTGGCTCACCACTCTGTGGGAGTGGCTTACAGTGGCGCCACCGCACCGGAATCACACCGGCTTTCCGTGCACCGTCATGCAATCCACCAGTTTACGGCGCCGATCTGAGCTCCACAATCCCGGACCAGCCGAATTCGGAGTGCCGAGCGCCACACTGCGCCGGTTCGCCTCCAGATCTCATGATGCGGATACCGATTCGCCGCAGAACCCCGACTCGCTCCGCCTGCCCCGCTCAGACTTCCAGACGCAACAGCCCGTAGTTGACGGCCTCGGCCAGGGCGTTCCAACTGGCGGCGACGATGCTCTCCTGGACGCCCACGGTCGTCCACTCGTTCTTACCGTCGCTGGTGGTGATCAGGACCCGGGTACGCGACTTCGTACCATGATCGCCCTCGAGGATGCGGACCTTGTAGTCCACCAACTCCAGCACGGCCAGTTCCGGGTAGATCTGGCCGATCGCGTTGCGCAGGGCCGTATCCAGCGCGTTGACCGGACCGCTGCCCTCGCCGACCGCGACGATGCGCTCGCCCTTGGCGTGCAGCTTCACCGTGGCCTCGCTGACCAGGCCGCCGTCCTGCCGCTGCTCGGCGATGACCCGCCAGGACTCGGCGGTGAAGTACATGGTGTCGCGCATGGTGCCGAGCTCGTCGCGGATCAGCAGTTCGAGCGAGGCGTCGGCGGCCTCGAAGGAGTGGCCGCGGGATTCGAGGTCCTTGACCCGCCGGGTGATCCGGGTCAGCGCGTCCCGGTCGCCGGACAGGTCGTAGCCCAGCTCCCGGGCCTTGAGCTCGATCGAGGCCCGGCCGGCCATCTCGGACACCAGCATGCGGGTGTCGTTGCCGACGACCGCCGGATCAACATGCTGGTACAGCATCGGATCGGCCTTGACCGCGGAGGCGTGGATGCCGGCCTTGTGGGCGAACGCGGAGGAACCGACGTAGGGCTGCTTCGGGTTCGGCGCGATGTTGGTGACCTCGGCCACGGCGTGCGAGATCCGGGACATCTCGGCCAGCGCGCCGTCCGGCACCACGTGCATGTCCTGCTTGAGCTGGAGGTTGGCCACGACGGTGAACAGGTTCGCGTTGCCGTTGCGCTCGCCGTAGCCGTTCGCGGTGCCCTGGACGTGGGTGGCGCCGGCCTCGATCCCGGTGAGCGAGTTGGCCACGGCGCACCCGGAGTCGTCGTGGCAGTGGATGCCGATCCGCGCGCCGGTGCGCTCGACCACCTGGTGCACGATGTCGCCGAGCTCACTCGGGAGCATGCCGCCGTTGGTGTCGCACAGGGCGACGACGTCGGCCCCGGCCTGCGCGGCGACCCGCACGAACTCCAGCGCGTAGGCGGGGTTGTCCCGGTAGCCGTCGAAGAAGTGCTCGGCGTCGACGAACACCTGCCGCCCCTCCACCTTCAGGTGCGTCACGGTGTCGTGCACCATGGCCAGGCACTCGTCCAGCGTGGTGCGCAGCGCCAGCTCGACGTGCCGGTCGTGCGCCTTGGCGACCAGCGTCACCACGGGCGCGAGCGAATCGCGCAGGGCCGCGACCTGCGGGTCGTCGGCCGCCTTCTGGTCCGGCCGGCGGGTCATCCCGAACGCGGCCAGCCGGGCGTGGGCGAGATCGAGCTCGGTCCGGGCCCGGCGGAAGAACTCGGTGTCCTTGGGCACCGCGCCGGGCCAGCCGCCCTCGATGAAGCCGACCCCGAGCCCGTCCAGCCGGCGGGCGATGACCAGCTTGTCCGCGACGGACAGGGCCAGGCCCTCCTGCTGGGCACCGTCGCGCAACGTGGTGTCGTAGATGTGGAAGCTGTCGTTCACGTGGGCTCCTCGCGCATTTCCAAGACGGGGAAAGCAAGAAGACCTCCCGCCGAACGCGGGAGGTCTGCACACCGGATGCGCGGCCGCCCGGGCCGAGTCGTCGGCGCCGCATAATCAGTATTCTGTCATATTTTGCCATCGACGGACAGGTATCGCCCACGTTTAGGGGGCCCGTACCAGTGCCAACCGACACCGGTACGGGCCGCTTTGTCCACCCCGGTTACTCGTTCACCCGGCCTTGCGGCCAGCGCGGGTCACCAGGTAGGTCGCGTATGCGTCGGTGGTGAAGAAGGCGGGAAGCCGCTCGCCGAGGGCGGCGCCCTCGAACACCGCGCAGGCCTGCTTGGCCAGCGCCCCTGGGTCCTCGGCGGCCAGTGCGGCGGTCTCGGCGTCGAGCACCGCCCGCACGTCCTGCCGGGTGACGACCCCGTGCCGGAGCCACTGCCACACCTGGCAGCGGGCGATCTCCGCGGTCGCGGCGTCCTCCATCAGGCCGTACAGGGCCACGGCGCCGTTCCCGCGCAGCCAGGCGTCGATGTAGCGCACCGCGACGGCGACGTTGGTGCGCAAGCCCTCCGGGCTGGGCGGGGCCGTGATGGCCGAGACGTCCAGCAGGTCCCGGGCCGAGACCCGCACCTCCTCGCGCAGCCGGCCGAGCTGGTTCGGGCGCTCGCCGAGCACGGCGTCGAACACCTCGCGGCAGACCGGGACCAGCCCGGGGTGGGCGACCCAGGAGCCGTCGAAGCCGTCGGCGGCCTCGCGCTGCTTGTCGGCCCGCACCTTGGCCAGGGCGATGGCGTTCGCGGCCTCGTCCCGGCTGGGGATGTTCGCGGCCATCCCGCCGATCGCGTGCGCGCCGCGCCGGTGGCAGGTGGCCACCAGCAGATCGGTGTAGGCGCGCAGGAACGGCGCGGTCATGGTGACCTTGGCCCGGTCCGGCAGCAGGAACGCCGGGTCGGCGGCGAAGTTCTTGATCAGGCTGAACAGGTAGTCCCAGCGGCCGGCGTTCAGGCCCGCGCTGTGTTCGCGCAGCTCGTAGAGGATCTCCTCCATCTCGAACGCCGCGGTGATCGTCTCGATCAGGACCGTGGCGCGGATCGTGCCGCGCGGGATGTCCAGGTAGTCCTGGGCCAGCACGAACACGTCGTTCCACAATCGGGCTTCGAGGTGGTTCTCCAGCTTGGGCAGGTAGAAGTAGGGGCCGCGGCCGGCGTCGATCTGGCGCTTGGCGCAGTGGTAGAAGTACAGGCCGAAGTCGACCAGGGACGCCGGGATCGGGCGGCCGTCGACGACCAGGTGCTTCTCCACCAGGTGCCAGCCGCGCGGGCGGACCACGACGGTCGCCGGGTCCTCGCCCACCCGGTAGCGCTTGCCGCCGGGGGCGGTGAAGTCGATCCGCCGGTCCAGCGCGTCGACCAGGTTCAGCTGCCCCTCGATCAGGTTGGCCCAGGTCGGGGCGGTGGCGTCCTCGAAGTCGGCCAGCCAGACCCGGGCGCCGGAGTTCAGCGCGTTGATGGTCATCCGGCGTTCCGGCGGGCCGGTGATCTCCACCCGCCGGTCGACCAGGCCGGCGGCCGGCGGGGCGACCTTCCAGCCGGTGTCGGCGCGGATGTCGGCGGTGTCCGGGCGGAAGTCGAGCGTGGCGCCCTCGGCCAGGGCGGCGGTCCGGCGGTGGCGTTCGGCCAGCAGCTGGACCCGGCGTTCGGCGAACGCGGCGTCGAGCAGGGCCAGGAAGCCCAGGGCGCCGGGGGTGAGGATCTCGGCGTACCGTTCCCCCGGGGCGCCGAGGACCTCGATCCGGCCGGTGAGAGTGGTGGCGGTGGCGGTGGCGGGCATGGCGGGCTCCTGTGTGGTCGGGGGCGGACGGTCGGCCGGGGCCCGGTCTAGTGGAACTGCTCTTCTTCGGTGGAGCCGCGCAGTGCGAGGGTCTCGGCCTGCGGGTTGACCGCGGTGCTGACCAGGTCGAAGTAGCCGGTGCCGACCTCGCGCTGGTGCTTGACCGCGGTGAAGCCCTGCGCCTGGGCGGCGAACTCGCGCTCCTGGAGTTCGACGTACGCGGTCATGCCGTGTTCGGCGTATCCGTGCGCGAGGTCGAACATAGCGTGGTTGAGCGAGTGGAACCCGGCCAGGGTGATGAACTGGAAGCGGTAGCCCATCGAGCCCAGTTCCCGCTGGAACTTCGCGATCTGGTCGTCGTCCAGGGCGGCGCGCCAGTTGAACGACGGGGAGCAGTTGTAGGCCAGCATCTGGTCCGGGTAGCGCGCGTGGATCGCCTCGGCGAAGGTCCTGGCCTGCGCCAGGTCCGGGGTGCCGGTCTCGACCCAGAGCAGGTCCGCGTACGGGGCGTAGGCCAGGCCGCGGGCGATCACCGGGCGCATGCCGGGCTCGACCCGGTAGAAGCCCTCTGCGGTGCGCTCGCCGGTGCAGAACGGCGCGTCGCGCTCGTCCACGTCGCTGGTCAGCAGGTTCGCGGCCAGCGCGTCGGTGCGGGCGACGATCAGGGTGGGCACGTCGGCGATGTCGGCGGCCAGGCGCGCGGCGTTGAGGGTGCGGATGTGCTGGCCGGTGGGCACCAGCACCTTGCCGCCGAGGTGCCCGCACTTCTTCTCCGAGGCCAGCTGGTCCTCGTAGTGGATCCCGGCCGCGCCGGCCGCGATCATCGCCTTGGTCAGCTCGAAGGCGTTGAGCGGCCCGCCGAACCCGGCCTCGGCGTCGGCGACGATCGGGGCGAGCCAGTCGGTGGCGTCCGCCGCGCCCTCGGCGGCCGCGATCTGGTCGGCCCGCAGCAGGGCGTTGTTGATCCGGCGCACCACCTGGGGCACCGAGTTGGCCGGGTACAGGCTCTGGTCCGGGTAGGTGTGCCCGGCCTGGTTCGCGTCGGCGGCGACCTGCCAGCCGGACAGGTAGATCGCCTGCAGCCCGGCCTTGACCATCTGCACGGCCTGGCCGCCGGTCAGCGCGCCGAGGGCGTGCACGTAGTCCTGCTCGTGCAGCTGGCGCCAGAGCCGTTCGGCGCCGCGCCGGGCCAGGGTGTGCTCCTCCCGGACGCTGCCGGACAGACGGACGACGTCCTGCGCGGTGTAGGTTCGCTCGATCCCGCGCCACCGCTCCTCGGTGGCCCAGTCCTGCGCGAGCTGTTCGGCGGCGGCGGCGGTGCGTGCTGGGGTCATGGCTGTCTCCGGGAGTCCGGGTCGCTCCGCGTGTGAAGGTTGCGAAGCGAGGTGAGGGTCGGCCGCCCGGGTCCGGGCTGGCCGCATTCCGACTCTCGCAGCCGCCGGATCGCGCGTCGAGTGTGGGCCCGGGCCAATTTCTGTGAATCTTTCCCGGCCGTTTTGCCAAGGTTGCCAACTTCCGTTGACCGGTACCGGGTGGGTATGGTGCCTGCACGGACGGCGACGGACAAGGAGGTTCGTTGATGAGCAAGACCTACGCCGGGGCGCGGCTGCGCCGGCTGCGCGAGGACCGCGGGCTGAGCCAGGCCGCGCTGGCCCGGCTGCTGTCGGTCTCGCCGAGCTACCTGAACCAGATGGAGCACGACTCCCGGCCGCTGACCGTCTCGGTGCTGCTGCGCCTGGCCGAGGAGTTCGGGGTCGAGCCGGGCTTCTTCTCCGAGCGCGACACCGCGCGGCTGGTGGCCGACCTGCGCGAGGCGCTGGCCGAGGAGTCCGGCCCGGCGGCCGGCCCGAGGGTCTCCCCGGCCGAGCTGATGGAGCTGGCCACCCGCCAGCCGGAGCTGGCCCAGGCGCTGGTGGACCTGGGCCGGCGCAACCGGGAGCTGGCCGAGCAGCTGGCGATCGCGGTCGACGGCCGGGACGGGGAGGGGCCCGGCCCGTTCCCCGGCCGCACCCCGCACGAGGCGGTGCGCGAGTTCTTCTACCGCCGGCAGAACTACCTGCCCGACGTGGACACCGCCGCCGAGCAGCTGGCCGGGCAGATCGGGATCCGGCGCGGGGAGGTGCACCGGGTGCTGGCCGAGCGCCTGGCCGAGCGGCACGGGATCCGGCTGGCCGAGGACGGCGCGCAGCTGCACCGGTACGCCCCGGACGAGCGGGTGCTGTACCTGTCCCCGCACCTGCGGGCCGGGCAGCAGTCCTTCCGGATGGCGACCCAGCTGGCCTTCATGGAGTTCGGCGAGCAGCTGACCGCGGCCGCCGCGCAGGATTTCCCGGTCGGCGGCCCGGACTGGACCCTGGCCCGGATCGGCGTGGCCAACTACTTCGCCGCCGCGCTGATCCTGCCCTACGAGGTGTTCCACGCCCGGGCCGAGGTGCTGCGTTACGACGTCGAGCGGCTGGCCGACGAGTTCTCGATGGGCTACGAGACCGTGTGCCACCGCCTGAGCACGCTGCAGCGGCCGCGGATGCGCGGGGTGCCGTTCTCCTTCGTCCGGGTGGACCGGGCCGGGAACATGTCCAAGCGGCAGTCGGCCACCGGTTTCCACTTCTCCCGGGCGGGTGGGACCTGCCCGCTGTGGAACGTCTACGAGGCCTTCGCCTCGCCCGGGCGGGTGCACGTGCAGGTGGCCGCGATGCCCGACGGGCAGCGGTACCTGTGGACGGCCCGGACCGTGGTGCGCCGGCGCGGCGGCTACGGCAGCCCCGGCAAGATCTTCGCGATCGGCCTGGGCTGCGAGATCCGGCATGCCTCGAGGCTGGTCTACGCCCAGGGCCTGGACCTGGCCGACGAGTCGGCGGCGATGCCGATCGGGATGGGCTGCCGGATCTGCGAACGCCCGGACTGCCCGCAGCGGGCCGTGCCCGGCCTGGAGGGCACGCTGGACATCGACCAGAACGTGACCACCTTCGTGCCGTACCCGCTGCTAGGCCGCTGACCAGCCACACCACCGGCCCAAGCCGCGCTCACTCCCCCAGGAACACCGGATCGCGCCGCTCAAGACTGGCCGCGATGCCCTCGTCGCTGTCCCGGGTCTGCCACAAAACGGCCTGCTCAGCGAGCTCATGCTCCAACGCGTCCCGCACCCGCGCAGCCAGATCCGCCCGCAACGTCGCCCGGATCGACCGCACCGCCAACGGCGCACCCGCCGCGATCACTCCAGCCCACGCCAACGCCACCGCCCGCTGACCTCCCGGCTCGGCCAAGCGGTCGGCCAAGCCGACCCGCACGGCCTCCGCGCCGCCGACCCGGCGCCCGGTCAACATCATGTCGGCCGCGACCTGCCGACCGACCAGATCGGGCAACGTCACACTCAACCCGAAACCCTGATGGAACCCCAGCCGCACGAAGTTCGCCGCGAACCACGAACCCTCATCCACCACCCGGAAATCCGCCGCACACGCCAACCCCAACCCGCCACCCACTGCGCCGCCCTGGACGGCCGCAATGATCGGCGTACGAATATCAAACAGCTGCAACGCTCGCCGATACAGCCGCCCGGCCGCCACCACCCGATCACCGTCAAAACCGCCGCCCGCACGGAAATCCGCCCCAGCGCAGAAGTGCTTGCCTTCCGACGCCAGCACCAGAACCCGGCACCGTTTGTCCTCATCGAGCTCCCGCGCAGCGTCCACGATCCGACCGACCACCTCCTCATCGAAGTGATTGGCCGGCGGCCGACGCAACTGCACCACGCCGACCGAGTCCGCCAAGGTCACCACCAGATCAGAACCCGTAGAAGCAGCAGCAGAAACGTCGGCAGTATCAGTGTCGGTCACGAGTCGGCTCCTAGTGCGCGCAATTGAGTCAGAGTTCATACTGCCGGACGCGATGGACGCGGATCAGGGCAGGTCGCCATTGAGATGGATGCGGCGTGGCGCGAGGGCGAGGCTCAGCCGGGCGCGACCGGTCGTGGACTGCGCCTCGTAGCCGAGGACGGTGTTGGCATGGACGAGCCGGGCCTGAAGCGTCGAATGGTGAATGTGAAGCTCAGCCGCCGCCTTGCGCACACTGTCGTGGACGGTCAACGCGGCGAGTGTGGCCAGCGTGCCCGGGACGGCCGATTCGGCCTCATTCAGGTTGCGCACGTCAGGCACGAAGGCCTCAGCGGAAGTTAGCTTCACCGCCAGCAGCGCAACAGCCCCCAGTTCATCGAACGCCAACTGCCGACCGCCGGGATTGTTAGCCGTACCGTCCCCGGTCAGCCGCAGTGCCGCCAAGCCTCTGACCGCTTGCCTGTACCGCGCCCGGTCCTGGTCCCGGCACTGACCAGGACCGGGCGCGGATGCACCGTTCCACTACCGCCGGCCGCCCGACCGCTCAGCTGCGGTCGTCGACCAGCGCCGCCAGCCGCTCTATCCCCAGCGCGATCTGCTCCTGCGACAGGACACTGAAGGAGAGTCGAATCTGGCGGAAGCCGCCGGTCCCGGCGTAGAAGTGGTGCATCGGAGTCCACAGCACGCCGAATTTGCCCGCGGAGTACTCGAGCATCTCGTCGTCGGCCGGGAAGGGCAGGGTGACGACGACGAACATGCCGCCGCTGGGCGTGTTCCAGCTGACCTGGCCACGCCCGAAACCACCCGCACCGAAACTCTTCTCCAAACTGGACAGCACAGCCTGCAGATTGCGCTGATACACCGGCCGTTCGCGGAAGGTGGCCCGGGCGAGGCTGCAGTCGTTCTCCAGCAGAAACCCGCCGATCACAGCCTGGGTAACCGTAGAAGTGTTCAGAGTCAGCATGCTCTTGAGCCGAGCCAGGCAATCGGCCAGCAACTCCGGATCCTGACTTCCGCCGACCACGGACTGATCCGCGACCACATACCCGAGCCGGGCCCCGGCGAACGCGGTCTTGGCAAACGACCCCAGGTACACCACCACCCGCCGCCCGCCGTCAAGGGACTTGAGGGTGGGCAGGCGTTCGCCGCTCGACCGGAAGAACGAGTACGGATTGTCCTCCAGCAGCAACAGACCCTCAGCCTCGGCGATGTCCACCAACCGCTCGCGATCCGCCAGGGACATGCTCACCCCACTGGGGTTGGCGAAGTCCGGCACCACGTAGCACGCCCGAGGGTTGAGCCCCTGCGCCCGCGCCTCATGGATCTGCTCGACCAGGTCGTCCAGGTCGATCCCGCCGGGTCCCTCCGCGACCGCCCGCACCGGCATGTCCACCAGCCGCGCGGCACCGATGAACCCGACGTACGACGGCAACGCCGCCATCACCACGTCGCGATCATCACGACGCAGCATGCGCAGCACGAGCACCATCGCTTCCTGACACCCGGTCGTCACCACGATGGACTCCGGGTCGACCACCAACCCCTCGTCGATCTCGAGGTGGCGCGCGATCAGCCGGTGGATGACGCCCTTGGTCCGCCCGTACTGGAAGAACGTACGCCGGACGAGTTCCGGCGTGAACTGGAGGTCCTCCGCCAGGTGCCGCTCGAACCGGCGCAGGTACCGCGGCAGGTCGTCGACGTCGTAGAAACCCTCGTAGGGCCGCCCGGCCGCGAACGACACGGCGTCCGGGTAGCGGCCGGCGATCTCGTTGAGCAGGGTCATCGAGGTCAGCGCCGGGTCTTCGACCGACCCGTGCAGCTCCGACGACTTCAGCAGTACAGGTGCCAGGGTCGGGGCGAACGACGATCGCGCCGACGCCCGGTCCCGATGAGTGTGCTCATCCATGAAAAGCCTCATTCCTCACATCTCAGGTCTCAGGCGCGACATCCCGGCCGACACCGACAAGGATCGCGGCCGGTCGTTCCGTTTCGGTCCCGGCCGGATCCTGCTCCCTCCGGCGTGGGCGGCAGCCGGAGCCGAGGCGGCTGATACTGTCCTGAGATCCAACAGCGTCCTGACAAATCAATAGGCGACGATCCCCCTGCCGAGTAACCCGAGCACAGCGAAATAACGGAGCAACGCATGATCAATATCAGCAAACTGCTTCCGGCCGACCGGCCGGCCTGGGAGGAGCTGTTCCGCCAGTACATCGACTTCTACCAGCGCAACGAGCCGCCCGAGGTGTACGACCGCGCCTGGACCGAATTCCAGGCGGACACACGCATGCACGCACTCGGGGCACGCCTGGACGGCCGACTCGTCGGAATCACGCACTTCTTCGTCCACCCCAACACCTCGGGCCCGGACGTCTGCTACCTCCAGGACCTCTTCACCGCCCCGGAAACACGCGGCAAGGGCGTGGCCCGCGCTCTGATCGACGCGGTGACGACCTGGTCCCAAGCCAACGGCTGCTGCCGCCTGTACTGGAACACCCACACGTCCAACAGCATCGCAAGGCACCTCTACGACAAGGTAGCCGAAAACCGAGGCTTCATCCGCTACCAGATCGACCTACCCCGCCCATGAGGATCCCCGCCGCACATCGCACCAGGCCAACGCCACCGCCCCACCTCCCCCGCGCACGCCCCGCCCCGCGCCCCGCGCAAGCGCACATCTCCCCCGAAGACCGGACACCCGACCCCACCACCCCGCCAACCCCCGCCCTCCGCGAGAACCCGAGCGCCCCCTCTCTGCGGAGGGCCCGCCCGAGGCGAAAAAGGCATTTCACCGACAACCCGGTGAACAAGACCCCTGAGACCCTGCCACCCCCACTCCCTCAAACCCCCTGACCTGCAGTTCAACCCACCCGCCAGCACGCCCCCTACCCACCCGTGACAAATGTTCCATCACTTGGCGCAACCAATCACGCCGTGTCATCATGACAGAGTGCTGGGGTTATCTATATCAGGCCCGTTGGTCGATCCGCTGGCAGATCATCGAGGTTGACAGTGAACATGTGCCCTAGTGTGCCGACCGTCCGGTTCCTCATCCTCGGTTCACTGGAAGTATGGTCCGACCGAGAGCGCCTGCCCCTGGGCGGCCCGAGACAGGAACGGATCCTGGCCGTACTGCTCCTCAGGGCCAACCGCATGGTCCCGGTAGCCCGCCTGGTAGAAGCAGCCTGGGACGACGACCCCCCGAACACCGCCGAACACCAGATCCGCAAAACCATCGCGGACCTGCGCAAGCGCCTGCCCGGCGGCCCGACCCTGATCGAAACCGACAGCGCCGGATACCGAGCAGTCCTGAGCAGCGACCAACTGGACCTGCTGGACTTCCGCCGCCTGGTCCGCGAAGCCCGCGAACAGACCCAGGCCGGCGACGCCGCAACAGCCGTAGAACACCTCCAGAACGCACTGGACCTCTGGCGCGGCCAGATCTTCGGCGGCGGCGGCGGGCCCGTGATCGAAGGCACAGCCATCAGCCTGCACGAACAGAAGCTCACCGCAGCCGAGCAACTGATCGACCTACGCCTAGCCTGCGGCGACAGCGCAGAACTGATCAGCGTCCTACGTTCCCTCACCCAGGAACACCCACTGCGCGAAAGCCTGCGCGCCCAACTGATGCTCGCGCTCTACCGAGCCGGCCGCCAAGCCGAGTCCCTCGAAGAATACGAACGAATCCGCCGCCTGCTCCGCGAGCAGCTGGGCACCTCCCCCGACCCCAAACTGGTCCGCCGCTACGAGGCCATCCTGCGCAACGGCCCAGAACTGGCCCTCCCAGAAACCGCAACCCCCCACACAACCCCAACCCCACTCCCAACCTCCGACCCAAACTCCACCTCGCCCTCCACCCCACCAGCACCCCCAACCCCCGCCCCAACCAATCCTCCACAAATCTCCCCAACCCCCTCCACCCTCCCCTACGACCTGCCCGCCTTCGTAGGCAGAACCGAAGAACTAGCCCAACTACACGCCGTAGCCGCCCAACCCCCCGCAGAAGGCGCCCGCATAGTAGTCATAGACGCCATGGGCGGAGCCGGAAAAACAGCCCTCGCAGTCCACGCAGCCCACCAAGTCAGCACCCGGTTCCCCGACGGCCGCCTCTACCTCGACCTCCACGGCTTCACCGTCGGCCACCCACCCCTGACCGCCGGAGACGCCCTCCTAGCCCTCCTCCGAGCCCTGGGCGTAGACAGCGACCGAATCCCCGACGGCCTGGACGAACGCACAGACCTCTGGCGCACGGTAACCGCGGAACGAAGCCTGCTCCTCCTCCTGGACAACGCCGCCGACGCCGCCCAAATCCGCCCGCTACTCCCCGCAGCCCCCACCTGCCTGGTGATAGTCACCAGCCGCAACCATCTCCTCGAACTGGACGGCACAGTAACCGTCTTCCTAGGCGCCCTGAGCGAAGACAGCTGCCGCGAACTGGTCGAACGCATCATCGGCGCCGACAGAGCCGCCGCCGAACCCAAGGCCACCGCGAACCTGATCCACCTCTGCGGCCGACTCCCCCTGGCCCTGCGAATCGCCGCAGCCCGCCTGCGCGCCCGCCCGCGCTGGACCGTCCAACACATGGTCGACCGCCTCCAGGACGAGGCCCACCGCCTGGACGAACTGAGCATCCCCGACCGCAGCGTCGCCGCCGTCCTGCGCTCCTCTCACCAGTTCCTCCCCGAAGACCGCCAGGCCGCCTTCCGCCTCCTCAGCCTGCACCCCGGCGGAGACCTGGACGCCTACTCAGCCGCAGCGCTCCTGTGCACCAGCACCGACGAAGCCGACGAAGTCCTCGAAAGCCTGCTCGACGCGCACCTCCTCGAACAGTACGACCAGGGCCGCTACGTCTTCCACGACCTGGTCCGGGCCTTCGCCCACAGCCTCACCGGCCCCGACACGGCCGCAGCAGACCGCACCGCGCTGACCGGCCTGGCCGACTACTACCTGCTCTCGGTCGAAAACGCCTGCGACCTGCTCTTCCCGGCCCGCATGCGCGTCGCCTGGGATTCGCCCGCCGCGTTCCCGGAACCAGAAGCAACCGAATTCCGCACCACCTCCGCCGCAGACGCCTGGTTCGAACGCGAACTGCCCAACCTCGGCGCCGTCATCCGAGCCGCAGCCACCGCAGGTCTCCTGACCCAGGCCGCCCACCTCCCCCGCGGAGTCGTCGCCTACCTCCACGCCCACGGCCACTCCCGCGAACTGCTGGAACTCGGCGAAATCGCCGTCACCGCAGCCCGCGCCCTCGGCGACCCGGTCCTGCTCCGGGTCAACCTGACCAACGTCACCCTCGGCTACTGGCACTTCAGCCGCATCCAGGACGCCCTGGACTGCCTGCACGAGGCTCTGGACCTGGCCGAATACCTCCGCGACGAATACGGCCAGTCCGTCTGCCTAGGCCACCTGGCCGTCTTCGAAAGCCACCTGGGCCGCTACGACGAGTCCCTGGAACACATCGAACGCGCCATGTCGCTCCTGCGCTCCTCCGGCAACCCCCGCCAGCTGATCAACCTCCTGGTCACCCGGAGCGACGCGCTGATCGCGCTGGCCCGATTCGACGAGGCCGCCGAAGCGGCCCAGCGCGCGGTCGCGATCACCGAGGCGACCGGCGAACGCAAACGCACCGGGCTGGCCCTGATCAACCTGGCCGAAGCCCACATCGGCGCCGGAGACGGCATCGCCGCCCTGGCCGCGCTGACCCGGGCCGGCGCCGTCTACGGCCGCCAGCACCGCCCGCTGGACGCCCTGCTCGTGCGCGCCCGGACCGCGGAGGCGTACCTCGCGGCCGGCCAGCCGGACCGGGCCCGGCGGATCGCCGAGGCGATCGCGGCGAACCCGGAGCCGTGGATCCCGGCGTCCCGCGAGGCCGCGATCGGCAACGCGCTGGGCCGGATCTTCGGCGCCACCGGCCGGGACGAGGAGTCCCTGCGCTGGCACCGGGCGGCCGGGGCGAAGGCCGGGCAGACCGGTTTCGGCTTCGAACTGGCCCAGGCGCAGCTGGGGATGGCCCGGGCGCTGGCCGCGGCCGGCCTGGTGGACGAGGCGGCCGACCACCACACCGACGCCATGGAGTTGTTCAAGGAGATGGGAGTGCCCACCCCGCTGTGACCGGGCCGGCCGCCGGCTCACTGCGGACGTTGCACCACGGCGTCGCCGCCCGGGTCGTTGCTGGCGCCCGAGGAACCGGTCGGCGCGGCGGCCGACAGGACCGTGCGCGGGGAGATGACGGTGTGGCCGGGCGCCGACGCGGCCACGCCGCCGGCGGCCAGCGCGGTGGCGGCCGCCGTGATCCCGATGTAGGTGCGCACCATGATGTCCTCCAGGGCAAAGTACTGATTGTCTCGGATGGTCATCAATTTACCGAGTCGGGTTACCGATCCTTTCCCGTTTCACTCCTGGTCCAGGCCCGCCCGGTCCATCCACGGCCCGCGCAGGTCCATTCGCGGCCCGCGCGCTCGTCCGCGGCCCGCGCGCTCAGCCGCGCAGGCCTGCCGGTTCGGCGACCCGGCGGCCGATGGTCACCACGGTGTCGGCCGCGGCGAGCAGGTCGGCGTTGTGCGACACCACGATCCACGCGGCCGACCACTGCGCGGGCAGCCGGGCCCAGATCTCCCGGGCGGTGGACGCGTCGAGCGAGGAGTCGCAGTCGTCCACGACGTAGACCTCGGCCGGCCTGCACAGCATCCGGGCCAGGGCGAGCCGCTGGCGCTGGCCGCCGGACAGCTGGCCGGCGTCGCCGGAGTCGAGCCGGGTCTCCAGGCCCCGGGGCAGTTCGACCGAGCCGGGGCGCAGGCCGACGGCGGCCATGACCTGCTCGATCCGTTCGTCGGTGATCTCGGGGGTGCCGAGCACGAGGTTCTCCCGGACCGTGCCGCGCAGGAACTTCGGCGCCTGGCGGGCGTAACCGAGCCGGGGCAGGCGCAGGAGCCGGTCGTCGCCGGTGACCTCCGTGCCGTTCCAGTAGACGTGGCCTTCGACGTCCGGCTGGAGCCCGAGCAGGCTGCGGATGAGCGTGCTCTTCCCCGAACCCAGTTCGCCGGTGATCGCGACGAGTTCGCCGGGCCGCACGGTGAAGCTCACCGGCGTCGGCGCCACCGCACCGACCGGCGCGGCGCAGGTCAGGTCGCGTACGCGCAACTCCTGCAACGCTCCGGCGACCGGACCAGCCGACGACGGGACCTCCGCCACCGCCACCGCACCACCAGCGGATCCCGCAGCAGCACTACCCCCGACCTCCGAGCCGACCATGCCAGTCCCCTCAACCTCATCGCCCTCGGCTGGCAGCAACTCGGTCAACCGCCCATAGGACACGACACCCCCCTGATACCGGGCCAGGATCTTCCCGAAGAAGTACATCTGCTGCCCCAACCAGCTGGAGTAGGTGACGAACAGCGTCAGCTTCCCGACCGTGAACTGCGAGTCCGCCACACTCAGACTCATCGTCAGCAAGATGACCGCCGTACCGATCGTCACCAGATTCCGGAACAGGTCCGACAGCAGGTCCGAGTAGAGCTGGTGGGAGACCTGGAACTTGCGTCGTTCGGTGAAGCGCTCCTCGAGCGAGTCCAGCCGCCCTTCGAGCGTCGCCGACAACCGCAGGTCCCGGATCCCGGTCAGCGTGTCGGTGATCGTCGCGCCGATCCGGCCCTGCCGCACCCGGGTCTCGGCCTGCATCTGCGCGACCCGCTTCTTCAGCGCGACCGACGCGAGCAGTCCGCCGAGCAGCAGGATCAGCGGCAGCGTCATGATCGTGTCGGTGACCAGGAGCACGACCACGGCCACCACGGTCAGCAGGGACCGGTAGATCAGGTCGGTGGTCCACTCCAGCAGGCCGCCGATCTCGTCGCTGTCGTCGCGCAACCGGTTGAGCACCTCGCCGTTGCCGAATGCCGGGCCGCGCCCGCGCGGGCGTTCGAGCACGCCGCGCAGTACGTGCACCTTGATCCAGGCGCTCATCCGGAAGATCAGCTTGAAGGTGAGCTGAAGGCTGAACGGCAGGGTCAACGCGCGCAGCACCATCAGGCCGACGATCAGTTCCAGCAGCCACCACACCTCGTGCGGCACCGGGTGGGTGGCCGCGCGGTCCAGCAGCAGCGAGATCAGGGCGCCGGTCAGCAGCGGCAGTCCGTAGACCAGGGACCACAGGGACATCGAGGTCAGGTACAGTCGGCGGAACTTGCCGCCGCCGCCGGACAGCAGCCGGCTGAGCGGGGCCGTGCCGAACTGCGGTTCTCTTCTCCAGCTCATCGGACCGCCTCCCGCAGTCGTACGGCCTCAGCGGCCGGGAGCAGGTCCTGGACCTGCCCGTTGTCCATGAACAGCACGTCGTCCACCGAGTGCAGGGTGCCCCAGCGGTGTTCCACGATGATCACCGTGCGGTCGCGCATCACGGTGTCGAGCAGGGCGGACCAGGAACGCTCGGTCTCCGGGTCGAGCCGGGACGCGCCCTCGTCGACCACCAGCAGGCTGTACGGCCGGATCAGCGCGCGGGCGCCGGCCAGCAGTTGCAGCTCGCCCTCGGACAGGCCGCGGCCGCCGGCCCCGATGGGCGTGTCCAGGCCGCCGGCCAGGGCGCGCACCCAGCCCGCGGCGTTGAGCCGTTCGAGCACCTCCCAGACCCGTTCGTCCGGGATCTGGTCGTCGAACAGGGTGACGTTCTCCCGGACCGAGGCGCCGAAGACGTGCGCGCGCTGGCTCATCACGGTCACCCGGCGGGCGAACTGCTCGGGCGAGAGCTCGCAGGCGTCCACGCCGCCGATCAGCACCCGGCCTTCCTGCGGGCGGGCCAGGCCGCACAGCAGGTTGACCACCGTGCTCTTGCCGGCGCCGGTGCGCCCGACGATGCCCAGGCTGCTGCCGGCGGCGACGTCGAAGGACACCCCGCGCAGCACCGGCTCGTCGCCGTAGCCGAAGGTGACGCCTTGGAACTGCACCGAGAGCGGGCCCTGCGGCAGCGGCACCTGCTCGATCCGGGGCGCGGGCAGCCGGGTCTGGTCGCCGAGGTCCAGGGTGCGCGCGGCCAGGCCGAGCACGGCCATCATCTGCTGCATCTGGCCGGCCTGCGAGGAGACCTCTTCGAGGGGTTTCTGCAACAGGTCGATGTAGAGGTAGATCACGGTGAGCGTGCCGATGCTGATCACGCCGTGTTGCAGCCGCTGGAGGCCGAAGCCGAAGCCCAGGCCGAAGGACAGGGCGATGAACAGCTGGGTCAGCGGCCAGAACGCCCGGCCGTAGATGTAGGCGCGGCCCTCGATCTTGTACAGGTCGTTCAGGTCCTGGCTCATCCGGGTCGCGGCCCACGCGGACTCGCCCAGCGGCAGCAGGTCGTCGCGCGCGTTGAGCGAGTCGCCGATGAACCCGAACAGCTCGGCCTGCTGGTTGCGGGCCTGCTCCCAGCGGCCGACGGCGACCCGGCTGAGCCGGTTGAGCACGACGCAGACCAGGGCGACCAGGGCGGTCATCCCGAAGCCGGCGGCCGGCACGACCAGGAACACGAAGCTCAGCGCCCCGGCGGCCACCGCGATGTTGCCGACCAGGCGGAACCCGGACTCGGCGATGGACTTGCCGACCACGTCGGCGTTGCCCTCCACCTTCTCCAGCACCTCGCCGACCGGGCGCCCCTCGATCTCCAGGATCGGGCTGTCCGCGGTCGCCCTGCGCAGCAGTTTGGTGCGCAGGCTGTCGGCGACCTGCCAGCCGCAGCGGACCCCGAGGTAGCTGGCGGCGACCCGGGTCGAGCCGGCCACCACGGCCAGGGCCAGGTAGCCCAGCGAGACCGAGACCAGGGCGCCCTGGGCGGCGCCGTCCGTGGCCCGGTCGACGAAGACCTGGACCAGCAGCGGGCCGGCCAGGGTGGCCACCACGCTGACCATGAGTACCAGCAGCGCCACGCTCGCGGCGCCGCGGACCGGTCTGATCTCCCGCCACAACAGGCCGGCGCCCGTGCCCGGGCCCGGGCGGCGCGGGGCGGGTCCCGCCGCGCCGTTCGCCTTGTCCAACCGACTGCCGTTCATAGCTGGCCAATCTCCCGCACCTGTAAGGTGTCTGATTGTCGTGGGAAAACTCGTCGAGCTCCGAGGACGGTCCAGGCATGAGTACCGGCGTCGTGGTGGGTTCGGGCCCGAACGGACTTGCCGCCGCGTGCGCGCTGGCCCGGGCGGGCGTGCAGGTGACCGTATTGGAGGCCGAGGCCTCGATCGGCGGCGGCACCCGTTCGGGCGAGGCGATCGTGCCCGGCCTGCTGCACGACCACTGCTCCGCGGTGCACCCGATGGCGGTCGGCTCCTCCTTCCTGGCCTCGCTCGGCCTGGAGCGGTACGGCCTGGAGTGGCGCTGGCCGGAGATCGACTGCGTGCACCCGCTGGACGGCGGCGGCGCGGCGGTGCTGCACCGCTCGGTCGAGCAGACCGCCGCCGGGCTCGGCCGGGACGGGGCCCGCTGGCGGGCTCTGTTCGAACGCACCTCGGCCGGGTTCGACCACTTCTCCGAAGACATCACCGGACCGTTGCTGCGGGTGCCCGGGCATCCGCTGCGGGTGGCCCGGTTCGGGCTGCCCGCCTTGCTGCCCGGGTCGGCCCTGGCCCGGGTGTTCGCCACCGAGCCGGCCCGCGCGCTGTTCGGCGGGGTCGCGGCGCACGCGTTCCAGCCGCTGCACCACCCGATGAGCTCGGCGATCGGCCTGGGCATCATCACCGCCGGGCACCGGCACGGCTGGCCGGTCGCGGCCGGCGGTTCCCGGGCGATCACCGACGCCCTGGCCGCGGTGCTGCTGGAGGCCGGCGGCAAGATCGAGACCGGGATCCGGGTGACCGGCCCGGACCAGCTGCCGCCCGCGGACGTGACCTTCTTCGACCTCGCGCCCGGCGCGGTGGCCGAGATCCTGGGCGACCGGCTGCCGCCCCGGGTGGCCCGGGCCTACCGCCGGTTCCGGCACGGCCCCGGCGCCTTCAAGGTCGACTTCGCGGTGTCCGGCCCGGTGCCCTGGACCAGTGCGCAGGCCCGTCGGGCCGGGACCGTGCACCTGGGCGGGAACTTCGCCGAGATCGCGGCCGCCGAGCGCGACATCCACGCCGGTCGGATGCCCGAGCGCCCGTTCGTGCTGGTCGGCCAGCAGTACCTGGCCGACCCGCAACGTTCCGTGGACGGCGTCAATCCGCTGTGGACCTACGCGCACGTCCCGCACGGCTATCCGGGCGACGCCACCGAGCAGATCATCGCGCAGATCGAACGCTTCGCCCCCGGGTTCCGGGACCGGATCCTGGGCATGGCCGTGCGCTCGACCACCGAGACCGCGGTCTACAACCCCAACTACGTCGGCGGCGACATCGTGACCGGGGCGAAGGACGTGCGCCAGCTCGTGTTCGGCCCGCGCACCACCCCGCACCCCTACGACACCGGGATCCCCGGCGTCTACCTGTGCTCGGCCGCCGCCCCGCCGGGGCCCGGGGCGCACGGCATGTGCGGGCGGCACGCGGCCGACGCGGCGCTGCGCCACCTGCGCCGCACCGGCCACGACGTCAATCCTCATACGTGAACGGCCGGGTACTGGTGACCGGATTGAACCCGCGCTTGACCAGGATCGGCTCCGAGGTCGGCAGCGCGTCGACGAACACGTAGCGCCCGCCGGCCTCCGCGGCCTCGCGCAGCCGGGACCCGACCAGGGCGGTGAACAGGCCCTTGTTGCGGTGCGTGGTCACCGTGCGGCCGCCGGCCAGCTCGGCCACCCCGGGCGTGCGGCCGTAGTGCAGCCGGCCGCAGGACGCCGGTTCGCCGTCCAGGTAGGCGACGTGGATGCTCACCTTCTCGGCCGCGCCGTCCAGCAGCGCGGCCAGCCGCTCGGTCTCCGCCTCCACGTTGCGCCGCCCGATCTGCCGGGAGACGGCCGCGACGTCGGCCAGCCCGGCCCGGTCGCGCACCGCCCTGATCTCCAGGCCGGGCAGCCCGGCGGCGGCCTGGTCGAAGACCGCCAGGGCCGGTTCGCCGAGTTCGAGCACGAGCACGGTCTCCTCGTCGTCGGCCTCGAACCCGGCGTCGGCCAGCGCGTCGGCCAGGCCGGTCGGGCCGTCGTGGCCGTACGTCTTCCACTCCAGGGCGTAGCCCTCGGCACTGGCGCGGGCCTGCTCGTCCCGGATCACGCCGGCCAGCTCGTCGGTGGTGCAGTGCGAGAAGACGATCCGGCACTCGGACCGGTCCGGGGCCCACTCGCGCACCAGGCCGCCCAGGCCCTCGGCCGGGCCCAGGGCCCGCCGCTCGCGGTCGAGAACGTCGAGGATGTCGGGGATATGCAGGTTGTTCATAGTTGCCCTTGCTTGAGGATTTCGGCAATACTACAGTGCCCTGTCATGCTCGCCAGCACGTCAGAGAGCGACGACGCGAACCGTTGTGCGCGTTCGGCGGCGAACAGGTGCGTGTCGTAGGTGAGCACGAGTTGCAGCCGTCCGGCGGTCTTGCCGAACGCCACCAACAGGTCCCCCTCCTTCGACCGGCGCGGCAGGTCGACCGCGTCCAGGCGAATCGTGTGCGGCTGGTCGGGGTCTTCTTCCCAGTCGTCCAGGGCGACCATGACGTCGAACAGCGGGGCCCGGTCCGGGCCGCGTTTCCAGCCCAGGTCGTTCATGGTCCACTCGTACGGGTAGTCCTCGTGCTCGAACGCGCGCAGCACTGCGCGCTGGGCCTGGGCGAGCAGCGAGCGCACGTCGCCGTCGGAGGGGAGCGTCAGGCGCAGCGGCACGGTGTTGATGTAGAAGCCGATGCCGTCTTCGATGTCGGCGCGGTTGCGCCCGCGGGTGTAGGTGCCGACGGTGGCGTCGGGCTGGCCGGTCCAGGCGTACAGGGCCAGGGCCAGTGCGGTGCGCACGACGACGAACTCGGTGACCGCGCATTCGCGGGCGAGCGCGGTGACGCCGGCGGCGACCTCGTCCGGCAGGTCGTGGTACAGGCGCCGGCCGTCCAGAGCCGAGGTCTGCGGGCGGGGGCGGTCGGTGGGCAGCGGCAGCGACGGGGTCGCGCCGTCGAGTTCCGCGGCCCAGAACCGGCGGTGGGCCTCGGCCGCCTCGGGGGTCAGGCGCGTGGTGCGCCAGTGGGCGTAGTCCTTGTACTGGACCGGGGCCGGGGTCGCGGACGGGTCGCGGCCGGCGGCGAGGTCGTCGTACGCGGACAGCAGGTCGTCGTGCAGGACCTGCGCCGAGCGGCCGTCGGAGACGAGCTGGTGCATGGAGGTCAGCAGCGTGTAGCCCTGGTCGCCGGTGCGCAGCAGGTCCGCGCGGACCAGGGGTTCGCGGGTGATGTCGAACGGGTGGCGGATCCGGGTGCGTACGAACGCGGTGACCGCGTCCGCCGGGTCCGCGCCGTTGCGGCCGGCGCCTTTCGAGCGCAGGTCGTGCACGCGCAGCAGCGGCGGCAGGTCGCCGGGGGCGTGCACGACCTGGGTCGTGTGCTCGCCCTGGGTTTCGAAGGTGGTGCGCAGGGTCTCATGGCGCTGGGCGACCGCGGCGAAGCTGCGCTGGAGCAGGTCCGGGTCGAGCGGGCCGTGGACTTCGTAGCGGTCGTTGCGGTTGAACGCGTCGCGTTGCGAGGCGACCTGTTCGACCCGGATCAGCAGGTGCTGGGTCGGGGCGAGTTCGTACCGGCCGGGACCGCCGAGGCTGGGCAGGGCCTGTTCGCCCGCGCCGGCGGCGTCCGAGACCAGGGCGGCCAGGGCGGCCACGGTCGGCCGGGTGAACAGCTGCTCCAGCCGCAGTTCGGCGCCCAGGCGCACCCGCAGCCGGGAGAGCACCTGGATCGCGCGCAGCGAGTTGCCGCCGACGTCGAAGAAGCGGTCGTGCCGGGAGACCGGCTGGCCGAGCACGTCCTCCCAGACCTGCCACACCACCTGCTCGGAGAGCGAGGCCGGCGGGTCGTCGTCCGCGGCGGCCGCGGCCCGGGCGGGGGCGCCGCGCCGGCGCAGGGCGACCCGGTCGATCTTGCCGTTGGTGGTCAGCGGCAGTTCGGGCAGGTCGACCAGGTCGGACGGGACCATGAAGTCGGGCAGGTCCTCGGCCAGGTGGGCGCGGACCGCGTCGGCCGAGCCGGCGCCGGCCAGGACCACGTAGGCGCACAACCGGTCCTTGGCCCCCTCGGGCACGACCACCGCGGCGGCCTCCACGCCGGGGGCCTGGAGCACCCGGCGCTCGATCTCGCCGAGGTCGACCCGGAAGCCGCGGACCTTGACCTGGGCGTCGGAGCGGCCGAGGTACTGCAGGGTGCCGTCGGGGTTCCACCGGCCGGTGTCCCCGGTCCGGTACATCCGGCGGGCCGGGTCGAACGGGTCGGTGGTGAACACCCGGCGGGTCTGGTCGGGGGCGTTGAGGTAGCCGCGGCCGACGCAGATGCCGGACACGCAGATCTCGCCCCGGGCCCCGGGCGGCACGACCCGGGAGTACTCGTCGAGCAGGTAGACGAAGGTGTTCGGGATCGGCAGGCCCAGCGGCACGGTCGGGGTGCGGACCGGTTCGGTCATGATGTGGTGGGTGACGTCGTCGGACGCCTCGGTCGGGCCGTAGGCGTTGACCACCGGGACGCCCGGGTACGCGTCGAACCAGCGTTCGATCGTGCGCGGGTGCACCGCCTCGCCGGTCACCATCAGGTACTCCAGGGCGTCCAGGCGCACCGGGCGGTCCAGGCTGCGCCAGGCTTCGAGCAGGGCGTCCAGGTAGGACGGGACGACTTCGAGCACGGTGACCCGGTCCTGGGCCAGCCGGCCGGCGAAGCGGACCGGGTCGAGCTGGAGCGGCTGCTCGTAGACGACCGTGTGTCCGCCGACGACCAGGGCGGCGAACATCTGCCAGACGGAGATGTCGAAGCTGTTCGAGGCGTTCTGCGCGACGGTGCTGTGCTCGGTCAGGGCGAGGTCGGTGATCTTCGCGTGCAGGTGGTTGAGCATGCCCAGGTGTTCGACCATCGCGCCCTTCGGCTCGCCGGTGGATCCCGAGGTGAAGATCACGTAGGCGAGCGCGTCCGGCGCGGGCGGGCGGCCGCCGAGGTCGTGGTCGGGTTCGTCGGCGGCGGTCTGCGCGGTGATCGCGAGGCTGGCGAGGTCCGGACCGAGGTCGTCGACCAGTCCGGCCGGGGCCTGCCGGGGGTCGAACGCGACGGCCCGGGGCGCGGCGGAGTCCAGCATCCGCCGGACGAAGGCGGCCGGGTGGTTCGGGTCGACCGGCAGGTACGCGGCGCCGCACTTCCAGACCGCGAGGATGGTCTCCACGGTCAGCACCGAGCGGTCCATCACCAGCGCGACCAGGTCGCCGGGCTGCACGCCGCAGTGCTCGCGCAGGTGCCGGGCGAGCTGGTTGGCGCGGGCGTTCAGCTGCCGGTAGGTGCGCTCGCCGTCGAGTCCGGACAGGCAGACCCGGTCGGGCCGTTCGGCCGCGTGGCGTTCGATCGCGTGCTGCACGGTCGCGGTCCGGTCGAACTCCAGGTCGCGGTGCCCGTGGGTGCGCAGCCGCTCCTGTTCGGCCGGGCCCAGCAGCGGCAGGGCGCCCATCGGCTCGCCCGGGGCGGCCAGCAGGATGTCGGTCAGGTCGGTGAAGGCGGCCCAGAGCCGGTCGACGGTCGGCTCGTCGAACAGCCGGGTGTCGAAGCGGATGACCGCGGCCAGGCCGTCCGGCTGCTCGGAGAGCATGATGTTGAGCGGGAACACGCTGGTCTCGAGGGTGACCTCGACCGGGGTGACCGCCACGCCGGCGCGGGCCATCGGCTCGAACGGATCGTGGCTGATCCCGCCGAACTGCTCGAACTCGATCAGGACGTCGAACAGGTCCGAGGCCGGGGTGACCGAGCGGCGGCGCAGTTCCTGGACCAGTTCCTCGTAGGGGTAGGCGAGGTTCGCCATGCCGTCGCGCAGCGCGGACCGGACGCCGGCGTACAGCCCGCGCAGGGAGGTGTCGGGAGTGGCCGCCACCCGGATCGGGATCGTGCGCACCAGCATGCCGACCACCTGGTCGCTGTGCTGCGTGGTGCGGCCGGCCAGCGAGGTGCCCAGGACCAGGTCGCCCTGCTCGGCGTAGGGGGCGAACAGCGCGGCGAACACGCTGAGCAGGGACCCGAACGCGGTGCCGCCCTCGTCCCGGCTGAACTGCTTGAGCCGGGCCCACAGCGGCCCGGGCAGGCCGTAGGTGCGGTAGCTGCCGCGGAACGCGGTCTCGGCGCCGTCCGGCCGGGTGGGCAGGTCCAGTCGGCCGGGGGCGTCGGCGAAGCGCTCCAGCCAGTACTGTTCCGCACCGGCCCGCCGGTCGGCGGCGGGCTGCTGCTGGAGCTGGAAGGCGCGGTAGCCGAGCGCGAGCGGCGCCGGAGGGGCGGTGGCCGGCTGGACCTGGGCCGCGTAGAGCGCGGCCAGGTCGCGCACCAGGATCTCCAGCGACCAGCCGTCGGCGACGATGTGATGGGTGCTGACGGTCAGCATGGCCTGGTCGCCGTGGAACCGGACCAGCTGGGCCCGCAGCAGCGGGCCGGTCTCGAGGTCGAACGGCTGGGCGGCGAACGGCCGGGAGATCAGGGCCAGCGCCGCCTCGTCGGGTGCGGGCCGGTCCAGGTCGATCGTCTCGATCTGCGCGGTGAGCTGCCCGGCGGGCGCGATGCTCTGCCGCAGCTGCCCGTCCTGGAAGGTGAACCGGGCCCGCAGCGCCTCGTGCCGGGTGGTCAGGGCGGTGACGGCCGCCTGCAGCGCGGCCGGGTCGGCCGGGCTGTCGAGGCGGAAGGAGCGGGTGAGGTTGAACGCGACCGAGCCGCCCTCGAACTGCGCGGCCAGCCAGATCTGCAGCTGGGCCGCGGACGCGGGGAACGGTGCGGGATCGGTGACCGGCTCGGCGGTCGAAGCGGCGGCGGGCGCGGTAGCGGTCGCGGTGACGGCCGGGACCGTGGCGGGGGTCGGCTCGGGTCCGGCGGGCCGGAGCGAGTCGATGTACGCGGCCAGGTCGCGCGGGGTCTCGTTGTCGATCAGCGAGATGATGTCGAGATCGGTGCCGAACCGGCCGTTGAGCCGGTCGACCACGTCCAGGCCGCTGATCGAGTCGCCGCCGAGGGAGAAGTAGGAGTCGTCCTCGGGGACCGTGTCGACGCCGAGCACCGCCGCGTACACGGCGACGACCGCGCTCAGGGTGTCGACGGGTCCGCCTCCGGCCTGCCCGGCGGGCGACCGGTCGCCGTCCGCGGGCCGGGCCGGGGCCGACGGCGTGGCGGTGCGCACGTCCGACAGCCAGCAGCGGGTCCGTTCGAACTGGTAGGACGGCAGTTCGATCCGGCGGCCCGGACCCGCGGTCTCGGCCCAGGTCCAGTCGGCGCCGTCCAGATACAGGCCGCGCAGCAGGTGGGCGAGGCCGTCGTCCTGGTCGGCCGGGGCCAGCGCGCGGTGCCCGGGCAGGGCGCGCTCGGCGATCGCGCGGGTCACCGCGGCCAGCGGGCCGGCCTCGACGAACCGCACCCGCTGCCCCTCGAACCGGCCGAGCAGCCGGTCCACCCGCGCGGCGAAGTCGCCGGAACGGTCCTCGGCCGGCTCGGCGCAGGCCCGGCGGACGGCCTCGTCCAGCGGCAGCCGGCCGTATTCGGCGTCCACGACGAGCTTGCCGGTCCCCTCGCCGACCACGTGCGCGAAGGTGAGTCCGATCTGCCGCAGCAGGCCGATGAACGCGTACTGGAAGGCGAACTGCGCCGCCCGCGGGTCGGCCGGGTCGTGGGCGGCCTGCTCGCCCTGGCGGTACAGCTCGTCGAAGCGCGGGTGCTCGGCGCGCAGCGCGTCGGTCAGTTCGCCGGACGCGGCGCCGTCGCCGGACACGACCAGGACGGTCACGCCCGGGTCGGTCCCGGCGCCGAGGGCCGGGATGCCCGACGTGGCGTTCACCGCGTGGTCCAGCGCCGCGCGCAGTTCGTCCAGGTCGTAGGCGGCTGCGCAGAAGCGGTGCGGGTAGTGGGTCCGGCCGTCGACCAGGGTGCGCTGCACGTCGGCGAGCGACAGGTCCGGGTGCTCCTCGATCCAGTCCCGCAGCGCCGCGACGTTCGCCGCGAGCGATCCGGGGCTCTTGGCCGACACCGGCAGCCAGTACCCGGGCGCCGAGTCGGGCGCGGGGTCGCGCGGCGGGGCCTCTTCCAGGACCGCGTGCGCGTTGGTGCCCATGACGCCGAAGGAGCTGACGCCGGCCCGGCGCACCCCGGAGTCCGGGTCCCACGCGGTCAGCTCCCGGGTGACCACCGTGGCGGAGTTCTCGAAGTCGATCAGGGGGCTGAGCTGCGCGCTGTGCAGGTTGGGGTACAGCTCGTGGTGTTGCAGCGAGAGCACCGCTTTGACCAGGCCGACCAGGCCGGAGGCGCTCCAGGTGTGGCCCAGGTTGCTCTTGGCCGAGGACAGCGCGCAGAAGTGCCGGTCCCCGGTGTGCCGGGCGAACGCGGTGTCGATCGCCTCGATCTCGATCGGGTCGCCGAGCCGGGTCGCGGTGCCGTGCGCCTCGATGTAGGTGACGGTGCGCGGGTCGATCCCGGCCTTGGCCCAGGCGTGTTCGATCACCTCGGCCTCGGCCTCGGAGTCCGGGGCGGTCAGCGTGCTCGACCGGCCGCCGACGTGGTTCACGGCCACCGACTTGATCACCGCGTGCACGTGGTCGCCGTCGCGCCGCGCGTCGTCCAGGCGCTTGAGCACGAGGGTGGCGACCGCCTCGCCGGAGCCGGTGCCCGCGGCGTCGGCCGAGAAGCAGCGGGTCTTGCCGTCGGCCGAGCGGATGCCGATGTCCGGTTCGCCGGTGAGCCGGTCGGCGAACAGGTTCAGACTGGCGCAGCCGACCAGGGCCAGCTGTGCGTCCCCGGTGATCAGGTCGTTGACGGCCATGTGCGCGGCGACCAGCGCGGAGGAGCACGCGGTGTCGATCATCGCGGCCGGGCCGCGCAGGCCGAAGAAGCGCGAGAGCCGGCCGGCCGTGGCCGAGGCGTGGCTGCCCATCACCATGGTCGGGTCGAAGCCGGCGGCCAGTTCGTCGTAGAGGACCTTGGTGTCGGCGATGTAGACCGAGCCGCGCAGGCCGCGCAGCGCCGCGTGGCTGTAGCCGGCGTTCTCCACTGCCTGGTAGGAGGTCTGCAACAGCATCCGGTGGTGCGGGGCCATGGTGTCGGCCTCGGCCTTGGCCACGCCGAAGAACGCGTGGTCGAAGCTGTCGATGTCCTCGATGTAGCCGAGCAGCTGGTAGGCGTCCTCCAGCGGGAGCGAGGTGCGCCACTTGCGTTCGGTGGACAGTTCGCGGACGCTGTCGCGGCCCGAGCGCAGGTTGGCCAGGAACTGGCCGAGGTCGTCGGCCTCGGGGAAGCGGACGGCGATGCCGATGACCGCGATGTCGCCCGCGGCGGCGGATTCAGAATACAACTTCGGTCTCCTGACGAGTCTCGGCGCCGTCCGGCGCCGTCTCGACCAGTGCGGCCTGGCCGACCACGGTCGGATGGGCGAACAGCTGGGCGACCCGGATGTGTGCGGGGAAGCGGTGGTCGAGCAGGCTGTGCAGGCGCAGCAGGCGCAGCGAGGTGCCGCCGAGCTCGAAGAAGTTGTCGTGGACGCCGGGGGTGGCGCAGCCGAGCACCTCGGACCACAGGCCGGCGATGACCCGCTGCGCGTCGGTGGACGGCAGTTCGGCCGGCGCGGGCGCGCTGGCCCGGCCGAGGCCGGGCACCGGCAGCGCGGCGTAGTCCGGTTTGCCGTTGGGCGTGGTCGGGATCCGGTCCAGCGGGACGTAGTGGCTGGGCACCATCGCCCGGGGCAGCCGCTCGGACAGGAACGAGCGCAGCCGTCCGGCCAGCGCCGGATCGTCCGGCCCGGCCACCACGTACGCGGCCAGGTGCGCCTCGCCGCGCGGGTCGGTGAACGCCCGGACCAGGCATGCGGCCACGTCCGGGTGCCCCAGCAGGGCGCGTTCGACCTCGGCCGGCTGGATCCGCACGCCGCTGATCTTGACCTGGTGGTCGCGGCGGCCGAGCACCTCCAGCAGGCCGTCCGGCCGCAGCCGGCCGAGGTCCCCGGTGCGGTAGAGCAGGTCGTCCGGGTCGTCGCGGTCCGGGTTGGGGATGAAACCGGCGTTGGTCGCGTCGGCGTCGTCCAGGTAGCCGAAGGTGCGCATGGGGGTGCGGATGACGATCTCGCCGGGTTCGCCGACACCGCACGGCACGCCGTCGCGCAGGACCAGGACCTGGGTCTGCGGCAGGGGCCGGCCGACCGGGAGCGCGGCCGGCAGGGGTCCGTGCGGCACCTGGTAGGCGAACTTGGCCAGGGTGGTCTCGGTCGGCCCGTAGAGGTTGACGATCTCCGCGCTGTCCGGGAACGCTCCGCGGAACTCCTCGATCAGGGCCGCCTTGAGCGGTTCGCCGGCGCAGAACAGCCAGCGCAGCGCGGCCAGCCGGATCCCGGGGGCGGCGTCCAGCAGCCAGGACTGGAACACCGTGGGCACGGCGTGCAGCACGGTGACCCGCTGGCGTTCGAGCCAGTCGAACAGGGCCCGGCCGCCGCTCTCGTCGGCCGGTTCGGGCACCACCACGGTGCCGCCGGAGACCAGGGCCAGCAGCGTGTCGCGCAGCATCACGTCGAACGAGGCGCTGGTGGTCTGGGCGCACCGGTCCTGCGGCGTGATCCCGAAGGTGTCGCGCTGCCAGGTCAGGAAGTGGCTCAGCCCGCTGTGCCGGCCGAGCACGCCGCGCGGCGCGCCGGTGGTGCCGGAGGTGAAGAACAGGTAGGCCGGGTTCGCGTCGTCGATCGGCGGCAGGTCGACGGTGCTCGGCAGCCCCGGGCCGAGCAGGCGGCCGGTGCGCGCGTCGATCCGGTCGGCCGGCAGCGCGGGATCCAGGGCGTCCGGGCCGGCGCCGTCCGGGGCCTGCGTCCCGTCGCCCTGCACGATCACCGCGCGGACCGGGCGGCCGATCGCCAGCAGGTGGTCCCGGCGGCCGCGCGGCAGGGCCGGGTCCAGCGGGAACACGGTCGCGCCGCTGCGCAGCACGGCGAGCAGGGCCACGGTGAACCCGATCCCGCGCGGCCCGGTGACCGCGACCACGTCCCGGGGCCGGGCGCCGCCGGCGACCAGCTGCCGGGCCAGGGCCTGGACGCGGTCGGCCAGGTCGCCGTAGTCGAGCACGGCGCTGCCCTGCACCACGGCCGGGGCCGCGGGCCGGCGTTCGGCCTGGCCGAGGACCAGGTCCGGCACGGTCGGCAGCAACGGGCGCGCGATCGGCCGGCTCAGGTCGGCGCCGGTGCCCAGGGCGAGCGAGTAGGCGGCGGCCGGCTGGTCCGGGGCCTTGGTGGACTGGGCCAGCAGCGCGTCGAGCTGGGCCAGGATGGTGCGGGCCCGGTCGGCGCTGAACAGGTCCGGCCGGTAGGCCAGGTCGATCTTGACCGCGCCGGCGTCGGCGAACACGTAGAAGTGCAGGGCGAACTTGGCCCGCACGTCCAGGTGCTGGTCCTGGAACCGGACCGCCGCGTCGCCGATGGCCAGGCGGGCCTGGGACTCGTCCTGGTAGTTCAGGATCACGTCGAACACCGGGGTGTGGTCCAGCCGGCGTTCCGGGTTGAGCCGTTCGACCAGGAGCTCGAACGGGGCGCTCTGGTGCTCGTAGGCCTCGCGCACGCCTTCGCGCACCCGGCGCAGCAGGTCGGCGAAGGTGGGCGCTCCGGTCAGGTCGGTGCGCAGGGCCAGGGTGTTGAGGAACAGGCCGATGATCGGTTCGAGCTCGACGCTCTGCCGGTTGGTGACCGGGAAGCCGATCACGACGTCCTGCTGGTCGGCGAGCCGGGACAGCAGCAGGTTCAGGGCGGTCAGGACGATCTCGAACGGGGTGCTGTCGGTGGCCGTGGCCAGGTCGCGCAGGCCCCGGGCGGTCGCGGGCGCCAGGTCCACCGAGGTCAGGCCGTCGTTCGCGGCGTCGATCCGGCCGGTGGCCGGGGTGGCCGTGGCCGGGACGTCGGTGGGCAGGGTCAGGGTGGGGAACCCGGCCAGGCGCTCGGTCCAGTAGGCGATGTCCGCGTCGATGGCGGCCTGGTTGGCCGGGTCGCGCAGCGAGTCGGAGTAGTCCACGTACTGCACCGCGAGCGGCCGGGGCGGTTCGGGCCGGTCGGCGCCGGGGCCGGCGGGCGGGCGGCGCCGGGTGTAGGACGCGGAGAGTTCGTCGAGCAGCAGCCGCATCGACCAGCCGTCCGCGGCCAGGTGGTGCACGACGATCAGCAGGTGGTGTTCGTCGGCGCCGGTGCGCAACAGCACGACCCGCAGCGGCGGCTCGTCGGCGAGGGCGAAGGGCCGGTCCACGGCGGCGCGCGCGGCCCGGCCGAGCCGGTCCTCGGCCTCGGTGGCGGGTTCGTCGCCGGCCAGCGGGCCGAGGTCGCGCAGCTCGAACGGCAGCGGCAGGTCGGAGCGGACGGTCTGGTACACCCCGGAGCTGTCGCCGGCGAAGGTGGTGCGCAGCATCTCGTGCCGTTCGACCAGGTCGCCGACCGCGCCGCGCAGTGCGTCGGGGTCGAGTGCCCCGGTCAGCTTGGCGAACAGGGAGATGTGGTAGGCGCTGCTGGTGGGTTCGAGCATGTGCAGGAACCACATGCGTTCCTGGGCGTAGGACAGGGCGTGGCGCGCGCCGGGCCCGCGGCGCAGCGGCCGGCGTTCCTGGGCTCCGGGTTCCGGGCGCGGCACCTGGCTGAGCGCGATCGCCTGGTCGGCGACGGTGCGGTGGGCGAAGACCCGGGCCAGCCCGAACGGCAGCCCGAACTCGCGGGCGATCCGGGAGCTCAGCTGCAACGCGCTGAGCGAGTTGCCGCCGACGGTGAAGAAGTCGTCGGTGACCCCGGCGCCGGTTTCCGGCAGCAGGGTCAGCCAGATCTCCAGCAGCCGCCGCTCGTCGTCGGTGCGCGGGGCGACCTGGGCCTGGCCGCAGGTGTGGTGGGGGCCGAGCTTGAGCAGCGCCTTACGGTCGGCCTTGCCGTTGCCGGTGACCGGCAGGGCGTCGAGCGCGACGTACTGCGAGGGCACCATGTACTCCGGCAGGCGGCTGCGGGCGGCGGCGCGCAGGCGGTCGGGGTCCGGCACGTCCGGGCCGGCCACGTAGGCGCACAGGTACTCGACGCCGGTGTCGCTCTTGCGCAGCAGGACGACCGCGGCGTCCACGCCCGGTTCTCCGCGCAGCGCCTTCTCGATCTCGCCCGGTTCGATCCGGAAGCCGCGCAGCTTGACCTGGTGGTCGCGCCGGCCCTGGTAGGCGATCTGCCCGTCCGGCTGCCAGCGGGCGAGGTCGCCGGTGCGGTACATCCGCCCGCCGGGGCGGAACGGGTCGGCGACGAAGCGCTGCCCGGTCAGTTCCGGCCGGTTGCGGTAGCCGCGGGCGACCTGGACTCCGCCGATGCACAGCTCGCCGTCCACGCCGATCGGGCTGGGCCGGCCGGCCGGGTCCAGGACGTAGATCCGGGTGTTGGCGACGGGCCGGCCGATGGTGACCGGGCGGCCGGGCTCCACGTCGAGCGCGGTCACGTCGATGCTGGCCTCGGTCGGGCCGTAGTAGTTGTGCAGGCGGGTACTGGTGCCGGTGACGGCGGCGTGGAACCGGGCGGCCAGGGCGTCGCCGAGGGCTTCGCCGCTGCACACGCAGTGCCGGACCGGGCCGAAGCCGCCGGGGGCCGCGTCCGCATCGGTGTCGTCGTCAGTGTCCGTGCCGGCGAGGTACTGGTCGAGCATCGAGGGGACGAAGTGCACGACGGTCACCGCGTGCCGGTCGATCGCGCTGCGGATCGCGGCGGGGTCGCCCTCGCCGCCGGGCCGCAGCATGACCTGGCGCGCGCCGAGGATCCCGGGCACGAGCAGCTCCCACACCGACACGTCGAACACGTACGGCGTCTTGTGCAGGAACACGTCGTCCTCGCCGAGCCCGAGGTCGTCGATCATCCAGCGCAGGCGGTTGATCAGCGAGCGGTGTTCGATGAGCACGCCGTTGGGCACCCCGGTCGAACCGGAGGTGTAGATGCAGTACGCGGGGTCGCCGGCGCCGGAGGAGGGCGGCGGCGGGTCGGTCCGGGCCGGCCGCGGGTCGGCCACGTCGATGACCGCCAGGTCTCCGGCGATCGCGGCCGCGGCCTGCGGGTCGTCGGTCAGCAGGACCCTGCTCTCGCTGTCGGCCAGCACGGCCGCGATCCGCTCGGCCGGGTCCTTGCGGTTGATCGGCAGGTAGGCGCCGCCGGCCTTGAGCACGCCGAGGATCGCGACGATGCTGTGCACCGAGCGGTCCAGGTACAGCGCGACCAGGTCCCCGGCCTTGACGCCGTGGTCGTCGCGCAGCAGCCAGGCCAGCGCGTCGGCCCGCGCGTCGAGGTCGGCGTAGGTGAGCGAGCGGTGCTCGTCGACCGTGGCCACGCGCTGCGGGGTCAGCCGTGCCTGCTGCTCGAACAGGGCGTGCACGGTGGTTTCGAGCTCGTAGTCGTGGTCGGTGGCGTTGAATCCGGCCAGGACCAGGTCGCGCTCGCCTGCGGGCAGCACCTCCAGCGTGTCGACGCTCGCCCGCGGGTCGGCGGCCGCGGAGCTGAGCAGGGTTCCGATGTGGTCGAGCATCCGCTCGATCCGGTCGGTGTCGAACACGTCCGTGGAGTACTCGGCCGTGATCTGCAGGCCGGCCTCGGATTCCTTGAAGAACAGGGTCAGGTCCATCTTGCTGTGCGCGTTGGGCGCGTCGCGGCGGGCCAGCTGCGCGCCGGCCAGGGCGACGGCCGGATCGCCCCACCCGGGGTCGACCATGACCATGACGTCGAACAGAGGGTTGCGGTCGCTGTCGGTCGGCCGGCCGAGGTCGGAGACGACGTGGTTGAACGGGTACTCGGCGTGCCGCATCGCGTCGAGCAGGGTCGACTGGGTGGCCTGCAGGACGCTGCGGAAGCTCGCGCCGTCGGCGACCTCGTCGCGCAGGGCCAGGGTGTTGACGTAGTAGCCGAGCTGGTTCTCCAGTCCCGGCGCCGAGCGGATCACGGCCGAGGTGCCGAGGGTGAAGTCCCGCTGTCCGGTGTAGCGGTAGAACAGCACGCGCACGGCTGCGCACAGGCCGGCGTAGACGGTGCTGCGTTCGGCGTGGCACAGGGTCTTGAGGGCGTCCAGGGCGGTTGCGGGCAGGGTGGTGCGGATGGTCTCGCCGCGGTAGGTGCGGGTGGCCGGGTGCGGGCGGTCGGCGGGCAGTTGGAGCCGTTCGACGCCGTCGAGCCGGGCCGACCAGTAGGCGCGCGCCTGGGCCGAGGACTCGGACTGCAACCGTTCCTGCTGCCAGCGCGCGTAGTCCTTGAACTGCACCGGGAGCGGCGCGAAGGCCGGTTCGCCGTGGTCGCGGTAGGCGTTGTAGGCGGTGATCAGTTCGTCGATCAGGATACTCAGCGACCAGCCGTCGATCACGATGTGGTGCAGGGCCAGCGCGAAGACGTGCTCCTGAGCGGAGCGTTCGAACAATATGCCGCGCAGGACCTTGCCGGCGGCCAGGTCGAAGTCCAGGGCGACGAACTCGGCCAGCCGCCGGTCGATCTGGGCCGGGTCGGCCAGCACCTCGTGCCGCCAGTCGAGCTCGACCTCGGGTTCGACCCGCTGCATCGCGTGGTCCCCGACCTGATCGATCCCGGTGCGCAGGATCTCGTGCCGGGCCACCAGGGCGTGCACGGCGCGGCGCAGCGCGTAGGCGTCCAGCGGTCCGGAGACGTCGAAGACCACCGGTTCGGTGTACGCCGGGTGCGGGATGCCGGCCTGTTCCAGCTGCCAGAGCCCGAGCTGCCCGGAGGCCAGCGGGTGCCATTCGGCGGCCGGGCCGGGCTGCGGGCCGCCGCTCGTCTCGGCCGCGGCGTCGGCCAGCCGGCCGATCAGGTCGCCGACGGTGTCGTTGCGCAGCAGCGCCTCGATCTCCAGGGTGCGGCCCAGGCGGCTTTGCACGAGCATGGTCACCCGGACCGCCTTGAGGCTGTCGCCGCCCAGGTCGATGAACCGGTCCGCCAGGCCGACCCGGCCGGTGCCGAGGCTCTCCTGCAGGATCGCGCACACCCCGGCGCCCAGGGCGTCCTGCGGCGCGACGTAGCTGCTGACCGGGTCGAAGCCGAGGTCCGGGCTGGGCAGTTCGGCCCGCTGCACCTTCCCGGTGCTGGTCAGCGGGAACTGCTCCATCCGGATGAACCGGGACGGCACCATGTACCCGGGCAGGGTCCGGCGCAGCCCTTCGGCCAGGGAGCGCGCGTCGCCGGCGCCGATCCAGTAGGCGACCAGTTCGCGCCGGCCGTCGGGGTCGGCCTCGACGTCCACGACCACCGCGTCGCGCACGCCGTCGAGCGCGGCCAGCGCGCTCTCGATCTCGCCGAGCTCGACCCGGAAGCCGCGGATCTTGACCTGGTAGTCGCGCCGCCCGCGCACGTCCAGTTCCCCCGAGGGCAGCAGGACGCCGAGGTCGCCGCTGCGGAAGGTGCGCGCGCCGGGGCGGAAGGCGTCGTCCAGGTAGCGTTCCGCGGTCAGCTCGGGCAGGCCCAGGTAGCCGTGGGAGACGCCGACGCCGCCGATGAACACCTCGCCGACCTGGCCGTCGGCGCAGCGCTGTCCCTGCTCGTCCAGGATGTCCAGGGTCGTGCCGGGCAGCGGGTAGCCGACGGTGATCGGGCCGGTCCGCGGCACGTCGGACGCGGTCGCGTAGATCGTGTTCTCGGTCGGGCCGTAGAGGTTGGTGAGGGTGCAGCCGTCGACCGCGGCGAAGAAGGTGTCGCGCAGCGCGGGCTTGAGCGGCTCGCCGGCGGCCAGGCAGCGGCTGACCCCCGGCAGCGGGTCCCGGCCGGCCACCGCGAGGTAGGTGGCCAGGCCGGACGGGGTGAACTGCACGATGGTCGCCGCGTGCCGGACGATCGCCTCCCGGATCGCGGCGGGCGAGCGTTCGGTGCCGGGGGCCGTGACGATCAGCCGGGCGCCGGTGGTGAGCGGGAGGAACTGCTCGGCGATGGAGATGTCGAAGGTGAAGGTCGCCTTCTGCAGGAACCCGTCGCCCGGGCCCACCTGCCAGAAGTCGCGCGCCCACGCCAGCACGTTGCGGATGCCGCCCTGCTTGAGCAGCACGCCCTTGGGCCGGCCGGTGGAGCCGGAGGTGTACAGGCAGTAGACGACCTGGTCGTCGGCGCAGTCGACCGGCGCCGGGTTCGAGTCCGCGGCCCGGGCGTCGACGTCGGCGCGGCGCAGGTCGGCCACCCGGCGGCCCTCGGCCAGGGCCGGGGCGACGTCGACGTCGGCCACGACCAGGTCGGCGCCGCAGTGGTCGAGCATGTACTGCAGCCGGTTCTCCGGGTGGCCCGGGTCCAGCGGCACGCACACCCCGCCGGCCGACAGGACCGCCAGGATCGCCACGGACATGTCGACGTTGCGGCGCAGCAGCAGCGGCACCCGCACGCCGCGGCCGACGCCGTAGTCCTCCCGCAGGACCGCGGCCAGGGCCCGCACCCGGCGGACCAGTTCGGCGTAGGTCAGGTGCTCGTCCCCGTGGACGACGGCGACCCGGTCCGGGTGCGCCCGGGCCCGCGCCTCGACGAGCTGCGGGATCGAGGGGGCCGGGGCGCCGGCGCCCGGTTGGTCGGCGCCGGCGGCGGCGCGGAGTTCACGTGTGGTCTGGCTCATGAGTCGGTCCTGCCTGAGGTCGGTCGGGCTTGGCTTGTCACCGTCGACACACGTGTCCCCGTGGTCCGAGACGGTCCCTCTTCGTCCAGGTCCGCGCACCCGACGGGCAGCCAGCCCTGCCGGGTGTGGCAGACCAGTTCGATCCGCGCGTACCTGGGCCAGTCCGGCAGGCCCTCGCGCACCAGGTCGGCCAGTCCGGCCAGGAACCGGCCGGCCGGGAACTGCGGCCCGGTCAGGTCGGGACGGTCGGCCGGCTTGGCCGCGACGTCCTCGATCGTGACCCCGCGCACGACCTTCGCGTACTGCGACCAGCGGACGAACTTCACGTCCAGCTCGGCCACCTCGTCGAACAACGGGACCGGCGCGCCGCCGTCGCGCGGCACCAGCCGGACGTCGTCCTGGATCTCCGCGGAGACCCACGGCCGCGGCCAGGCCGAGGTGTGGCCGCGCAGCGCGCGCACCGCGCGTCCGTGCAGCTCCCCGCGGTCCGGCGGGGTCAGGTCCGCGGGCGCGACCCCGTTGGAGTACATCGGCACCGCCGTGAACGGCCACTGCTCGATCTGCCGGACCAGCACGACCAGCAGGGTCAGGCAGAACGCGAGGCCGAACCCGCTGAACGCATAGGCCGAGGCGCTGTGCAGGTCCGGCCCGGGCACCGCCTGCAGGTGGCGGCCCAGGGCGAAGCCCGCGATCTGGTACCAGTCCAGGACGAGCAGGTAGCACCACATCTGGACCCAGTAGGCGGGCATCATCACCAGCAGGATGCCGATGTGCAGGCCGGACCAGGCGAGTACGAAGATCAGCCGGTACGGCGGCGGGACGAGCAGGGCGAACGGCGCGGACACCTCGACCAGGACGCTGAAGCCGGCCAGCAGGCGGCACAGCCCCGGCCGGGCGATGAAGGCCCGGGAGACGAACGGCGCCCGCGCGTACTCGGCCGACTCCACCAGGTAGAAGCGCAGGCCCTTGCCGTCCAGCCAGGCGCTGCCGCCGTTGCGCAGCTTGGAGACCCCGCCGGCGAGCATGACGTAGGACAGGGCGACCAGCAGCAGCGTCGGCGCGAATCCGGACTCCAGCGCCGAGCCCGGGTGGGCCGGCAGCGGCCAGGAGGTGTGCTCGGCCAGGATCCGGTCGAGCGTCGGGCCGTCGTAGGAGACCGAGAAGCACAGGCAGAACAGGGCGTAGAGCGCGGAGTGGGTGGAGTGGTTGGAGCCGAGCAGGCCGGAGTTGACCGCGTGCAGGAAGGCGAAGCCGAGGAAGGTCAGGATCCCGGTGACCGGCTGGAGCAGGCCGACCGCGGCGCACACCCACGCGGCGATGGTCAGCGCGCGCACGACCCGCAGCATGGGGGGTTCGACCCAGCTGATCCCGAGGGCCCGCAGCGCGAGCGCCGGGGTGTAGAACCGGCGTTCGGTCTTGGCCACCAGGCGCGGGGCGTCCATCGGGGAGGGGTGGTCGGCCAGGCACAGGGCGAGCAGACCGGCGTAGAAGACGAAGCGCAGCAGGCCCGGCAGCGGCGGGGTCTGCGCGAGCCACCAGTGAGTCAGCATCCGGGGTCACCCGCGCCGGGTCGGGCCGGGCGCGGGGACGCCGGCAGGGCACCGGCCCGCCGCGGGCCGGGGATTGTCTCGCACTCGAACTCGCACACGATGGACTCTCTCGACGGGAAGGGATGGGATCAGGTCGCCAGGGGCCGGGTCGGGGTCAGCAGCCGCAGCGCCTCGGCGCCGATGTTCTCGAGCACCCACGCGTCGTCGTAGATCGTCTCCACGTACCGCTCGCCGAGGTCGGGCGCGACGGCGACCGAGGTCAGGGCCCGGTCCGGGTCGTTGCGCCCGAGCCAGGCCAGGGCGCCGCCGAGCACGGTCCCGGTGGAGCCGCCGAGCAGGAACCCGTGGGCGGCCAGGGTGCGGCAGGTGCGCACGGTGTCGACCTCCCGCACGTGCACCACGTCGTCGAGCAGGTCGCGCCGGACCAGGGCCGGCTGGACGCTGGCGCCGAGGCCCGGGATGTGCCGGACGCCGGCCGGCAGGCCGAAGGTGACCGAGCCGACCGCGTCCACCGCGACGACCCGGGCCGGGGAGCCGTGCGCCCGCAGGTACCGGACGCAGCCCATGGCGGTGCCGCCGGTGCCCACGCCGACGAACAACACGTCCAGGTCGGGGAACCGTTTGGCGATCTCGGGCCCGGTCAGTTCGTGGTGCGCGGCCCAGTTGGCCTCGTTGACGTACTGGTTGAGCCACAGGTGGCGCGGGTCCTCGGCGCACAGCCGGCGCACGCGGGCCAGCCGGGCGCCGAGGAACCCGCCCTCGGGCAGCGGCTCGTCGACCACCACGACCTCGGCGCCCAGGGCGCGCATGGCGCGGGCGGTCAGCTCGTTGCACCGCGGGTCGGTCACGCACACGAAGCGCAGCCCCTTGCTCGCGGCGACCACGCTCAGCGCGATGCCGAGGTTGCCCGAGGAGGACTCGACCAGGACCGTGTCCGGCCCGATCCGCCCGTCGCGCTCGGCCGCGTGCACCATGCCGACGGCGGCCTTGAGTTTCGCCGAACCGCCGAAGTTGAACCCCTCGCATTTGAGATAGACGCCGCGGCCGAAGATCGGCCGGACGTCGATGTAGACATCTGATTCAAGTAGCTCGTGCGGGGCCGAGATGACCGGCACTGTGGTCTTCCTCACTGTGCGGATCGCAGCTGGGCGACCTCCTGGCTTACACCGAAAGGATGGCCGCGGTGCGTTCCGTTTCGGTCCCGGACCATTCCTCTGGACCGGGATGACCATGTCCGGCCGGGTGCGGCGGACCTCGGCACGGGCCGGGCGGGGCCGGGTGCGCGCCGGTCCGGGACCGGGTGCGCGCCGCTGCGGGGCGGGGGCGGCGGGGGCCGGATGGTGGACGGGGAAGAAGATTCGAAGACTGTTTCCGCCCGGCCGGGCCGGGTACCCGGGCGGATCAGCCGCGACAGGCGCGCTGCCTGCGGCGACGCGGATCCCAGCTACCGGAAGGCCGACCACATGGACGCCACCAGGACCCCCTACACCATCGGCGGCAAGGTCGTCTGCAGCGACGGCGAGTGCGGTGAACTGGCGCGGGTGGTCATCGACCCGGTGGCCCGCAGGGTGACGCATCTGGTGGTGTCCCCGTACCACCTGGAGGACACCACGCACCTGGTGCCGGTCGACCTGGTCGACCCGGATCCGGCCGCCGGGGAGATCACGCTGCGGTGCGACACGGCGGCCTTCGAGGCCCTGGCCGGCGCCGAGGAGACCGAGTACCTGCCGGATTCCGGGGAGGGGCTGGGGTACACGGCCGGCCAGGCGCACTGGCTGCCGTACTACCCGCTCGGCGGCGGCCTGGTCGCGGTCACGACCGCCGGGACCGAGGACATGGAGGCGCACGGCGCGCCCGAGCCGCAGCTGGTCGGCTACGAGCGGATCCCGGCCGGCGAGGTGCAGGTGCGCCGCGGCCAGCCGGTGATCGCCCTGGACGGGCCGATCGGGCGGGTCCGCGGCCTGGTCGTGGACCCGCGGGACAACGCGGTGACCCACGTCCTGCTGGACGAGGGTCACCTGTGGGGCAAGCAGGAGATCACCATTCCGGTGACCCGGGTCACCGACGTGGCCGACGGCATCCGGCTGAGCCTGACCAAGGACGAGGTCCGGGAGCTACCGCTGGTCGAGATCGGGCAGCACGGCTGACCTGGCCGGGCCGCCACCGGCGAATGCGGCGAGCGCGGTCACAGGGTGAAGATGCCGAAGGCGAACGGGTCGGCGGTGATGGTGTTCCCGTCGACCCGCACCCCGGTCTCCCGGATCGCGACCGCGCCGGCCAGCAGGGCCCGGTCGTGGTCGAGGGCGGCGGGTTCGCCGCCGGGGTTGACCACGACGAGCAGGCGCCCGCCGCGCACGTAGACCAGGGGGTAGCCGTCGTGCAGGGTGAGCAGGTCGCCGCGGGGGCCGAGCTCCGGGTGGGCGCGGCGCAGCGCGATCAACTCTTTGACCAGGTGCAGCAGGGACGCGGGGTCCTCGCGCTGGGCGGCGACGGTGGGCCGGTCCGGGTCGGGGTCCAGCGGCAGGTAGAGCCGGTCGGCCGGGGCGGTGGAGAATCCGGCGTTGGGTCCCTGGTCCCATTGCATGGGGGTGCGCGATCCGGCCCGGTTGTAGGTCGGGCCCAGCACGCTGCCTTCGACGTCCGGCAGGTCCGGGATGTAGCGCATGCCGATCTCGTCGCCGTAGTAGATCGCCGGGAGGGTGGGGAACGTGAGCTGGAAGGCGAAGGCCGCGGGCAGCTGTTCGGCGGTGCGCGGGGCGCAGTGCAGGCGGGCGAAGTCGTGGTTGGCCGTGGGCAGCGCGATGTGGCCGGGACCCCCTATCGTCTGGCTGGCGTCCTGGTAGGCCGTGCGGAACGTGGCGAAGGACCCGGTGGCGGCGGCGTCGAAGTAGCACGGGACGTCGTCCCACGCGGCGTCGAGGGTCGCGGTGCGGGTGTGCCAGAGCGAGCGCAGGGCGCGGCCGTTGTCCGGGCCGCCGAACTGGAGGAAGAAGTCCGCGTGGAACCCGGCCGGCACCGAGACGGCCGGGTCGCCCCATTCCGAGAGCAGGGCGGCGTCCGGGTGGGCGGCGTCGAGCCAGGCGCGCAGCTCGGTCCACAGCCTGGCCGTCTCGATCCGGCCGGGGTCGTCCTTTATCAGGGAGGCGGCCATGTCCACCCGGAAGCCGGATATGCCCAGGCGCAGCCAGTGGTCCAGGATCTCGCGCAGGGCCGCGCGGTTGGCGGCCGGGCCGGGCGCGTCTACCGCCTGGCGCCAAGGCTGGTCCGGCCGGGCGCGGGCGTAGCCGAAGTTCAGCGCGGGCTGGATGTCGAAGAAGTTGGGCAGGTACCCGCCCTCGCGCGTGCCCGGGGAGCGGACGAAGCCGGGCGGCAGGGCGCCGTCGGGGCCGGCCGGGGCCCAGATGTACCGGTCGTCGTCCGGGTCGTCGGCGGAGGCGGTGAACCACGGGTGCTGATTCGAGGTGTGCCCGGCGACCAGGTCGAGCAGGACCCTGATGCCGAGGCCGCGGGCCTGGTCGACCAGCTGCGCCATGGCCTGGTTGTCGCCGTACCGCGGGTCCACGGTGAGGTAGTCGGCGATGTCGTAGCCGGCGTCGCGCATCGGCGAGGCGAAGATCGGGTTGAGCCAGACCGTGTCGACCCCGAGCCAGGCCAGGTACTCGAGGCGGCCGGCCAGGCCGGGCAGGTCGCCGATCCCGTCGCCGTCGGAGTCGGCGAAGGACTGGGGATAGATCTGGTAGAGGACGGCGTCGGTGAGCCATCCGGGCGCGGTGGGCGCAGTCACGGGGCACGGGCCTTTCGAGCGGGCGGATCGGGCGGGCGTAACCAGATCACCCCCTGACCGTCCCCGCGGTCAAGCCGCCGGCTGAGCCGGGAGGCCCGGCGCCCCGGATGGGCGGCGCCGGACCTCGCGGGCTGCGCGACCTACGGTCAGACCGTGACCAGCTTGGGCGCGGTGGGCAGGACGACCGACGGCGGGGCCGCCTGGTTGTACTGGATCCCCGCGAGGACGGCGCAGAACTTCTGCAGCGCCTGCCAGTCGCTGTTCGCGCTGACCATGTCGCGCTCGAGCAGCGGCAGGTTCAACGGGTCCAGGTTGCCCTTGGCGCCGTCGATGTCGGCGATCACCTGGGCCAGCTGCTTCTCCAGCTCCTGCCAGGCGGCCAGGATCAGCTTGACCTGCTTGCCGGCCTGGCTGGACAGGCTGACCAGGGTGTTGAGGTTCTGGCCGAGCACGGTGAGCGCGGCGATCTGCAGGTTCAGGTCGTTCATCTTGGCCTGGTCCTGCAGGATCTGCGCGGACAGCTGCTTGATCTTCACCTCGGCCGCGATCAGCAGGGCGATGCCGGTCACGGCGCCGACGATGCCGAAGGCCAGGCCCGCGCCGAAGGTGAAGATGGCGATGACGGCGCCGACCCAGAACGACACGCCGGCGGCGATCGCGGCCGCGGTCACCACGGTCTGCCACTTGGCGATCTCGTCGTTGAGCGCGTTGACGGACCTGGTCAGCTGCTGGACCTGGTCCCTGTTGTAGCCGGCCTGCTTGGTGGCGTCGCCGATCGCGGCCTGCATCTTCTGCGCGTCGGTGGTCAGGTGGTCGGCGAAGTCGTCGATCTTCTTCTGGAAGTCGGTGGCGGTGTTCTTCTGCAGCGTCACCGCGGAGTGCAGCGAGGCCAGGGAACTGCGGATCGCCTGCTTGGCCTCCGGGTTCTGGGGGTTGTGGTCGAGCACGGCGATCGCCTGGCTGATGGTGGAGGTGTGCAGGCTCCACAGCGGGGCGAAGTTCAGGATCCCGGTGGGGATGGCGATCAGCCCGGGGGTGACGGTGTTCTGCCACAGCATCGCGTGCGTCTTGGCCTCCGAGAAGCTGTTGACGAAGGACTGGTACCAGGTGGGCACCGGCGAGATCGTGGGCAGGGTGCTGCCGGTCAGGGCCAGGACGTAGGCCAGCACTGCGTTGTTGGCGTTGAAGGAGTCGGCCAGCTGCTGGTCGATCGGCGTGACCTCGGCCTCGGCACCGGGTGCGGCCTCGACGTCCCGGCCCGGGCGCATGAAGGCGACCGCGGCGGCGGTGTCGTCGCGGGCGAGCTGGAACGGGAAGAACCTGGACTTCGTAGTCATAATGCTCCTAACGGGTATATTTCCGACAGAAGGAGAATGCCGATCCGGCAGACATCTGAACCCTGCGGCCGCCGGATTCACCGGAACGGCCCAGCAGTCACCCCCGGATGGAAGATCGCCCCGCGGCCCCGGCGCGCGCGGGCCTCCCGGACACCGCCCGCGACCCGGTGTTTCAGCAGGCGGCGACCACCCGGACCGAACCCGGGAGATCACCGCCCGGCCGGAGGGCCGAACCCCTGTGCACCCCTATGAATATTCATGATGTTGACATGAAAATCGCTGCTCGGTATCAATGAAACATGACCGGGAGGCGCCTCCTCGGTACACAGAACACAGACCACTGCACGTCGGCCGGCCCGTCCGGGCCGGCCGTTCCGTCGGAAGGAGTCTTGGATGAACGCCAATTCCCCCCGGATGAAGCAGCTGAGCGTGCGCAAGGTCGGGCCCGTGCGGCTGACCAGCGTCTCCGCCGCGTTCTACGGTGACCCGATCACCTGCCCGCCGATCCCGCCGGTCCCGATCCCCCCGATCCCGATCCCGTTCTAAACCGGTAGCGCCTTCGCGTACGGACGGTGCCGGGCGCAGCCCGAGGGCTGCACCGGCACCGTCGTCCCGGGCCCGCCCGCACGATGTCATCCGGCTTCTGATCCGACTGAAGGAACATGAGGGCGCGCACATGGTAGACCTCGACACTCGAACCGTCGCCCTGCACCCTCTGACGTTCGTCGACGAAGGGGACGAAGTCGTCGTCGGGCGGGCCGACATCGAGTCCTACGCCGTGCTGTCGGCCGACGGCGCCGCCGTGCTGCGCCGCCTGGGCGAGGGCATGACTCCGGCGCACGTGGCCACCTGGTACGAGCAGACCTACGACGAGGCCCTGGACATCGCCGACTTCCTGGTGCAGGTGGGGGAACTCGGTTTCCTCCGGCCGGACCAGCCGGCCGGTCCGCCGGCGCGGCCGGAGCCGGCGGCGACCGCCGCCGATGTCAGGCCACTGCGATTTCAGCGCACTGCGTCCCTCGTCTACTCCCGCGCCGGCGCCCTCGTGGCCGCGGTCATCGCCGCTGCGGCCGGCTGGAGCATGGTCACCCGGCCCCAGACCCGCCCGAGCGCCACCCACGTCTTCTTCACCGGCTACCTCGTGCTGATCCCGCTGGTGATGATCGCGGTGGAGCTGCCGCTGATGTACCTGCACGAGCTCTCCCATGTCCTGGCCGGGCGCCGGATCGGGATCAGGAGCCGGGTGGGGATCGGCCGCCGCCTGTACTTCGTGGTCTTCCAGACGACCCTGACCGGGGTCTACAGCGTCCCGCGGCGCCAACGCTACCTGATCTTCCTGGCCGGGATGATCACCGACTCGATGGTCCTGTGCACGCTGGTCCTGATCAGCGCCGCGACCATCGACGGCCCGGCGCAGCTGGTCGGTCGGATCGCCGTGGCCGCCGCGTACTTCACCGGCATGCGCTTCGCCTGGCAGTTCCTGTTCTTCCTGGAGACCGACATGCACCACGTGCTCTCCTCGCTCCTGAAAATCACCGACTTGAAGGGCATGACCCGCAGCGTCCTGCGCGCGCGGCTGCGCCGCCAGCCGCTGGACCCCTCGTTCACGCCGCACGAGCGCGCGGTGCTGCGCTGGTTCGCCCCGCTGACCGCGGCCGGGATCGTGCTCACCGTGGGCGGCGGCCTGGCCACCATCGGGCCGGTGGTCGTCACCTACCTCCGGCAGGTGGCCGAGGGGATCGCCACCGGCGCGACCAGCACCCAGTTCTGGGACGCCGTCATCTCGCTGGCCATGGTCATCGGCCAGTTCAGCCTGGTGGCCGTCCTGAGCCTGGGGTCCCGCGGCAAGAACCGGCCCGCAGCCCACACCCATTCCGCGGCGTGATCCACCCCGCCACGTCTCGACTCTGAGAAGAGGCCATCGGAGATGTCCATGTCTGCGCACGTCCGCCCGGAACACCTGTGGATCGTCGGCGCCACGCGGCGCGACCGCGCAGCCGCGCTGTCGCAGGTTGCTGCGGCGGACGTCGCCGTGGACTGCCACCGCGGCGCCCGCGGCCCGTACACCGGCGCCGGCTCGCTGCTGCGGGCCCTGATCCCCGTGGCCGTCCGGACGCACGCCGACCTGGTCTCCGGGTACGTCGCGGCGATCCTGTGCGCCGCGCCGGAGCTGGAACCGCTGGTCGGCAGCGCCCCGGACACCCTGACCTCGCTCGCGCCGTACGACGAGCGCACGCGCTGGTACTCGTTCCAGCGCACCCAGCGGATCAGCAACAACCTGGTGGAGCTGCTGCTCGCCTGCGGCCGGACCCGCCCGGGCGGCCTGACGCTCGCCTTCGACACCGCGGACGAGGCGGACCACACCGACCGCGAGTTCCTCGCCACGGCTCTGCGCCGGCTGGACCCGGCCGTGGTCCGGATCATCGTGGGCTCGACCGCAGTCCCCGCGCCGGACGACGCCGCGGACGGCCTGGCCCCGCTGCTGGCCGAGCGGGCGCACCGGATCGAGGCGCCCGCGACGGACCGTCCGGCGACACAGGAGCCTGCTGACGCCCTGGACCTCGCGCGCGCCTACGTAGCCGAGGACGGTACCGGCGACGACGACGCCACCCGCGCCGCCTACGAGACGCTGACCGTGGACGAGCGCGTGCGCCTGCACAACGAGCGCGCCGGCGTTCTGGAAGCCGGCGGGGAGTATTCCGTGCGTCTCGGCGCGCTGCTCTACCAGCGGCTGCACGGCGCGGACCCGCTCACCGAGGCCTGGCCCCTGTACGCCCAGGCCGAGAGCTACTGCATGAGCATGGGCTACTACCACGGAGTCCTGGAGTGCCTGGACCGCTTGGAGCAGCTGGCCGTCGGCACGGACGGGCACAAGAACTTCGAGCAGCACGCCGGACTGCGCCGCGGCCAGATCTACGGGCTGATGGGACACCCCGAGCGCAGTGAGGCGAGCTACTTCGCCACCCTGGCCCGCACCCGCGTGCCGCGCCAGGTGATGTCGCTGCAGTACGCCCTGGGCATGCTCTACACGCGCTGGGAGGATTCCGCGCGCCGGGACCACAATCTGGCGATCACTCACCTGAACACCGCGGTCGCCCTGGCCGGCCAGCTCCAGGAGCCGGCCGACCGGGCCTTCTACACCGCCTTCATGAGCAACGGGCTCGCTCTGGCCGTGATGCACGCCGGCTCCCCGACCGACGCCCTCGAGCTCGTGGAGGAGGCGCTGGGCCTGCTCGACCGGGAGCTCGTGGTCGACAAGCACCTGCTGCACCGCTCGGTCCTGCGCCACAACCGCTCCCAGCTGCTGGCCGCCCTCGGCCGCCGGGACGAGGCGCTGACGGACCTGAACGAGGTGATCGAGCTCGACCCGCACCACCCGGAGTACCACTTCGACCGGGGCAACCTGCGCTTCCGGGCCGGCGACGGCCCCGGCGCGCTGGCCGACTACGCCCACGCCGAAACCCTCGGCCCGCCCTTCCCCGAACTGTTCCACAACCGGGCCGAGATCCTGGTCGGCCTCGGTGACCTCGACGGCGCGGTGCGCAGCCTGGCCCGCGCGCTGGAACTGGACCCGGTCAACCTCGAGTCCACGATCAGCCTGGCCTCGCTGCTGCTGGACGCGGACCCGGAGAATCAGGCCGCCGCGGCGGCCGGGATCGTCCGCCGCGCCCTGGCCGCCGACCCGCAGCAGCCCCGGCTGCTGGCCGTCCTGGGCCGGGCCCTGGCCGAGACCGGCGACGCCCCCGGCGCCGTCGCGGCGCTGGACGAGGCCCTGCGCCTGGACCCGGCGCTCTACCAGGCCCTGGTGTCCCGCGCCATCCTGGCCTTCAACGCCGGCGACGGCGCCCGGGCCCTGGCCGACCTGGACCGCGCCGTCGACCTGGCCGGCGAGGACCCCGACCTGCTGTTCAACCGCGGCTCCGTGCACGAGGCACTGAGCGACCCCGAAGCCGCCCTGCGCGACTACGACCGCGCCCTGACCCTGCCGGACTGCGACGCGCAACTGCTGAACGAGCGGCGCGAAGCCTGCGAGAAGGCCCTCGCCCTGGTGTGAGCGGGGCGGCGGGGCGGGCGCACGGGCGCCTGCCGCGCGATGGCGGCTTCAGCAGCGGCGCCGAACTAGGCCTGTACATCCTTGTCGGCACCGGTCCTTACGATCACCATCATGCCGATGAATCATGATGCCGTGTTGCGGGCGTTGGCTTCGGATCCGAGTGGGGCGTCGATCGGGTTGGTGCGGCGGGCGTTGCCGGTGGGGCACGTTGTCGACGTTCCGGGGGTCGGGCCGCTGTACTGGGTCAGCGACGGCGTGCCGACGGCGCAGGATCTGGCCTGGGCTCGGGCGGGGTTCGTGGTCAGCGGGCTGTGGCCGTTGCTGGTCGACGACGGCGGGGCGGGGTCAGTGTCGCCGCCGCGCCGGGCGACCGGGCCGCCGCGGCGCACATCGGCTGCGAGCACCTCGTGTTCGCGCCGGACGACGTGTACCAGATCTCCGACTCGTTTCCCGAGTACGTCGACAGTCTCCTTGGAGTCAATCTGTGGATGTTCTGGTGGGACTAGAAGCGCAGCATGCCAGGCGGGCCAGGCAGGCCAGGCAGATCGCGGGGATCAGTCCTGCGCAGACCCGCCGCCGCCCGCATACATGGCACCAGAGATGAGATCGATCAGCCCGAAGGGTGAACGCTCACCCAGACACAGATCCAGGATCTCGTGCGCATCCGCGGCGAACGCCTCGCTGCGCGCGAACATCTCGGCTTCGTACCCGGCCAACGCCGCCTCGACGTCATCCGGGTGCGCGGCGATCGCCTGAGCCAACTGGGCGCCGTCGAACATGGCCAGGTTCGCGCCGTCCCCGGACGGCGGCATCAGGTGCGCGGCGTCGCCCAGAAGGGTGACGCCGGGCACGCGGTCCCAGCGGTGGGCGTTCGGCAGCGTGTAGATCATGCGCGGGACCGGCGCGGTTTCACCATCGGTGACCAGCGCGGTCAGCTCGGGGGCCCAGCCCTCGAACTCGGCCGCGATCCGCGCGGTGGCGGCGGGCGGGTCGGCGAAGTCGATCGCGGCGAACCACTCGGCCGGGCGGCCCAGTTCGACGTACGCGTGCAGGATGTCCCCAGCCTCGCGGTGGGCGACGATGCCCTTTCCGGGGGTCAGCGCGTACATCGCGCCGCCGCCGACGATCGCGGCCGTCGCGGGGTGGCGTTCCTCCACGTCGTACAGGTAGGTCTCGACGAACGTGGCGCCGGCGTACTCGGGCTTCGCGTCGGACAATAGCGGCCGGATCCGCGACCAGGCGCCGTCCGCGCCGACCAGCAGGCCGGTGGCGGCGGTCTGGCCGTTCGCGAAGTGCAGTTCGTACGTCCCGTAGCCGAGCGGCTTGACCTCGGTGACCTTGTGGTCCCAGCGGATCGTGCCGGCCGGGAGGGAGTCGAGCAGGATCCGGCGCAGGTCGCCGCGCAGCACCTCGGGGCGCGCGCCGGTGCCCTCGTCGGGCTCGTCGAACAGCGGTCCGGCGTTCGGGTCGAGCACGCGGGTGGCCTCGCCGCCCTCGTGGATGATCGCGCGGAACTGCTCGGTCAGGCCGGCCGCCTCGAGGGCGCGCTGGCCGTCGGCCTCGTGGATGTCGAGCTGGCCGCCCTGGGTGCGGGCCTCGGCCGAGGGGTCGGCCTCGTAGATCGTCGCGGGGATGCCGTGGACGTGCAGGACGCGGGCGAGGGTGAGGCCGCCGAGGCCCGCACCGATGATCGTGACCGGAGTGGTCATCGCGGTTTTCCTTCCCTTCGCAGGCCGCCGGGCGGGGGCCCGGCCGGTCACCTCTGGAACGTTGTTCCAGCGAAGTCAAGCCGGAACGGCGTTCCAGGTGTGTCAAGATGGAGGCATGGCAACCACGACGCGCCGGACCGGGCGCCGGGAGCAGCCGCTGTCCCGGGAGCGGATCGTCTCGGCCGCGGTCGAGCTGCTCGACCGGGACGGGGAGGGCGGGCTCACCTTCCGCGCGCTGGCGCTGCACCTGGCCACCGGGCCCGGGGCGCTCTACTGGCACGTCGCCAACAAGGACGAGCTGCTCGACGCCGCCACCGACGCCGTCGTCGCTCGCGCGGTCACCGCCCCGACCGCCGACGCGGCGCCGCAGCAGGCGGTCCGCGCGCTCGCGCTGGGCCTGTTCGACGCGATCGACGCGCACCCCTGGGTCGGCCCGCAGCTGGCCCGCGGCACCTCGCAGTCGCCGATCCTGCGGGTCATGGAACGCCTCGGCCGCCAGGTCCAGGCGCTCGGGTGCCCGACGCCGCCCAGTTCACCGCGGTGTCCGCGCTGATGTACTACATACTCGGGGTGAGCAACCAGAACGCCGCCAACACCCGGGCGCAGCAGCCGGGCGCGGACCGGACCGAGATCCTCAAAGCCCTGTCAAACGCCTGGGAGAGCCTGGACCCGGGCGAGTACGCGTTCATCCGGAGCATCGCGGGACAGTTGCGCGAGCACGACGACGAGGCCGAGTTCCTCGCGGGCGTCGACCTGATCCTGGCCGGGGTCACGGCCCGCCAGTAGGCAGACATACCGCCGCCCGCCCGACCCGGCGGCAAGCGGGCAAGCGGGCAAGCGGGCAAGCGGGCAAGCGGGAAAAGCCGATCAGGACCCGGATTCCAGCCAGAACGGCTCGGCCAGGTCGGCCGCGGCGCGGATCGCGGCCCCGTCCAGGACGATCTCGGCCTCCGGCAGACCGCGTTCGGGCCACCGGCAGGTCAGGGTGACCGGCCCGGCCGGCGGCAGCGGCCAGATCCACAGGCTCAGCCGGATGTCCTCGCCGTTGTCCGGGCCGCCCGAGCTGTGTTCGGAGCCGACCGGGCTGAGCATCGGCCCGAGCCCGGTGCGCAGGCCGGCCTCCTCGCCCTGGCCGGATTCGCGGCCGTCGGCGAAGCGGATCCGGAAGCGCGGTTGCGCAAGCCAGGGGGGAGACGGGAAGTCCGTCGTCTCCTCGGGCGCGAATCCGCGGGTGTGCGCCTCGACCACGACCTCGATGCCGACCGGGTAGGCCAGGACCTGCCGGACGGCCACGACGCACCGGTCCGTGCGCCCGAACAGGGCCGTGCCCGCGGCGTGCCCGCCGATCATCTGCGGCGGCCGGTACCACTCCGGCAGATCCCCGGCGCCGCCGTCGGCCAGTGTCGTTGTCATGGTCCGAGGATACCGCCGCACGTCAGGCCGGTGCAGGTGATTTGTTCGCCGGCGACCTAACCAGAGGCCTGACTCCCGCCGACGCCGCGCAGCAGCGTGTCGACCACGACGTCGGCGGCCTGCGCCGCGCTCAGCTCGGGCAGAGACTTCGAGGCCTGGTTCGTCAGCTGGATCAACAGGGTGCTGATCCAGCAGTCGGGCGGACCGGACCGAGCCGAGGAGAGACTCCCATGACCAAGACCTGGCTGATCACCGGCGCTTCGCGCGGATTCGGGCGGCACCTGGCCGAGGCAATGCTGGCCGCCGGCGACCGCGTCGTGGCCACCGCGCGGCGCCCGGAGCAGCTCGAAGACCTCGCCGCCCGATCCGGCGACCGGGTCCGGGCGATCGCCCTGGATGTGACCGACCCCAACGCGGCCGACCGGGCCGTGCGGGCCGCGGTCGAGACCTTCGGCGGGCTGGACGTGGTGGTCAACAACGCCGGATACGCCAACAGCGCGCCGATCGAGGAGATGGACCCGGCCGACTTCCGGGCCCAGATCGAAACCACCCTGTTCGGGGTGGTCAACGTCACCCGGGCCGCGCTGCCGGTGCTGCGCAGGCAGCGGTCGGGCGTGTTCGTGCAGTTCTCCTCGATCGGCGGGCGGGTCGGCGGCACGCCCGGGATGGGCGCGTACCAGGCCGCGAAGTTCGCCGTCGAGGGCTTCTCCGAGGTGCTGGCCAACGAGGTCGCGCCGTTCGGGGTGGCGGTGGTCATCGTCGAGCCGGGCGCGTTCCGGACCGACTGGCAGGGCTCGTCGATGACCCTGCACCCGGTCGGCGCGGACTACCGGGAGACGGTCGGCGCGATCAACGAGTACCGGCGGGAGAATGACGGGACCCAGCCGGGCGACCCGGCCCGGGCCGCGCGGGTGATCATCGACGTGGTCTCGGGCCAGGACCCGCCGCGGCGGCTGCTGCTCGGCTCGGACGCGGTCGCCGCGGCGCTGCGGGCCGGGCAGATCCGGGCCGAGGAGACCGAGAAGTGGGCGGACGTGAGCCGCTCGGCCGAATTCCCGGCCGACTTCCCGGCCGACGAACGCTAGCCGACTCCACAACCGACCACGCCCGAGCCGGCCGCCGCCGCGGCGTCCCGGCCCCCAGTCACACCCCTGACACCTCCCCGGGAGCGCGTGCCAGCGCGCGAGGGGCGCCAGCCGGCCGGCCGAGCGATTCGCGGACCCGGCCGCGGCCCTTCCAGCGGCGCCGCGGCCGCGGTTATGCTCACGCTGTCCTACGAAGACTGATTCACCTGCGCCCGCGCGGCGCGGGAGCGCAGGGCCCCGCACGTGCCGGGGTCTCGGGGTTGCGGCGCGTCCCGGCGCGCACGTTCACGGTCACACACAAGGTCATTCGTCCTGCGGACTCGCGGCCGGGCGCGCCCAGAGCGCACCCGGCGCACGGTGAGGGGTGGAGTCGTGCCCGGTTCCGATCGGCATACCAGGCTGGGCCAGGCGGGCGGACGTTCCCGCGCGGGCGCGGCGTCGCACTACCCGCGCCGGGTCTGCCGGTTCGCCGCCCGAGCGCGCCGACCCGACCGCAGGTGCCGGTGAGCACGCCCGGCGACGCACCGCGCCGCGACCTGGCCGCGCATGATCCGACAGCGACCGGACCAGCGTGGTAGAAACCCACCCATGGAACACGGGTGGGGTGAGTACGTCTTCCGCAGCCCGATCGAGACTGCGCGGATGCCATGGAACTGACCCTGATCGTGGTCATCGGTGTGATCAGCATCGTGACCGTCGCCGCGCTGTCGGACCGGCTCGGCCTGGCCGCGCCGCTGGGACTGGTCATCGTCGGCATCGGGCTCAGTTTGGACACCCGGATCCGCGCCGACTCCGAGGAGGACGAGGCCGAGAAGCCGACCCCGGACACCGCGCAGCGCGCCCAGTACATCCGGCTGCGGCTGAAGGCCCTGACCGCGGAACACCAGGCGCTGCTCGCGGCCCGGTCCCGCGGGACGTACACCTCGAAGGCGCTGATGAACGCCCAGCGCGCGCTGGACCTGGAGGCGACCCGGATCCAGCAGTTCAGCGAGCACCTGGAAAGCTGAGGTCCGCGGGTCTCAGGCCCGGCCCGGTTCCAGCGGCCCGGCGCCGACCGGGCGCCGGGACCAGCTCCACCGGATGCCCAGGCGGCACGGGCCGGCGCCGAGGGCGACCGAGTGCACGGCGCCGATCGCGTCCGGGCGCAGGATCCGTTCCTGCACCCTGGATCCGGGCTCGGCACTGCGGAACGAGTGGCAGGTGTCCGGCACCGCCCGCGGGTCGAACCGGACCTCCATCACGTACTCGCGCACCGGGACGTGCAGCGTCGACTGCATGAACTCGGAGTAGGGGCGCGGCTGGTGGTGGTCCAGGACGTACTCGACGATGATCGTCTCGCCGCGGGCCAGCGGCCGGTCGAAGAGCACCTCGGCCACGATCAGGCCGCTGTGCGCCCACTCGACCACCCGGCCGGTGCGGCCCGGCGCCTGCACGCTCAGCCGCGGCGGGGGCCCGGGATCGTCCAACTGGTAGACGGTGATCCACCGGTCCGGGCCGTCGCACTCGGCCCGCAGCAGCTGGCGGCTGCGCAGGGACCGCTCGCGGCCGTGCGCGTCCATCTCCAGCCGGGTGTGGCAGCTGATCCGGGCCAGGCTGTCGTCCCAGCGGGTGTCGACCAGGCGCAGCGCGGACCTGACGTCGTCCGCGCCGGCCCAGGTGGCGGACAGGCCGAGCTGGTCGGCCGGGGCGCGCAGCCAGCGCCCGCGCGGGCGCGGCGGGCCGAGCAGCGCGGACAGTGCCTCCGGCGCCAGGCCCAGCACCTCCTCCAGGGCGGCGAGCACGGCCATCGAGCGCGGGCGCTCGGGCCGGAACCGGCCGGACTGCCAGGAGCTGAGGGTGGCCACCGAGACCGTGGCCCCGCGCCGGGCCAGCCGGTCCTGGATCCGGTCCAGGCTCAGCCCGCCGGCCGCGACCGCCGCGCGCAGGGCCTGATGGAACGGCCCGGTGCGCAGCAGCTCGGCCAGGGCGGGCGGCGGATCCGGGCGGCCGGGCGGGGATCCGGGGCGCAGATCGGGCCGTGAGTCAGGATGCTGATGTATCGCCCGGCGGGCCGGGGCCGGGCCGGCCGGGGCGGGACGGGTGCGGCCGAGCGGCGCCGGAATGGCCTCCATGGTCTCCTGCCGTCCTTCCTCGACACCGGTCGACGGCGGCCCGCGGGCGGGACGGCGGCCTGGGGACCGCCGGGTCGCGCGGGGCCGGCGGCCGGCCCGGGTCGGCCTGCCGCCGCGGCGCCTCGCGGAGCACCATACCGCCGAGTACGCGGCGCGCGGGAAGGGCCGCAGCCCAGCTGTTTTCCGAATCTTGACCTGCCGTTGGGCTGGTTTCCCCACATGTAACACGAGTCTGCGACAGGACCTCTGCCGGAAACATTCCGGCTCTGATCCGCCTGCCCCGGATCCCCTGTGCCCCTCTAGGGAATTCCCTCAAGGCTAAACGTCGGCAGACTCCTTGCCGAGCGCCGGAGCCTCGCCCAAGCTGAGGACCGCCGACCGGAAGAAAACCCACCTCCAGGCGGCGTCCCCTGCACCGGGCGGCCGAACGATCGGCCGGCCCGGCCGACCCCCCTTGCCATGAATGAGGGAGTTCCCCCATGTCCCAGAGGATCACGGTCCGCCTGCTCGTGCTCGGCGCCGCGGGCGCCGTCGCCGCCTTCTCCTCCCCCGCCGCGTTCGCCGCCCCGGCCCCCGCGCACTCGGCCCCGGCCCAGGTCAGCGCGGCCGTCGCGACCCAGGAAAGCCACGGCCTGCACGCCCTGACCAGCCTGAAGAACACCACGGTCTCCTCGACCAACTGGTCCGGCTACGCGGCCACCGGCGGCACCGGCGCGTTCAAGTCGGTCTCCGCCTCGTGGAAGCAGCCCGCGGTCACCTGCTCGTCCAAGAGCACGTACTCCTCCTTCTGGGTTGGGCTGGACGGCTACAGCAACTCGGCCCTGGAGCAGACCGGCACCGAGGCCGACTGCATCGGCGGCCGGGCCGAGTACGGCGCCTGGTGGGAGGTGCTGCCGGCCTCGGAGAGCCCCTACTCGGTCACCGTCGCGCCGGGCGACTCGCTGACCGCCTCGGTCACCGACAACGGCAACGGCACCTTCACGATGACCCTGAAGGACAGCACCCAGGGCTGGACCAAGACCACCACGCACTCCGGCTCCTCCGGCTACAAGGACTCCTCGGCCGAGGTGATCGCCGAGGCCACCGAGGTCGGCGGCTCGATCGCCAAGCTGTCGAACTTCGGCACGGTCACCTTCACCGGCGCCACGGCCGGCGGCACCGCCCTGGGCAGCCTGTCGCCGACCGAGATCGTGATGGCCGGCAACAGCGACACCAAGGCGCAGCCGGGCAGCATCTCCGGCGGCACGTTCTCCGACGTGTGGAAAGCAGCGAGCTGACACCCGCCCGCCCCTGAACCGCCCCGCCCCGCCGACGACGTCCGGCGGGGCGGTGGCAATTCGCGGCCCGAACCGCCGCGCCTGACGGGCGCACGCGTCCCGTTCTTCAGCAGGCTTTTCTCATAGACTGACAAACGTGCAGAACGTAGATCGCGGGGGCCCCGAGCCGCAGCAGGCGGAGCCACGGCGCGGGAAATCGATGCGGCACCGGCTGCTGCAACTGCTGTCCGTGGTCGTGATCGTCGCGGTGTTCGCCTTCATCTTCCCGCAGATCGCCTCCTACAAGGTCGCCTGGAACGTGGTCCAGGGGATGAGCGGGGCGTGGATCCTGGGCCTGGTCGCGGTCACCCTGCTGAACCTGACCTTCACCTGGTGGATGATCATGTCCTGCCTGCCCGGGCTGAACTTCGGCCGGGCGGCGGCGATGAACCTGTCCTCGACCGCGGTGGCCAACACCGTCCCGGCCGGCGGCGCGATCGCCCTCGGGGTCAGTTGGACCATGGCCGCGACCTGGGGGTACAGCGGCGAGGACTTCACCCTGTACACCCTGATCTCCGGCCTGTGGAGCCAGTTCGCCAAGTTCGGCACCCCGGCGATCGCCCTGGTCGCGCTGCTCACGGTCGGCACCGCGGCCGGCGGCCTGGTGCTGGCCACGATCATCGGCGCGGGCGTGTTCGTCGGCGCGGTGGCCGCGCTGACCGCGGCGCTGCACAACGACACCACGATGGCGGCGCTCGGCCGGGTGGCCCAGCGCGTGGTCAGCTGGGCCTGCGGGCTGTTCCACCGGACCGGGCCGCGCAACGTCGAGCGCGGTTTCCTGGACTTCAAGCACCGGGCCACCGAACTGCTGCGCCGGCGCGGCTGGTGGATCACCCTGGCCACGGTGCTCAGCGACCTCGGCGGCTGGTTCGTCCAGATGGCCTGCCTGCGCGCCTGCGGGGTGACCGCGGCCGAGGTCTCCTGGCAGCACTCCTTCGCCGGCTTCGCGCTGATCCGGCTGCTGACCACGATCCCGATCACCCCCGGCGGCCTGGGCATCACCGAGGTCGGACTCACCTCCTACCTGGCCTCCGGGGCCAGCGGCCCGGTGACCGACCGGATCGCCGCCGCGGTGCTGCTGACCCGGGCGCTGACCTTCTTCGCGCCGATCCCGTTCGGGGCCGGGACGTTCACGATCTGGAAGTGGCTGCACCGGGACACCGGGCTGCTGGAGGGCCCGGGCGGCGCGCCGGACCCGGCCGGGGACGAGGCCCGGGCGCAGGCGGAAGAGCCGGCGGCACAGGACGGTCAGCCGAACCCGGCCGAGGACGATCCGGACGAGAGTGTCGCGCAAACGCCGAAGGCCGAGGCCTCCGACGTCCCCGGCAGTTCTTGAGATCTCCGGCTGCGCCCGGCGGACGGCAGATCGCCGGGACCGGCTGACCGGTCCCGGCGATCTCCGCGATCTCGCGGCGATTCCCCTCAGCCTCGGCGGGCTCAGGTGTCGTCGGAGGAGGACCGGCGGCGGCCGAGCGTCTCGGTCTCGACGGTCTTCTCGTCCGCCTGCTCCATCCCGTGGGCGTAGCCCTGCTGGTAGGACTGGCTGGACTGCTCCCACTCATCCCGCATGGCCGGCTGCTCGGGCGTGACCACCGGCTCGGCGGCCATCACCGGCTCGGCCACCCGCTGGCGGCGCGGAACCGCGTGCCGGGCCGGACCCGTGGCCACCGCGGCGGCCACCAGCATCAGCACGCCGCCGGCGGCCGCGAGGCCGGGGCCGCGGCCGGTCAGGTCCGCGTGCAGGCCGAAGAAGGTCTGCGACTGGCGCAGCGCCCACAGCGCGGGCGTGGCGATCGAGATCAGGCCCGCGAGCGCCCACAGCCAGCGCGACTGCAGCGCTATGCCGGCGAGCGTGAGCAGCGCGGCCACGCCCAGCGGCAGGAACATCGACGCGAAGGTGTTCGCGTGGTTCGAGGTGATGCTGCCGAAGAGGTCCTGGACCCGGATGTCGGTACCTTTCCGGCCGTTGTACCAGCCGATGAACGCGCTCCACACCGCTGCGACCGCCCCCACGAGGGCGAGGCCGGCGCCGGTCAGACGCCGAGTTGAGGCAACCATGGCAATCTCCCGCCTGTCGACGCGTCTTCCGCGAACTTCGCGGTACGCACGAACTGCATCGAGCGTAGCCCCGGGACTACGGGCGGCGACCGGCCTGATCGGCCATCCGGGTGAACGCCGGATTGCGCAGCTTGTCATACATAACGGGATGAATGAAGGGATGAATGATCTTTCGCCCTAGAGTTCCCGGGAAATCCACCGACAGAGAGAAGCACCCGGCTCGTGCCCAGCACCTCCCGGCCCGCCTGCACCCCGGACTGACCGGCCCGCCGGCCGCCGGCCTGGCGGCCTGGGAGTCGCGCGTGTCCGACTGGGGCCGGCACATTTTCCGCGACCGGCCGGCGCCGCGGCCGGGCGACATCTCCCTGATCAGCAACGACCACCTGGCCCTGGCCCGGCACCCGGAGGTGGTCGGGGCGCAGCAGCGGGCGCTGGCCGAGTGGGGCGCCGGGATGATGCGCTCCGGCATGTTCGTGCTCGACGACGACCCGCAGCGCGCGTTCGAGCAGGACGCGGCCGAGCTGATGGAGTCCCCGGCGGCCCTGGTCTGCCAGTCCGGCTGGGACGCCAACGTGGGCCCGCTCGGCGTCCTGCTCGACCCCGAGCCGACCGGGCACCCGGTCTACCTGGACGTGCTCGCGCACGCCTCGCTGTGGGCCGGCACCCGCGGGACCGGCGCGGCGCTGCATCCGTTCGTGCACAACGACATCGAGCATTTACGACACCTGATGGCGCAGCACGGCCCGGGCCTGGTGTGCGTGGACACGCTCTACAGCACCACCGGCGATCAGGCTCCGCTGACGGACCTGGTCGAGGCCTGCGAGGAGTTCGGATGCTCGCTGGTGGCCGACGAATCGCACTCCCTGGGCGTGTACGGACCGCGCGGCGCAGGCCTGGTGGTCGAGCTGGGATTGTCCGACCGGGCGGCGTTCCGGACCGCGAGCCTGGCCAAGGCGTTCGCCGGGCGGGCCGGGCTGATCGCGTGCACGCAGCGAGCTGACCGAGGAGGAAGTCGAGCGGGTCATCGCCGCCTGCGCGGGACTCGCGCCGCTGATCCGGCTGCGGCCGCAGGCGCGACGCTAGTTCCCGGCCACGGCGCTAGATCGACGTAGACAAGGCGGGCGCCCGGGATCACACGGTCCCGGGCGCCCGGCTGTTCACACGCTCGCCAGTGCGGCCAGCCGCTCGGTCAGGGTCTCGGTGTTGCGGTAGGTCAGGCCGAGCAGGGCGACGTGCTTCCAGCGCACGATGCCCTGGCCGTCGATGATGAAGACCGCGCGACGCAGGGAACTGCTGCCGAGCCCGATGCCGTACGCGGTGGTGACCTTCCGCTCGGTGTCGGCGAGCAGCGGCAGGCGCAGGGAGTGCTTGCGGGCGAAGCTCTCGTGGCTGTCCAGGCCCTGCGGGCTGATCCCCCACACGGTCGCGTTCAGTCCGGCGAACTGTTCGAGCCCGGAGGAGTAGGCGCACATCTGCTTGGTGCACACGGAGGTGTCGTCGCCGGGGTAGAAGGCGAGCACCACCGGGTGGCCGAGCTGCCCGGACAGGGTGTACTCGGCCCGGGTGACCTCGCCGTCGGCCAGCTGGAGGCCGGGCAGGGTGAAATCAGGGGCCGCGAGGCCTACTTCGGGCGTGGTCGCCATCTGCTGTCCGCCTATCTCACGGTAAGTATCTCCCGGGGTACTGCCGGTACCCGCGGATACCAGCGTATGCCCTCGCGGCGGCCCCGGATCCCCGCGGGGTCGGGCAGCGGCGGTTCGGCGCGGCGAACGGTGCGGTAGGCGAACTTGCCGCGCGGGCGGGCCGGAACGACTTGACTCCGACCGTGGTCTAGTCCATTTTGTAGTCAGTCCCGGTTCTCCGCCGAGTCGCTCCGGCGGCCGGCCCGGCCGGGGCTCGGCGTACGGCGCACGCCGCTCCTTCCTTCGTCCCCACCGCCTTTCCCTGGGAGTTCACGTGCGCAGATACAAAGCCGCGGCCGTCATCGCCGCCTCGTGTGTGGTGGCCGCGGGCGGCGGCATCGCGGTGCTGACCGCGGGCAGCGCCGTCGCGAGCGCCCCGGCCGCCCTGAGCAGCAACTGGTACGCCTCGGCCCCCTACGACATGCCGCTGCAGAACGACCCGCCGGACCTGACCCAGGTGATGGCGGCAACCGGACAGAAGGCCTACGTGCTGGCCTTCGTGCTGGCCGAGAACGGCAGCAGCTGCACCCCGGCCTGGGACGGCGGCGGCAGCGCCGTGTCCGGCTCGGACGCGGTGGCCGGGCAGATCAGCGCCCTGCGTGCGGCCGGCGGCGACGTGGCCGTGTCCTTCGGCGGCTACAACGGCACCAAGCTGGGCCAGGTCTGCGGCAGCGCCGCGGCCACCGCCGCGGCCGAGCAGCAGGTGATCAACGCCTACAGCCTGCACGCGATCGACCTCGACCTCGAGGAGCCGGAGTACGAGAGCTCCAGCTCGATCGCGAACGAGCTCGGTGCGGCGCAGATCCTGCAGCGCAACAACTCCGGGCTCTACATCTCGATCACCATCCCGGGCACCACCTCGGGCACCGGCTGGTTCGGCGAGCAGCTGCTGGACGAGGCCAAGTCGCTCGGCTTCACCCCGAACGACTACTCGATCATGCCGTTCGACGGCGGGTTCGGCGGCGCGGCCAGCCAGATCAGCGCCCTGCAGTCGTTCAACGGGATCCTGACCAGCACCTTCGGCTGGAGCTCGGCCACCGCGTACGCGCACGAGGGGGTCTCCTCGATGAACGGCCGGACCGACTCGGCCGAGTACTTCTACCAGGCGGACTTCCAGTCGGTGCTGACCTGGGCGCAGAGCGTGGGCCTGGGCCGGTACTCGTTCTGGGCGGTGAACCGGGACCGGCAGTGCAACCCGCCGACCAACAACGGCACCCTGTCCGGGACCTGTTCGAGCGTGGCCCAGAACAGCTGGGACTTCACCAAGTACGACGCCGAGTTCGCCGGGGCCACCCCGCCGGTCGGCCCGCCGCCGACCACCAACCCGCCGACCACGCCGCCGACCACCGGTGCGCCGACGGCCCCGCCGACCACGCCCGGCGGCGGAACCGGCAGCTGCGCGACGGCCTGGAGTTCGACGAGTTCGTACTCGTCCGGCAACAAGGTCTCCTACAACGGCCACAGCTGGACCGCGAACCAGTGGAACTACAACGAGGTCCCGGGCGGCGCTTCCGGTGCGTGGAACGACAACGGCGCCTGCTGATCCGGGTTCCCGACAGGCAGTAGCCAACAGGAGTAAGCGCTCTTGTAGTCAGTTATAAGAGACGGTCAAGCGAGCGGGCCGGGTGCGGAGGTTCCGCACCCGGCCCGTTGCGCTCCCCGCCTCGATTCGGCAGCGGCAAAAGGGCGTTTCTCAGTACTCCAGGGACGGGTCGCGCAGCGCCGAGCCGCCGAGGGCGTTGCGCCGGGCCGGGCTGGTGAGGGTGACCATCCGGCGCCAGCCGACGAGCAGTTCGGCGAGGTACACGGCGCGGATCCCGAGCGCCAGCAAGGCCCGGCGGGCCCGGGACCAGTGCAGCAGGCGGCCCATCTGCGCCATGACCACGAGGCTGACGTCCCGGTAGGTGCGGATCTCGGCCCGGGCGGTGCGGCGCAGCAGCCGGGCGATCCGGGCGCGTTCGCCCCGGTCGGCCAGCCGGAGCAGTTCCTCGTGGCAGTAGGCCAGGTGGTTGTCCTCGTCGGCGCAGATCAGCCTGACCGCGCGGCCGACGTCCGGGTCGTCGCCGAACACCTTGCGCAGCAGGCCCATCTGCTCGGCCGCGCGCTGCTCGGTCACCCGGCTGTGTACGAGGTAGGTGATGACGTCCTGGTCGGTGAGCTGCTCGTCCCGGCGCAGCCGGTCGTGGGCCAGGCCGATGCCCTGCTGCTCCAGCAGCATCGTGTAGTTCGCGCCGGCCGGGACGTCCACGGGCTCCAGGCCCCGGCGGCGCAGCAGGGCCCGGAAGATCCGGCCGTGCTTGTCCTCGTCGGCTCCGTGCCGGGCGATCTTGGGCGCGAGGTCCTGGTCGGACACCAGGGCCGCGATCCGGCCGTTCTCCCAGCCGCCCTGCCGCTCGCCCTGCATGGCGATGCTGCAGAACAAGCGGAAGGTCTCGTCGTCGTCGTGGATCTCGCGCAGGAGGTTCGCTGCCGAGAGCATTCGCCACCGCCTTCCCCGGCGGTTTCGCGCCGGTCGGCCCCGCGTACGGACAGGTCGTTCCCAGTCAACGGCCGGACTGCGCCGGCCCGCAACCGGGCGGCGGGCGGCATCGGCCGAACCGGTGAACCGCGCACCCCCGGATGGCTCGGCCGCAGAGCACCTTGCCAGGCCACAGGCTTGATCGCGCGAGGTGCGGCGGTGCGGGATCGACCCACCCGGCATTGGCCCGGCCCGCGGGCGAACCTATGATCAAGCCATGGAATATAGAGGTCTGGGAACCACAGGAATGCAAGTAAGCCCGCTGTGCCTGGGCGCGATGATGTTCGGCGCCTGGGGCGAACCGGACCACGACGCGTCGGTCCGGATCATCCACCGGGCCCTGGACGCCGGGATCAACTTCATCGACACCGCGGACGTCTACTCGCAGGGCGAGTCGGAGGTCATCGTCGGCAAGGCCCTGGCCGACGGCCGCCGCGACCGGGTGGTGCTGGCCACCAAGTTCCACGCCGCGATGGACCCGGTCGACGGCAAGGGCGAGGCCGACCCGAACCGCCGGGGCAACTCGCGCCGCTGGATCATCCAGGAGGTCGACAACAGCCTGCGCCGCCTGGGCACGGACTGGATCGACCTGTACCAGGTGCACCGGCCCGAGGAGGGCACGGACATCGAGGAGACCCTGTCCGCCCTGACCGATCTGCAGCGCCAGGGCAAGATCCGCTCCTTCGGCTCGTCCACCTTCCCGGCGCACCTGATGGTCGAGTCGCAGTGGACTGCGCAGCAGCGCGGCCTGGGCCGGTTCATGACCGAGCAGCCGCCGTACTCCCTGCTGGTGCGCGGGATCGAGGCGGACGTGCTGCCCACCGCGCAGAAGTACGGCATGGGCGTGCTGCCGTGGAGCCCGCTGGCCGGCGGCTGGCTCAGCGGCAACTACCGCAAGGGCCGGGACGTACCGGTCTCGCGCCGCGCCGAGCGGCTCCCGGGCCGCTACGACCTGTCCCTGCCCGGCAACCAGCCCAAGCTGGACGCGGCCGACGCCCTGGCCCAGCTGGCCGAGGAGGCGGGTATCCCGCTCGTGCACCTGGCCGTGGCCTTCGTGCTCAACCACCCGGCGGTCACCGCGCCGATCATCGGCCCACGCACGATGGAGCAGCTCGAATCCCAGCTCGGCGCCGTGGACGTGGTGCTGACCGAGGAGATCCTGGACCGGATCGACGAGATCGTCCCGCCCGGCGTCACTCTGGCCCAGCCGGACTCGGGCTACGTCCCGCAGGCCCTGGCCGACCCGTTCCAGCGCCGGCGCCGGCGGGCGTAGCCGGGCCAGGTGTCGGCGGCCTTCTGCCGAGCCGGATGTGAGTTCGGATCAGGACCCGGGTCCGGATCAGGACTCGGATCCGAGCTCGGCGGGAGGCCAAGCCGAACGATCGGCAGGAAGTTCGGCCGAACGCCCCACACCCGCCCGCGACTGCGAGGTCAATATCTGTCTGGCCCTGTCCTGTGCCTCCTTCGTGATGTACATCGAGGTGATGGCCCGTAAGCCGATGTCAGCGGGGATTGCCGGGAGCAGGACTCCGAAGAACGCCTCCTCGTCCGCATTCCAGAGGTCCTCGAAGGGCCCCGCAGCGAGATGGCCGATCCGCCCGGCGGTGTCCGCCGTCTGCGCCAGATGAACGGCGACCCGCCCTCCGAACTCGCCGCCGGCCTGGACGAAGCTGGTTATCCGCTCGTAGTTCGGATACAGCTCGCCGAACTGGTCCCGCGCCGCGAGACGGACACTGCGATCCGGACCACCGCTGTCATCGAGGTACCGCCAGTACAGATCGAAGCGGAGCATCCCGAGCTCTTCGAGTTCGGCAACGTGCGCAGCGGTCAACCGAGGCGGGTTCACCGAATCCAGGACGCCGGGCAGGACATGGTCGCCGACTCGGCATCGCCACCCGACCCGATCGTCGACCCGTTCGGGATGGACGCCGCACCGGTGATCCGGACACAGCGGCCAGACGCGGCGGTTGACGTCCTGGAACACGTCGTGAAAATCCTCCGCCACCGCGAGAAGTATGTCGAGCTCGGATATCCCGAAGACATAGGTGGAGTCGGCTTTGACGAATCCGCTCAGGTCGTAGGTCGACGGCCGCTCGTACTGGATCGGCATCTCGGTCCGGACGCCTGACTCCCGCTCGAAAGCGTCGATCAGCCGGGCCAGGGCCGTCCGGGCCACGGCCAACCGACGGTCGAAGAGTATTCGGCCGAGGTCCGGACCGGGCAGGGACCCGTTCTCAGCGAACACGGACGTCAACCAGCACACGACATCCGCGTCCATATTCACCGCGAAGGCGTGGATGAGCCCGAGTTCGTCCATGTCCCGGCACCACGCCGAGAAACCCGCCACCCACCTCTCCGGCGCCATGCCGCCCTCCCTGCACTGCTCAGCTCGGTTCAGTATCGCGGGCATGTCATGGGGTTTTCCCACAGTCACCGCCCCTCCCGGCGCCCCCGACGGCCGGCAGTCGGCTGCCGGCTGCCAACAGCCCCGTAGCTACCGATTCGCGTTCGGCCGAACCGTGATCACCGTGCCCGACAGGTGGTTCGCCGCGTCGCCGCACAGGAAGGTGATCAGGCCGACCAGGTCCTCCGCCTCGCCTATTCGGCCGTTGGGGTAGTTGGCGGCGACGTGGGCGAGATGGTCCTCGCTGGCGATCGCGCGCATGCCGGGCGTGTAGGTCAGGCCGGGCGCCACGGCGACGGTGCGGACGCCCTGGTCGGCGAGCTCCTGGTGTACGACGTTGGCCAGGATGTTCACCGCGGCCTTGGACGCGCCGTACGGAGCGCCGCCCGGGGCGGACTGCACGCCCGCGATGCTCGATATGTACACGATCCGGCCGCCGCCCCCGCGGATCATCAGCGGCGCGAAGTGCTTCGTGGTCAGGAAGCAGCCGACCAGGTTCGAGTCCAGCACTCGCCGGAGCACGGACAGGTCCAGCTCCAGCACCGGCCGGCGGCCGGGCATCCAGCCGGCATTGTTGATCAGCGCGTCGACCCGGCCGAAGGCGGACTCCACCTCGGCGGCGGCGCGGGCGACCGCGGGCTCGTCGCTCACGTCGGCCTGCACGGCCAGGGCCGCGGGCGCGTCCGGGAGCGCGGCGATCTCGTCGACCACCGCCTGCGCCCGGGCCAGATCCCGGGCCAGTACCACCACCCGCGCGCCCTCGGCGGCCAGGCCCAGGGCCAGCGTGCGGCCGATCCCCTGGGCGGCGCCGGTCACCACGGCGACCTTGCCTGAGATGTCGATGTTCATCCTGGTCCCTCCTAGGTCCGAACTCCGACCCGGATTCCGGCTACAACTCCAACTCCATCGTTGGAGTTGGTGATTCCGATGCTAACCCCTCCGGCCGACAACCGCAACGTTGCCGTTGGACATGGGCTAAACTCGTGCTCATGGCGTGGGACACCGAGGAGACCCGGCGGCGGCTGAAAGAGGCGGCCACGGCCGAGTTCGCCGAACGCGGGCCGGACGGCACGACCATGACCCGGATCGCCGAGCGGGCCGGGATCAACAAGGAACGGCTGTACAAGTACTTCGGCGACAAGCAGTCCCTGTTCGAGTCGGTGCTGACGGACGAACTCGACAAGCTGGCCTCCTCGGTCGCCCGCACGGACGCGAGCCTGGAAGACATAGGAGAGTTCGCCGGGCGCACGTTCGACTACCACGCGGCCCACCCGGAACTGGCCCGGCTGCTCCTGTGGGAGGGCCTGGCCGGCGGCGCCCCGGCCGACGAGGCCAACCGCACCGCGCACTACCAGATCAAGGTGCACTCCTTCGCGACCGCGCAGCAGGACGGAATACTCGACGACGGCCTGGACGCGTCACACCTGGCGTTCCTGCTGATCGCGATGGCCGCGTACTGGTCCTCCGTACCGCAGCTCGCCCGCATGCTGACCGGCGCGGACAACGAAGACCTGACCGAACGCGCCCGCCGCCGCGAATTCGTCGTGGAGGCCGCGCGACGGCTGGCGCTGCCGAAGCAGGCGTGAGCGTAACCGCCGAGGACGCCTGGAGCCTCGCAGCCGTGCAGATCCGCTCCGACTAGAGTCGGTTTGCACATCAGGCAGCGGCAAGGAGGCTGACGCGCGTGGCCGATCACACGCCGGACCGGATCGAACCGCCGACAGGAATGGCCGCCAGCGCGGCGACTGCTCGATGATGCAGGGCAGATTGCGGCCGATCTGCCGGAACCGTATCTCAGAGCACCGATGCTGGCTCGGATCCGCGCGCTGCACGATGACGACAATCGGGAACTTGGCTGTGTCCGCCGCCGAGCACGCAGAGGCCAACGCCGGTTTCTCGCACGACAAGCTCGTCCAGCTGAGGGCGCTTGCCCAAGTGGCATGGTCGGTTCACAGCGCCGATGTCGCTTGCAGCGAAAGGATTCTGTCCGCTGCGGAGGCGGTTTTCGAGCAGACGGAGCCGAGTCACAGCAGGGCCCTCGCGGCGGGCGAACTCGCCCGGGCCCAAGCCCGATTCGACCCGCACCGGGCTGAGAGCACCGCGCGGCAGATCGTGCACGCGCACCCCCGGGCCCTCGCCTTCGACCCGCTGGCTGAGGACTTCAGAGCCGACGAGGCGAACGCTGCCTGACATGGTATCAGCGTGCTGCGGATTGCTTGGCGACCGCACCACCCCGCAGGCCATCCGCGCTCATCTGCTGCGCGGGCACGAGATGCGTGAGAATGGCCTCTGCGGTACTGCGTCCGATGCCGGGGACCTCAGTGAGCTGTTCCACGGTCGCCTGCTGCATCGCGTAGACCGAGCCGAACTTGGTCAGCAACGCCCGGCGGCGTACCTCGCCCAGGCCCGGGACGGTGTCCAGGGCGCTGGCGGTCATCGCCTTGCTGCGCTTCTGGCGATGGTAGGTGATCGCGAACCGGTGTGCCTCGTCGCGGACGCGTTGCAGGAGATACAGCGCCTGGCCTGTGCGCGGCAGGATCACCGGATCAGACTGGCCGGGAAGCCAGACCTCTTCCATCCGCTTGGCCAGTCCGGCCACCGCGACCTCGGTCACGCCGAGTTCGGCCATCGCCGCCGCCGCGGCCGCGACCTGAGGCCGACCGCCGTCGACCAGGACCAGCTGCGGCGGGTACGCGCTGCGGGTGGGCGCGAGTTCCTCGTCCTGCGCCTGCGCATCCCGGGCGGCGAGGTAGCGCCGGAACCGGCGCGTGATCACCTCGTGCATCGACCGGACGTCATCCTGCCCCTCAACAGTCTTGATCGAGAACCGCCGGTACTCCGCCTTCCTCGGCAGCGCGTCCTCGAACACGACCATCGACGCGACGGCATTCGTGCCCTGCAGGTGCGAGACGTCGTAGCACTCGATCCGCAGCGGCGCCGCAGGCAGGTCCAGCGCGTCGGCGATGTCCTGCAACGCCTGGCCGCGCGTGACCAGGTCGCCGGCCCGCTTGGTCTTGTGCAGCGCCAGGGCCTGCTTCGCGTTGCGCTCCACGATCTCCAGCAGCGCGCGCTTGTCGCCGCGCTGGGGCACCCGCAGGTCGACCTTCCCCGAGTTGCGCAACCGGCCCAGCCAGTCGGCCACCGCGGCCGGGTCCGGCGGCAGCGCCGGGACCAGGATCTCGCGCGGGACCGGCTCGGCCGCGTGCTCGCCGGGCTCCTCGCGGCGCTGGGCCGCGGCCTGGCCGCCGTAGAGCTGCACCAGGAAACGTTCGACCAGGCTCGCGGTGTCCAGGTCCTCGACCCGGTCCACCACCCAGCCGCGCTGGCCGCGGACCCGGCCGCCGCGCACGTGGAAGACCTGTACCGCGACTTCGAGCTCGTCCTCGTGCAGGGCCAGCACGTCCGCGTCGGTCTCGTCGCCGAACACCACGGCGCTGCGTTCGAGCACCTTGCGGACCGCGCCGAGCGCGTCGCGCAGGCGGGCGGCCTTCTCGAACTCCAGCGCGGCCGCGGCCTGCTTCATCTCCCGTTCCAGCCGGGCCAGGTGCTCGGCGCTGCGCCCGGCCAGGAAGCTGCACAGGTCCTCGGCGATCGCCCGGTGCTCGTCCGGGGTGACCCAGCCGGCGCACGGCGCGGAGCACTTGCCGATGTGGCCGAGCAGGCAGGGCCGGTCGGAGTTCTGGGCGCGGCGGAAGTCCCGGGTCGAGCAGCTGCGGATCGGGAAGGCGCGCAGCAGCGCGTTGATCGTGTCCTGGGCCGCCCAGCTCTGCGAGTAGGGGGCGAAGTAGCGCACGCCCTTCTTCTTCGGCCCGCGCATCACCTGCGCGCTGGGGTACTCCTCGTTCAGGGTGACCGCGAGGCTCGGGATCGACTTGTCGTCGCCGCGGTAGCGGACGTTGAACCGCGGGTCGAACTCCTTGATCCAGGTGTATTCCAGTTGCAGGGCTTCGACTTCGGTGCCCACCACGGTCCACTCGACGCTGCACGCGGTCGTGACCATGGCCTGGGTGCGCGGGTGCAGGTTGGCCAGCGGCTGGAAGTAGTTGGCCAGGCGGGCACGCAGGTTCTTGGCCTTGCCCACGTAGACGACCCGGCCGTGCGGGTCGCGGAAGCGGTAGACGCCCGGCTGGGTCGGAATCGTCCCTGCGGCTGGACGGTAGCTCCCCGGATCGGTCACGGCGGACAATGTAGCGGATGCGCCCGACAGCGGACCCACCCGCGTCGGCACGTTCCACCCGGACGAGTGCGGGTATATGCGTTCGAGCACTGTCGGTCATGATGCTATGCCAAAGTTTTTCCACACTTACGAGCAAAGCCCGCTTTCGGCTGGTTCGTTATGGTTCGTCCGGGCATGAGATCTGACAATGGCCCGGACATCCGCCCGGCCCGCCGCCGCAACCTCCGAGAGGGACGACGCCACCGCCATGGAACTCGCTGCCTCGTACCGATTCCTGCGCCGCGCGATCGGCCTGCTGGGCGGGCTGCTGCCCGTCGTCGTTCCGCTCGGCTACTCGATCAGCACCGGGGATTGGCGGCTGTACCCGTCGATCAGCAGCTATTACTACACCGACATGCGCAACATCTTCGTCGCAATCCTCTGCGCCACCGGGATCTTCTTGATCTGCTACCGCTATCAGAGATTGGACGACATCTTGTCCTATGTCGCGGGGGCGACGTCGATCGGCATCGCGCTGTGCCCGCCGGTTCCGCCGAATCCGTCGACGCTCGCCTCGGTCGCCGGGGTGCTGCATGTGGTCTTCGCAGCGGTCTTCTTCGTCACCATGGCGCTGATCTGCTGGTTCCTGTTCACGAAATCGGACCGGCCGGTGCAGCAGCGCACGCCGCAGAAGAACGTGCGCAACAGGATCTACCGAGTCTGCGGCATCCTGATCGCGGTGTTCACGGCCCTGGCCGGGCTCTCGTCGTTCACGCCGCAGTCTTTCGTCGATGCTGTTCACCCGCTGTACTGGTGCGAGGCGGTGGCCACGGTGTCCTTCGGTGTCGCCTGGTGGATCAAGGGCGAGACGCTGTTCACAGACAAGTGAGTCTTGCTTGATCCCCGAATCGGCGGCCTTGGCGACCCCGCGTCAAGCTCAGGTCATCGGAGGAATGTTCACAGGGTGGAGGGACGAGGTGCCGGACTCGGAGCCGTTGATCGATCCGGCCGTGGCCACGTCGGCGCGCATCTACTCGTATCTGCTCGGCGGCGAGGACCACTTCCCGGCCGATCGTGCGGCTGCGGACAAGGCCCTGGAAGCGATGCCGGCGTTGCGGGACATGGCCCGCGTGAACCGTGCTTTCCTGACCCGCGCCGTGCGGTACCTGGCGCAGACCGGCCTGGATCAGTTCCTGGACGTCGGCATCGGCTTGCCCGCCCCGGGCGGCACGGCCGAGACCGCGCTGTCGGTGCGGCCGGACGCCCGGATCGTCGGCGTCGACAACGATCCGATCGTCCTGGCGCACGCCCGCGTTCACGGCGAGCAGCCCGCGCCGTCGGGCGCGACGATCGTCGCCGGGGACGTGCGCCGTCCAGCGGAAATCCTGGAGAATCCCGAGGTTCGCGGCCGCCTGGACTTCGACCGGCCCGTCGCGGTGCTGCTGGTCGCGGTCATGCACTTCGTCATCGACGAAGACGACCCCTACGGCGCGGTGCGCGCCCTGATGGACGCCGTCGCCCCGGGCAGTGCGCTGGTACTCTCGCAGGTGACCACCGACCTGGACCCGGAAGGGATGCGCGCGACGGCGAAGACCTACGCCCAATCGTCGGTGCAGACCGCCGCGCGAAGCCGCACGGAGATCGCCGCGTTCTTCGACGGCCTGGAGCCGGTCGACCCCGGCCTGGTGCTGCTCTCACAGTGGCGGCCGGACGCGCAGGTCCTCGCCGGGGACGACCGGATCGGGATATACGGCGCAGTGGCGCTCAAGCCCTGAGCTCCGTAGCCGCACCTTCTCTCACGCACGCTGCGCTTCAGGCTGCCGTGTCGCGGCGCTGACGATGTTGCGGGCCATGGCACCGAAGATGATGCCGTGGAACGGTTTCAGGCTCCACCAATACAGCTGTCCGGCTGCGCCGTGCGGGTGAAAGATGGCGCGCTGGGTGTAGCACGAGCCGCCGTCCTGGACCTCGACGCCCAGTTCCAGCCAGGCCAGGCCGGGCAGGCGCATCTCGGCACGCAGGCGCAAAAGTTTCCCGGGAACCATCTCCTCCACCCGCCAGAAGTCGACCGCGTCGCCGACCCGCAGCCGGTTCGCGTCCCGGCGGCCACGGCGCAGGCCCACTCCCCCGGCCAGCCGGTCCATCGCGCCGCGCAGCTGCCACGCTGCGGGCAGGGAGTACCAGCCGTTCGTGCCGCCGATCGCCTCCACGGTGCGCCACAGCGCCTTGGGCGGGGCTTCGGAGCAGCGGCGGCGTTCGTCCGAGTAGAGGCTGCCGCCGGCCCAGTCCGGGTCGGTGGGCAGCGGGTCGCTGGGCGCGCCGGGCAGCGAGCCGGAGGACCAGCGGGTGGCCACGACCGCCTCGCGCACCCGGCGCAGGGCCATGGTGACCGCGTCGTCGAAGCCGAGCAGGCCCTGCGGCGGGTCCGGCAGGTAGCGGGCGATCTCGTGGTCTCGGCAGACCGCGTCGTGCCGCAGCGACTCGACCAGCGGCCGGGCCAGGCTGGACGGGACCGGGGTGACGAATCCGACCCAGTGGCTGGACAGGCTCGGGCTGAGCACCGGGACCGGGACGATCAGCCGGCGGCCGAGGCCGGCCAGCTTCGCGTAGCGGCGCATCATCTCCCGGTAGGTCAGGATGTCCGGGCCGCCGATGTCGAACCCGCCGTGCACCTGCGGCGGCAGGCCGGCGCAGCCGACCAGGTAGCGCAGCACGTCGCGGATCGCGATCGCCTGGACCCGGTTGTCGACCCACTTCGGGGTGACCATGGCCGGGAGCCGTTCGGTCAGGTAGCGCAGCATCTCGAACGAGGCCGAGCCGCTGCCGAGAATCACCCCGGCCCGCAGGGCCACGGTCGGGACCTTGCCGTCCAGCAGGATCCGGCCGACCTCGGCCCGCGAGCGCATGTGCGGGGACAGGTCGGCGCCGGGCGCGGCCAGGCCGCCGAGATAGACCACCCGGCCTACTCCGGCCTCCGCGGCGGCCTGGGCGAACGCGGTGGCGGCTGCGCGGTCCTGCTGCTCGAACCGCGGGCCGCCGTTCATCGAGTGGATCAGGTAGTAGGCGACGTCGACGCCGTCGAGCGCGTCGCGGATCGCGTAGGCGTCCCGGGCGTCGGCCTCGGCGACCTCCACCCGGTCGATCCAGGGCTGGTCGCGCAGCCGGTCGCGCGAGCGGGTCAGGCAGCGCACCCGCAGTCCGGCGTCGAGCAGTTCGGGCACCAGCCGCCCGCCGACGTAGCCGGTCGCGCCGGTGACCAGGCAGCGCAGGGCGTGCTGCGGGGCGGGCGGCGAGGTGCCGTCGGCGTCGTGGTTCAGCACGGTCCTACCTGCCGATTCGGGAACGGGACGGGGACTGGGCCATTGCGGTGACGGCGTCGGCGCTGCCGGCGGCCCGAACCGCGGTCGGGGCGGGTGCGGCGGCCTCGTCCAGCGGGGTCGCGACGGTCCCGGGGCTGCGGTGGTCGCGCAGTTCGCGCAGGTGCTGGACTCGCAGTTCCTCCTGCCGGGCCTGCTGCGGGTGCCGCTCGCGCCAGTACGGGTTGTCGTGCTCCAGGCCGCCGGTGAACCGGCCGTAAGAGCCGATCAGGGCGAGCAGCAGGACCATCGCGTAGCTGAACAGGACGTTGGAGAGCCGGAAGTTCAGGAAGTTGGCCGGGGTCCGGATCAGGGCGAAGTTGACCGTTCCGCCGATCAGGAAGGCGATGGCGACGGCGAGCGCGACGTTGGAGGCGAAGGTGCCGCCGACTGCCGCCGCGCCGAGCAGGATCGCCGCGACCACGACCGAGATCGTGCTCAGGGCGCCGTTGCTGGACAGGCCGAGCACCTGGTGGCCGCCGGTGCCGAAGTAGGCCAGGTCGCCGGTGAAGCCGAGGATGCCGAAGACCAGCAGGACGATCCCGACCGCGGCGGTGCCGAACCGGTAGACCCGGCCAAGTCGCCGGGCGACTGGCTGCTGCTGTTGCTCTAGCTTCATCACTTTCACTCCTTCACTGCATGTCTGGGAGGTTTTGGCCCCTCCCTGGTTAGCCTGGGAGTGATCACGGGCACACGCAACTCGCAGCGATTGCGCACCGATTCGAATGGAGGGGTGTCCATGGCGGAAGAACAGCCCGGCGACCCGGGCGGTCCGGGGCCGGTCGGCGGGCCGGGCCCGGCGCTCTCCCCGGCCGCGGCCGCGGTCCGGCTCGGCGTGGCGGTGGGAACGCTGCGCAGCTGGGACCGGCGGTACGGCATCGGGCCGCGCGATCATGCCTCCGGGGCGCACCGGCGCTACTCCCCGGCCGACATGGCCGTGCTGGCGGAGTTGTGCCGGATGGTGGCCGAGGGCGTGCCGGTCGCCGAGGCGGCGCGCGCGCTGCGGGCGGAGACCGAATCGGGCGATGCCTCTGCGCCGGGCGTGGACCAAGCGGCGCCGCTGACGGCACGATCGCCGTCACGGCCGACTCGGCCCGCCCCGCACCCGGAGAGCGCTCTCCAGAAGCCGCGCACCAGCCCCGACGCCTCCGGCGAAGCCGCCGTCGACGCGCAGGCGGAAGCCGAAACGAGAGCCAGGGGCGGGCGGCCGGGAAGCGTGAACCTGCCGATCGGGCGCGGGGGCAACTCGGCCGCCCGGGGCCTGGCCCGCGCGGCCGTCCGCCTGGACGCGGCGCAGGTGCTGGACCTGCTCGAATCCTGCCTGTCCCGGGACGGCGTGGTCGGGGCCTGGGAGCACACCATCACCCCGGCCCTGGCCGCGGTCGGGCGTAAGTGGACTGAGACGGACGGGCGTTACGTCGAGGTCGAGCACCTGATGTCCTGGTGCGTGACGGTCGCGCTGCACCGGGTCCGGGCCGCACCCTTGCGCCCGCAACGGGTTTCGGACCGCGGCGCGGCGCTGGCGTGCGCGCCGGACGAGTGGCACAGCCTGCCGCTGGACGTCCTGGCCGCGGCCCTCGGCGAGCTCGGCGTGCCGGTGCGGATGTTCGGGGCGGCCGTGCCCGCGCGGGCCCTGCTGGAGGCCGTCGAGCGGGTGCAGCCGCGGTGCGTGCTGCTGTGGTCGCAGAACGCGCGCACCGCGAACCGGGCCCTGCTCGCCGCGCTGGCCAGGTATCCGGGGACGAAGGTGCTGGCGGCCGGGCCAGGTTGGCACGGCGCGCTGCACGAGTCGATCACGTACGTCGATTCCCTGACCAGTGCGCTCAGCGCGTGCGCGGGCTGATCCCGACTATCTCTGCCCTCTCACTTCTTCGTCGGAGCGGGCGGGCCGACGGCCGCCTCGGGCTTGGCAGGCTGCCGCGGCGCGGGCCGCCGGCGTTCCAGCTCGAACGGCCGGCCCAGCTGCGAGGCCGGCTGCTCGGCCTGGCGGCGGCCGAGCATGCCGCCGTCCAGGGCCAGGACGGTCCGGCCCTGGGCGTCCTGGAGCTGGGCGGTGCCGATGCGGTAGACCACCTTGGCGATCTCGCGCCGGTTCGCGAAGCTCTTGCGCGAGTGGGTGCCCTTGTAGACCCGGTCGCGATCGACCACGACCCCTGACATGCGGTATCCGTAGGCCACGAAGGCGATCGGCAGCAGCGCGAAGAGGAACCAGGCCGCACCGGTCGCGCTGTGCGTGCTGAGCAGGGTGGCCACACCGATCGCCACGCAGCCGCCGCCGAGGACCACCGCGAGCGCCGTGAACAGGGCGACCACGGGCACCGCCCCGAGTCCCATGAAGAGCATGAAGCGGGGGCTGCGCACTCCCGGGCGCACCATCGCGGAGGTACCGGCCGTCTTTCCCTGGTCCAGGCGCACGGGCTGGGTCCTCCCCTGAGAACGTTCGTCAATCGTTCCGCCAGTGAACTGTCAGCCTCGGCCACCCCTGTTGTCAACACTCCGGGCCGGCCGTGAAAGCCTTTGCCCACAAGCGGATCCGCATCGCGTTGACGCTGGTTAACCCGCCGGAAACACAGGGTCCGGTCAGGGCCCTGACCGGACCCTGGCAGACCTCTGGCTCAGCCCTCCAACCGGGGCACCTTGACCGCCGTGTCGATGAAGAACGCGTCGATACTGTGGACCGCGGCCACGAACCCGTCGAGGTCGATCGGCTTGGTGATGTAGGCGTTCGCGTGCTTCTGATACGCGCCGACCACGTCGTCCGGGGCGCTGGACGTGGTCAGCACCACCACCGGGATGACCTTCAGGTAGCTGTCCTCCTTGAGGATCGCGAGCAGTTCGTGCCCGCTCATCCGCGGCATGTTCAGGTCCAGCACGATCAGGTCCGGGCGGCTGCACGCCGGGTCGCGCAGGCGCTCGAGCGCGGCCACGCCGTCGTCCACCTGGGTCACCGCGCGGCCCGGGCCGCGGTCGAGCAGGGCGCCCTCGATCAGCAACGCGTCGGCCGCATCGTCCTCCACCAGCAGGATGTCGTGGGCGTAGGCGGCGGGACTCATCAACGGCTCCGGTCTGCGGGGTGGGCGGGGGAAGGGGTGCGGGAGGGGACCAGTCCGGGCCAGCGGCGCCGGGCGCCCTGCCGGCTCATGTTGCAGGCCCGGCCCAGCTGCGGGTAGCCGGCCCCGGCGCGCACCGCCCCGGCCGCGGCCCGGTCGGCCAGCCGGTCCACCGCGCGGCGCAGCTCGGCCAGGGCGAGCAGCCGGGCCAGCGCCTCGGCCTCGGCCGCGGCCTCGGGGGCGGGCGGCCGGCGGCCTGGGTCAGCCGCGCGGCCGAGTCGGAGACCGCCGCGTCGGCGATCTCGGCGATCTCCCCGTCGGACAGGATGACCATGAAGTGTGTGCCGGGCATGCGCACAGACTAGGGCCCCTTCTCGTGCCACGACAACCACCGTTGTCACGCGGAAGGTAAGGTGTGGCTGCCGCGTGCCGACCGGGCCCGGCCGACCCCGCGCCCCTCCGACCGGGGCGTACCGCCGAGAGGATCCGAGCCGCATGGCCATGCAGGGCGCCGTTCCGCAGGACGCGCGCGGCCGCCGGCCGGACCCGCCGGGCCGGGCCGGCTGGACCACGCGGCAGTGGCTGCGCCGGGCCACCGCGGGGGCGATCACGCTGCTGATCGTGCTCGGCGCGCTCGGCGTGTGGGCGCTGCACCGCAGTTCCACGTTCACCGACGCGATCGTCAACCGCGCCTCGCCGGCCTACGTGCAGGCCGTCCTGCTGGAGACCGCGCTGATCAACCAGGAGACCGGGATCCGCGGCTACGGCCTGACCGGGCAGCCGCCGTTCCTGACCCCCTACACCGACGGCCTGACCCAGCAGAAGACCGCGACCGCCCAGCTGCGCACGCTCCTGGCCGGGGACTCCGCGGACATCGCGGCCCTGGACGAGGTGCTCGCGCGGGCGGGCACCTGGCAGGAGCAGATCGCCCAGCCGATCGCGCAGTCCCCGGCCGGCGGGCCGATCGCGCTGGCCACCGAGCGCGCGGACGAGGGCGTGCAGCTGTTCAACGCGGTCCGCACGGCGGCCACCGCGGAGCAGAACCAGCTGCAGGCCGCCCGCGCGGCCGCGCGCACCAGCCAGCGGGACGCGGAGGACCTGTGCGACTGGGTGTTCGCCGCCATCGCCGCGGTGATCCTGCTGCTCGCGACGCTGGTGTTCGAGGGTCTGCGGCGCGGGGTGACCACCCCGCTGGGCCGGTTGTCGGCCGACGCCCGGCAGGTCGCGGACGGCGATCTCGGGCACGTCATCGCGCCGACCGGGCCGCCGGACCTGCGCACGCTGGCCGGGGACGTGGAGGGGATGCGCCAGCGCCTGGTCGCGGAGCTGGACGTGTCCGATCGCGGCCGGCGGCGGCTGGACGAGCAGACCGCCGAGCTGCGCCGGTCCAACACCGAGCTGGAGCAGTTCGCCTACGTCGCCTCGCACGACCTGCAAGAGCCGCTGCGCAAGGTGGCCAGCTTCTGCCAGCTGCTGCAACGCCGCTACGCCGGGCAGCTCGACGAGCGCGCCGACCAGTACATCGCCTTCGCGGTCGACGGCGCCACCCGGATGCAGGTCCTGATCAACGACCTGCTCACCTTCTCCCGGGTCGGCCGGGTCAACACCCGGCTGAGCACGGTCGACCTGGAGCGGGTGTTCGCCGTGGCGGTGGAGGCGGTGAGCATGGCCGTGGCCGAGTCCGGGGCGCAGATCACCCACGACCCGCTGCCCGAGGTGGTCGGGGACGCCACCCAGCTGGGCATGCTGGTGCAGAACCTGCTCGGCAACGCGGTGAAGTTCCGCTCGCCGGACCGGCCGCCGCAGATCCACCTGTCGGCCGAGCGCGGCGAGGGCCGGTGGAACTTCGCGGTGGCGGACAACGGCATCGGGATCAGCCCGCAGTACGCGGACCGGGTGTTCGTGATCTTCCAGCGGCTGCACACGAAGGAGTCCTATCCGGGCACCGGGATCGGGCTGGCCCTGTGCAAGAAGATCGTCGAGTTCCACGGCGGCACGATCAGCGTCGACCCGGAGCACAGCCCGGGCACCCGGATCGCGTTCAGCCTGTCCGACAGCGGCGTGCCGCCGGGCCGGTCGGCCTTGGCGGACGGGAGCGCCGGCGCGGGCAGTCCGGCCGGAACGGCCGGCGTGACCCCGACAGCCGGAGCAGTCTCAGCAGCACCGGGCGGTCTCGCCCATGACTCGACCGCGGAGCCACAGCCATGACCCCCGACCCGACCCGCGGCCCCCGGGCCGAGGCCCGGCCCGTCCGCCCGTTGCCCGAGGGCGACGCCGACGTGCACCGGATCCTGCTGATCGAGGACGACGCGGGCGACGCCCTGCTGGTCGAGGAGCTGCTCGCCGACACCGGGCTGCCGTTCACCCTGCGCTGGAAGCAGACCCTGGCCCAGGCCCTGGCCGACCTGGCCGAGCAGTCCGCGGACTGCGTGCTGCTGGACCTGAACCTGCCGGACGCCTCGGGCACCCCCTTCATCAGCGCGGTGCAGCAGGCCTGCCCGGCCGCGGCGGTGATCGTGCTGACCGGGCTGGCCGACTCCCGGGCCGGGATCCGCGCGGTGGCCAACGGCGCGCAGGACTACCTGCTCAAGGGCCAGATCGACGCGGCCCTGCTGCACCGCTCGATCCGGTACGCGGTCCAGCGCAAGCAGGCCGAGCAGGCCAGCGCCGAGCTGCGGGAGAACCAGATCCGGGCCCAGGAGAACCGGCGGCTGGAACGCGGCCTGCTGCCCGCCCCGCTGCTGGCCGCCGGCGCGGTCACGGCCACCACCCGCTACCTGCCGGCCCGGGAGGGCGGCCTGCTCGGCGGGGACTTCCTGGACGCGGTGCAGACCGGCGGGGACACCGTGCACGCGATCATCGGCGACGTCAGCGGGCACGGCCCGGACGAGGCGGCCCTGGGCGTGTGCCTGCGGATCGCCTGGCGGGCGCTGACCCTGGCCGGGCACGGCGGGATCGAGCTGCTCGACCTGTTGGAGCAGGTCCTGGTGGCCGAGCGGCCCTCGGTCGGGATGTTCGCGACGTGCAGCATCGCCACGCTGGACCTGTCCGCCGGGCGCGCGACGGTGTACCTGGCCGGGCACCACGAGCCGCTGCTGACCGGCCCGGGCGGCCCGGCGCGCCAGGTCCCGGCCCGGCACGGGATGGCGCTGGGCATCCTGCCCGGACGGCGCGCGTGGCACCCGACCGAGGTGTCCCTGCCGTCGTCGGGGGCGCTGCTGATGTACACCGACGGCCTGATCGAGGGGTATTCCGGGGCGGGCCCGGAGCGGTTGGGGGTGGCCGGGCTGATCGACCTGATCGCGGCGGCGCCGACCGGGGAGGCCGAGCCGTTGCTGGACCACCTGATGACCCGGACCCGGGACCTGAACGCCGAACGGCATGCCGACGACCTGGCCGTCCTGCGGCTGGCCTGGCATTCGGCGGGCGGGTCCGGGCGCTGACGCCGGTCCGGGAGCCGGCCGGGGCCGGCGGTGGCCTGGGCCGGCGGTGGCCGGTTACCGCTGACCGTCGAGAAGATCGACCAGGTCGGCGAAGGCTGACCGCACGGCGCCGGGGTCCCCGAGCCAGGGGAAGTGGCCGGCTCCGGGGATCCGGCGGCGCAGGACGGTCGGGCGGTCGAAGGCGGGTTCGGCGTCCCAGAGGGTCTGGTCGACCACCCGGTCCTCGCCGCCGCTCAGGATCAGGGTCGGGAGTGCGCGGGGTGACCAGCGGGATTCGAAGGTCTCGTCGAAGTTCGCGTCGGCCCAGGCCACGGCCTCGTGGCAGTAGCGCAGGTCGGCGAGCAGGCGGCGTCCGGCGGGCAGTTCGGCTTCGGTGAAGCTCCATGGCGCGGCGGCGATGGTCAGGGCGCGCAGGGTTTGGTCGTCGGGGTTCCGGGCGTGCTGGTCGGCGGCCGCGTCGACCTGCGGAAGCGGGTGCTGTTCGGCCCAGTTGCCGAACATGGCGCGCCAGGCGGCGTGCGGGGCGCTGCTGACCAGGACCATGCCTGTCAGGAGGCCTTCGAGTTCCGGGGCGGACAGCATGAACATGCCGCCGGTCGAGTGGCCGACCATGACCGGGTCGTCCACGGCCCGCGCGGCTTCGGCGATGACGTCCGGCCACCCGGCGTAGGGATCATGGGGAACTGTGGGGAGCGCGCGGTTCGAGCCGTCGCCGGGGAGGTCGACGAGCCAGACCGTGCCCGGGACGTCGGCCGTTTCGACCAGGCCGGCCAGCGACTCGGAGCCCAGGCCCGGGCCGCCGGGGACGAACAGCCAGTTCCACCGGCCGGGGCCGGCCGTGATCTGTCGCAGGCGGACGCCCGACGGGGTCCAGCGCTCCTGCATCTGGGCTTCGGCCTGCCCGTTTCCGCTCAAGGGGTCGGCGGCGCGGCGAGGTCGCCGGCCAGTCGGGTCAGATCGACCTCGGCCCAGACCGTCTTGCCGTCCGCGGCGGATATCACGCCCCACCGGTCGGTGAGCTTGGCCACGATCAGCAGGCCGTGGCCGCCGGGCAGGCCGGGCCGGTGCTCGGCCGGGGGCACCGGCGGCGCGGGGTCGCCGTCGACCACTTCGAGCCGGAACGCGCCGGTCGCGGCGCCGTCGTCCACCGCGATCGCGCGGGCGCCGCCGGCGTGCATGACCGCGTTCGCGAGCAGTTCGGAGACGACCAACAGGATATCCGCGGCAATGGTCTGCCGGGTCGGGTCGGGCTGGGCCGGGGTCCAGCCCCAGTCGGTCAGCGCCTGTCGGGTGAAGTCCCGGCCGATCGTGACCGCGCTGGGCGTGCCGGGCAGGTCGATCCGGCGGTGGCCGGACGCGGCGGCGGGGACCTCGGCCGGGTCCGGGGCTTGAGCCGGGTCCGGGGTCTCGGCCGGGAGCGTCGCCGGGGCCGTGGCCGAACCGGTGCCGTCGGGCACGATCGCCTCGTCCGGGTGGGCCGCCTCGGCCGGGTGGGCGGGCGGGTCGTCCACGACCGAGACCGCGGCCGCGGCCAGGTCGGCCGGCTGCTCGGGCTCCGGCCGGGCCGAGGCGAAGTCCGCCTGGCTCATCGGGGACACCGCCCCCGGGCCGCGGCCCGTCCCTCGCGTACCTCACGCACGTTAAGCACGCTGCGCCTCTTCCGCGTCGGCGTGGACGGAGAACACTTCGAGCGCGCCGGTCAGCTCGAACACCCGGGCCACCTGGCTGGTCAGCGCGGCCAGCCGCAGCCGGACCCCGGCCGCCTCGGCCTCGATCCGGACCTGCAGCAGCAGGTTCAGGCCGGAGGAGTCGCAGAAGTCGACCCCGGCCAGGTCCACCACCAGCAGGCCGGTACCGGACTCGAGCGCGCCGTCCAGGGCCGCGCGGACCGGGGCCAGGCTGCCCAGGTCCAGGTCCCCGGCCAATCGGCACACGACCGTGCCCGGATCGGTGCGGTGCACGTCCACGCCGAGGAAACCCGGGGCGGACGGGTCGATCTCCCCGGTCGCGAACACGCCGGTCCCTGGATCGTCGACCGTCATGTGTCAAGGTCCTCCATCGAGGCGGGCGGTGCCGGCGGTGGCGGCGGGAGCGTGCGCCGCGGGAGAAGTCTAAAGTCTCCGCGGCCCGAACGCGGGCCGCCACTCGCCGGGACGGCCCGTGTGCCCGCGCCGGCCGAGTCCATGCACGCGCGGACGCATCAGTCCGGCAGCGTTTCCGAGGCCCCCCGGGCGGCCGCGCGGCGGGGGGCGATCACGTCCCGGCCGAACCGGGCCATCTCCTCGTGCTGCGGGGAGAACTGCAACAGCAGCAGGCCGACTCCGGTGCGTTCGTACTCGTCGATCCGGGCCTGGATCTGCTGCGGGGTGCCGACCAGGCCGGTGCGCAGGCCCCGGTTGGAGACCCCGTACTCCTCCAGCGAGACCCGCGACTCCAGCTGTGAGCCCTCGACGAAGTCCTGGTAGGAGGCGTACGCCTCCGGGGAGGCGCGCACGTCCAGGATCCGTTCGACCTCGGCCCGGGCCTCGGCCTCGGTGTCGCGGCACACGACGTACCCGGCCACGCCGAACGTCAGCGGCGCAAGTCCGGCCGCCTTGCGCCGGGCCCGCATGTCCGCGATCTTCTCGGCGATCACCTCGGGCGGGTCGCCGTGCATGACGTAGGCGTCGCCGCGGGCCGAGATGACCTCCTTGGCCCGCGGGGACTCCCCGCCCATGTAGACCGGCGGCACCCGGGAGGGCTTGGGCTCCAGGACCGTGCCCTCCACCTGGTAGAGCGGCCCGCGGTGGGTGACCGTCTCCTCGCGCAGCAGCCGCCCGACCAGGCCGAGCCACTCCTCGGTACGCTCGTAGCGGGCGTCGTGCACGTCGAACGGCGCGCCGTACTGCGCGGCCTCATCCTTCCACCAGGAGGACACGACGTTCAGGCTCACCCGGCCCGGCGCGATCGTGTCCAGGGTGGACAGGGCCTTGGCGGCCAGCGCGGGCGCGTGGTAGTTCGGCCGGACCGCGAGCATCAGCTCCAGCCGCTCGGTCACCGCCGCGACGGCCGGGGCCAGGGTCCAGGCGTCCAGCGACGGCGCCCGGTGTCCCTTGATGTCGTTGAGGTTCAGCTCGGCGATCAGGGTCAGGTCGAAACCCCAGCGCTCGCTGTCGGCGGCCAGCCGCCGGACGTAGGGCCAGGCGATGGTCATGTCCTCGTCCGGGACGTTGCGCAGCCAGCCGCCGAAGATCGGCATCCAGTACCCGAAACGCATCATGCGGTTCCCTTCCGTAGACAATGCGCCGCGGGCTCGGGCCGGCGGCCGAAACCCCCGCGCGGCGCAGTTCCCGCGAGGACTATTGTGGCGGACAGGAGTGGATCACCCCGATCCCCGACCGGTCCGCTCCGAGGAGGCCGGCGCTTGCCGAGCAGGTCGCACGAACCGACGGCGGGCGCGCAGCGGCCGGCCACGACCGAGCCGAACCCCGCGCCCCCGCCGACGCCGCCGAGCGAGGCGGCGCGGCGGATGCGAACCCTGGTGGCCGCGTTCTTCATGCTCGACGGCTTCCTGTTCGCCAACTGGGTGGTCCGGGTGCCGCAGATCAAGGCGCACGTCGGGGCCTCGCCCGGGGCGCTGGGCCTGGCGTTGCTGGGCGTGTCCGGCGGCGCGGTGGTCACGATGACGGTGACCGGCCGGTTCTGCACCCGGTTCGGCAGCCGCCCGGTGGCGGTGGCCACCAGCGCCCTGCTCGCGCTGAGCGTGATCCTGCCGCCGCTGACCACCTCGGTCGGGGCGCTCGGCGCGGTGCTGCTGGTGCTGGGCGCCGGGTACGGCGGGCTGAACGTGGCGATCAACAGCGCCGCGGTCGACGTGGTCGAGGAGATCGAGCGGCCGATCATGCCGATGTTCCACGCGGCGTACAGCGGCGGCGGGCTGATCGGGGCGGTGGCCGGCGGTGTGATCGCGGTGTATCTGAGCCCGGCCTGGCACCTGACGGTGGTCGGCGTGGTCGGCCTGGCTCTGACGGCGGTGTTGGGCACCATGATGCTGCGCTGCCCGCCGCTGGCCTCGGAGCAGCTGAACCGGCGGGTGTCGTCCCGGCGGGCGAAGCAGGAGGTGGCGTCGGGCGCGGAGGGGGACGGCGTCGCGGTCGCGGACTCCGGATCGGCGCGGCCGCGGGCGTCCCGGCGGGTGCGCATCTTGGTGATCGTGTTCGGCACGATCGTGCTGTGCAGTTCGTACGGCGAGGGCGCGATGGCCGACTGGGCCGCGCTGCACCTGCGGACCGACCTGCACACCGGGGTCGGCCTGGCCGCGGCGGGCTATGCCAGCTTCTCGATCGCGATGGTGGTCGGCCGGCTGTCCGGGTCGTGGCTGCTGGCCCGGCTCGGGCGGACCACCGTGCTGGTGCTCGGCGGCTGGCTGGCGGCCGGCGGGATGGTGCTGGCCGCCCTCGCGCCGGTGCTGCCGCTCGTGCTGGTCGGCTTCGTCCTGGTCGGGCTGGGCCTGGCCAACCAGTTCCCGGCGGTGATCGGCCGGGCCGGGGCGCTGAACGGGCCGGCCGGGGTGGCCGTGGCCTCGACCCTGGGCTACAGCGGGATGCTGGCCGGGCCGCCGGTGATCGGTTTCCTGGCCGACCTGGTCGGACTGCCGATCGCCCTGCTGAGCATCGCCGCGCTGGCCGGCAGCGCCGCCGTGATCGCGGTCTTCGCCGCCCGGGCCGAGGCCTCGATCCTGCCGGGCGAACCGGATCCGGGAACGGAGGCGGGCGCGGACTCGGGCGCGGATTGCGCCGCGGCGGCTTCGAGGTCGGATTCGGTGGCGGATCCGGCCTGAGGTCCGGCCCGGGTCCGGTGTCGGATCCGGCCGCGCGGTCGCAGACCTCCGGGAGTCCCAACCGGGGGCCGGTCCGCCCCCACCTGCGCAGAGCCGGGCCGGTCGGGCCGGTCGGGCTGGTCGGGCTGGTCGGAAACCCGCGCGACATCTCGCCGGCGCCCCTGGTCGAGCACATTCGCCCTGCTCAACGCCGATATACACCGCCAGGGCGTCCGGCCGGACGCTGCCGGATGGCCATGACCGATCCTTGACGTGAAGAGTTCTTGACGCGGTAGCAACGCGGCCGTATACATAACGTATCTCGGAGAGCGCTCTCCGAGAACGCCACCGCCGGCACCCCGGCACCCGCGGCGAGGTCGCGCCTTCCCTCAGGCTGGGGCCCGCCGAGACGCCACCAGCGCCTCGACGCCTCCCGCGCCCACCGGAGCACCGGCGGATCCACCACAGCGTCGCGCATGCGGGCCGACGCTCTCACCACCAGTCGGGCGGCCGTCCCACGCCGTTTGGCATGCACCCCGGCCCCCTCCCGCTCGCGACCGCATACCCAGCGGCCGCGGACGGACGGCAGGGGACTGAGACAATCGCCCATCGCCCTGAAGGATTCCACGCATGCTCGTGCACGCACGCTATAACATCCATACCCTAAGACGATTCGCCATACTCGCGGTGACCGGCCTCATCGCCGCGTTCGTCACAGTGCTCTCCCTCGCACCGTCCGCCCACGCGGGCACCGCGCCGCCCGCGCCCTCGGGCTGGAACACGGTGTTCTCGGACAACTTCGCCGGCGCAGCCGGCTCGGCCCCCGCGGCCTCGAACTGGTTCTACGACATCGGCACCGGATACGGCACCGGCGAGATCGAGCAGACCACGAACTCGACCGGCAACGCCTACCTGGACGGCAACGGCCACCTGGTGCTCAAGGCGATCGACAGCGGCGGCACCTGGACCTCGGCCCGGCTGGAGAGCACCCGGGACGACTTCCAGGCCCCGGCCGGCGGCAAGCTGGAGATGACCGCCTCGATCGAGCAGCCGGACCCGGCCAACGGCCTGGGCTACTGGCCGGCCTTCTGGGCCCTGGGCTCCCCGATGCGCACCGGCGGCGGCTGGCCGCAGTCGGGCGAGATCGACATGATGGAGGACGTCAACGGCCTGAACCAGGCCTCGCAGACCTTCCACAACTCGGCCGACAGCCCCGGGCACGCCCTGATCAACTGCCCGGACACGAGTTCGAGCTGTGAGACCGGCTACCACACCTACTCGGTGATCGTGGACCGCACCAACACCAGCGCCGAGACCATGCAATTCCTGATGGACGGCACCGTGGAGAGCACCATCACGGAGGCGTCGGTCGGCACCGCGGCCTGGCAGGCGTCGGTCGACCACGGGTTCTTCATCATCTGGGACCTGGCCATGGGCGGCAACTACCCGGACGGCGTCGAGGGTTCCACCACCCCGACCTCGGCCACCAGTTCCGGCGCGTCGATGAGCGTGGCGTACGTCGCCGTGTACGAGCAGGGCGGCAACTCCACCCCGGCCGGCACCGCCTCGGCCACCGGCGCGCTCACCGGCCTCAACGGCCTGTGCCTGAACAACCAGAACTCGCTGAACACCGAGAGCAACCCGATCGGCCTGGCCGCCTGCAACGGCAGCGCGGGCCAGCAGTGGTCGCCGTACACGGACGGAACCGTCCGGGTGCAGGGCGGCTGCCTGGACGTGGTGGCGGCCGGCACCACCAGCGGCACCGACGTCGACTGGTACGCGTGCAACGCCAGCAACGCGCAGAACTGGACGCATGAGGCCAACGGCGAACTGCTCAACCCGAACTCGAACCTGTGCCTGACCGACCCGGCCGGCAACACCGGGTCGCGGCTGGACATCGAGACCTGCACTGACGCGACCGACCAGCAGTGGAAGCTGCCCACCGGCGGCGGCACCGGCGCGAACACGGTGACCGTGACCGCGCCGGCCAACCAGACCTCCACGGTCGGCACTGCGGCCGGCGCCCAGGTCTCGGCCACCGACTCCGGCTCCGGCCAGACCCTGACCTACACCGCCGGCGGCCTGCCCGCCGGCCTGTCGATCAACGCCTCGACCGGCCTGATCTCCGGCACCCCGACCGCGGCCGGCACCTCGAACGTCACGGTCAGCGCCAAGGACGGCACCGGCGCGACCGGGTCCGCCTCGTTCACCTGGACGGTCAACCCGGCCGGCGGCACCGGCGGCACCTGCGGGACGACCGACGTCGCCCTGAACAAGACCGCCACCGCCTCCTCGACCGAGAACGCCGGCTTCCCGGCCAAGGACGCGGTCGACGGCAACCTCGGCACCCGCTGGTCCAGCGCGTTCACCGACCCGCAGTGGCTGGAGGTCGACCTGGGCTCCACCCAGTCGATCTGCCAGGTCGTGCTGAACTGGGAGACCGCGTACGCCACGGCCTTCCAGATCCAGACGTCGAACGACAACACGAACTGGACCACGATCTACTCCACCACGACCGGCACCGGCGGCAACCAGACCCTGAACGTCTCGGGCAGCGGCCGGTACCTGCGGCTGTACGGCACCGCCCGGGCCACCCAGTACGGCTACTCGCTGTGGGAGTTGCAGGCCTTCGCCGGCTCGGCCCCGACCAACACCCCGGTGAAGGTCACCGCCTCCACGTACTCCTCGGAGAACTCGGTGCAGACCGAGGCCACCGGTGACACCGGCGGCGGCAGCGATGTCGGCTGGATCAACTCCGCCAGCTGGCTCGAGTACAACAACGTCAACTTCGGCAGTGGCCTGACCGGCGCCGTGCAGGCCCGGGTCGCCTCCGCGGTGGCGGGTACCAACATCGGCACCGTCCAGTTCCGGCTGGACTCGGTCACCGCCGCGCCGTTCGCCGCGGTCACGGTGAACGGGACCGGCGGCTGGCAGACCTGGGCCACCGCCACGGCCACCGGCTCCCCGGCGCCGAGCGGCACGCACAACCTGTACGTGACCTTCACGACGAGCACTGGCGGGAACTTCGTCAACGTCAACTGGTTCCAGTTCAGCTGATCTGCTGAGCTGTCAGCCTGCTGACCTGCTCTGAGTGACGCGAGGGGCGCGACCGTCTGCCTACGGTCGCGCCCCCTTGGCGTTGTCGTCGCCGGGTTCGTCTACGAGGTGGTCACCAGCGTGACCTGGCCGGAGGTGACGGCGGCGTCGATGACGTGGGTGGAGTTCGGGTCTTGCGGGACTTGGACCTGCACGTTTCCGGAGGCCACCTGTTGGGCGACCGCGTAGGTCGCGGCGGCGGGCAGGTGCAGGGTCGCCTGGGCGGAGACGACGGAGACGGAGATCTTGGCGGGTGCGGCGGAGAAGGACGCGTCGAGCCGTCCGCTGGTGATGACCGCGGTGAAGTCGGGCGTGGTCAGGCCCGTGGCCATGGTGTTCGCGGAGCTCGCGGTGATGTCGACCGGGCCGGAGAGGCCGACGAGCTGGGTCTGGCCGGACGCCTGGTGCAGGACCAGGCCGACGTGTTCGGGGATGGTCACGACGTAGTTGCCCGACGGGCAGCCCGCACCGGCGGCGCAGAACAGCCGCAGAGTGTGCGTGGCCGAGTCGAGTTGGGAGAGCGGTTTCCCATTCTGGACCGTGTCGGTGATCTGGGCGGTCTGGGCGGCGGTCACCGTGATGTTGCCGGAGAAGCCGTCGAGCTCCACGGTGGTGATGCCGACAGCGCTGTAGCTGCCAGCCGCAGCACCCTGCTGTTGTTGCGGCAGCGGCAGCGGTTGTCCGGCGGCCGGGTTCGCTGCGGGATTCGCCGCCGGGATCGCGGGCGAACCGTTGCGGCCGTAGGAGAAGTAGAGCGCGAGCGCGACCACGACGAGGAGCGCGAGCCCCAACAGCAGCGGGCCGCGCCGCGGACGGTGTGGCCCGGCGGGCGTCTCGGGCGCCGCCTCGGATTTCGCCTCTTCACTGTGTACCGACATGCCGCCCGGATACCCTGAACGCGGTCTGCGACACAAGCCGGCTGCGTTGGCGGCGGCGCCTGGCGCTGACCTGCTCGGCTGGGGCGAAAACCGTTGCCCGGTCAGGAAAGATGCTCGAACCCGCCCACCCGGCGCAGGACGAGGCGGAACTCCGTGGTGCTCAGCATTCGCTGGGCCGGGAAGCCGGGCAGGTCGGCGACGGCGGCCGAGGCGGCGGCCGCGGCCGGCGGTATCCACACCGCATCGCACCGCGCGCAGTACCGGGCCGACTCCCAGACCGGGTAGCTCAGCGCGAACCCGCGGGCGGTTCTGCCGCGCCAGTAAGCGGATCGGAAGAACGGGTAGGCGACCAGGGCCGCGATCACGGCCGGCGTGGCCATGACCCAGATCACATGCACGGTGCCGCCCACGCCGGACGCGGCGCTACGAGCGTCGGCACCCGCACCGAAGCACAGGTAGGACGCGACGACCTCGCCGACGACGAGGATCAGCAGTGCCAGCAATGCAACTCCACGACGCCGCGCTATCACCGGACGCGGATCCAGGTGGACCGGAAGGCTCTGCGCCTCAGCGTACCGTGACCCCCACGCCCCCGGCCGGCGCCCAAGACCGCCGATTCGCCGCAACCCTGTCCACAGAACGATATTGAGTGGCCACTGACGTGCGGTGATGGCTAAGATCAGTCCGTCGACAGCCGGTTCTGGTCGATGTCCGCGCCCTTGTGCGGCCGAGGCCGCGGACGTCACGGCGCCGGTAGCCCACCACCACGGAGCCGGACCCTCATGGCGCACTCGCCCAGCCCGCAACCCCTCGACCACAGCTACCGCGGCGAACACCCGCTGCACACCCTCGCATACCTCTGCCGAGAGGACCGGTGGCGACTGATCGCCGGGACTCTGGTGTTCTTCGTCAAGAGCAGCCCGGTGTGGCTGCTGCCGCTCGTCACCGCGAACGTGATCGACGTGGTCACCGAGCACCAGCCGGTCTCGCGGTTGTGGGAGAACTGCGGGCTGCTGCTGTGCCTGCTGCTGCTCAACTACCCGGGCCACTTGATCTACGTACGCTGCTACAGCCGGGCGATCCGGCGGATCAGCAACAGCCTCCGGTTCGCCCTGTGCCGACGGCTCCAAGACCTGTCGATCGGCTACCACTCCCGGGTCAGCTCGGGCGTGCTGCAGACGAAGGTCGTGCGCGACGTCGAGACGATCGAACAGATGATGCAGCAGTCCGCGGACGGCGGCCTGACCGCGTTCACCAGCCTGACCGGCGGCCTGATCATCATCGGCCTGCGCACTCCGGCGTTCCTGCCGGTGTTCCTGGTCGTCGTCCCGGCGGCCGCGATCCTGGTCGGCAAGCTGCGCACCCGGCTGCGCACCCGCAACGAGTCGTTCCGGACCGAGGTCGAGCAGCTGTCCAGCCGGGTGATCGAGATGACCGCGCTGATCCCGATCACCCGCGGGCACGGCCTGGAGCACAGCGCGATCGAACGGGTCGGCGGCACGCTGCGCCGGGTGCGCGACGCCGGCCTGGACCTGGACCGGGTCAACGGCCGGTTCGGCGCGCTGTCCTGGATCACGCTCAACACCCTCGGCGTCGGCTGCCTGGCCGGGTCGGCGGCGGTCGCGTACTACGGCACGTGGGGCGTGACGCCCGGCGACGTGGTCATGCTCAGCGCGTTCTTCACCACCCTGACCGGCTCGCTCACCGCCGTGCTGAGCCTGGCCCCGGTGGTCAGCCGCGGCCTGGAGTCGGTGCGCTCGATCGGCGAGGTGCTCCAGGCGCCGGACCTGGAGGTCAACGAGGGCAAGGCCGAGGTGACCGCGGTACGCGGGGACTTCACCCTGCGCGACGTGGGCTTCACCTACAACGGCGCCGAGCAGCCCTCGGTCTGCGAGGCGGACCTGACCGTGCGCGCGGGCGAGACGATCGCGCTGGTCGGCGCGTCCGGCGCGGGCAAGTCGACCATGATCAGCCTCCTGATAGGCTTCCTGCGCCCGACCAGCGGCCGGATCGAGCTGGACGGCGTGGACATGCAGGAGCTGGACCTGCGCACCTACCGCAGGTTCGTGTCCGTGGTGCCGCAGGAGACGATCCTGTTCGAGGGCAGCATCCGGCAGAACGTGACGTACGGCCTCGACGACGTCCCCGAGGAGACGATCCGGGCCGCGCTGCAGGACGCGAACGCGCTCGAGTTCGTCGACCAGCTGCCGCACGGCCTGGACACGGTCGTCGGCGAGCGCGGGGCCCGGCTGTCCGGCGGCCAGAAGCAACGGCTGGCGATCGCCCGGGCACTGATCCGCGACCCGAAGGTGCTGATTCTGGACGAGGCCACCTCGGCGTTGGACAGCCGCTCCGAGGCGCTGATCCAGGAGGCGCTGCGCCGGCTGGTCCGCGGCCGGACCACGTTCGTCGTCGCGCACCGGTTGTCCACGATCCGCGACGCCGACCGGATCATCGTGATGAAGGAAGGCCGGATCGAGCAGGTCGGGACGCATGAGGGGTTGCTGGCGGCCGGCGGGGCGTACGCGGCGCTGCATGCGTCCGCCACGACGAACTTCGGGTCGAGCCCGACGGCGGCGGCTCGGGCCAGTTGAGTTGGGGCTTCTTGCGGGGCTTTGTCGGCGGCGGCCGGCGGCGGCAGCTGTGGTCGGTTGTCGGTCGCCGAGGACTGCGGCGAAGCCCCGCGAGAAGCACTCGATCAGCGCGGCGGGCCGACGATGTGCTGGCCGTACAGGTCAGCGGCTTCGGCCATGAGGTCCTGGGAGATCTCAAAGCCCTCGGGCCGAGGCGTGGCCATGTCGCGCCCGGCGTGCCGGAACATGCCCTCGATGCCGCCGGGCGTGCAGATCATCAGCAGGTCGGCGGTGTCGGAGGTGATCCGGTAGCCGTGCGGGATGTTCTTCGGCAAGTAGACGATGCCGCCCTCGGACAGCTCCGATTCCTGGTCGTCCGACCAGACTAGTGCGGTGCCCTTGATCAGGAGGAAGATCTCGTCCTCACGGGTGTGCACGTGGTAGGGCGGGGCTTCACCCTTGTTGACGGTGAACCGGCCGACGGTCAGCTGTCCGGCCGTGGCCGCGCTGTCGAGCAGGACGGAGAAGATTCCGCCGTCGAGCCATTCGAGCTTCTGCTGCTGGTCCGGCTGGGCGAGGTAGGCCATGCTCATGGGGTTCTTCCTTCGGGAGTCGGCGGGGACGGGTCGAGCCGTCGCGGAGAACGAACTGCAAATACCCCGGGGCGACCAACCTGATCACCTGAGCGGCAGTGATAGCGCCAGAGTTGGAGGCCACTGAGTAGACCAGCACGATCAGGATCGAACCGGAAGTGAAGTAGCCGACCAGCCGAGCGTGGCAGTGTGACTCTTCGCCGGGGGCCGCCCTACCTTCCGGGCAAACTGCCGATTTGACTTGCCTCTATACCGCCATCAAACATGAGCCCGGGTGAACGTGTTGATGCGGCAGCCAATCCAAAAAGCACGAGCAAGATGGCCAGAGCTGCAATCATCACCGTCCTGGGATCCCGAAGACGGGCACTGCTCGGCCAGGCGAAATCCCTGCGCTGAAAGCGCCTTCCAGGCTGTACGCGAACATTGGCGATTGTCCCGGCAGGCCGGGACAGGCGGGGGCTGCCGCCCTCAATCAGCACAGAGATAAAAATAGTCTGACGCCGCCGGATCAGGGCCGGCCCGATGTGCAGAGTCCGCTCCTCGGCGACGACTTTCGGAGTCGGACCCCATGTGGGCTTGGAAGAGACTTCCAGCACGTCGCGAATGAATTCGCCCACATCCAGGATCAGAGGGCCATCCTCAAAATCACCTTTGGAAATGTCCTGCCGCCCACGGGCGGCTACTTTAACAACAAGTACATAAGGTTGTGTCAACGGCTGATCGTCGAAGAAGACTTTCACCCGCGTTCGAATACCTCTTGGCACAGTCATCAGCGAAGTCAATTTCGCCATTGAGTACAGAAGACGACGGTTCGGATCGGATGACCGAAGGGTTGCCCATGCACCGAGCACAGCCCCGAGCGCTGAGGCAACAGCACCTAGAGAAACCCGAACATGCGAACTGAGCCAGCCCGCTGCGGCACTTAACATGGGCAACATCAAATCATCCTGCCGGCGTTTGTCGCAGCGAAATCATGCAACTAGGAACCAGAGGAGCCCAACAAGCGTGAGCCCGCCGCATACCGTTCGTATCCAGCATGCGAGCCGTCGCAGTTGAAGTCTTGCGTGCCAGAATGGGCTTGACCATCCGGGGCGGGGAAGGCGATCGGGTATGCGGGGCAAAGAAGATGTGGGTCGTACAGCGGATTCCGACACACTCAGTATGATGATTCGCCGGGGTGCCGTGGTGCGTGCGGCGGTCGGGGTCGGGTTGTGGCCGGTTGTGCTGGTGGTGCCGGTTGTCAGCGCTTTCGCGGAGGCTTCGTGGGACGCTTCGGTGAGTGCGCTGGCATTTCTCGCGTTGATAGGGATCGGCTGTGCGGGCTTGGGGATTCCGGCTGCCGCCATCGTTCCGCGGTGGGAACGTTGGGCATGTGCCGCGGTCGCGCTTTCGGTGGTGGTCGACACGGCGAGCCGTAGCCACCGCCTGGCCGCAGACCTGTCGTGGGGAAGCGTGATTCTGCCTGGCCTGGCAGCACTTCTGGCTATCGCAGCACTCAACGATCGACGTGACCGGCTCGGCGGTCGCACGGAACCTCTGCGCTGGCCGTTGCCGCCGGGTGAGTGGCAGATCATGGAGGGCAACGGAAAACTCCTCAACCACCACTGGCCCGCGCTCTCCCAGCGCGGCGCGCTGGACATCGTGGGCACGGCGCGCGGCGGGCGTTCGAGCCGTCCGCTGCTGCCGAATCGGTTGTCTGACTACGCTGTCTACCGCACGCCCGTGCTGTCCCCAGCCGACGGCACCGTCGTGGCGGCGGCGGACGGGCATCCGGATCGCCCGGATCCCACCGCAGGCCCGGCCGGGAATCACGTCGTGATCGACACCGGCCGGGAGCGCCTGCTGCTCGCCCACTTAGCGTGCGGGTCGGTGCGGGTCCGGGCCGGGGATCGGGTGACGGCAGGCCAGGAGATCGCGCTGGTCGGCTCGTCCGGCAACTCCACCGAACCCCACCTGCACATTCACGCGGTCCGCGCCGGACAGCCGTTGACCTTGACCTTTCTGCACGTCCGCAGCTCCCTGCGCCGAGGCACGCGGGTCCGCTGGCGGCCGCCCGCCGATTGACCGATCCTGCGGACGGGACTGTCAGACCGTCGTGATCTCATGGTCTGGTGGACGAAGACGCGCAGCAGGTGGGGCAGGCGAACCACGCGGATCAGACCGATCGCGCCGACCAGCCGGAGCCGTTCGACGGGCTCTCACTGGCCGCGGTCGACTGGGCGCAGCTGACACACGCGTACGGCAGCGCCTCAGACCTCCCGGATTTCCTGCGCGCGTTGATGTCCGAGGACGCCGTCGCGCGGCGCTCGGCGATGGACGAGCTGATCAGCTCGATCAATCATCAGGGCAGCGTGTACGACGCGTCCGCCTACGCCGTGCCGTTCCTCGCGCAGGCCGCGTTGCACGCTCCGGGCGACCGGGCGGCGGCCGTGTTCCTGATGGCAGCCATGTGTTGCGGCGGATTCGCCATGGGCGCCGTGGATCCGGCGACCGACAGTGGCGCGGTCACGGTCGAGGTCTGCCGGGTGCTGCCGTCGCTGGCGCCCCTGCTGCGCGACCCGGGCGCCGAGGTCCGGCGCGGGATTCTCAGGATCCTGACAGCCTGCGGGCCCGAGCGGGCGCGGGAACTGGTCGATCTGCGCGTCGTCGAGGACGAAGACAGCCTCGTGCGCGCGGACGTGCTGGCCGCGCTCACCCGGCTGGAGCCGGACTGGCCGGACCTGCGCGACCGGCTCGAAGGGGCGTTGGCCGACCCTGCGCCCGCGGTGCGCCAGGTCGCCGCGGCCACGCTGCTCACGGTCGACGGGCCGCAGCTGGACCCGGAAGTGGTCGACGTCCTGGCCGACACGGTCGCGGTGGCCGGCGATCTGACCGAGGAGTACGGCGGCGGGCCGTCGTGGGGGCCGCTGCCGCTGCCCGACGGGTCGTTTGCGGACGAGGCCGCCAACGCCCTGGCTTCGCTGGACCCGGACCCGGACGCGAAACTGCGGGCCGCGCGGCGGATCACGGCCGCCCGGACCGGGCATTCCTGGCTCGGCAGCCATCTCGCGCGGGAGGTCGCCGACACCTGGCGCGACCGCGAGCGCGAGGCGATCCGGATCGTGGTCGGCCACCTCGCCGACGCAGGTTCCGCCGCCCGCCGGCCCGGTGCCGAGTTGCAGGCCGTGGCCCGGATGGCCGGGCGGATCGGGACCCCGGACCCGGCCTACGCGGCGACCGTCCGCCCCTGGGTGGACCACGACAATCCCAGTACCGCGGCGGCGGCGCTCAGTGCGCTGGCCCGGCTGCGCGACGAATCAGCCTTGGAATCGGCCGAGCGGGCGCTGTTCGGCGATGTGTGGCCGGGTTCTGCGATCCGGGACGTGTGCGAGGCGTTCGGCGGGCGGGCCGCGGTCCTGATCCCGTTGCTCCGACGGCATCTGCTGGCCGAGGAGCGCGCCGTGCCGCGCATCGAGTTGCGCTTCCAGAACCAGGTCATCGAGGTCTGCGGCGCACTTCGAGCGGTCGGGGCGCCTGCGGCCGAGGCGGTTCCGGAGTTGATCGCGCTGCTCGGCCGCGGACGCAACACTGCCGCGGTGCTGTGGACCCTGGCCGAGGCGGGGCCCGCAATCGGTGACAAATCGGTTGCCGCGGCTGCCGCGGACGCGATCGTCCAGGTCGTCGGGCGGCTGCGGTCGCAACCCGAGGGCGTCGCGGCGGCGGCTGCGCATCGTGCGGTGAGCGGCGAGGAGTGGCTGGCCGTGGACATCGTGCGCCGGATCGCCGACGGAGGTTATCTGGACGACTTCACGCCTCAGCAGCTAGGCCGCCTCGGGCCGACCGCGGTCGACTGCGTGCCGCTGCTGACCAAGCTCATGGACGGGCCGAAGACCTGGCCCTCGGTTCGGGCCGCCCGCGCGTACTGGCAGATCACCGGGGATGCCCGGCGCCCGATCGCGCTCCTGGCCAGGCACGTCGCTGCTACCCCGCTCGGGCTCTTCGCCGTCAGCGCGCTGCTGGAGATGCGCCGCTGCCCCGACGAGGTCCTCAGGACGCTGCACCACCTCGCCGACGCCCCGCAGCGGCTCATTCCGCACAGCTCCTCGGGCCAGGTCTCCGGCCAGCACGACGATGACACCCTGCGGGATCGCGCCCGTGCGCTACTGGCTTTGCACTGCGGTGCCGAGGAACCAGCCAGTCGGGACTGTTAGCAGTACTGAAGGTTCATCTCGGCATCCCCTTGTGCCCATCCCGTGACATAGCAGCCCTCTGCTGTGACACGCGCGCCGCCAGCCTCGGATCCATGATTGTTTGGATCAACGGTACCCACGGGGTGGGCAAGTCGACGACCAGCACACTTGCGCAGCAGCTGATCCCTGATTCACGCGTGTTCGACGCCGAGGACGTCGGCGAGACGCTCATGAACATCACGCCGGGGCTGCCAGAGACGGACAACTTCCAGCACTGGCCGCCGTGGCGGCAGTTCGTCGTCGAGACCGCCTACCGTGTGCTCGACTTCACCGGCGGCACTCTCGTGATTCCCATGACCGTCCTGGTCGAGCAGTATTGGCGCGAGATCACATCAGGCCTCGATCAGTACGCGATCCCGGTGCGGCACTTCGTCCTGCACACCGATCAGGACACTCTGCGCGAACGCATCGAGAACGACCCCCGGCCCGGCCCGGCCACATTCCGGCTCAGGTACGTCGAACCCTACGCCGAAGCAGCCAACACCTGGCTGCACAAGGAAGCCGAGGTCATCGACACCACGCACATCACCCCGGCCGGGGCCGCCCGGCAGATCGTCCAAGCCCTCAAGAGCTGACTTTCCGGGGGAAGGCCTCGGCGGCCGCGGCAGCGATTTCGTGTGCCGGCCCCCGCGCAGTTCCTCAGCATAGCCCCGGGCTGTGACCAACTCACCTGACGCCTTCAAGAACCGATGCTTCAACGCAAATCGAACGCTGCAGCCGTGCATCGGTTACTTCATCGATCGGATCGAGACTGAGGCCTTCGCGTCGATCGTGACCGTCTACCGGGCACCACGCGACGACGAAGCTTCGGTGCTGCGCTGATCAGAGAGTCCGCGCGATCTGCCTTCGCTGGACACTCTTGCGCGCATCAGCTCGTGCAACGCTCCTGGCTTGGAGGCTGCGTTGCCGCCCAGCCTCGCTGGAATGGGGGCCGCCATCCGCCGAATCACACCACCCCCACATGCCGGGCATGATCGACCGCCGCGGCGAGGCCGTCGGCCATCGGGTCGCCGTGGCCGGGCAGGGCCAGGGGGACGTCGAGCCGTTCCAGGACATCCAGTGCCGCATAAGCCGCCGCGCTGTCATGGGTGAACCCGCGGCAGACCAGGCGCGGGCCGTGTTTGCCGGTCAGGCCGTCGAAGGTGACCAGGGCGTCGCCGGTGAAGGCCACGCCGCGGTCGGCGAACACGTACGCCACGCTGCCGGGCGTGTGGCCGGGCAGCGGGAGCACCTCGGGGCGGCCGGGCACGGCGGTCAGTTCCTGCCGCTCGGCGAAGGTGTGCGGGTTCGCGACCGGGCTGAGCCGGAAACCGCCCCGACGGGCCAGGTGCACCGGCAGGGCGAGCGCGGCCGGGCGGCGGGCCAGGTAGCCGGCCAGCGCGCGTTCGGGTTTGGCCGCGGCCAGGGCCGGGTTCTTCGCGGCGAGCGTGGCGGCGTCGGCCTCGTGCACCCAGACGGCCGTCCCGGCCTCGTCGTGCAGCCGCGCGGCCAGGCCGAGGTGGTCCGGGTGGGCGTGGGTGAGCAGGAGTGCGCGCACGTCCCCGGGCGCCGCGCCGAGTTCGGCCAGCCGCGCGGCCAGGGCGTCCCAGTGCTTCGGCAGCCCGGCGTCGATCAGGACCAGGCCGTCGGGCTCCTCGACCAGGTAGAAGTTGACCATGCCGTCGCCCAGCCGGTGCACGCCCGGCGGGTACTGCGGTGACGCGTCCACGATTGCTCCTCGGTGTGCGGGCGGCCCGGCTGTCCGGCGGGCGGCATTTTCAGTATAGTCTCTTATATCGAAATTGCCCGCCGCCGACGAACTCCGTCTTCAGCCCGGGATGCCGAGGGAACCGATGACCGCACCGCAGCAAGGACCGCGCGATTACGACGGCACCGGCCGGCGCGCGGCTGCCCTGCGCAACCGCGCCGCGATCCTGGACGCCTGCCGCGACCTGCTGGTGCGCGACGGGTACCGGGCCACCTCGGTGCAGGCCGTGGCCGAGCGCGCCGGAGTGTCCGCGCCGTTGGTGTACAAGGCCTTCGGCAGCAAGCAGGCGCTGGTCAAGGCGGTCTACGACGCGACCCTGGCCGGAGACGACGAGCCGCTGCCGATGCACGCGCGGGCCGAACTGCGGGCCGTGCTGGCCGAGCCGGACCCGGGCGCGAAGCTCGCCGGGTACGCGGCATTCGTCGAGGGCGTGCACGAGCGGTTGTCCGGATTGCTGGCCGTGTTCGCGGCGGCCGATCCGGAGCTGGCCGAGATCGCCGAGTCCGTGGACCGGGAACGGGTGGCCGGCACCCGCGCGTTCGTCGACCACCTCGCCGCGGCCGGCCTGCTGCGGACCGGGCTGTCCGCGGACCGGGCGGCCGACTCCTGCTGGCTGCTGACCTCCCCGCAGGTGCACGAGCGGCTGCGCCGGTCCCGCGGCTGGACCGCGGCCGAGTACCGCGCCTGGCTGGCCCGGATGCTGGCAGCGGCGCTGCTGGCCGAGGAAGGCGGCGCGGCCTGAGCCGGGCAGCTACGGCTCAGGTCGAGGGCGGCACGGCGGCTGGGTCCGAGGCACTTCTAACGGACTCTGCCACGCCCGCTCCGAGAAGCCTTCTGGTCACCAGGTTCCGCGAGTCGTCGAGATCGTCGAGCGCGGCGATCAGGTGCCGGTCGGTGACCGTGAGCGGTGCGTCCGGCGCGCTGCCGGGGGCGTCGTCCGGCAGTTCCTCGGCGGCGTGCAGGGCGGCCCGGCGTAGCAGCTCCTTGAGAACCGAGGCCGTGACCCCCTCGGTCCGCTCGACGATCCGCTCCGGGTCGAGCAGGTCCAGGTCGAGACCGCCGCGGTAGAGCGCGAGCAGCCGGGCCCGGGCCCGGCCGTCCGGCAGCGGCAGCTCTACCGCGTGGTCCACCCGGCCGGGCCGGTCGACCAGGGCGGGTTCGAGCACGTCGGCCCGGTTGGTGGTCAGCAGGAAGGTCACGTCGGCGTCGCCGCGCAGGCCGTCCATCTCGTTGAGCATCGCGAACAGCAGCGGGGCGTTGCCGCGGTAGTGGTCCCGGTCCATCGCGATCAGGTCCACGTCCTCGATCACGACCAGGGCCGGCGCGAGGGCCGCGGCGATCGAGCAGGCCTCGTGGATGAAGTGCAGGGCGGCGCCGGTCAGGATCAGCACCGTGGTCCCGGGCATCTGACTCATCAGGTAGCGGATGGTGTGCGTCTTGCCCACGCCGGGCGCGCCGTACAGCAGCACGCCGCGCTTGAGGTGCTGGCCGTGGGCGAGCAGCCGTTCGCGGTGCCGGGCGACGCCGAGCACCTGCCGTTCGATCCCCTCCAGCAGCCCGTCCGGCAGGATCAGCTCGTCGCGGTCCAGGACCGGCCTGGTGCGGAAGGAGAGCAGTCCGCCGCCCTCCTGGCGCATCGGCTCGCTGCCGAAGGTGACGACGTGCCCGCGGTAGACGTTGTGCTCGATCGCCAGGACCCTGATCTCGGCGAGGATCCGGCGCCCGGCCAGGGGATCGGTGGACACGGCCTCGACGGTGACGTTCGGCTGCGGGCCGCGCTGGTCGCTGCCGCGCAGCAGGATCACCGTGCGGGTCTGGCCCTGGGTGACGAGATACAGCCCGCACTGCACGCAGCTGTACGTCGCGTCGTCCGGCCCGCAGTCCCGGTCGACCTTGGACAGGCTGCCCGGCGCCATCCCCAGGTCCTGTCCGGGTTGGAGCAGGTCGGCCAGGCCGAACAACCGGTGCCGGCTGCCGGCGATGCCGACCGCGCGGTGCTCGGTGCCCTCGCCGGCCAGCCAGTGGTCCAGGGCGATCTGGACGTTGACGTGCTCGTAGGGCGGCCAGGCGCCGGCGCTGGCCGGCAGGTCGCCCGCCTGCTCGCCGAGGTGCTCGACCAGCACCGCGGTGACGGCTCCGGATTCCGGCCGGCCCCCGCCGGCCGTCGACGCCGACCCGGAGGCGAAACTGGGCCCTGATATACGTTCCATCGTGATGTCCGCTCCCGTGGCGATCTTCGCCGGCCGACTGAGCCGGGGGCCGCCCGCTCGGCCCGTACGCCCACAATGGCAGAGATCTGTCTCAGCGGGTGCGGGTTCGGATATACCGGCGCAATCCGGTGGGCGGCGCGGCCGCGGCTGTCGGCGGCCGGGTGCGGACAGCTTGGACGGGAAGGGGCCACAAAGCCTTCTGCTACGACAGCCGGAGTCCGACTGCGAAGGGGTGAAACGTGGTAGCCCTTCCCGCACGGGTAAGTCTTGCGCTGGTCCCGGCCCTGGTCAAGGGCTACGGCGCGGGTTTCTCCGGCGGTGCGCGCCGGCGACCTCCGGGCCGGTGCGCCGGGCGCGCGGGTCGGCGCGACCCGGTCCGCGCGGCCGCGCCGCCCACGTGCGCCGATGGCCGGCCCGACGTCATTCGAGGCCTGTGTTACCGGGCCGCCCCGGGGTCGGCCGGGCCGGGCGCCGGGGCCGGAATCACCGGAATTCTCCGCTGAATCGTCTCAGTATTCGGTCGCGTAGCAGGTCGGACGGGTCGCCGGAAACGATTCCGGGTGATGTCCGCCCCGAGTCCGGTTCCGTTGCGTGACCACCGGCTCACCCCGCACCGGTTCCGCGCCCCGCCGAGCTTCCGGGCGCTGCGGACGGCCGCCGCGGAGCTCGCCCGGAGCAGGGCTTTCCCTCCGCCAAAAACCCGTGGCAATATATACGTGGCCTGATTGAACGGATGCGCATCGGACCCCCGCCACCGGCCCGGAACACTTGCATACCCACATATCAGAGCCGTGAAATTCACTCTTTCGAGTCATAGACGTGCTGCTCAGCGAGCCGGGAGGATTGGCAGCGAGCCCGAACTGCACGACGCGGAGCCGGGTACCCCCATGGATGACGGAAGGCACGATCGATGACAATCGACTCCGATGTGGCACCGAGCGCGGACACCGTGCAGCAGAGCCTGAACACCGCCGCGGCCAAGAATCTGGCGACCACCACCAAGACACCGCCCCAGATGCAGGGCATCACCTCGCGGTGGCTGCTCAAGATGCTCCCGTGGGTCCAGGTCTCCGGCGGCACCTACCGGGTCAACCGCCGGCTGAGCTACGCGGTCGGCCGCGGCCGGGTCAGCTTCGCCCAGACCGGGGACGAGGTACGGGTGTTCCCGCCCTCGCTGACCGAGCTGCCGCTGCTGCGCGGCGTGGAGGACGACGGCCTGCTGGCCGCGATCGGCGAGCGGTTCACCCAGCGCGAGGTGCGCGCCGGGGAGGTCATCGTCGAGTTCGGCGAGCCGATCGAGCAGGTCTTCCTGGTCGCCCACGGCAAGATCACCAAGGTCGGCGCGGGCAAGTACGGGGACGACACCACCCTGGGCGTGCTGGCCGACGGCGACCACTTCGGCGACCAGGTGCTGGCCGTCTCGGACGGATTGTGGGACTACACCGCCACGGCCGCGACCGCCGGCACCCTGCTGGCCCTGGACAAGTCCGCGTTCGCGCAGCTGGCCGAGCATTCCGACGTGCTGCAGGACCGGATCCGGGAGTACCTGGCCTCGGCCGGGCAGTCCCAGGACAAGCACGGCCAGGCCTCGATCGACCTGGCCTCCGGGCACGAGGGCGAGGTCGAGCTGCCGGGGACCTTCGTCGACTACGAACTCACCCCGCGCGAGTACGACCTGAGCGTCGCGCAGACCGTGCTGCAGGTGCACTCGCGGGTCGCCGACCTCTACAACCAGCCGATGAACCAGACCGAGCACCAGTTGAAGCTCACCATCCACGCGCTGCGCGAGCGCCAGGAGCACGAGCTGGTCAACAACCGCGACTTCGGCCTGCTGCACAACGCCGACTACGACCAGCGGATCAACACCCACTCCGGCCCGCCGACCCCGGACGACATGGACGAGCTGCTCTCCCGCCGGCGCAGCACCAAGTTCTTCCTGGCCCACCCGCGCGCGATCGCGGCGTTCGCCCGCGAGTGCAACAAGCGCGGCCTGTACCCGGACTCGGCCCTGATCAACGACAGCGCGGTGCCGGCCTGGCGCGGCGTGCCGATCTTCCCCTGCAACAAGATCCCGATCGCCGACGGCCACACCAGCTCGATCATCGCCATGCGCACCGGCGAGGACGACCAGGGCGTGGTCGGCCTGCACCAGACCGGCATCCCGGACGAGTACGAGCCCGGACTCAACGTGCGGTTCATGGGCATCAACGAGAAGGCCGTGATCTCCTACCTGGTCAGCGCCTACTACTCGGTGGCCGTGCTGGTGCCGGATGCGCTCGGCATCCTGGACAACGTCGAGATCGCCCGCCCGCGCGAGTAGTCCGCGCCCGCCGGGGCCGGGCCGCCCGGCGCCACGGCCGCACGAGAAGTCCGACCGAACCGGCCGGGATCGCGGTACGCCGCCGCCGTCCCGGCCGGTTTCGCAGAACGCGACGACCCCGCTGCGACCGACCCGCGTATCAGGGCCCTACTCCGGCGGCGCACCGCACCCGCGCGCCCACCCGCATCCGCTTTGTGAACAAGGAGTCCTGCGACATGCAAACCATGCAGACCGCCGCGGCGGACGGCGCGGCGACCGGCACCGCCCGCGAGGCGGCCGACGTCCTGGTCCGGGCCCGGCGCCTGGTGGACCCGGCGCTGCGCGCGGCCGTGGACACCCTGCCGGGCGCGATGCACCGGATCAACGGCTATCACCTGGGCTGGCTGGACGCGGCCGGGCAGCCGACCGGCGCGGGCGTCGGCAAGGTGGTGCGCCCGGCCCTGGTGATGGCCGCCGCCGAGGCCTTCGGCGGCCGGGCCGAGGACTGCGTGCCCGCCGCCGCGGCGGTCGAGCTGGTGCACAACTTCACCCTGCTGCACGACGACGTGATGGACAACGACGCCACCCGCCGGCACCGGCCGACCGCATGGGCCGTGTTCGGGGTCCCGGACGCGATCCTGGCCGGCGACGCCCTGCACGGCCTGGCCCAGCGGCTGCTGGCCGACGACCCGCACCCGGCCTCCGCCCGGGCCGCCGGACGGCTGGCCTCCTGCCTGATCGAGCTGTGCGAGGGCCAGCACGCGGACTGCGCGTTCGAGACCCGGACCGACGTGTCGATCGAGGAGTGCCTGGCCATGGCCGAGGCCAAGACCGGCGCCCTGCTCGGCAGCGCCTGCGCGCTCGGCGCCCTGTACGCCGGGGCCGGGGAGCCGGCCGTGGCCGCGATGGACGCGTTCGGCCGGCAGATCGGCCTGGCCTTCCAGCTGATCGACGACCTGATCGGGATCTGGGGCGACCCCGCGGTCACCGGCAAGCAGACCGGGGCCGACCTGGTCGCCCGCAAGAAGTCCCTGCCGGTGGTCGCCGCCCTGGTCTCCGGCACCGCGGCCGGGGCGCAACTGGCCGAGCTGTACTTCGGCGACCAGCCGCTGGGCCCCGAGGAGGTGCGGCGCGCGGCCCGGTGCGTGGAGCAGGCCGGCGGCCGGGAGTGGGCCCGGGCCCAGGCCGACCGGCGGATCGCCGCGGCCCTGGCCCAGTTCGAGCTCCTGGTGCCCGACCAGGCCCGGGGCCGCGACCTGCTGCTGCTCGCCGAGCTGGTCACCCGCCGGGACCACTGACCGCGGCCGGCCCGCACCTCGATGAAGCTGCCCGTCCCGGGCCAAGCCCCGGCCCGACCCGGCCCGCACCAGCAGTACGGGCCGCTCGGCCGGGCCGTCCGGGGCGGGCGGGCCCTTGTGATCCCCCGCCGAACCCAGGAGGTCGTCTTGCCAGAGCATCGGGTCCTACTCGCCGCGCCGCGGGGGTACTGCGCCGGGGTCGAGCGGGCGATCCTGATCGTGCAGCAGGCCCTCGAACGCTACGGAGCGCCGGTCTACGTGCGCAAGCAGATCGTGCACAACGCCCACGTGGTGGCCGACCTGACCGGCCGCGGGGCCGTGTTCGTGGACGAACTCGACGAGGTGCCGGACGGCGCGGTCGTGGTCTTCTCCGCCCACGGCGTGGCCCCCGCGGTCCGCACCGAGGCCGAGCGGCGCGCGCTGACCGGTGTCGACGCGACCTGCCCGCTGGTCGCGAAGGTGCACGTGGAGGCCCGCCGGTACGCGAGGGACGGCCGGCACATCCTGCTGATCGGGCACGCCGGGCACGAGGAGATCGACGGCACGTTCGGCGAGGCGCCCGCGCACACCACGCTGATCGACAGCGACACCGACCTGGACCGCCTGACCCTGCCCCTGGCGGGCGGCCTGACCTGGCTGTCCCAGACCACCCTGGCCGTGGACGAGGTCGCCGAAACCGTGCGCGAACTCAAGAGCCGCTTCCCGGACCTGGTCGACCCGCCGAGCGACGACATCTGCTACGCCAGCCAGAACCGGCAGGACGCGGTCAAGGCGATCGCAGCGCGCTGCGACCTGGTTCTCGTGGTGGGCTCGGCGAATTCGTCCAACTCGCTGCGGCTGGTGGACGTCGCCCTGGCCCACGGCGCCCGCGCGGCCCACCTGATCGACGACGCCGGACAGGCCGACCCGGCCTGGCTTCAGTCCGCCGAGACGGTCGGCGTCACGGCCGGAGCGTCAGCCCCCGAACACCTCGTCGACGGCGTGCTGGCGTGGCTGGACCGGCACGCGTTCCGCGACGTGGAACAGGTCACCGTCGCCCGCGAGGACATCCGGTTCACCGCCCCGCCGCTGCCCGACCGCGCGGCGACCACCCCTGTCTAGAAGATTGGAGGCGGCCGTGGAGCCGTTCGTCCTGCCCGATTTCTACCTGCCGTACCCGGCCCGCCTGAACCCGCACGAGGACCACGCCCGCTCGCACTCGAACGGGTGGGCCAAGCAGATGGGCATGCTCGACGCCGAGGGCCGGGACGGCACCCTGGTCTGGGACCAGGCCGAGCTAGACGCGCACGACTACGCGTTGATGTGTGCCTATACCCACCCCGACTGCGACGAGGCGATGCTGGACCTGATCACCGACTGGTACGTGTGGGTGTTCTTCTTCGACGACCACTTCCTGGACCAGTTCAAGTACAGCCGCGACCTGACCGGCGCGCGCGGCTACCTGGACCGGCTGGAACTGTTCATGACCGAGCCCGGCCAGGCCGCGCCGGAGCCGGAGAACCCGGCCGAGGCCGGACTGGCCGACCTGTGGGCGCGCACCATCCCGATGATGTCGGACGAGTGGCGGGCCCGGTACAAGGCCTCGACGCACAACCTGATGGTCGAGTCGATGTGGGAGCTGGACAACATCTCCCGGGACCGGATCGCCAACCCGATGGAGTACGTGGAGATGCGCCGGCGGGTCGGCGGCGCGCCCTGGTCGGCGAACCTGGTCGAGGTCGCGGCCGGCGCGGAGGTGCCCGACCGGTTCGCTGCGACCCGGCCGCTGAAGGTGTTGCGCGACACCTTCTCCGACGCGGTGCACCTGCGCAACGACGTGTTCTCCTACCAGCGCGAGGTGCAGCAGGAGGGCGAGAACTCCAACGCGATCCTGGTGCTGGAGAAGTTCCTGGAGATCCCCACCCAGGAGTCCGCCGACCTCGTCAACAGCCTGATCACCTCGAGGCTGCAGCAGTTCGAGAACACCGCGCTGGTCGAGATCCCGCAGCTGTTCGGCGACAACGCCGCGCTGCCGGCCGAACAGCTCGCCGTCGCCCTGTATGTCAAGGGCCTGCAGGACTGGCAGTCCGGCGGGCACGAGTGGCACATGCGCTCGAGCCGCTACATGAACAAGTCCGGCGGCCAGTCCACGATCGTGCCCGGTCCGACCGGCCTGGGCACGATGGCGCTGCGGTTCACCCCGGGCGCGATGGGGCTCGAACGGCGGGCCGCGCAGCACACGCACGTGCCCTTCGACCGCAAGACCGGCCACCTGCCGCTGCCCGAGTTCTACCTGCCGTACGCGCACCGCACCAGCCCGCACATCGAGGACGCGCGGGCGCACGGCCTGGAGTGGGCCGAGTCGATGGGCATCTTCGAGCCGGTGCCCGGCGTGCCCGGCGGCCGATTGTGGGACGCGCGGCGCTACCGCGAGATCGACGTGGCCCACTGCGCCTCGATGATCCACGCCGACGCCGCGCCGAAGGAACTGTTCCTGTCCACGGACTGGCTGGCCTGGGGCACCTACGGCGACGACCTGTTCCCGGCGCTGTACGGCCGCAACCGCGACCTGGCCGGGGCCAAGGCCCAGAACCGGCGCCTTTCGCTGTTCCTGCCGCTGGCCGGCGAGCCCACCCCGGAGCCGGTCAACCCGGTCGAACGCGGCCTGGCCGACCTGTGGCGGCGCACCGCCGGACCGATGTCGCCCGAGGCCAAAGCCCAGTTCCGGATCGCGATCGAGTCCATGACCGAGTCCTGGATCTGGGAGCTGGTCAACCAGATCCAGAACCGGGTGCCGGACCCGATCGACTACGTGGAGATGCGCCGGGCCACCTTCGGCTCGGACCTGACCATGGGCCTGGCCCGGCTCGCGCACGGCAACCTGGTGCCGGCCGAGATCTACGAGAACCGGGTGATGCGGCAGCTGGACAACGCCGCGCAGGACTACGCCTGCTTCACCAACGACGTCTTCTCGTACCAGAAGGAGATCGAGTTCGAGGACGAGATCCACAACATGGTGTTCGTGATGGAGAACTTCCTCGGCTGCGACCGGATCCGGGCCCGGGACGTGGTGGCCAGGCTGATGGCCGAGCGGATGACCCAGTTCGAGCACATCGTGGACGTGGAACTGCCGTCGATGCTCGACGAGTTCGATCTGAGCGACGAGGTCCGCGAGGTGCTGACCACCTACGCGGAGGAGATGAAGGACTGGATGTCCGGGATCATGGAGTGGCACGTCAAGTGCGCCCGCTACCAGGAGGACGTCCTGCGCCGCGAGCAGGCGGACGGACTGGGCCGCCTGGCCGGCGAGTCCGGCGCGGCGCCGGCCGGCGGCGTGGCGGCCCATCCGCCGGGCTTCCCGTGGATCCCGACCGGCCTGGGCACCTCCGGGGTCCGCCTGGTCCCCGTCGGCGGCTGACCGCGGGCCCACCACAGACGGCGGATCGGAATCCCGACCCCGCGCAGACGGCCTCCCGTTCCGGACGACCTCCGGACCGGGAGGCCGTCGTCTTCGCCGCCTCCCCGCGACGCCAGCCGCGCGCGTCTATGCTCGGAGCATGGCGATTCTGCGGATGGACCACGTCAGCGTGGTCGTCGACGACCTGGAGCCGGCGGTGGCGTTCTTCACCGAACTCGGGCTGGAGGTGGAGGGCACGTCGCCGGTCGAGGGCGCCTGGGTGGACCGGGTCAACGGCATAGACGGCGTCAAGGTCGACATCGTGATGATGCGCGCCCCGGACGGGTCCGGCAAGCTCGAACTGACCAAGTTCCACGCACCGGCCCTGATCAGCACCGACCCGCAGAACGCGCCGCCCAACACGCTGGGTCTGCGCAGCGTGATGTTCGAGGTCGAGGACATCCACGACACCGTCGCCCGGCTGCGTACCCACGGCGCCGAACTCCTCGGCGAGGTCGCCCGGTACGAGGACATCTATCTGCTCTGCTACGTCCGCGGCCCCGGCGGCATCATCGTCGCGCTGGCCGAGCAGCTCACCTGACCGCGGCCGGACCGATGGCCCGTCCGGGCCCGCGCGCCCGGGCTTCGGCCCTTGATGCACGGGTCCCGATCCCGGCCCGCGGATCAAGAGTAGGACTCAATCCCGCGGCCAGATTTACGCTGCCTGCGCAGGCGGCTACCCTTAAGCTCACGTTCAGCTCCCAGGGAGGGGTAGCCGATGTCGAGCCAGGGGGTTTTCTTCAGGATGTCCACGCACAGATATTGCCGGCCGCCGGGCCGCGGGCCGGGCCGCCGGGCCGCCCGGGCACTGGCCGGGCTGGCCGCGGTCGGGCTCGCGCTCGCCTGCGGGGCCGGGGCGGCGCAGGCCGACACCGGTCTCGGCTCGACGGCCGCGGTCCGCACCGCGGCCGCCCCGGGTAGCGGCCTGCAGGTCGCGGTCTCCGGCAGCGAGGCCGCGCCGAAGCTGACCCTGACCAACGGGTCCTCGGCGCCCTGCCAGGTGCCCGCCGCGGCGCTCGGCGCCGTCGTCTTCGACCAGGTCCAGCAGGGCGGCAAGGCGGTCGAGCCGGTCGCCGGCACCGCGTGGTTCGACGACCCGGTCCCGCAATACCTGACCACGACCCTGCGCACGCTCGCCCCGGGCCAGTCGCTCCAGGTGCCGCTGCCGGTGGTCTCGCCCGGCCCGACCGGGCCGGCCCTGGAGTCGGCGGCCTGGGTCGACGCGGACACCTCGACCGGCGCGCTCTACCCGCTCAAGGCGGGCCAGCCCGTGCAGGTCACCCTCAGCTACGCCCCGCCGCTGGTGTCGAGCGGGTCGGTGCGGTTGTGCCAGGCCGCCGGCGCCTCGGCCCCCGCGACGCTCACCGCGAGCGCGTCCTTCGGTTCCGCCGCGGCCGCCGCCTCCTCCCCGCGCAAGGTCGCCGGGATCCCGCTGACGACCCTGATCTACGCGGCTGCGGGCGTGCTCGTGCTGCTGCTGATCGCCGTCTTCGTCTTCTTCCGCTCGCGCCGGCGCCGGAACCCGGCCGCCACCAAGGCGGTCGTGATCCTCGCCCTGCTGGCCGCCGGGCTCGCGCACTCGACCGTGTCCGCTCCCCCGGCCTCGGCCAAGGTCACCGTGACCACCCCGGTGATCAACACCGTCTACGGCCGGTGCATGAAGGTGCTGCAGAGCCCGGGCGGCGACCCGTCCGACATCCTGGGGTCCGTCCTGGGCCCGAACTCCAACGTCGAGGTCCAGGACTCCGGCGGGGACCAGAACCACGAGATCCACCTGCCCGGCGGGAAGATCATCATCTACTGGGACCCGCTGGACAACCACGAGTACGCCGGCGGCGGCAACGCCGACCCGTGCTCGACGCTCTACCACGAGATGGACCACGCGTACCAGGACCTGAACGGCGGCCAGAACCAGGCCAACTGCTGGACCACCAAGAACGGCAAACCGACCGACAGCGGGATCCCGAGCAACGAGGTCCAGGCGACCCGCGAGCAGAACATGCTGCGGGTCAACGAGGGCCTGCCGCCGCGCTCGACCTACGGCGAACTGCCCCTGCCGGACGGGCCGTGCCAACCGCCGCCGCCGAGCAAGCCGGCCGGCCCGCCGAGGGCCTGCACCGGCAGCGGCTGCGGCGAGACCAACGGCGACCCGCACCTGACCACGTTCGAGGGCGTGCACTACGACTTCCAGGCCGCGGGCGAGTTCGTGGCCGCCGACGATCCGCGCGGCGGCTACCAGATCCAGGTGCGCCAGCAGCCGTTCCCGGGTCGGCCGACCATCGCGGTCAACACGGCCGTCGCGATGGACGTCGCCGACGACAGGCTCCAGGTCGAGATGTCCACCCAGGGCTTCGTGCTGACGCTCAACGGCACGGCGCAGAGTTCGACCACGATGACGCTCCCGCACGGCGGCACGGTCGACACCGGCTACGCCGACGGCAGCGAGACCCTGACGGTGACCTGGCCGGACGCGTCGACCGCGGTGATCAGCCAGATCGGCGTCTGGGGCCTGCACCTGACCGCGAACCCGTCCGCCGCGCACACCGGCAACCTCCGGGGCCTGCTCGGCAACCTGGGCGCCGCCGCGAGCACCAGCGTCCAGACGGCCGCCGGGGCGACGATCAGCAGCCCGTCGTTCAGCACCCTGTATCCGGGCTTCGCCGACAGCTGGCGGGTCACGGACGCGTCCTCCCTGTTCACCTACGCCCCGGGCACGAGCACCGCGACGTACACGGACAAGTCGTTCCCGCACGCCGCGGCCTCGCTCTCCTCGGTGCCCGACCTGACCGCGGCCAAGGCGCAATGCACCGGCGCCGGCATCACCGATCCGGCGCTGCTGGCCGACTGCGAGTTCGACGTCGGGCTGACCGGCGAGTCGGCGTTCGCCCGGGCCGACGCGGAGTCCCAGCCGGCCCAGGCCACGCTGCCGCCGACCCAGAACGGCGGCACCTTCGGGATCGACGGCGCCTCGGCCACGGTCACCCTGCCGGCCGCCGGCTCCAGTACGACCCTGCACTTCACCGGGACCGCGGGCCAGGTCGTGTTCGTGGACGTGCCGAGCAGCACCGTGCCCAACACCTGCGGCATCATCGAGCTGAAGGCGCCGGACGGGACGAACCTGGGCGAGGGGTGCGTGGTCAACGGCTCCGGGAGCATCTCGGCGGTCAAGCTCCCGGCCACCGGGACGTACACCGTGCAGATCGGTCCCGGGGAGAGCGGCCCGGGGAACCTGACCGTCCGGCTGATCCAGGACTTCGACCAGAGCGGCGCGGTCACCCCGGACGGCCCGCCGGTCACCGCGACGATCGGCCAGCCGGGCGCGAAGGCCGGTTTCACCTTCGACGAGGCCCCCGGGACGACGGTGTTCGTCCAGGTCCTGAGCAGCACGATCCCGCCCCAGTGCGGCACGCCCGAGCTGTTCGGGCCGGACGGCGGCCAGGTCGGCGAGGGTTGCACGGTCACCGGCAGCGCCTACATCTCGGCGACCGCGCTCAAGGCCAGCGGCACGTATTCGGTCCTGGTGGATCCGGAGGCGCCGGACACCGGCACGGTCACGTTCAAGGTGATCACCGACCACGACCAGGTCGAGCCGATCACGGTCGGCGGGCCGCCGCTGACCGCGACGATCGCCCAGCCGGGCGCGACGTCCAGCTTCACCTTCCAGGGCACGGCCGGCCAGTCCGTCGCGGTCCAGGTCAGCGGCTCCACCCTGCCCACCGACTGCGGCGACCTGCAACTCCTGGACGCGCAGGGCACCGTGGTCGCGGACGAGTGCCTGCTGGGCGCCACCGGCTCGGTCAAGTCCACCAAGCTGGCGAAGACGGGGCAGTACACGATCCTGATCGACCCGAGCGCGCTGTCCACCGGGACCGCGATCGTGCGGCTGACCGCGGGCTGAGCTCGGGTTGATCACAGGCTGACCTAGTGCCGTGGCCGGGAAGGGGCAAACGTTCCCGGCCACGGCACTAGGAGGGGGCAGCCGCAATGCAAGATGCATTACCCGTCTTCCGGGCTCCGGTCCGGAAGGCGGGACCCATGCACGTCATCGATCCAGGGGGAACAACCGAATGAAGGCATTGAAGTCCGCGGCCGCGATCGCCGCGGTCATGGTCCTGCTGTGCGCGGATCCGGCGTCCGCGAGGGTGAACTCGAACGACATCAACCTGTTCGCGTACGGGCCGACGTACAACTACATCGCCGAGTACAGCGTGGCGCTCGCGAAGTGGACGGTGATCGGCTCCGGCGGCAATGCGCTGTACGTCGGCGACGCCGGCGTCTTCGAGTCGATGGTGCCCGACGAGGGCCCCATCTACGAGTACAACGGCACCCCGAACCAGTGGACCGAGATCGGCGGTCCGGGCGCGCAGTTCGCCGTCGGCGGCGACCACCTGTACGGCCTGAGCCCGACGTCCAACTACGTGGCCGAGTGGAACGGCCCGGGTCTGGGCTGGACCACGATCGGCGGCCCGGCGCTGATGCTGTTCGCCGGGCGCGGCGGCCTGTACGCGATCGACCCGACCAGGACGAACCTGTACCGGTACGACGGCACGCCGAACCAGTGGACGTACCTCGGCAGCGGCCGCGGCGACTTCGCGGTCAGCGACACGACCATCTACTCGGTCCCGGCTGACGACAACACGCAGGACCAGGTCGAACAGTGGGTCGGGCCGGGCGACACCTGGCTGCCGATCGGCGGGTCGGCGGCCGCGATCTGGGCCGGCGGGACCGGGGTGTACCTGTCCGAGGCGTTCGGCGACAACAACGTGGAGAAGTACTCCGGCACGCCCGGCCAGTGGACCGAGATCGGCGGTCCGGGAGCCGGGTTCTTCTCCAGCGGCAGCGAGTTCTACGGCCTCGGCCCGAACGGCTCGTTCGTCGGGATGTACTCCGGCCACGGCCAGACCTGGACCCAGATCGGCGGCCCGGCCGAGTGGCTCGCCGCGGGCGACTGATCCCGGGCACCGCGGTGAGATGAGCCGCACAGTGCTGCGCGGCCTCGGACGGTGTGACCGGTTTCTTCCGCCGGGCACCGCCCGGGGCCGGTGCTGTGCACAATCCGCAGTTCACCCGGCAGTTCACCCGGGATTTCCCGGTTCCGGACAGTACGGAGATCACCGACTTCGCCGGTCTGGCCGTCGACCAGGGCTGGGCCGCCGCCGCGCGGTCGCTCACGCTCGACGGCTCGGCGCAGGCCTCGCCGTCCTCAGCGGACGTCGGCCAAATCCTGCAGTAACCGGCGCTTGGACCGCGCCCCGACCATCGACGTGACCGGCTTGCCGCCCCGGAAGAGGATCAAGGTCGGCATGGCCAGCACGCCGTACGCCGCCGCCGTCTGCGGGTTGTGGTCCACGTTGATGCTCAGCACCCGCAGCCGCCCCTCCTCTTCGGCGGCGACCTGCGCCAGGACGGGCGCGAGCATGCGGCAGGACGGGCACCAGTCGGCGGTGAACTTGACCAGGACCGGCAGGTCGCTGGCGAGCACCTGCTCGGCGAAGGCGGCGTCGGTGGTTTCGGGAACGGTCGTGGTCAGCATGATGGCGATTCCTTCGCTCGGTGGTCAGAGGTCGGACCGGACGACGCACTCGGACGCGATCGACTCGGCGGTGAACCCGGCCTCGGCCTGCGCCTCGGCCGCGGCCAGCCGGACCCGCACCTCGTCCCGGACGGCCTGCAGCTGCCCGATGCAGTCGTCCAGTTCGGCCAGCTTGCGGCGGTACACCTGCCGGGACGCCGGGCACACGTCCCCGGTGGAGTTCCCGGCCCGCAGGCACTCGGCGAACGGCCGGGTCTCCTCCAGCTCGAACCCGAAGTCCTGCAGGGTGCGGATCATCAGCAGCAGCCGCAGGTCGTCCTCGGCGTACTGCCGGTAGCCGTTCGCGTCCCGCCGGGACGGCAGCAGGCCCCGGGATTCGTAGTACCGCAGCGCGCGGGTGGTCGTCCCGGCCCGTGCCGCCAGCTCTCCGATCCGCATCCCGGCTCCCTTTCTCGTCCATCCGGCCCGTCGGCTCGACGGTAGCCCTTGACGCCGACGTCAACGCAAGAGATCCGTACGGTCATCCCACAATCGGGCCCGCGACACGCCCGCAGCTCACAGATGTGTAACCCCCATGCATATCCCCCCGCAGAGTAGTGATGGCCAGTCACCACTCACCGAGCGCACGACATCCGCGAGAGTCGTCGCTCATCTTCGGTGGGAGGGGCCGTCTGCCGCGGAGTCGACGCCGCGGCCGGCGCCCCTCCCACTGGGGCATCCGAGCAGGAAACCGGATATCCGACCGGAGTATCCGGATGGCAGAACCAGAAGGAGCCCGTTGATGGAAACGACCACCAGCACCCTCGTCGCCGCCACCCAGCCCGCCGCCGCCAGCCCGGAGCGGCGCACCGTGCTGCGCGCCGCGGGCCTGACCGGCGTGGCCTGCGTCGCGGGGGTCTGCCTGGCCGCGTGCAGCAGTTCCTCCTCGGCGCCGAGCGCGGCCGCCCCGACCAGCGCGGCCGGGGCGGCCGCGAGCGCGGCGGGCACCGGTCCGGCCACCACCGCGGCCGCCGGCTCGGCCTCGGGCACCCCGCTCGGCCAGACCTCGCAGGTCCCGGTCGGCGGCGGCATGATCTACAAGGACCAGCAGGTCGTGGTGACCCAGCCCGAGGCCGGCACGTTCAAGGCGTTCAGCTCCACCTGCACCCACCAGGGCTGTCAGGTCAACCAGGTCACCGGCGGCCTGATCGAGTGCCCGTGCCACGGCAGCCACTACAGCATCGCCGACGGTTCGGTGAAGGCCGGCCCGGCGCCCGCGCCGCTGCCGGCCAAGCAGATCTCCGTGCAGGGCGACCAGATCTTCCTGTCCGCCTGACCCGGCGGCGCGCCGGCCGCGGCCGGGTCCCGGCCCGAACCGTCCGCCTGGCGGGCCGGGGCCCGGCTGCGGCCCGGGGCGTCCGGCTTGCCGACGCCGGCGTCGGCCCGGACGGGTGACTCCGGCTCCGGGCGCCGCCGCGCGGGCGCTCGCGGCCGGGCTGCGGCGCAGGTCAGGCCCGGGATGGCCGCCGTGGTCCGGCGGGCATCCGGGGCACTGGCGGGCGGCGCCCGTTACCGGACGAAACATCCCCATCCGGGCGCCGCATGGTTACGCCGAACGGGGGTATACGCGAGCGACCGAGGAGTTTCAGCGGAGTCTTCTCAACGCTACGCCTGTAGGAGAAAGAACGTGCGCAACGCAAGCTTCACCGCTGGCAGGATCAATCGCGACGACCTTTCGTACGACGCTTCGCCCCAAGCGCCCTCCGTGCAGTTCTTCCAGACCAGACAGCTCGACGCCGTGGTCCTGCGCTACATGGGCGCCCGCCGCCTGCTCGCCCGGGTGATCTGCACCGGCGGCTCCGGCACCGGTCCGGCCCGCTGATCCAGCCGCCGCGGGTTCAGCCAGCGTCCGCCACGGTCACCGCCGGCACCACAGCACATCCCAGCACTTCGTCTCAGCTGTCACCGCAGTTCTGTGCCGAGCCGTGCTTCGGCGTCGGCCGGAAAAGGCGGACGGCTCCCGCCCTCAGGCCGGGAGCCGTCCAGCCGGCCGCCGTGGCAGCGGGCCGGGCCTGCCGGGCAGGCCCTGGCCAGATCAGTGCTTGACCGCCGCTCTGGCCTTACCAGCCGTGCGCTTGAGCCTGACCTTCAGCAGCGTGGCCCGGCCCTGGGCCTTCATCCGGGAGTTGCCGGTCGCCCGGCCGCCGGTCACCTTCGCCTTGCCCCTGAGGTTCTCGGCGGCGTTCTTCACCTTGCCCTGTGCACTCATGCGCAGTTCTCCTCTCGGTGGCCGGCGTTGTCGCCCGGCCTGGTTCTCGGGTAACCCCGATTCACCCGAGCATGCGCCCGGAGCGGTGGAAAACCCGCTCCGGGCCTGCCTTTCTCAGCCGTCGTCGCCGACGCTGACCAGCCCTTCCTTCAGCTTCGCGATCGCGAAGCCCCAGGCGTCGGCCGCGGTGGTCTTCGGCGGCAGGGAGATCTCCTCCGGGTTGGTCAGCACGTCCAGCAGCACCGGCCCGGGCGTGGCCAGCGCGCGGCCGACGGCCTCGGCCAGGTCCTCCGGGTCGCTCACCCGGATCCCGGTCAGGCCCATCGCCCGGCCCACCTCGGCCAGGTCCGGGTTGACCAGCCGGGTGCCGAACTCGGGCAGCCCGCCCTGCTCCTGCTCCAGCTTGACCATGCCCAGGCGCGCGTTGTCGAAGACCACGAACTTGACCGGCAGTTCGTACGCGACCGCGGTCAGCAGTTCGCCGAGCAGCATGGTCAGGCCGCCGTCGCCGCAGAACGCGACCACCTGGCGGCCGCGGTCCAGCGCCGAGGCGCCCAGGGCCTGCGGCATCGCGTTGGCCATGGAGCCGAGGTTGTACGAGCCGATCAGCCGCCGGGTGCCGCGCATCGTGACGAAGCGGGAGAGCCACACCGTGGACATCCCGGTGTCCGTGGTGAAGATCGCGTCCTCATCGGCGAGCTGGTCGACCACGGCCGCCAGCGCCTCGGGCCGGATCCGGGCCTCGGTGTTGTCGAACTTGGACCGGATCTTGCCGACCAGGCTCTTGTCGTGGTCCGGGTCGATCAGCCGGCGCTGGCGCTTTACCCAGGTCTCGTAGGCGCCGCGGGCCTTGTCCAGGTGGCTGGTGTCGGTCTTGGCCTCCAGCAGGGCGAGCAGCGCGGTCAGGGTCGGGGCCGCGTCGCCGACCACGCCGACGTCGACCGGGGTGCGCCGGCCGATGTGCTCGGCCCGCACGTCGATCTGCACGGTCGGGGTCCCGGCGGGCAGCCACTGCGGGTAGGGGAAGTCGGTGCCGACCATCAGCAGCAGGTCCGCGGCGCCGAACGCCTCCCGGGAGGCGGGGTTGCCGATCAGGCCGCTCTGGCCGATCTGGTAGGGGTTGTCGCGCTCCAGGCCCTCCTTGGCCTTGAGCGTGAGCACCATCGGCGCGCCGAGCCGTCCGGCCACGGCCAGCACCTGCTCGCGGGCCTCGCGCGCCCCCATGCCGACCAGCATGGTGACCGAGCCGGCCGCGTTGACCAGGTCGGCCGCGGCGGCCAGGTCGGTCTGGGCCGGGACCAGCACCGGGCGGCGGATGTTCAGGTGCGGCTTCGCGTCCTTGGGTGCGTCCATCGAGCCGACGTCGCCGGGCAGGGTCAGCACCGCAACCCCGGGCCGGGCGTAGGCGGCCTGGATCGCCTGCTCCAGAACCCGGGGCAGCTGCGCCGGGGAGGTGACGGTGTGGCTGAACTCGGCCACGTCGCGGAACAGGGCGTCGTTGTCGACCTCCTGGAAGTAGTCGCTGCCGGACTCGGCCAGCGGCACCTGGCCGCAGATCGCGAGCACCGGGGCGTGCGACTTCTTCGCGTCGTACAGGCCGTTGAGCAGGTGGATCGAGCCGGGCCCGACGGTGCCCATGCACACGCCCAGGGTACCGCTGAGCTGGGCCTGGGCCCCGGCGGCGAAGGCGGCGGCCTCCTCGTGCCGGGTGCCGATCCACTCGATCCGCGGCTCGCGCCGGATCGCGTCGGTGACCGGGTTCAGCGCGTCCCCGACCACTCCCCAGACGGTCCGGACGCCGAGGTCGGCGAGGGTGGTGACGAGTTGTTCGGCGATGGTGGTCATGCTCGGGCTCCTCGGGGTGGGCGGGTCGGGCGGGTCACGCGCGGGCGAGCCGGGTCCGCGGGGCGAACTGGTCGGGGCTGGCCGCGGCCCAGTCCTCGGCCCAGTCCTCGGGGGCGCCCTCGACCAGCTCGTTCGGGGAGAGCCAGTCGTAGAGTTCGCCGTAGGTGCGCACGGTGGTGTGGTCGATCCGGCGGTAGAGCATCTCGGGGGCCAGTTCGTGCGGTCCGGCCAGGCCCATCGAGGCGATGATCTGCTGGGCCTGGGCGACCGTGGCCTGCTGGAAGCGCTGGACCCGGACGGACTTGTCCGGCACGTCCAGGGCGCGGGCCCGGCGCGGGTCCTGGGTGGTCACGCCGACCGGGCAGGTGTTGGTGTGGCAGCGCTGGGCCTGGATGCAGCCGACCGCCATCATCATCGCGCGGGCCGCGTTGGTGTAGTCGGCGCCTTGGGCGATCCGTTTGACCAGGTCGGTGCCGGTGGACACCTTGCCGCTGGCGCCGATCCGGATCCGGTCGCGCAGTCCGGCGCCGACCAGGGCGTTGTGCATCACGATCAGGCCCTCGGTGAGCGGGACCCCGACGTGGTCCTCGAATTCCAGCGGGGCCGCGCCGGTGCCGCCCTCGGAGCCGTCGACCACGATGAAGTCGGGGGTGATGCCCTCCTCGATCATGGCCTTGCAGATGCCGAGCAGTTCGCGCCGGGAGCCGACGCACATCTTGAACCCGGTCGGCTTGCCGCCGGACAGCTCGCGCATCCGGGCGATGAACTGGACCAGTTCGCGCGGGGTGTGGAAGACCTTGTGCGCGGCCGGGCTGACGCACTTCTCGCCCTGCGGCACGCCGCGCGCCTCGGCGATCTCCTTGGTCACCTTCGCCCCGGGCAGGACGCCGCCGATGCCGGGCTTGGCGCCCTGGCTCAGTTTCAGCGAGACGCACTTGACCTGCGGATTGGCGGACTTGTCGGCGAAGATGTCCGGGTCGAAGTCCCCGTCCTTGGTCCGGGTGCCGAAGTAGCCGCTGCCGATCTCCCAGATCAGGTCGCCGCCGTTCTCCAGGTGGTACCTGGTCAGGCCGCCCTCGCCGGTGTCGTGGGCGAAGCCGCCGGCCTTGGCCCCGGCGTTCAGGGCCCGGATCGCGTTGGCGCTGAGCGCGCCGAAGCTCATCGCGGACACGTTCAGCAGGGCCATGTCGTAGGGCTGGGTGCAGTCCGGGCCGCCGACGCGCACCCTGGGCTGGTCCTTGGACGGCTCCGTCGGAGCGGTCGAGTGCACGATGTACTCGTAGCCGACCTCGTTGACGTCCCGCTCGGTGCCGAAGGCCTGCTCGCCGTGGATGCCCTTGGCCCGCTCGTAGATCACGGTGCGGGTGTCCCGGTCGAACGGGCGCCCGTCGTAGTTGCGCTCGATGAAGTACTGCTGGAGTTCGGGCCGGATGCTTTCGAGCAGGAACCGCATGTGCCCGAGCACCGGAAAGTTGCGCAGGATCGAGTGCCGGCGCTGGAGGATGTCGTACAGGCCGAGCAGGAGCAGCAGCACGAACGGGACGGCGGCGATCAGCCACCAGGCCGACCCGGCCAGGACCGCCCAGACGGACAGCGCGGCGGCGGCCAGCAGCCCGGGCAGTATCAGGAACCTCATATGTAGTGCCCTCATATCGTGTCACGGTGTTACCGCCCTGGCGGCATTCGCGATCGTATCCCCGGACTTGGGATTTTCAATCGTTGCCCGGACTCGCCGCGCGGCTGCGACCGGTCCGGGCAGCGATCACTTGCCGGCGAGCAGCAACGCGGGGTCCGGGGCGTCGGACTTCAGGTCGGCCTCGAACCACACGCACTTGCCCGGTCCGTGCAGGTGGTAGCCCCAGTCGACCGCTCCGCGCTCGACCAGGTGCAGTCCCCAGCCGCCGGTCGCATCGCCCTCGCGCATGACCGGCGGCGCGGTGGTCGAGTCGATCACCGAGACCCGGACCCGTTCCCCGACCAGGTGCACCCGGACCTCGACCGGCGGCGGGCCGTAGAGCACCGCGTTGGTCAGCACCTCGCTGGCGAGCAGGGTGACCACCTCGGTCACCGCGGGCTCGGCGCCGATCCCGGCCAGGCAGTCGCGCACGTAGTGGCGTCCGGCGGACACGGCGCCGGCCCCCGGTCCGAGCGGGTCGGCGGGGAACGAGTGGTGGAAGCCTTCGTCGTGGTCGGTGCACACAGGGGACGCCCTTCATCGCGGCAGCCCGCCCGGCGCCGCGCGTGTCCGTCCGGGGCGGGTCTGCTCCGGATCGCGGGTGCCCGGGATCGACCGGGGCAAACAGTGTGGTCCCGGGCCCGGACCGGGCCGGGGCCGGGTGTTCACCCGGACGGCGCCCGGTTCGCGTCGGCGACGCTGTCGTACATCCGCAGCATCTGGGTCAGGCCCACCATCCGCAGGATCCGCTGCACCGGCGCCGGCACGGCGACCAGGGCGATACCGGACCCGGCCGAGGCGGCCTGGTTGGAGGCCTCGATCAGGCAGGCGATGCCGCTGGAGTCGCAGAAGGTCAGTCCGCGCAGATCCAGGAACAGTCGCCGGCCGGGGCCGAGGGCCAGTTCGCGCAGGGCCTCGCGGACCAGCGGGACGGTGTGCAGGTCGAGGTCTCCGGCCACGACCAGCACCGGCCCGTGCTCGGTGGCGGCGGCCGTGACGGTCATGATCTGGTCGTTCATCCGGTGCCCTGGTTCGTCGTGGTGCTCTTCGCGGGCAGGCTCAGCGCCATCAGGGCGGTGTCGTCGTCCAGTCCGTCGCCGAACCCGGCCAGCAGGCCGGTCAGCGCCGTGACCGCGGCCGGGGCGTCGGTCGGGGCGAGGTCGGCGGCGAAGTCGAGCAGGGCCTGCTCGCCGTAGCGGTCGGGAGCTATGGTGTGGGCCTCGGTCAGGCCGTCGGTGTAGAGCACCAGGGTGTCGCCGGGCCGCAGCGCGATGGCGGTGGTTGCGATCAGCGCCTCGGGCAGGGCGCCGATCAGCTGGCCGCCGGGCGTGTGCTGGTAGGCGGCGGTGCCGTCCGCGCGCAGCAGCAGGGCCGGCGGGTGACCGCCGCTGGCCAGCACGACCGTGCAGTCCGTGCCGTCGCGGGCCAGGGTGATCAGGCCGAAGACGACCGTGCAGAAACGCAGGTCGTCGTTGCGGTACTGGTCGGTGAGCGCGGTGTTGAGGTTGGTCAGGACGGCCGCCGGGTTCGGTTCGTAGACCGCTGCGGCGCGCAGGGTGTAGCGCACCAGCGAGGTGACCGCGGCGGCGACGGCGCCCTTGCCGCACACGTCGCCGAGGAAGAACCCCCAGGTGTCGCCGGTCAGCGGGAACAGGTCGTAGAAGTCGCCGCCGACGTGGTCGAGCGAGGCGATGTGGTAGTACGCGGCGACCTGCATCCCGGGCACCGGCGGCAGGACCGGCGGCAGCAGGCTGCGCTGCAGGGTGGCGGCGAAGCGTTCGAGCCGGTCGCGGTCGCGCCGGACCTCCAGGTCGGTGCGCTGGAGGTCCAGCCGGGCCTGTTCGGCCGCCTCGCGCTGCGTGTCGGCGTCTTGGCGGGCGCGTTCGGCCTCCTCGCGGGCGGTCTCGGCCTGGGCGCGGGCGGCGTCGGCCTCCTGCCGGGCGCGCAGCAGTTCGGTCTCGTAGGCGCGCCGGTCTCGGGCGTCGAAGACGGTGGTGCGGATCAGCAGCGGGCTGCCGTCCGGACCGTTCTTGATCACGGAGGTGACCAGCACCGGCAGGCGCGTCCCGTCGGCGGCCTTCAGCTCCAGCGCGACGCCGCCGACCTCGCCCTGCATCTGCAGCAGCGGCGCGAAGTGGGTCTCGTGGTACAGCTTGCCGCCGACGGTGAGCAGGTCGCTGAACCGCAGCCGGCCGACCAGGTCCGGCCGGGTGCGCCCGAGCCAGTCCAGCAGCGTGCCGTTGGCCTTGACGATCAGGCCGTCCAGCTGCGTGGACAGGTAGCCGCAGGGGGCGTTCTCGTACAGGTCCTCGGCGCTGTCCTCCAGGGCCGCGGCGAACGACGGGGCCGGGTTGGGCCTGGCCGCCGGGCCGGGGAGCGCCACCGGGTCAGCCCGCCGCGAACGCGAGGACGGCCCGCGCGGTGGCCTCGGGGGCGCTCAGCTGGGGGCAGTGGCCGGTGGCCGGGAGGGTCTCGAGCCGGCTGCCGGGGATGTGGTCGTGTACGTACCGGCCGACCTCGGGCGGGGCGATGGCGTCGTGGGCGCATTGGAGCACCAGGGTGGGCACGGTGACCCGTTCCAGGTCGGCCCGGTTGTCGGACAGGAAGGTGGCCCGGGCGAACACCCGGGCGATCCGCGGGTCCATCCGGCAGAAGCTGTTGGTCAGCTCCCGGCCGAGTTCCGGCCGGTCCGGGTTGCCCATGATCATCGGCGCGGCGACCGCCGACCAGCCCAGGTAGTTGCTCTCCAGCGACTCCAGCAGCTCGTCGATGTCCTCCTGGCTGAACCCGCCGCGGTAGTCGCCCTCGTCGACGAACCGGGGCGAGGGGGTGAGCAGGACCAGCTTGGCGAAGTGCTCCGGTTCGCGCGCGGCGGCGAGCACCGCGATCGAGGCGCTGACCGAGTGCCCGACCAGGGTCACCTCCCGCAGATCCAGATCCCGGCAGATCTCCAGCACGTCGTCAGCGTAACTGTCCAGGGCGGAGTACCGCTCCTCGGACCAGACCGACCAGTCGGACCGTCCGGCGCCGATGTGGTCGAACAGGACGACCCGGAAATGCTTGGCCAGCTCGGGGACGACGAGCCGCCACATGTTCTGGTCGCAGCCGAAGCCGTGCGCAAGCATCAGCACGGGGCCGTCCTCGGGTCCCGCGAATTTCACATGAAACTTGCTGCGCGTATCCACAGAGGACATCCTGCCATCCGGACCGGATCAGCAATAGCGGGACCCGTGAATCACCTGAGCGGCCAGTCCCCCGGGCCGTCGCACCACACCAACCGGGCCGTTGCCGCGCCCGCTTCGGCCGGGCAGACCCCCTCATTGCCGCAGCCGCCGGACGAAAGCCGACGGCTGCCCTCACTCGCGTTCGTGCCACTTGCCAGTGTTCGCGACCGGCACCTACCCGACCGGTCGCGCACCCGCTGCACCCGCTACGTCTTGTCTGTCACCTGTACTGCTTACCCGGCTTCCGGCTCGCGCCTCATGGTCGCGACCTCAGCGCGGGCCCCAATGCCCACGCCACACCGGCTACCTACGTATCCCCAGACCTGTCGTCAACCGCATCCTCCGCTTCGCCTGCTCCTTCACTAGTCGCCCGGCCTCACGCGGACAGGACCTGCGGCGCCCGGCGCACCCGGACCTGGCTGGTCTGCGCGCCGGAGATCTCCCCGCGCAGCGCCTCCTCGACCGTGCTGAAGGTCGGGAACTGGGCGGCCACACCCATCCGGGCCAGGAAGTGGCGCACCCGCGGCCGGACCGCGGCCAGCGCCGTGCGGCAGCCGCACTGGGCCAGCAGCGCCGCGGCGTCCAGCAGGGCGGCCAGCCCGGGGGCGTCCACGGAGTACAGCTGGCGCAGGTCCAGCACCAGCCGGGCCGCGCCCTGGGCGGCGAGGTCGTCGGCCAGCCGGGTCAGCTCGGCCGCGTTGAGCCCGTCCAGGTCCCCGACGATCCGGGCGACCGGCAGGCCGTCCTCGGTGACCAGGTGCAGGGTCAGGCGGTTGGTGCTCACGCGGGGGGACGGCGCGGGTTCCTCGGTGCGGATCGGACCGGCCAGGACCTTGATCGGGAAAGTCTTCATCTTGCCGCCTCGTTTCGGTAAAGTCGACAGAGTCTTCGCCGCGGGCCGTGCCGACGGGGCGGGCCGGCGTACTGCGGCTGCGTGCATCGTTGATAACCGGATTCCACAAAGCTATGCATGGCGTGGTGCATTCGGGCCTATGCTCAGGCCAACCAGGGAATTCACACAGGTATTCCGGGGCCGATCCGCCTGCCCCGGCTGGGATCCGCGGCCGGGGCGCCCGGCCCCCGAACGGCCGAGGAGCGGGCGCCCGGCGGGCGCGCGGCCCGGTACCATGCCGGGCGGGCCGACGACTGGGCCGGACAATTCGCCTCCTGAGATCCCGGGGCTCGGGCCCTGGTCGGGGTGGTCGGACGGGGTGGTGGACTCGGGCGCGGGCCGGACGCCGGCCCGGTCCGCGGCGTCGCCGGCCGGGGTCCCGGCCCCGCGCGGCCCGGGTCACCGGCTGGCCGGCGCCGGCCGCGGCACCCGCACCGCCAGCGCCAGGTGCAGGACCCGGACGTCGAGGCAGACACCGCTGCCGAGGACCTCGCCGTCGACCTCCTGGGCGACCGGACGGCGAGTACGGGCCACGATATGCCCCGCACGATAGCGGATGACGTCGTCCGTGTTGCGAGAACGTGAACTGATAAGCTCGCGCACCACCGCGGGCCAGCCCAGGATCCGCCCGCGCGGGGCGAGCACCACCACGTCCAGCAGCCCGTCGTCCGGCGCGGAGTCCGGCAGCAGGTCCAGGCCGCCGCGGACCCGGCCGACGTTGCCGATCAGGGCGGTGCGCACGGCCCGGTGCCGCACGGTGCGCCCGTCCAGTTCGAAGGTGACGGTGACCCCGCGGTCGCCCAGGTGCCGGGCGATCGGGACCAGGTAGGCCGGCCAGCCGATCCGCCGGCGCAGCCCGGCCGACACGTCGGCGAGCACCGCCGCGTCGAAACCGAGCCCGGCCAGCCCGACCAGGACCCGGGCCTCGCGCTGCTCGTGGTCCACGCTGCGCACCACGCCGAGGTCGATCCGCCGGTCGACCCCGGTGATCAGGGTATTGACGGCCTCGTCCAGGCCGCCGGGCACGCCCAGCGAGGCGGCCAGCAGGTTGCCGATGCCCAGCGGCACGATGCCCAGCGCGGCGTTCGGCAGCGCGCCGGCCCGGTCGGTGGGCCCGTCCTCGTGCCAGTACTCGACCTCACCCGCGGGCTGCTCGCCGTTCCCGGGCCTGGCCTGGGCCTCGGCCGTGATCCTGGCGTCCGCACCGGCCTCGGTGAGGGCCTCGGCCACCGCGGACACCGTCACGTCGCCGCCGCACGCGACCACCAGGTCGGCGCCATCGCGCAGCGCCTGCCCGGCGGCCGCGGCGCCCGGGTCGGTCTCGTCGGCGAGCAGCAGCTCCGGCGCGGGCCAGCCCGCGTCGACGCAGGCGGCGGCCGCGGTCCGGTACAGCGCCTCGATCTGGGCGGGGCCGGTCTCGGCCCGGTTCACCACCAGCGCGACCCGGGTCATCGGAAGGCCTCGTAGTCGCTGGATCTGAGTGCGTGGAAGGACAATGGGATGGGGCGGCGCCATTCACATATCATGGATTCCTGCTGACCGAATTTCCTCAAATCATGTATTCGCACACGTCACGGGTACGTTAACGATCACTTCATCGTCCGGGCGATCGCGGGTGTCTCACGTTCCGCGACCGCTGGATCGGTTACAAGTGACCGTATCTTGACGTCTCGCGATGGGTAACGCCTCAGAACTCCTCAAGCCGCCCCTAGGGTCTGTGCCCCGGCCCCCGCATCGCGGCCATCTTCGCGGACGAAATCCGCCGTCGTGGCCGCCCGTGCTCGCGGCGGCCACGACGGCGGATCGGGTTCCCGTCGTATACCTATATACGTCGTCTCTCTATGCGTCCTCAGGCGCGGCTGAATCCGTGGTTCATCTCCCAGTCCGTCACATGGTTGCGCAGCGCGGCCACGTCGAGGGTCGCGGCGTGGACGTAGTGCGCGACCACGTCGTCCCCGAAGGCCTTGCGGGCCAGCGCGGACTGGTCGAACCGGGCCGCGGACTCGGCCAGGCTGGTCGGCAGGGCGCGGGCGGGCGAGGGCACCGTGGCCAGGCCGGCGATCGGCTCGTCGGTCAGCGGCAGGCGGTGGTCCAGGCCGTGGCGGACCGCGGCCAGCAGCGCCGCGGCGGCCAGGTGCGCGTCGGCGTCGGCGCCGGCCAGGCGCATCTCGATCCGGCGGTTCGCACCGTGCCCGGTGATCCGCAGTGCGGCTGAGCGGTTGTCGTGGCCCCAGGTCAGCGCGCTCGTCGTGAACGGCTGGCCGTAGCGCTTGTACGAGTTGTGCGTCGGCGCGTACAGCAGGGCGACCTCGGGCAGGAACTCCAGGCAACCGGCCAGGATGTGCCGGGCCCGCTCGGACAGCGCGTTGCCGCCGCCGCCGTCGCCGTCGGCCGCGAAGACGGCGGCGCCGTCCGGGTCGGTCAGCGACAGGTGCAGGTGCAGGCCGGACGGGCTCTGCCCGGCGTGCGGGAAGGCCATGAACGAGACCGACATCCCGACCTGCTCGGCCACCGCGCGGGCGGCGAGCTTGACCACCTGGTGCCGGTCGCAGGCCGGCAGCGGCGCGGTCGGCGGGTAGGTGACCTCGAGCTGGCCGAACCCGGCCTCGGTCTTGACCGTCTCCAGCGGGATCCGGCTGTCCTTGAGCACCCGGGCGAAGGTGGCCAGCAGGTTGCGCATCGGGCCTTCGTGGTCGAGTGCGTAGTCGCCGTTGAACGACCCGGCCAGCTGCTGGTCGAGCCCGGTGTACCCGGTGCGGTGCGCCTGGCGGGCGGTGACCCGGTACGCGTACGCCTCGGTCTCCACGCCCAGGCGCGCGGTCAGCCCGTGGTCGGCGGCCAGCCGGTCGATCTGGCGGCGCAGGATCGTGCGCGGGGCGTGCGGGACCGGGGTGCCGTCGGCCGGGTCGACCGCGTCGGCCAGGACCAGGGCCGTGCTCTCCAGCCAGGACGGGTGGTAGACCGCGTCCGGGTCCGGGATCGCGCGCAGGTCGCCGGTCCCCTCGCCCAGGCTCGGGAAGTACGGGTCCGGGGTCATGTCGGCGTCGGTCGCGACCAGGTACGCCGCCAGCGCGAAGCCGCCGTGCGCGGCGTGCTCGTGGAAGGCCTCGGCGGACAGGGTCTTGCCTTTCAGGCCGCCGGTGGTCGGCAGCGCGACCACCACCTGCTCGGCCGCGCCGGTGTCGATCGGCGGGGCCGCCCGGCCGGGATCCGGGTCCCGGCCGGGCGCGCCCGTCCCGCCGGCGGGCCCGGTCACACCAGCTCCGAGAACTGCGCGAGGTAGTCGGAGGTCACGTCGGAGACCGGGCCGGTGAAGGTCCGGCGGGCCGAGACGAACCACCAGATCTGGGACAGGATCAGCACGATGCCGAGCGCGACCGGGGTGTAGTTGAACGAGTCGACCGTGATCGGCGTGGCCGACGGGACGCACACGAGCACGTCCAGCAGCACCACCCAGACCACCGCGGCGACGGAGATCTTGGTGCCCCAGCCCTTCAGGTTCCACCCGGCGTCCGGGACGAAGCCGCGGCCGCGCTTCAGGCGCAGCGCGATCGGGATGCCGTAGGCGCTGAACACGCCGACGACGTTGACGGACGCGATCGCGTTGAAGATCGTGGTGTTCCAGTACGCCGGGAGGGTCAGGACGAACGAGAGCGCGACGGTGAACCAGACCGCGTTGCGCGGCACGCCGCTCGCCTCGTGCACCTTGCGCCACTTGGCCGACCCGGGCAGCACCCGGTCGCGAGAGACCGCGAAGCACTGCCGGGATGCGGCGGTGACCGCGGCCAACCCGCAGAAGAGCATGCAGCCGAGCACGATCGCGAGCATCAGTTTGGCGCCGGTCGCGCCCAGGGCGTCCAGCAGGATCTGCGCGGGCACGTTGGACGAGCCGACCTCGGCCGTGTAGTGCTGGATCGCCAGGTTCATGCCGAACAGCAGCACGATGCCGGCCAGCCCGGAGTAGAAGATCGACCGGACGATGCCGCTCGGGGCGTTCGAGGAGGCGTTCTGGGTCTCCTCGGACACGTGGATGGAGGCGTCGAACCCGCAGAAGGTGTACAGGCCCATGCCCAGGCTCAGCGCCATCGCGTACGGCAGCCAGGTGAACCCGGTCCCGTTGGCCACGTGGCCGAGCGCGAAGGACAGCGACTGGTGGTGGCTGGGCACCAGGAGCAGGACCGCGGTGATGGTGACGACGCCGCCGGTGATCCACCACACCGAGATCTTGTTGAGGATCGGCAGCGCCAGGTTGGCGAAGACGTTCAGGAGCGCGTGGACCGCCAGGATCCCGGTGAAGATGAAGAAGGTTTTGGCGGGCGTGGGGTTGTAGCTGTACTGCATGTTCAGCAGCGCCGAGGCGAACACGGCCGCGCCGTAGTCCACCGCCGCGGAGGCCGCGATCAGGCCGAGCAGGTTCAGGTGGGCGGTCACCCAGGACAGCCACCGGTTGCCCAGGCCCTTGTCAGACGCCCAGTAGTACATCGCGCCGCTCGTCGCCATCGTCGCAGCGATCTCCGCCATCGCCGCGCCGACCAGGAGCGTGCACAGCCACACCACGGCCCAGCCCCAGAACGCGATGCCCGGCCCGGCCGAGTTCAGCGACGAACCGTAGAGGCTGAAGATTCCGGTGGGGGTGCTGATGATCGTCATCGAGATCGCCATGTTCGCGAACTTGTTCAACCGCCGACGCGTCCAGCGCTGGTAGCCGAGCTGCGCGAGCTGCCGGTCGCTCTCGTCCACGGTACGGGTCGGCTGGTCGATCTCGGGTGGTGCGGGATTGCGCGGCATGGTCTGGGCCCTCCGTGAGCGGTGACGGGACTGAGCTTCTTGGGGCGGTGCGGGCGGTGCTGGGCGGTGCGGGCGGTGCGGGGGTGTACCTGGTAGTGCTCTTGTCGGTTCTTCTCGACGTACATCTGTTCCGCACGATGTACATCAGTTCTGCGAGTTGCTCGCGATGACGGGCAGTCGCCTTCGCGCTGGGTTGATCTGGGCGATTCTGGATGGTTCTAGATGGTTCTGAGCGGAAATGTTGTGCGGATCTCCGGCCCGCAACGCGAGGCGTTCGCCGACCGGGAGCTTGTGCTCTCAGCGCGGGAACGGCATCCCGCACTTCGTGTACGCGTAGGTCAGCTGCTCGGCCGGTTCGCCGTCGACGGACCACGGCCAGCGGTGTGCGTAGGGCCGCATCGCGCGCAGCACGTCGGCGGCCTGGCTGACCTTGCCGCCGTGGTACAGCGCGTAGGCCAGCAGCGACAGGTCCGCGACCGGAACCCGGCGGGCCTTACGGCCGTACTTGGTGAACCAGTACGCGTGCACCCGCACGGCCTCGTCCACGGCGGACTGCTCAGCCCACTGCGCCTGCGCCATCGGCACCCGGTCCGGGCCGGTGGCCTCGGTCGAGTACCACTCGGCGCGCGCGGCCAACGGCAGCAGCTTCAACGGCGATTCCCACGGCGCCCGCGCGGCGGCCCACCAGGCGAAGTCCCACATCCGCAGGTGCGAGCCGCCGTTGCGCGCCGACACGCAGCCGAGGAAACGGTGGTGCGCCTCCCGGGCGACCGGGTTGCGTTTGAGCACTTGGTCCAGCAGATCCCACGGGCCGTCGACTTCCAGGCCGGGGATGCCGCTGGGCACCGGTTCCGGGTAGCCCAGGTGGGCCAGGGACATCAGGACGGTGAACGGCGTCGCGTCGTTCTGGTCGGCGTTGATCGCGTCCAGGCAGGCCTGCTGCGCGATCCGGGTGATCCGGCCGGCCTCGGCCGCGTTGTCCTTCTGCGCCCGCAGCACCCGGGCCGCGGCGACCCGGGAGAACAGCAGCAGCGCGTCCGCGGAGTCCGGCTCCTCGCGCAGCCAGGACTCGACCACGTCGCTCTCCACGCAGAATGCACCGAGCACCAGCGACCGCGAGGCCCGCAACTCGGGATCCCCGCGCGATTCGACCAGCACGCGCTTGGCCGCGGCCATCCGTCCGACCGACAGGTCCCGGCATGCTTCCGCCAATTCGGTGTCCGAACCGGCCGGATTCCACACGAACCGTCCCACACCGCCCGCGCCGCCCGACCGGGCGGCGGCCCGCTGTGCATCGTTGCTCGCCATCGTTACCCCGCTTCTTCGAACGCGAACAGCTTCCGCATGCCACGTGACGTATATCCGGTCCTTGCGCGATCGGGACGCTCTGCGCGCCGGGTCCCGTCGTCCGCACCCCAGGCGAATGACAGGACGCCAAGGACTACGGGCGAGATACTAGCGAAGTATGAGAATCCTGAGAAATCGTTGGTTACGCTGGAGGAATGCGACGCTTACCGGGTGTCGGCATCAGCGCGCGCATCGGCCGTGAGGGTGAGGGTCACCGGGCTCCCCATTGAGCAACCGGGCCTACAGCGCCTTTCACCTGCCCGATCTCGCAGGCATGACAGTGCCTTGGGTCCAGAAAAGCGAAGCCGAGACACTATTAGAGCTCTGTATCACCAACAGCGGCCGAATATCCAAGGCATTCCACCACTAAAACTACGACCCCTGTCACAGATGGACTCGAATCGGCGTAGATCCAAGTACCCTGAGAGGGCCGAGCGCGGCTCAGCCTACTGTCTGGGGAACGCCGCGTTCAAGAACTCCCCCGGCGCGTTCGGCGCCATCGCGCGCCCATGGCCGCCCCCAAACCCCTTCGCACCAACCACGCCCCGCCCTCGACCTGGACTTTCAGTAGCCGAGCAACCACCCCACAGTCACTTCGCAAAATCCCCCGCCCCACACCCGCCCAAGCCCTCGCCCAACCCCATCACCAAATCCGTACAAAACAGTGCTTAAGTGCCCTGAGACTTCGAATGTGACGCCCGCGACCAGGGAATTTCGAGATTTACAAGATCCTCCGTTTTGTATTTCAAACTGCGGGCACTCGGCGGCATGGCTGAATATAGGTACCGATCCGCTGGGCGCTGGGTGATGGTGGCTGGTGCCATTATCGCCTGCATCATCGTGCTGCATATCATTTTCGTCTTGATCGGGGCGAATACTGGCAACTCCATCGTTTCCACCGATGCCAACTGGTCTTGGCATCTAGCCGCTTGGTTCCGGGACCTGTTCACCCCGTCGAACTACAAGCTCGCCACCGTGCTCAACTACGGCATCGCCGCACTGTTCTACCTTGCCATCGCGCGCATCATCGCGAGCATTCTCGACCGCGTCTGATCCTTCCCCCATCCACCTTCTACTTCCACGCTTCGCTTTCAAGGCCCCTGACCGGTTGCGTTGTCTTCTTTCGGACTTCGCGCCCTTCAGGGGCCTTAGTGTTGCTCCGCCGCTTGGCTTACGTCGCCGTGTTGTCTTGCGTCTACTGCTGTGCCTCCGGCGGGCCCGGAACCCCCAAGGATCCATTGGCCCGTAGGCCGGGTTCCGCTGGGATGTGGGTCACCTTTTGGGTGTGTCGGATCGGGCTCCTCGGCGCCCCAGTCGGCCCGGAGCCTGCCACACCGGACAGGCCCAATCAACTCCCGGGCTGCATGCTTTGGGAGATCTGCTCGCGGGCGCTGAGCTCGGGTGCGGGAGTTGACAGGACCTGCCCGGCGCGGCAGTCTACGAACCGCCTGGGCCACCGAGGATCCCGATCCGACACAGCCCCTCCTGTGCGCGAAAGTCGCGCAATCCCCTGAAATACCGCAGCAGTCGAGCGAACCATACAGCTGCTACGGCGGGTGCGACTGCGCTGGACAAGTACCCGCGCGGGTGCGCTGCCTCGATGGCCTCGCACATGCGGCGGACGACAGTTCGCTGATGCACTGCGAGCGATCCAACACAGCTGCGGCGCCGGAGGCAGCAGTAGCAGTAGCAGTAGCAGTAGCAGTAGCAGTAGCAGTAGCAGTCTGGCCTATCACATCGCCTTCAGCCCCCGCGCCGCCAGCCGCATGTGCCCGGCCGCCGAAGCAGCACACTCGCGCGGGCACTTGCCCAGCGCAACCACTGCTCGCCATAGCAGCAGCATGGTTCGCACTACTACTGCGGTAGTTAGAGGGATTGCGCGGCCCGCCGCGCACAACTCTCCCGTCGGTCTCGGATCCTCGGTGGCCCTGGCGAAGCTTAGAACGACGTATCGAGCAGGACCTGTCAACTCCCGAACCCAACCCACCAACTACGGCGAGCAGACCACCAAAAGCAACAAGCCCGGGAGTTGATAGGGCCTGTTCGATGCGTCATTCTGAGATTCGACAGGGCCACCGAGGATCCGAAACCGACACCACAGACCCCACCAACAACGCCAGCCGAACCCGGCCCACGAACCTATGGATCCTTGGGGGTTCCGGGCCCGCCGGAGGCATAGCAGTAGACGTGAGCCGATATGGCGGCGCAACCCCCCAACCTCACCTCCCACCAAAAAACCCATCCCCACCAACAACCTCACCAAGCCGCGCAAAAAGCTCCGACCCACGCGGAGCCAGAAAAGCAACGAGCGTCTTGTCCCCATCCCCAGAATGCATCTTGACGTACTCGAGTTCGACCTGACCAAGCTTCGGATGCACCAAGACCTGCCCAGCCGGCGCAAACGCGGCCAGATCCCTTCGACGCCACAGCTCGGCGAATTCCGGGCTCGCCTCCCGTACCGCTGCGACCAACTTCGCCACACCCGGCTCGAGCACGCCCTCCCCGGCCTGGGTGCGGAACAGCGCCACGGTCTGTGCGGCGTCACGTGCCCAATCGGTCGACATCTCACGCATGGCAGGAGAGGTGAACATCAGCCACAGGATGTTCCTCCGCTCAGGCGGCACATGCGGCAGGTCCACATAAAGCGCCGCGCATCCGCGATTCCAAGCCAGTACATCGAATCTGCGGTTCACCAGGTACGCCGGATTGGGGTCAAGCTGCTCCAGCAACATCGTGTACTGTGACGGAAGTTGTCCGGCGGCCTGCGGCGCGGCTCCGGGTGGGACTTCCCCGGCCAGGCGATACAGATGGGCGGTCTCCACCTGAGACAACCCGAGGACTCCGACCAGGCTGCCGAGTACCTGCCGCGATGCACGTACTTCGCGGGCCTGTTCGAGCCAGGTGTACCACGTCACGCTCAGTCCAGCCAGGATTGCGACCTCTTCGCGGCGCAGGCCGGGCGTTTTGCGGCGTTCGCCGGCAGGCATGCCGACGTCTTCCGGTTGGCGGCGTTCTCGGCGGTTGCGGAGGAAGGCGGCCAGTTCGCGGCGCTGGTCAGCGGTGGTCAACGCGGACCTCGACCGGTCTGCGGGCCGGGCCGCGCACGCTTGCGATCATGGACCGATTCTAGCGTGGGTGCGTCGGGCGGCGTCGGGGGAATGGCTTGCGGCGAGCAGCAGGCAAAGCGTGCAGCGCAGCAGGCAGCAGGCAGCAGGCGAACGGAACCCTGGTGGTTTTCCTACCAGTATCAGCGCTGTCTGGAGCAACCCGGCCGGAACCTGTCAAGTCAAGTGGGACAAGTAGTTGTTATTGACTCTGTGGGATCGGGGCGGGTTCGTTGATCCAGGCTTGGGTGGGGATCTCAGGCGGGGTGGGT
>DASZBX010000105.1:0-308082 GCA_035943635.1 Actinocrinis sp. | reverse complement strand
GCCGCCCGCGAACTCCTCGAGTCAGAACTCGAACGCCAGTAGAACCCGAACCCACAACCCCACCTCCGAACACACAAGCCAACCAACCCGGGAGTTCCCTTTGACGACCCTTCGAATATCCCGAACTCGCGGACAAATCGCCGACCCAGGCTGGGAAAGGCCGGAGACCTACGCGGCGCTCGACCGCCTCGAGCGCGAGGTCGCAGCCCCCGCCGGCATCCCCATCGTGCGCCTGTCCGCAGGAGACATCAGGCGTGATTGTCTAGACCCGAATTCACGGTTCAGTACCCTCCCCCTGTTCGTGAAGAACAAGGACGGCAGCCGAGGGATGCTACGACGCCAGTGCACATCGACCTATAAAATTAAGGTCTTACTGGCAGAGGCCAGGCATCGGCTCGGCGCCGAGCCCCTCCCGGGCGGGCGCGTCGGGCGCACCAAACGCGGCCGATTCCTCGACCAGTGGATCGGGATATCCACTGATGAAATTGCTCGGGCCAAAGACTCCGGAGTCTCCTACGCGCGCAACGTCTTCCCACTTTTGGACCTCGGAATGTCCAGATCCGATTGCCTGGAATACCTGGCCAAGCATGGATTCCAGGCCGTCTCGCGCAGCGCGTGCATCGGGTGTCCATACACGAGCGACAAGGGATGGAGACTTTTGCGGGACGAGCACCCCGAGCAGTGGAATGAGGCCGTCGCGTTCGACAAGGCTATCCGCTCCGGCTCCGCCCGCGCCACCGCCAACGGGGTCCCGCTGCGCGGTCAGGCATACCTGCATCCGTCCCTCATGCCGCTCGACCAGGCGCCCATCGACCCGCCGCGCGTCGACCGCAAGTACCGCCACCTGCGCCTGGTCGACACCAGCGAACGATGGGCTGGAGACCCCGACGGCTGCTCACCTTGGGCCTGCCGATCAGGCAGCCCGGTTAGCGCACCGAGCATCGGACAGGCCGCCGCATAGGTATGGCCGACCACGCTCCGGATCACCCGGAGAGCAAAATGGGGCGCTCCCGGTGACTGGGAGCGCCCCATTTCGTGCGCACGAAGCATCCTCAACAGCCTCTACGGCGCCGCCGGAAGGTGCAATCCGATCGTCGGGCCACCGCCACCCGGATAGGCAGCCTCTATAGCGTCGCGGACGCTGGCAAGCCGCACTGCGACATCACGCGGGTCAAGTGTGGGCGCAAGCAGCAAGAAGAAGGCCGAGGTGCCGGCCTGAAGCATGAACGAGTGGCCACTGTTCTCCTTGAAGGCGGCGCCCAGGATCTGGACCGCGGGCGTGATCCGCTCACGCTGCTCATCATCCTGGGCATCGAAGCCACTGATCGCGAGGTAGAAGAACCCCTCGGCAAGCAGCTTCTTAACCTGCACCGCGTTGGGATCCTTCGCGCCAACCCCGACGAGGAAGGACTCGGCTTCGCGGATCACGTCCGGGATGTTGTCTTTGGTCATGGGTTCCAGCATACCTGCTGCTCGGAGGCACTCTGCCAGTCCCAACCGGGAACCATTCGAGCCGTCAGATCGTTCGTGCCCGGCTCACACATATGCCGAGGTTCCGGCGGCTTGGCTTCAACTCAAACACCGGCTGGCGCACGATCACATGTCGGCGGAGGCCCTTCCCACTCGGCGCCAACTCCCGTAGCAGGCCGCCCCGGAAACGAAGTCCAACATCGACCCAACCGGGGGTGGCCAAGCCTTCGCAGAAAGAAATTCTAAGCCTTATGACAAGCCTTGACATCACTAATGGACCGGAGCGTCCATGGACCCCGCGCGGGTCGTCCACACCCATCCCACGCCGCCGCGGAGCGCCCATCACCTCGATCGACGAGCGCTTCGTGGTGGTCGAAGGACCCGAAGCCGACGTCCTACGCGCCGAACAGACCCGCGCGCTGCGCGCCGTACTGACCTGGCTGGCCGACCACCCCGAACCGGCGACAGACACCCAGCCGTAGGCCGGCGCCTCAACGCACCGCAACCAGCACCAGATGAAAGGCCGCCGGATGAGCACAACCCAGGACCACCCCAGCCCGTACGAACCGACGACATTCTCCTTCAGCGCCCCGCGCACCTCCATCGGAACCCCGTGGTCCACGGTGGACCCGGAGGAGATCACCGCGACCGCCACCATCCCCGTCGCCTGGCTCGGGCGAACCTCCACCGAAGACGCCCAAGACCCCACCCTCTCCCTCCCTCGGCAACTGCGCAAATCCCGCTCCGCCCTACCGCCCAACTGGGTCATCGTCGCCCACTACTACGACGTCGAGTCCGGCCGAAAAGACCTCGACCAACGCGGGCGCGGCACCGCCCACGAACAGTTCGACATCCCCATCCCCCGCGATGGCGGCATCCAAGACCTCCTGGCAGCCGCCGCCCGACCCGACCGACCGTTCGCCGCCGTCATCTGCGAATCGATCGAGCGCGTCGCCCGCCGCACCTACTTCGGCACGAAAATCGAGTACGAACTCGAACGCAACGGCGTCACCCTGTGCGCCGCCGACGAACCCATCGCCGCCACCCCCGGAGCCCGCCGCGCCACCCCCACCCTGACCCGCCGCGTCAAACAAGCGGTCGCCGAGTGGTACGTCCTGCAGATGCTCGAACTGTCCCTGGAAGGCACGATCGAGCACATCCGCCAAGGCTGGAACATCGGCAAACCTCCCTACGGCTACGACGCCGAAAAGGTCCCCCACCCGGTCCCGGCCAAGCGCGCCGAAGGCCGCACCAAACACCGCCTCATACCCAACCCGGTACGCGGCCCGGTCATCACCAAGATCTTCCACATGCGAGCAGTCCTCGGCCTGGGCTACGACCTGATCGCCGACCGACTCAACCAGGACCTCACCCTGAACCCACCGCCCGAACCCACCCGCCCCGAACGCCGCATCGGACGCTGGACCGCCTCCGCCGTCCGCGAGATCACCGTCAACCCCAAATACACCGGCTACATGGTCTACAACCGCCGCGACACCAAGAACGGCAACCGCTACAACCCTCGCTCCGCCTGGATCTGGTCACCACGCCCCGTCCACGAACCCCTCGTGACCAAAGAACTCTACGACATCGTCACCACCGCATCGGCAGACCGCGAAAAGTCACGCGCCGGTTCCGGACTCAACCCCCACCCCCAAGCCCAGCGCACCTACACCATGCGCTCCTACATACGCTGCGACATCTGCGCACGCCGCATGTGGGGCAAAGCCAAACCCACCGGGCACGACTACTTCATCTGCGAAAAAGACCGCCGCCAACACCGCGACCAACCCTGGTTCGACCAGCACCCCACCAGCGTCTGGCTACGCGCCGACAAGATCGAGGACCTCGTCCACGACTTCTTCGCCACCCGCATCTTCAGCCCCGACCGGCGCACCCTGCTCGAAGCCGACCTCGGCGACCAGATCCGCGCCGACGCGCACGCCGACGCGCACGCCGACACCGCCGCCGCCCTCGGCAAGGACATCGACGTACTCCAGCGACGCCAGGACCGACTCGTCGAGGAACTCGAAACCCTCGGCGAAGGCACCGAAGACCCCGGCGAACTGCGCATGATGCGCTCCACCATCCAGCGCCGCTTCATCGACCTGGGCCGACAGATCGAAGCCAAACGCGAAGAGCGCGAACAAGCCCGCACAAGCGCCGTCACCGCACCACGCTTCGACATCGGACTGATCGACGAACTACCCAACATCCGACTACGACTGCGCGAAGCCCCCGAAGCCCTCCAGCGCGCACTGTACGACGCCTACAACCTCGACGTCCGCTACCACAAACCCACCGGACGGGTCACCATCACCGTCACCATCACCGGAATGACCCTCACCGTGATCCGACACGCCACTCGCGCCATCAACGAACACGGAGTTACACCAAAAAACGAACAAGGGCCCGACATCTTTGATGTCGAGCCCTCAAGGACCGTTGTGCCTGGTAGCCCCGACGGGATTCGAACCCGCGCTACTGCCTTGAGAGGGCAGCGTGCTAGGCCGCTACACAACGGGGCCCTAGCTGTCGGCGGGTGCGGATCACGGTGGGTGACTGTGAGTCGCCCCCTTGCCAACGGGCTCAAGCATAGGTGATGGGCGGGGGAACGGCCAAATCGATATCGTGGGGGCCAGCGCTCGGCGTAGGGTCTGCTACATGACTACAAGCAGGACAACCGGGTCTTCGGGCGGGGTGGCGGCGAACCCGTTCCTGGTCGAGAGCACGCTGCCGTATCTCCTTCCGGACTTCGGGGCGATCCGGGAGGAGCACTACGGGCCGGCGTTCGAGGCGGCCATGGCGGAGCAGTTGGCGCAGATCGCGGCGATCGTCGGGAGCGGGCCGGCGGGGGCGGCCGGGTTCTCGGACACGATCGTGGCGTTGGAGCGGTCGGGGGGCATGCTGCGGCGGGTTTCGGCGGTGTTCCTGAACCAGTGCGGCTCCTACTCCAATCCGGAGACGGACGCCCTGGACGCGCGTTTCCGGCCGTTGCTGGCGGCGCACCGGGATGCGATCCTGCTGGATTCGGCGCTGTTCGAGCGGATCTCGGCGCTGTACGCCCGGCGCGACTCCTTGGTGCTGGACGCCGAGTCCCTGCGGCTGCTGGAGCGCTACTACTCCGACTTCGTGCGGGCCGGGGCCCTGTTGGACGCCGCGGGCAAGGAGCGGTTGCGGACGGTGAACGCGCGGCTGGCCACGCTCGCGGCGGCGTTCGAGCAGGACCTGTTCGCCGACACGCGGGAGCGGGCGGTGGTGTTCGACCGGGCTTCGGAGCTGGCCGGGCTGCCCGAGTCCATGATCGCGGCGGCGGCGGAGAACGGGCGGGTGCTGGGGCACCCGGGCAAGTTCGTGATCAGCCTGAAGCTCTTCTCCAACCAGTCCCAGCTGGCGCTGCTCGAGTCGCGCGACGCCCGGGCCCGGCTCTTGGCCGCCTCGCTCGGGCGCGGGCTGGAGACCACGGGCAAGACCCTGGTGGAGATCGCGACGCTGCGGGCCGAGCGGGCGGCGCTGCTGGGATTCGAGAGCCATGCCGCGTACGTCGTGGCCGACCAGACCGCGCTCACGGTCGGCGCAGTGGAGGAGATGCTCGGGCGGCTGGTGCCGGTCGCGGTGGCCAAGGCCGGGCAGGAGGCCGCGGCGTTGCGGGCCAGTGCCGGGTTCGAGATCGAGGCGCACGACTGGGCCTTCTACGCCGAGCAGGTGCGCCGGGAGCGCTACGACTTCGAGTCGGCCGAGTTGAGCCCGTATCTCGAGCTGGACCGGGTGTTGTTCGACGGCGTCTTCCACGCCGCCGGGCAGGTCTACGGGATCACGTTCACCGAACGCCCCGACCTGGCCGGCTTCCACCCGGACACCCGGGTCTTCGAGGTCTTCGACGCCGACGGGACCGGGATGGGGCTCTACCTGGCCGACTTCTACGCGCGCAGCTCCAAGCGCGGCGGGGCCTGGATGGACGAGTTCGTCAGCCAGTCGCACCTGCTCGGGCAGCGGCCGGTGGTGCTCAACAACCTCAACATCGCCAAGCCGCCGGCCGGGCAGCCGACCCTGTTGACGTTCGACGAGGTCGGCACCCTGTTCCACGAGTTCGGGCACGCGCTGCACGGGTTGTTCTCGGACGTGCACTACCCCTACTTCTCCGGCACCGGCGTCCCGCGCGACTTCGTCGAGTTCCCCTCGCAGGTCAACGAGATCTGGGCGGTCTGGCCGTCGGTGCTGGCCAACTACGCGCGGCACCACGAGACCGGCGCGCCGCTGCCGGGCGAGCTGCTGGCCCGGCTGACCGCCGCGGAGCGGTTCGGCTGGGGGTTCCGGACGGTCGAGTACCTCGGCGCGGCGCTGCTGGACTGGGCCTGGCACACGATCGGCCCGGGCACCGATCCGGGTGATCCGGTCCGGTTCGAGGCGGCGGCGCTGGCGGCGGCCGGGGTGGCCGTCGCGGCGATCCCGCCGCGTTACCGCAGCACGTACTTCGCGCACATCTTCGCCGGGGGTTACAGCGCGGGGTACTACTCCTACATCTGGAGCGAGGTGCTCGACGCGCAGACGTCCCGCTGGTTCGAGGCCAACGCGGCCGGCGGCGTCGGCATCCGGGAGAGCGGCGAGCGGTTCCGGCGCGGGCTGCTGTCCCGCGGCGGGAGCCGGGACGCGATCACGATGTTCCGAGACGTGGTCGGCGACGAGCCGCGGATCGAGCCTCTGCTGGAGCGCCGGGGGCTGGTGTGACTGAGGCGGGGCCGGTGCCCCGGCTCGGAGAGCCACAGATCTCCGAGCCGGGGCACCGGCTACCGGCCGGGTGCGGTGCGCCGCCGCCCCGCGCCGGTTGTCCCGGCAACCCGTGCGGAATCGAACGGGGGGAATGCTGTGCGTCCTTCCACCAGAAGCGCACTCCCGCCCGGTCGACCCGGAGTACAACGCTGGCCGGTACCCATTCGGTGGCGGAGAACCCTCACGACTCCGCGGGCGTCCACGCTCGTCACGCCCTGTCACCGACCTCGGCCATCGCCACGGGCCGTCCGGCGCCGCCGCGAGCGGCCGCGCCGGACTAGTCGACCGGGGCGCGTCTAGCCACGTTGACGCGGGGGCCCGGCCGGCCGTCTTTGTTCAGCTGTCGGTCTGTCTCCACAGTACGCTGACAGGCTGAGAGAATCCGAACATTGCATAAGTTGTTACCCGGTCATAACACCCGGGTTGATCCTCGTAACAACCTTCCGCTTCCCCGGTCGGGCCGGTCGGGTGTTGCGGCCGGTCACGTCAGTCCGGGCAGCCGATCGGTCGGTCGAGCCGGACCGGCTCCGGCCCCTGACAACCGGGTCCGGTCCGACTCGCCGGACCAGCCCGGCCAAGCCCCAGTCTGCCCGGGCGGGCCCCGCTCGGGGAAGGGGGTGCGGCGATCGTGGGACAACTGGAGACATTGGAGACAACGCGCTGGTTGCGGCCGGTCGCCGGGCCGCGGGTGATCTCCGCCGCCTGCCGGCGGCCGATCATCGGGCCATCGCGCCGTTCACTCCAGGTGAACGATTCGCTACAGATAAGAGAGACACATATAGGATGTCAGTATGCTCAGCTCTCCTCGGGCGGGCGTCAGCATTCACACATGGCCAGTGATTGTAAGGGTGCGCCAATGGCGAGACACTGGACGCCGCTCCCGCAAAGCCTGCCGGCGGCCCATACGGTGCTGGTGAGCGAGCTGCGGCGGCTGAAGGACCGGTCGGGGCTGAGCCTGGCCCGGTTGGCGGCGCAGACCAACTACAGCCGCTCCTCCTGGGAGCGCTGGCTGAACGGGAAACGGCCGGTGCCGCTGGTCGCGGTCGAGAGCATGGCCAGGGCGTGCGACACGGATCCGGCCGCGTTGCTGGAGCTGTGGCGGCGCCAGCGGGCGCCGAACGCGGTATCGGGCGGGGAATCGGACCCGGGGGCGCAGGCGGGGGCCGCAGCGGCGGCGGGCGACAGTGTGCGGGAGGCACGCGCGGGCGGGGCGGGGCGGACGGGGGAAGCGCCGCAGGGCGACGGCCGGGACGGCGCCGGTGGCCGTGGTCGCGATGAGGCGAGCAGCAGCGCCGCCGGCAGCGCCGATGCGAGCATGGGCTCTGACAATGAGAATGCTGATTCATGGTGGGATCAGCCGGGCGACGCGAGCTCCGACAGCGCCGACAGCCCCGGATCGACGGCGTTCGGCTCGTTCGACGGCGCCGCGCCGGGCGACCAGGCACCCCGCTCCCCCGCCGGATTCCAAGCTCCGCACTGGAATGAGACCTCGATCACAGCCGACCCGCGTCCGGTGCTGCCGCGCCAACTGCCCTGCGCGCCGCGCCACTTCGTCGGACGCACGGCGGCCCTGCGCGAACTGGCCGAGGTCATCGCGCGGCGGACCGGGACGCACGACGGACCCACCCTGCTCGCCCTGGACGGCATCGCCGGGATCGGCAAGACCTCGCTGGCGATCCGCTGGGCGCACCAGGTGGCCCGGCACTTCCCGGACGGGCAGCTGTACATCAACCTGCGCGGGTTCGACCCGTCGGACGCGCCGATGACGCCGCTGGAGGCGGTGCGCGGGTTCCTGAGCGCGTTCCGGGTGCCGCCGGAGGAGATCCCGGCCGACCTGGACGCCCAGTCCGCGCTGTATCGCAGTGTTCTGTCGGACCGGCGGATCCTGCTGGTGCTGGACAACGCGCGCGACGCCGAGCAGGTGCGGCCGCTGCTGCCGGGCAGTGCCAGCTGCCTGACCATCGTGACCAGCCGCAGCCGGCTGACCGGCCTGGCCGCGGTCGAGGGCGCGCACCTGCTGCCGCTGCCGCTCCTGTCCGACGGCGAGGCGTACCAGCTGCTCACCTCGCATATCGGCGCGGCCCAGATCGAGGCGCAGAAGAACGCTGTCAGTGAACTGATCGCCCGTTGCGCCGGGCTGCCGCTGGCGCTGAGCATCATCGGGGCCCGCAGCGCCGCCCGGCCCAGCTTCCCGCTGGCCGCCATCGCCGACGAACTGCGCGAGACCGCGACCCTGATGAATGCCCTGAGTTCCGGCGCCGGGGACGCCATAGCGGACGTGCGGACGGTCTTCTCCTGGTCCTACCGGTATCTGAGCCCTGAGGCGGCCCGGCTGTTCCGGTTGCTGGGCACGCATCCGGGGCCGGACATCTCGGCGCCGGCGGCCGCGAGCATGGCCGGCATCCCGGCCGACGAGACCCGCCGGGCGCTGCGCGAGCTGACCCAGGCGAGCCTGCTGGACGAGCACGCGCCGGGCCGGTTCACCTTCCACGACCTGCTGCGCGCGTACGCGGTCGAGCTGGCCGGGCGGCTGGACAGCGACGCCGAGCGGCACGACGCGACCCACCGGATGCTCGACCATTATCTGCACACTGCGACCAGCGCGATGCTGCACATGGCCCCGGCCCAGGCCCCGCTGCCCCTGGCCGAGCCGCGGGCGGGCGTGCTGCCGGAGCAGCTGCCGAGCTATCACAGCGCCCTGCAATGGTTCGACGCCGAGCGGCCGACCCTGCTGTCCACGGTCGAGCGGGCCCCGCGGGCCGGTTTCGACGTGCACACCTGGCAGCTGGCCTGCGCGATCGCCACGTTCCTGGACCGCCGGACGCACTGGCACAACTGGCTGGCCGTCGAACGGACCGCGCTGGCCGCCGCGCAGCGCCTGGGCGACCTGTACGGCCAGGCCCGGACCCGGCACGACCTGAGCCGGGCGTGCATCCGGTTCAGCCTGCACAACGAGGCCCGCGAGCATCTCGACCTCGCGCTCGCGCTCTACCAGAAGCTCGACGACCCGATCGGCCGGGCGCACGTGCACCTGGACCTGGCCCGGTCCTTCGACTGCGTGCGCGCGTACGAGGAGGCGCTCACCCACGCCACGCACGCGCTGCGGCTGTTCGGCCAGTGCGGCCGGCGGGCCGGGCAGGCCGACGCGCTCAACTTCACCGGCGCCCACCTCGCCCGCCTCGGCAGCCCGCGCCTCGGCCTGACCCACTGCGAGCAGGCGCTGGAGCTGTTCCGCGGGCTCGGCCACGCGTACGGGCAGGCCGAGTCCTGGGACAATCTCGGCTCCGTGCATCGGCAGCTGAACCATCCGCTGCTGGCGATGGACTGCTACCGGCACGCCGTCGACCTGTTCGGCGAACTCGGCGACCGGCACAACCAGGCGTCCGCGCTCACCCATCTGGGCGAGGTGCAGCGGGCCTCCGGCAACGCCGACTCCGCGCACACCGCCTGGGAGCGGGCCCTGACCATCCTCGACGACCTGCACCACCCGGCGGTCGAGGACGTCCGCGCCCGCCTGCGCCGCGACCTGTCCCACCCGCGCCGGGTGGGCCAGTCCCGCTCGACCGGCGGCCGGGCCGGCGCCACCGGCGGCCCGGGCACCGGCACCGCGCCGGGCGCCCGCGAGCAACACGAACCCCGCGAGCCCTACGAACCGGCCGAGCAGCACTGCTGAGCGGGCGCGGGCGGGCGGGCGGTCAGTAGCGCGGCATGTTCGGGATTGCTTTCGCCGCGAGGTCGATGAGTGCCACGACCTTCGTCAGGTCGTCCGCGACCTCCTGCGGCGTCACGGCGGGGGCCTCCGACGAGCGGTACTCGACCTCGTTGCGCCGGGCCCGCATCCGATTGAACGGTCGCAGCATGGATCCGAGCGGCGGATCGAGCTGCGCCCGCACGGCCTCATAGATGACAGTGTGGCCGCCCCGGCTGGTGGCGCGCAGTCCCAGATTCTGCAGAAGCGCAGCCAACGATCTGCGTGCGGCATCGTAGGCCAGTGTGTAGGCGCCTTCAGGATCCGTATCTAACAGCTGCCGCGCGGATTCCACGTGCGTACGCGCCCGGACCGGTTCCGCTTCGGCCGCGGGTTGGGAAGCCGGGACGCGTTCTAACGCGCCGCTGCTGATGAGCGCGTCAACCGTCGCCCGGCCTTGGTTCCACGGGGCATCATGCCGCCTCCGGTTCGAGGTTCAGCCGGACCAGCGGACGTTCGTGAACGCTGGTGAGGAAGGGGTCGTCAGTGCGGGTCTCCCACGCTTCTCCAGACACCCGATGGATGTTGACTTCGCGGTGCAGCCGCCGGGACGTCTCTTCGGCGAGGTCGAAGAGCAGGTCCGGGTCGGGGTCGCCCACGACGAGTACGTCGACGTCGGCAGGTGGCAGGCCCGGCTCGCCGTTGTACCGGGCGGCCCAGGAACCGTAGATGTAGGCCTGCTGCACGCCTTCCAGTCCCTCAAGCGCATCGGCGATCAACGGCACCGGGCCGAACGTGGCTGCCATGAGGTCGCTCAGCGGGCGGTATAAGGGGGTGTCTGTGCGTGCTCTGACGAGATGGCTTCGTCCTGCCCGGCGATCAGCCAGAATGCCGCTGCCGGCCAGCTTCTCGACCTCGCGCAGAACAGCGGTCAGCGTGACTCCGATTTCCGCGGCGAGTTCGCTGATGGTGTACTCGCGCTCGGGGTGCAGAAGCACGAGCGCCAAGAGCTCACCCTGCGTACGGGATCGCAGGATGGGGAGCAGGCTCGGCGATACTTTCATTGGACGCAGTATTTCAAGCGCCCAATGAAAGTAACAGTGAGCTACGGGGCCGGTACCGAGAAAATCCCCGGTCGACCACGTCCGGCCCGAAGCAGTCACCCGCTCAGACGTTGAACCGGAACTCGACCACGTCCCCGTCCGCCATCACATACTCCTTGCCCTCGATCCGGGCCTTGCCCTTGGACCGGGCCTCGGCCACCGAGCCGCAGGCGATCAGATCGTCGAAGGACACGATCTCGGCCTTGATGAAGCCGCGCTGGAAGTCGGTGTGGATGACGCCGGCGGCCTCCGGGGCGGTGGCGCCCTTGCGGATGGTCCAGGCGCGGGCCTCCTTCGGGCCGGCGGTCAGGTAGGTCTGCAGGCCCAGGGTGTCGAAGCCGACCCGGGCCAGCTGGGTGATCCCAGACTCGGCCTGGCCCATGGACTGGAGCAGTTCCAGCGCCTCGGCGTCCGGCAGCTCGATCAGTTCGGCCTCGATCTTCGCGTCCAGGAAGATCGCGTCGGCGGGGGCGACCAGGGCGCGCAGCTCGGTCTGCAGTTCCTCGTTGGTCAGTTCGTCCTCGTCCACGTTGAACACGTAGATGAACGGCTTGGCGGTCAGCAGGTGCAGTTCGCGCAGCGGCTCGCGGTCAAGGCCGGCCCCGAAGACGGTCTCGCCGCGGTTGAGCACCTCCTGCGCCTGCTCGATCGCGGTGACCGCGGCCTGCTTGTCCTTGGCCATCCGGGCTTCCTTCTGCAGCCGCGGCAGCGCCTTGTCGATCGTCTGCAGGTCGGCCAGGATCAGCTCGGTGTTGATCGTCTCCAGGTCGCTCTTCGGCGAGACCTTGCCGTCCACGTGGTGCACGTCCGGGTCGGTGAAGACCCGGATCACCTGGCAGATCGCGTCCGCCTCGCGGATGTTGGCCAGGAACTTGTTGCCCAGTCCTTCGCCTTCGGAGGCGCCCCGGACGATCCCGGCGATGTCCACGAACGAGACGGTGGCCGGCAGCACGCGCTCGGACTTGAACACCTCGGCGAGCCGGCCGAGCCGCTCGTCCGGGACCCCGACCACGCCGACGTTCGGCTCGATGGTCGCGAAGGGGTAGTTCGCCGCCAGCACGTCGTTCTTGGTCAGCGCGTTGAACAGGGTGGACTTGCCCACATTGGGCAGGCCGACGATACCGATCTGGAGAGCCATGTCGGCAAGTCTAATTGCCCCCGAGGGCACGAACTCCCACGATGGTTCCTGTGAACTCTAGCGAACTGGCGTTGCTGCTCGTCGGGCTGGTCCTGGGCACGATCCTCGGGATCCTGTGGGAGCGCGGGCGCAACCGCTCCTCCTCGGGTGAGGCCCTGGACCGGTCCACCACCGCGCTGCTGTCCCTGGCCGAGAACCAGTTCGCCCAGGTCGGGCGGCCGATCCAGGAGTCCTTACAACATCTGGACGAACGGATGCGGGAGATCGAACAGGGCCGGGTGGCGACCCAGGCGACGCTGACCCAGCAGATCGAGGACGTGCGGGTGAGCGGCGAGCAGTTGCGCACGCAGACGGCCGCGCTGGTCACCGCGCTGCGGGCGCCGCAGGTGCGCGGGCGGTGGGGCGAGCTGCACCTGCGCCGGGCGGTGGAGCTGGCCGGGCTGGTGAACCGGGTGGACTTCTCCGAGCAGGTGGTGATCGGGGTCGGGCCGGATGGGGACGAGAAGGTGGCCCGGCCGGACCTGGTGGTGCACCTGGCCGGGGACAAGAACATCGTGATCGACGCGAAGGTGCCGCTGGGCGCGTTCCTGGAGGCGGCCGAGGCGCAGGACGAGCTGATCCGCGCGGAGCGGCTCCGGGCGCACGCCAAGCAGTTGCGGGCGCACGTGGACGAGCTCAGCTCCCGGGCGTACTGGCGCCGGCTGGCGGCCTCGGGGTCGCCGACGCCGGAGTTCGTGGTGTTGTTCGTGCCGGGCGACGCGTTCCTGGCGCACGCGCTGGAGTCGGACGCGAACCTGTTGGACTACGCGGCGCAGCGCAACGTGGTGCTGGCCTCGCCGAGCACGCTGATCGCGTTGCTGCGCACGGTCGCGCACGCCTGGTCGCAGGAGAGTCTGGCGTCGGAGGCGCGCACGATCATCGACCTCGGGCGGGAGCTGTTCGACCGGATCGGGGTGCTGACGGAGCACCTGGACAAGGTCGGAAGTTCGCTCGGCAACGCGGTGAGCGCGTACAACAAGGCGATCGGGTCGTTGGATTCGCGGGTGCTGGTGACGGCGCGTCGGCTGCATGATCTGGGCGTGAGCGACACGTTGCCGACCAGCCCGCGGCAGTTGGACACGGCTACCCGGTCCTCGTCGCAGATGGATGCGGATCCGAGTGCGGATGTCGCGGGCCGGGAGGCGAAGCAGGCGGACGCGGGACGCGCCGAACCGGAGCGGGGCGGCGATGTCCCGAGCGCTGACAGCCCGAGTGCTGATTCGGTGCGCGGCGAGCCGGTTGGAGACGTCCGGGACGCAAGGTCCGGTCCGGCCCCGCTCCCGGGCGCGGCGACCAGGGCCGCGGACTCGATGCAGCCGGGCCGGTCCGTCCCGGAACGCAAGCAGTCCGGGCTGATGCAGCCGCCGTCGCGCCAACCGCTCCCGCCGCTGCCCCGCCCGGCCGGGGACGACCGGATAACTCCTCGCTGACAGCAGCGCCTGATGGCCCTGCGCCGGCCGGGAATGCTCATCCACACGGGTGATTCCCGCGTGTCTGAGCCCGACCGCCGCAGACCGCCGACATAGCTTGACGAGCATGAGCCAGCCCCCAAGCTTGGGTCACCGAACGTACGGCGAGCATGATCGCGGCGAACGTCCGCCCCGCATCCCCGACGACGGCGACGGCCGCCGGCGCACCCGTTCCGCCCCCGCGGTGCCGCCCGGACGGGTGCCGCGGGATCCGGCGCGCCGCCGCGGCGCGACGCCGCCCGCCGACGAGCTCGCGCCGGGCCGGGCGGGCCCGGCGCAGTACGCCCGGCGCGGCCCGCGCCCGGGGCCGCGCCCGGCCGGACGCCCGGGATCCACCGCCCGGCCCGACGGCTCCCGCCCGGGCAGAGACTCCAAGCCACGGTCCGCCGTCGGCTCCGGCGGCCAGCTGACCTCGCTCGGCGTGGCGTTCGTGCTGGCCGCGGCCTGCCTGTTCGGCGGCGGGATGGACCTGCTGCTGGTACACACCGCCGCCTGGGCGCTGACCAGCCTGTTCGTCGGCGCGTGCGTGTTCACCGGGCTCAAGGTGCGCCGCTCGGACTGGTATCCGGCGGTGGTCGCGCCGCCGCTGGCCTTCGCGGTCGGGCTGTTCCTGATCTCCTGCTTCGCCCGGCACGACCTCGGTCAGGGCCTGGTCGGCGTGGCGGCGACGATGCTGGAACTGCTCGCCCTGCACGCGGTGGCCGTGTTCTTCGGCACCGGCGCGACCCTGTCGATCATCGCCACCCGCTGGGTGACCCGGCGGCTGTAGCCGGATGGTCGGTTGACCGGATCAGACCAAAATCCCCGGACCAGACCACAAAACTCCGGCCGCCTGTCGCTTCCGGACAGGCAGCCGGAGCCCCCGACGATCCCGACCCCGACCAGACCCGCGCCGCACCCGGCGACGGGTCACTGGCCGGCGCGCAGGTCCTTGCGCAGTTCCGGCGGCAGGGCGAAGAGCAGCTTCTCCTGCGCCGAGCGGACTTCCTCGACCGTGTCGTACCCGTGCGCGGCCAGCAGTTCGAGCACTCCGTCCACCAGTTCCTCCGGGACCGAGGCGCCGGAGGTCACCCCGACCGTCGCCACCCCCTCGAACCAGGCCGGGTCCACCTCGTCCGCGCGGTCGACCAGGTAGGAGGCCCGGGCCCCGCACTCCAGGGCCACCTCGACCAGCCGGACCGAGTTGGAGGAGTTGGCCGAGCCGACCACGATCACCAGGTCGGAGTCGGCGGCGATCCGCTTGATCGCGACCTGGCGGTTCTGGGTCGCGTAGCAGATGTCGTCCGACGGCGGGTCTATCAGCAGCGGGAACTTCTCCTTGAGCCGGGCCACCGTCTGCACCGTCTCGTCCACCGACAGGGTGGTCTGGGACAGCCAGGCCACCCGGGCCGGGTCGCGCACCTCGACGTCGGCCACGCCCTCGGGCCCGTCCACCAGCTTGATGTGCTCGGGTGCCTCACCGGTGGTGCCGACGACCTCCTCGTGGCCCTCGTGGCCGATCAGCAGGATGTCGTAGCCCTCCTCGGCGAAGCGGACCGCCTCCTTGTGCACCTTGGTCACCAGGGGGCAGGTGGCGTCGATGGCGCGCAGGTTGCGCGCGGCGGCCTGCTCGTGCACCTCGGGGGCCACGCCGTGCGCGGAGAAGATCACGATCGCGCCCTCGGGCACCTCGGCGTTCTCCTCCACGAAGACCGCGCCGCGTTCCTCCAGGGTCTGCACCACGTGCTTGTTGTGCACGATCTGCTTGCGCACGTAGACCGGGGCGCCGTAGAGCTCGAGGGCTTTCTCGACCGTCTGCACGGCGCGGTCCACGCCGGCGCAGTAGCCCCGGGGGGCGGCCAGCAGGACCCGCTTGCGCGTGGCTTCGGGGGCGTGCACGGCGGGCGTCGGGACTGAACCGGAAGCGGTGACCATGCCTCTATGGTATTCGGCCCGGACGAACCTACCTCCGGGCAAGGCGCGATCTTTACATCACATGCACAAGTCTGTGACGCCGGAGGCCTAATCCGCGCCGTCTGCGTCACCGGGAGCCGACTGATTGTCAGTGGAGAGGTCTACTGTATGCCCCATGCCGCTAGAGACCTCCTTCGAACAACCGGTGCCGGTAGCCCGGTTCGCCGAGCTGGTCGAGGGCTACATCAGCCGTCTGGGCCAGATCTGGGTGGACGGGCAGATCGCCGAGATCAGCCTGCGCCCGGGCGCCGGGGTGGTGTTCCTGACCCTGCGCGACCCGGCCCAGGACGCGTCGGTCAGCGTGACCTGCTTCCGGAACGTGTTCGACAAGCTGGTCCCGGCGCCGGCCACCGGGGACCGGGTGGTGGTGCACGGCAAGCCGCAGTTCTACCCCAAGCGCGGGCAGTTCTCGCTGCGCGCGGAGGAGATCCGCCGGGTCGGGATCGGGGAGCTGCTGGCCCGGCTGGAGGAGCTCAAGCAGCGGCTGCGCGCGGAGGGCCTGTTCGAGCCGGGGCGCAAGAAGCCGCTGCCGTTCCTGCCGGTCTGCGTCGGGCTGATCACCGGCCGGGCCTCGGCGGCCGAGCGGGACGTGCAGGAGAACGCCCGGCGGCGCTGGGGCGGGGTCCGGTTCGAGGTGCGCGAGGTGGCGGTGCAGGGGCCGACCGCGGTGGTGCAGGTGACCGCGGCCCTGGCCGAGCTGGACGCGCACCCGGAGGTGGACGTGATCGTGATCGCCCGGGGCGGCGGCTCGGTCGAGGACCTGCTCCCGTTCTCGGACGAGCGGCTGATCCGGGCGGTGGCCGACTGCCGCACCCCGGTGGTCTCGGCGATCGGGCACGAGCCGGACAGCCCCCTGTTGGACCTGGTCGCGGACCTGCGCGCGTCCACGCCGACGGACGCGGCCAAGCGGATCGTGCCGGACATCGGGCAGGAGCTCGAGCGGATCGGGCTGGCCCGGCTGCGGCTGCGCCGGGCGGTGACCGGGCAGCTGGACCGGGAGGCGCAGCGGCTGGCCTCGTTCCGGTCCCGGCCGGTGCTGGCCGCGCCGTACGGGATGATCGAGCGCGCCGAGGCGGAGCTCGGGCAGGCCCGGGACCGGACCGCGCGGGCGCTGCGCCAGCAGGTGGCGCGGGACGGCGAGGTGCTGGTCCAGCGGCTGGCCCGGGTCCGCGCGCTGTCCCCGCTGGCCACGCTGGAGCGCGGGTACGCGGTGGTGCAGCGGATGGACGGGTCCGTGGTGCGTACGCCGAGCCAGCTGGGCCCGGGCGAGCGGCTCGGGATCCGGGTCGCCGGAGGGTCGTTCGCGGCGGTCGCGACGGCTGATGCCGATGCGGACGCGGCCATAGCCGCGGCTGCGGGCGCCGCTCCGGCCGCGATGCCGGATGCCGATGTCCTCACAGGTGACGAGGCTGATTCCGCTGCCATAGCTGTCAATTCGGCCGCTGCCGTTGCCGCCGCTACGCAAGCCGCCGAAGCAGCCGACGCTCCCACCGCCAAACCCCGGGCCGCCAAATCCGAGACCGCACCCAATACCGCCGCGAAGACCGCCAAGACCGCGGCCGCGAAGCCGGGCCCCGGGTCCGGCCGCGCGGCCGCGGCCGAGGCCGCCGCCCAGACCGCGGATCCCGCGGCCGAACCCGAGGAGCAGCACGTTGACTGACAATCCGACGCCGGACCTGGCCGCGCTCAGCTACGAGCAGGCCCGGGACGAACTGGTCGTGGCCGTGCAGCGGCTGGAGGCCGGCGGCCTGTCGCTGGAGGAGTCGCTGGCTTTGTGGGAGCGCGGCGAGTCGTTGGCCCAGCACTGCCAGGACAAGCTGGACGGCGTGCGCAACCGGCTGGACGCCGCGGTGGCGGCCCGGGAGCGCGGCGCGGACCGCCGCGGGCCGGACTCGGGTTTCGACGAGGAGCACTGACCGGCCGGACCGCCGGCCGATCATCCGAACGGCTACGGCTAAGGCCTACCGCTGTAACGACCCGGCGAGTTGTTCCAGCTGCGCGAGCGGCGCGCTGCCGGCGACCAGGTCGGTGACCGAGCCGGTGGCCGTGCGCACGAGCACGGTCTGCAGCGCGGTCGGCGTCGTTCCGGTGTACTCCTGCCAGGTGACCCCGTTGATCTGCACGTTCGCCACCTGCTGGGCGTCGGCCTTCTGGTCCTGGAGGAATTCGCCGATCTTCTCGGTGGTCTGCTCGACCTCGGCGAAGCTGCTCGCGGAGATGTAGTAGCCGATGTGCCAGTCCGCGGCCGAGGCCCCGGGCTCGGTGTAGTTCGCCGAGGTGAGCTGCCAGCCGGCCGGCACGCTCGTGGGCGCGAGCACCGGGAACGGCTCGCCGGCCCGGGCCGCGGCCAGGGTGCCCTGGAAGTCGGCCGGGCTGATCGAGCTGACCGGCGAGGCCGGGCCCGAGGTCGGCAGCAGCACCATCACCACGGCGATCGGCACCGCGATCACACCCAGGGAGAAGACCATGTCCCGGGCGGACTGCCGGAGCCTCGATTGCGATTTCGCCATGCGCCCATGGTCCCGGATCGCTCCACGGCGGTCCGCACCGGGGGTGCTTTCCCGGATTGTCGATACGATCACATCATCGGACGTCCCTTCATCATCCCGGAACGACCGGTTGGCCATGATCTGTCCCGTGCGGAAGGACCCGAAGACTTGAACGCAGCGACTGAATCCTCCCCCTTCGAACAATCCGGCGAGAACGAGGAGTTCGACTTCGGGCCCGGCAGCCCGGACGCCGCCCCGGTCGAGCTGCCGGACCGCAACCTGGCCCTGGAACTGGTCCGGGTGACCGAGTCGGCCGCGCTGGCGGCCGGCCGCTGGGTCGGCCGCGGGGACAAGATCGGCGCCGACGGCGCAGCGGTGAACGCGATGCGCCGGCTGATCAACACCGTGTCGATGAGCGGGGTGGTGGTGATCGGCGAGGGAGAGAAGGACCACGCCCCGATGCTGTTCAACGGCGAACGCGTCGGCTCCGGGACCGGTCCCGAGTGCGACGTGGCGGTGGACCCGATCGACGGCACCACGCTCAACGCCAAGGGCATGCCGAACGCGATCGCGGTGATCGCGCTGGCCGAGCGCGGCGCCATGTACGACCCCTCGGCCGTGTTCTACATGGAGAAGCTGGTGGCCGGGCCGGAGGCGGCGGACGTGGTGGACATCACCGCGCCGGTGCGGCACAACGTGGAGGCGGTGGCCCGGGCCAAGGGCTGCGAGCCGTCCGAGATCACCGTGGTGGTGCTGGACCGGCCGCGGCACGAGGAGCTGGTGGCCGAGATCCGGCAGACCGGGGCCCGGATCAAGTTCATCAGCGACGGCGACGTGGCCGGGGCGATCATGGCCGCGCGCCCGGACACCGGGGTGGACCTGCTGCTGGGCATCGGCGGCACGCCCGAGGGGATCATCGCGGCCTGCGCGATGAAGTGCCTGGGCGGGGTGATCCAGGGCCGGCTGTGGCCGCAGGGCGACGCCGAGCGGGAGCGGGCCCTGGCCGCGGGCCTGGACCTGAACCAGGTGCTGACCACGGACGACCTGGTCTCCGGGGAGAACGCCTTCGTCGCGATCACCGGCATCACCGACGGCGAGCTGGTCCGCGGCGTGCGCTACCGCGGCACCGGGGCGGCCACCTCGTCCCTGGTGATGCGGTCCAAGAGCGGCACGATCCGGCGGGTCGAGAGCGAACACCAGCTGGCCAAGCTGCGCAAGTACTCGTCCGTGAACTACTGAGCGCCGCGGCCGGCCGGTTGTTCCGGCCGGCCGTAGCCCGCCCAACCCAATGGCTCAGCGCCGCATGCACGGCCTGCGCACGCGGTGTTACCTGGAGGAATCAGGCTTTGCGACCAGGGCCGGCTACTTCCTGAAGGAGCGCCATGAGCAGCGCGACGAGCAGCGGGACGGACGCGCCACCGATCGAGCAGAGCTCCGGGCGGGTGCGCCTGGTCTTCATCGGCATCATGCTCGGCATGTTCCTCGCGGCCCTGGACCAGACCATCGTGTCCACCGCGCTGCCCACCATCGTCGGGGACCTGGGCGGGGCCAACCACCTGTCCTGGGTGGTGACCGCGTACATGCTGGCGTCGACGGCGACCACGCCGCTGTGGGGCAAGCTCGGCGACCTGTTCGGGCGCAAGTACGTCTACCAGGTCTGCATCGTCATCTTCCTGGCCGGTTCGGTGCTGTGCGGACAGTCGCAGAACATGGGCGAGCTGATCGCGTTCCGCGGTGTGCAGGGGCTCGGCGGCGGCGGGCTGATGGTGCTGTCGATGGCGGTCATCGGCGACGTTGTACCGCCGCGGGACCGGGGCAAGTACCAGGGCGTGATCGGCGCGGTCTTCGGGGTCGCGTCGGTGATCGGGCCGCTGCTCGGCGGCTTCTTCGTGGACAACCTGTCCTGGCGCTGGGTGTTCTACGTGAACCTGCCGTTCGGCGCGATCGCGCTGGCCGTGATCTCGGTCGCGCTGAAGAAGAAGAACCCGCAGGTGCGGCCGCGGATCGACTACCTCGGCACGGTCCTGCTGGCCGCCGCGTCCACCTGCCTGGTGCTGATCACCAGCCTCGGCGGCACGACCTGGGCCTGGAACTCCGGGCCGGTCTGGGCCTGCGCGGGCGGGGCCGTGGTCCTGATCGGCCTGTTCATCCTGGTCGAGCAGCGGGTGTCCGAGCCGGTGCTGCCGCTGCGGATGTTCAAGAACCAGGTGTTCAGCATGTGCGCCGGGATCGGTTTCGTGGTCGGCCTGTGCATGTTCGGCGCGCTCTCCTACATCCCGCTGTTCATGCAGGTGGTGAACGGCAACTCGCCGACGCAGTCCGGGCTGCGGCTGCTGCCGATGATGGGCGGGCTGCTGGTCGCCTCGATCGGTTCGGGCCAGCTGATCAGCCGGACCGGGAAGTACAAGATCTTTCCGATCCTCGGCGGGATCTTCATGACCATCGGACTGCTCCTGCTCAGCCGGGTGGACGAACACACCAGCACGGGCGTGATGGCCGTGGACATGGCGGTCTTCGGCTTCGGCCTCGGGTTGATCATGCAGGTGCTGATCATCGCGGTGCAGAACGCGGTCGACTACTCGGACCTGGGCACGGCGACGTCCGGGGTGACGTACTTCCGGTCGATCGGCGGCTCGTTCGGCGCGTCGGTGTTCGGCACGATCCTGAACAACAAGCTCAACTCGGAGATCAAGACCGCGACGGCGAACGGGTCGCTCCCGCCGGCCTTCCCGGTGCAGCGGATCCTGGCCGACCCGACCGCGGTCGACAAACTCCCGCCGGCCGTGGCCGCGCCGTTCCTGCACGTCTACGCAATATCCGTGCAGACGGTGTTCCTGATCGCGGCGCCGATCGCCGCGATCGCGTTCCTGCTGTCGCTGTTCCTCAAGCAGAACCCGCTGCGCTCGACCACCCGCAGCGCCGAGCCGGGCGAGGCGGCCGGGCTGCCCACCTTCCGCAGCTCGCTGGACGAGATCGAGCGCGCGCTGACCCGGCTGACCAGCCGGCAGAGCCTGTGGGACCGGTACGAGACGGTGATCCAGAAGGCCGGGTCGGCGGTGACCGTGCCGCAGGCGTACGGGATGTTCCGGATCTACAACGCGGGCCCGATCAGTCAGGAGGTGGCGGCGAAACGGCTGGGCGTGCCGTTGGAGCGGCTCAAGCCGAAGATCGACGACCTGGTCGCGACCGGGCACGTGTCCCGGACCGCGGACGGCGTGCTGGACCTGACCGCCGGCGGCCGCCAGATCATCGCCGAGCTGTCCGCCGCGCGCTCGCAGATCCTGGAGGAACAGCTCGAGGGCTGGTCCCCGCAGCAGCACGCTGATCTGGTGCTGATGCTCAAGCAGCTGGCCGACAACTCGCTGGACGCCCCGGACCGCGAGCTGATGAACCGCGAGCCGGCGAGCCTGTGACCGCCCGGGCGGATCAGCTGGGCGAATCGCTCGATCGGACGAACGATCGGGCCGGCCTCAGCCGAACAGCTCCCGGTAGCGGTCGGACCAGGGGGTCGGGCGCAGGGTCTGCGGGTCGACCTTGACGATCGCGCGGATGCCGCGGGCGTGCTCGATCTCCGTCCCGTCCGCGTCGGCCGGGTAGGACAGCGCCCGGAAGGTGAAGATCGCGCTGGTCGTGCCCAGCTTGCCCACGCCGCACTCGATCACCAGTTCGCCGCGCTGCTGGGTGAACGGGCGCAGGAACTCGATGTTGTACTGCCGGACCACGACCACCGAGTCGCTCGGGTCCTGGTCGGGCAGGGAGTGGTACCAGGCGGACATGGCGCGTTCCACGTGGATCGCGTAGCGGGCGTTGTGCAGGACGCCGACCATGTCGAGTTCGTCGAACCACACTGTCGATCGGTGGACATACAGCGGCTTGACGTCGGCGTACTCGGTCATCGTTCCTCGGGCTCCATAGTGCGTCAGGTCGTCATTTGAACCACTTGCGACGCGGGCGCTTGGCCTCCACGTTGCCGAACAGCACGAATCCGCGGACCCGGACCACCGGGGTCTCCGGGCCGAAGTCGGCCGTGCCGAACCCGCCCAGCTTACGCGACCCGAAGATCGCGGTGCCCTCGTCGACCAGCATCACGCCGTCCGGCACCCGGATCTTCACCTCGCCGAACAGCACGTTCGCGGTGATGGTGACCTCGCGCTGCTCCAGCACCGCCTCGGTCAGGTCCAGCTCGACGCTGCCGAAGACGGCCTGGGCGACCAGCCCGGAGCGCACCAGCCAGCGCCCGGTCCGCTTGTTCTCGCCGAACACGGCCATCACGTTGTCGGTGGACTTGGGCGCGAACGGCAGGTTGGCCCCCGGCACCGGCGCGTCGGCGACCATCCCGGAGGAGGGCGGGGCGAAGGTGACCGGCAGGTCGGCCACCAGCGGGCGCAGGTCGCCGAGGGTCTTGGCGGTGTAGATCGCCTCCAGCCGCTCGGTGTGCTCCTCCGGCGAGAGCCGGCCCTCGGCGAAGGCCTGGTTGACCAGCTGCGCGACGTGGTCGCGGTCCTGGTCGGAGGCGCGCAGGGCCAGGTTTGCGGGATCCGGCTGCCGGCCTGAGGAAAAATTCTGCGGGGTCACGGCACTTACTCTAACGGCGCAGTGTGTCAGCCGGTATGTATGCAGGCGGCGGAGTGGCGGCGCGCACTCGGCGCGCGGCGGCTCAGCCGTGGCCGGCGGTCGGCACGGAGCCCGGGCTCAGGCTCAGATCCGTGTCCACGTTCTGCATCGCCTCGAGCACCGCCGCCTGCACGTCCCCGGCCCGCAGGGCGTCGAGCAGGGTGTGGTGGCCGCGGACGAGGTACGGATCACGGGTCGGCCGGGCGGTCAGCCGCATCAGCAGCGAGGACAGTGCCTCGCTCAGTTCCAGGTACATCTCCAGCAGCATCGGGTTGTGCGCGGCGGCGACCACCGCCTGGTGGAACCGCACGTCGGCCGCCACCCACGGCTCGCCCCAGCTCAGGTCCCAGCGGCCGAGCCGGCGCCCGGCGTCGGCGGCGGCCTCCCGGGCGGCCAGCGCGTCGGCGCAGGCGGCCAGGTCGGCCTCGGTGCGCCGGGCCGCGGCCAGCCGGGCCGCCTCGACCTCGATCGCCCGGCGCACCTCCTGCACGTGTTCGTCGGTGCTGCGGGAGATCTGCCGGCGCAGCGCCCCGGCCAGTTCGCTGCGGGACTTCACGTACGTCCCGTCGCCCTGCCGCACCTCCAGAAGCCCGGCGTGGGCCAGCGCCTTGACCGCCTCGCGGACCGTGCCGCGGCCGACCTGGAGCCGCTCGATCAGTTCCGACTCCGGCGGGATCCGCTCCCCGACCGGCCAGGATCCACTGGCGATCTGGGCCCTGATCTGCTCGATCACCTCGTCGCAGAGGGACCCGCGACGTACCCCGGCCAAATCGGTCACCTAACTGCTCCGCTCGTCAGCGCCTGGTGGCGGTTGGACGCGACATAGAGGGCCACGGCGCACTGCGCCAAGCTGACCACGACCATGCACACTAGCGGTATCGTCCACGACTTCGTGGCCGTATGCAGCAAGCCGACCGCGGCCGGGGCGAACGCCGCGCCGAGGTACCCGACCGACTGGGCGAAGGTGGACAGCGCGGCGGTCCCGGCCGCGCTGCCGCCGCGGACCGAGAACTGGGCCAGGACCAGCGGGAACAGGGACAGGCCGAAGCCCATCAGGACCACCCAGAGCCAGACCAGTGCGGCCGGGGCCAGGATCAGCCCGGTGAACGAGGCGGCCATCGCGACGCTCAGGGCGAAGAACAGCGGCCGCTGGTCCTTCATCCGGGCGCCGAGCACCGGCACCGCGAAGGAGAGCGGGATGTTGAGGAAGAAGGTGGCCGAGAGCATCGCCCCGGCCCGGCCTGCGGACAGCCCGGCGCTCTCCAGGATCGAGGGCATCCAGCCCATCACGACGTAGGCGCCCATCGACTGGAGCGCGAACAGCGCGGCCATCGACCAGGCCATCGGGCTCCTGGTCAGGGCGCGCAGGGGGATGTGGGCCGCGGGGGCGGCGGTCGGCGCGGCCGGGGTCATGGCGGCAGGTGAGATCAGGGTCACGGCCGTGTTTTCGGTCACGTCCGCTGCGCGCGCCGCGGCGTGGTCGGCGGCGACCGGTGCCGGGGTCGCCGGGCTGGTCAGCGCGCTGTTCACGGCCCGCTGCCGGCCCGCGCCGACCCAGACCACCAGGGCCGCGACCGCGGGCAGGGTCCAGAACGCCAGTCCCAGTTCCGGCGAGCCCAGGTGCTGCGCGAGCGGGACGGTCACTCCGGCGGCCACCGCCGAGCCGGTGGACAGCGCGGTGGCGTAGAGCGCGGTGACCAGGCCGATCCGGCCCGGGAAGTACTGCCGGACGGCCGCCGGGAGCAGTACGTTGGCCAGCGCTATGCCCAGCCCGGCCAGCACCGAGCCGCCGAGCAGGGCGGCCTCGCTGGGCACGCCGCGCAGCAGGCTGCCCGCGATCAGCGCGGCGACCGCGCCGCCGAGCACCGTGGGCACGTCGAACCGGCGGGCCAGGCTCGCCCCGGCGATCCCGCCGACGGCGAAGGCCATCGGCCAGACCGAGGTCAGCGCGGAGGTGACCGCCGAGCTCAGGTGCAGGTCGGCGCTCAGCGAGTCCAGCAGGGAGCCGGTCGCGGACACGCACAGCCGCAGGTTGGCCGCGATCAGGATGATTCCGGCCAGGATCAGCCCGGCGCCCTTGAAGCCCTCCCGCTTCCCGGTCGGCCGTTCGGGCTGCCGGGGCCCTTGAACAGGGGATTTCACCCGGGTGGAGATGCGGGTGCGCTGTTCCAGGGTTGCGGTCATGCACACATGGTAATACGTATGACATCTGACCACTAAACCGCCCCCTGAAGTTTCCGGCACTGCACGTCCGGCGCCGCTCGGCCCCGGAACGGCGCACCGTCCGCCCGGGCGTAAGGTTTTCCCGAGAGGGCTGGTGCGGCCCTCGGGACGCTCTCGCCACACGGAGGTTCGCCATGCCGGAATTCGCCTACTCCGATCTGCTGCCCACCGGGCCGGACCAGACCGAGTACCGGCTGGTCACGGACGCCGGGGTGAGCACGGTCGAGGCGGCCGGGCGCACCTTCCTCCAGGTCGAGCCGGAGGCGCTGCGGCTGCTGACCGCCGAGGCCATGCACGACATCGCGCACTACCTGCGCCCGGCCCACCTGACCCAGCTGGCCTCGATCATGAATGACGCCGAGGCCTCCCCGAACGACCGCTTCGTCGCCCTGGACCTGCTCAAGAACGCGAACATCGCGGCCGGCGGGGTGCTGCCGATGTGCCAGGACACCGGCACCGCGATCGTGATGGGCAAGCGCGGCCAGAACGTGCTGACCACCGGCGACGACGCCGAGCACATCGCCAAGGGCGTGTTCGACGCGTACACCAGGCTCAACCTGCGCTACTCGCAGCTCGCGCCGCTGACCATGTGGGACGAGAAGAACACCGGTTCGAACCTGCCCGCCCAGATCGAGCTGTACGCGGCCGAGGGCGGCGCGTACAAGTTCCTGTTCATGGCCAAGGGCGGCGGCAGCGCGAACAAGTCGTACCTGTACCAGGAGACCAAGGCGATCCTGAACAAGGCCTCGATGCTCAAGTTCCTGGACGAGAAGATCCGCTCGCTCGGCACCTCCGCCTGCCCGCCGTACCATCTGGCGATCGTGATCGGCGGCACCTCGGCCGAGTTCGCGCTCAAGACCGCGAAGTACGCCTCGGCCAAGTACCTGGACGACCTGCCGGCCGAGGGCTCGATCACCGCGCACGGCTTCCGCGACGTGGAGTTGGAGCAGGAGGTGCTGGAACTGACCCGGCACATCGGCATCGGCGCCCAGTTCGGCGGCAAGTACTTCTGCCACGACGTGCGCGTGGTGCGCCTGCCCCGGCACGGCGCCTCGTGCCCGGTGGCGATCGCGGTGTCCTGTTCGGCCGACCGGCAGGCCCTGGGCAAGATCACCGCGCAGGGCGTGTTCCTGGAGAAGCTGGAGACCGACCCGGCCCGGTTCCTGCCGGAGACCACCGGCGAGCACCTGGACGAGGGCGTGGTCCGGATCGACCTGGACCGCCCGATGGACGAGATCCGCAACGAGCTGAGCAAGCACCCGGTCAAGACCCGCCTGTCGCTGTCCGGCACCCTGGTCGTCGCCCGCGACATCGCGCACGCGAAGTTCAAGGAGCTCCTGGACGCCGGCCAGCCGCTGCCGCAGTACCTCAAGGACCATCCGGTGTACTACGCCGGCCCGGCCAAGACCCCGGAGGGCTACGCCTCCGGCTCGTTCGGCCCGACCACGGCCGGCCGGATGGACTCCTACGTCGACGCCCTGCAGGCCGCCGGCGGCTCGATGGTCATGCTGGCCAAGGGCAACCGCTCCAAGCAGGTCACCGAGGCCTGCGACACCCACGGCGGCTTCTACCTCGGCTCGATCGGCGGCCCGGCCGCCCGCCTGGCCCAGGACTGCATCAAGCACGTCGAAGTGCTCGACTATCCCGAGCTGGGGATGGAGGCGGTCTGGCGGATCGAGGTCGTCGACTTCCCGGCGTTCATCGTGGTCGACGACAAGGGCAATGACTTCTTCAGCCCCGAGCAGTTGAACGCCGCGTTCCTGGGGCTGCCGGGGTTGCCTGCGGCCAAGGGCTGAGCCGGAGCCGGACGGCATTCACGGTTAGAGACGTGTCGCGGTCCGGACAAGGTCGGCGACGGCGACGGACCGGCTGTGCGGTGGCCAGGCGATCACGGTGGTCACTTTCGGCGCGTCCAGAACGGGCACGGCGGCGAGATCACTGTGCAGTCCGGTTCGGCATGACTCCGGCGAAACCGCGCAAGCGCGGCCGAGTGCGACGAGCTGCAACAACTGCGCGTAGTCGCGGACCTGCGGGCCTGGACCGTCCGGGTAGGTGCCGTCGGGGTCAGGCCAGCGCGGCAGGGGCAGGCCCGGCAGGCCGGTGATGTCGGCCATGCGCACGTCGGCCCGAACGGTGAGCGGATGCCCGGCCGGCAGGACCACGACCTGGCCTTCCGTGCCGAGCTCTTCGGTGTCGAACCCGGCCGTCGAGTCGAACGGCCGGTGCAGCAGGGCGACGTCGGCCCGGCCCTCGCGCAGCATCGGTTCCTGCTCGGCCGGGCCGCACAGGATGACCTCGATGGGAACCGCACCGGGTTCGGCGGCATACGCGTCGAGCAGTTTCGCCAGCAGTTCCCTGGACGCGCTGGCCTTCGTGACCAGCACCAGGCCCGGCCGGCCGGTCGCGCAGAAAGCGGCGCGGCGGGTCCGACGCTCGGCGGCGGCGACCGCGTCCAGGGCCGCCCGGCCCTCGACCAGCAGAACCGAGCCGGCCTCGGTCAGCGTGACGGTGCGGCCGGTCCGGTCCAGCAGCGCTGCTCCGAGTCGGCGTTCGAGCTGCTGGATCGTGCGCGACAACGGCGGCTGGGCGATCCCGAGCCGCAGCGCGGCGCGCCCGAAGTGCAGTTCTTCAGCGACAGCGACGAAATACCGCAGTTCCCGGGTCTCCACTCGGCCACGGTACTCCGGATCCATACCCGGAGGGTATCGGTGCCCACCCGATCGGTCTTGGACGCCCAGCCAGGTTCCGAGGCAGCATGGTCCCATGAGCGAACGAACGATTGTGCTGGTCACCGGAGCGAACAAGGGAATCGGCTACGAGATCGCGGCAGGTCTCGGCGCCCTCGGCTGGAGCGTCGGCGTCGGCGCCCGCGATGATCGGCGCCGGCAGGCCGCGGTGGAAAAACTGCGCGCGGCTGGCGTTGACGCATTCGGCGTGCCCCTGGACGTGACCGACGACGTGAGCGTGGCCGCCGCCGCACGGCTGATCGAGGAGCAGGCCGGGCGCCTGGACGTGCTCGTCAACAATGCCGGCATCGCCGGCGGCATGCCGCAGGAACCCACCCGGGCTGACCTGGATACCATCCGGACGGTTGTGGAGACCAACGTGCTCGGTGTCATCCGCGTCACCAACGCGATGATGCCGCTGTTGCGCCGCTCTGCCTCACCGCGGATCGTGAACATGTCCAGCAGTGTCGGCTCCCTCGCCCGCCAGTCCGGACCCACCGCAGAGCAGACGGCGGGTCCGGTGGCCGTGGCGTACTCGCCGTCGAAGACGTTCCTGAACGCCGTCACCCTCCAGTACGTTCGGGAACTGAGCGGCACCAACATCCTGATCAACGCCGGTTGCCCCGGCTACGTCGCGACCGACCTCAACGGCTTCCACGGCGTGCGCACCCCCGAACAGGGGGCGGCGATCGCCGTCAAACTCGCGACGTTGCCCGACGACGGCCCGACCGGCAAGTTCTTCGACGACGCCGGTGAAGTGCCCTGGTGATGTGCAGGGATCGACCGGCTGCTGCCCGTCATCCGGACGAATCCGGATTCTGATGCGACTCCGGCGGGCGGAATACCCGCCGGAGTTCCAATCGGCGAATTCGGCCAAGTCGGCCAAGCCAGCGCAGCCGAGCCAGACAACGAAGACCCGATAAATCACCACTGCTCCGCGTCGAGCGCCTGAGCCAGCGCGGCCAGGGCGAGCGCGAGCGGTTCGTCAGTGCGCATCGACGCACTGCTCAGGGCATTGAGGTCGGTCTGGTCCAGGCGGGTCGAGTCCAGTCCGCCCTGGTCGACCGCGAGCAGGGCGTCCACCGCGCGGCGCAGGGCCGCGACGGCGGGCTGGATGTCGCCCAGGGCCAGCCGGGCCCGGCCGTACACGGCCAGGTTGCACGCCTCGGCCCGGCGGTCCGGGTCGGCCGAGTCGCGCCAGGCCGCGGCGGCCTGCCGGGCGTTGTCGGCGGCCTCAGTGTACCGGCCGTTGGCCAGGGACTCCTCGGCCAGGCCGGTCAGCATCTGCGCGGCCGAGCGGGAGTCGCCCAGGTTGCGCAGCTGGCTGAGGCTGGTGAAGGTCATGGTCAGGCCGCTCTCGGTCAGGTTCAGCAGCCGGGAGGCGTCGGAGTGGGCGCCGAGCAGGGCGGCCTGGGCGGCCGGGTCGCCGCTGGCCTGGGCCGAGGCGATCGCGACCTCCTGGGTGTCGCGCCACACGCCCCACAGGTTGCGCAGCACGAAGTAGCCTTCGAGCACCGCGGCCAGCCGCCAGGACAGGTCGGGCCGGCCCACGTGCGCGGCGAGCGAGACCCCGCCGACCAGGGCGCGCTGTTCGGCCTCCAGCCAGCGCAGCGCGGTGACCGGGTCGGCGAACGAGGTCGTGGCCCCGGCCGGCTGGGGCAGCCAGATGGACGGCGAGGCGGGCAGCGCGGCGGGCGTGGCTGCGGCGGCGGCGCCGGCCGAGACGGCGTGCACGGGCGGCCCCGACGGCCCGGAAGCCCCGGCCGGGGCCGGTTCGCGCCATTCGCCGGTGCCGGCCGACGGGTCGACCGGTTCACGCCACTCGCCGCTGCCGGCCAGGAGCGCGGACACCGACGACGTCCCGGCCGTGACGCCGAGCGAGTCGGCCGATTCGGTCAGCTCGTCCTGCTCCTCGGGCTCGGCTCCGGACTCACTGTCCGCGGAGGCGGCGGCGGAGACAGCAGAGGCCCCAGGCCCGGTCTCGGCCGACTCCGGGGCGGGCATGCCGATGCCGGGCGTGCGCGGGCGGTTCGGCAGCAGCACCGCGACCGCCGTGTCGGCCGTGATCAGCTGCCAGGTCAGCAGGCGGGTCACCGCGCTGGTCCGGTCCTCGGCGGGCAGTTCCTCGGCCTTCTCGGCCGCGAACGCGCGGACCAGGTCGTGGTACCGGTACCGGCCCGCGCGCGGGCTTTCCAGCAGGTGCACGTCGACCAGCAGCTCCAGCAGGTCCTCGGCCGACCGCACCGGCAGGTCGAGCAGGGAGGCGGCGGCGGGCAGGCCGAGTTCGATCCCGGGGGCGCAGGCCATCAGCCGGAACGCCAGGTCCGCGTCCGCGGCCAGTTGCTTGTGGCTGACCGCGAAACAGGCCCGGACGGCGATCGCGCCGCCGGTCAGCTCGTCCAGGGTGCGGCTGGCGTCGCTGAGCCGGTCGGCCAGGTCGCGCACCGTCCAGCGCGGGCGCGAGGCCAGCCGGGAGGCGGCGATCCGCACCGCCAGCGGCAGGTCCGCGCAGATCTCCAGCACCCGTTCCACCTGGGATTTCTCCCGCGCGGTGCGGCCCGGGTCGACGATCTGGTCGAACAGGGCGCGCGACTCGGCCCGGTCGAACAGGTCGATCTGCAGGAAACTGGCGCCGTACAGGTCGGTCAGCCGGTCCCGGGCGGTGGCCATCAGCACGCTGCCGCCGGCCCCCGGGATCAGCGGGATCAGCTGCTCGGAGTCCTTGGCGTCGTCGACCAGGATGAGGACCCGGCGGGTGGAGAGCACGGTGCGCCACATCGCGGCCCGCTCCGGGCCGCCGACCGGCACCGCGTCCGCGGCCACGCCCAGGGCGCGCAGGAACCGGCCCAGGATGTCGGCCGGGTCGGCCGGCTTGCCGCTGTTGCCGGCCAGGTGGGCGTAGAGCTGGCCGTCCGGGAAGCGGGCCCGGGCCTGGTGCGCCGCGCGGATGGCCAGGCTGCTCTTGCCCGCGCCGCCGGGGCCGGTCAGCGCGAGCACCGGCACGGCCAGGGCGGAGTTGCCCAGCCGGCGGTCGATCCGGCCCAGCACGTGTTCGCGGCCGGTGAAGTCGGGCAGGTCGGCCGGCAGCTGGGCCGGGACCGGCGGCGGGGGCGCCGGGCGCAGCGGCAGGCGGACGGAGGAGTCGTAGCCCGAGCCGGCGGACAGGCCGCTGGAGCCGAGCCCCGGGCCCGAACCGCCGCCGGTGCTCGCGGCGGCCCCCGCGGCGCCCGTGACGGCCCCGATGGCCAGCGCGCCGGGCCGGCCGGCCACCGCGTCCCCGGCGGAACCGGCGGATCCGGCGCGCGCACCCGTCGCGGAACCGGATCCGGTACCGCTGCCCGGCGGCATGGTGGTGACCAGGGTCTGCGCCTGGGCCAGCGGATCGTAGTCCGGGTCGACCGGGCGGACCGGTTTGGCCGGGGCCGGGGCGGCCGGGTCCGGGCGCTGCTCCAGGATCCGGGCGTGCGCGGCCCGCAGGCCGGGGCCGGGGTCGATGCCGAGTTCGTCGATCAGGGCGCGCCGGGTGCGCTGGTAGGCCTCCAGGGCCTCGCCGCGGCGGCCGGTCCGGTGCAGGGCCCGGATCAGGTATTCGGCCGGGCGTTCGCGCAGCGGCTGGGCACTGGTCAGTTCGGTCAGTTCGGCGACCAGTTCGGCGTGCCGGCCCAGGTGCAGGTCCGCCTCGATCCGGGCCTCCAGGGCCTGCATCCGGCCCTCCTGCAGCCGGTGCAGGTGTTCGTGGTGCAGCGCGGGCAGGTCGGCCAAGGGGTCCCCGCGCCACAGGTCCAGCGCGGTGCGGTACTCGTCCGACGCGCGCGACCAGTCCTGGGCCGCGGCCAGCGAGCGGGCCCGGCGCACCAGCGACTCGAACTCGCCAAGTTCCGCCTCGCCCTCGTGCACGGCCAGGCTGTAGCCGGGGTTGCGGGTGTGCAGCCGGGAGCCGATCTCGGGGCCGAGGGTCTTGCGCAGGCGCATCACATAGCCCTGCAGGGTGACCCGGTAGCTGCTCGGCGGATCCTCCTCCCAGACCGCGTCGGCCAGCGCCTCCAGGGAGACGACCGTGTTGGCCCGCAGCAGGAGGGCGGCGAACAGCGTGCGCTGCCGTGCCGCCGCGATGGGGACTTCCTTCCCGCCGATCTCGATCAGCAGCGGCCCCAATATGCCGAACTTGATACCTGATTCCATCTGCCCCTCGCCCCACCTGGCCCGCTGGCCGAACCAACCGGACACCAGTGAAACATTAGCGGAGAGCGGCAATCTGGTCAGCACACCGGCGCTTCGGGCGGGTCGGTGGTCGACGGCGGACACGGCGTCGGCGCTCGGAGGGGAGCGCCGAAGCCGTGTCGCCGGTACGGCCGCAGCAGCGCGGCCGCGGGTTTTACTGATCTGCATTCCGTCGTAACCGGGATTTTCCACTGTTTTCGGACACCGGTCGCCGATCGGGGTCCGTCCCGGATGCGGGTTCGCGGGACGGGTGGGAATCGCCGTTGATTTCACGCCTGCTTCACGCCTGGTTCACTCCAGGCCTGCGATCGGTCGGTGTCCGCCGCATTTCGTCCGTGGTACTTGCACGGGTACTTCCTCGCCTGCGCGCGTCGTCGCGTGCGGGCGGGGGACTCAGTACCAGCTGTGCGCTTCCCAGAAGCTCTGCGCGCCGCACGGCGAGCCGTAGCGGCTGTCCATGTACCCGAGGGTCCACTTGATCTGCGTGGTCGGGTTGGTCTCCCAGTCCGGGCCGGCCGAGGCCATCTTGCTGCCCGGCAGCGCCTGGCCGAGGCCGTAGGCGCCGGAGGAGGGGTTGCGCGCCTGCACGTTCCAGCCGGACTCGCGGGTGACGATCCAGTCGAAGCAGCCGAACTGGCTGCTCGGCACCAACTGCTGGGCGATCTTGTACGCCGACTCGCCGGCGTACGGGTCGCTCTTGGCCGGGGGCTGGGACACCGGCTTCTTGGGCGCCGGCGCCTTGCTCTTGGCCGGAGCCGGGGCCTGGGCCGGTGCGTGAGTCGGCGCGTGGGTCGGCGCCGGCGCCGCGGTGGTCGGAGCCGCCGTGGGGGCCGGCGGGGACGCGACCGGCACAGCCTGGGCCGGCGCCATGTCGAGCAGTTCCTGTGGGGCGACGTCCGGCCGGGCCGGCTTGGAGGTGGCGGCCACGGCCGCCGGCTTCTGGTCCGCGGTCAGGACCGCCGGGCTGGTGCCGAGCACCGTACCGGCGACTGCGCAGACTGCGAGGGTGGAACCGAGCATCGTCATGGCTATCCGGTGCTTCTGGACAGCTTGGGCACCGTTCCTGCACACGCGGGCGGCCTGGGCCGCGGCGGGTGAGAACGGCTGGCGATGTTTGGTCAATGAACTGCCTTCCGACAGCCTCGACCCACCCCCTGTCCTGCGTTTCCCCGTCCGGTTTCCCGGATGGGGGCATGCCGAATGACTCGGCGGACCGATGGCGGTGTCGGGCGGTTTCGCCCCTCCCTGACAACCACCGGGGTCCGCGTCGGACGCGGCCGGTGCTCGGGGGCCTGCTGGATCGACCATGCCTGAGGGTCCGGGAAAGCTCAAGCAGCGAAAACGCCGATCATCCTTTTCTCAGGACACGTAGAGACATGCCGCAGCCACGCTGCGTGTATCCCGCGCAGTTCATCCCCTAGGTCAAAAAAGGAGTGACCCAGCTCACACTGTGAGCAGGGTCACTCCTGAACAACGATCAGAACGCGGCCTGTCAGCCGTGTCCAGCCGTGGATTCGAGCCCGTATTGTCGGGATATCTTACCCGGCCTCGGATCCGCGCTCAGACCGACAGGTCCTCCAGCAACTCGGTGACCAACGCGGCGATCGGCGAACGCTCGGACCGGGTCAGGGTGATGTGCGCGAAGAGCGGGTGCCCCTTGAGCTTCTCCACCACCGCCGCGATCCCGTCGTGCCGGCCGACCCGGAGGTTGTCGCGCTGCGCCACGTCGTGGGTGAGCACCACCCGCGAGCCGGAGCCGATCCGGGAGAGCACCGTGAGCAGCACGTTGCGTTCCAGCGACTGGGCCTCGTCGACGATCACGTACGAGTCGTGCAGCGAACGGCCGCGGATGTGCGTGAGCGGCAGCACCTCGAGCATCCCGCGGTCCACCACCTCGTCGATCACCTCGGCGGTGGTCAGCGCGGACAGGGTGTCGAACACCGCCTGCCCCCAGGGGGACATCTTCTCCCCCTCGGACCCGGGCAGGTAGCCCAGGTCCTGGCCGCCGACCGCGTACAGCGGGCGGAACACGACCACCTTGCGGTGCTGGCGGCGCTCCATCACCGCCTCCAGGCCCGCGCACAGGGCCAGCGCGGACTTGCCGGTCCCGGCCCGGCCGCCCAGCGAGACGATCCCGATCTCCGGGTCCAGCAGCAGGTCCAGCGCGATCCGCTGCTCCGCGCTGCGCCCGTGCAGGCCGAAGGCCTCCCGGTCCCCGCGGACCAGGCGCACCTGCTTGTCCGCGGTCACCCGGCCCAGGGCCTTGCCGCGCTCGGAGACCAGCACGATCCCGGTGTGGCAGGGCAGGTCGGCGGCCTCGGCCAGCTCGACCCGGCCCTCCTCGTAGATCCGGTCGACCTGGTTGCCGCCGATCTCCAGCTCCGCCATGCCGGTGTACCCGGAGCTGATCACCAGCTCGGCCTGGTACTCCTCAGCCGGCAGGCCCACGGCGGCCGCCTTGACCCGCAGCGGCAGGTCCTTGGAGACCAGGGTGACCGCGTTGCCCTCCTCGGCCAGCGCCTTGGCCACGGCCAGGATCCGGGTGTCGTTGCCGACCACGCCGCCGGGCCGGAAGCCCAGCGGCAGGATGGTCAGGTCGGCGTGGTTCAGTTCGACCCGCAGGGTGCCGCCGACATCGCCGACGGGGATCGGGTGGTCCAGCCGGCCGTGCTCGATACGCAGCTCGTCGAGCATGCGCAGCGCGGCCCGGGCGAAATACCCCAGTTCTGGATGTTGGCGCTTGCCCTCCAACTCGCTGACGACGACGAGGGGGATGACCACCTCGTGCTCGTCGAAGCGGGTGATCGCGGCGGGATCGGCAAGCAGGACGCTGGTGTCCAGGACGTAAGTCCGCCGGTCGGGGCCGTGCTCTGCGGGGAGGGCTGGGGTAGACGACGCGGTTGTGCTCACAGGTGGTTGACTCCCTGAGCCTAAGGTGGAGACAGTGGAATCGCCAGGGACGGATGCGGCCTGCCGGGTAGGTGTCTCTTCACCCGTCACTGACCTGTGGATTCCCGCTGCGCGCAAGGGACAAACCGACAACCTTGCGCAGCTGCCCGTTCACGCTCCGGCTACGCCCGGGACCGGGTCGAACGCGGGTGCTAAGCGCCGAACCGGCGCTGGCGGCGGCTGAAGTCGCGCAGCGCGCGCAGGAAGTCGACTTTCCGGAACGCGGGCCAGTAGGCCTCGCAGAAGTAGAACTCCGAATGCGCCGACTGCCAGAGCAGGAACCCGCCCAGCCGCTGCTCGCCGGAGGTGCGGATCACCAGGTCCGGATCCGGCTGGCCCTTGGTGTAAAGGTGTTCGGCGATGTGTTCGACGTCGATCACCTGGGCCAGGTCCTCGATCGTCTGGCCCTTCTGGGCCTGGTCGTAGAGCAGCGAGCGGACCGCGTCGGCGATCTCCCGGCGCCCGCCGTAGCCGACCGCGACGTTGACGATGATGCCGTCGATCCCCTGGGTGCGCGCGGCGCTGTCCTTGAGCGCGGCCGACAGCTCCTGCGGCAGCAGGTCCAGCGCGCCGACCGGGTTCAGCTTCCAGCGCCCGGTCTCGGCCAGCGAGTCGACCACGTTGGAGATGATCACGGTGAGGGCGTCGAGCTCCTCCTGCGGCCGGTTGAAGTTGTCCGTGGACAGCAGCCACAGGGTGACCACCCGGATCCCGGTCTCCTCGCACCAGCCGAGCAGGTCGTGGATCTTGTCCGCGCCGCGCTGGTGCCCGGTGGCCACGGTCTCGCCGTAGGCCTTGGCCCAGCGCCGGTTGCCGTCCAGGATGACGCCGATGTGCTTGGGGGTACGGTTCCCGTCCAGGCTTGATTCCAGGCGTCGCTCGTAGACGCCGTAGACGAGCTCTCGCACACCCATCCCTAGCGCCATACCTCTCGTGGGGGACCGTAGGAGTCGCAATCGCCGGACTGCCGGGGGATCGAAGACCTGCCGCACGCTGTCCGGGCCGCGTCACGTGCCGACCGCTGAGCGTCAACCGCCGACTACCGGCTGTCGACTTCTGTCTGTTCTGTGCCTGTTCCACGCCTGTTCTGCCGGTCGGACCGCTGACCGTCGCCTGCTGTGCGAAACCCTATCGCGGGTTCGGCCGCCCCGACTCGCGAACGAGTCGGGGCGACTGTGAGGATCTAGTGAAGATCACTCAGTCTGACCGGGGCCCGGCACCCGGGCCGGGCGCACCGGCCGCGCGCTGGTCAGCCGCCCAGCCGGGCCACCAGGTCGCGGTGCTCGGCCCACAGCGCGGCCGGCAGACGTTCGCCGAAGCGTTCGAAGTGCGGCCCGATCAGCTCCGCCTCCCGGGTCCAGGCCTCCCGGTCGACCGCGAGCAGCTCGGCCAGGTCCTCGGCGGGCAGGTCCAGTCCGGCCAGGTCCAGCGCGCCGGGCGCCGGGACGACGCCGATCGGGGTCGCCACGCCCTCGGCCCTGCCGTCGAGCCGGTCCACGATCCACTTGAGCACCCGGCTGTTCTCGCCGAAGCCGGGCCACAGGAAACGTCCGTCGGCGCCCTTGCGGAACCAGTTGACGTAGTAGATCTTCGGCAGCTTGGCCTGGTCGGCGCCGGCGCCCACGGACAGCCAGTGCGCGAAGTAGTCGCCCATGTTGTAGCCGCAGAACGGCAGCATGGCGAACGGGTCGTAGCGCAGCTCGCCCACGGTGCCCTCGGCCGCCGCGGTCTTCTCCGAGGCGACGTTGGCGCCGAGGAACACGCCGTGCTGCCAGGAGCGGGACTCGGTGACCAGCGGGACCGAGGTGGCCCGGCGGCCGCCGAACAGGATGGCCGAGATGGGCACCCCGGCCGGGTCCTCCCACTCGTCGGCGATGGTCGGGCACTGCGCGGCCGGCACGCAGAAACGGGCGTTGGGGTGGGCGGCCGGCTCGGCGCAGTCGGGCGTCCAGTCCCGGCCGCGCCAGTCGGTCAGGTGGGCCGGCGGCTGCTCGGTCAGGCCCTCCCACCACACGTCCCCGTCGTCGGTGAGGGCGACGTTGGTGTAGATGGTGTTGGCGTGCAGGGTCCGGACCGCGTTGGCGTTGGTTTCCGGGCCGGTGCCCGGGGCCACGCCGAAGAACCCGGCCTCCGGGTTGATCGCGCGCAGCCGGCCGTCCGGGCCGAAGCGCATCCAGGCGATGTCGTCGCCGACCGTCTCGACCGTCCAGCCGGGGAGGGTCGGGGTGAGCATGGCCAGGTTGGTCTTGCCGCAGGCGGAGGGGAACGCGGCGGCGACGTACCGGGCCGGGCCGGCCGGCGGGGTGAGCTTGAGGATCAGCATGTGCTCGGCCAGCCAGCCGCCGTCCCGGGCCATCACCGAGGCGATCCGCAGCGCGTAGCACTTCTTGCCGAGCAGCGCGTTGCCGCCGTAGCCGGAGCCGAAGGACCAGATCTCGTGCGGCGCGTCCGAGCCGGGGCCGCCGGTGAAGTGGGTGATGTACTTGGTGGTGTTGCAGGGCCAGGGCACGTCGCGCTCCCCGGGCCGCAGCGGCGCGCCGACGCTGTGCACGGCCTTGACGTACTCGCCGTCGCTGCCGAGCTCGTCCAGGACTGCCTGTCCCATCCGGGTCATCACGCGCATGGACAGCACGACGTAGGCGGAGTCGGTGATCTCCACTCCGAGGGCGGAGAGCGGAGACCCGACCGGGCCCATGGAAAAGGGCACGACGTACATGGTGCGCCCGCGCATGGCGCCGTCGAACAGGCCGTGCAGGGTTTCGCGCATCTCGGCCGGGTCGACCCAGTTGTTGGTCGGCCCGGCGTCCTCGCGCCGGTCGGAACAGATGAACGTGCGGTCCTCGACCCGTGCGACGTCGGACGGGGAGGAGGCGGCGTGGAACGAGTTGGGGCGCTTGGCCGGGTCGAGCCGGGTGAGGGTGCCCTGCTCGACCAGGAGGCCGGTCAGCCGGGTCCATTCCGCCTCGGATCCGTCACACCAGACGATCTCGTCCGGCTGGGTGAGGGCGGCGGTCTCGCGGACCCAGGCGAGCAGCCCGGGATGGTCGGTCGGAGGTGATCCACATGAGAGAGGGGTTGCCAAAGTGGACGTCATCGTACGCACTCCTGAGAGTCCCGCGCCCGGGGGCCCCGCCCCCTGAATGGGAACGAGTCCGCACCTCCCGGGCGTGGTGATGGGGGTGTTTCGGACTATAACCAGGGAAGTGCGCAGTGGGGATGGGACCGGACTTACCCGTCAGTAACCTACGCCGACGTAGGTTAGGCTGGACGCGCAGCGCCCACGCCGGACCCGACCTGCTGATATGTCCGCTTCGATACCGTATTGTCGGAGTTGACGAGGCAGTAACATGGGGTTCCGGTGTGACCTACATCATGGCCCACGATGGTCAGGCAACCACAGAAAGCGAGCAGTTGTGAGCCAGATCTCGCCGAAACGGACTGTGGCTTCGGCCACACTGCCGCTGAAACCGAAGCTGCGCGGCTGGTTCCACGCCGGCACCTTCCCGCTCGCGGTGGCCGCCGGAATCGTGCTGATGAGTCTGGCCCCGACCACCAGCGCGGCCATAGCGGTGACGTTCTTCGCGATCAGTTCGTGGCTGCTGTTCGGCGTGAGCGGCGTCTACCACCGCGGCACCTGGGGCCCGAAGTGGGCCGCGATCCTGCGCCGGCTGGACCACACGAACATCTTCCTGATCATCGCCGGGACGTACACGCCGCTGGCGGTGATGCTGCTGCCGCACAAGTCGGCCGTGATCCTGCTGTCGCTGGTGTGGGCGGGCGCGCTGATCGGGATCGGGATGCGGGTGTTCTGGCTCAGCGCGCCGAGGTGGGTGTATGTGCCGTGTTATCTGGCGCTGGGGTGGGCGGCGGTGTTCTATCTGCCGAGTTTTCTGAAGTACGGGAGCGTGGCGATCCTGGTGCTGATCGCGACCGGGGGGATTCTGTACTCGGTGGGTGCGGTGGTTTATGGGATGAAGCGGCCTAATCCGTCACCTAGCTGGTTCGGGTTTCATGAGATCTTTCATATCTTCACCATTGCCGCTTTTACTTGTCATTATATTGCGATCATTATGGCGACTTTGCGGGTTCGGGGGCATTAGCCCTTTCGGGGGCATTGGTCTGGAAGTCGAGTCGGGAGCCGTCCGCGTTCGTTGCGGACGGCTCCCGTGGTTTTCGGGGTCAGCGTTCAGCGGTCGGCGGTCAGCAGAACGGGCCCGGGCAGACGAACGCCTTGGGGATCTCGGCGGCGAGGGCTTCGGCCACGGCGAGTCCATAGCCGGCGAAGCGCGGGGCCCGGTCGGCCAGGCGTGCGGTCGCGCCGAGGGCGAGGTAGGCGTCGTCGAGGTGGTCGAGCGATCCGGCGGCCAGTCCGTAGGCGGCGAAGGCGGCCGCGGCGGCGGACAGGCCGGAGGGGGTGGCGTTGTCGGTCGGGTCGCTTGGGCGGTAGTAGAGGGCGGCCGAGTCGGCGGCCGTGTCGTGCCAGGCGATCTGGTCGTCGCGGCGGTCTGCTTGATCTGCTTGATCCGCTCGGTCCTCGGCGCGTTCCACGACCGATCTGAACTGGGTGCGGACCGTGGTGAGCAGGTCCTCGGCCAGTTCCAGCCAGCGGCGCTCGCCGTTCGCGGAGTAGAGCACCGCGAACGCCTCGGCCACGCAGCCGTAGTCCTCCAGCACGCCCTGGTTGACCGACGCCCGTCCGTCGCGTGAGGTGCGTACCAGTCGGCCATCGGTGATGTGCACGCTGACCAGCAGTTCTGCGGCGGCGGTCGCAGCGGCGAGCAGTTCTTTGTCCTCGAACGCGAGCGAGGCTTCGACCAGGGCCGTGATCGCCAGCCCGTTCCACGCGGCGACCACCTTGTCGTCCCGATGCGGCTGCGGGCGCAGGGCGCGGGCGGCGAAGAGGAGCTCGCGGGCGCGTTCGTATCGTGCCGCGTTCTCGGGTCCGTCGGGGTCGGCGGGCAGTTCGAGCACCGACTCGCCGTGCTCGAAGTTGCCTCGCGCGGTGACGCCGAAGAGCGTGGCGGCCCATGGTCCGTCCGTCTCGCCGAGCACCTCGGTCAGGGAGGCCGGGGACCAGACGTAGGTGAGTCCTTCGACGCCGTCGGTGTCCGCGTCGAGTGCGCTCGCGAAGCCGTTTTCGGTGGTGCGCAGGTCGCGCAGCAGGAACTGGGCCGTCTCCTGCGCGACCCGCCGGGCCAGGGGCGAGTCGCTCGCCTTCCACCACAGGACATAGGCCCGGAGTAGCAAGGCATTGTCGTAGAGCATCTTTTCGAAGTGCGGGATGGTCCAGGTCGCGTCGACCGCGTACCGGGCGAACCCGCCGCCGAGCTGGTCGTAGATGCCGCCGCGGGCCATCGCCTCGCATGTGCGCGCGACCAGGTCCAACGCTGGGGTGTCGCCGGTGCGCTGGTGGTGGCGCAGCAGGTGGACCAACGTCATCGACGGCGGGAACTTCGGCGCCCCGCCGAACCCCGCGTGCACCGGATCGAACTCCCCGGCCAGGACGGCGACCGCCGCGGCCAGGGTCTCGTCCCCGAGCGCTTCTCCCCCGCCGAACGGCTGCGCGGCCCCGGTCCGCGCCAACTCCCCCGCCACCTGCGCGCCGACCCGCTCGATCTCTTCACGCTGGTTGCGCCAGGTTTCGTCCACGCGGGCGAGGAGTTCCGGGAAGGAGATCATTCCTGGGCGCTGGACTTTGGGGAAGTAGGTGCCGCAGTAGAACGGGCGGCCGTCGTGCGTCGCGAAGACCGTCATCGGCCAGCCGCCGTGGCCTGTCATCGCCTGGGTCGCGGCCATGTAGACGGCGTCTACGTCTGGGCGCTCTTCTCGGTCTACCTTGATGCAGACGTAGCGGTCGTTCATCAGGGCCGCAATCGACGGGTCTTCGAAACTCTCGTGCGCCATCACGTGGCACCAGTGGCAGGCCGCGTATCCGACCGAGATCAGAATCGGTACGTCGCGGCGCTTAGCTTCGCTGATCGCCTCCTCTCCCCATGGCCACCAATCGACTGGATTGTTGGCATGCTGGAGGAGGTAGGGCGAGGTCGCACTACCGAGCCGGTTCATGGACTCAGTGTCCCACACCGACTACAGGTGGTCGTCTATATCCCACTCTTTGCTGATCATGCATTTCCGCAGGCTAAAGGCTTACGTTTCGCATCAAAAGCAATCAAGTCAACAGACGCCGAAAGCGCACTGCTAGCCCAGATCGACCACGAGCCCAAAGGTTTGCGCCATAGTTTGTGATCTGGGCCACACAAGATATACATCACGGCGGATTCCATAACGGACCCGTATGTAACCGGACATGTACCGGATATGGTCTAAAGCTATGTACGTGGGGATTGATGAGGTCATCGCCTGGGCCGCCCGGGAGACGAACCGGAAAGGCTGCTCAAGTGCGCGGAAGCGTTCTTGGAGAACGACCGCAACGCTGAAGACCTCGTCCAGATCGCGATGGAGAAGGTCATCAAGGCCTATCTACGCAACCCCGAGCGCATCCAGCGCAAGCCCACCCGCGAGCAGACCGAGAAGGTGCTGTACGCCTACCTGGCCCGGACCATCCAGAACACCCGTATCGACCAGGTGCGCAAGAAGCAGGTCATCGAACACCTCAAAGACGACATGCCAGACCAGTCCTCCGCGGGAAGCAAAGCATCGGCGTCGTAATCCGGATCATCTGTCCCGTAGATCACAGTCGCGACAGCGCATCGGGCTTGAAGACCCCGGCGATCCGTATAGGCAACGCCTATGCCCACGCTGACATCCCGGCCGGCTCGCAGGTCACTCATCGCCCAGAAACGCGCGCACCAGTGGTTCGGCTTCGGGCAGGGCCGTCGGGCTGACCCCGACGAGTGGCACCGCCCGGGCCGTCGGCGGCATCGCGGCCGCGAGGGCGTGAACGTGGGCGCTGTCCTGCGCGTCGAGCGGGCCCATCCGCCAGGCGTCGAAACCGTTCGCGGAGACGCCGGGCAGCAGCCGGCCGCGGGCGAGCAGGCGCAACGCGAACAGCGTGACGGCGCCCCAGAACGCGGCGGCCGGATCGGCGGCGTCGTGCCGTACGGCCCGAGCGAGGATGGGTACCGCCTGCGTGATCGGGAGTTGCAGGGAGGGGACGGTCTTTCGGCGTACGGTCGTACCGGTCGCAGTGACGACCGTGAGTGGCTGGAGTGTGGCCGGGCCGCTCGGCAAGGCGGCGCCGTGGAACGCGATCCGGGTGGTGCGCGGCGGATCGGCTGGAACAACTACCGCGGCGCACTGTCCGGGGCCGGAGAGATCCGGCGCCGGCGAAGGCGGGACAGACCTGTCCTTGCGGGGTCGGGTACCGGCGGATTCTTCCTTGAGAGCCGCTCCGGCCACGCGCTGAACCACGCCGACGACACCTTCCTCAAGCTCGGCCGGGTCGGGGCTACGGATGTTGGCACGAACGGGCCCGGCCCGGGTTAGCACACGATCACTCGATCACACGACTCTATCGAATCTGTGGCGGCGAATTCTCCGCCTCGATCGAGTCTCAGCCGGGCGAGCCACGGCGATCGTCCGCTGTCTGCTCGGCCGTTGCCCGGCCTGGCCGCGATGCACTGGCCAAGTCTGGCAGATCTGGGATAAGTCGTCGGCAGATCTGGGATCGACCGGCCGCAGAAGTGCTATTCCAGGAACCGCGGATCACCTATCAGACGAGTTCATGGGCATATGGATCAGGCCGGAACCGGACTGCTCGAAAGGCACTTTCGGGTGGTTCTCGATGAGCTTCTTCGAGATGAGCCGGTGATCGTGCTCACTGGTGCCAGGACATCAGGCAAGAGCACCGTACTGTCCGCCCTCGCGCTTCCCGTGATGTCACCGTTCTGGATCTCGACGATATCGAGACTGTGACAGCTGCGTCGGCCGCCGGACCAAGGATCCGCCACTCACGACCGATGCCAACACCAGTCCGACCACGGTGACGCCGGCCCTGGGCTGTCGGGTCCTCAGGAATTCCGCAGCCTCCGCGAAAATCCGCTGCTGACCCGGTGTGATGGACATCAGAGTTGATTCACGGGGACCGGCTGCCAGCGGCGATCGTGCGATGCGGATCTGGTAGAGATCGAGTTGGGGGCCGCCGAGAGCCGCCAGGGCCGCCAGTTCGGTCGCGTTCGGGGCGTTGCCATAGGCCTGTCCGAACGCGTCGATCCTCCTCCGGCCGGAGCTGACGTGATCAGCGATGTCACAAGCTGCCTGCGTTGCAGCCATCAGCCGATTCGTGACGCGCCTGCCGAACGGCACCGGTTTGGGCAGGTCCGCATCCGGAATGAGGGAGTCCTCGAACTGGGGTGTCTGAGCCTGTTCGCCGAAGGCGTCGGACAGCAGATCGTCCTCCGGGCCGCCGACGGGTCGCCAGAGCGATGTCCGGTCGTCCTGGTCGACTTCCAGCCAGCCGGCCGTGTGGAGATAGGTGGAGAACGCGGCGAGGTCGGGCACCGGCATGGAGCCATCGTCGTGTGTGCTCTCGGCGAGAATCCCGGCGTCCTCCATACGTTCCAGCTTGGCACAATAGTGGTACTTCGGACGCCGTATGTTCTGAGCATGCGATCGAGCCCGGCGGCGTCCAGCGTATTGTTCGCGGGCAGTCGCACTGCCTGAGAACTTGTATTGCTTGAGCTCGGCGCGCCCTCCAGCGAAGTCCAGGCTCCTCGTCCGACCAACAAGGTCCCTTCGTCGTGCAGTCTGACACGCTGTCCCTCGGACGCAACCTCGATGACGACCAGGATGCGCCGAACCGAATGATCATCTCGGCGAAGCACGTCGTAGGTCTCGATGTCCAAGTCATACGAGAAGTCCCCGTTTTCAAGCCGTCTGAGAGGGCGTTCGATAAGTTCTGATTGGGGTTTTAGAGCTAATATGTGCCTCGCCAGGTTGGTGTGGTTTCGTCCGTTGCGCGTTTGGCGAGGTTGTCGATCATCCCGATTTGGATCATGCTTTTGGAGCTGGCGGGGTGGGTTTCGTAGTCGCGGGCGAGTCTACGGTGGAACATGAGCCAGCCGAAGCTTCGCTCGACCACCCAGCGCCTCTTGACGATGGAGAAGCCTTTGACCTGGGTGTTTCGGGGGACGACTTCGACGTCGATGCCGAGGGTGGCGCCGTGTTCTACGGCCTTTGTCTTGAATCCGGTGTCAACCCAGGCCTTGGATATCGTGGGGTAGGTTGTCTTGGCCTGGTTGAGTAGCTTTATTCCGATGTTGTTGTCGGTGAGGCTGGCCGAGCAGACGATCACCGCCAGGATGATCCCGAGGGTGTCGGTGATGATGCCGCGTTTCCTTCCGACGATCTTCTTTGCGGCGTCTATGCCTTGATCTGCTGCGGGTACGTTGGTGGAGGTTTTGATGCTCTGGGTGTCGAGGATTGCTGCGGTGGGTTGTGGGTCGCGGCCTTCTTTGACGCGGACCAGCCCTGTCAGATCCAGGTTGAGCTGCTGGAAGATGCCTTCATCGCGCCAGAGGCCGAAGTAGTAGTAGACGGTGGTGTGTGGCGGGAAGTCATGAGGTAGATACTTCCAGGGGATTCCCGTCCTGTTGATATAGAGAATGGCGTTGAAGACGTCCCGTAGATCGATGGTGGCCGGCTGGCCGGTCGGCCTGCGGTCGATTCGTGCCTGCTGCCAGGCCTGTAGTGTCGGCCCGATCAGTGCCCAGCGGGCATCGGACAGGTCGCTGGGGTAGGGCTTGCGCTCAGTCATGGCAGATCTCTACATGATGATCGCAGCTGTCTGTCATACGTGCCGACTTCGGCGGTTCTGGTTGATTCGCCTATCGGACGGAAATGGAGAGCTATAAGCGGATCAAACGGCCGCCGATGAGATCGGTTGTGTGGTGTATAACGCTCAATTCGGGGCTGATCGGATAGAAGCCGCCATGGCTAAATCAGATATAGCCGCACAAAGTCTATTGAAATGCCCAGTGAGCGTCTGAGTCGTCTTCACTTGTACCTTGACGGTGGGATTGTAGGTGCCGCCGGAGGTGCCCGAGAAAACGAGCTCGATGTCTGCTTTTTCCAGATCGACCGTGGTCGAACGGCTGTGCAGGAGATTGCAACCCGCCGCGACGGCCTCCAGCCAGGCCTCGCCGAAGTCACCCTGCTAGGGGTTCTGGCGGGCTGCTCCCTTTCGCGTCACGCTCCAAAAGCATGCCGTCTCGGGGAGTCCCTGTAAAACTCGTCATCCACACAGGGCTGTGGATAGTTGACAAGGAGTAACCTCCGCCTGTGACGCAGAGAGGTGCCTTCATCAGGACCGCGGCACCTTGAGCTCGACTTCGGTCCCCTCGCCAGGCTTGGACGTGATTCGAGCCGCGCCGCCCACGTCGGCGAGTCGGCCGCGGATGGAGCGGGCTACGCCCAGGCGCTGTTCGCGTTCCGCTTCGGCCAGGCGGCCGGGTGGGATGCCGGGGCCGTCGTCGCGGATGGTGACCACCACCGCTTCGCCGTCGTCCTCCAGCAGGATCCAGGCGCGGGCGGCCGGGCCGGCGTGCGCGGCCACGTTGTCCAACGCTGCGCCCACCGCGGCGGCTATCTCCTCGGCCACGGCTGCAGCCAGTTCCACCGGGTCGGCGGGGGCCGAGACGACGGTTCGCGCGTCCGCTCGGGCCATCAGCAGGCTGCGCAGATCGAGTTCTCCTGGCTGGGGTTGGGCGTTGGCCGCGGGTTCGGCGGCGATCAGGGCGCGCAGCGCCACCTCCTGGTCGCCGGCCAGTCGGGCCAGTTCCGCGCCGATCGGGCCGAGGTCCGGGCCGCGGCGTTTGGTCAGGGCCAGGATCTGCAGGACGCCGTCGTGGATGCTGCGGGCGAGGCGTTCGCGTTCGGCGCTCGCGGCGGCTTGTTCGGCGGCCGCGGTCATCGCCGCCTCGGCCTGGTCGAGCAAGGTGGAGACCATGCCGACGCCCGCGCCGGCCAGGATCACCGTGACCGCGTTGGACGCCGTGTGGCCTTCGAACCCGCCGCGCACGATCACGTCGGCGGCGCTGATCGCGAGGCCGGCGGCCAGTCCTACCCAGGGGCCGCCGATGATGCCGCACGCGATCGCCGCGCAGGCTACCCAGATGCCGGGCAGGGTCGGGGTGCCGCTGGCGATGCGGGCGGCGGTGTCGACGTAGGCGGTCGCGAGGACCAGGCCGATGCTCAGGGCCAGGTCCGCGGCGGCGATCGGCCAGACGCGGCCGCGGTCGACCGCGTAGGCGGTGGCCGTGAACGCCGTCCACGCGGTCATCACGGCGAACGCCGCCAGCCCGAGCGCCGGGTGCGCGAAATCCCGGTAGTAACCCAGGATCGAGTACGAAGCGGCCAGGAGCATGGCGATCCGCAGCACGATCAGCGCGCGCCAGAACGGTGTGGCCAGACCAGATCTCACTCTAGGCAGCGTAGAGGTACTCAGATGAAACCGGGTACGCGAGCGGATCCGCCGGGGGCCGGGGCGCCGGAGGATGACGGTATGAATCGGTTGACGGAACAGCAGGCTCTTGGGCAGAACGACAGCGGTTGGGATTTCGACGGCACTGGGCAGGCCGACGGCCGGTGACGCTTACCAGTGACGCTTACCCATGACATCAGCCATGATCGTGGTCACAGATCGGCAACCGGCCACCGACCCCGCCAAAGAGGCGTGCGACCGCCGTCGGCCGCCGTAGACTTGGCCGCATGACTTCGCCCGAGACGGATTACGAGGTGAGCGGCGCGGCCGAGGTGTTGCGTCGGGTGTTCGGCTACGACTCGTTCCGGGGGGAGCAGCAGGCGATCGTCGATCATGTGATCGGCGGGGGCGATGCGCTCGTCTTGATGTCCACCGGTAGCGGCAAGTCGCTGTGCTACCAGATCCCCGCGTTGGTGCGGGAGGGCGTCGGGGTGGTGATCTCGCCGCTGATCGCGCTGATGCAGGACCAGGTGGACGCATTGACCGCAGCCGGGGTGCGGGCCGGGTTCCTGAACTCGACCCAGGATCCGGACGAGCGCAGTTTCGTCGAGACGATGTTCCTCGCCGGCGAGTTGGACCTGCTCTACCTCGCGCCGGAGCGGCTGCGGCTGAACGCGACCCTGCAGCTGCTGGACCGGGGCAAGATCTCGCTGTTCGCGATCGACGAGGCGCACTGCGTCGCGCAGTGGGGGCACGACTTCCGGCCGGACTATCTCGCCCTGTCGATGCTGCACGAGCGCTGGCCGGACGTGCCGCGGATCGCCTTGACTGCGACTGCGACCAGGACCACGCACAAGGAGATCGCGGAGCGGCTGAACCTGGCCGACGCGCGGCACTTCGTGTCCAGCTTCGACCGGCCGAACATCCAGTACCGGATCGTGCCGAAGGCCGAGCCGATGCGGCAGCTGCTGGAACTGCTGCGCACCGAGCACGCGGGCGACGCCGGCATCGTGTACTGCCTGTCCCGGGCGTCGACGGAGAAGACCGCGCAGTTCCTGGTGGACAACGGGATCGCCGCGCTGCCGTACCACGCCGGGCTCGGCTCCCAGATCCGGGCCGCCAACCAGTCGCGGTTCCTGCGTGAGGACGGCCTGGTGATGGTCGCCACGATCGCGTTCGGCATGGGGATCGACAAGCCGGACGTGCGGTTCGTCGCGCACCTGGACCTGCCGAAGTCGGTGGAGGGGTACTACCAGGAGACCGGCCGGGCGGGCCGGGACGGGCTGCCGGCGACCGCGTGGCTGGCGTACGGCCTGCAGGACGTCGTGCAGCAGCGCAAGATGATCTCCGGGTCGGAGGGGGACGACGCGTACCGCCGCGTGCTGACCGCGCACCTGGACGCGATGCTGGCGCTGTGCGAGACGATCGAGTGCCGCCGGGTCCGGCTGCTGGCCTACTTCGGGCAGAACGGCAAGCCCTGCGGCAACTGCGACACCTGCCTGACTCCGCCGGAGTCGTGGGACGGGACCGTGCCCGCGCAGAAGCTGCTGTCCACGATCTACCGGCTCAAGTCCGAGCGGCGCCAGCGGTTCGGCGCGGGGCAGGTGATCGACATCCTGGTCGGTAAGAAGACCGCCAAGGTGACCCAGTTCAACCACGACGAATTGAGCGTGTTCGGCGTCGGCACGGAGCTGGCCGATGGCGAGTGGCGCGGCGTGGTGCGCCAGCTGCTGGCCCAGGGCCTGCTGCTGGTCGAGGGCGATTACAGCACGCTGGCGCTGACCGAGGCCAGCGCCGGGGTGCTGCGCGGCGAGCACAAGGTCATGCTGCGGCGGGAGCCGGAGAAGCCGGCCAAGGCCGCGAAGGCGCGGCAGCAGGCCGCCAAGGCCCAGGCCGATCTGCCCGCGGAGGCCGTGTCCGTGTTCGAGAAGCTGCGCGCGTGGCGGGGTGCGACGGCGAAGGAGCAGGGGGTGCCCGCGTACGTGGTCTTCCACGACTCGGTTCTGCGGCAGATCGCCACGACGCTCCCGGGCACGCTCGGCGAGATCGGCTCGATCAGCGGCATCGGCGAGAACAAGCTGGAGAAGTACGGGCAGCAGATCCTGGACACGCTCGCGCAGGAGTGAGCCAGGCCGACCACCGCGTGGGCCGCAGGCGGAAAACCCGGTGCGCCGCGGGAGCCGCGCTCCCTACACTCGTTGTGATGCTGCGCGCCGTCTCGGCGCGCGTCGTGACGAGTGGAGGGAGCGGGCCGTGCGTTATCGCACCGCTGTCGTCGTTCCCCAGTCACGGTACAAGGTGATCCTGGTGTCTCGGGCCGCCCGGCGCAGGCTGCGCGGCCGGTGCCGGGTCTGACGCGACGAGCGGCTGATCCTTTCTTCCTGTTCTGATTCATGCTGTCTCGTCCGGCTATCGCGCCGCCCTTTTCTCAGAGTTTTTCTGAAAGGCCTCAGGCCGTGCGTACCGAACCGAATCGTCATGTCACCGAATCCCTTGCCGCCGTTCGCAATCTGGGCATCCTCGCCCATGTCGACGCGGGTAAGACCACTGTCACCGAGCGGATCCTGTATCTGACCGGCACGACCCACAAGCGCGGCGAGGTGCACGACGGCACGACCGTCACCGACTTCGACTCGCAGGAACGCGACCGCGGGATCACCATCTTCGCCGCCGCGGTCAGCTGTACCTGGGCCGGGCACCGGCTCACCCTGATCGACACGCCCGGGCACGTGGACTTCTCCGACGAAGTCGAGCGCTCGCTGCGGGTGCTCGACGGCGCGGTCGCGGTGTTCGACGCGGTCGCGGGCGTGGAGCCGCAGAGCGAGTCGGTGTGGCGGCAGGCCGACCGGCACGGCGTGCCGCGGATCGCCTTCGTGAACAAGCTGGACCGGGCCGGCGCCGATCTCGACGCGGCGGTCGCCTCGATCCGGGACCGGCTGCATCCGGCGCCGCTGGTGGTGCAACTGCCGATCGGGGCCGAGGACGGGTTCGTCGGCGTCGTCGACCTGCTCGCAATGCGGGCGCTGACCTGGGCGGACGGCGGCGGCGCGGTCGAGCGGGGCCCGGTCCCGGACGCACTGCTCGACGAGGCGCGGCGGCGGCGCCGGCTGTTGGAGGAGGCGGTGGCCGAACTGCATCCGCTCGCGTTGGAGGAGTTCTGTGCGCAGTCGGCTCTCTCCGCGCGGACGCTGGCCGCCGCACTGCGCGACCTGACCCGAACCGGTGAGGGCTTGGTGGTGCTGTGCGGTTCGGCGTACCGCAACCGCGGGATCGAGCCGTTGCTGGAGGCGGTCGTGGCCTACCTGCCATCGCCGCTGGACGTCCCGCCGGTCCGGGGCGAGGTGGACGGCGCGGTGCAGGAGCGGGCCGCCGACCCGGCCGCGCCGTTCGCCGGGCTGGTGTTCAAGGTGGTCTCGACCGCCACCGGGCGGCTGACCTACCTGCGGATCTACTCGGGCACGATCGACAAGGGAGAGGTGGTGACAGACGTGGGCACGCGGCGCAGCGAACGGATCGCCCGGATCCTGCGGGTCCAGGCGGACCGGCAGACCGAGGTGGACCGGGCCGTGGCCGGGGACATCGTCGCCGTGGTCGGGCCCAAGGCCGCGCGGGCCGGGGCCACCCTCTGCGCGCCCGGGGCGCCGCTGGTGCTCGAGCCGCCGACCGCGGCCGAGCCGGTGGTGTCGGTGGCGCTCGAGGCGCGCCGGGGCACCGACGCGGACCGGCTGGCGGCGGCGCTGGTGCGATTGGTCGAGGAGGACCCGTCGCTGACCGTGCGGACCGATCCGGAGACCGGCCAGACGGTGCTGTCCGGCCTGGGCGAGCTGCATCTGGAGGTCGCGGTGGAGAAGGTGCGCCGCGCGCAGGGACTGGAGATCGGCGTCGGGCGGCCGCAGGTGGCCTACCGGGAGACGGTCCTGCGCGGCGTGTCCGGGATCGTCTACCGGCACGTCAAGCAGGACGGCGGCGCCGGGCAGTTCGCGCACGTGGTGATCGACGTGCAGCCGCTGGGCGCCGGGGTGACCGAGGTCGAGTTCCGGTCGGCCGTTGTCGGCGGGCGGGTGCCGCCGGAGTACGTGCGGGCGGTCGAGGCCGGATGCCGGGAGGCGCTGGGCGACGGCCCGCTCGGCGGCCATCCGGTGGTCGGTCTGCGGGTGACCCTGACCGACGGCGCGACGCACCCGAAGGACTCGTCCGAGCTGGCGTTCCGCGCGGCCGGCCGGTTCGCGCTGCGCAAGGCGCTGGGCGCGTGCGCGATGGCGGTGCTGGAGCCGGTGGTCGAGGTCACGGCTACCGTGCCCGACGACATGGTCGGCGGCGTGCTCGGCGATCTGGCGGCGCGGCGCGGCCGGGTGTCGGGCTCGGCGGCGCGGGCGGGCACGGTCGTGGTCACGGCGACCGTGCCGCTGGCCGGGCTGTTCGGCTACGCGACCGCGTTGCGCAGCCGGACGCAGGGGCGGGGTACGTTCACCACCCGCCCGGCCGGTTACGCGCTGGCGCCGAGCGGCGTGGCGATGTCGGCCGCAGCATAAGGCGCTGTCGCGGCGTCAGTAGTGATGTCGCGCCAGTACGGCTGGGAGCGCGAGCGTGCGCATGACGGTGGCCCCGTGGCGTGGGGGCGGGGTCACCGTCATCAGCACGGCTTGCTGCGGCCGGCTCGTGGCGCGGCGGATCGGGGCGGGGCCGTGCGCATGTGGTCGCGTACTTTGCGGATGACGCTGCTCGATGCTTCAGATAAATGGTTTCTGACAGATGACATGGCCCCTTGGCCGCCTATCCGACGGCCCCCGGGCGCAGGATTCTCGTCATGAAAACGCTGTGCGGGTCCTCTCGGTAGGCCCCGAACGGCCCGCAAGATTCGAACCCGAATTTCGTGTAGAGCGCGCGGGCCGGGGCGAAGAACTCGAAGGAGCCGGTCTCCAGGCTCAGCCGGGTCAGTCCGGCCCGGCCGGCCTCGATGATGATGTGCCCGAGCAGCGCGGAGGCAACGCCGCGGCCGAGGTGTTCCGGGGCGGTGCGCATCGACTTGATCTCGCCGTGTTCGGCGTCCAGGGCCTTGAGCGCGCCGCAGCCGAGCAGGTCCGGGCCGTCCAGCGCGGTGTAGAAGGTGACCCCGGGCTTGCGCAGCCCGTCCAGGTCCAGCGCGTGGCTGCTGCCGGGCGGGCTGATCGCGCGCAGCTGCTCGACGTGGCCGGCGAGGAACGCGGCGATCCGCGGGCCGGACAGGTCGTCGACGACGATCTCCATGGTGCTCAGTCCTCCTGCGGATTCGGGTAAGCCGCGGGCCGGGACCGGCGGTCCGGCCGCGGCGGCTCACGCCAGCGTACGAGACACGGCCCGCGCGCGCCCGGGCCGTCCGCAGCGGCCCGCACGACGCCTGCGCAAGAGCCGCGCACGAGCCGCGCGAGGCCCGCGCGAGCCCTGGACCAGCCGGGCCGCACCGGCCCGGCACCGACACCGCGTCCGCAACTGCTTGCACTATCCCTGCAAGAAAATCATTCAAGAGAGCATCGAAGGACTGATCTTTAAGAAATTTTCAGCACAAGCCTTGTGGAATATGTTACACGGGCCTTAATGTCAGCTCACCTCGCGGCGTTCGCTCAGCCCCGAGCTGCGTTACACAGGCATCTCACCGAGAGAGGCGAGAACTTTCGATGTCCCCGTATATCACTGGCGCCGCAACGGCCGGCCCGCGAGCCCGGCGTAAGGCCGTCGCGACGGGTGCGGCGCTGGCCGTGGTCGCGACCGGTCTGAGCCTGGCCGGCAGCGGCGCGGCCTACGCCGGGGCCGCCCCGGCGACCCCCACGGCCGTGACCCGCGCCGCGATCGACCCCTCGCTGGTGGCCGGCCGCGGCGCGTCCGTCGGCTTCACCGAGCAGGAGGCCGAGAACGCGGTCACGGACGGCACCGTCATCGGCCCGAGCACCACCGCCTACACCCTGGCCGCGGAGGCCTCCGGCCGGTCCGCGGTCACCCTGACGCCGGGCCAGTACGTGGAGTTCACCGTCCCGGTGGCGACCGACTCGCTCAACATCCGCTACAGCATCCCGGACGCCCCGAACGGCGGCGGCATCACCTCGCCGCTGGACATCACGTTCGACGGCCACGACCAGCGCGTCATGACCCTGACATCGCAGTACTCGTGGCTCTACAACGAATACCCCTTCTCCAACGATCCGAACGCCGGGCCGCTGTTCCCGGACTACTGGACCACCGAGTGCAGCTGTGTGCCGGACCAGACCACGCCGGAGCCGACCTTCCCGACCCCGTGGCGGCCGAACCACTTCTACGACGAGCAGCGCCTGCTGCTCGGCCGCACCTACCAGGCCGGTGAGAAGATCCGGCTGACCGTGCCGGCCGGCGCGGCCACCACCACCATCGACCTGGTGGACTCGCAGCTGGTCGCCCCGCCGAAGATCGACCTGATCGCGGCGAACGTGTTGTTCTTCGGCGCCGACCCGACCGGCCGCAGGGACTCGGCCCCGGCCATCAACGCGGCGATCGCCTTCGCCCAGAAGACCGGCCTGAAGGTCTACATCCCGCCGGGCACCTACCAGGTGAACCAGCACATCATCGTCGACAACGTGACGATCGAGGGCGCGGGCAGCTGGTACACGATCATCGAGGGCCACGAGGTCACCCTGAGCGCCCCGGCGCCGGACGGCTCGCTGCACACCGGGGTCGGCTTCTACGGCAAGGACTCCTCGGTCGGCGGCAGCAACAACGTGCACCTGTCCGGCTTCGCGATCGAGGGCGACGTGCGTGACCGGGTCGACACCGACCAGGTCAACGGCATCGGCGGCTCGTTCGACAACTCGACCTTCGACGGCCTGTACATCTCGCACACCAAGGCCGGCATCTGGCTCGACGGCCCGATGACGAACGACAAGTTCACCAACAACGTGATCGTGGACCAGACCGCCGACGGGATCAACTTCCACACCGGCGTCACGAACTCGACCGCCTCCAACAACTTCCTCCGCAACACGGGTGACGACGGCATGGCGATGTGGTCGCAGACCACCGAGGACGCGAACGACACGTTCGACCACAACACCGTGCAGACCCCGGTCCTCGCGAACGGCATCGCCCTCTACGGCGGCACGGACAACACGGTCTCGAACAACCTGATCGCGGACCCGATCCGCGAGGGCAGCGGCATCCAGCTCGGCTCCCGGTTCACCTCGCAGGCCTTCACCGGCCACGCGTGGATCACGAACAACACCACGGTCCGGGCCGGCACGTACGAGCTGAACTGGAACATCGGCCTGGGCGCGATCTGGATCTACGCGCTCGAGCAGAACATCGACGCGGACGTCGAAGTGGTCGGGGACAACTTCCTGGACAACACCTACGACGCGATGATGCTGGTCTCGGACTACTCGGTGAAGGACCAGTACTCGATCACCAACGTCCACTTCAAGAACATCGAAGTCGACGGCACGGGTACGGACGTGCTCAGCGCCCGCACCGCCGGCAACACGACCTTCCAGAACGTGGTCGCCCGCAACGTCGGCGCGGTCGGGATCAACAACTGCGGCTCGTTCAACTTCACCCCGGCCGGGTCGGAGTTCACGGTCACCGACCTCGGCGGCAACACCGGCGGCGGCACGACCGGCCCCTGGCTCGCCTCGTGGGAGCTGCCGAACACGATCACCTGCGACGACCGCCCGGCGGTCGTGGTGCCCCCGGTGCCGTCCGCGTGGAACTAGGACGCAGGTACAGCTGACAGCTGATCGGCGGCTGACGGCCGGTTGAGCAGCCGGCACAGAGCGACAGGGCCCTCCAGCTCAGGGTGGATGCGAATCCGCGCCAGAGTGCAGGGCCCTGTTTCGTGTATCTTCCGGTTCTTATGAATGGCCGGTCCGGATTTCCCTCGCCCCCGCAGCGGAATCACAGCGGCAGCCGTCGCCGGGGCCAGTGCCCGGACGCGTATTCGAGTGCTTCGTCACCGAGCAGCTGCCGGGTCGAGTTGCCGATCCGCAGGTAGAAGCCGGCCGTGCGGGCGCCCTTGGGCGTGTGCAGGAACACCGGCCCGGTCGCGGGCGAGACGTCCACCCGGCACAGGTCGCGGCCCTGTTCGTGCGGGAAGCTGACCCGGACGTGGCTCAGCGCGGGCTTGCCGAGACAGCCGCCGAGCAGGTCGTGCAGCCAGAGTTCGTACCGGTCCTGGTCGCCCTGCCGGACCAGCTGGTAGTCGTTCTCCACGCCCAGGATCCGGCCCTCGTCGTCCACGCCGATCAGCAGGGTGCCGCCGTCGGCGTTCAGGAACGCGGCCACGGCCTTGGCCACGACCAGTTCGAGGCGTTCGTCCCGGGCCCCGGTGTGCGCGTTCCAGCGGGCCGAGGACGTGAACTCGACCCGGTTGCCCTCGCCCGCGTCGATCAGGGCCCGTACGTCGTCCGGGTGGGCCAGGTCCGGGTACGCGCGGGCCCAGCCGCGGCGCACCGCGTGGCCGACCAGCATCACCGCGACCGTGCCGACGACCGCGGCCAGCAGCAGCCGCAGCCACGGGAACCCGCGTCCGGTCAGCTGCGGGATCGGTTGCAACAGGGTGAATCCGACCGCGCAGCCGGCGATCCCGCACAGGACGGTCGTGCTCAGGCTCATCCGGTACCGGCGGCCGAGGACGACCATGCCCAGGAATCCGGCCAGCGCCCCGGCCGCGGGCACGGCGGCGAACCCGGCGGCGCTCGGGGACTGGAGCGTGGCGAAGGCGGCGGCCACCGGGGTCGACATCATCAGGCTCCTTCCTTCACGCCGGGACGGATCAGACCACGCCTATACGTGTTCGTATCCGGGTGCGGACAGGTCCACGGAGTCGCCCTCCGAGTCGATGTGCGGCAGGATCCGGTCGAGCCGGCGCGGCGGCCACCAGGCGCGGGGCCCGAGCAGCGTCATGACCGCGGGCACCAGCAGCAGCCGCACGATCGTGGCGTCGACCAGCACGCTCACGGCCAGCCCGAGCCCGAGCATCTTGACCACGATGTCGTCGCCGAGCAGGAACGCCGCGAACACGCTGACCATGATGAGCGCGGCGCACGTGATCACCCGGGCCGTGATCTCCAGGCCGTGCGCGACGCTGCCCTTGCTGTCATGGGTGCGCATCCACGCCTCGTGCACGCGTGAGAGCAGGAACACCTCGTAGTCGATCCCCACGCCCTGCCAGAGCAGGATGACCACGACCGGCCGACGCGCGCAGGTCTCGCCGAGCGTGCGCAGGATCGCGCGCTTGGTCCGGGGCCGTTCCAGGAGTGCGGTGCCGGAGCTGCCGGAACCGGTCCGTTCGTCCTTCGGCGAGGGCATCGCATCTCCCCAGGTTGGCGGACGGCTCGCGGGTCGGCGGGCTACGGCTTCATGCTGCCGCAGCCCGACCGGGTCGGCGCGGGCGGCGACTGCATCCGAGTGACGCCCCGCGGCCCGGGCGGCCCGGTCCCGGCCGGAAACCGGGCCGTCACCGGCCGGGCCGGGACCGAACCCCATCCGTCCCGCTGGTCAGCGAAGTCACAGCGGCCTCGATCGCTTGTGCGTCGGCCGTAACCGTTCGGTGGCGGTGTTGGACACGGCCGTGCAACCGCGGGTTCCTAGCGTCGTCGATGGCGGGAAGAGCCCTGCCGGTGACCATGAGGGGAGCCAGCCTTGCCGGATCTGCTCGCCGAGGTGGACCGGGTGCGCACGGTGTGCTCCTACTGCGGGGTCGGCTGCGGCATGGTGCTCGACGTGGCCACCGGGCCGGACGGCCGCCGGACCGTGGCCAAGGCCTCCGGGGACAAGGAGCATCCGGCGAACCGCGGCCGGCTGTGCACGAAGGGCGCGACCAGCGCCGACATGCTGGCCGCGCCGGGACGGCTGACCGACCCGCTGGTACGCGCCGACCGCGGCGGCGGGCCGTCGCCGGTCGGGATGGACGAGGCGGTCGCCGAGACCGCGCGGCGGCTGCGGGCGATCCTGGACGAGCACGGCCCGGACGCCCTGGCCTTCTACGTCTCCGGGCAGATGTCGCTGGAGGCGCAGTACCTGGCGAACAAGCTGGCCAAGGGGTTCGTGCGGACCAACCAGATCGAGTCGAACTCGCGGTTGTGCATGGCCAGCGCGGGCAGCGGCTACAAGCTGTCCCTGGGCGCGGACGGCCCGCCCGGGTCCTACCAGGATTTCGAGCACGCGGACCTGTTCTTCGTGATCGGTTCGAACATGGCCGACTGCCATCCGATCCTGTTCCTGCGGCTGCTGGACCGGCAGAAGGCGGGCGCGAAGCTGATCGTCGTGGACCCGCGGCGCAGCGCCACCGCGGACAAGGCCGACCTGTTCCTGCAGATCAAACCGGGCACCGACCTGGCCCTGCTCAACGGCCTGCTGCACCTGCTGCTGGAGAACGGGCACATCGACCCGCAGTTCATCGCCGAGCACACCGAGGGCTGGGAGCAGATGCCGGCGTTCCTGGCCGACTACCCGCCCGCGACGGTCGCCGAGATCACCGGCATCCCGGAACCGGACATCCGTCGGGCGGCGCAGTGGATCGGCGAGTCCGGCGAGTGGATGAGCTGCTGGACCATGGGCCTGAACCAGTCTACCCACGGCACGTGGAACACGAATGCCCTGGTCAACCTGCATCTGGCCACCGGCGCGATCTGCCGGCCGGGCAGCGGGCCGTTCTCGTTGACCGGGCAGCCGAACGCCATGGGCGGGCGCGAGATGGGCTACCTGGGGCCGGGCCTGCCCGGGCAGCGGTCGGTGCTGGTGCCGCAGGAACGCGCGTTCATCGAGGACCTGTGGGGCCTGCCCGCGGACACCCTGCGCACCGAGGTGGGCAAGGGCACGGTCGAGATGTTCGAGCAGATGGCCGCCGGGCGGATCAAGGCCTGCTGGATCATCTGCACGAACCCGGTGGCCTCGGTCGCCAACCGCAGGACCGTGATCGAGGGCCTGGAGACCGCCGAGCTGGTGATCGCGCAGGACGTCTTCGCCGAGACCGAGACCAACGCCTACGCCGACATCGCGCTGCCCGCGGCGCTGTGGGCCGAGTCCGAGGGCGTGACGATCAACTCCGAGCGCACCCTCACCCTGGTCCGGCGGGTGATCGACCCGCCCGGCCAGGCGCAGCCGGACTGGCAGATCATCGCCCGCGTGGCCTGCGCGATGGGCTTCGCCGACGGGTTCACGTATGCGAGCGCCGAGGAGGTGTTCGAGGAACTCAAGCGGGCCTGGAACCCCAAGACCGGCTGGGATCTGCGCGGGGTCACCTACGAGCGGCTGCGCCGGACCCCGGTGCAGTGGCCGAGCCCGGACCCGGACGGCCCGGACCGCAACCCGATCCGGTACCTCAACGACGGGATCAGCCAGACCCTGCTGGAACGCCCGGACGGGACCCGGCCCCGGCTGGCCTTCCCGACCGCGAGTGGCCGCGCGATGTTCTTCGGTCGTCCGCACCTGCCCGCGGCCGAGCTGCCGGACGACGATTTCCCGTTCGTGCTGAACACCGGGCGGTTGCAGCATCAGTGGCACACGCTGACCAAGACCGGCAAGATATCCAAGCTCACCAAGCTCAATCCGGGGCCGTTCGTGGAGGTGCACCCGGCCGACGCGGCCGCACTGGGCGTGGTCGACGGCGATCCGGTGCTGGTCGCCTCCCGGCGCGGGCGCGCGGTCCTGCCCACGGTGGTCACCGATCGGGTCCGACCGGGCGACTGCTTCGCGCCGTTCCACTGGAACGACCTGTTCGGCGTGTACCTGAGCGTGAACGCGGTGACCAACGACGCGGTCGACCCGATTTCCTTCCAACCCGAGTTCAAGGTCTGCGCGGTGGCGTTGAGCAAGGCGCCGGTCGTGGCGAATCAGGCTACGGATGCATCGGGGGCTTCGCCCGCTGCCGAGGCGACTGCTGAGGTCGCGGCCAAGCCTGTTGAGGGCTCTGCGATAGCGGCTCTGGCAGGGATCTTCGACGTTCCGCGGACGCCGATCTCCTTGGCCGACAACGAAAAGCAGTACCTGGCCGGGTTCCTGACCGGGATGGCGTCGGCGGGAGTCGACAGCCCCGCGGTGCCGGTGCTGCCTGCGGACGCGCCGTTCGCCGCGGAGAACGCCTTGTGGGTCAACGGAGTGCTCGCCGGGATGTTCTCCCGGGCGCCCAGCCGGGCCGGGTCTTCGGCGGCGGCAGGGGCGGCGTCCTCGGCCTCGGCACCGCGCGGCGGCGACGGCCCGCCGACGCGCGAGGTGGTCGTCCTGTGGGCCTCGCAGACCGGCAACGCCGAGGAGGTCGCGGGCAACGTCGGCAGCCGGCTTTCCGAGGCCGGGCAACGGGTCTCGCTGCGCAGCATGGCCGAGGCCCCGCTCGAGTCGCTGCAACCCGGGACGGACTGCCTGATCATCACCAGCACCTTCGGCGACGGCGACTCCCCCGACAACGGCGCCGACTTCTGGCAGTGGCTGGCCGCCGCCGAGCAGGCGCACGTGCAGGACGTCCGGTACGCGGTGCTCGCGCTGGGCGACTCGAACTACGACGACTTCTGCGGGCACGGGCGCCGGCTGGACGAGCGGCTGGCCGAACTCGGCGCCGAACGCCTGCTGCCCCGGGTCGACTGCGGGCCGGACTTCGAACACCCCGCGCAGAACTGGCTCGACACCGTTCTCAGCGTGCTGAAAAGCACCTCGGCCGCGGGTGATCCGGGGAGATCGGCCGAATCAGGCGGATCGCTCGAATCCGCAAGCCCGCCAACCGGATCAGGCCCGGTCGGTGCATCCGGCTCGATCGGCACGGCACGCCCGACCGGCTCGACACCTTCGATCAGCTCGACACGTCCGACCGGTTCGACTAGCCCAACCCGCTCGCCCGCCCCGGCCACCGCCCTGGCCCGGCCGACCAAAGCCCACCCCTTCACCTCCCACCTGATCGGCAACAAGCTGCTCAGCCTGCCCGGCGCGACCAAGGAGGTGCGGCAGTTCACCTTCGACACCGGCGGCGGCGAACTCGTCTACGAGGCCGGTGACGCGCTCGGCGTCTGGCCGGTCAACTGCCCCGACCTGGTCGCCGAGTGGCTGGAGACGACCGGCCTGCCCGCCGACGCCGAGGTGTCGGTCTCCGGCACGGGCACCCTGACGTTCGCCCAGGCCCTGTCCCGGTACCTGGACATCACCCGGATCGGCGCCGATCTGCTGCGCGCCGCGGCCGAGCACGACCGCGACCTCAAACGCCTGCTGCGCCCGGACAACAAGGGCGAGCTGGCCAAGTGGGCCTGGGGCCGGCAGGCCGTGGACGTCGCGGGCGAGCTGCCGGTGCGCCTGGCCGCGCAGGAGTGGGCGGAGCTGCTCGGGCGGTTGCAGCCGCGGCTGTACTCGATCTCCTCCAGCCCGCTGGCCGATCCGCGCGAGGTCCGGCTGACCGTCTCGGTGCAGCGGTACGAGGGCCGCGGCGGGCGCGGGCGCAAGGGCGTGGCCTCGACCTACCTCGCGGATGCGCCGGAGGGGAACCCGGTCGGCGTGTTCGTGCAGCGGCAGGCGCACTTCCGGCCGCCGGTCGACCCCGCGACACCGATGATCATGGTCGGGCCGGGGACGGGCGTCGCGCCGTTCCTGGGCTTCCTGGAGGAGCGCCGGGCCCGCGGGCACCACGGCCCGAACTGGCTGTTCTTCGGCGAGCAGCGCCAGGCCACCGACTTCTACTACCGCGACGAGCTCGACGCGCTGCACCGGCACGGCACGCTGGAGCGGCTGGACCTGGCGTTCTCCCGGGACCAGCGCGCCAAAGTCTACGTGCAGGACCGGATGCGGGAGAGCAGCGCGCACGTGTGGTCATGGCTGCAGAAGGGCGCGCACTTCTACGTCTGCGGCGACGCCAGCCGGATGGCGAAGGACGTCGACCAGGCCCTGCGCGACATCGCCGCCCTGCACGGCGGCCTCGAACCAGACGCGGCCGCCGCGTATGTCAAACAACTGTCAGCCGACAGGCGCTACGCCCGGGATGTGTACTGACCCTGATTCGGCGGGGTCATTTCAGCCGTTGCCCGCCGCGTCCGCGCGGATCGCGGCCTCGGTCAACGTCATCGCGGTCCGCACGATGCTCACCAACGCCTCGTCGGGCGCGAGGCCGCACAGGTCGGTCAGGCCGTATAGCGCCTCGGCGGCGACGACCACGGCCAGGTCGCGCTTGAGCTGGGCGAACGCCTCGGGGTTGCGCACCGCCAGGCCGGCTTCGAGCGGCGCGAGGGCGTGGTCGATCAGGCCGAAGCGGTAGCCCGGGCGGGTGGCGGCGGCCGCGGGGCGGGTGACCGTGCCGGCGATCATGGCGCGGACGGCGCCCTGGTAGGTGATCACGCCGCGCAGGAGGTACTCGGCGGCGAAGGCGACCCGTTCGACCGGATCCGTGGAGCCCGCAACGGGTTCGAGCGCGACCTCGGGCGCGGGCCACAGGTCGGCCATCGCCTCGGTCAGCAGGGAGACCAGGTCGGGGAAGTACCGGTACGCGGTGGCCTCGGCGACCAGGGCCGCGCGGGCGACCTCGGGCATGGTCAGGTCGCTGCCGGAGCGGATGAGTTCGCGGGTGGCCTGGACGATCGCCGTGCGGGTGCGCCACTTCTGGTTGCTGCGGCCCGTGTTCATGGCCGCGTCGTCGCCCCACTGCGTCATGGCCCGCTCCTCTGGTCCGCTATCTTCAGCAGTTTAGCAGGCTGAACCCCATTCGTGAGAGTTGACTTTCATCATGACCGGGCGCATCCTTGTCCTTATGAGAGTTAACTCTCACAAATGCAGAGGAGCAGGAAGTGGACGAGGGCGAGTTTCCGGTGACCGAGGTTTCCGTGGTCGGGCCGACCGGCGGCGAGACACTCCGGCTGGGTACCACGCAGATGCGCATCCTCGAGGACGGCGGCACCACCGCGCACCGGCTCGGGATCGGCGAGATCACCCTCGCCCCGCACACCGCCGGGCCGCTGCAACACCGGCACGCCCAGCACGACGAGGGTTTCTACGTCGTCTCCGGCACGGTCGAGTTCACCGTCGGGCACACCCGCCACCTCGCCGAGAAGGGCACGCTCGTCATGGTCCCGCCCGGCGCCCCGCACACCTTCGCCAACCCCGGCGACGAACCGGCCGTGCTGCTCAACACCTTCACGCCGGACCTGTACGTACAGTACTTCCGCGACCTGAAGAAGATGATCGCCGACGGTCCGGGAATGACCCCCGAGGACACGATCGAGGTGATGAGCCGCTACGCCACCACGCCCGCCACCGAGTTCCTCTCCGAGCACTAGCAACAGGTTTCACCACCGCTCGGTCCGTCGCCTTGCGCAACATACATGGTTTCCTGGACTTCTGGGACGGCCAGTGCGTCAGCACCTATACCGCGGCGTTCGGGTCCACCTCGTGGTCGTACGACTCGTGCGCGGTGGACTCCGGATACGCGCTCCCGGCCGACCTGGTGATCGCCGCCCAGCCGAGCGGATACCTGGCGTTGGCGACCAACGACGACAGCGGCCGGGTGGAGTTCTACGGCAAGAGTCCGGCTTCGGGTTCCACTTGGAGCAGCGGGGCCGTCACCGCCTTCGGGGACGGCAACTTCACGGAGATCCCGGGTCTGGACCGCCAACTGAGCCCGGGCTGTGTCCCGGGGCCGGGGCGGCGGATAATCGGATCATGACTGACGAACCGGTCAACCTGACCGACGCCCTGGCCCGGATCGAGGAGATCTACGACCCGCGGATCGTCAACCGGGTCAACGACTACGACGTCAAGATCGCCCGCACGCTCGGCGAGCACGTCTGGCACACGCACGAGGACACCGACGAGTTCTTCCTCGTGCTCGACGGCCGGTTCGACGTCAGCCTGCGCGGCGAGGACGGCACGGAGCGCACGGTGGTCCTGCGGCAGGGCGACACCTTCGTCGTGCCGCGGGGTGTCGCGCACAAGCCGTCCTCGCCGGGCGGCTCGATCCTGATGTTCGAGCCGCGCGGCACCGTGAACACCGGCGACTCGCACGAGGGCGAGTTGCCGGACCACATCCCGGTCTCCACCGGACGCGAGCTCGGCTGAGCCCTGCGACACGAAGGCCCCGCACCCGCAACGGATTCGCGCGGGGGCGGGGCCTTCGTGCACTCCATCAGCTGTCTGCGATCAGCGTCCGCACAGCGACGGGATCAGGGTTGCGGCCTTCGGCGAGCCGAGGCCCGAGGCCAGGTCGTAGCCGGGGGTCGACTCGTAGTCGCCGCCGGTGTACCCGCTGGTCGTGTAGTCGTTGTCGCCGACCTTCACATCGCTGAAGTCGTTCGCGTACGTGCGCGGGTTGCGGGCCAGGTCGTACAGGGCCGGGTTGGCGAAGCCGACCGCGCCGTACGCCCGGCAGCTCCCGCTGGCGTCGGCCAGGGCCGTGATCCCGGCCATGGTCGGGGCGGCCAGGCTGGTGCCGCCGTCCACCAGCGAGTAGAAGCCGCTGCTGTCCGCGTAGTTGATCTGCGGGAATCCGGCCCGCCAGTCGGCGATCGCGGTCACGTCCGGGACCTGCCGGCAGGCTGCGCCGTACTTCGCGCCACAGCCGTCCGCGTAACCCAGGGCCTTGAATCCGGACTGGTAGTCGCCGAACCCGGACAGCTGGAAGTCCGTGGCCACGCCGCCGCCGCCCGCGCCGCCGGCCGTGCCGGGCACGCCGCCGATGACGTAGGTGGAGTCGTTCCACACGCTGATCTTCGGCGAGGTCTTGCCCTGCATGTAGGTGCCGCCGACGTCCGTCACCCACGGGTTCACGCCCGGGTCGTCCACGGCCAGGCCGAGCAGCGGGTTGCCGTCCGCGTCCTCGCAGTCGGTGGAGCCGTCGTCTCCGGAGGCGACGAACACGCTCTGGCCCTGGACCGCGGCCAGTTCGAAGTCGGTGGTCTCCCCGGACCGGGTGGTCGTGTCGGTCTGCGCCTCGCACTCACCCCAGGAGATCGACAGCACGCTCGCCTTGTCGTCGGTGACGGCCCTGGTGAACGTGTCCAGCCAGTCGGCGTCGGTGAAGGCCGGGTTGTCGGCGTCCAGGCCCTGGTAGTCGACGATCGAGGCGCCGGGCGCGATGCTCGCGATGTCCTCGATGTCGAGCGAGGACTCGTAGCCCACGCCGTTGTCCGCGGTCGGCAGCTCGACCGGGCCGCCGTCGGTGTTCACGTAGCTGATCTTGTTGTTCAGACCCAGGCAGCTCTGGTAGACGGACAGCGCCGCGGGGCTGACCGCCTCCCACTCCAGCACGCCCACGGTGACCTTGGATCCGTTGTCCCCGGCGGCCAGCTGGGCCGCGGTGCCGTAGGCGGTGGATATCGCGGACGGCGAGTAGTAGTCCCCGGCGTCGACGGCCGGAATCCCTTCACCCGACTCGAGATACGAGTTGATCGAGTCGGTGAACGCGGAGCACATCGTCGGCGCGGAGTGCGAGGGCGCGGTCTTCGCCGCGCTCGTCGCGGGCAACGCGCCGGGTATCGCCTTGCCCTTGTTCGCGATGTTCGCGGTCGGCACCGCGAAGTCGTTCAGGCCGACGATCCCGGAGATGTCCGCGGCCACGGTGCCGTCGACCTTGGGCACGGAGGTGGCGCCGAACGCGGCGCGCCCGCCCTGCAGCCGGTACCCGGCGAAGCCGACCCCGAAGGCCGCCTTGAGCTGGCCGAGGGTGGCGGTGACCGGGATGGCCAGGTCGTCCCCGGCCGCGGCGCCCGGGGTCAGGCCCGCGCCGCGCAGGGCCGCGTCGACGGCGTCGACCGTGGACAGGGCCGGGGCGAACAGCTTCTCGGCCTCGCCCTGGGACAGGTAGTCCTTGGAGAACGGGGAATCCGGGCTGCTGACCGCGGTCGCGTACTGGGCCAGCTCGGCCGCGTTGCGCGGGGCCAGCAGCACGTCGACGGTGATCCTGATCGAGTCGTCCGGCGCCGCGGCGGCGACGGCTCCGGCCGGGGCCGGCACGAACGCGCCGACGGCGGCCGGGGCGTGCGAGGCCGGGGCGACCGCGGCGCCCGCGGTCTGGGTGCTCCCGGCCGCGATCACGGCCAGCGTGGTGAGCGGGATTCCGATCCGCAGGGCCCGTGCACGCGCACCATGGGTTGTCCGAGCCCGCCCGGTCTGTGGGTTACTCATCCTGGGTGTCTACTCGCTTCGCTCGCGCGGGGGGCGAGGCGCCTTTGGGCCTCCCGCCGATGCTTGGCGGCATCGCTACTGTGACTAACAGAGGGCAGAGGGTCGTGATAGAGGCGTCCGGGCGACTGTAACTCGATCGAGACCGCGAGGCAGTCGGCCCCGGTGCGGCTGCGCTGCCATGATCCGGACCTGGCCCGGGCGGCGTAGGGTTGTCGCCATGAGCGAACAGGAAACGCTGCGGACCGTGCGGATCGACCGGCTCGGCGGCGGCCGGTACACCGCGACCAACCCGCGCGGCGCCGCGATCGAGTTCGGCGCCGGCTCCGAGGGCGGCCCGGAGTTCTCCCCGGTCGAACTGCTGCTCGCCGCGATCGGCGGCTGCACCGGGATCGACGCCGACGTGGCCACCACCCGGCACGCCGAACCATCCGAGTTCACCGTCACGGTCAGCGGCGACAAGATCCGCGACGAGCTCGGCAGCCGGATGACGAACCTGGCCGTCACCTTCCACGTGGTCTTCCCCGAGGGCGCCGCTGGCGACGAGGCCCGGGCGATCCTGCCGCGCGCGGTGAAGCTCTCCCACGACCGGCTGTGCACGGTCAGCCGCACGGTCGAGATCGGCACCCCGATCACGTCGACCGTCGACGAGGTCTGATCTGCGGTGGTCAGGAGTCGACCCGAGCCCGCGGGCGGCCGCCGAACCGCGAATTGCCCTGCCCGGGCCGATAGATTCGGCTCATGACGCAACGAATGGCAGACGGCAGTGCGGGCGACGCCGACTACGGTGTGATCGGCACCGTCTACACCGATCACCGCAAGCCCGATCCGCGGATCGGGGAACTGATCGAGCAGGCCCTGGCCGGGTCGCGCACGGTGCTCAACGTCGGCGCCGGAACGGGCTCGTACGAGTCGACCGCGTTCGAGGTGACCGCGGTCGAACCCTCGGCCTCGATGCGCGAGCGCCGCCCGGCGCACCTGCCGGCCGCGATCGACGCCGTCGCCGAGGACCTGCCGTTCCCGGACGGCTCCTTCGACGGCGCGATGACCACGTTCAGCATCCACCAGTGGAGCCGGCTGGAGGCCGGCCTGCGCGAGATGCGGCGGGTGACCACCGGCCCGGTCGTGATCCTGACCTGCGACCCGGACCTGGTGCGCGACTTCTGGCTGTACCAGTACGCTCCCCTGGTCCTGGACACCGAGGCCCGGCGCTACCCGACCACCGCCGCCATCGCCGAGGCCCTCGGCGGCCGGATCTCGGTGACCACGGTGCCCATCCCGGCGGACTGCAGCGACGGCTTCAACGAGGCCTACTACGCCCGCCCCGAGCGCCTGCTCGACCCGGCCGCCCGCCAGGCCTGCTCCGCGTGGAGTTTCGTCGACCAGGAGACCCGGGAACAGTACACTGAGAACCTGCGCGAGGCCCTGAGCTCCGGCGCCTGGGACGAGCAGTACGGTTCGCTGCGCGAGCAGCCCTTCCTCAACGGCTCGCTGGTCCTGATCCGCGCCCTGCCCGCGTGAGCGGCCGCGGCGCGCCCGACGTCCAATGCTCACTGTTCACGGAATGTCCGCCGCACGCGGGTTGATCCGTCCGCCCCGGCTCGGGTGTGATCGGACGGCGGCCCACCCGGCGGGCCCCGAGCGAGGAGCGACACCATGGTGACGGACGAGCAGCGCGGCGAGGTCGTGCAGCGGCTGGCCGACCTCTTCGAGGGCGAGGGCGGCGCGGAGTACCTCGGCGAGGCGGTGACCCAGGGGCAGCACATGGTGCAGGCGGCGGCGCTGGCCGAGGCCGACGGTGCGCCGCCGGCGCTGGTGGCCGCGGCCCTGCTGCACGACATCGGGCACTTCACCGGCGCGGTCCACGGCCGGGAGCTGATGGCCGGCACGGACAACCACCACAGCCACCAGGGCGCGGACTGGCTCGGCCGGTGGTTCGGCCCGGCGGTCACCGAGCCGGTCCGGCTGCACGTCGCGGCCAAGCGGTACCTGTGCGCGGTCGAGCCGGGCTACTTCGACCGGCTGTCGGAGGCCTCGGTGCACACGCTCGCCGTGCAGGGCGGCCCGATGACCGCGGCCGAGGCAGCCGAGTTCGAAACCCTTGCCTACGCAGGGGAATCGGTCCGGCTGCGGCGCTGGGACGAGGCCGCCAAGGACCCGGACCGGGGCGATCCCGGCTTCGACCACTACCGGCCGCTGCTGATGGAGCTGCTGGCGTCGGACTGAGCCGAGGGCTGAGCCGCAAGCCGGGCTCAGTCGACCGAATTCAGTCAGCCGGCGCAGGGGCCGGACCGACGATCGAACTGCCCTCGGTCGCCCTGCGCTCGGCCAACTTCCGCTTGCAGGGCAACGGCCAGGGCGCGGTGTCCACCAAGGCCTACCGGGCCGAACTGCCCTCGCTGGTCGAGGAGCTCAACAGCGGCGGCATCGCGGTCACCGCGCGCCCGGTCCCGCTCGCCGAGGTCGAGACGGCCTGGACCGAGCCCGAGGTGCCGGGCGTGCGCACGGTGCTCGTGCCCTGAGCCGGGCCGCCGGGCCGCCGGGCCGCCGGCCGGAGCGTGCGCCGCGCGGATCCCGTCCCCACCTCTCCGAGGCCCGCGGCACTGTGCGCCACGGGCCTCGGACTGTCACGGCGCTAGACGAGTTGTTCCGAATTCTGGCGCGGCGAACTCACCCGGCAGGTCAGCGCGCTTACCAGCAACTCGGCTCAGGCGCCAGAATCCGGAACAACTCGTCTAGATGTGCTCCGAGACCATCACCGCGCGGGTTCCCGGTTCCAGGGCGCGGAAGATGTGTGGCAGGTCGGCCGGGTAGGCGGTGTAGTCGCCGGGGAGGAGTTCCACCGGCTCGTCGGTCAGGCCGACCAGGGCGCGGCCGGAAGACAGGATCACGTGTTCGACTGTGCCGGGCATGTGCGGGTCCGAGTCGCGCTGGCTGCCCGGTTCGGCCGCGATGGCGTAGACGTCCCGGCGGGCGCCGGGCGGGCAGGGGGCCAGGATGGTGGCCCGGTAGTCGGCCAACGCCGAGGACACGACCGGGCCGTCGCCGGCCCGGATCAGCTGCACCTGCGGCCGGGGCGGGTCGAACAGTCGGGCGAACGGGGTGTCCAGGGCCACGCACAGCGCCCAGAGGGTCTCCAGGCTCGGATTGCCGACGCCCGCCTCCAGCTGGGACAGGGTGGACTTGGCGATCTGGGCCCGGCGGGCCACCTCGCTCAGGCTCAGCCCGGTCCGGCGCCGCTCCCGGCGCAGCGCGGCCGCGATGGCCTGCATCGACGGCTGGGCCGGGGACCGGGTTGCGGCCGCCGGGACCGGCTCGCCGGGGGCGTCGGGCGCGGGCAGCTGGACCATTCGTTCGCTCCATCAAACGTCGTTTTCCTTGACGAACGCGCCAGGGTGGTTCCACCATATCCATCATGCGTTCGATATGGAGAACACTCGACCGCGACCTGCTCCGCGGGATCGCGCTGATCCTGGCGTCGGTGGCCGCGATCGGGATGTCGTACGGCGCGATCGCCGTCGCCTACGGCTTCCCGGTCTGGTTCCCCGTGCTGACCAGCGTGCTCGTGCTGGCCGGGGCCTCGGAGTTCCTGTTCGTCGGGATCGTGGCCACCGGCGGCAACCCGATCGCCGCGGCCCTGGCCGGACTGCTGGTCAACGCCCGGCACCTGCCCTACGGGCTGGCCGTGCCGGACGTGATCCAGCCCGGCTGGCGCCGCCTGCTCGGCACCCACGTGATGAACGACGAGGCCGTGGTGGTCGCCCTGTCCCAGACCGACCCGGTCCGCAAACGGGCCGGGTACTGGGCCTGCGGGGGCGGGATCCTGGTCTGCTGGCCGCTCGGCGCCCTGCTCGGCGCGCTCGGCGGGAGCCTGATCCACGACACCGCCGCGTTCGGCCTGGACGCGCTGTTCCCGGCGGTCATCCTCGCGCTGGTCCTGCCCGCCCTGCGCGACCGGCTGACCCGCCGGGCCGCCCTGGTCGGCGCCGCGGTCGCCCTGGCCACGGCCGCGTTCCTCCCGGCCGGACTGCCGGTGCTGCTGGCACTGACCGGACTGGTGTTCGGACTGCCGCCCAAGGGATCCGGCGAGGCCGTCTGATGCTGACCCGGCCGCTCGTCCTCGGCGCGATGCTCGCACTGGCCGGCGGAACGTACGCGATCCGCCTGGCCGGACCGCTGCTGCACGCCCGCATCTCGTTCCCGCCCCGGGCCCGGCAGCTGCTCGAGACGGCCGCGAACGTGCTGCTGCTCGCGCTCGTGGCCACCACCGCGCTGACCGAGGGGCACGGTTTCGCCGGATACGCCCGCCCGGCCGGGGTCGCCGTCGCGGGCGTGCTGGCCTGGCGGAAGGCGCCGTTGCCGGTGGTCATCCTCGCCGCGGCCGCGTGCGCGGCGGTCCTCCGGCTGCTGCACGTGTCCTGACCGGCGGCTCGGCGACCCGGCGACCGTCGGCCGCAACCGGCTGGCCGGACACGCACTCGGGCCCCTCGGCCGCCCGACCGCTCACCCGGTCTCGGTCTGCAGAATCCCGGAGACCGAACGTCGCGCGGTGATCCGGGCCGGGATCGCGCTGAGCAGGGCGAGCAGCCCGAGGACACCGAGCACCGACCCGGCCAGCCACCACACCGGCGGGACGGTCAGCCCGGAGCCGTGGTGGTTCACGGCCGCGAAGAGCCCGAACCCCAGCGGCACGCCCAGGACCGACCCGGCCAGCGCGGGCACCAGTTGCGCGGCGGACAGTCCGGCGGCCACCTGCCCCGGACTCGCGCCGAGCGCGCGGGCCACGGCCGGCGGACGCCGGGAGTCCAGCGCCGTGGTCCAGGTGATGAAGACCACGTTGATCACCGCGAGCACCACCAGCACGGCCGTGAATGCCAGGATCACGTGTTCCTGCAACAGGTTCCGCGGCGGAGTCGGCGAGGTGAAGCCGTCCACTACTGAGCCCGGGCTGCCGGCGAACGCGATCATCACCGTGACGATCGTGGCCACCGTGATCGCGATGCTGATCGCGCTGAGCACGGACCGGCGCGGGCGGCGCGCCGCCATCCGCAGACCCAGCAGGGCCGGGACCGGCAGCCGGGCCGAGAGCGCGATCAGCAGCCCGCGGCGGCGCGGGGCCCGGGCCGCGTCCTCGATCGCGCGCACCAGGCTGGTCCGGGTCGCGCGGACCGCGGGCAGCAGCGAGGCGGCCAGCGCCACCAGGACCGCCAGGCCGACGACCGCGCCGACCGTGCCGGCCTGGAGCGGCGGGAACCCGACCGTGCCGAGCAGCCCGGCGCTGGGATCGGTGACGACCGGCGCGGCCAGCCAGCCGACCAGCAGGCCGGCTGCGGCGGCCAGCAGGGCCAGGAACAGGTTCTCGGCCAGCAACACCAGGGCGACCAGGGCCGGGGTAGCGCCGACCGCGCGCAGCAGGCCGACCCGCCGGGTCTGCTCGGTCAGCCGGCCGCCGACCAGCACGGTCACGCTCGTGATGCCGAACAGGGCGAGCAGCGTCGCGCAGACCAGCAGCAGGCTCTGCTGTTTGGCCGCGATGTCGCCCAGGCTCTGGCCGACGTCCTGCCAGGACTGGACGGCGAGCAGGTTCTGCGGTGTGGCGTCCGGGCCGGGGCTGAACCGCTGCTCGAAGGCGGGTGCGGCGGCCGGGTCGGCCAGTCGCAGGTTTGCCACAGGACCGCGGCAGGCAGGGCCCGGATTCCGGAACCCTGCCTGCCGCGGGGACGTTCGTTGGATCCGCGAGGGGCGACGCGTGAGCTGCTGCGTCTGCGCCCGCTGCCGCTATCGCTGTTTGCGCACCTTCTTCGCGGCCTTGACCAGCCGGACCCGGTCGGCCTTGGTACGCATCTCCTGCTGTCGGGACGTCGTGGTGGTGTAGTTGAAGTGGAAAGCCGACATCGCTATTCTCCCCAGAGAGCATGTTCCCGCTAGAGTTGACGTTCACTCTGAAGTGAATGATGACAGAGGCGTGAACGTGCCGCAAGCCCTTTTCCCGCCGCAGACCGTGCGCAGAGCCGAGGAGTGCCGTGAACGCCCTGAACCCCGTCGAAATCCTGGAGAACCGGCAGGTCACCGATGTGGAGACGGCCCGGACGTTGATGGAGCCGATGCGGCTGGCGATCCTGCGCACGCTGACCCAGCGCGGGCTGCGCACGCTGACCGCCCGGGAGATCGCCGAGGAACTCGACGAGGGCCAGACCAAGCTCTACCGGCACCTGAAGCAGCTGGAGGAGCACGGCCTGGTCCACGTGGCCGAGACCCGGGTGGTCTCCGGGATCATCGAGAAGCGCTACGCGGCCAGCCAGAAGCGGCTGACCATCGACGGCGGCATGCTCGGGCTGGCCGAGATCGACCCGGACGACGCGGCCGGCCCGCTCACCGCCCCGCTCGAGGCGGCCCGGGAGTACCTGCTCACCGAGCTGCGGGCCGGGCGGATCGTGCTCCAACCGGCCGAGGACGGCCCGGACCTGCGCTACCGCGGCGTCTACAACTCGTTCCGGCTACGGCCGGAGGACTACGCCGAGCTGTGGCGGAAAGTGACCGCCGTCATCAGCGAGTACAGCGAACGGGAGTCCGAGGAGAATGCGCCGGGCACCGTCCCGGTGCTGTTCCAAGCGCTGATGTTCGCCGTGGACGAGTCGGTCGGCCGGAAGGGTGAAACCGAGGCCGGAACCGCCGCCGCGGCCAAGGCTCCGACCAGCGTGGCCGGCAACGACGGCAGTACGGCCGGTCCGGCTGATAGCTGACCCGACGGGGCCGGCCCACGTCCGCGCCGGGAATCAGCAGAAACCCGACCGCGGACTCGTCCGCCCGCGCCTCAGCCGCGCAGCTGCGCGATCGCGGCCGCCGCGAACTCGGCCGCCTTCGTCCCGGTCAGCGCGGCGCCCTCGGCGAACGCGGCCTCGACCTGGTCCGGCGGCAGGGCCGCGCGCACCGCGGCCTCCACCTCGGCCGCGGTCCGGCGGACCCGGCTGCGGGCGGCCTGGGCCGGGCGCATGCCCAGCGCCGCGCCGAACAGTCGCGCGGCCAGCGCCGGCTGCCCGGTCCGGACCGCCACGTTCGCGATCCCCTCCAGCGAGTCGGCCAGGTCGCTCGGGTCGAACAGGAACTTCGAGCCCTCCTCGACCACCCGGGCGAAGAAGTCCAGCGCGGCCGGGTGGTCCCCGGCCTCGGCCGCCAGCAGCCCGGCCAGGGTGTCCAACTGGACCCGGAAACCGAACGAGTGCCCGTCGTTGACCAGCTCCCGGCCCAGCTCCAGGGCCGCCTCGGCCCCGGCCAAGTCCCCGCGCTGCAGATACAGCTGCGCGCTCAGGACGTGCAGATACGTGGGCATGGACCGGGGCATCCGGTGGCCGGAGGCGCTCAGGAACTCCTCGGTCTCCTGCAACAGCTCGTCCGCCCGCCCGGGATCGCCCAGGTACTCGTACTCGCAGGCGATCTGCGCCATCACCTGGGCCTGGTCGTCGACCGCGCCCAGGGTCCGGGCGTGCGCCAGCGCCTCGGCCAGAGCCTCGATCGCCGCCTCGTGCCGGCCCCGGATGCTCTCCACCAGGCCCAGCGCCTGCCCGCCGTTGGCCAGGCCCCAGCGGTCCCCGCACCGGCCGAACAGCTCGACCGAGCTGCGGCCGAGCTCCTCGGCCCGGTCCACGTCCTCGTCCGCGGCCACCCGGACCCAGATCATCCGGATCACGGCCTGGCCCCAGTCGTCCCCGGCCGCCGCGCAGGCCGCGTCCGAACGGGCCAGCACCTCCGGGAAGGACTCGGCGTGGAACATCGCCCAGGCGATGTCCAGCGCGATCGAGACCGTGTGGTACTCGCCGAGCTCCTGGTAGATCTTCCGGGCCCGGCCCAGCATCGCCCCGGCGTCCTCGGTGGACATCCCGCTGTCCAGGCCGAGCATCGCGTTGAGCATGAAAGCGCGGCCCAGGTCCTCGGTCGGCTCCGGGTCCGGCAGCCGTTCGACCATCGCCACCGCCCGGGTGGTCAGCCCGTGCAGGTCGGTCTGCCCGCGCAACTGGGAGTACCAGGCCATCCGGCCGCAGATGGTCAGCGCGGTCTGCAGCAGGCCCAGGTCGAGCGTGGCCGCCAGCGCGGCCCGGATGTTGTCCTGTTCCATGTCCAGCCGGGCCAGCCAGGTCATCTGGTCCGGGCCGCGCAGCTGCGGGTCGGCCTTCTTGGCCAGCTGGGCGAAGTGCTCGGCGTGCCGGGCCCGGACCGCGTCGACCAGCCCGGCCGCGGCCAGCCGCTCCAGCGCGTACTCCCGGATCGTCTCCAGCAGCCGGTAGCGCATCCGGCCGCCGCGGTCCTCGGCCACCACCAGGGACTTGGCCACCAGCCGGTCCAGCGGGTCCAGGATCGCGGTGCCGGACACCGCCTCCAGGTCCTCGAAGGTCGCCCCGCCCAGGAACACCGCGCCGACCGTCAAAAGCTCCCGCTCGGCCTGGTCCAGCAGGTCCCAGCTCCAGTCCACCACCGCGCGCAGGGTCTGCTGCCGGGGCAGCGCGGTGCGCATCCCGTTGGTCAGCAGGCTGAACCGGTCGTCCAGCCGGTCGGCCACCTGGCGCGGGCTGAGCGAGTTGAACCGGGCCGCGGCCAGCTCCAGGGCCAGCGGGATGCCGTCCAGCCGGCGGCAGATCTCGGCCAGCGCCGCGCCCTCTTCCCCGGCCCCGGACACCCCGGGCCGGACCGCGCGGCCGCGCTCGATCAGCAGTTCCATCGCGGAGAAACAGGCCAGTTCCTCGGCCGCGCTGCCGGCCGGCGGCACGACCAGCGGGTCCACCGGTTCGCGCAGCTCGCCCGGGATGGCCAGCGGCTCGCGGCTGGTGGCCAGGATGGTCAGCGCGGCGCAGCGGTCCAGCAGATAGGCGGCCAGGTCCGCGGCGGCCGAGATCACGTGCTCGCAGTTGTCCAGCACCAGCAGCAGCGGGCGGGTGCCGATCAGCGCGGCCAGCCGCTCCCGGGCGCCGGCCGGCTCGCGCCCGTCCACGCCGTCCGGGGCGGTCCAGGTCAGCTCGCTTAGCACCACCTCGCGGCCGCCGACGGCGACCAGCGCCTCCTCGGCCACGTCCGGCGCGGAGACCGGGGCCAGCTCCACGAACGCGGCCTGCTCGCAGCGGTAGGCCAGGTGCCGGGCCAGCGAGGTCTTCCCCGCGCCGCCGGCGCCGACCAGGGTGAGCAGCCGGGTCGCGGCCAGCCGGCCGCCGAGTTCGTCCAGCAGCCGGTCCCGGCCGATCAGTCTTCGCGGAGCCGGGCCGGTACGTATGCCCGCCGCGGGCGCCGCGTCGGCGGGGGCGGGATCAGGTTCGGACTGGACCAGGTCGCGCAGCCGCCAGCAGTCGGCCTCGATCCGGCGGGCCTCGTCGGCCAGGTCGGGCACGTCGGCGAACTCGGCCAGCGGCTCCGGGCCGGCCAGGGCCAGGGCCTGCCGGGCGGCCGGGCCGGTGCCCTGCCGGACCAGCCGGTCGAACCGGACCAGGTCCACCGCCTCGGGATCGACCGCGAGCGCGTAGCCGGTCGGCCGGGAGACCACGGCGTCGGCGCCGAGCACCCGGCGCAGCCGGGAGACCAGGGCCTGCAGGGCGTTGGCGCTGGGCGGGCGCCCGTCCCAGAGCTGATCGGCCAGGTAGTCGGCCCGGCGGGCCACCCCGGGGGTCAGCGCCAGCAGGGCCAGCAGGGCGCGCAGCCGCCGGCCGGAGATCTCCACCGGCTGCCCGGACCGGTCGGGGCCGGGCAGGCCGCCGGCCGCCCGGGCCCGGGGCGGTCCGCCGACCGTCGCCTCCACGCCGCGCAGCAGCGCCACCGTCAGCCCGGCGATCGGCTCGGCCCCGGCGTGCGCGCTCTGCTTCGTCACTCCCCCATTGTGGCTGATCGTCTCAGGCCGTGCCGTTGACTTTCCGGTCGTTCGGGTCGGGCAGCTCGGCCTCGTCCTGGTCCACCCGGTTCTCGTTCAGCTTCCGCAGGTGCTTGGCCATGTTGCGCAGCAGGAACCAGGTGGCCAGGCCGATGATGCAGACGATGATGAAGCCCAGCAACCCCGGGGATACATCGTTCGGGTCCACTGTCGGTCCTCCTGCTTTAGCGGTCGTGGGGAAATCCGGGCCAACGTTACCCTTGTCCCGTTTCGCCACCGTACCCGGGATGGCGCGGCGGCCGCCGGTCGCGGCCGGCGGCCGGGCCCGCACCCGGGCTGCGACCTCGGCTCAGTCCCGGATCCCGGCGAACAGGTCGTCCTCCGGGACCACGGTGTCCACGAGCGACTTGGCCAGTTCGAAGTCCTCGGTCGGCCAGACCTGCTGGCGCACCTCCATCGGCACCCGGAACCACGGCCCGTCCGGGTCGACCTGGGTGGCGTGGGCGAGCAGGGCCGCGTCGGCGAGCGGGAAGTACTCGGCGCAGGGCACGTGCGTGGTGATGGTGCGCTCGGGCCGGTCGCCCATCCGTTCGATCCAGCCCTCGTACGGCGACTCCTGGCCGAGGTCCAGCATCGCCTGGTGCAGCTTCTGCACCCGCTCCCGGGAGAAGGTCTGGTTGTAGTAGAGCTTCTGCGGCTGCCAGGGCTCGCCGGAGGTGAGGTAACGGTCCGCGTCCCCGGCCGCGTCGAAGGCCTCGACCGAGATCCGGTGGCACTGGATGTGGTCCGGGTGCGGGTAGCCGCCGTTCTCGTCGTAGGTGGTCACCACGTGCGGGCGGAACTCGCGGATCAGCCGGACCAGCGGCTCGGCGGCCGTCTCCACCTTCTCCAGGCCGAAGCAGCCCTCCGGCAGCGGCGGCAGCGGGTCGCCCTCGGGCAGCCCGGAGTCGACGAAGCCGAGCCAGGCCTGGCGCACGCCCAGGATCTCCCGGGCCCGGTCCATCTCGGCCCGGCGCACCTCGTGGATGTTCGCGGCGAGTGCCAGGTCGTCCTTGAGCCGGGGGTTGAGCACGTCCCCGCGTTCGCCGCCGGTGCAGGTGACCACGAGCACCTCCACGCCCTCGGCGACGTATCTGGCCATCGTGGCCGCCCCCTTCGAGGACTCGTCGTCGGGGTGGGCGTGCACCGCCATGAGCCGCAGGTGCTGGTCCACGGAATGCTCTCCTTCGCGCTATGTTCCGCCGGGAGTGGATCAAGGACCGCCCCCCGCGCGCATCACAGATTGTCTGCGTATCTATAGTGTGGCGGATGCACGGGGCGAACCACGAACTTCCGGAAAGCCGGTCACCGATTCTTTGAGCGCATAATGCCTTGTGCGGGTAATGTGTCCGTAACGCAAATGCCAAATACCCACCGGCGCCACCCACCTCAGAAGGCCAGCCATGTTCGAGACCGCCGGCTCCACCCCGAAATCCAACAAGCCCGACCTGACCGAGCTGATAGCCCGGAGCGCCAAGTCGGGCAACCGCGACGCGGACCGCTACGGCAACCAGCGCGGCGGGATGTCCCGGACCCGCAAGATCCTGCTGGGCGTCGTGGGCCTGGCGATCCTCGGCGCGGTGGTCGGCTACATCGGCTGGGAGCAGGCGAACCCGCCGATCCAGGGCACGCTGATCAGCTCGGTGCCGACGACCAACGGGGTGCAGATCACGTTCGAGGTGGACAAGGCGGCGAGCATGTCGGCCACCTGCGTCCTGGCCGTGGAGGACTACCAGGGCAACGTGATCGGCAGCGCCACGGTCCAGGTGCCGTCCGGACGGGCCAAGAGCGTGCAGGTTTACACGGTCTCGGTGACGGAGAGTATGGCCTCCGTCAGCTCCGCACTCGTCCAGTCCTGCCAGGGCAGCTGACCGGCGGTCCCGCTCCTTCGCTCCCGCCCGGCCCCGGCTCGCGCCGCGGCCCGTCGGGAGCCGGGTCATGTCGGTCGCGCTTGGTAATCTCGTAAGTTCGTGGCAAAGTCCCGTTCATCCGGTTGCCGCCACGTGCTCTCAACCGACCGCCCGGCCGGCCGGCAGCCGCGACAGTCCTCGCGAGCCGGCCGGTGCCCATTGACACATAGGAGCACCCGTGACCCAGACCAGCGCAAACGTCACCTGGCTGACTCAGGAAGCGTACGACCGGCTCAAGGCCGAGCTGGATTACCTCCAGGGTCAAGGCCAGGTCGACATCGCCAAAATCATCGAGGCCGCACGCGAAGAGGGCGACCTGAAGGAGAACAGCGGCTACCACGCGGCCAAGGAGGAGCAGAGCAAGATGGAGGCCCGGCGCCTGCAGCTGCGCCAGCTGCTGGAGAACGCCCAGGTCGGGGTCGCGCCGACGGTCACCGGGGTGGCCGCGCCGGGCATGGTGGTGACGGTGGCCTTCGACGGGGACGACGAGGACACGCTGGAGTTCCTGATCGGCTCGCGCGAGGACGCCGGCGCCTCGATGGAGGTCTACTCGCCGCAATCCCCGCTGGGCGCGGCCCTGGTCGGCCGCAAGATCGGCGAGAGCAGCCAGTACGAGCTGCCGAACGGGAGCAAGATGACCGTCAAGCTGCTGTCCGCGCGGCCGTACGGCAGCTGATCCGGCCTCCGGCCGCCCGCGGCCCCGGCCGATCGCGCCGGGGGATCAGCGCAGTGCACGTCAGTCGAGTCCAGGGTCCGGCAGCAGGGCTGCCGGGCCCTGACTTGTGTCGGATGTGGCCTGTGGTCGGTGGTGTGACGATCGGTCAGGGGTGGCCGCGGTCCGCGCGTCGCAGGATGATGATCATTCCGCTTTCCGGCGGACGGCACAGTCTTGTGGGCGGCGCGGCTTTGCGGACGGCACAGCCCTGTGGGTGGCGCGGGCTATCGTCTGCGGCGTGACCGAACCCGACTTCCTGAGCGCCGCGCGTGCGGCGTACGACACAATGGCCGTGCGCTACGCCGAGACGTTCCGCGACACGCTCCGAGACCTGCCGCTGGAACGCGCCCTGCTCGCCGCGTTCGCCGAACTCGTCCGGGCCGACGGCGGCCGGCCGGTCGCCGACCTCGGCTGCGGTCCCGGCCACGTCACGGCGCACCTGGCCGGGCTCGGCCTGTCCGCGTTCGGGATCGACCTCTCGCCGACGATGATCGAGCTGGCCCGCGCGGACAATCCCGGCCTGCGCTTCGAGCTCGGCTCGATGACCGCCCTGGACATCGCGGACGGCACGCTCGGCGGCGTGCTGTCCCGGTTCTCCGTCATCCACACCCCGCCGGACGCGCTGCCGCAGATCCTGGCCGAGTTCCAGCGGGTCCTGGCCCCGGGCGGGCACCTGCTGATCAGCTTCCCGGCCGGCGACGGCCCGGACCAGCCGACCCAGTTCTACGACCACACGGTCACCCGGGCCTACCGCTGGTGGCCGGACCACTTCGCCGACCTGCTGCGCGCGGCCGGGCTGGCCGAGGTCGCCCGGCAGGTGCGCCAGCCCGAGCCGGACGACCGCCGGCAGTTCCTGGAGGTCCAGCTCCTGGCCCGCAAGGGCTAGACAGTGTTGGGGAATGTGTCAAGGCCACGGCATGACCGCCGGTTTGTGCTGGTAGGTGCGGCGAATCTGGTCAGCGCCGAGCATGGGCGCGCCGCACGGGACGGCTCATACTCGCTCGTCTGTGCCGTTCCGTGCGGTGCGGCCAGGCGACGGCGATCACCGGATTCGCGCCTTGAGACATTCCCCAACACCGCCTAGCCCGGCCGCGGCCCCAATCAGGTGGAGACGGACCGGTACTTGCGCACCGACAGCGGGATGAACACCAGCAGGATCAGCACCGACCAGCCGAGCGAGGTCCAGGCCGGATGCTCCATCGGGAACGCGGTCAGCCGCGCGCCGCCCTCCAGGCCGGTCGGGTTGCCGAACAGTTCGCGCTGGGCCAGCACCGTGCACGAGATCGGGTTCCACTCGGCCACCGGGCGCAGCCAGCCGGGCAGCGAGGCGAGCGGGACGAAGGCGTTGGACACGAAGGTGACCGGGAACAGCCAGATGAACCCGGCCGTGTTCGCGGTCTCCGGAGTGCCCACGGACAATCCGATCACCGCGCCGATCCAGCTCATCGCGTAGGCGAACAGCATCAGCAGGAAGAACCCGGCGATCGCCTTGACCGCGCCGTCGTGGATCCGCCAGCCGACCAGCAGCCCGCAGATCGCCATGATCACCAACACGAAGATGTTCTGGATCCAGTCCGCCACGGTCCGGCCGAGCAGCACCGCGGACCGGGCCATCGGCAGCGAGCGGAACCGGTCGACCAGGCCCTTGTGCAGGTCGTCGGCCAGGCCGACCGCGGTGGTGCCGGTGGTGAAGGCCAGGGTCTGGGTGAAGATGCCCGGCAGCAGGTACTCCCGGTAGGCCGACACCCCGCCGCCGCCGATCGGGATCGCGCCGCCGAACACGAACGCGAACAGCAGCACGAACATGATCGGCTGGATCGTGGCGAAGACCACCATCTCCGGGATCCGGGTCATCCGGCGCAGGTTGCGCAGGGTGACCACCCAGCCGTCGTAGAACGCGCCGGGCAGTCCCGGCATCGACCTGGCCCGCAGCGCGGGCGCGGCCTCGGTGCTGGCGCTCATCGTCATTCCCCCGTGCCTTCGGTCTCGTCGCCGGTCCGCTCCTCGGCGGCCCGGCCGGTCAGGGTAAGGAACACGTCGTCCAGGGTCGGCCGGCGCAGCGCGATGTCGTCGATCGCCACGCCCGCCGCGTCCAGCTCCCGGATCGCCTCGATCAGGAACTTGGCCCCGCCGGTGACCGGGACCAGCAGCTCGCGGGTGCGCTCGTCGGTCTGCGGCCGGGTGCCGGCGATCCGCTCCAGCAGCCCGGCCGCCTCGGCCAGCTGCCGCCGCTCGTGCACCACCACCTGGATCCGCTCGCCGCCGACCTGGGTCTTGAGCTCGTCCGCGGTGCCCCGGGCGATCACCTTGCCGTGGTCGACCACGGCGATCCGGTCGGCCAGCCGGTCCGCCTCCTCCAGGTACTGGGTGGTCAGCAGCAGGGTCGCGCCGCCCTCGACCAGGTCGGCGATCACGTCCCACATCGCGATCCGGGTGCGCGGGTCCAGGCCGGTGGTCGGCTCGTCCAGGAACATCACCTTGGGCCGCACCACCAGGGCCGCGGCCAGGTCCAGGCGCCGGCGCATCCCGCCGGAGTAGGTCTTGGCCGGGCGGTCGGCCGCGTCGGACAGCGCGAACTGCTCCAGCAGCTCGGCCGCCCGGCCCTGGGCCACGGCCTTGCCCAGGTGGTAGAGCCGGCCGACCATGACCAGGTTCTCCCGGCCGGTCAGGTTCTCGTCCACCGCCGCGTACTGGCCGGACAGCCCGATCAGCTCGCGCACCCGCTGCGGCTGTTTGACCACGTCGATCCCCAGCACGGTGGCCCGGCCGGAGTCCGGCGCGAGCAGCGTGGTCAGCACGCGCACCGCGGTGGTCTTGCCCGCGCCGTTCGGTCCGAGCAGGCCGAGCACGGTCCCCTCGGCCACCTCCAGGTCCACCCCGTCCAGGGCCCGGACCTCTTTGGCTCCGGAACCGTAGACCTTCACCAAGCCCTCGGCCGTGATCGCGGCCATGACACCTCCACCGACTAGGGACACGTTCTGTGATTATCCAATCACAGCCGGGCACACACCGAACCAGTACGGTATTCAGGGTATTCAGGGCCTCTGACACTCAGTGGGCCGCCGCGCGACCAGGGACGTGTTCAGATCCAGCCCTTCTCGTACGCGATCCGGACCGCTTCGGCCCGGTTGCGCGCCCCGGTCTTCTGGATGCAGGCGGACAGGTAGTTGCGCACGGTCCCCTCGGACAGGGACAGCTCCGCGGCGATCTCGGCGTTCAGCGAGCCGTCCGCGGAGGACTGGAGCACCGCGCGCTCGCGCTGGGTCAGCGGGTTGATCCCGTCGGCCAGGGCGGCCGCGGCCAGGGCCGGGTCGATCACCCGCTCCCCGGCCAGCACCCGGCGGATCGCGGCGGCCAGTTCCGCGGCCGGGGCGTCCTTGACCATGAACGCCGACACCCCCGCCTCCATCGCCCGGCGCAGGAAGCCGGGCCGGCCGAAGGTGGTCAGTATGACGATCTTGACCGCGGGCAGTTCCCGGTGCAGCAACGCGGCCGCGGCCAGGCCGTCGATCCCGGGCATCTCGATGTCCAGCAGGGCCACGTCCGGGGCCCGGTCCCGCCCGGCCAGGGCGAGCGCGGCCGGCAGCACCTCGTCGCCGCGGCCGAGCCGGGCGACCACCTCGATGTCCGGCTCCAGCCCGAGCAGCGCGGCCAGGGCCTCGCGGACCATGGCCTGGTCCTCGGCCAGCAGGACCCCGATTTTCTCCGTCACGGGGCAGACACTAGCCCAACCACCGGGACCGTGGCCGTCACCCGGAAGCCGTGCGGCTGGACCGGGCGGGCGGTCAGCCGGCCGCGGACCGCGTCGAGCCGTTCGGCCAGCCCGGTCAGGCCGTTGCCGGGCGGGTGCTCGCGGCCGGTGGCGCACTCGCCGGCCGGGCGGCCGCGGCCGTCGTCGGTGATCTCCAGGGTGAGCGTGGCCGCGCCGTCGACCGTGGCCGCAATCAGCTGCGCGGTGCAGGACTCGGCCCCGGCGTGCCGCAGGATGTTGGTGGTCGCCTCGCGCAGGCACCAGGCCAGGGCGGCCTCGGCGTCCGGGTCCAGGCCGGTGGCCCCGGCCAGTTCCGGCCCGGCCCGCAGGGCGACCCCGGCCGAGGCCAGGGCGGTGCGGGCGGAGAGCAGCTCGACCGCGAGGGTGGGCCGGCGGTAGCCGGAGACCGCGTCCCGGATGTCGGCCAGGGCCTGGCGGGAGACCTGCTCCAGGTCGGCCAGCTGCTTGGCCGCGGCGGCCGGGTCGGCGTGCAGCAGCCGCCGGGCCAGTTCGGCCTTGAGCGTGATCGTGGCCAGCGAGTGGCCGGCCAGGTCGTGCAGGTCGCGGGACAGGCGCAGCCGCTCCTCGGTGACCGCGAGCTGTTCGACCTCGGCCCGGGCGGTCTGCAGCTCGCGGATCAGCAGCCGGGTGCGCCGGGCGCCGACCGAGCCGAAGCAGGTGAACAGGCCGGGCAGCAGCAGGATGCCGAGGCTGCCGAGCGAGGCGCCGAGCAGGTAGCCCTCGAGGGTCATCGCGGCGGTCGCGGCCACGCCGCCGACCAGGGCCCACCAGCACCGGCCCATCGGCAGGCAGAAGCCGCAGGCGGCCGAGACGTAGATCCACAGCGAGAACAGCTCGCCGTAGACCAGGATCGGCAGCAGCAGCGCGATCAGGGCCAGCAGTCCGACCATCAGCCAGCGCCGGCGGACGTCCGGGCCGGTGAACACGGCCGGCTCCGGGAAGCCGAGCCGGACGGTGGCGTAGTACCCGGCGCAGAACGCGCCGAGCCCGATCCCCGCGCCGACCAGCTGCGCGGTGCTGTGCCGCCCGCTGACCAGGTCGTTCACCGGGATGATCAGGTAGAACAGCCAGATGACGATGAACAGCCAGCTGGCCCCGCCGACGGCGGGGCCTGCTGCTTCGTCCTTGGGATCGCCCACGGCCGGGGCCTATTCCTCGGCCGCGCCGCGCCGGTACATGACCGCGGCCAGGGCCGCCGCGCCGACCACCCAGGCGCCCAGGATCATCAGGCCGTGCGCCGGCAGGTGGATCCCGTTGACCGCGTCGGTGCCGAGCTGGCGCACCTGGTAGGACGGGGACACGGCGCCGATCTTGGCCATGGTGCCGGAGAAGGGGACGAACAGTCCGCCGATCACGGCCAGACCCAGGTAGGTGATCATCGAGACCATCTGGACCGAGTCGTTCGGCACGCCGTAGCCGATCGCGATGCCGAGGCCGGTGAAGGCGAGGGAGCCGATCCACATGATCAGGAAGGCGGTGATCCACCGGGTCGCGGACTGGTGGATGCCGGTGGCCGCGCCGGCGCCGAACACGACGACCAGGGCCGGGACGGTGATCACGGTGGCCGCGGCGACCTTGCCGACCACGTAGCCGCCGCCGGGCAGCGCGGTCAGCCGCAGCTGCCGGGTCCAGCCCTCCTTGCGTTCCAGTGCGATCTTGGTCGCGTTGGTGGTCAGGGCCGCGCCGAGGGCGCCGAAGGAGGCCATCGCGATCAGCACGTAGGCCTTGGCGGACACGCCGTTGGAGGCGGTGCCGCTGACCGTGCTGCCGATCAGCAGGTACAGGCCGACCGGGTACATCACGGCGAAGAACATCACCCGGCGGTTGCGCAGCGCGCGCCGGATCTCGAGCCGGGTCAGAGCCAGGGTGCCGCTCATCGGGTGCCTCCGGTCAGGCTGTCGGCGGCGGCCTGGTCCAGGTCGCCGGCCTGCTGGTTGTCGTGTTCGGTGATCGCGATGAAGGCCTGCTCCAGGCCGAGCGAGCCGACCTCGATCTGGCTGGGCCGGAACCCGGCGTCCAGCACCGCGTACAGGGTCTCGTCGGAGGTGGAGGTCTGGATCCGGACCAGGCTGGCGGAGACGTCGATCGACTTGACCCCGGGCAGCCCGAGCAGGAACTCGCGGGTGACCCCGTCGAGCCGGAAGCTGATGTGCTGGAACCCGGCCCGGGACTTGATCTCGGCGACCGAGCCCTGGGCCAGCAGCCGGCCCTTGTTGATCACGATCACCTGGTCGGCGATCTGGTCGGCCTCCTCCAGGTAGTGGGTGGCGAACATGACCGTCTTGCCGCGCTCGGACTCGGACTTCATCGCGTCCCAGAAGATCTGCCGGTTCTCCACGTCCATCCCGGTGGTCGGCTCGTCGAGCACGATCAGCCGGCTGTCGCCGGCGATCGAGACCGCGAACCGGACCCGCTGGGACTGGCCGCCGGAGAGCTTGTCCACCTTGCGCTCGGCGATGTCCTCGATGTTGGCCCGCTTGAGCAGGTCCTCCACGGTGATCGGGCGCGGGTGCAGCTTGGTGATCAGGGTGAGGAACTCGCGCACGGTGACCTCGGTCATCAGGCCGCCGGACTGCAGCATCGCGCCGATGTCGCCGTCGGTCACGGCCTGCCGGGGCGACTTGCCGAAGACCTGGACCTTCCCCTGGGTGGGCTTCTTGAGCCCGAGCAGCATGTCGATCGAGGTGGACTTGCCGGCCCCGTTCGGACCGAGGAAGGCGATCGTGCGGCCCTGGGGGATCTCCAGGGTCAGCTCGTTGACCGCCTTGACCTCGCCGTAGTGCTTCGAAACCTTGTCGAAGGCCACCGCGGGTCCGCCGCGTTGCTCCGTCGTCATGGATCATTCCCGTCTGGTCGATGGTCGGGCGGCCGGGTCCCGTCCCGGCCTGCTTTCCGATGGCTCCATCTTGTCCGGACTCACCCGTCCGGCGGCAGTGTGTCGCATACCCAAGCGGGGATGACAGTTGTCATGCCGAAAGCGTGACGCCACGTCCGCGCGCCGCCGACCCGCCGGGTGCAGGGGTCGGCGGCGCGCGGACGTGGCGGGCCAGGACGGTGCTTAGGCGCTGGTCAGTGGAACAGGCCGCCGAGCGCGCCGGACGGCGGGGTCGGGCTGGGAGTCGGCGCGGGCGGGGCCGAGCTGCCGCCGGAGCCGCCGGTGCCGCCGGTGCCGCCGGTGCCGCCGGTGCCGCTGGTCGCCCCGGGGCCCGGGGTGGGGCTGCCGGCCCGGGTCGGCGTCGAGCCGGTGCCGGTCTGGCCCGGGGTGGCCGGGCCGGCCGTCGCGCAGGAGACGCCGTTGTGCGGGGCGTACATCACGTGGAACTGCTCGGAGCCGACCTGGTTGCCGTCGCGCATCAGGGTGCGGGTGACGTCGACCTGGAAGCCGGGCTCGGCCGGGACCGCGACGCAGGAGTAGCCGCCGCGGTTGGTGCTCGCCGAGACGACCGACTTGCGGTCGGAGACCTGGATGTTGACCTGGTCGTAGCTCTTCTCGCCGAGCAACGCGATAGTCAGCGCGCCGTCGTCGTCGTGGGCGTAGACGTACACCGGGTGCGTGGCGGTGTTGGTCCATTGCAGGTCGGTGGACGAGTACACCACTGCGGCGTCGAGCCCGACCGGGTTGCCGTCCTGGTAAGAGGCGTTGGGATGGTGCACGGTGTCGCCCATCCCGCTGGAGAACGCGGCGTTGAACAGGGCCGTGGCGACCAGGTCCACGCCCCCGCTCGGGTCGACGCCCAGCTTCTGCGCCGAGGACGGCACGGTGAACCCGTCCGCGGTGCTCGGCGCGCCGATCCGCTGCAGGTAGGAGAAGGTCGCGCCGGGCTGCACGACCGCGCCCTGGATCAGTTCGGCGGCCCGCTCGGCGTTCGCGTCCAGGGCCGCGGCGGTGGCGTTCGAGTCGCCGGCCGGCGCGGTGACCTGGCGGGTGTACGTGCCGAGCACGTCGGTCACCCCGAGCGCCTGGGCGTCGGCGGTGGTGAAGGCCGGCGGCAGGTCCCCGGCCTGCAGGGTGACCGACCGGGGCGGCGGCGAGGTCAGCACCGGGGCGAGCGCGCCGGCCAGCGCGGCCGGGGCGAAGCCGATCCCGTCGTGGCCGGGGACCAGGACCGGGCTGCCGTCCTGGACCGCGAACGAGGCGTCGGCGGCCGGCTGCTCCTGGGCCAGCGCCTGCGGGCTCAGGTCCGCGCGCAGCTTGGTCCCGTCGACCTCGGCGACCAGGTCGCCGGTGGCGTCCGGGGCGATCACGGTGGCGTCGCCGATCTGGGTCGGGCTCAGCACGGTCCGGACCGAGCCGGCGATCACCGTGACCGGTCCGGCGACGGCCGGCTTGGCCATGTTCTCCAGCGCGTCCTGCAGCGCGGCCGGGGTGGCCTTCGGTTCCAGGTCCTGCTCCGGGACCACGATCGGGGCGCTGCCGTGCAGGTAGGCGGCGGTGACCAGGGAGTAGGCGGCCGGCACGCTGAACGAGCGGCCCGGCGCGGGCGCGACCACGACCGGCCGGCCGGCCGTGAAGGTGATCTCGCCCTCGACCATCGGCACGTCGTACGAGCCGGCCAGCGCGGTCAGCGACTTGGTCAGGGCCGCGGAGTCGACCGCGGCGACCGGGTCGATCCGGGTGCCGAAGCCGAACAGGGCCGGGATCACGGTGAACGGGTCGGTCCGGCCGTGCCCGGCCCGGGCGACCGTGGCGTCGGCGTCGAAGGACAGGCCGGAGGCGGCCGGGTCGACCGTCTCGGCCGAGCCGCCGACCCGGATCTGCAGCGGCCGGGCGGCGACCGGGCCGAGCGCGGCGGTCAGCGCGGCGCGCGCGGCGGACGGGCTCAGGCCGCCGATCGAGACCCCGCCGACCGTGGTGCCCTCCGGCACCGTGCCGCCGAGCACGCCGCCGGCCATGATCAGGGCGATCCCGTAGAGCGCGGCGAAGGCCGCGACCAGCAGGGTGAGCACGGTCAGGGCGCGGTGGCGGCCGGCCGGGCGCAGGCGCCGGCTCTTCGGGTCGGCGGCCCGGCGCGGGGCCTCGTGCGCGCGGCGGGGCCGGGGCACGGCCGGCTCTTCGGCGGCCGGCGGGCGGGCCGCGGCCGGGGACCGGGCCGGGGTCTGGGCCGCGGCGGACCGGGACGGCTGCGCCGGCCGGGACGGCTGGGAGCGGTCCGGGCCGGGCGGCGCGGCCGCGGGCCGCGGGCGGGTCTGGACCTGCTGGACCTGCTGCGGCTGCCGGTCCTGGTGCGGGGACGGGGTCGGCCCGGGCGCGGGCCGGCGGGCCGGGTCGGCCGGCCGGATCCGGGCGAACTGCTCGGTCGGCGCGTCGGCGCCGAACATCGCCAGGGCGCCGGTGCCCGGGTTCGCCGTCCGGTCCCCGGGCCCGATCCCGGTCCGGACCGGGCCGGGTGCGCCGGTGGCCTCGAGGTAGGCGGACTCGCCGGTGGAGTCGTGGAAGATCCCGCCCAGGTAGCGCAGGGCCAGGGCGTGCCGGGCCGGGTCCTGGGCGGCCGGGTGCGCGGCCGGCCGGGCCCGGAAGCTGGCCTGCTGGGTGGGCACGCCGTAGCGGCCGCCGAAGTCGGGGCTGGGCGAGAGCGCGGGCAGGGCCACGACCTCGCCGGTTTCCACCGGCCCGGACGCGTACCGCGGGTCGGGGAACGGCTCGGCCCGGCCGGTCTCGGCCGGACGGCCGGCGAACGGCTCGGAGCCCGGCTGCGGGTACTGCTCGGCGTACCGGTCCGCGTCCCGGTCGGCGCCCGGCCCGGCGGCCTGGCCGGGGACCTGCCCGGACCGGCGTACCCCGGCCGGGGCGCCGAAGGACTCGGCCACCCAGCCGGACGCGGCCTGCCGGGCCGCCCGCCGGGGGTCCTCGGCCGCGGCCAGGCCGACCTCGGCCCGGGACACCGCGTCGAAGTCGATCCCGAAGATCTCCTCCATGGTGTCCTGGAAGGCGCCGGCCAGCAGCGCGGCGTTGGCCTGGGCGGCCATGTTCGGCGGCAGGGTGGTGGTGACCAGGGCCGAGGTCGGCCGGGCGTCCGGCGGCAGCGGGACCACCAGGGTGGCCGTGGTCAGCGCGGCCAGTTCCGAGGGCAGGAAGGTGGTCCGGGCCGGGGAGGCCCGGTGCCGGGCGAACTCGGCCGCCTCGTTGATGCCGAGCTTGGGCCGGGGCACCCCCTCGGGCAGGGCCGACTGGTCCGCCTCGCGGTCCTCCCAGGAGGCGTGCGGGCGCAGGCTGGTGGACGGCTGCGGCTTCTCCGCGGGCAGCTTGATCCGCAGCCGGGCGGTCGCCTCGGCGTCGCTGGACAGCCGGACGCCGGAGTTGGCGGGGGGAGCCGCGCCGGGCCGGGCGGCCGCGGCGGATTGCGCGGGCTGGCCGGACGCGGGTTGCGCGGGCTGGCCGGGCCGGCCGGACGCCGGCGGCCGCGGCCGCGGCGCGGCAGGCGCGGGGGGGGTCGGCGGGGCGGGCGGCGTCGGCGCGGCGGCCTGTTCGGGGAACGGCGGGAACTCCAGCGGCTCGGCGGCCGACCCGTCGCCGCCGCCCTGGCCGGTGTACGGATCCGACGAGTACGGGTCCGGATACCCCGGGGACGTGGTCGGGAAGCCGCCGGACTGCGACAGGTCGGGGAAGGCCTGGTCCGGGGCGGACCGGCCGCCGGTGAACGCCGAGGCCGGATACGGGTCGGCCTCGAGCGAGTCCGAGCCGAACGGGCTCGGGTACGAATCCGAGCCGTACGAGTCCGTGCCGTACGCCGGCCCGCCGCCGCGGCCGCTCCGGCCGTACGAGTTCGGCCCGTACGGGGTCGCGCCGTATCCGTCGGTGCCGTATCCGTCGGCCCCGTAGCCGTCCGCGCCGTATCCGTCGGTGCCGTAGGGGTCCGGCGAGGCGGGATCCGCGTCCGGGCGCGGCGGCCGGGAGCCATACGATTCAGGGTGCTGATCATATGGCCCGGGCTCGGACGGCGCGAGTCCAGTCAGATCGCGCCCAGCATTCTCGGTCACAGCGCCAACGAACCTTCCGGGTAGCCACGGCCAACTCGACCGGCGGTTCAGTCACCCACCGTGTCCTGCCGAGCACCATACTGTGATCGTCGCACCCTTGCGGCTGGTTGCCGGGGATTTCCATCAGCACGGGGGACCACCCCGGATCCGGTCCGCGCCGCCCGCCCGCCCGCGGTCAGCGCTTGACCGCGGCCAGCCTCAGTTCCAAAACCGCAAGCCAGGACCGGTAGACCGCGACCGTGGCCAGGAGCATCCCGCCGATCAGGTAGCCGGTCGAGATCCAGTCGTCGGCAAGCACGACATCACCCTTAAGAGCGAAACCCGGCGGCGGACCGGCATAGGTCACGCACAGCACCACCAGCAGCCAGCCGGCTGCGGCCGCGCCGCTCGCGGTCAGCCGCCCGGGCCGCCAGCCGGCGCCGAGCCCGGGCAGCTCGCCCAGGACCAGGTAGACCGCGGCCAGCCCGGCGAAGGCGTAGACCAGGCCGACCGGCCAGTCCACCCCGAGCAGCTCGGCCCGGTCCCGGTGGCAGAACCCGCCGACCAGGCCGACCCCCGCCCCGGCCAGCAGGCACAGCAGGGTCAGGGCCCATCTGGCGGCCTTCGGCCCGGCCGCGGCTCCGCCCGTTTCCCGGGCCGTCCGGCGGCCGCTGGTATCCACAGTCACTGCTGCATTCTGCTCCATGTCCCGGACCTATTTCACCTCGGGCAGCCCGGCGAGCAGGTCGAGCTCCACCTCGCCGGGCCCGCCGCCGACCGCGGCGAGCGACCCGCGCGGCCCGCGCACCTGCCGGTAGCACTCGTCCGGCTGGATGAGGAAGCCCACATTGTCGGACAGCGCGTAGAAGGGTTCGGCGACGCTGATCTGGGTGGCGTGCGCGCGCATCGCGGCCTGTTTGGCGGCCAGGTACTCCCCGGCCGGCACGATCGCCGTCACGGTCTCGTCCGCCGCGGCCATCGGCAGCTCGTCCACCGGCGCGGGCGCGGTGAACCCGACCGGCGGCCCGGCCGCGAGCAGCGCGTCCAGGCTCGCGCGCAGCTGCGATTTCGGCGTGACGTTCCAGTAGACCTTCGCGATCTCGTGCGGCGCGAGCCCGGCCGGCGAGGCGTGCCCGGGGTCGGCCGCCAGGTCCAGCGCGCGCATCGCGACCCGATGGGCCTGGATGTGGTCGGGGTGGCCGTAGCCGCCGGACTCGTCATACGTGACCAGGACCGTCGGACGCACCTCGCGCAGCACCTCGGCCAGCTCCCCCGCCGCGAGCTCCACGTCCGCGTGCCAGAAGGTGCCCGGCTTGTCGTTGGCCGCGGTGCCCATCATCCCGGAGTCCCGGTACCGGCCCGGGCCGCCGAGGAAACGGTGGTCTTCCACGCCGAGCGCCCGCATCGCGGCCGCGAGCTCGGTCACCCGGTACTCGCCGAGCCGGTCCTCCCGGGCCGCGGCCAGGTGCGCGAGCTGCGGCCCGATCACCTCGCCCTCCTCCCCGAGAGTGCAGGTGACGAGGGTGACCCGGTGGCCCTGCGCGGCGTACTTCGCCATGGTGGCGCCGTTGTTCAGGGTCTCGTCGTCCGGGTGGGCGTGGACGAACACGAGCGCGTGGTGTGCCTGGGACTGGTGGTGCGCACGGGCGTTCATACCGTCCAGCGTACGGTCAGCGGTCCGGTAGAAGTCCGCACTCTCCGTATCGCCAACCCCGCCGGGACCGTCTTCACTCAAGGTGAAGAAAGGGGCGACTGACGGTTATGAAGAACATGCTCTCCGTACAGGACGGCGGACCGGTCCAGAGCCGGATCGACTGGTACTGGGACCGGTTCGGCTGGGTCTGCCGGGCCCGCCCGGACGAGGACCGGGAGCCGGTCCGGGGCCGCCCGGACGCAGCCCGGGTGGATCTGGTGCTCGGCGGCCCCGGCCGGATCGGCACGCTGGACCTGCCCGCCCTGGTCGGGGTGGCCGCGCTGGAGCGGATCAGCCGGCGCCCGGCCGCGACCGGACCCGTGCTCGACGGCCTGGGCCGGATGTGCTTCCTGGTCGACCTGGGCGAGAGCTCGGCCCTGGACACCGGGCCGGTCGAGCTGTGGCGCGGGGCCGGGATAGAGCTGCTGCTGCGCGACCGGGGCGATCTGCCGCTGCCTGCCGCCGGCTGGGGCGGTCCGCAGGCCGTGGTCTGGGCCGTGCCGCCCGCCCCGGAGCGGCCCGCATTGCCGGCCGCCGAGCTGGTGCTCAGCTATCTCGACCGGGCCGTGCGCGACGCGTATCCGGCCCTGTGGGAGGTCGTCCGGCGCACCTCGCACTCCGAATGCTGAATTCGGTGGAGTCCGCGTCTTGATGAATCGCCTTCGCGCGCCGGGGCAGGCCGGGTGGCGCCGTTCTGCCCGCGCGGACGACGCCGGCCGGCCGCGGAACTCCCGCAGCCGGCCGGCGTCCTCGTACCGCGCACCCGGGTCAGATCGTCTCGGCCGCCGGGATGTCCGTCGACTCCGCGGCGGCCGGGCGCGACCCGAGGAACCGGAAGCCGACCAGGTAGACCAGCGCGGCGATCACGAAGCCGACCTCGAAGGTCAGGTCGCCCAGGGCCGGGTGGCTCTTGGCCAGGGTCCCGGTGAAGTCGCTCTGGTTCGAGAACAGCGGGATGGAGATCGCCATGCCCAGCGCCATCGCCAGCGCGCCGAGCCACGGGTTGTGCTTGCGGTCCGTGATCAAAGCGCTGAGCTCCTGCACGGACTGGCGCCGGCGCAGGAACTGGTCGGCGAAGAACACGCCGAGCCACGGGCCGATCCAGTACGCGATCACCAGCAGGAAGTTGTTGTACTTCTCGCCCGCGTCCTTCAGCCCGGACCAGGCCAGCAGGAAGCCGGCCACGCCGAACACCGCGGCCACCAGGGCCCGGCGCGCGGACACCGGGATCTTGATCCCCAGGGTGGTGAAGGACAGCGCCCCGGAGTACACGTTGAGCACGTTGGCCGAGATGGCGCCGAGCGCGATCGCGAGCAGGGCCAGGTCGCCGAGCCAGTGCGTGACCCCGCCGACGTAGGACGCGGTCGGGTTGTCGAACCAGTCCGCCGCCGGGGTGGCCGCCACCGCCGCCGCGCCGCCGATCTCCAGCACCACGCAGGACAGGAACACGCCGAGTCCGGCGAACGCGCCGACCTGGGCCCCCTTCTCGTCCGGCTTGAGGTAGCGGGTGTAGTCCGAGGCGTACGGGTTCCAGCCGGCCGCGTACCCGAAGGTGGCGCCCAGGCTGATCAGGAAGCCGCCGGTCCCGCCGGAACCGGTGCCGAAGTAGCTGGGCCCGATGTGGGTGTGCGCCTTGCTGATCAGGATCACCGTGACCACGAGGAAGATCACCGCGAGCACCGGGAAGGCGAACTTCTCGAAGCTCTGCACCAGGTTGTGCCCGAAGAAGGCCACCACGATCTGGACCAGGCTGATCAGGGCCAGGCAGAGCAGTTGCGGCCACTTGGTCAGCGCGTTGAGCGCGAGCGCGCCGCTGACCGAGTTGACCGCGAACCAGCCGACGCCGGCCACCAGCGAGTTGATCCCGGCCGGCAGGATGTTGCCGAACCGGCCGAACGAGATCCGGCTGAGCATCATCTGCGGCACGCCGTAGCGCGGCCCGCGCGCGGACAGGAAGGCCTGGGCGAGCGAGCCGAGCAGGGTGCCCAACACGATCGCGAGGACGGCCTGGGTGAAGGTCTCCTTGAAGAAGATGATCGGGATGATGCCGACGAAGACCGTGGCGAACTCGAAGTTGGGCGAGGTCCACGTCCAGAACAAATTGAGCGGACGGCCGTGCCGCTCGTCGAGGGGGATGAACTCGGCGCCGCCGGGCTCCACGGTCGTGATCGACGTTCCGTAGGATCCTGTGCGTGTTTCGGTCGCCCCGACTATGGGGCTCGCTTCGGTTGTCACGACTTTCTAGTACCTTCTCCCTGAGAGTCCGTCCGTTGAGCGCATGGTAAGGACGCGACATGAAAACTGCGTTTCCATCTTCGCGCCCGATGCATCGAGTCATTGACATCCGGCCAAGATCGTCATCGCCGGGGCAGGAACGTTATGGGATCGTGACAACCGGATTCCGGTCCGGCCGGTCCTAGGAGCTGTGAGGAACGACGGTGGTTTCATGCCCGGTCCGCGTCCCGGCGCTGCGGCCTGCGCCGCGCGGCCGGCCGGGGGCGTGGCCGGAAGGGTCCGGGCGGGCGGATCCGCGGGCCACGGAACCGTTTCGGGCCCGGACGCCATCTACCGGACTGGTACGCGCAAGATCGTGCTGCGCGGGATCGGAACAGTCGGGTGAGTGTGCTGGCAATCGGGGTGGGCATGGCGTCTGAGGATTTCCCGGGCCGGGGCTCGCCGGACCTGGCCGGTTCCTCGGCACGGCTGTCCGTGCGCCGCCCGGTCGACGCCGAGCGGATGGCCGCGGAGCTGTTCGCCGCGCACTACGGCCGGCTGGCCGGCTGGTGCCGCAAACTGGTGGACGACGACGACACCGCGCACGAGGTGGCCATGGAGGCCTTCACCCGCCTGATCGGCAAGCTGCGCAAGGTGGACGACCCGGTGGGATACCTCTACGTGATCGCGACCAACCTGATCCACGACCACTGGCGCCGGACCCGCCGCGAACGCACCGCGATGCGCCTGGTCACGGCGACCGCGAAGGAGAGCGTCTCGGCCCGCGGCGAGGTCGAGCTGCGCAGCGTGGTCGAGTCCCTGCCGGAGCGGCTGCGCACCCCGGTGCTGTTGCACTACTATGCCGGTTTCGCCCTGGCCGACGTCGCGCGGCTGACCGGCCGCCCGGCCGGTACGGTCAAGAGCGACCTGTTCCAGGCGCGGGCGCTGCTGCGCAAGGCACTGACGGAGGCCCCATGATGGAGCCCGATGACGAGGGCAACGCGGGGATTCCGCCGAGCCCCGCGGACGCCGCCCTGGACGCCGAGCTGCGCCGCTGGGCCGAGGACGTGGTGCCGCTGCCGTCGCCGCCGTACAGCTTCGAGCGGGTCCTGGTCCGCGCGCACCGGCGCAAGGTCCGGCGCCGGATGACCGCCGCAACCGCCTCGCTGGTCGGCGCCGCGCTGGTGTTCGGCGGCCTGGTGGCCGGCGGCGTGCTGCCCGGGGTGTCGCTCGGCCGATCGACCTGCCCGTCCGCGGCCGCCCCGCTGGACCCTGCGAAAGGAAGTTCCGTGAACCGTAAGACCGAGTACGCCATCGGCGGCGTGCTGGCCGCCGGCGCCCTGACCGCGGGCGTGGTGGCCGGCTGCACCGGCAACTCGGGCTCGTCCCCGTCCGCGAGCAGCACCGGGCAGGCCTCGCCCAGCTTCGGCGCGTCGACCGACCAGCTGACCCTGCCGAGCGTGTCCGCGAGCGTCGGCGCGCCGACCAGCGCGAGCGCGCCCGGCGCCACCCCCTCCGCGACCACCAACCCCGCGGTCCCGCAGTGCGGTGTCGCGGACCTGACCGACACCGCGACCGTGGTCTCCGGTTCGCAGGCGACCGGGCACGAGCAGCTCAACATCGTGCTGACCAACGCCTCGGGCCACACCTGCACGATCTACGGCTTCCCGGGGCTGAAGCTGGAGGACAAGAACCAGGACAGCCAGGCCAGCCACGCGGTCTGGTCGCCGCAGACCCCGCCCAAGACCCTGGTCACGCTGACCAACGGGCAGTCCGCGGCCAGCACGGTGCAGTTCGACTACGACATGCCGGTCGGCACCGAGCCGACGTCCGGGCCGTGCGAGCCCGCGTCGTACTACATCCAGATCACCCCGCCGAACAACACGACTCAGCTGGTCGCGCAGATCATCGGGACGAATGGTGCGGGCGTGACGGTGTGTTCCAGCGGGACGCTGGATGCGTCCGCGTTCGTGCCCGGGAGTACTGGGCCGAACCAGTGAGTCTGAGTCGGGGCTGGGGCTGGGATCGGGGCTGAGGCAGGCGCCGCCCCGGCCCGGTTCGGCTCTGCCGGGTAAACCCGGTTAGGCCCGACTCGGCCTGACCGAACCGGTTCCGGCTCGGTTCAGCTCTGCCGGTTGAGCCCGACTCGGCCTGGCCGACCCTGTTCCGGCCCGACTCAGCTCCGACTCAGCTCCGCTCGGCTGCGCTCGGCTCCGCTCACCTCGGCCCGGCTCGGGCTCCCGCGCACTCCGCTGAGGCGCGCTTCCATCCGTCCCACCGTGCGCCAGTCGCGTCGTACCCCTGCGCGGGAGCGAACCGCAAACCGTTGCCCCACCTACGATCCGGCGCCGGGCGCATCGGTCCCGCGCGCCGGTGCCTTCACGGCGGATCAGGCCTCTGTCCATCGGCTCGCCCCGGCTCGCCCCGGCTCAATCATTGCCCTGACCTGCCCGATTCCCCACCCGCCGCACAGCCCGGATCATCGCCCCGCCCCCGATGTCATGATTTTTCCGCGGATCCCTCATCGAACTCTGGTATACGTGGTCGAATTCCTCCATACTCTGCCGGGAACCTTCCACCCACCCGAGAACTCGACGTCTGATTCGAAGGGGAATCAATGCTCAGAGCCAAGCTGATCGCCGCGGTCGCCGCGCTGGCCGCGGCCGCCGCCGTCCCGGTCGCCGCCGCCTCCGCCGCCCAGGCCGCCTCGGCCGCCGTCCCGGTGCTGACCCTCAACGCGCTCGGCGGCCCGCCGGCCAACCCCGGCGACCTGCTCGCCGCCTCGCTGCTGCCCGGCTCCTACCTGCAGCTGACCACCGCCCCCGGCAGCTCCACCGGCCTGATCTGCCGCCAGTCCACCTGGCAGGGCCAGCTGCTGTCGAACCCGGCGGTGCCCGGCCCGGCCGTGATCCGGGTGCTCGCCCCGTTCACGATCGCCCTGTGCACCGACTCGAACCCGACCGTGACCGGCGTGACCAGCGTCGCGGTCGGCGGCCTGCCCGAGATCCTGCAGATCAACGGCGCCTCGCCGTTCCCGATCCAGCTGCTCCCGTCCGGCCCGCCGCTGACCATCACCGCCAACCTGACCACCACCGCAGGACCGGTCGCCTGCGTCTACCAGGCGGCCGGCCCGATCGTCGGCAACACCGCCCTGGGCTCGGCCCCGCTGGTCTTCGCCAACCAGCCGTTCAACCTGGTCTCCGGCCCGCTCCCCCCGTGCGGCACCACCCCCCGGGACTACTTCAGCGCCCAGTACTACCCGCTCCTGGACACCACCGCCGGCAATGCGCCGGTGTACGTGAACTGACCCTCAAGCCGGACGCGACCCCGGCCGAACGCCACGCGGCCCGTTCCCTGCCACCGGGAACGGGCCGCGCTCTACGAATCCTCGTACTTCTTGCTTTCCCTACTTCGCCTCGCCCCGGGACCGCCGCGCGGCGGACCGCCCGCGCTCGGACGCGGACAGGACCACCTTGCGGATGCGCACCGCGACCGGGGTGACCTCGACGCACTCGTCCTCGCGGCAGAACTCCAGGCACTGTTCCAGCGACAGCTTGCGCGGCGGGACGATGTTCTCGGTGGTGTCCGAGGTCGAGGCCCGCATGTTGGTGAGCTTCTTCTCCTTGGTGATGTTCACGTCCATGTCGTCGGCGCGCGAGTTCTCGCCGATGATCATGCCTTCGTACACCTCGGTGGTCGGCTCGCAGAACATCGAGCCGCGCTCCTGCAGGTTGGTCATCGCGAAGGCGGTGACCACGCCGGCCCGGTCGGACACCAGCGACCCCGAGTTACGCGTGACGATGTCGCCGAACCACGGCTCGTAGCCCTCGAAGGTGGCGTGCGCGATGCCGGTGCCGCGGGTGTCGGTCAGGAACACGGTGCGGAAGCCGATCAGGCCGCGGGACGGGACCAGGTACTCCATCCGGATCCAGCCGGTGCCGTGGTTGGTCATCGTCTCCATCCGGCCCTTGCGCGCGGCCATCAGCTGGGTGATCGCGCCCAGGTACTCCTCGGGGGAGTCGATGGTCAGGCGCTCGACCGGCTCGTGCGTCTTGCCGTTCACCTCGCGGGTGACCACCTGGGGCTTGCCCACGGTCAGCTCGTAGGACTCCCGGCGCATGGTCTCGATCAGGATCGCCAGGGCCAGCTCGCCCCGGCCCTGCACCTCCCAGGTGTCCGGACGCTCGGTGGTCAGCACCCGCAGCGAGACGTTGCCGACCAGTTCCTTGTCCAGCCGGTCCTTGACCATCCGGGCGGTCACCTTCGCGCCCTTGACCCGGCCGACCAGCGGCGAGGTGTTGGTGCCCACGGTCATCGAGATGGCCGGCTCGTCCACCGTGATCAGCGGCAGCGCGACCGGGTTCTCCGGGTCGGCCAGGGTCTCGCCGATCATGATGTCCGGGATGCCCGCGATCGCGATGATGTCGCCGGGGCCGGCCTGCTCGGCCGGCTTGCGCTCCAGCGCCTCGGTCATCAGCAGCTCGGTGATCTTCACCCGCTCGACGCTGCCGTCCCGCTTCATCCAGGTCACCTGCTGGCCCTTGCGGATGGTGCCCTGGTGCACGCGGCACAGCGCGATCCGGCCGAGGAAGCTGGAGGCGTCCAGGTTGGTCACGTGCGCCTGCAGCGGCGCGCCCTCGGTGTAGACCGGCGCGGGGATCGCCTCGAGGATGGTCTTGAACAGGGGCTGGAGGTTCTCGCTGTTGGGCACGGAGCCGTTGGCCGGGCGGTCCAGCGAGGCCTTGCCGTCCCGGGCGCAGGCGTAGACGATCGGGAACTCGATCTGCTCCTCGGTCGCGTCCAGGTCCATGAACAGCTCGTAGGTCTCGTCGACGACCTCGTCGATCCGCGAGTCCGGGCGGTCGGTCTTGTTGATCACCAGGATCACCGGCATCTTCGCGGCCAGCGCCTTGCGCAGCACGAACCGGGTCTGCGGCAGCGGCCCCTCGGAGGCGTCCACCAGCAGCACCACGCCGTCGACCATGGACAGGCCGCGCTCGACCTCGCCGCCGAAGTCGGCGTGGCCGGGGGTGTCGATGATGTTGATGATCGTGTCCGAACCGTCCTCGGGCGACTTGTAGTGCACCGCCGTGTTCTTCGCGAGGATCGTGATGCCCTTCTCGCGCTCGAGGTCGTTGGAGTCCATCACCCGTTCGGTGAGCTCCTGGTTCGCCCGGAACACGCCGGATTGCCGCAGCATCGCGTCGACGAGCGTGGTCTTTCCGTGGTCGACGTGCGCCACGATGGCCACATTGCGGATGTCATTACGCGTAGGCATGCCGGTGAGCACCTTCTCGATCGCGAAAGGGGGGCTGCGCCGGCTTCGCGGAATGGTTCAGGGCCGGCACGAGACGAGCGTCGTCGCTCACCTACCATGGTAAGGGGAAACCGGCCCCCCGGCCGACCGGCGCGGACAAACCGGGACCGGTCCGGCATCCGCGATCCCGCCGCACCCCGCCCGGAGCCGGTCCGGGCTAGGCCACAGGGGGGCTCCGGAAGCCCTGCCGGGGGCCCGCGCGACCACCCCTCCACCGGCCCCCGGAAATGTCACTCACCCCTGATGACTAGGCCCTGTATGACCGTGTGATGTTGCTCACGATCATTACTACGGGTGACGGTGGGCCGATGATCTGACGCAACCTCTATTAGACTGCCCAATCGCCGACGACACTGAATGCCGCCCGGCTCCTCCATGGAAGCAGGAGCTTGTTATATGAGCACCGGTACACTCTCGCCCGGCCGGGCGAACATTCCGCAACCCACCCTGCGCACCGACCGTTACTGGGTTGCCCCGCTGACCACGTTCCTGGTCTTCCTGGCGTTCATCGCCTACGCGACCTTCAGGGCGTTCCAGAACGCGCACTACTACTCATCGCCCTACATTTCGCCCTTCTACTCCCCGTGCATCGCGTCGAACTGCGTACCGATGCAAGGAGCCGGCGAGGTACACCCCATCGGCAGCTGGTGGAAGCTCTCCCCGGCACTGCTGGTGCTCATCGTGCCGCTGGGCTTCCGGATGACCTGCTACTACTACCGCAAGGCCTACTACCGCGCCTTCTGGCAGTCCCCGCCCGCATGCGCGGTCGCCGAACCGCACGGCAAGTACACCGGCGAGACCCGGTTCCCGCTGATCCTGCAGAACGCGCACCGGTACTTCTTCGTGCTGGCCGCACTGTTCAACATCATCCTGACCTGGGACGCGGCGCTCGGTTTCCGCAACGCGCAGGGGCAGTGGGGCCACATGGGCCTGGGCACCCTGGTCCTGGTCGCCAACGCGGTCCTGCTCTGGCTCTACACGGCGTCCTGCCACTCCTGCCGGCACATCATGGGCGGGCGGCTCAAGCACTTCTCGAAGCACCCGATCCGGTACCGGGCCTGGGGCATCGTCTCGAAGCTCAACACCCGGCACATGCTGCTGGCCTGGCTGTCCCTGTTCGGTGTGGCGTTGACGGACCTGTACGTGCTGCTGGTCTCCTCCAACGCGTTCACCGACCCGAAGTTCTTCTAGGAGGGGAGCCGTAGATCATGGAAACCTACGAGTACGACGTCGTCGTCATCGGGGCCGGCGGCGCCGGCCTGCGGGCGGCCATCGAGGCCCGGGCCCAGGGCAAGTCGGTCGCGATCATCTGCAAGTCGCTGTTCGGCAAAGCGCACACGGTGATGGCCGAGGGCGGCGCGGCCGCCGCGATGGGCAACGTCAACGAGCACGACAACTGGCAGGTGCACTTCCGCGACACGATGCGCGGGGGCAAGTTCCTCAACCACTTCCGGATGGCGGAGCTGCACGCCAAGGAGGCCCCGGACCGGGTCTGGGAGCTGGAGGAGTGGGGTGCGCTGTTCGACCGCACCAAGGACGGCAAGATCTCCCAGCGCAACTTCGGCGGGCACGAGTACCCCCGGCTGGCCCACGTCGGGGACCGGACCGGCCTGGAGCTGATCCGCACGATGCAGCAGGCCGTGGTGTCCTACCAGCAGAAGGACGCGGTCGAGCACGGCGCGTACGACGCCCGGATCCGGGTGTTCGCCGAGACCGCGGTCACCCGGCTGCTCACGCGGGACGGCAAGATCGCCGGCGCGTTCGGCTACCGGCGCGAGGACGGCGGGTTCGTCCTGTTCAAGGCCCCGGCCGTGGTGCTGGCCACCGGCGGCATCGGCAAGTCGTTCAAGGTCACCTCCAACTCCTGGGAGTACACCGGCGACGGCCACGCGCTGGCCCTGCTGGCCGGCGCGACCCTGGTGAACATGGAGTTCATCCAGTTCCACCCGACCGGCATGGTCTGGCCGCCCTCGGTCAAGGGCATCCTGGTCACCGAGTCGGTCCGCGGCGACGGCGGCGTGCTGCGCAACTCCGACGGCAAGCGCTTCATGTTCGACTACGTGCCGGACGTGTTCCGCAAGCAGTACGCGGAGACCGAGGAGGAAGCCGACCGCTGGTACACCGACCCGGACAACAACCGCCGCCCGCCGGAGCTGCTGCCCCGGGACGAGGTCGCCCGGTCGATCAACTCCGAGGTCAAGGCCGGCCGCGGCACCCCGCACGGCGGGGTGTTCCTGGACATCGCCAGCCGCAAGACCCCCGAGTTCATCCGCAAGCGCCTGCCGTCGATGTACCACCAGTTCAAGGAACTGGCCGACGTCGACATCACCGCCGAGCCGATGGAAGTCGGCCCGACCTGCCACTACGTGATGGGCGGGGTCGAGGTCGACCCGGACACCGGCGCGGCCAGCGTGCCCGGCCTGTTCGCCGCGGGCGAGGTCTCCGGCGGCATGCACGGCTCCAACCGGCTCGGCGGCAACTCCCTGTCCGACCTGCTGGTCTTCGGCCGCCGGGCCGGGCTCGGCGCGGCCGAGTACGTCGACTCGCTCGGCGCGGCCCGGCCCGCGGTGGACGAGGCCGACGTGGCCGCCGCCGAGGCCGAGGCCCTCGCCCCGCTCGAGCGCGGCGCGGCCGGCAACGCCGAGTCGCCGTACGCCCTGCACTCCGAGCTGCAGCAGACCAACAACGACCTGGTCGGCATCATCCGCAAGGAGGCCGAGATCGAGCAGGCGCTGGTCGCCCTGGCCGGCTTCGCCCCACGGCTGGAGAAGGTCGGCTCGGTCGGCGGGCGCAAGTTCAACCCCGGCTGGCACCTGGCGATGGACCTGCGCAACATGCTGCTGGTCTCCGAGTGCGTGGCCAAAGCCGCGCTCGAACGCCAGGAGTCGCGCGGCGGGCACACCCGGGACGACTACCCGGAGATGTCCCCGGTCTGGCGCCGGATCAACCTGATCTGCTCGCTGGAGGCGGACGGCAGCGTGGCGCTCAGGCGCCAGCCGGTGCCGACCATCCGGCCGGACCTGCTCGACCTGTTCGACATGTCGGAGCTGAAGAAGTACCTGACCGCGGAGGAACTGGGCGGGGACGCGGAGGCGGAGGTCGTCGAGACCGCGGCCGTCGCCGAGGCGCCGGTCGAGACCGAGGCACTGGTCCAGGTCGAGCCTGAGCCTGAGGTTGAGGCTGTGGCTGTGGGTGAAGCCGAGCCCGAGGTCGAAGCCGAGCTCGTGGCCGAGCCCAAGGCCGAGGAGGCGGAGGTGGCCGAGGCCGCAGCCGTCGAGACCGCGGCCGAGGCGAAGGCCAAGGCCGAAGCCGAAGCCGAAGCCGCCGACGAGACGGTGACCGTCTCGGAGACCACGACCGTCGTCGAGCCGGAGACCGTGGTCGAGACTCCGGCCGGCGAGGTCGTCGAAGAGACGGTCGTCACCCGGACGGTCACCGTCACCGAGACGGCAGTGGACAAAGAAACCGCCGAGACCGAAACCGTCGATCCCGAAGCGAAGGAGGGGGACGCATGACGTATAAGGCGAACTTCAAGGTCTGGCGCGGCGACGACACCGACGGCGGCCTGCACGACTACGTGGTCGAGGTCAACGAGGGCGAGGTCGTGCTCGACATCATCCACCGGCTGCAGCAGACCGAGGCCCCCGACCTGGCCGTGCGGTGGAACTGCAAGGCCGGCAAGTGCGGCTCCTGTTCGGCCGAGATCAACGGCATGCCGAAGCTGCTGTGCATGACCCGGATGTCGACCTTCACCGAGACCGAGACCGTCACGGTGACCCCGCTGCGCACCTTCCCGGTGATCCGCGACCTGGTCACGGACGTCTCGTTCAACTACGAGAAGGCCCGCGCGGTCCCGTCCTTCGAACCGCCGGCCGGCCTGAAGCCGGGCGAGTACCGGATGCAGCAGATCGACGTGGAACGCTCGCAGGAGTTCCGCAAGTGCATCGAGTGCTACCTGTGCCAGAACACCTGCCACGCGGTCCGCGACCACGAGGAGAACAAGACCAACTTCTCCGGCCCGCGGTACCTGATGCGCATCGCCGAACTGGACATGCACCCCCTGGACACCCGCGACCGCAAGCGCGAGGCGCAGGAGGAGCACGGCCTGGGCTTCTGCAACATCACCAAGTGCTGCACCGAGGTCTGCCCCGAGCACATCAAGATCACCGACAACGCGCTCATCCCGCTCAAGGAGCGCGTCGTGGACCGCAAGTACGACCCGCTGGTGTGGCTGGGGAACAAGATCGGGCGGCGTAAGTAGCCGCAGGCGGTCTCAGCCGCCACAACGGGTCGGCCCCCTGCTCTGACGGAGCAGGGGGCCGAACCCGTTTTACCGAGGGGAACAGTCGGACCGGCTTCACGACCCGGGTCGGGTGACCAGGGTTCCGCCGAGGCTCGACGCCAGACTCCGGCCTTGGGCGACGCTGCACGCCGTCACATACCAATTGGCTCCGACGACCACGGCAGGCGCACCGATCAACCCGAACTCGTACTTGATCCCGGTATCGCGGTTGGTGGTCGACGTCGTCGAGTGCACCTCCAGGCAACTCAGCCCGTCCGGCGACGAGCATCCCTGTGAGCGCGGAAAGTAGGGCGAACCCTGCCACTGCCGACAGGCGACCGCACCCGAGACCCGGGCCTCGACGGCCTGGACACCGGCCAACGTCGACCCGCCGCCAAGGTGCGGAAGCGAGATGGCCGGAACTGGAACACCACCGTGCAGTACCACGCCGTTCAGGAGCGTGGCAATCAGCGAAGCCTGGTCGTCGTCGTCATATACACGAATCACCCAGTTCGGGCCGGCCACCAGAGTCGAGGGGCCGGTCGTGTCATTCAACACAGACGAGATGTAAGCGGAGCCCAGGGCTTCGGTCTCCGACGGCCAGATCTCGATGATGGAGCCGTTGCCGGTCATGCAGTACGTCGACGAGTCCTGACTCAGCTCCTGTACCCGACAGCCGACCGAGCTCTTCTGCAGGATGTCCAGCATCTCGGCCACTCCCGGATAGGAACTGCCCGCAGGCAGGCTGGCCGCGGCCTGGGCCTGCGCCGACCCGGCGGAGGACCTGACGCACGACGCCATGCCGGCCATCAGCGCGATCGCGACCGCGATGACGAGACCCGCCTGCCTGTGCGACATGTTCGTCATCCAGTCGGCCCCGCAGTCGGGTCCGGAACCTGCGGCCCGTTCGAGGGGATCTGGGTCAGGCTGGTGATCGTGCCCGGCGGAGCCGGGTACGGGAAGTTCAGCGAGCCGTTCCCGTTGACCAGCCAACTCGGATTGTCGTTGGCGTAGGCGGTCAGGCCGTCCGCCTGCTGCTGCGGGGTGAGGGCCACCCACTCGTTCGCCGCGGTGATCTGGGCGGAGAAGGCGTTCCAGTCCTGCATTCGGGCACTGACGGTCGAATTCGAGCGTTTTGTGTAGTCAGACCCGTACTTCGCATTCGCAGCCCGAGTCTCGGCGTTGTCTCCGGTCGCATACAACACGAACAGATCCTCGTCGGTATTCGCACCATAGGGGTTCTGAGACAACTGTTTGACATAGTTGGCCGAGATGAGGATGTCGAGATCTGGATCCTGCTCGATCATCTTGGTCAACTGGGCGTCGTTGAGATTGCTGAGCCCGCTGTCGTTCATGTTCGCGATCACGCCACGCACGGTCGGCAGCTTGAGATGGGTGATACCCAGCGACTTGCCCGGATAGATGGTCTGTTCGAGGCCGAAATCAAAGCGCCGGCCCAGCCAGGTGAACATGCCACCACTTGTGTTGTCATATGCCTGGTACCACTGCTGCTCCTGCCAGCAGAGCGCTATAAGCAGATCGCGATGGACACCGGTCTCCCTACTCACCTTGTCAATATAGGCCAAAGTCGAACCCGAGATGTCGGAGCTGCCATCCGACGTATCGGTGAGCTGGCTGGCCAGGTCTTCGGTCGAAGCGCCGTCGTTGCCGCCCGCACCGCCCGCGCCGGTGCCGCTGCGCCGGTTACCGGTCGGGTCACTGCTGCACACCGGGTTGTCGCCGGCGTATTGGTATCCCCCGATCTGTTCGGGGTCCGTGGTCTCCAGGTCGGAGTCGGCATTGATGAACACCCCGACGGCGGTGTCGTATTCCCTGGCACCGACGAGCGTGAGGGAGTCCGTCGTATCTTGGGCCTTATTGAGGAAGCCCCTCGGATCGGCCCATCCGACAGCCGTTCCACCTCGAGGTGCACCATAGGGGGTTTCCTGTTGCCACACCGGGCTCGTGAGAGACGCCGTCAACTGGATGGCACCCGTGCCCTGCAGGTCTTGCAGGATGTAGGCGTAGCCGGTAAATCCGGTGGCAGTACGTACGACCTCTCCACCACCAGGCAGCGGGTAGTAGCGCGTATTGCTTAGCGTGCTGGTCCCAGTCAAAACAACGTCTTGGTCCGGCAGGTACAGCGTGGTCGAAGTGGGTGACTGCTGTTCCAGCACGTTGCCATCCGTGCCGTAGAGGTAGGAGGTAGAAGTTCCCGAGATACCCACCGTCGCAAGTTGACCCTGCCCACTCCAGCTCAAGCTTTCGACCTGACCTGCGTTGTTCGGGCGGGACGTGGTCTGGCCGAGCGGGTTGTACTGGTAAGTCGACGTGGAGCTCGACGCACCGGTGACTTGAGCCTTGGTCAAGGTATTGGTCTGACCAGTGCTGTTGCCGTTGTAGGTGTAGCTGGTCAGAGTATCCGTGCCACCGGCCGTCAATGCGTGTTGGTCCTGGCTGATCGGCTGCGATTCGGTGGTGTTGGCGAGCCCGAAAGCCCAGCTGGTCCAGTAAGCGGAGCCTGGAATTCCGTCACCCACCGTAGTGGAGGACGGCGCCGTACTGCACGACGAAGCAGCCGTCCCAGTCGTCCATGCCTGGGTCAAGCGATCGAGCTGATCGTAGTTGTAGCACTGAGTCTCGGTTTCACTGCCCTGGCGTACATCTGTCTGGCTGGTGATCTGTCCGGACTTGTCGTAGGAATACGAGGTGTCGTTAATCGGCGTGGACGTGACGTTCGGATTGATGATCTGGCTATCTGTCATCCTGCCAGTGGTCGGATCGTACGTATTGTTGACGACGGCATCCAGAGCAGTGCCATAACCAAGCTGCTGAGTCGCGACCTGCCCCAAATCGGTGTACTTGATAGTGTCGGTGTAATTGTTCGCCCCGGATGTATTTGCGGGGAGGAAAAAAGGTCCGGACTGCTCATAACCGATGGCTACTGTTTCCGAAGGCAAGCCGCCGGCGGCTGGGTATGTGGTGTAAGTCGGCTCGCCCAGGGTCGCCGTATAGCCGTAAGAATATGTGTACGAACCGGCGAGCGACCCAGTGCCGTCTACAGTGTAGGTGGTAGATTGCGGCTTTCCGAAGACGTTGAAGCTGGATTGACTGATGGATTCAACCGGCGTGGAGGTAGTCACCCCAGCGGTAGTCACCACGTTGTACGAAGTCGCACCGGTCAACTGCCCCGCCACCCGAGTCCCGCCGACGATGCCTGCTCCGTCATACGAGTAGCTGTCGGCCAACGTTGCGGTCGTCTGTTGAGCACCAATCGGCGCATCGTAGACATCCAACTTACGACCAAGCGCATCGTAGACCGTCGACACCGTCTGACCAGCCGAGTTCGTGGTCGACGTAACATTGCCGTCGTTGTCGTAGGTCTCGTTGGCGATGCCGCCAGTGTCTGGGTCCGTAGTGGACTGAACCTGGCCGAGGAAATTGTATGTGATCGAATACGTGTCAGACGCAGGCGTAATGGTCTGGTAAGCCCGGCCTTGGGAATTGTAGGTGTAGCTGGTAGTACGGGTTGTCGCCGCAGTCTCACCACTTATCGTGGCGATGGTGAAGCCGCCGACAGTACTAGTAGTTACCGTGGGAGCTGAGGTGAACTGCTCTAAGGCAGAAGTGCGCCCAAGCGCATCGACAACTGTGGCCTGTGCAGTTCCACCGGACGGAGGCGCAACCAATGTCTCGTCTCCGGTGTACTGAGTGTACGACGTCGAGTACAAGTTGGCGTCGTCGTAGATGGCGCTGACGGTGGCCCGGCCCTGACCGTCATAGGACGTGCGCGTCTGGTTCGGCACTGTGCTGTCCGACACCGTTACCAACGTGGTGGTCGGAGTGGATGTCTGGTCCCAGTAGTTGGTGTTGCTCTTCACGTTCCAGCCGTGCGTATCGTAGAAGGTGTCCGTAATCAGGCGGCCACCTTGCGGCGTGGAGGTCTGAATCTGCCGTACCCGGTCCAAAGCGTCATACAAGGTAACCGAGACGGTGTATGGGTTCGACAAACCGCTGTCGGTCAGGGTCTGCGTCGTGACCGAGGACGGCGCCGTACCAGACACTGTGTAGGTGAATATGCTGTTCGCCTTGGCTGTCGTAGCCCGCGAGTCCTGCCACACGTCGATTGTGCGGCCCAACTCGTCGTACCAGATCGTTGTGACCACTCCATTGATGTCCGTAGACGAAGTGGTCTGGTTCCGCGCCGGGTCGACCGTCGTACTCGAGATCTGACCGGCCGGGTTGGTGACAGTGGTACCGGTGGTCAATCCATAGGAGTTCGTCGTATAGCCGAAGACGGTCTCATTGTTGTTGCCGTCGAACACGTCCAGCGGACGCCCGTAGGAGTCGTAGGTGGACTTGGACTTGATCTGGTACGTCAGCGAACTACCGCTGACACCGTTGGCGGACTCCACGACCGAGCTTTGCCCCACACTCGGCGCCGAGGACTGCGGCCACGTGGTGAGATTGGCGAACGTCGGGTCATCGTAGAAAGTACGGGTGTCCGAGATGACATCTGTAGCCAGATTCAACCCGGTGGGTGAACCGAGCTGGTTGATCTGCGTACCCGTAGGCACGGAGGCTCCGTCAGGGTTCGCTCCGGCGCACTTCTTGTCATCCGTCTGTGCTTCTGCGACCAGGCCAACCAGATTCTCGCTGGTGTTCGCTGCCGCATACGTGGTCAAAGTGCATGTCGCCTGAGAGCTGGAGCCGTTCTCCAGTGCGAGGTCGCCGTGCTTGTACACCACCGTCTGAAGCCCGAAATCGACGTCGCCGACTGTGGAATCATACGACGTGTCGGTCTCAGAGGTGCGCCACGTGGTGGGCGACGAGTCTGTAATCGCCTGCGTAGTCCAGGTTTCGACACTCGCGGTCGTGTTCGCAGTCAACGGCGGCAGCGCCGCGTACGCAGTCCCCTGCGCCGGGCGCAGGCGCGTCGCTGTGGCACCTGATACCCAGAAGGACGTTATCGTCGCATTGCTGATGTTAGTGGTCGCGCTCGTGGTGTCGTCGTTGTATTTCGCGCTCTCGAGCACCTGGCCGGCAAGTTGGTCCGAGTCTGGGTGGACGCCCCCGTTGGTATCGGTGACAGTCGCGGACTGCACGCTGGTGCCGGTGGTATTGAGCCAGTTGCCGTCCATGCCGCGGTAGTACCAGGTCTGCGACTGTGTGACCGGGTCGCCCCCCTGGCCAGTGGTTGTCACCACACTTGCATAGCCGCGGAACTGGCCCCAGGTGCGATACTTGGACTGCACCATTTCGCTGTCGTCGAAGTGCCAGGCTGCGCCGCCGTTGTAGGTGAACCCCGAGTATTGGCCAGCGCTGCCGCCGGTCGGATCCGAGGAAGCCACGGACTTCACCGCCCACGCGTTGAACCAGTCCGTGATCGCGGCGGTGTATCCGGCCGGAGTCCACTCCTCAGGGAAGCACGAGGACGTATTAGAGGAGGGTGTGGGGAGCGCCGTCGCAGAACACGGGTCCGGTTGGCTGTAGGTGACGGATATAACCGACCCGGTCTCCGTTGTGATCGACGTTATCCGGAATCGGTTGAGAGCCGGGAGACCGGTGCCCACGACGACTCGGTTGGCCATTTGCGTACCACCGAACGTCACTGCCGGCATCGTCACGCTTCCGCCCTGCGCGCTGGCGTCCTCGGCAGTGCGGGTGATGGTCGAGAGCCAGAGCGTCGCCGATGTGCCGTCTCCCGGCGAAGGCATCGTCTGGACCAACGCATAGGAATCGATGTTCCCGTAGGACGAGCCATTCCACTGTTCCGTCGTAATCGACGCCAGGGCGACCGTGGAGAAGAACGAAGGGCCGTAGTTCGAACACGTGCCTGTGGACTGGCAGATGTCGGTGAACGGCACGTCCGACCAGTTCGCCGACGTTGAGGAGTTCAGCGGATCACAGGTGACGGTGGAACTCGCCTCACACCGGTCTCCGGCCACAAAGGCAATCTTGTCCGGCACCGTTCCGTAGGCGTTCGGGTCGGTGAACCCGTAATCAATGTGGTCCAGGTGACTGTCGCGCGTGTACGGGACGACGGTCTTGCCTTTGTCTTCACCATAATAATTCGTGCTCTGGTCGTAGTAGTACGACATTGCCTCGTTCTGAGAGCTGGCCGGAGTTCCGGCCAGCTTCGTGACGTAGTCCAGGTGCCAGCGGTAAGCCTCTGTACACACAGATGAGGTGAACCCGGCGGAGTTGTAGCACGGATCACCGGAATTCGCCGAATAGACGGGCACCGTGTCCACGGAGTTGGTCGTTGCGTCCCCGGTAGTCCAACCTGGCAGTTCGTTCATGCCGAAGTAGTAGGTACTTCCGTCGCGCTCAGTCACCTTCCAGTACGAGGACGAATCCGAACCGGGCCCGAATATCGATCCGCCCACCTGGGAGATGACGTCTCCGACGTCGTCCTGGGCCTTCCACACCGAGTGAGTCGAATCCCAGACCATTGAAGTCGACGTGCCGTTGAGCGAAAGCGTGAGCACCGGACCGCCATAGCAGTCGTCATAGGTTGCTTCTGCAGACGGCAGAACCGTTCCCTCAGGATCGTCGTTGCACGAGACGAAGGACTGCTCGATGTACGAATCGGCCGTCGACCATCCGTCGCCGATCCAGTTCGCCTGCGCCTGGGACGAGGCGGTCTGCCCGTCAGTACCCTCGGAGTTGTACGAGAGATCGATGTCAGGGGCCAGTTTCGAGGTCGCTGGAGGGACCGCGATCGGATAGCTGTAGGTGAAGCCGCCGGTGTCGCCGCCCTCCGCCCAGGAGCCTTCCGCCTTCAGCGTGGTCGCACCGTACTGGCCGGCCGGGCCGCCGCCGTCTGCCGAACCCGATCCACCGTCGGCCGGCACCGCGGCGATCACCGTCGCGGCGGGCTTCGAGGACGCTTGGGCCTGGGCCGAACCGATGGCGGCGGACGGGAAGGTCACCACGCCGGATACCAGCTGGGACGACGCGTCGTTCTGCCCCTGGGCCAGCGGCGTCTGCACGCGGCAGGCCGCCACTGCCGGAGTCGTCAACGCGCAGGCCGGCAGCTGGACGAGCCGCAGGCCCAGGCCGTAGTTGCCGCCGTAGACCTGGGCGAAGGAGGAGTAGTTCAGTCCGACCCGGGTGCTGCCCGAGCCGACCGGGGTCAACGTCGCGATCACGCCGTCGATCCCGGCCGCGGTGGCCGCGCCGTGCGCGAGCACCGAGACGGAGACCGAGGTCAGGCTGCCGGCCGGGTCGACACCGGTCGCCGCCTTCGCTGCGCCCGCCGGGGTCCCGCTGCCGGCGGTGGCACTGGCAGGCTCGATCCACACCGGGGTCGAGCCTGCGTAGACGGGTTTCGTCGTGTTCTGGTTATCGGCGCCCGGCGACGCTCCGGTCGGCGCGGGTTTCGCGCCGTTCGCGGCGATCGTCACGGTGCCGGCGGACGCGGCCGGCCAGGTGGTCGCCGTCGCCTTGGCCGAGGTCCCGGCCGCGTTCGGTACTTTGGCGAAGGTCGGTTTGACCGGCGGCAACACCGTCGACGGAGTGCCGGACGACGCGTCCGGCACCGTCGGGGTCTGCGCCTGCGCCGGTACGGCCGACCAGGTCACCATCGAGACCGAAAGGGCCATGGCTGTTGCGACCGATACCAGTCTGCGTTTCGCAGACATGCGGCCCAAGAATACCGCTGACATACTCACACCCCATCAGTATGCACAGATAATGAACTTGAAATTAACAACCAAATAATTGCTTGCCCACTGTCGCAGATGACGCATTCCCGTGAAACATCCGAATTGTGACAGTGCTCTACTACCCGTTCGGTCCGTCACACTAGCAAGCCCCCCGGAGCCTCGAAATAGGCTTGATCGTAACGGTAAGATAACGATGATCTCTGATATTGATTGGCCCTCACCAGCATCAACATGGCACCCGTTACCCAATCCCGATGGGGTGCGCCCACCGGGCGGAGCGGGTATCGTGCCGAAGCGAGGGGTAACGCCCCCACACGGGAAACGCTATATCAGAAGCGGTACATCACACGTCGAATTGGGGATCAGTCTGTCATGCACATAAGACAAGTATGTGTATTCACACGAGGGAAGACCCTTTCCAGAGCCTTGGCGGTGACCGCGTGCGCCGGCCTGTTGGCCGGGGTCACGGGCGTCGCGCCGGCCTGCGCGGGGACCAAGCCGCCGTCGGGTCCGGCGGTCGCACAGAGCACTGACACAGCGGCGAAGGGCCCGTTGACCGCCCTGGCCGCGTCCGCACGGGCCAGGGCGACCGGCAAGGCCGTCGCCGTGGACTCGTTGACCACCGCGACGACCGAGACCACCGCGCAGCCCGACGGCAGTTTCGTCTACTCCTCGTCGCTGCTGCCCACCCGGGTCCTGCGCGGGGATACCTGGACCGACCTGGACGCGAACCTGGCCGTGAACAAGGACGGCTCGCTCTCCCCCGCCGCCAGCACCGACGCACTGCGCCTGTCCGGCGGCGGAAACGGACGGCTGGCCACCCTCGACTCCGGCGGCCGCACCCTGACCGTGACCCTGCCGGCCACCCTCCCGGCGCCGACCGTCTCCGGCCCCACCGCCACCTATGCCGATGTCCTGACCGGCGTGAACCTGGTTGTCACGGCCGACGAGCAGGGCGGGTTCTCCGACGTCTTCGTCGTCACCACCCCGCAGGCGGCCGCCGACCCGAAGCTGCCCGGGCTACTCACCGCGGGCCTGACCACCACCGGCGGCCTGACCGTCCGGGCCGACGCCGACGGCGTTCTGGAAGCCGACGACAAGGCCGGCCAGGCCCTGTTCACCGCGCCCGCACCCCGCGCCTGGGACTCCAACACCCTGGCTCCCGGCCAGAGCTCACCGACCCAGGCCGCCGCGACCCCGGCCGGCGCGCACCCGGCCACCCCGACCGCGCCGTCCAGCGTCACCGCGCCCGGCAGCCAGGCGCACGTCGCCGACCTGGGCACCTCGCTGAAGAACAATACCCTGACCCTGACCGCGCCCGCCTCCCTGGCCGCCGACCCGGCCCAGGACTTCCCGCTCTACTACGACCCGGCCTGGGGCCCGACCGCGAGCAACGGCGGCGTCTCCAGCTGGACCTCGGTCAACAGCTACTACAGCACGCGCGCCTACCCCGACAGCTCCAAGGGCCAGAAGGGGCAGATGGAGGTCGGCTACTGCGGCGACACCAGCGACCCGAACCCCTGCAACCCGGTCAGCGTCTCCCGCAGCTTCCTGACCCTGAACACCAGCGGCGTCCCGGCCGGCGCGGTGGTCACGAACTCGACCGTCGGCCTGCTCGACGACTGGTCGACGAACTGCACCGGCGAGGAGATCGACCTCTACCAGACCGGGACCATCAGCAACAGCACCACCTGGATGGCCCAGCCGGCCTGGATCTCCAAGCTCGCCTCCACCTCCCAGGTCGGCGGGAACACCTGCGCCAACAAGGCCGTCGGCTTCAGCGGCACGGCCCTGAACAGCGCCTTCCAGAGCGCAGGGCACTCGAACCTGACCATCGGGCTGCGCGCGGCCGACGAGTCCAACGACCTGACCTGGCGCCAGTACAGCGAAACCAACACCACCTTCTCGGTCACCTATGACCTGGTGCCCACCTTCGGCGCGCTGACCACATCGCCCGGCGGCGCCTGCACCAACGGCAACCCGGTCGGCAAGGGCTCGATCACGCTCTACGCCCCGGTCGACTCCCCGGCCGGCAACAATCTCACCACCTCGTTCACGCTGACCAAGTCCGGCAGCAGCACCAACCTGCTGACCAGCGGGAACACGGTCAGCGGCGGCAACACCACGGCCACCCTCCCGGTCGCCCAGACCATCCTGGACGGCGCCGCGGGCGGAACCACGACGACATTCGACTGGAGCGCGTCCACGACCGACGGGACCCTGTCGGCCAACAGCCCGGCCTGCTCCTTCACCTACAACCCGAACGCGCCCGGCCAGCCGACGGTCACCGCGACCGGGTCCCCGCTGTGCACCTCCTCGGCCCGAGTTCCGATCGGCACCACCTGCTCGTTCTCGGTCGTCCCGGCCGACGACGGCAGCAGCATCCCGATCAGCTACACCTACCAGCTGAACTCGAGCGTGCCGAGCGTCGCGCCGGCCAGCTCCGGCGACGCGACGTTCAGCATCCAGCTCCCCCAAGAGGTCAATACCCTGACAGTGATCGGGGTCAGCTCGGGCGGCGACGTCGGGCAGGCCTACACCACCCCCCTGGACGCCGCCTTCCCGACCACGCCGACCACCGACGGCGACCTCGACGGCAACGGCACCCCGGACCTGATCGTGCCCGGCGGCGGCGCCACCGGCATGCCGGCCGGCCTGTGGTACGCGGCCGGGACTCCGAACGGGACCGTGGCCGCCACCCCGGCGAACATCGGCGTCGCAGGCCTGTCCAGCACCGGCAGCGCCTCGGACTGGACCGGCACCCAGGCCCTGACCGGCGACTACTGCGGCGACGACATCCAGGACATCTTCGACTACAACCCCGCCTCGGGCGGCGCCACCATCCTGTGCAACGACGGCAGCGCCGACACCCTCACCTCGACCAGCCCGGCCAACAGCGGCCAGAGCCCGCCCGCGATCGCCGCGGGCAGCTTCAACGACGGCTCGGTCAACGCCCAGCAGGTCGTCAACGCGGGCAGCACCGCCAGCACCGACGGCGGCGGCGGCTCCGCGCTGAACAGCGACATGTTCGCCGTCACGGACAACAACCTCTACCTCTACAGTCCTTCCGGCCTCGGCGACTACTACACCGCCGACGACCTGACCGGCACCCCCAGCCCCGACGGCACCACGGACTGGGACAGCTGGACCCTGGCCAGCGCCCAGATCGGCGGCGCCACCGACCTGTTCCTGTGGGACAAGACCACCGGCGCACTCGACCTGTGGACCGGTCTGACCGCGGGCGGGGCCACCCTGCCCGGCGGCGCGGGCACCGACCCGGCGTACCCGGGCTCCACGGTCCTCACCAGCACGCACCAGTACAACCTCGCCACCAGCGGCTGGAACACCGGCGCGGCCGTGACCCTGCGGGCGGCGGACCTGAACAACGGCCCGGTCCTGTGGGTCACCGGCACCAGCGGCCTGACCACGACCGTGGCCACCGTCGCGCCCAACTCGACCGACACCGGCCTGAGCAGCCCGGCCGGCTCGCCGCAGACCCTGACCACGGCCACCCACGCCTGGCAGTTCCAGGACATGGGCTCGGCCGGCGGCAACAGCGGCTCGGCGATCACCACCACCGCCGACACCGGCAACGCCGCGACCCCGCTGCCGCTGACCGGGAGCGCGACCGGCGCCACCTGGAACGTCGGGAGCATGTTCAGCCCGGACGCGGCCCTGAACGGCACGACCGGCTCGCTGGCCACCTCGGCCGGCCCGCTGGACCTGACCAAGAGCTTCACGCTCTCGGCCTGGGTCGACCCGACCGTTCTCGGCGGGGTCGCCCTCTCCCAGTCCGGCTCCGCGGACTCGGGCCTGACCGTCATCCCGACCGCCTCCGGCTGGGCCTTCGCCCTGAACACCGGCGCGGGCACGGCGGCCACCTACGACACGATCACCGGGGGCACCGTCAGCCTCGGCGCGTGGACCGAGGTCACCGCGACCTACAACTATCTGACCAAGGTGACGCAGCTCTACGTCGACAATACCCTGGTGGCCTCGGGCGACCACACCGCTCCGGCCACCGGAGCCACCGGCGTCCTCAAGGTCGGCGTCGGCCAGACCGCGTCCGCACCCAGTGGGTACTTCACCGGGCAGATCGCCCAGGTCCAGCTGTGGAACACGGTCCAGCCGCCCGCGCCGAACCCGAGCGCGCCGTCGTACCACCACTCGCTGGCGACCCCGACCCGCATCCTGGACACCCGCAGCGGTCTCGGCATGACCGGCGGCGTCGCCGGGGCCGTCCCCGCCAACTCCGCTCTGCCGGTCCAGATCGCCGGCGTCGCCGGGATGCCCAGCAGCCACATCACGGCCGTGGAGGTGGAACTGACCGTCACCTCGCCGACCCAGGACGGGTACGTCGCCGCGTACGCGGACACCGCCCAGCAGCCGATGGCCTCGGGGACCAACTTCTCCCCGACCAACACGGTCACCGGCACCGAGATCGTCCCGGTCGGCACCGACGGGAAGATCGACCTGTTCAACAGCTCCTTCGGCACCGTCCAGCTGATCCTGGACGTCACCGGCTACTACTCCAGCGACCCGACCGCGACCGGGCGGCAGACCTACCACCCGCTGAGCACCTCCGCGCGGGTCCTGGACAGCCGCTCCGACATCGGCGGCCTGAACGGGAACATGGCGGCCGACTCCACCTTCACCCTGCAGGTGACCGGGAGCAACGGCGTGCCGTCCAACGCGACCGCGGTGGCGATCAACATCACCGCGATCAACGGCACCGGGTCCGGTTTCCTGGCCGCCTACTCCGCGGCGCTGACCTCGGTGCCGACCATGACCACGCTCACCTACAACGGCAGCGCGGGCGTGGCCTCGCTGGCCGGCGACGTGGCGATCGACCCGGCCAACGGATCGATCACCATCGCGAACCAGGGCGCGGCCGGCGGAACCACCGGCGTCATCGGCGACATCACCGGCTACTTCACCACCGACACCACCGGGTTGGACTACCACTCCACCAACCCGACCCGCCTGGTCGACACCCGGTCCGGGATCGGCGGCACCACCGGGACCGTTGCCGCCGAGGGCACGTTCTCGCTGACCGCCGGCGCCGTCGCCCCGGTCACCACCGCCGTGCAGCCGACTCTCGCGCTCATCGTCACCGCGACGCAGGAGACGTCCTTCGGCGACGCGATCGTCTACCCCGGCAGCCTGACCCCGGTCCCCAGTACCTCGAACCTCAACTGGATCGCAAGCCAGGACATCGCCAACCTGACCTTCACCACTACCAATACGAGCAACGCGATCAGCATCCTGAATCAGAGTTCCGGAACGATCAAGCTGGTCATCGACTGCAGCGGCTACTTCAGCACCGACTGACGCAGCAGCCCGGCCCCCGCTCCCGACGGCAGTCGTCCCCCGCCGGGAGCGGGGCCTTTCGCTGCGGACTCCTAAGCCTGCGCCTTGTGGCCGAGGAAGAACGCCTGCGGTCCGTGCCTCGGCCGCTCCATCCGGTCCGGCTCCCGCACCAGCCTGGCGTGCACGACGATCCCCGCCTCGGCAAGCAGGTCGGCGATCCGGTCGGGCTGCATCCAGTAGACGTCGAGCGACAGGTCGTGGCCGTAGGCGTTGCTCAGATGCTTCAGCTTGTCGCCCGCTTTGAAGCCGAGCAGGAGGTGGCCGCCGGGAGCAAGCACCCGGCTGAACTCCGCGAACACCGTCGGCAGCACTTCCGGCGGCGTGTGCACGATCGAGTACCACGACACCACGCCGCCCAGTGACCCAGCGGCCAGGTCCAGGGCTGTCATCGTCCCCTCCTCGAACCGCAGGCCCGGATACGTCTCACGGGCCACGGCCACCATCTGCGGCGACAGGTCCACGCCGAAGACGTCCAGCCCGAGCGAAGCCAGGTGCGCAGTCACCCGCCCGGAACCGCAGCCAAGGTCCGCGACCGGCCCGGCGTCAGCCTCCCGGACCTGCTCCACGAACGCCGCGAGCATCGCGCGATCCACCGGCTTGGCCGCCAACTCCTCACGCAGGAACCTGCCGTAATCCACAGCGACGGTGTCATAAGCAGTCTTGGCGGCGCGCAAGTACGCGGATTCACTCACGATCCGCAACTCTATCCCGGCGCCCCGACCGCACATCCGCGTCCTGATTTCCGCATTCGCATCCTGAGCATTATCTTCGCCCCCTGTCTATACTCGCACCAAACCCCCGGGCCGCCATCACCCAATAGTCCGACCACGAGTTGTCAACATTCCGGCAATAATTGCGGATGGGCGCGGCTTTCCCGGGAAACTCTCCACTGGATAGGCTCCGGGCGAGACTGGCGATGAAGAAAAGAGCGGCTGATGGCTGGACAGAACCTGACCCGTGCGGAAGCCCGGGAGCGCGCACGCCTGGTCCGGGTCGGGCGGTACCGGATCGCGCTGGACCTCGGGAACGCCAAGGACGCCGGGGCCGGGACGTTCCGTTCGGCCAGCACGATCGAGTTCGACTGCGCCGAGCCCGGGGCCGCCACCTTCCTCGACCTGATCGCGCCGGCGGTGGAGTCGGTGGAGCTCAACGGCCGGATGCTGGACCCGGCCGAGGTGTTCCGGGACTCGCGGATCACGCTGGACGGGCTGGCCGCGCACAACGTGGTCACCGTGGTCGCGCAGTGCGCCTACAGCCGCACCGGCGAGGGGCTGCACCGGTTCGTCGACCCGGTCGACCAGCAGACTTACCTCTACACCCAGTTCGAGCCGGCCGACGCGCGGCGGCTGTACGCCGACTTCGAGCAGCCCGACCTCAAGGCCTCGTTCGTCTTCGACATCACCGCCCCGGCCGGCTGGCACATGTCCAGCAACGCGGCCCCGGCCCGGCGGGCGAAGGTGGTGGACGGGGTGGCCCGGTGGACCTTCTCCCCCACCGAGCGGATCTCCACCTACATCACGGTCGTCGTCGCCGGGCCGTACCACGTGGCGCAGGACGAGTACACGCGCGTGTTGTCGGACGGGTCCACGCTCTACATCCCCCTGTCCGCGCTGTGTCGCAAGTCGCTGACCGAGTACTTCGACGACACCGAGATCTTCGACGTCACCAAGCGCGGCCTGGACTTCTACCACGACCACTTCGACTACCCGTACCCGTTCGGCAAGTACGACCAGGCGTTCGTGCCCGAGTACAACCTCGGCGCGATGGAGAACCCGGGCTGCGTCACCTTCACCGAGGACTACATCTTCCGGTCGAAGGTGACCGACGCCGCGTACGAGGGCCGGGCCAACACCATCCTGCACGAGATGGCGCACATGTGGTTCGGCGACCTGGTCACCATGCAGTGGTGGGACGACCTGTGGCTGAAGGAGTCCCTGGCCGAGTTCTTCGGCTCGTACGTGTCGGTCAAGGCCACCCGCTGGACCAACGCCTGGGTCACCTTCGCCAACCGGCGCAAGGCGTGGGCGTACCGGCAGGACCAGCTGCCGACCACGCACCCGATCGTGGCCACGATCGACGACCTCGAAGACGCGAAGCTGAACTTCGACGGGATCACCTACTCCAAGGGCGCGGCGGTGATCAAGCAGCTGGTCGCGTACGTCGGCGAGGAGAACTTCCTGGAGGGCCTGCGCCGCTACTTCAAGCGGCACGCCTTCGGCAACACCACCCTGGCCGACCTGCTGGCCGCGCTGGAGGAGACCTCGGGGCGGGACCTGGGCGCCTGGTCCAAGGCCTGGCTGGAGACCTCCGGGGTCAACACGCTCAGCCACGGCCGGGACGGGCTGGTACGCCAGGCCGGGCACCCGCGGCCGCACCTGATCGCGCTGGCCGCGTACCGGGCGGACGAGTACGGCCGACCGGTCCGGGTCGCCGAACAGCGGATCGACCTCGGCGCCGAGCCCGTGTCGGTGCACGTCCGGGACGGCGACTTCCTGCTGATCAACGACACCGACCAGTCGTACTGCAAGCTGCTGCTGAGCCCGGCCGACCTGGCCTGGCTGCGCGAGCGGCTGTCCTCGTTCGAGGATCCGATGGCGCGCAGCCTGCTGTGGTCCTCGCTGTGGAACATGACCCGGGACGGCGTGCTGCCGGCGACCGAGTTCATCGACCTGGTGGACCGGCACGGCCCGGCCGAGTCGATGGTCGGCGTGGTGCAGAACCTCCAGCGGGAGGTGCGGATCGCGCTGGACTACTACCTGCCGGACGACCTGTCCGGCCGGGCCGGCCGGCAGGTGGCCGCGATGGCCCTGCGCGAGCTGCGGGCCGCGCAGCCGGGTTCCGACCACCAGCTGGCCTGGGCCGGGTTCCTGGCCGGGGCGGCGGTCGGCGACGAGGAGTTCGGGCTGCTGGCCGACCTGCTGGCCGGGCGGGCCGGGCTGCCCGGGCTGGAGGTGGACACCGAGCTGCGCTGGACCTTCCTGAAGGCACTGGTCGGCGCGGGCCGCGCGGGCGAGGCGGAGCTGGACGCGGAGCTGGCCCGGGACGGGTCGGCGGCCGGCCGGCTGCACCACACGGCCGGGCTGGCCGCGCGCCCGCTGCCGGAGGCCAAGGCCCGGGCCTGGCGGCTGGCCGTGGACGCCGGCGACCTGCCGACCGACCTGCTGGCCGAGCTGCTCGGCGGGATGTCCCGGGCGGACCAGCGGGAGCTGCTGCCGCCGTTCGTCGAGCCGTACTTCGCCCGGCTGGACGCGGTCTGGGCCGAGCGCACGATCGAGAACGCGACCCGGGTGGCCTCGCTCGGCTTCCCGCACCTGCTGGTGGACCGCGGCACGCTGGACCGGGCCGACCACTGGCTGGCCGGGGAGCACGCGCCCGCGCTGCGCCGCCTGGTCCTGGAGCAGCGCGACGACCTGGCCCGCGCGCTGACCGCCCGGGCCCTGCTGGCCTGAGCGGACGCGGCCCGGCACAGCAGCCGTTCGGCCGCGAGGTAAAGCGACGCAAACAAACGCAAGAGAACATCCGCCCGGGCATGGGCTGCCCAGGCGGACGTCGGCTCGTACACCTCCAGCACCGACAAGAGTTAAGAGCTGACCAGTCTGGAGAGCGGCCAGGTGATCGACGTCTCCGGCAACTCGACCTCGGCCGGCGGCGCCATCATCCAGTGGCCCGGCAACGGCGGCTCGAACCAGACCTGGAACCTGCAGTAGGCCTCAGTCCTCCTTCTCCCCGGCCCGCATCCGCTCGTCCATCGCCATCTCCTTCGGGTAGCCCTCGTGCCCGAGCAGCCCGCGGTGCTCGAACGGCGGCACCTGGCCGGGGGTGGGCGCCGGGGTGCCGAAGGTCTGGTTGTGCTGGATCACGGTGTCCGGGCTGGCCGCGGCCAGGTCGCGCAGGAAGCGCTTCGTCATCGCGTTGCGCTCGGCGCTGAGGTGCGCGGTCCGGGCCAGCCAGACCGGGAAGATCAGCACCTCCCCGACGTCGCGCAGGGTCGCCGCGGCCACCCGCTTGGCCCGGTTCTCCGGCTCGTTCAGCGGCCAGTGCTCGCCGATCCGGTGCGCGCCGTGCTCGTCCGGGGCCAGCAGGGTCAGCCGGTGGGTGACGTCGTCGTCGCCGATCAGGGTGACCCGGCCGGCCCGGGCCCAGACCACGGCGTGCAGCGGGCGCATCGGGAAGGCCCGCGGCCGGCCGTCGACCCAGCGGTGCACGATGATCGGCCGGGGCGCCGCGCCGATCTCGATCCCGACCACCTCGTGCTCCAGCACGGCCGGAAATCCGAGGTCGGTGGCCCGCGGCCGGCGCTCGGCGAGCTGGGTGCGGCGGCGGTGGGCCGGGCGCTCCTCGGCGGACCGGGCCCGGCGGAACTCGGCCGCCAGCGCGGCGGCGGCGTCCGCGTTCACGTCCGGGCGCAGCAGGTCCGGGTGCACCGGGTCCATGCTGAAAGGCTCCCCGGCCGAGCCGCTGCCGGTGTCGGCTGGACGTGGAGAGCCCGCAGAACCCGCGGCGCTCCCGGAATACTCGGGACTGATCTTCTCGGCGTCCATCGGAAGCCTCCGCACTGCTGCCGCAGCGACCAGCGCAGGTACTGGCCGGTTGCCCCTCCATCATGCGCCGGACGGTTGACCGGGGGCACCCATGATTCGCCTGTTCGGGTGAGCGTAACGATCACCCGCTAGAGTGTCGCCATGGCGACGACACGTCACCCGCATCCTGAGCCCGCGAGCTGCTCCGCCTCGTCCGTCCGATTGGCCGAGCCGCTGGCCGGAACCGGCGCGCAGGCCGTGGCCTGGCTCGCGATCGAACAGCCCGGCCCGTGGGGCAAACGCGCGCTGACCGAGTCGCATCTGGACGTTCACCTCGGCCAGGAGCTGGAACGCCGGGCCGCGGCGGCCGGGGTCCGGATCGCCCTGATCCGCCGCCCGGGCCGCCACGCGCTGACCCCGGACGCAGAACCAGACACCGCAAGCGCAGACCCAGACACAGACACAGACACCGCAAGCGCTCCCGCACGCGACCGGCGGGTACTCCTCGCCGACACCGCCCCGGGCCGCACCGCCCTGCGCAGCCTGACCATCACCGACCCGCACCAGCTCCTCGATCTGGACCTCGCCGCACTGGCCGCCGGAGACTGGACGGCCGGCGGCCTGCTCTCGGCCGCCGTTCCGGAGCCGGTCCCCGTCCTCCTGGTCTGCACGAACGGCAAACGCGACCGCTGCTGCGCCCTGCTGGGCCGCGCACTGTCCCTCGATCTGGCCGAGCTCATGGCGTCGGCCGGGGCGGACAGTGTGGACGTGTGGGAGTGCGACCACCTGGGCGGCCACCGGTTCGCGCCGACCGCCCTGGTCCTGCCCACCGGCTACACCTACGGCCGTCTGGACGCGGCGAGCGGCGCCGAGGCAGTGGCGGCGGCCCGGCACGGACGCGTGCTCACCCGGCTGTGCCGCGGCCGATCCACGTGGAACCAACGCGGCCAGGCCGCCGAGCTGGCGTTGCGGGACGAACTCCAGGAGTTCGCCGCCGACGCGGTGCTGGTGACCGGCGAGCGGCAGACCGGCGACGACACCTGGGACGTGGGCCTGACCGCGCACACGGTCGCGTACCGGGTCTCCGTCGCGCAGCGCGCGGCCGCGGAGCCCCGGGCCGAGTCCTGCGGCAAGGCGTTCGGCACCCCGATCGAGCTGAGCGTCCTGGCCGTGGAGAAACTCGGCTGAACCCGGCCGCCCATGCCCGGCCCGATCTCCCCCTTCCGAGGGAGGGAAGCCGGGCGGCCGGCCGTGACAATGGGGTGACCCGTCCCGCCGCGTTGGAGAGCCGCCGCCGTTGAGAGACCCGATCGATTTCCTGGTCCGCCGCACACCGCCGGTCGTGCTCGACACGCTGATCATGCTCACCGCGATCTACACCCAGATCTGGAACGCCCGGTCCGCAGCCCAGGACCTGAACACCTCCTGGGCCTGGTGGGTGTACCTGTTCCCGGTCGCCGCGGGCATCCCGCTGTTCTGGCGCCGGCGGTTCCCGTTCACGGTGTTCGTGGCCGTCGGCCTGATCTCGCTGACTTACACCTTCGCCGCGCACACCGCCGCGACCCACTCGCCGTTCTCCGGCGCCCCGATCGGCCTGCTGGTCGCCATTGCGACCGTCGCCTACCTGGGCAAACGCTGGCAGATGCGGATCGCGGCGGTGACCACGATCGCCGGCACGTTCCTGGCCGTGCACTCCTCCGAGAGCGCCCTGCTGAACGGGATCACCTACAGCTTCGCGCTCGCGGTCGGACGGCTCGCGCACCAGCAGCGGATGTACGCACAGCTGTTCGCCGAGCAGATGCGCACGGAACAGGAGAGCGCGGCCGCCCGGGTCGCCGAGGCCAGCGCCGAGGAACGGGCCCGGATCGCCCGCGACATGCACGACGTCCTGGCCCACTCGGTCAGCGTGATGGTGGTGCAGGCCGAAGCCGGGCCGGTGGTGGTGCGTTCCGCGCCGGAGAAGGCGGAGCAGGCGTTCGAGGCGATCGCCGACGCGGGCCGGGACGCGCTGGTCCAGCTGCGCCGCATGCTCGGGGTTCTGCGCGAGGACGACACCCTCGCCCTGTCCCCGCAGCCGACCATCGACGCCTTGCCCAAGCTGCTGGAGTCCGTGCGGGCGACGGGGCTCGACGTCCACCTGGTCACCGAGGGCGAGCAGCGGCCGCTGCCGGCGGATGTGGAGATGGCCGTGTACCGGACCGTGCAGGAGTCGCTGACCAACACGGTCAAGCACGCCCGCGCCTGCCGCAGCGAGGTGCGGTTGAGCTGGGGTGCGGAACGCCTCACGGTCCGGGTCGAAGACGACGGCCTCGGCCTGAGCCCCGGCCTTGCCGCCTCGGCATCGGTCGGCACCTCGCCGGTCTCCGGCCTGCCCGGCGCGGGCCGGGGCCTGATCGGCATCAGGGAACGCATCTCAGCCTGCGGGGGCGAGGTGACCAGCGGTCCGGGCCGCGACGGCGGGGGCTACGCGGTCACGGCATTGATACCATTCGCTGGCCGCTGACTCGGCCGCGCCTGCCGCGGCGCGTCGCGTCGCGTCATCACTGCATCAACCACGGGAGAGAGGCATTCGTGCCCATACGCATCGTCGTCGCCGACGATCAGGAGCTGGTCCGGGCCGGCTTCGCGATGATCCTGGACGCCCAGCCGGACATCGAGGTGGTCGCCGAGGCCGAGAACGGCCGGCAGGCGATCGACGCGGTCAAGGCGCAGAAAGCCGATGTGGCGCTGCTGGACGTCCGGATGCCCGTCCTGGACGGCCTGGCCGCCGCCGGGGCGATCTGCGCCGACACCGACTGCCGGGTGATCATGCTGACCACTTTCGACCTCGACGACTACGTCTACGCCGCCCTGCGCGCCGGCGCCAGCGGCTTCCTGCTCAAGGACCTGCGCCGCGACGACCTGATCCACGCCGTCCGGGTGGTCGCCGGCGGCGAGGCCCTGCTCGCGCCCAGCGTCACCCGGCGCATGATCGCCGAGTTCGCCGCGCAGCGCCCGCTGCCCGGCCCCGGCGCGCAGCCCGGCCAGACCCCCGCCCAGGCCCAGGCCGCCGCGCTGGCCCAGCTCACCGTCCGCGAACGCGAGACCCTGGTACTGCTGGCGCAGGGCAAGTCCAACGCCGAGATCGCCGCCGCCTTCGTCGTGAGCGAACACACGGTCAAGACCCACGTCAGCAACGTCCTGGCGAAGCTGCACCTCAGAGACCGCATTCACGCGGTCGTCTACGCCTACGAATCCGGCCTGGCCACCCCCGGGCGGTGAGGGTTCGGGCGCCGGCTCTGCACTGACAGGTCGCGACGCCACGGTCACGTTCTGGATTCGCATAGGTCGCACTCGTGTTACAAGCTGTGTTTTTACCACTTCTTTTCCTTCGCCCGGGTCTAGCGTCATGCCGTTGCGCAGTACCGACGACTGCATCCAGGGCGTCGACGTCGGCCGGGCTCGGCGGTTCCGCGGCCCCGGCGGGTCGCCGCCCCACGCCGAGGGGGCGTTCATGAGATACAACCCACCGCCGAACTGGCCCCAGCCGCCCGCGGACTGGACTCCGCCGCCCGGTTGGGAACCCGACCCGTACTGGCCGCCGCCGCCCTCCGGCTGGGAGCTGTGGGTCGCGGACGACGAGACGATCATCTCGCCGTTCCGGGCCGCGTCGGCGCAGACGCAGTACATGTCGGCCCAGTCGATGCAGCCCTGGTATCGGCGGACCGGCTACGTAGTGCTTTTGACGATCTTCGCCTTCCCGGTCGGTCTCGCGTTGCTCTGGAAGCGGACGGACTGGTCGGTCAAGCGGCGCAGCATCATCACCGCCGCAGTCGGCTTCATGGCGCTCGTCGTACTGGCCGGCGTGACCGCGCCCCCGGCCAAGACGGCCGCGTCCAACCCGGTCGCGGCCGGCGGGGTGACCCCTGCGGCGGTCACGCCGACGGCCAGCCCGTCCGCGCTGCCCACGACTGTGGCGCCGACGACTGCGGCGCCGACGATCGTGGTGACGACGCCGCCCCCTGTCATCGTCACGACCACCCCTGCACCGGTCCACACCCAGCCTGCGCCGGTCCGCACGCAGCCCGCCCCGGTGCACACGACGAAGGCCCCGGCACCGCCGAAGCCCGTGAAGACCAACCCGCCGGCGCAGCAAGGCTGCACACCGCTGACGAACGGCGGCAAGTGCTACACGCCCGGCGAGTTGTGCCGCAGCAGCGACCACAACGCGACCGGCATCGACGCCAACGGCGACGCGATCAAGTGCGAGGACAACGACGGCTGGCGCTGGGAACGGATCTGACGCCGCCCGGGCGCACCGGCCGCTCCTAAGGGTTCTTCCCTAGACGAGTTGTTCCGGATTCTGGCGCGGCGAAACGGCTGATCGGCGGCGCCTGGGCGCGCGCAGCCACCACCGCTGAGCCGTTTCGCCGTGCGCACTCACCCGGCAGGTCAGCGCACCTACCGGCCACTCGGCTCAGGCGCCAGAATCCGGAACAACTCGTCTAGCCGGAGCGAGGGAGCCGATCCCCCGCGCGAGGGAGACGACGCCGCCGGGGATATCGCGCCCGGTGGCGATGTGGTGAGCAGGGCTCGGACGGAATGCTGTGGGCGTCCTGATATAGGCGTTCAGTGTCCTAGGAGCCCTCACGATGTCCACAGCTTTGCGAGCCGCGGTGATCAAGCATCCCGCGCTCACCTCGTTGGTCTGGTTGGTCCTGATCTTTCTCGGGTTCACGATCGGCGGCCAGGTCACCGGCCGGTTCACCGGCGGAGTCGGCGTACCGGCGAGCAGCGAATCCGCGCAGGCGGGGAACGTGCTCGACGACGCCGACAAGGCCGGCGACTCGATCACCGCGGTCGTCGGCAACGCGGGCGGGACGGACGGCTCGGTCACGAGCCCCGCGTTCCGCCAGCAGATCGAGCACATACTGACCACCGTCCGGGCGATCCCGGGGGTCGAGTCGGTACCGGATCCATACCCCCACAGCGGAGTCTCCGCTGATCAGCAGGCTCTCGGCATCAGCGTGCAGTTCCGGTTCACTCTGACGGACGACGCGCGGGACACGGCCGAGGACAACGCCTACACCGCCCTGCACACCATCACCGGGGCGGATGTCGACGTCACCGGCGGCCACCTGCTGAACCAGCAGATGAACCACTCGATCAAGAAGTCGGCGCAGCTGGCCGAGGAACTGTCCCTGCCGATCGTGCTGATCGGGTTGTTCTTCGTCTTCGGCGGGTTCGTCGCGGCCGCACTGCCGCTGGCCGTCGCGGTCTGCGCGATCTCCTGCACGCTGCTCATCCTGTTCGGGTTCTCCGAGGTCACCTCGATCTCCACCTACGCGCTGCAGATCACGACGATGATCGGGCTCGGCCTGGCCGTCGACTACAGCCTGCTGATCATCACCCGCTTCCGGGAGGAACGCGTGCACACCTGGGACAAACAGAAGGCGGTCGAGCGGACCCTGCGCACCGCCGGGCGGACCGTGCTGTTCTCCGGGCTGACGGTCACCATGTGCGCGCTCGGCCTGACCGTGTTCGACAGCAGCTTCCTGCGCTCGATGGGCCTGGCGGTGGCCGCGGTGGTCGCCGTGGACATGGTGGCCGCGCTCACCCTGCTGCCCGCGTTGCTGGTCCTGTGCGGAGGCCGGATCAAGCCGCGGGCGACGTTCTCCGACGACGGGATGTTCGCCCGGATCGGCCGGTTCGCGGTGCGGTTCCGGCTGCCGGTGCTGCTCGGCCTGGTCGCGGTGCTGGCCGCGGGCGCCGCGCCGCTGCTGAGCCTGAGCCTGTCCAACGGCGACGCCCGGTCGCTGCCGCCCGGCAGCGAGCCGCGGGCCGCGTACGAGGTCCAGGAGGCGCACTGGGGCAACGCGTCGACGTCCCCGATCGAGGTACTGTTCGAGGGTCGCGGGACGGCCTACGACGCGTTCGCGCGGACGCTCCCGACCCTGCCGGGCGTGCTGAGCGCCACGAACTCGACCTTGTCGACCGGCGACCTGCTGGTCGACCTCGTGCCGTCCGGCTCGGACGACGGGGACGTCGCGCAGGGCGTGGTGCGGCAGATCCGGGCCGACCGCGGGACGCTGAACGTGCAGGTGACCGGGCGGGCCGCGCAGGTCGTGGACTTCGACGACATGCTCGGGCAGGGCCTGCCGTGGGCGTTGCTGCTGGTCGGCGCGGCGATCCTGGTGCTGCTGTTCGCGTTCACCGGGTCGGTGCTGATCCCGGTCAAGACCATCCTGACCACGCTGCTGAGCCTGGGCGCGGCGCTGGGCGTGGTCACCTGGGTCTTCCAGGACGGGCACTTCGCCGGGCTGTTCGGGGCGCAGGGCGTCGGGTCGCTGAACATCACCACGGTGCCGCTGGTCGGCGCGATCGCGTTCGGGCTGGCGATGGACTACGAGGTGTTCATCCTGGCCCGGGTCCGCGAGCTGTACCTGCGGCGCAGGAGCGCGGCCGGTCCGGCCGAGTCGGTCACCGCGGCCGTCGAGGCGGTCCCGGTCGGGCTGCAGCGGTCCGGCCGGATCGTGACCAGCGCGGCCCTGCTGATCTCGGTGGTCTTCGCCTGCTTCATGGTCGGCGGGTCGGCGATCATCGGGCAGATCGGGCTCGGGCTGACCGTGGCGGTCCTGGTGGACGCCACCCTGGTCCGGGTGCTGCTGGTCCCGGCCACGATGGGCCTGCTCGGCCGGGCCGCCTGGTGGGCCCCGGCCCCGCTGCGCCGGCTGCACGACCGCTTCGGCCTGGCCGAGGCGGACTCGGACGCGGAGGCGGCAGACGGCGCGACCTCGGCGGGCGGCCGCAGCACCGACGACCGCGGCGAAGACGCCGACGGCGGCCCCGCCGCGGCAACGGACACCGCGGCGGACGCCGCCGCCGGCCTCACTCCGTGAGCGCCCCGAGCGCTCGTCCGTCTAGACGAGTTGTTCCGAATTCTGGCGCCTGAGCCGAGTTGCTGGTAAGCGCGCTGACCTGCACGGTGAGTGCCGCGCCAGAATTCGGAACAACTCGTCTAGGCGTCGATCTTGGACCGGTCCAGCGTGGCGGCCGAGTTGACGATGTAGTCCCGGCGCGGGGCGACGTCGGAGCCCATCAGGAGGTCGAACATCTTCTCCGCGGCTTCGGCGTCGGCCAGCGTGATCCGGCGCAGCATCCGCCGGCGCGGGTCCATCGTGGTCTCGGCCAGCTGGTCCGCGTCCATCTCGCCGAGGCCCTTGTACCGCTGCACCGGCTCCTTGATCTTCTTGTTCCGGCGCTGCAGGTCCGCGGTGACCCGGTGCAGTTCGCTGTCCGAGTACGTGTACACGTACTCGTTCTTCGCCCGGCCCTGGCCGATCACCTCGATCCGGTGCAGCGGCGGCACGGCGGCGAACACCCGGCCGGCGTCGACCAGCGGGCGCATGTAGCGGTAGAACAGGGTCAGCAGCAGGGTCCGGATGTGCGAGCCGTCCACGTCGGCGTCGGCCATCATGATCACCTTGCCGTACCGGGCCGCGTCCACGTCGAACGAGCGGCCGGTGCCGGCCCCGATGACCTGGATGATCGCGGCGCACTCGGCGTTCTTGAGCATGTCCGCCACGGAGGACTTCTGCACGTTCAGGATCTTGCCCCGGATCGGCAGCAGGGCCTGGAACTCCGAGGAGCGGGCCAGCTTGGCCGTGCCCAGGGCCGAGTCGCCCTCCACGATGAACACCTCGGTCTTGTCCACGTCGTCCGAGCGGCAGTCGGCCAGCTTGGCCGGCAGGGCCGAGGTCTCCAGCGCGTTCTTGCGCCGCTGGGTCTCCTTGTGCATCCGGGCCGCGATCCGGGTCTTGGCGGCCGAGGCGATCTTCTCCAGCACCGCCCGGGCCTGCGGCTTGCGGTTGCGCTCGGTGCTGGTCAGGAAGTCGCGCAGCTCCTTGGAGAGCACCGCGGCGACGATCCGGGCCGCGGCCGGGGTGCCCAGCACCTCCTTGGTCTGGCCCTCGAACTGCGGCTCGGCCAGCCGGACGGTGACCACCGCGGTCAGGCCCTCCAGGATGTCGTCCTTGATCACCGGGTCGTCGCTGACCTTGAGCAGCTTGACCGCGCGCAGCTGCTCGTTCACGGTCTTGACCAGGCCGCGTTCGAAGCCGGTCAGGTGGGTGCCGCCCTTGGGCGTGGTGATGATGTTCACGAAGGAGCGGACGGTGGTGTCGTAGTCCGTGCCCCAGCGCACCGCGATGTCCACCTCGAGCTCCCGCTCGACGTCGGTGGAGGTCATGTGGCCGTTCTCGTCCAGCACCGGCACGGTCTCGGTGAAGTTGCCCGAGCCGGTGAACCGCATGGTGTCCGTTATCGGCCGGTCCTTGGCCAGGTAGTCGCAGAACTCCGAGATCCCGCCGGAGTAGTGGAACCGCTCGACCCCGTTCGGGGCGCCGTCCAGGCCGCGCTCGTCCCGCACCGTGATGGCCAGGCCGGGCACCAGGAAGGCGGTCTGCCGGGCCCGGTTGTGCAGGTAGTCCAGGGTGAACTGGGCGTCCTTGAGGAAGATCTGCCGGTCGGCCCAGAACCGGGTCCGGGTGCCGGTGACCCCGGCCTTCTTGGCCGAGCGGCGACCCTTGACCAGGGTGGACCCGGGGGTGAAGGGCGCGTCCGGGCCGGGGCCGTCGAAGCTGCCGGGCACCCCGCGGCGGAAGGAGAGGGAGTAGGTGGCCCCGTCCCGGTCCACCTCCACGTCCAGCCGGGAGGAGAGCGCGTTGACCACGGAGGCGCCGACGCCGTGCAGGCCGCCGGAGGCCGCGTAGGAGCCGCCGCCGAACTTGCCGCCGGCGTGCAGCTTGGTCATCACCACCTCGACCCCGGACAGGCCGGTCTTCGGCTCGATGTCCACCGGGATGCCGCGGCCGTGGTCGCGCACCTCCACGGAGCCGTCCTGGGCCAGGATCACCTCGATCTGGTCGCCGTGGCCGGCCAGGGCCTCGTCCACCGAGTTGTCGATGATCTCCCAGATGCAGTGCATCAGTCCGCGGCTGTCGGTGGAGCCGATGTACATGCCGGGGCGCTTGCGGACCGCCTCCAGGCCCTCGAGCACCAAAAGGTGCCGGGCGCTGTAGCTGTTGCTCGGGTCTGTGGCGGTCACGGTGCTTGCGCTCCTTTACGTCGCGACTGGTGAAGACACTCGAACCAAGAGCGTAGCGGGCTGCGGTGACACTGCGGAAAACCGACCGGGCTTTGGACCGGCGCATTGGCGCACGCCGGGTGGGAAACCGACCGGAACGTCGGGAACATCCGCCCGGCTGAATCACTATAGGTGTCCCGGAAATCACCGAACGCTAAAATCAGGGGGCGGCCGGGCCCACGGACCGTACGCCCTGAGCGAACGGCCGATGTTTTCCCAGGAAACACTGGCGCACGGAACACTCCGGGATGGTTTGATGTTGATCTGGGTAGGCGAAACAGACAGCAAGAACCGCCCAGGCAAGACGCCACAAGGCAAGGCCGTTCTCCGCTTCGGCGGAGATGATCTGAAGGGGCGACATGACCACAGTCCTGACTCCCACTCTCCCGACTGTCGAGCCGCTGACCGCTCTCGACCGGTGCGACCGTTGCGGAGCGCAAGCATATGTCCGCGTCACGCTCGGCTCAGGTGGCGAACTGCTCTTCTGCGCCCACCACGGCAAGAAGTACGAAGACGGCCTGAAGTCGGTGGCCGTGGGCATCCACGACGAGACCGAGAAGCTCAGCAGCTGACCCGCATCGGGCCGGCCGGGCACTCGGATCTCCCTCACCACGGGCGATACCTGAGAACGACGGGACATTGACCCACCAAGGAAACCCCGGGCTGTTTCCGCCCGGGGTTTCCTGCTGCCCGTATTCATTGCGCCGCGCCGCGTATTCGGCGTTATTGCGGGCGGAGCCGATTTCCTTCGCCGCGGTAGGAGAATTCGGCGGCATATCCGGCGGTCACGATTAGCCACTTTCTTTCACCCTCTGTATTCGCCGCGAGATATCCGGCGCGGGCGGGAAGAACCGGGAATCGGTGATCGGGAAAGCCCCGGCATTCCGGGCGCATCGGTGCCCGGCCGCGCGCGCTCGTCCCCGGCTGTGCGCAGACGCCCACGCAGGCAGCCGCACAGGGGCAGCCACGCCGGCCCCCGGCGCCGCCCAGGGGGTCTCGCTCGCAGGACACACGGCGCCCGCAGAACGGGCCTGGGTGCCCGTGAAGCCGCCACCCGGCAGCGACCACCCGGAGCCTCCGCGCCCCGTCCGCAAAAAAGGAGGGCCACGGTCCGCAGACCGTGGCCCTACTCGCGTTTCCGGAAGCGCTCACCGGCGCCTCGTCCGACTTAGTCGAGGTAGTCGCGCAGCACCTGAGAACGGGACGGGTGGCGCAGCTTCGACATGGTCTTGGACTCGATCTGCCGGATCCGCTCGCGGGTGACGCCGTAGACCTTGCCGATCTCGTCCAGCGTCTTGGGCTGGCCGTCGGTCAGGCCGAAGCGCATCGAGACCACGCCGGCCTCGCGCTCGGAGAGGGTGTCCAGGACCGAGTGCAGCTGCTCCTGGAGCAGGGTGAAGGAGACCGCGTCGGCCGGGACGACCGCCTCGGAGTCCTCGATCAGGTCGCCGAACTCGCTGTCGCCGTCCTCGCCCAGCGGGGTATGCAGGGAGATCGGCTCGCGGCCGTACTTCTGCACCTCGATGACCTTCTCCGGGGTCATGTCCAGCTCCTTGGCCAGTTCCTCCGGGGTCGGCTCGCGGCCGAGGTCCTGGAGCATCTGGCGCTGCACCCGGGCGAGCTTGTTGATGACCTCGACCATGTGCACCGGGATCCGAATGGTGCGGGCCTGGTCGGCCATCGCGCGGGTGATCGCCTGCCGGATCCACCAGGTCGCGTAGGTGGAGAACTTGTAGCCCTTGGTGTAGTCGAACTTCTCCACCGCGCGGATCAGACCGAGGTTGCCCTCCTGGATCAGGTCCAGGAACAGCATGCCGCGTCCGGTGTAGCGCTTGGCCAGCGAGACCACCAGGCGCAGGTTCGCCTCCAGCAGGTGGTTCTTGGCCCGGCGGCCGTCCTCGGCGATCACCTCGAGCTCGTTGCGGAACCGCGGGTCCATCTTCTCGCCCGAGTTCAGCTTCTCCTCGGCGAACAGCCCGGCCTCGATCCGCTTGGCCAGTTCCACCTCCTGCTCGGCGTTGAGCAGCGGGACCTTGCCGATCTGCTTGAGGTAGTCCTTCACCGGGTCGGCGGTGGCGCCGGCCGAGGCGACCTGCTGGGCCGGGGCGTCGTCCTCGTCGTCGTCGGACAGGACGAAGCCCTCGTCCTCCTCGCTGGCCTCGGCGGTGCTCTCCTCGGCGGCGGTGTCCTCGACCAGGTCCGCCACGGGGGCGTCCTCGACCTCGTCGACCAGCGCCTCGATGTCCAGGTCGAGCTCGCCCTCGAGGTCCTCGACCTCGCCGACCGGCTCCTCCCCGTCCAGGCCGTCCGCGCCCTTGCCCGGCTCGGCCTTCTTGGCTGCCGGTCCCGCGGCGGCCTTCTTCGCCGGGGCGGGCTTGGCCGCGGTGGTCTTGGCGGCCGGCTTGGCCGGCCCGGGCTTGGCCGCCGGGGCGGCCTTCTTCGCCGCGGCCGGGTCGGTGGCCGAGGCGGACGGCTGCGCGGCGGCGCCCGGCGCGGCCGGAACCGGAGCGGACGGCGGCGGGCCGGGCACCGGGTGGCCGGGCTTGGCCGGGACGCCGGGCTTGCGCACGGTCGTGGTGGCGGTGCGGCCGGGCGAGGTGGCCGCGACCGCGCGCTTGCGCGACTTGCTCAACGACGCGGCGCCGGTGCCGACGACCGCGACCGACACACCCTGCTCCACCAAAGCGCGCAACACGGCCTTCGCCTGGTTGACCGGCACCTGCGCCTGCTCGCAGGCGCTGCGCACGTCTTCGCTGGTGACCTCGGCCCCGGCCGCGCGCGCGAGCAGGGTGTGCACCGCCACGGCGACCGGGGACACCACGGCCGGAGCGGTGGCGGCCGGGTCGCCGGAACTGGCACTGTCCAAACCGCCCGGCGCCACAGTAGGCTCTACCGCGGCTTCATCAGCTGGCATCGAGACGACAGTTGCGGGGTGAGAGGTGGGAGCCGACACTCACGTACCCTTCGAGAAAATGACTTGGCACCGTACTGCAGGCACCGTACTGGCCAGTCGAATGACTAGTCACCACTGATACCCCGGCACGGCATGATTCAAAGCATGCAGCAATACATAATGCACTGTCCCATAACAGCACGATGGCGCGCCTGTCTATTCCCGAAAGCGACAAACGCCGCCGGGAAGACGGACGTGAAAGTCGTGCCTGGTGTAGATCATTCCCGGCCGCGGCTTTACCCAAGCCGCCGTTCACCGCTCCGCAAACACAGGTCACGCACTTGGTCCAGGAGTCTACCAGGACACCGGCGGACCTTTCGCAACGGATCCCGGCCGCGCTCGCACACCAGAACAGCGCAGAGGCTCTGACCTGCGGATGTAGACAGGAGCACGGAAACGGGGTGACGGCAAAGCGTCGGCAAGGAGCGTCGGCATCCGGTCGGCGGACCGGGCCCGCGGCGGGACGGCCGGTCCGGGCGGGGACCCGCGCAGAACCGCGGAGAGTCGAAAAAATTCTGGAAAGTACGGGAAATCAATCTTCGGGACGAACCTGCCCGCCGCGTTGATCCACCTCGGCCGGGGCCGGCGGGTCAGCGCCGATCCGGTTCCGGCCGGTTTTCCCATCGGTTCCGCATCGATTCCGTCGCCGGTCGGCGACGTCGCCCGGAAGCGGTATCGGCAGCGACACCGGCGACGACGCCCACACCGGCACCCACCTCGTCGCCGGCCGACGCCCTAAGGCTCGATCCGGACCGCGAGCAGGGTCACGTCGTCGTCCTGCTCGCGGCCGCGCAGCATCGTGTCGATCAGGTGGTCGAGCAGGATGTCCAGGCTCTCCCGGGCCGCCTCGGCCGCGGCCAGCCGCAGCCGTTCCAGGCCGTCGGTCAGCGAGGTGCCCCGGGTCTCCACCAGCCCGTCCGAGAAGCCGACCACGATGTCGCCGGGGGTCATCGGCAGTTCCCGCTCCAGCCGGGGCTCGCTCAGGCCCAGCGGCATCGCGTCGTCCGAGGCCTCGATGTAGCGCGGTTCGCCGCCGGCCGGGAGCAGCAGCAGCGGCAGGTGGCCGGCGTCGCCGATCAGCACCCGCCGCCCGGCCGGGTCCAGCACGGCGTAGGCCACCGTGGTCAGCGACTCGTGGTTCTCGGTGGCGTCGAACAGGCGGTCCAGGCCGGCCAGCACGGCCCGCGGCGAGGGGTCGGTGAAGGCCAGCGCGCGCAGCGCGGCCCGGACCCGGCCCATCCCGGCCGCCGCGTTCACCCCCTTGCCGATGACGTCGCCGACGACCATGCCGATCCGGCCGTCGCCGAACCGGAACAGGTCGTACCAGTCGCCGCCCACCTCGGTGTCGGTCGAGCCGGGGATGTAGCGGAAGGCGCTGTCCATCCCGGCCACCTCGGGCAGCCGCTTGAGCAGCAGCGCGTCCTGCAGGGCGACCACCTGCCGGTGTTCGCGCTCGTGCATCCGGGCCCGGGCCACGGCCATCGTGCACTGTCCGGCCAGGGCTTGGAGGTACGCCTGGTCGTCCTGGTCGAAGCCGCGGCTGTCCTCGTACACGAGGTACACGCCGCCGACCGGACCGGCCGCGGTGATCAGCGGCAGCACGGCCCAGGCCTGCTCGCTCTCCGGGAACGGGCGCCAGTCGGCCGACTCCGGGAACTGCCGGCGGACCGACTCCCGGTCGGGCAGGTAGCAGGGCTGGCCGTACCGGATCGCCGCGGTCAGCAGCGCGGGCCAGTTCTCGGTGCGCTTGGCCAGCCGGTCCTCCGGGCTGCCGCGCAGCGCGCGGCGCGGCACCGGCACGGCTCCCGGCGGCGCGGGGTAGGCGCCGCCCGGCCACGGCGAGCGACCGGCCGGGTCGAACAATCGCAGGTCCACGTGCGCGGCCCCGGTCACCTGGCCCAGTTTGGCCACCGCGGCCCGGACCTCGCTGATGGTCAGCGCGCCGGCCAGTTCGCGGGCCACCGACTGGAGCTTGCCGATCCGCCACTGGGTCGAGCCGAGCAGGTCGGCCACCCGGTGCCGGTCGGTGACGTCGTGCGCCACGGCCAGGGCCCCGACGATCCGGCCGGACTCGTCGCGCACCGCGCTCCAGAACGAGTCCAGGAAGCGGACCGCGTCGTTCCAGTCCCCGGCCCCGGGCCGCTGCCGCGGCTCGCGCCGGGCCTGGCCGTCCTCCAGCACCCGGGCCAGCACCGCCTCGACCGCCTGCGCGGCGTCGGCCGGCATCACCTCGACCGGCCGCCGGCCCAGGTGCTCGGCCGCGGGCAGGCCGTTCAGCTCGGCCAGGCCCTGGCTGACCAGGGCGTAGCGGCCCTCGGCGTCGTAGTAGGCGAAGGCCACCGAGGACTCCCGCTGGAGCGCGCCGAGCAGCTGGCGGGCGAGCGGGGCCGGGACGTCCGGCAGCGACGGGCTCTTGCGCCGCGACTCGGTCTCCTCGCTTCGGGTCACCATCGAAGGTCCCCTCCCCATCGGTGCGGCGGCACTCTCCAGCCGGCAGGCGTTCCGTACACGGAGCGCAGCACAACGCACGCTATGCGTCACGCCGCCCCGAGCTTAGTACGCCGGCGCCGTCCGGCGGTGGGAATTGGCGGAATCTTTAAAAACCCCAGGACAAGGCTGAGCTGCCCCGGATGCCTGTGCCCGCCCCTCGCGGGCGGGGCCGCGGCGCCGGGCCGACGCCGGGCCGGAACCGGTTCCGGCGCCCGCCGCCGGCCGGCCCGGATCCGGGCGGGGCCGCTTCCGCCTCCGCCTCGATCGGGTCTGTGTCCGCTGCGCCGGCTAGACGAGTTGTTCCGCATTCTGGCGCCTGAGCCGAGTTGCCGGTAGGTGCGCTGACCTGCCGGGTGAGTGCGCACGGCGAAACGCCTGATCGGCGGTGGCTGGGCGTGCGCCGCGGCCAACCACAGACGACAAAGTATGCGGTCGACCGCGGCGCACGCCCAGCCACCGCCGATCAGACGTTTCGCCGCGGCAGAATCCGGAACAACTCGTCTAGGAGTCCGCTCAGCGGTCGCGCTGGGCCGGGACGAGCAGTCCGGCGCCGCTCGGCCCGGCCTCCTCGGACAGTCCGCACAGCAGCCGGCTGACGCAGTCCGCCGCGGCCGCGCCGTCGCCCTTGAGCACCTCGGCGACCAGCAGCGCGTGCGGGTCCTGCTCGGCGCCGAACGCGCAGCCGTAGGGGCGCACCCCGGTGATCTCCAGCGCGCCGAAGACGACGCAGGCGAGGTGTTCGAGCATCCGGTTGTCGGTGGCCCGCAGCAGCAGCGCGTGCAGCTCGGCGTCGGCGCGGTGGTAGCCGGGCAGGTCGCCGACCGCGGACGCCTCGGCCAGGATCTCGGCCAGCTCGGTCAGCCGGGCCCGGGTGGCCTCGGGCAGTTCGGCGTGCCGCCCGGCCACCAGCTGCGCGGCCAACGGCTCGAAGGACAGCCGCAGCTCGACCAGCTCGCGGGCCTGCTGGGTGCGCAGCGGCCCGAGCGCGCGCCACTCGATCACGTCCGGGTCCAGCAGGTTCCACTCGTGCACCGGGCGGATCCGGGTGCCGACGTTCGGCCGGGCCGACACCAGGCCCTTGGCCTCCAGCACCCGCAGCGATTCGCGCACGACCGTGCGAGAGACCTCGAACCGCTGGCCGATCTCCTCGGGCACCAGCGGGCGGTCGGCGCCGAGCTCGCCGGCCACGATCATCTGCCCGAGCTGCTGGACCAGCTGGCCGTGCAGCCCGCGCCCGCGCTGGGCCGCGGCCCGGGGGAAGACCAGCGCGCGCTGCTCCGGGGCGGCGGCCATGGGCGCGCCGGGGGACAGGTGGGACTCGGCCGGGACGGCCGGCAGACCCGCGGGCCGGGCCGGGGACACGATCCGGGCGGGCATCGAGGCAGTGGTGACGGTGTTCATGGTGATCTGGTCGGCTAGTCCGGGAGGGCGCTTGAGCCCCATCCGCATTCTTTACTCATGATTGTCACGGAATGCACTCTTCCGAGTGAATTGGAAGACTATTTTCGCCTTAGTGGGTTTACAGGTCTTTCGACCACTGATTCACCACGCGGCCTCCGGTCACACAGCGCATTGCACATTGTCATACCTGTCGCTCACTGGGCCCGGCGGCGGCCGACCGTGCTCTGGGCCAGGACCGCGCAGACCAGAGCCAGCACGCCCAGCAGGCCGAGCCCGAGGAACGGCGCGGAGTTCCACGGCCCGGCCAGATGGGCGAAGGCCGACGTCCGGGCGAGGGCGTCGGTGACCGGACCGGCGAGCGGGTCCGTCTCGCCGCCGGTGCCGACCATGCCGGGCGCGGTGCCCGAGTACCGGGTCCCGGCCACGCAGGCGGCCGCGCCGGCCACCAGCGCCACGGCCAGGGCCACGGCGAACAGCCGGACCCGCACGATCGTGGCGAGCAGCAACGAGAGCACCGCGCACAGGACCGCCGAGACCAGCTCGGCCGGGGTCGCGAACGCCGCGGCGGCGGGCAGCGGCCGGGGGAAGCCGGCCATCCCGAAGCCGAGCGACGTCGCGCCGAAGGCCAGGCCCGCGCCGGCGAGTTCGAGCACTGCGGCGAACACGACCACCAGCGAGATCTTGGCCAGGACCACGGTCCCGCGGCGCGGAATCGACGCGAACAGGCTGACCGCCATGCCGTGCCGGTACTCGTAGTCGAGCGAGGAGGCGCCGAGCCAGGCGGCCGCGACGGCGGCCAGGGCGCCGGGCAGCACCGCCCCGAGCCGCCCGCCGTCGACCACCCAGGCCACGTCGGCCAGGCCGGCCTGGCCCAGGCCGCCCGGGTGGCCGCCCAGGGCTTGCGCGGCCGGCAGGGTGGCCAGCCCGGCGCCGAGCAGCGCCAGCCCGGCCAGGACCCGCGCGGACGGCGCGGTGCGCAACCGGTAGGCCTCGTACCGCAGGGCCCGCAGGTAGCTGCTCATGGTGGCGTTGCTCATTGGCTCGGCTCCCCGGTCAGGACGGCGGAATCGGACGGACCGAGCGCGGACGGGCCGAGATCGACCTCGGTGTGTGCGGCCGGGATGTGCAGGGCGGCGGTGCGGGCCGAGGACCCGAAGGACGGCGGGGCGTGGGTGGAGAAGGCGTCGGTGAACGCCGCGTATGCGGACTCGATCAGGGGCGAGTCGTCTTCTAGGGAATCGAGGTCGTGGAAGGAATCGGCGGAATCCGGGGATTCACGGGTGCTGAAGGAGAAGACCTCGTTCTGGTTGTCAGTGGCCTTATCGGATTCGGGTCGTGCTGAGGGGACGGGTTCTCCGGGGGAGATATCGCTGTCTTTGTCGCAGGTCAGGGACACCGCCTGCCGGATCCGCTCGGACCTGAACAATGGGCGCACTGATTCCGGCCCCGAATCCGAATCCTGCTTCGGCTCTGATTCCGGCTTCGGCTCTGATTCCGAGTTCCATAGGGGCCGGGTGGTCGTGTGCTCGGCGGTCGGCAGAGTGGTCTTGGGCGACTTCTCCGTGGGCACGTCGGGGGTCGGAACCAGCCGGACCGATTCGGGCCAGTCGTATCCGTCGCCCTCGGGAGCGAACGTGAACGGGGTCCGCCGCAGTTGCTCGGAGCCGAACATCGGCCGGACCGTACCCGTGTCCGAGGTCGCTGTGGCCGACGCAGCCGAGGGCTGCGACGCGTCGTGCTCGTGCTCGTGCTCCGCCGAACCGTGATGGTCCGCCGAACCGTGCTGCGCGGGCACCGATTCCGGCGCATGCTCGGGCACGGACACCAGCCGTACTGCGGCCGGTCGGTTCGCGGGACGCAGATCGGGCGCGTCCACGATCGAGCCGCGCCAACCCTCGCGGTACTGGCCGGGCCCGGCCTGGCTGATGGGCCGACGCGCGTCCCGGTACTGCGCCGAGCACCCGGCCAGGACCAGGTCGGCGGGATCGGAACCGGTGAACCGCTCGGCGAGTTCGTACACCGGCACGCCGTGCCGGTAAGCCATCTCGCCCACCCCGGCCCGGTCCATCCCGCGCACTTCGAGACAGCCCGACTCCCCCATCGCGGTGCGCGCACCGGCGGCGGACAGGACGTCGGCGAACCGGACGATCTGCGGCGAACGCACCACGACCACCGCCCCGGCCGGAGCGCGCAGCACCTCCTCGGCGGTCCGGATGCCGACGAGTTGTCCGGCGTCCAGCAACAGGATCCGGTCGGCCATCGCCACCATGGGCTCGGTCCGCGACCCGGTGACCAGGGCTGCCCGGCCCTGCCCGGTGAAGGCCCGCAGCAGGGCGCCGAGCCAGGCCAGGCCGTCGGGTTCGAGCCCGGCGCCCGGATCGTCGAGCACCAGCGTCTTGGGATCGGCCAGCAGCGCCGCGCCGACGGCGAGCCGGGTGGCCATCTCGTCGGACAGTTCGCCCAGCCGCCAGCCGCCCTGCTCGATCAGGCCGACCACGCCGAGCACCTCGTCCAGCCGCCGCTCGGCCCGTTCCCGGCGCCGCAGCCCCGGATCGGCCGCGGCGATCGCGGCCTGCCGGTCGGCGGCCAGCAGCAGCCGCAGCTGGCCGCGCACCGTGCGCCGCGGGTCCCCGATGCCCGGGTCGAGCAGCAGCCCGACCTCGCTGGACGGATGCCGCAGCGAACGGTAGGGCACGCCGTCGTACAGGACCCGGCCCCGGCCGCGGTCCAGCCGCACCAGCTGCCGGACCACCGCCGTCTTGCCCGCGCCGCCGGCGCCGAGCAACCCGGTCACCTGCCCCGGGCGGATGTCGAAACTGACCTCGTCAAGCACGATCCGGCCACGCCGGCGAACCGTCAGGTCGATTACCTCGATCACACGTACACTCCCGCCATCCGCTGCATACCGGCGGCGCGCCGCCGGACGTAGATGGACGCGCTCACGACTGATCCGATCGTCGCCCCGCCGGCGGCGGGGCGGAATCCGGACACGCGAAACCGCGGACGGATTCCACTCTCCTGGGCGAGAGGGCGGCAGGTGGCGGGAGGGCTGGGCGGCGGCCGGTCCGGGGGCGGCACCGGTTGTCGATCGGGCGGGACCGGCTGTCGGCGGCCGGCCCGGCGATCCGTCTCGCGGCGGGCCGGCTCAGACCGGGCGGAGCATGGGCGGGTTGAGCAGGGTGGCCGGGCCGCGTTGGAACAGCTGGGCCGGGCGGCCGCCCTGGCGTACGGTCGCGCGGCCGACCGGCAGCAGGAAGCCGCTCGTGCCGGTGACCTTGCGGTGGAAGTTGCGCGCGTCCAGGGTCACGCCCCAGACCGCCTCGTAGACCCGGCGCAGTTCGCCGACCGTGAACTCGGGCGGGCAGAAGGCCGCGGCCAGCGGCGAGTACTCCAGCTTCGCCCGGGCGCGTTCGACCCCGTCGGTGAGGATCCCGACGTGGTCGAAGGCCAGCGCGGGCTGGTTGGCCGCGGTGCTCTCCGACACCGCGGAGCTCAGGACGTCCGAGCGCGACTGCGCCGCCGGCCGCGCGGAACTGCTCGCGCGCGGCGCGGATCCCGGCATCCCGGGTCCCCGGCCGTCCGGCCGCGGCGCGTCCTCGTCGGCTGATCCGGGCTGGGCCGGGAACAGGTCCGGCAGCACCTCGGCCACCGGCACCCAGGCGGCGCAGGCCGCGTCGCCGCCGGCCTGCGGGGCGGGCAGGTCCGGGGCCAGGGCCAGGTAGGCCACCGAGACCACCCGCATCCGCGGGTCCCGGCCGACCGCGCCGTAGGTGGCCAGCTGTTCCAGGTGCACCGGCAGGCGGACCAGGCCGGTCTCCTCGAACAGCTCGCGGCGGGCCGCCACGTCGAGGTCCTCGTCGATCCGGACGAACCCGCCCGGCAGCGCCGACCGGCCCAGATGCGGCTGTTCGCCGCGCTGGATCAGCAGGGCGGACAAGGCGCCCTCGCGGACCGTGAGCACGACCAGGTCGACGGTGACGGCGAAGGGGGGGAACCGCCCGGCCACGTAATCCGGGGCGGTTCCAGTTGCGAGGGACATGACTGAGCAGTCTATGTCGTCCGCCGAACCGGAACCAGGGTCCGCCCCGCGCCGAGCCACCGGCCGGTGCCCCCGACGCCTGCGCCCGGTAAGGCCGGAGTTCGGTGATACCGGCGCGGCGGCCAGCCGAAACCGCTGGTGAGCGCCTTGCCCGGACCGCCCGCCCGGCTCAGCTGTCCGGGTCTGCCACCATGTCAGCCAGCTGCATCGCCGTGCCGCTGGCGGCCTGGCGGACCATGGCCGGGTCCACACCGCGTTCGAGCCCCTGCTCGATCAGCGCGGCCAGGCTGTAGTCGGGCAGCGCGGACATCGCGCGGTCCAGACACAAGCGGGACCACGCGCCCCAGCCGACCGCCCAGGCCGCCCACGCGGCGACGCTGTACCCGGCCGCGGCCTGCCGCTCGTTCCCGGCCCGCCGGGCCAGTTCGACGGCCAGGTCCAGGCACAGTCCGGCCCGCGGCCCGCCGCACCAGCCGGCCACGTAGTCCCGGACCCGGACGTCCGGCAGGGCGGCCAGCAGCTGCCCGGCCAGGTCCGCGGTCAGCGCCTCGGCCACCGGGACCGCGTCGGCGGTGACCCGCTGGGCGATCTCGTCCGCCGCCGCCCAGCCGCGCAGCACGCCCGCCCACGGCAGCACGATCCGGTCCCGGCCGGCCGAGCGCGGCTTGAGCTCCGGATGGCTGCGCACCGCCAGACGGCACTCCCGCGCGGTCGCCTGGCGGGTCTTCTCGTCGTACGGCGCCAGGGCCCGGGCCAGCGCCTGGCGGCTGGGCATGATCGCCAGCCCGGTGTACGCACTGAGCGCGGCCACCGGGCTGCCCGCGTAGTCGATCGGCGAACCGTCCGGCGGGCAGCACTGCGGGTTCTCACACAGGAATGACCACCATCTGTTACGCGCGACCATCAGGATGTCCAGGGTCGCGATCCCGGCCATCCGCAGCGGGGCGGAGAAGCCCGCGATGGTACGGCGGTGGTCGCCGAGCCGGGCCGGTCCCGGCTCCGGCGGGTAGAGCAGGCCGAGCACCTCGGTCACCCCGTCGGCCGCGAGCCGCCGGGCCAGCCAGCGGCCGAACCCGGCCGGATTGCGCCGGACCCGGTCGAGGTCCACCCGCAGCCCCTGCGCGACGGCGGCCCGCGGGCTGTGCCCGGTCCGCAGCAGGCCGAGGATGACGATGCTCGACGACGGATGGAAGCCGAAGAAGTACGGCACCGCAGCCGCCACGGTCCCCGGCGTGGCGAGCCGGGCCGTGCCGGGCCGGGAGTCGAACGGCTCGGGCGGTTCGGCCGATCGGCGGGAGAACAGGCTGTCGCTGGGGAAGCCGCCGGATCCGGACCGGCCGGACAGCGGCTGTGAGACGGGTGTGGCCCAATCGCGGGGAGATTCCGACGAGGACCAGTCGCGGAAGGCGGCGGGCGGGGACGGCCGGCCCGGGGACGCCTGCGACGCCGGCCCGCCCTGCGCCGGCGAGTCCGGGCCGTGAGTGGAGCCGGGGTCGGATTCCGGTCCGGAATCTGCGGCGGACCCGGTGAACGGGAAGGGATTGTCGGAACCCTGCCCTGGCAGGAACTGCTCCTCGGCGAACTGGAAGCCGACGAAACGGTCCACCACCCAGCGCTGTTCCGATTCCTCGTCCAGCCGCGGGAAGCGCCTTCCGGCCGGGCCCGCTCCCGGCTTTGACACAGGAGCGGGCCCGACCTCGGAATCAGAGCAGGAGCAGTTGTGCGCGGACGCAGCGTCAGCAGAACCGGTAGTGGGCGGCGGACCGCCGGCGGAATCCGCGTTGCGGCTGGCGCCGGCCCTGGTCTGGGCCGGAATGCCGCCGACGGCGCTCGGGCCGGTCATCGTCCCGGTCGATGGTCGCTCAGCCGGCCCTGAAGGCGAACCCGGGCCTTGGTCCGAAACGGAGCCCGAACCAGGGCCCGAACGCGAGCCTGAAGCGGAGTCCGAATGCGGATCCGAGCCGGAACCCGGACCTGCGCCCGGGCCCGTAGCCGCCATCGATCGCGTCATCGATCCCGCACCCGCACCGACCATCGCCTCCGACCGCGTCCCGGCCGTCACGCCCGCCGCAACCGTCGTATCGCTGAACGTCCTCGCCACCCGAGCCGGTCCGGACGCGCGGGCGAATCCGGTCCCGGTCCGGCCGAACAACTCGGCCACGTCGGGCACCCGGGCCCGGCCGGTTGCGCCGTTCGTGCAGGACTTCCGAGGTGAATGCGCGCAACCCCTGGTGCCCACCCGGCCAGCGCTGTGTGCGGGCGACTCGGCGGCCGGGTTCGCAGGCTCCCCTCCGGTCTGCGACCCGGCCACCCTCCTCGCACTCACGACTCGCGCCACACTCGCCGGACTCACCGGACTCGCCGGACTCACCGCTCGGTCTACACCCGCCGCTCGCCCTGCCCCCGCCGCGCGTCCCGCACCGCCACAAGTCCGCCCACTGCCATCAGCCGCCCCCTTGGCTGCCACCTCCACAGCACCCGCCGGATTCGAACCCTCCAACGCCTCCCCGCTCTCCCCCGCGTCCCCCGAGCCCTCCGTGCCCGCCGCTTCCAGTCCCCTGGTCATGCCGCACCTGCCTTTCCCCGTGCCGAACCGCCCTGTACCCGTCGACCGGCCGGTGTGGCCGTCTGCTCTCCACGATGCGGCACCGGCCCGCACCCTCCCGACCATTTCCGCCAACCTGTGGATAACTCGGGGTTGTGGACGAGCGGCATCACCCGTTCGCCACACGCAGTCTCAGGGGGCTCTCAGGGGTAGGGGCCACACTTCCCACATGCGGATTCTCGTAGTGGACGACGACCAGGCTGTGCGCGACTCGCTGCGCCGTTCCCTCGCCTTCAACGGATACGAGGTCGAGGTGGCCGGCGACGGTCTCGCCGCCCTCGAATCGATCGCCCGGCAGCGGCCGGACGCGCTCGTGCTCGACGTGATGATGCCCCGGCTGGACGGCCTGGAGGCCTGCCGCCGGCTGCGCTCGGCCGGCGAGGACCTGCCGATCCTGGTGCTCACCGCCCGGGACGCGGTCTCCGACCGGGTGGCCGGCCTGGACGCCGGGGCGGATGACTACCTGCCCAAGCCGTTCGCGCTGGAGGAGCTGCTGGCCCGGCTGCGCGCCCTGCTGCGCCGCACCCTGCCGACCTTCTCGGCCGACCAGGACACGCTCTCGTTCGCCGACCTCACCCTGAACAGCTCGGCCCGCGAGGTCACCCGCAACGGCCGGGTGGTCCGGCTCACCCGGACCGAGTTCAACCTGCTGGAGCTGCTGATGCGGCACCCCAAACAGGTGCTCACCCGGTCGCAGATCCTTGAGGAGGTCTGGGGTTTCGACTTCCCGACCACCGCCAACTCGCTGGAAGTGTACGTCGGCTACCTGCGCCGCAAGACCGAGGCGGAGGGGGAGACACGGCTGATCCACACCGTGCGCGGGATCGGCTACGCGCTGCGGGAGACGGCGCCGTGAGCACGCAGTTCAGGTCCGAGCCGGACGAACTGGCCGGCGGCCCGACCGCCTCGCGGTCGGCGGCGGACCGGAACACGCCCGCGAACACGACCGCGGACCGGACCGCCGGCCCGGCCGCGGCGACGGCCCCGGCCTCGTCATCGCCCCCGCCGAAGGGCCGGCGCTCGTTCTCGGCCGCGGTGCAGAACCGGATCTCCTCGCTCTCGCTGCGCTCCCGGGTCTCCCTGCTGGTGATGGCCGCGGTCGGGCTGACCGTCGCGCTGATCTCGGTGATCAGCTACATGGCGATCCGCAGCCAGATCACGAACAACCTCGACAACCGGCTCTTCACCCAGGCCGAATCCGTCGCGGGCACCACCCTGGGCAACGCGAACGACAACAACGGGATGGGCACCTCCGCGGGCACTCTCATCCTCAACATCGCCGGACTGCGCGGCGCGCTGCTGGCCGAGAACGGCCGCTCCCTCCAGCCGCCCACCCAGACCCCGCAGGGCCAGCCCCTGCCGGACGCCACCATCCCCTACCCCTTCTCGGCCGACGAGATCGCCGTGGCCTCCGGGACCGAGTCCAGCTCGGTGCGCACCGCGGTCATCGACGGCACCTCCTACCGGATCGTCGCGGTCCCGGACGCGCAGATGAACCGGGCGGCCGGCGGCACCTCCGGCTACGCCCTGCTGCTGGCCACCTCGATGGCCGACACCGAGTGGACGCTGAACCTGCTGAGCCTGGTCTTCTCGCTGATCGGGCTGGCCGGGATCATCATGGCCGGGATCGCCGGGCTGGCCGTGGCCAAGACCGCGCTGCGGCCGGTGAACCGGCTGACGGTGGCCACCGAGTACATCGCGCAGACCGGGGACCTGCGCCGGATCGAGGTGACCGGCACGGACGAGCTGGCCCGGCTGACCGTCAGCTTCAACACCATGCTCGAAGCCCTGGCCCGGTCCCAGGACCACCAGCGCCGGCTGGTCGCCGACGCCGGCCACGAGCTGCGCACCCCGCTGACCTCGATGCGCACCAACCTGGACCTGCTGGCCCAGGCGATGGCGCAGGCCGAGCAGGAACCGGACCGGCCGCGGCTGTCCGCGCAGGATCGGGCCGAGCTGATGGGCGACGTGCGGGCCCAGATGGAGGAACTGTCCGTCCTGATCTCGGACCTGGTCGAGCTGTCCCGGGACGAGCACCCCTCGCACCAGGTCGAGCTGCTGGACCTGGCCGAGGTGATCGGCCGGGCGGTCGAGCGGGTGCAGCGCCGGGCCCCGGACCTGCACTACGACCTGCGGCTGGAGCCCTGGTACCTGCCCGGGGACCCGGCCGCGCTGGAGCGGGCGGTGACCAACCTGCTGGACAACGCGGCCAAGTTCTCGCCCCCGGCCGGGACGGTGAGCGTGCGGCTGTCCGGCGGCGCGCTGGAGGTGGCCGACCAGGGCCCGGGGATCGACGAGGCCGACCTCACGCACGTCTTCGAGCGCTTCTACCGCTCCCCGGAGGCGCGGACCATGCCCGGCTCCGGGCTCGGGCTGGCGATCGTGCGGCAGGTGGCCGAGAACCACGGCGGCCGGGTGGCCGCGGCCCGCGCGCCGGGCACCGCGGACCGGCCCGGCGGGGCCCTGCTCGGGGTGTGGCTGCCGGGCAGCGCGCAGCCGCCGCAGTAGCCGCCACCCCGATGGCGGTACGGCGCCGACCGGCCTGCAAGACCACTCGAACGGACGACTGGGCGGCTGCCGGAACGGCCGCCGGGGCAGCCTGATGGAGCACGTTTCGATAACGGCCCGAGCTTCACACCCAGTTCTCCGGGGGCACTCAGGGGACTCTCAGCCAGATGGAAGAAGGTTTTCACCATGAGCCAGACGCCAGATCACGACATCACCGACGCGGACGAGCCGGCCGACCGGGCCACGACCCCCGAACCGGCCGGCTCCCCGGCCGGCGCGCCGCCGATCGCCGCGACGGCGCCGTCCGCCCCGGAGCCGGCCCCGGCGCCGGAGCCGGAGCCCGTCGCGGCCGGGACCGGCCACTCCGCCTCGGCGGCCCCGTTCCAGAGCGCCCCGACGTCGACGTCGACGCCGAGCGCGGCCCCGGCCCCGGCCGAGCCCGCGGACGCGGCCCCGTTCCACTCGCCCTCGGCTCCGTCCGCGGCGCCGGCGCCGGCCTCGTTCCCGTCCGCGGGCCCCGAGCACACCGCGGTGCCGCCGTCCGCGCCGGAGCCCACGGCGATCCTGCCGGCCACCCGGGAACCCGGCCAGCTGCCGCCGCCGAGCCCGCACGCGTACCAGGCCCAGCCCTACCAGGGCCCGCCGCCGGGCTTCCCGGCCCCGCAGCCGTATCCGGGCCAGCCGTTCCCCGGCCAGCAGTACCAGGGCCCGCCGCCGCAGTACCCGCCGCAGCTGGCGCCGCCCGGAAGCCAGGCCGGATACTTCGGCCCGCCCGGCGCCCAGCCCGCGCCGACCGGGCCCGGCGGCCCGGCCGGCCCCGGGATGCCGCCGAACTGGGCCACCCCCACCACCTCCGGCCTGCCGCCCTACGGCGGCCCGGGCGCCCCGGAGGGCACCGGCGAGGACGGCGCCGAGCCGAAGAAGAAGTCCGGCAACACCCGGCTCGTGCTGGTCGCCGCGGTGATCGCGGCCCTGGTCGGCGGCGGGGTCGGCGCCGGGGTGACCTACGCGCTCAAGGACGACTCCTCCAGCACGTCCCTGGGCAGCGCGAACAACAACTCGGCCACCTCCAGCCTGAACTCGAACTCGGCCAACGCCACCGCGATCACCCAGGTCGCGGCCAAGATCGTGCCCTCGGTGGTGACCATCACGGTCGCCGCGGCGGACGGCACCGGGGACTCGGGCACCGGCATCATCATCTCCTCGACCGGCCAGATCCTGACCAACAACCACGTGATCGCGGCCGCGGCCGGAAGCTCCGGGGACAGCCTGACCGTGACCTTCAGCAGCGGGAAGATCACCCAGGCCAAGATCCTGGGCGCCGACCCGTCCAGCGACCTCGCGGTGATCCAGGCCACCGGCGCGACCGGGCTGACCCCGGCCACCCTGGGCGACTCCTCCACGGTCGCGGTCGGCCAGCAGGTGATCGCGATCGGCGAGCCGCTGGGCCTGACCAACACGGTCACCAGCGGCATCGTCTCGGCGCTGAACCGCCCGGTCAGCCCGGAGAGCGACAACCCGTCCGCCACCACCGGCAGCTCCGCGGTGCTCGACGCGATCCAGACCGACGCGCCGATCAACCCGGGCAACTCCGGCGGCCCGCTGGTGAACCTGCAGGGCCAGGTGATCGGGATCGACTCGGCGATCGCCAGCGACGGCAGCGACAGCAGCAGCGGTTCGCAGGCCGGCTCGATCGGCCTCGGGTTCGCCATACCGATCAACCAGGCCAAGCTGGTCGCCCAGGAGCTGATCAAGTCCGGCACCGCCACCCACTCGCTGCTCGGCGTGAGCGTGTCGGACCCCGGCGCGACCGCGACCCACACCGGCGCGATCGTGAACACGGTCAGCGCGGGCGGCCCGGCCGCGAACGCCGGGATCAAGGTCAACGACGTGATCACCCAGGTGGACAACCAGCAGGTCGACGGCAACGACGCCCTGGTCGCGGCGATCCGCTCCTACCCGCCGGGCACGACCGTCACGCTGACCTACCTCCGCGGCGGCCAGACGCTCACCGCCCAGGTCATCCTGACCACGGCGCCGGCCACCAGCAGCTGACCGGAAGCGAGAGCGCAGCAACAACACCACGGCACAGGGCCGGGGCCCCACCGGATCGATCCGGTGGGGCCCCGGCCCTTTTCCGCGCCCGCGCCCGGCCGCAGCAGATCAAGTCAGTGCATGTCAGGCCATGCCACGGCGGATCAGAGCAGGCCGACGGTCGGCTGGAGCACCCGGACGACCGCGGCGGTCAGCGCCGGGGTGTCGGTGCCCTCGGCCGACCAGGAGCCGTCCTGGTCCTGCATCGTCAGCAGCCGGACGGCGATCCGCCGGGCCCAGCGGTCGGCCGGGTCGATGTCCGCGCCGAACGAGGCCAGGTCCGCGACGTCGAGCTGGTCGAACAGCCGGCCGACCACGTCCAGCAGCCGGCGGGCCTGCAACACCCGGTCGGTGGCCCGGAACACCCGGGCGGCGAACCAGTGGCCGGGCAGCGGGCCGGGCAGCCGGCCGTGCGGGTCCAGGGACCATTCCAGCGCCTCGGCCGCGTGGTCGACCACCGGCCGGAACTCCGGGTCGTCCGGGGCGCACACCAGCAGCACCCGGGCACTGTAGGCGGTCAGGTAGGCGCGGGCCGGCGAGGAGCCCGGGCGCAGCCACTCCGGCGGCTCGCCGCCGGACCAGCCGGCCAGGCCGGCCGTCTCGCTCCAGCTGCCGTCCGGCGCCTGGCCCGCGGCCAGGAAGCGCAGCGCGGCGGTCCGGTCCGCCCCGGCCAGTTCCAGCCCGTCCAGGTGGTCCAGGATCTGACAGGTCCCCAGAATCGCCGACGCCCCGGCCGACCAGGCACTGGGCCAACCCCCGTCAGGGTTCTGCGGAACCGGCGGGGCCACCGCGCCGCCGGACTGCCGGGCCCGGTCCAGGCCGTTTCCGTGGATCTCCAGAAAGGCCAGGGCGCGCGCCAGCGCCCCGTCCAGGCTCGTCGGCGTAGTCGCTCGTTCGTCCACGGTTGAGAACGCTAGCGTCCGGCGGGCCGGTTGCAGGTCACTAGCCGATAACGAAGCAGCCGGGGGGCATGAAAGCAAGATCACGCAGTGACCGAGTTGACTCAGCGTGACGGTTCGAGCGCGGCCAGCAGGAAATCCAGGAAACGGTCCAGATAGTCCTGGTCCACCGGCTCCCCGGCGATCAGCAGCCGGTGCACGATCGTGCCGGTGATCACGTCGAAGACCAGGCCGGGGTCGTGGATCCGGGAGGTCTCGGCCCTGGCCTCGGCCCGGGCCGCGCCGCAGAGCACCAGGTGCCGCTGCCGGTCGATGATCTTCTCCCGGACCACGGTCCGCAACCGCGGGTCCCGGGCCGACTCGGCGGCCAGGGCGAGGAACGCGGCCTGGGTCTCCGGGCGGCTCAGCAGCGCGACCAGGTCGGCGATCACGGCGGCCGCGTCGGCCCGGACGGAACCGGCGTCCACCGGCCGCAGGGTGCCGAAGATCTCGGCCATCGCGTCCACGACCAGCTCGGTCTTGCCCGGCCAGCGCCGGTACAGGGTGGTCTTGGCCACCCCGGCCCGGGCCGCCACCTCGCCCAGGCTCAGCCGGTCCCAGCCCTGCTCGGCCAGCAGGTCGCGGGTGGCGGCCAGGATCGCGGCGTCCGCGGCGGCGGACCGGGGCCGGCCGTGCGGGCGGGCCGGGGCCGACGCAGGGGTCTGTGAGGTCGAAACGGCGGCCGGGCCGGCCGATTCGGCCGGGCCGACATCGGGATGTGTGGGGGAGGTCACTGCGCCGGCGGGCAGCCGACCGGGAATCAGCGGCCGGGTCGGCTCCGGGTACGAAGCCTGAGTCGGCGCGGCGGCCGCGGGCCGGCCGGACTGAGCCGGCGTCAGATCTCCGGGCCCGGCGGCCTGCGCGGGCATCAGCCCCCGGAGCTGCGAGGACTGCGTTCCGACAGACCCGAGCGGCCCCTGCGGATCCGGCGGAATCTGCGCGGCGCGAGGATCCGGCGAGGCGTCCGGGCCGGGCAGCCCGACCGGTGGCGCGACGAGCGCGGACCGGGTCGGCGGCTGTGCGTCGGTGACCGAGGCCACGGTCGTTCCTCTTCCTCTGGGCGGCGGGCTTCCGCTACGCTACGACTCGTATCGAAAACTGTCCAGGGCGACCGGACCGGGATCCGCCGAGCGGAGCAGCCGGTCTGCGGCGCCCGGGGCGGCCGCGCGGCGACCGACGACCGAGGGATGCGCCGGATGGGGATCCGGGGCACGGTGACGTGAGGCGCGGCGGACAAGGCGGCTCCGCGGCGGCGCTCTGGCAGGGGGCGCGCGCCGCGGGGCCGTCGGCCGGGCCCGCGTGGCCGCACACCCCTTCTCCGGATGGCAAAATGGACCCCATGCGACCTTCGTTCTCCACCTCGGGTGTTGTGGATCTATCCGTGCTCAAGCAGCCGCCGGCCCGGCCCGGCGGCGACCCCGCCGCGGGCGCGGCCGCCGCCGGCGGGCAGGCCCCGGCGGGTGTGGTGGTCGACGTCACCGAGGCCGACTTCCAGCAAGAGGTACTCGAACGCTCCACCCAGGTCCCCGTGCTGGTGTACCTGTGGGCCGACCGGGACGGGCAGAGCGCGCAGTTCGGGCCGCTGCTCGAATCCCTGGCCGCGGAGTACAACGGCGCATTCGTGCTGGCCCGGGTCGACGCGGTGCGCAACCAGCAGCTGGCCATGGCGCTGCGGGTGGAGCGGGTGCCCGCGGTCAAGGTGATCGTCGGCGGCGAGCTGATCGGCGAGTTCGCCGGGGTCCAGCCGGAACCGCAGATGCGCCGGCTGATCGGTGACCTGCTGGACCTGGCCGAGCGCGAGTTCGGCATGGTCCCGCCGCCGCGGGCCGACGGCGAGGCGGCGGACGCCGAGGCCGAGCCGCCGATCGACCCGGTGATGGCCGCGGCCTACGACGCGCTGGCGGTGGACGACCTCGACGGCGCGGCCCAGGCCCTGCGCAGCGTGCTCAGCGACAACCCGGCCCACCCGGAGGCCAAGCCGGCCCTGGCCCAGGTGGAGCTGATGCGCCGGACCCGGGACGCCGACCCGGCCGCCGCGCTGGCCGCCGCCGAGGCCGACCCGCAGAACCTCGACGCCCGCTGCCTGGCCGCGGACGTCCGGCTGGCCACCGGCGACGTGGACGGCGCGATCGCCGAACTGCTGGCCTGCGTGCGGTCCTTCGCCGGGCCGGAGCGGGACCGGGCCCGGCTGCTGCTGCTGGACTACTTCGAGCTGCTCGGCCCGGACGACCCGCGGGTGGCCAAGGGCCGCGGCCGGCTGGCCGCCGCCCTGTTCTGATCCGAGACGAGTTGTTCCGGATTCTGGCGCGGCGAAACGGCTGAGCGGCGGTGCCTGGCCGCACGCCGCGGCCAACCACAGACGACAAAGGGATGACCGCGGAGGCGGATCCGGGCTCTGGTCCGGACCCGCCTCCGCGGTCGTTTCCGCCGTGAGTTCGCGCGATGACACGCGACGGGCCCACGCGTCACGTCCGCATCTGCCGCCGCCGGCCGCCCCACCGGCGGACCCGGAGCGGACACCGGGGTGATCAAGCCTGCCCCGACCATTCCTCCGAAAGGTCGGATTACTGATTCTTTACCGAATCGCACACCGCCGAAAACCTTCCCCGCCCGCCCCGGCCGGGCCGCGCACCGCGCCGTTTCGTCCGGATTAGCAGCGGAAACTCCCCTCGCCGACCGCGACCTGAGGGACCGTCGGGGTGAAAACCAGGGGGCGGCCGGGCGATCTTGGGTTACCGGTCAGTAACGAACTCTTGTGTTACGCCCAGGTGTCCAGCACGATCGGGCCTTACCCGGTTCAGTGGCTGCGGGGGCCGCCCACACCCACGAGAACGATCGCGGCCCGCGCACCTCCACTCGATCCCCACCGGGCGCACCACCCGCGCACGACAAGCAAGACTCCCCGCCGTGCCGCCGCCGCTCCCGCCCGGGACCGGCCAGGCCCGAGCGGTCCCTCGGTCGTCGCCCGCCGGCCCAGTGCGCCGGCGCGCGCAAGGAAAAAGTGGAGTGCATATGAAGGACACTTCGGGCACGAAGGTGCTCGGGCGGACGTCCGCGAAACGGCTCGGCCTCGTGCTGGTGCCGGCCCTGGTCGGCGCCGGCGCGCTCAGCGTGATGATGGCCGACGGCGCGCTGGCCGCCTCGTTCGGCGTCTCGGGCCAGACGTTCCACCTGACCGCCACCTCGCTCACCGGCACCGACTTCGCCCAGTTCGGCAGCACCGACACGATCTACGCCAACGGCAAGGTCATCCCGGTCGCGATCTCCGCGTTCAAGACTGCGACGATCAACGGTCTGTGCCAGTCGGTGCAGACACCGGTCCCGGCCGTGGGCACGGTCTGGCTCTCGATCAAGGCCAGCTCCGCCACCGCGGTCAACCTGGTGATCGACATGCAGCAGCTGAACGCCGGCTCGGCCGACTTCACCAACATCAACATCGGCCAGGACGCGTCCACCCTGTCCGCGGCCCAGGGCGCCCCGGGCCTGTTCGGCCAGCAGGCCGACGTGGCCAAACTGACGAACGTCGACCAGGTGGCCAACTCCACCAACGCCGGCGACTTCACTCTCAACGGCATGTCGCTCGCGCTCCAGGTCGGCGGCGACGACCCCTGCGGCGGGTCCTGACCCCTGCGCACCGGACCGCCGTCCGGGTTCCGCCCGCCTCCTCGACGGGCGGGCGGGGCCCGGACGGCGCACCAGTTCCTCTGCTCCCCCCGGCATTCCGACCCCTTCCGGAGTAACCCGTGACCACCATCGCCTCCGAGCACAACCCCGAGCGCTCCGTCGGCTCCGCCCTGAACCGGGCCCGGCTCTCCTTCCGGGCCTGGCGCCGGGGGCGGCCGTTCTGGGGCGGGCTGTCCGTGATCCTCGGCGGGCTCGAGATCATCTGGATCCCGTACTCCCCGATCGGCGTGGTGGTGCACGAGGGCATCGCCGGCGTCGGCGGGATGTTCATCGGCGCCCTGATGATCATGTTCGGGCTCTCGGCCGTGTCCGCCCCGGCCTACCGGGTCTTCGCCGGGATCGCCTCGGTGCTGCTGTCCCTGGTCGCCCTGCCGGCGACCAACCTCGGCGGCTTCCTGATCGGCACGCTGTGCGGGCTGTTCGGCGGTTCCTTCGCCGTGGCCTGGACCCCGCGCCCGGGCCTGGTCGCCGACACCTGGATGCAGCGCCGGACGGCCCGGAAGAACACCGCGCAGGCCGAGGCTGCGCAGTCCGTCGCGTACGGCTCCGGCACGTTCGGCGCCACGCACACTGACATCGCGCAGTCCGGCCCCCCGCTATACCCCGACACCGCCCAGCACCCCGACACCATGGAGTCCACCGTCGCGGAACCCTCGCGCACCGGGTTCACCGAGGCCGAGATCGAAGCGGCCGAAGCCGCTGCCGCCGAGTCGACCCAGACTCCCGTCACCCCCGAGGACTAGTGCCGTGTCCGCCAGCCCCCGCACCAAGCCGGCGCAGACCCGCCGCGCCCTGGTCGCAGCGGCGGTCCCCACTACCATGGCCGTGCTTCTGTGCACGGCGACCCTAGCGGGTACCGCGTTCGCCTCCGGATCGTCGGGCAGTACGCCGACGCCCTGCGGCACCGCGAGCAGCATCGGTAAGCCGGCCACCGGGAAACCGACCACCGGCGCCCCGACCAAGCCGGCCCCGACCGCCGGCGCCACGGCCGAGCCCACCGTCGCGCCGACCACCGCGCCGACGCCGACCGCGACCCCGTCGGCCAAGGCCCCGTCCACCACCACGACCACCGCGCCGGCCACACCGCCCTCGCCCACCGCCCCGCCGACCGGCGCGAGCAGCGGCGACGGCGTGTGGGGCTGGCTCAACGGGGTCTGGCAGTGGATCTTCACCTCCGACCAGCAGACCGGCGGGCAGACGCAGCACCAGCTGGCCGCTGCGGCCGGACCGCTGCAAGCCGTTGCGCTCGCGCAGGCCGGTTCCGCTCACCCGACCCCGGCCAAGAGCGGCATCGGCAAGGTGCTTCCGCTCAAGCCGGGCTCCGGCACCGGCACGTCGGCCACCACCTGCCCGACCACCGCGGCACCGTTGCACAAGGACGACGCCGCACCGGCCGGCGACCAGGCCGCGCAGATCCCCTGGCATCTGCAGACCCCGTCGATGACCATGTACGGCCTGACGTTCAACGGCGTCGACACGGTCAAGACCACAACCGGCACGGTCCAGGTGATGGACTTCTCCGTGGACAAAGTCGAAATCGCGTCCATGGTCACCTACTCCTACCCCGGCGGGGCGAGTGGTCAGCGGCAGTACAACAACGCCGGATCCGGGACGACCACGCTGCTGACGAACGTGCACCTGTGGGCGACCACGATGACCGCGAGCGTCTACGGCCTCGTCCAGGTCACGCTGACGCCGACGGCGCCGATCACCACGATCCTGGGCGTGGCCCAGGGCTTCACCATCCCGATCCCGGTGGTGTTCACGGACGTCGACACGGACATCGCGTTCATGAGCGCGGGCGGGCTGAACGTGCCCGGGTTCCAGGGGTACGCCGGCAGCTGAGGCCGCCGGCGCCGGCCCGGGAACCCGGGGTTCGCGCCGTCAGAACCGTCAGTACCGCCGTCTAGTCGAGGCCCAGGTCACGTCGCAGTTTCGCGACGTGGCCGGTGGCCTTGACGTTGTACTGGGCCAGGCTCACCTTGCCGGCCTCGTCGATCACGAAGGTGGACCTGATCACGCCGGTCACCACCTTGCCGTACAGCTTCTTCTCCCCGAAGGCGGCGTAGGCGGTCAGGGTGGCCTTGTCCGGGTCGGACAGCAGCGGGAAGTTCACCGCGTCGCGCTCGCGGAACTTGGCCAGCTTGGCCGGCTTGTCCGGGGACAGGCCGAGCACGGCGTACCCGGAGGCGGCCAGCGACTGGAGCGAGTCGCGGAAGTCACAGGCCTGCTTGGTGCAGCCCGGCGTCATCGCGGCCGGATAGACGTAGACGATGACCTTCCGCCCGAGGTAGTCGGACAGCGAGACCGGCTTGTCGTCGGCGTCCTGCAGGGTGAACGCGGGCGCGGTGTCGCCCGGCTGGAGTTGCTTCGGTGCTTGCGTGCCGTCAGTCATGCCGCCCAGCTTAGTAGCGGCTCCCGTGCGTTCCGGTGGTGACGCGGCCCCGACGGCGCGAGGGCTGATACTTGCCGCCCCCGGCCCCCGGCCCATCCGCCGGACGGGTGATTCGGCGCGGGCGCCCGCGATCGCCCGCCCAGGCTGGGTATGCGCACGTCTGTACGAGACCAGGACAGCGACCTGTGGAGGAATCCTTGTCCGAGAAGAAGAGTGCTTGGACCGTGCCCGGCCCGGTGGCCGACGACGCCTACAAGGGCACCGCGGCGGCGAACCCGGTGCTGGTGCTCGGCGCGGACGCCCCGGCGCCGGTCCGGGCGCCGTACCACGACGGCGCGGATCAGCGGCCGGACGGCGAGGCGGACCGGGACACCAGGTCCCCGGCCCAGATAGAGGCCGACCTGGGCGCGACCAGGGCCCGGCTGGCCGGCACCCTGGACGAACTGCAGGAGCGGCTGAGCCCGCGGACCCTGGCCCGGCAGGCCGGGCGCGGGATCAAGGGCGGGTTCGTCGAGCCGGGCAGCGGGCGGGTCCGACGGACGCGCGCGGTGCTCGCGGCGGGCGCCGCGGCCGGCGCGGTCGCGGTTCTGGCAGCCGTGCGGACATCACGCCACCGGTCCTGAGAAGCTAGGGGAGGAAACGGAACTTTCACGCATGTCGGCTAGTGTGCCCACGTAGTAACGCGTGTATGCCCAAAACAGAATAAAACACGCCGGAATGCCGGGGCGGGCTGATCAGGTATCTTAAAAAGATGAGCTCGCGCGACGACAAGCTGCCGATCAAGATGCTGCACGACCGGGTGTTGGTGCGGGCCGAGGGGGCCGAGGGGGAACGGCGCTCCAGCGGCGGGATCCTGATCCCGGCCACCGCCCAGGTCGCCCGGCGCCTGGCCTGGGCCCAGGTGGTCGCGATCGGGCAGAACGTGCGCACCGTGGAAATCGGCGACCGGGTATTGTACGACCCGGAGGAGCGGGCCGAGATCGAGGTCCGCGGGGTCGACTACGTCCTGCTGCGCGAGCGCGACATCCACGCGGTGGCCGCCGAGCGCCTGGGCGAGGGCACCGGAGCCACCGGCCTCTACCTGTGAATCCGGCCGGTGACGGCCCGGGAGACGACGAGAGGCGCCATGGCTGACGAAGCAGGCCCCGGACCGGGCCTGCCGGCCCGGACCCCGGCCGGCGAACGCCCGGTGTCCTACTTCACCTACGCCTTCGGCCTGGCCGCCGGCGCGCTGTCGGCCTACCTGCTGGTGCAGACCGTGGCCGCGGCCGGGTCGGTGCTCACCCTGGTCCTGCTGGCCGCGTTCTTCGCCGTCTCGCTCAACCCGATAGTCACCGCCCTGACCCGGCAGAGCCGGCTGCCGTTCGAGCTGCCCCGCTGGGGCGCGGTGCTGGTGGTCGGGCTCGGCGTGCTCGGGGTGATGGCCGGGTTCCTGGCCGCGATCGTGCCGCCGGTGGCCGAGGAGGTCACCGCACTGGTCAACGGGATCCCGCACGTGCTCGAGGAGATCCAGAACCGCAACACCTGGCTCGGCCAGTTGGAGACCAAGTACCACGTGGTCAGCAAGGTCCAGGCCGCGCTCTCCTCCCGGGGCCTGGGCGCGAACGCGGTCAACGACCTGGTCGGCACCGGCAAGTACGTGCTGTCCACGCTGACCTCCACCCTGGCCGTGGTCGCGCTGACCATCTACTTCCTGGCCGGGCTGCCGCAGATCGTGCGCACCGCCTACCGCACCGTGCCGGCCTCCCGGCGCGACCGGGTGCGCCGGCTCGGCGACGAGATCCTGTCCCAGGTCGGCCGGTATATGCTCGGGTCGCTGGTGAACGCCTCGATCGCCGGCGCGGCCACCTTCGTCTGGACGGCCGCGCTGGGCATCCCGTACCCGGCCGCCCTCGGCCTGCTGGTCGCGCTGATGGACATGATCCCGGTGATCGGCTCGACCATCGGCGGCGCGATCGTGACCCTGGTCGCGCTGTCGAACTCGGTGCCGGTCGCGGTGGCCACCCTGATCTTCTACATCGCCTTCCGGCTGACCGAGGACTACCTCCTGCTGCCGAAGGTGATGCGGCACGCGGTGAACGTCCCGCCGATCGTCACCGTGGTCGCGGTGCTGATCGGCGGCTCACTCCTCGGGATTGTCGGCGCACTGGTGGCCATCCCGACGGCGGCGGCGCTTAAACTCATCACCGTCGAAGTCCTGATGCCGCGGCTGAACCAGAGTTGACCCACGTTCCTGCCGGTTCCGCGGCCCGTCCGGGCCACCGGGCCCGGTGTTCGACCCCACGTCACGACACGGTGAATCCGGTCCGCGGCGAGGCCTGACGCGCACTACGCTTACGAGCATGGGTGATGGCACTAGTGAGTAGCAGCAAGAACGACCTCGTCGTGCTGGGCGCCGGCCCGGCCGGACTGGCCGCGGCCTGGCGGGCCGCCCGCCGCGGGCTGTCCGTCCTCGTGCTCGACCGGGCCGAGTCGGTCGGCGGCATGGCCGCCTCCTTCGACGTGGCCGGGATGCGGGTGGACTACGGCAGCCACCGGCTGAACCCGGACATGCCCGCCTACGTGCTGGCCGACCTGCGCTTCCTGATGGGCTCGGACCTGCAGACCCGGTACCGGGACGGCCGGCTGCTGCTGGGCAAGCGCTGGATCACCTATCCGTTCAAACCGCGCGAGCTGGCCCGGGCGCTGCCCGCGGTGCCGATGGCCCGGGCCGCGATCGAGGCGATCTCCACCCCGTGGCGCCGGTCCAAGGCCCCGGAGAACCCGGACACCTACGCGGACCTGATGCGGGCCGGCTTCGGCCCGACCCTGTACGAGCAGGTCTACGCGCCGTACGCACGCAAGCTCTGGGGTCTGACCGGGGACGAGCTGGACGCGGACCAGGCCCGGCGCAAGGCCGGGGCGCCGACCGCGCTGGCCGCGCTGGTGCGCTCGGTCCGCTCGGCCATGTCGAACGAGTCGCTGGCCTACCTCTACCCGCGCCGCGGCTTCGGCCAGCTGTGCGAGAACCTGGCCGACGCGGCGGTGACCGCGGGCGCGCAGCTGCGGCTGGGCGCGATCGTCGAGCGGCTGGACGTGGGCGAGGACAGCATCGCGGTGCGCCTGGGCCGATCCGAGTACCACTCGATGGCCGCGGACCGCGGCGGCTGGTCCGGCGCGGACCACTGGGCCGGCGGCGGCTGGCTGGAGGCCCGGCACATCTTCTCCACCGTGCCGCTGCCGCTGCTGGCCCGGATGACCTCGCCGGGCGCGCCGTACGAGGCTGTGGAGGCCAGTGGGAACCTGAAGTTCCGGGCGATCGTCCTGGTCTACGCGGTGCACGGCGGCGGCCGGTGGACCAAGCACGACGTGCACTACCTGCCGGACGGCGAGAGCCCGGTCAGCCGGATCTCCGAGCCGGCCAACCACCGGATCAACCCGGAGGACCCCGAGGACCGCTCGGTGGTGTGCTTCGAGCTGCCGTGCGACATAGGCGACGACATCTGGAACGCCTCCGACGACGAGCTCGCCGAGATCGCCAAGGACACGGTCAACCGCACCGGCCTGCCCCCGCTGAACCTGCAGTGGGTCCAGGTCAAGCGACTGCGCAACGTCTACCCGGTGTACCAGCGCGGGTACCGGGAGAACCTGGCGGTGCTGGAGGACTGGGTGGCCGGCCTGCGCACGGTGACCACGTTCGGCCGGCACGGCCTGTTCACCCCGGACAACACCCACCACGCGATGCTGATGGGCTACGAGGCCGCGGACGCGCTGGGCAACGGCGACTTCGACCACGACCACTGGTCGGCCGCGCGCGAGCGCTTCTCCCATCACATCGTGGAAACGTAACAGGATTCCAACCCGGTGCTTACCGTGCTCTTAAGCAATTCATAGCAAGATGCACCACAGTTGGGCACTACGGGAGCCTCGACCGGGCGTTACAGCGGTGGCCTGGCCTGCCGCCCGGTCGGCTCCTGGCTACGTCGCGGAAGGAGGAGCGGTGAGCGCTCTGGAGACTGTGGGAACGTGGCGGCTGGACGGCGGCCACGGCTGCGTGGCCCTGGGCCGGACGGGCGTGCTGGACCGGATCCTGCCGCACCGGCGCGGCCTGCGCGGGCTCCCGCTGGTGGACGGGACCTTCGAGCTGCGCGACCCGCTGCACCTGTCCGCCGCGGAGATCGTGGTCGCCCTGACCAAGATCACCTCGGTACGCCTGACCCTGACCGACTTCGTCTCGCTGGGCAACCACCGATGTACGCTCGAGGCGGAGCTGACCACGGTGGGCATGGACGAGGTCGAGCCGAGCGTGCTGGCCATGCGCGGGCGGATCATCGAGGACGGCGCGGACGGGCTGCGGATCGCCCTGGTCGGCCTGCCGCCGGCCCCGTTCGGCGGACTGTTGCGGGTCGGGGCCCGGTTCGTCCGGTAGGGGCGGGTTCGTCAGCGGACGAATACGCCGACTGGAGTGTCGGCAAGAACACGGGCGGCGACCCCTCGCGAGGCCGTCTGCGAACACGTTCGACCTGCGCGTCGACGAGAGTTTACACGCCGTCTACACTCGCGCCTTCCATCAGGGTTCGATGGCAACGATCGAATATCCGGTCGGCGAAAGCCGCTCCGTGTTGTATATCCGGACAGGTATTGTTCACCTCCCGTTACCGCTCCCTCGCCAGAATGAGCCCGACATAGAGGGAAGTGACGAGATGACCAGGTTCTACCGACCCGATCGCATCGATTACGACGTCGTCATTCCTGACACCGACCGCGGATTCGGCCAGTGGACCACCGCGGGGGTCGAGGTGGTCAACCCGCCACAGGCGCTGATCGAGGGCGGCGGCTCGTTCAACTCGGAGTCCTTCCGCGCCTACGCCGTCTCGATCGCACCCAGGTTGCGGGACTTCGCCGAGCAGCTGGCCGGGCACAACCTGTCCAACGACCCGTCGACGCATCGGTATGCAAGCTACCAGACCGTGCGGGCCGTCGTCCGGGATGCGCAGGGATTGCTGCTGGCCGAGGTCCGGTGCGACGGTACGGTCACGATCCCGGGCGAGCTGGACCAGAACCTGCGCCGCCAGTTCATCGGCATGATCAACGGCTGGTTGCCGATGACCATCCGCGAGGTCGACCGCAGCTCGTACGAGAACGCCCTGACGTCGCTGGTCAAGGCGCGCCGGGTGGTGGACGCGATGCTGCGCGAGGTGGTCGGCCTGGCCGCCGGCGGCCTGGACCCGATGCCGTGGGAGCAGGTGGCCACCGCGATGCAGACCACTCCGGTCGCTCTGGACTCCTGGTACCGGTCCCCGGACAACCTGGTGAACTGAACCCGTCGACCGGCCGGCGCAGAACACAACGGCCTGATCCCACTATGCTGTGCTGAGCCTCACGGCAGCGCCGTGCCGAGCCTCCGCGCCGGCAACTGCGCCAGATCGAAGACACCGCCCGCCTCGCCAGCTAAGGTCGATCCATGTCGAACAGTGTTTCCTACCTCGAAGCCGTGGTCATCGGGCTCGTCCAAGGGGTGGCGGAGCTCTTCCCGATCTCCTCGCTCGGGCACGCGGTGCTGATCCCCGCGTTCATCGGCGGCTCCTGGGCCACCACCCTGAACATGACCTCGCCGAACTCCCCGTACCTGGCCCTGGTGGTGGCGCTGCACGTGGCCACCGCGCTGGCCCTGCTGGTGTTCTTCTGGCGCGACTGGGTCCGGATCGTCAAGGGCTTCATCAGCTCGGTGAAGTACAGGCGGATCGAGACGCCGTACGAACGGCTGGTCTGGCTGCTGATCGCCGGCACCATCCCGGTCGGCCTGGCCGGACTGGTGCTCGACAAACTCCTGCGCGAGCATCTGGGCAAGCCGCTGTACGCCGGCGCCTTCCTGGCCCTGAACGGCGTGCTGCTGTACACCGTGGAGTCCCTGCGCAGCAGCGAGAAGAAGAAGGCGAGCGCGGCCGCCGGCGGCGGCCGCCGGGGCGCGGGCGCCCCGGCCGAGGCGGCCGGCTCGAAGATCACCCCCGAGTACGACAAGCACGGCCGCCTGCTGCCGGAGTCGATCGCCAGCGACGTGCGGCTGTCCCGGATGAGCTTCAAGACCGGCGCCTCGCTCGGCGCGGCCCAGATCATGGGCCTGTTCCCCGGGTTCAGCCGCTCCGGCTCGTCGATCGCGCTGGGCCTGTTCAAGGGCCTGCACCACGAGGACGCGGCCCGGTTCGCCTTCCTGCTGGCCACCCCGGTGATCCTGGCCGCGGGCGTGTACAAGATGCCGGAACTGCTCAAGCCGGAGAACTCCGCCGTGGTCGGCCCGGCCATCGCCGGCTCGCTGGTCGCCTTCGCCGCCTCGCTGATCTCGGTGCGCTTCCTGACCCGCTACTTCGAGACCCGGACGCTGACCCCGTTCGCCGTCTACTGCTTCGTGGTCGGCGTCGGCTCGGTCGTCTACTTCGCCTGAGCCCGGCGGCCGCGGCGCCACAGTCCCGGCAGAAGCACCACGCCCCCGGAGTCGGCCGACTCCGGGGGCGTTCGCGTCTTGCCCAGACCTACCACACGGGCGCTACTCCCCCACGCTCAGCCGCGCGCACGCGGCCAGCGGGATGGAGAGCCAGGACGGCCGGTTGGCCGCCTCGTAGGCGACCTCGTACACGGCCTTCTCGATCTCGAAGGCCCGCAACGCGATCGCGTGCTCCTGCGGGTCGTGGCCGCTTATCGCCGAGTAGCCGCGGGTGAACGCCTGGCGGTTCCACTCGCTCCACTCCTGCGCCCTCGCTCTGGAGTTCTCCCCCCGTTCGTCCAGGGCCACCGACTGGGCCGCGTAGTCGAACGAGCGCAGCATCCCGGCCACGTCCTTGAACGGGCTGGCCACGGCCCGGCGTTCGGCCACCGAGCGGGCCGGCTCGCCCTCGAAGTCCAGCAGCTTCCAGCCCTGGGTGGTGCGCAGCACCTGGCCGAGGTGGTAGTCCCCGTGCACCCGCTGGGCGAACACCAGTCCACCCAGACCGGCCGAGCCGGTGAGCTCGCCGAGCCGGTCGCGCAGGTCCGCTTCGTACGGGCGCAGCTGCGGCACCCGGGCGCAGGTGGCCTCCAGCTGCGCGAACATCGAGTCCGACAGCCCGGCCAGGTCGGCCGGGCCGAGCCGGCGGGTGGGCAGCGAGTTGGCCAGGTCCTGGTGCACCTGCGCGGTGGCCCGGCCCAGCCGCTCGGCCTCGCCGGAGAAGTCCCCGCCGGCCTGGCCCGGGCCCACCGGCGGGTCGGCCGCCAGGAAGTCCCGGGCACTGGCCAGGGCCATGCTCCAGCCGTCGGTGGCGCTGCGCAGGAACCGCTGCACGATCAGCGAGGTGGCCGGGCCGGACCCGCCGATCGCGCTGTCGGCCGGAGCCTGGCAGTCGGCCCAGCCGACCGGCTCGGCCACGTGCGGCGAGCCGACGTGGGCCAGGGCCAGGTTCAGCTCCAGGTCCGGGTTGCGCCCGGGGGCGATCCGGCGGAACACCTTGGCGATGTACTCGTCGCCGAACACCAGCGAGGTGTTGGACTGCTCGCCGGTCAGCACCAGCGAGCGCAGCCCGGTCCGGATCGAGGTGCCGGTCAGGGTGGCGAACCGCAGGGGTCCGACCGTGTCCCCGGCCGCCAGCCGGTCCAGCATCCAGGAGGTCATCTCCGGGTCGTGCAGGGCGTCGTAGCACTCCAGTGCGCCCTGCCCGACCACGCCGGCGGGCAGTTGGGACATCAGTTTGTCCGGGTCCGGCAACGCGACGTGCCGCAGGTGGTCCGGCAACGTCGCGCGCGCTCCGAGGAAGATCTGATAGGTGTGCGCCTCGCCGCCGGAGAAGCGCACCTCGACCAGCAGGTGCCACATCCGCGCCCGCTCTCCGCCGGCGGACTCGCCGTCGTGGAGCTGGGCGCAGGACACGACCCGCACGGCGTCCATCGATCGTCCCTTGCCACCGAACCAGCGGCGTTCCGGCAGCCAGCCGGCCACCAGCCGGCCGAACACCCGGATCAGTTGCTCGTCAGTGGCCGGAGAACCCAGGTCGATCGTGGACGTCATTGTCTACCTCTCCCTAAAAACCAGCTCTTCCAGCATGCTCTCGGCTACGGGCGCTGCAGCTTGAACCAGTAGAAGCCGTGTCCGCCGAGAGTCAGGAGGTACGGCAGCTCGCCGATCTTCGGGAAACGTACACCGCCGACGAGCTCGACCGGCTCGATCGCCTGGTAGTCGCGCAGATCCAACTCGGTCGGCTGCGGAAAGCGGGACAGGTTCATCACGCACAGCACCAGATCGTCTTCCTGCCCCGACACATCGGTCGGCAAACTCCCCGAGGGCAATTCCCGGATGAAGGCCAGGACCGAGGGATTGGTCGAGGTCAGCTCGGCGAAGGTGCCCAGGCCGAAGGCCGGGTTCTGCTTGCGGATCTCGATCATCCGCTTCATCCAGTGCAGCAGCGAGGAGGAGGTCGCGGTCTGCGCCTCCACGTTGGTGGACTGGTAGCCGAAGACCGGGTCCATGATGGTCGGCAGGTACAGCCGGCCCGGGTCGCAGGTGGAGAACCCGGCGTTGCGGTCCGGGGTCCACTGCATCGGGGTGCGCACGCCGTCGCGGTCGCCGAGCCAGATGTTGTCGCCCATCCCGATCTCGTCCCCGTAGTACAGCACCGGGGACCCGGGCAGGGACAGCAGCAGGGCGGTGAACAGCTCGATCTGGCGCCGGTCGTTCTCCAGCAGCGGGGCCAGCCGGCGGCGGATGCCGACGTTGGCCTTCATCCGCGGGTCCTTGGCGTACTCGGCGTACATGTAGTCGCGCTCTTCGTCGGTGACCATCTCGAGGGTGAGCTCGTCGTGGTTGCGCAGGAAGATGCCCCACTGGCAGCCGGACGGGATCGCCGGGGTCTGGGCCAGGATCTCGCTGATCGGGTAGCGCGACTCCCGGCGTACGGCCATGAAGATGCGCGGCATGACCGGGAAGTGGAACGCCATGTGGCACTCGTCCCCGCCGGTGGCCGGGTCGCCGAAGTAGTCCACCACGTCGGCCGGCCACTGGTTCGCCTCGGCCAGCAGCACCCGGTCCGGGTACTCCTGGTCGACCATCGCACGCAGCTGCTTGAGGAAGGCGTGCGTCTCCGGCAGGTTCTCGCAGTTGGTGCCCTCACGCTGGTACAGGTACGGCACCGCGTCCAGCCGGAACCCGTCGATGCCCAGGTCCAGCCAGAACCGCAGCGCGGCCATCAGCTCCTCCTGGACGGCCGGGTTCTCGTAGTTCAGGTCCGGCTGGTGGTGGAAGAAGCGGTGCCAGTAGTACTGCTTGCGGACCGGGTCGAAGGTCCAGTTCGACGTCTCCGTGTCGACGAAGATGACCCGCGCGTCGGCGAACTGCTTGTCGTCGTCGGCCCAGGTGTAGTAGTCCCCGTAGGGCCCGGTCGGGTCGGTCCGCGAGGCCTGGAACCACGGGTGCTGGTCGCTGGTGTGGTTGACCACGAAGTCGATCACGACCCGGATGCCGCGGGCGTGCGCCTGTTCGACGAACTCGACGAAGTCGCCGAGGTCGCCGAACTCCGGCAGCACGTCGGTGTAGTCGGCCACGTCGTAGCCGCCGTCGCGCAGCGGTGACTTGAAGAACGGGGGCAGCCAGATGCAGTCGATCCCCAGCCACTGGAGGTAGTCCAGCTTCGAGGTCAGACCCTTCAGGTCGCCCGTGCCGTCGTTGTTCGAGTCGTGGAAGGAGCGGACCAGCACTTCGTAGAAGACGGCCCGCTTGAACCACTCTGGGTCGCGCTCGCTCTTGGGCAGGTCGAGCGGGGAGTCGGAAACTGGCTCGTTGATGATCACGGCTACTCCAGCGGCTAAGGAGCACCATGTGGTACAGGTGCGTGAGGGTGGAAAGGATGGTCGGTCTCGGGTACCGCGCAGACTCTCGGCCGCCGACGCCGTGTTCCGGACATCAGATAACAGTGAAAATATGCGCCGGCTGGTCGTGCGGATCGAGCCGGATGTAGTTGTCCCGGCCCCACTGGTAGACCGCGCCGGTGAGCTCATCCCTCACCGGGACCCGCTCGTCCCAGTCGTAGCCGAGGGCAGGAAGATCCAGGGAGACTGTCGCCTCCTGCACATGATACGGATCAAGGTTGGCCACGCACAGGATCACGTCGCCGCCAGTCCGCTTGGAGTAGGAGACCACAGCTTGGTTGTCCGTGTGGTGGAAATGGAGATTACGTAACCCTTTAAGGGAAACATGTTCGGAGCGTAACCGGTTGAGCGTGGTGAGCAACGGGGCCAGCGACTGGCCGCGGGCCTCGGCCCCGGCCCAGTCCCGCGGCCGCGGCTGGTACTTCTCCGAGTCCAGATACTCTTCGCCGCCGGGCTTGAACACCTGGTTCTCGAACAGCTCGTATCCCGCGTACACGCCCCAGCTCGGGCTGAGCGTGGCCGCCAGCACGGCGCGGACCCGGAAGGCGCCCGGTCCGCCCCACTGAAGATAACCCGGCAAGATGTCCGGCGTGTTGACGAAGAAGTTCGGCCGCAGGAACGCGCCGGTCTGCTCGGACAGCTCGCGCAGGTACGCCTCGATCTCACTCTTGCCGTTACGCCAAGTGAAGTATGTATAGGACTGGTGGAAACCAATCTTGGCCAGTCCCTGCAACATAGCCGGACGGGTGAAAGCCTCGGCCAGGAAGACGATGTCCGGGTCGGTCGCGTGGATCCGGCCGAGCAGTGCGTCCCAGAATTGCAAGGGCTTGGTGTGCGGGTTGTCCACCCGGAAGATCCGCACCCCGCGGTCCATCCACAGCCGCAGCAGCCGCTCGCACTCCTCGGTGATCGCCTCGAGGTTGCCCGGCCCGTCGAAGTCCAGCGGGTAGATGTCCTGGTATTTCTTCGGCGGGTTCTCCGCGTAGGCGATGGTGCCGTCCGCGCGGGCCCGGAACCAGTCCGGGTGCTTGAGCACCCAGGGGTGGTCCGGGGAGCACTGCAGGGCGAAGTCCAGCGCCACCTCCAGGCCGAGTTCACCCGCCTGGAGCACGAATTCCTCGAAGTCGGCCACGGTGCCCAGGTCCGGGTGCACGGCCTCGTGCCCGCCGTCCGAGGAGCCGATCGCCCAGGGCGAGCCGAGGTCGCCGGGGCCGGCCGTGACCGAGTTGTTCGGACCCTTGCGGTAAGCCGTGCCGATCGGGTGCACCGGCGGCAGGTAGAGCACCTCGAAGCCCATCGCGGCCACCGCGGGCAGCCGCGCGGCCGCGGTCTTGAAGGTGCCGGACCGCCAGCCGGTCGCGGTGCGCACGGCGCCCTCGGACCGGGGGAAGAACTCGTACCAGGCCCCGGCCAGCGCCCGCTCCCGGTCCACCCGGAGCGGGAGCGGCTCACTGAGGGTCAGCAGGTCGCGCAGCGGGCGCTCGGCCAGGGCGGCGGCCACTTCGGGCCGTTCGGCCGCGGCCAGCCGCTCGGCCGGGTCCCTGGAACCGTCCCGTAACGTGCGCGCGATTTCCGTTAACAATTTCCGGCTATTTCCGCCATACGGCCTAATAACGGGCGACATTCCGTCCCGCACCGGAGGGGTCGCGGCGCGGTCCGCGGACAGTTTTCCGGGCCGGCCCGGCTCCCGCGGCGCGGCCACCGGGGCGGCCGCGGCCCGTTCGAACAGAAGTGCGCCTTCTTCGAAGACCAGGGGCAGATCCAGGCCCAGCGGGACCTTCACCTCGGCCACGTGGAACCAGCTGGTCAGCGGGTCCGACCAGGCCTCGACGTGGAACGTCCACTCGCCCTCCCGGTCGGCCGAGACCAGGCCGCCGTACCGGTCCGTACCCGGCTCCAGCTCGCTCAGCGCGACCCGCCGGCCCGGTTTTCCGGACGGGTCCGTCAGGACCGCGTCCGCGCTCAGCCCGTCGTGTCCCTCGCGGAACACGGTCGCGCTGACCAGGAACTCTTCTCCAGGGATCGCCTTCGCGGGACGCTGCCCGCCGGATCCGCCGCCCACCAGCACCTGAGGCTGGACATCGATGATTGCCATACGCCCGATCACAGACACAGTCATACCCGTTCCGGCCCGTCTGCGCCTTACCCGGCGCACAAAAACCACCCGCGCACCAAAAATTCACAGCGAAGATGTGATCTCTCCGGAGAACTCGCAGAGAACTCGATAGGGTCGCTCCCATGAGGGCTATTCGACGCTTCACCGTCCGTACCGTGCTCCCGGAGCCGCTGGCCCCGCTGGACGAACTGGCCAACAACCTGCGCTGGTCCTGGCACACGCCGACCAGGGACCTGTTCTCGGCCATAGATCCGGCACAGTGGCAGGCCACCGGCCGAGACCCGATCCGGCTGCTCGGCGCCGTCCGCACCGAGCGGCTCGCCGCCCTCGCCGGGGACACTCACTTCGTCACCCGGGTGGCCGAGGCGGCCGCCAATCTGAAGCACTACCTGACCGCGCCGCGCTGGTACCAGAGCCTGGCCGACGCACCGCAAGCCATCGCGTACTTCTCCGCCGAGTACGGGATCACCGCCGTCCTGCCGCAGTACTCCGGCGGCCTCGGCATCCTGGCCGGCGACCACCTGAAGGCGGCCTCCGACCTCGGAGTGCCGATCATCGGGGTCGGCCTGCTCTACAAGCACGGCTACTTCCGCCAGGCCCTGTCCCGGGACGGCTGGCAGCTGGAGACCTATCCGCTGCTGGACCCGGACAACCTGCCGCTGACCAAGGTCCGCGAGGCCGACGGCACCGCGCTGCGGATCCGGCTGGGCCTGCCGGACCACCGCGAGCTGGCCGCCCAGGTGTGGCTGGCCCAGGTGGGCCGGGTGCCGCTGCTGCTGCTCGACACCGACGTCGAGGAGAACGCGGACACCGAACGCGAGATCACCGACCGGCTGTACGGCGGTTCCAGCGAGCACCGGCTGCACCAGGAGCTGCTGCTCGGGATCGGCGGCATCCGGGCCGTGCGGGCCTACTGCCGGATCACCGGCACCCCGGCCCCCGAGGTCTATCACGCGAACGAGGGACACGCCGGGTTCCTCGGCCTGGAGCGGATCCGCGAGCTGACCGAGGGGGCGGGCCTGGACTTCGACGCGGCCCTGACCGCGGTCCGGGCCGGCACCGTGTTCACCACGCACACCCCGGTCCCGGCCGGGATCGACCGGTTCCCGGCCGAGCTGATCAGCGACTACTTCAGCGGTTCGAACGAGGTGGCCAGCCTGCCCGTGCCGCGGGTGCTGTCGCTGGGCGCCGAGGACTACGAGGGCGGGGACCCGAGCGCGTTCAACATGGCCGTGATGGGCCTGCGCCTGGGCCAGCGGGCCAACGGCGTGTCCATGCTGCACGGCGAGGTGTCCCGGGAGATGTTCGGCGGCCTGTGGCCGGGCTTCGACCCGCCCGAGGTGCCGATCACCTCGATCACCAACGGCGTGCACGCGGCCACCTGGGTGCACCCGGCCGTGTTCGAACTGGTCGAGCGCGAGCTCGGTCCGGGGGCCCTGGACACCGGCGTCCAGGCCGACGCGGGCGAGGCCTTCGCGGCCGTCAACCGGCTGTCGGACAAGGTGATCTGGGAGATCCGCAGCACCCTGCGGGCGGCCATGGTCCAGGACGCCCGGCGCCGGGTGAAAGAGTCCTGGCTGGCCCGGGGCGCGTCCGAGGCCGAACTGGGCTGGACCGCGGACATCCTGGACCCGGACGCGCTGACCATCGGGTTCGCCCGGCGGGTGCCGTCGTACAAGCGGCTGACCCTGATGCTGCGGGACAAGGCCCGGCTGGCCGGGCTGCTGCTGGACCCGCACCGCCCGGTGCAGCTGGTGATCGCCGGCAAGGCGCACCCGGCCGACGAGGGCGGCAAGCGGCTGATCCAGGAGCTGGTCCGGTTCGCCGACGAGCACCACGTGCGCCACCGCATGGTGTTCCTGCCGGACTACGACATGGCGATGGCGCAGACCATGCTGCCCGGTTGCGACGTCTGGCTGAACAACCCGCTGCGGCCGCTGGAGGCGTGCGGCACGTCCGGGATGAAGGCGGCCCTGAACGGCGGCCTGAACCTGTCCATCCGGGACGGCTGGTGGGACGAGTGGTTCGACGGCGACAACGGCTGGGCCATCCCGACCGCCAACGGCGTCGAGGACCAGGACCACCGGGACGCCCTCGAGGCCGCCGCGCTGTACGACCTGATCGAGTCCTCGGTGATCCGCCGGTTCTACGACCGGGACTCGGCCGGCCTGCCCACCCGCTGGATCGAGATGGTCCGGCACACCCTGGCCACCCTGGGCCCGAAGGTGCTGGCCAGCCGGATGGTCAAGGACTACGTCAACGAGCTGTACACCCCGGCGGCGCTCTCGGCCCGCTCGGCGGCGGCCGACTCCTACCGCGCGGCGGTGGAACTGTCCCAGTGGACCGCCCGCCTGCGCGCAGACTGGCCCGGCCTGGTGATCGAGCACGTCGAGGCGATCACCGAGCACGAGCCGGCCTCCGGCCAGCACCCCGACTCGGCCGCGAGCCTGGGCGGCGTGCTGCGCGTCCGGGCCCTGGTCCAGATCGGCCCGCTGCAGCCCGGCGACCTGGAGATCCAGACCGTCTACGGCCGGGTGGACGAGAACGACCAACTACGCGAGATCGAGACCCGGCCGCTGACCCAGGTAGGCGTCGACGACCAGGGCCGCAATCGTTATGAGGGCACCATCTCGCTCAGCCGCTCCGGCCCCTTCGGGTACACGGTCCGCGCCGTGCCGACCCACCCACTGCTGTCCGGCCCGGCCGAACTCGGCCTGGCGACACTCCCCGTGGTCACGGAAGGCCCGGTTCATGGGGATCTGCGGTAGGTAGGGGCTTTTGCGCGGTACTGCTTGAGTAGGCAGGGATTGTGAACGATGCGGGTGGCCCGGGAGTGATTTCCGGGCCATTCGCTTTTCTGCGTCGGGCCGATGCCGGACCTGGTATCAGCGGGCTGCGTCCTCGTCGGCGCAGTCGAGCAGTTGCGCGGCGGCTTTGGGATCCATGAAGGTGGACCAGGCCTGTTCGGCGGGCATGAGCTGTCGGGCCGGCAGCGACGCTTCGGGCCACCAGGTCTCAGGATCGCAGCCCGGCACGATACGCAGAATCACGGCGACCAATTCGTCCGGGACGGTCCCGGTGATCCGCACGGCCACATACGTTTCGTAGCCCTCGTCCGCACGAGTCAGAATGCCGAGGCGGAAGGTCGGGTAGTCGGCAGCGTGCTCGTGGCCGTCTCGCAAGGAACCCGCGGTGAGATCTTGGACAGTCCGAACCATCTCGCTGCGGAAGCGCAGTCCCTGCTCCAGCTGGTAGCGGGTGTGGTCGTCCTCGGTCGGCAGGAGGTCTCCGACATAGGTGTGCCCGCGCAAGGCAGCGAGGTTGGCGGCGTTGAACCGGGCGCGCGCTGCCGTGGCCTGCCGTTCCAGCCCGGCGTAGAAATCGTCCGGGGAGCCCTCTTTCCGGGTTCCGGCAGCAACCAGCCAGGGCTGCGGCTCGTCGACCCAGACTGCTCCGCGCCAACGCTGGACTTTGACTTTCAGCAACACCTGATCATCGATCGCATTGATACGTTCATGCGCGGCGCCGTCATCGATGAACTGTGCACGAGCTTTGACCAGCAGTGGGTGGTCTAGATCGTTCAGCGAGTACTGCACCGATGGCAGCGGTATTCCCAGATCTTCGCGCAGGACGCGCAAAGTGGGCCGGACCGGTAGCAAAGGATCAGACCTCTTCCTCAATCCCGCCCAGCTGCCGGATCCGCTCCCGCGAGACGCCGGTCAGCATCGCGACGTCCGCCTCGGCGGAACCGTCGAGTTTGCGCAACTTCTCCAGCATCACCTGGCGCATCTCTTCTCGCCGGGTGTCGAGATACATCCGTACCGCGGCGCCGACCAAGTCCTTCTTGGTCATGTGCAGGAAGTGCGCTCCGTCGGTGATCAGTTCGTCAGTCGCAGCGTCTACTTTCAGCGGCGAAGTCGTACGGGGCGCTATCACGTCGGCCATCTCGGGCACCTCCGGTCGTATGCCTGGTACCCAAGTATACTATGAGCAAAGTATCGGCGACGAGAAAATGCGTCCGTTCTGCCGCGGATGGGTGCGACGATTTCAGCGAGCTGTGCGCATCGCCTGCAGTCCGGCGATCAGGATGCCGACGCTGAAGCGGAAGGACTCCTCGGGGGACTCGCCGGCGGTGAAACGTTCGGTCATCGCGCGGGTGAAGACGGGCATCCGGGCCACCAGGTCGGCCGGTCTGGCGAAGTCGGAGCCGGGGTCGAAATCGAGGTCCGGCAGGGACTGCTCCTCGGCGGTGCGGCCGATCACGAAGGCGATGAACGAACCGGTCGCGCGCGACGCCTCCGGCAGGCCAAAACCGGCCTCGTGCAGGACCACGATCGTGCGTTCGAAGAAGCCGCCGAGCGCGGTGGCGCGGCGCAGGTCTGCGCCGAGGGCGACTCCTCGTGCGCCGTCCGGGTGGTCCAGCAGCGCGCGGCGCAGGGCGAGGGCCGTGTTGTCGAGCCATTGCGGCCACTGGTCGGGGGTCTGCGGAAAGAAAGCCGGCGGCACACCGAAGCCGCCGGCCGCAGAACTCGCAGAACCTATGACCCGACCCGTCACTCCCCGACCATCAGCAGGTGGAAAGACCGCGGAGCCAACTCGAACGGCAGCCCGGCCGCCACCACGGCCGGTTCGTGCGCAGCCGGGTCGGCTTCCAGCGTGGTATCGATCACCATCCGATACGAATCCGCCCAAGGCGCCCCCGGCAGGACGAAGTCGGCCGATTCAGGACCGGCATGAAGCAGCAACAGGAAGCTGTCATCGACGATCCGCTTGCCGAACGGGTCGCGGCCGTGGATGTCCTGCCCGGACAGGTAGATCCCCAGCGTCGGGGTGGCCGAGAACCATTCGGCGTCGGTCATCTCCCGGCCGTCCGGGCGGAACCAGGCCAGGTCGCGCAGCCCGCCCGGGTAGGCGGGCAGGCCGGAGAAGAACATCCGCTGGCGCAGCACCGGGTGCCGGCGGCGCAGGTGGATCAGCCTTCTGCTCAGGTCCAGCATCGAGGCCCAGTGCGGGTCGCCGAGCAGGCCCCAGTCCAGCCAGCTGATCTCGTTGTCCATGCAGTACGCGTTGTTGTCCCCGCGCTGGGTGCGGCCGAACTCGTCGCCGGCGGTCAGCATCGGCACGCCGCTGGACAGGATCAGGGTGCACAGCAGGTTGCGGATGTGCCGGCGTCGCAGCAGGTTGATCTCCGCGTCGTCGGTCTCGCCTTCGTGGCCGTAGTTGGCCGAGCGGTTGTCGTCGGTGCCGTCCCGGTTCGACTCGCCGTGCGCGAGGTTGTGTTTGCGTTCGTAGGTCACCAGATCGCGCATGGTGAAGCCGTCGTGGGCCGTGACGAAGTTGATCGAGGCGTACGGTCGGCGCCCGTCGTCCTGGTACAGGTCCGAGGAGCCGGACAACCGGTACGCCAGGTCCCTGACATCCGTCCGCGCGCCGCGCCAGAAGTCGCGCAGGGCATCGCGGAACTTGTCGTTCCACTCCGTCCACAGCGGCGGGAACTCGCCCACCTGGTAGCCGCCCTCGCCGACATCCCAGGGTTCTGCGATCAGTTTCACCTGGCGCAGCACCGGGTCCTGCGAGATCACGGTCAGGAACGAGGACAGGTGGTCCACGTCGTGCAGCGAACGGGCCAGCGCGGAGGCCAGGTCGAAGCGGAAGCCGTCCACGCCCATCTCCAGCACCCAGTACCGCAGCGAGTCGGTGATCAGCTGGAGCACCTGCGGGCGGACCACGTTGAGGGTGTTGCCGCAGCCGGTGTAGTCGACGTACCGGGACGGGTCCTCGCCGTCCAGCCGGTAGTAGCAGTCGTTGTCGATACCGCGGAAGGCCAGGGTCGGGCCGCCGACCCCGCCCTCGGCGGTGTGGTTGTAGACCACGTCCAGGATCACCTCGATCCCGGCGGCGTGCAGGGCGGCGACCATCTCCTTGAACTCGCGCACCTGGCCGCCGGTCCGGCCCTGGCGGACCGCGGCCGAGTACGCGGCGTGCGGGGCGAAGTAGCCGATCGAGTTGTAGCCCCAGTAGTTCGTCAGGTCCCGGGCGAGCAGGGCCGGTTCGGGGATGTACTCGTGGATCGGCAGCAGTTCGACCGCGGTCACGCCCAGGTGCACCAGATGGTCGATCACCGCCGGATGGGCCAAACCGGCATAAGTTCCGCGCAGATCCTCCGGCACGGCCGGGTGGCTCTGGGTGAAGCCCTTGACGTGCAGTTCGTAGATGATCGTCTCGGACCAGGGGGTGTTCGGGCGTTCGCCGGTGTCCACCTCGGCCTCGCCGACCACCACGCAGCGCGGGACGAACGGCGCGGAGTCCTGCGGGTCCGGGCCGGGTTCGGCGCCGGGGCCGGCCGCGCCGGAGCTGTAGCCGGCCTGGTCGTAGATGGCGTCGTCCAGGATCAGCTCGCCCTCGATCGCCCGGGCGTACGGGTCGATCAGCAGTTTCTGCGGGTTCCAGCGCCGGCCGGCGGCCGGGTTCCAGTCCCCGTGCACCCGGAAGCCGTAACGCCGGCCGGGCTCGACGCCGGGCAGGTAGCCGTGCCAGATGTGGAACGTCGACTCGGTCAGCGGGACCCTGGTCTCCTTGCCGTCGTCGTCGAAAAGGCACAGCTCCACCGCGTTCGCGCCGGCCGCCCAGAGTGCGGCGTTCACTCCGTGCCCGTCCCACACCACGCCCAGCGGATTCCAGCTACCCGGCCACGCCTCGCTCTTCATAACCACCTTCATACTCGTACCGGCCGCGACCGCGGCGCATGTATTCAGTTGCCGTGCTGGGCATACCCGAAAGTTTGGGTATGGAATACGCTGGACACGATGAATCAACCGCCTAAGGGGGGTATATGACGCAGCAGCAAGCGGACGGATCCCTGCCCGCAGCCGCACGCGCCCGGATGGCCGAGATCGGCAGCAGCCACACCTGGGGGTCGGCGCTGTCCACCCAGGAGTTCGCCGCAGTCAAGGGCGCCGGGTTCGACCCGGTCGGCCAGGTGCTGGGCACGGCCGTCTTCCAGATCGGCTACACCGGCGGCTGGGGGTGCTCGGGCGCCTGGAGCTACTACGGCGGCGGGGTCGGGGCGCAGGTCTCCTCCTCCGCCTGGGCCCCGTTCTCGGCCCTGGTCAAGACCATGTACGCGGCCCGCCGGCTGGCGATCAGCCGGGCGGTCGCGGAGTGCCAGTCGCTCGGCGGGGACGGGATCGTGGGGGCCGACCTGAAGGTCCGGCGGTTCCCGGCCGGCGGGCTGGAGTTCACCATGATCGGCACGGCGGTGCGGGCCCACGGGAACGTGCGGCCGACCAAGCCGTTCACCTCGCACGTCGGCGGCCAGGACTTCGCCAAGCTGATCCACGCGGGGTACGTGCCGACCTCGCTGGTGCTGGGCATCTCGATCGCGACCCGGCACGACGACTGGCTCACCATGGGCCAGAACCGGTGGAACGCCGGGAACCAGGAGATCAGCGGTTACACGCAGCTGGTGAACCACGCCCGGCACGACGCCCGGACGCAGCTGGCGAACGACGTGAAGGCGCACCGGGCGGACGGGGTCGTGGTGGACGAGGTGGACCTCAACATCAGCGAGCGCGAGTGCCCGGCGCAGCAGGGGCGGCGGGACCACATCGCCGAGGCGGTGTTCCTGGGCACCGCGATCTCGCGGTTCGACAAGAAGCCGCGCAGCAACGTGCCCAAGCCCCTGACCATCATGTCCCTGGATCCCGAGCGCCGCCGCTCGGCCCGGCTCGGCTGACCCCACCCGCTTCTACCGGAAAGCAAAGTTGACGATGACTGACCAACAGCTCAGCCAGGCCGATGCGACGAACGCGAAGAACCTGGCCGACGAGGGCGTGCCCGCGGACGCCATGCGCCGGCTGTCCCAGCTGCAGCCCGGCCGGGCCGGCTCGATCTTCACCTCGGACCTGTCGGTCAACGAGTTCCTGCTGGTGCGCGAGGCCGGTTTCCGCCCGCTCGGCCTGGTCCTGGGCTCCTCGATCTACCACGTGGGCATCCAGCTCGGCCGCTGGTCGCAGAACCAGGAGCTGACCACCCTGTCCCAGGCGATGTACCACGCCCGGGAGCTGGCCATGTCCCGGATGGAGGCGGAGGCCAGCGCGCTGGGCGCGGACGGGATCGTGGGCGTGCGGCTGGAGGTGGAGTTCAAGGAGTTCGGCCGGGACGTGGCCGAGTTCATCGCGGTGGGCACCGCGGTGAAGGCGGACGGCGCGGACCCGGGCCAGGGCGGGACCTGGCGCAACAACAAGGGCAAGCCGTTCACCTCGGACCTGAGCGGCCAGGACTTCTGGACGCTGGTCCGGGCCGGGTACGCGCCGCTGGACATGGTGATGGGCTCGTGCGTCTACCACATCGCGCACCAGCGGATGGGCCAGGCGTTCGGCAACATGGGCCGCAACGTGGAGCTGCCGCAGTTCACCCAGGCGCTGTACGACGCCCGGGAGCTGGCCATGTCCCGGATGCAGGCGGAGGCCGAGGAGCTGCAGGCGGAGGGGATCGTGGGCGTGGACCTGCGGCACCACTCGCACACCTGGGGTTCGCACACCACCGAGTTCTTCGCGATCGGCACGGCGGTGCGCCCGTTGCGCGCCGACCACGTGATCGACCGGCCTACCATGGTCCTGTCGCTGGACGCCTGACCGGTCTCGGCAGTTGTACCGGCAGAGGAGACCTAGACGAGTTGTTCCGAATTCTGGCGCCTGGGGTGAGCTGCTGGTTGGTGCGCTGGAGCGCCATGGTGAGTGCGCACGGCGAAACGGCTGATCGGCGGTGGCTGGGCGTGCGCCGCGGTCGACCGCATACCTTTGTCGTCTGCGGGTGGCCGCGGCGTGCGGCCAGGCGCCGCCGATCAGCTGTTTCGCCGCGCCAGAATTCGGAACAACTCGTCTAGGAGGCTACTGAGTTATGAGTGAGCTTGATCTGCCCGGTGAGTCCGGTGTGGACGCTTTCGGCGCGGCCGGCGGCGGGATGGACGTGCAGATGCTGGCCGCCGCGCTGCGCCAGGACAGCGCCGACCTGGACGTGTACGCGAAGGTCCTGTCGGTGAACCTGGTCGAGTCGCTGCCCCGGGACGCGGTGCAGGTCGTGCGCAAGCGCAGCCTGGCCGACCGGGCGGCCGGCCGGGAGGGCAACGTGGTCGAGCTGGACGTGGCCCTGGGCGACGTGCGGCTGGCGCTGCGGATGGACCGCGGCCGGGTGGCCGGGGAGATCTGCAAGGAGGTGCGCGGGGTGGTGCTCTCCCGGCAGCAGGTGGGCCTGGACGAGTGGATCGCCGCGCTGGCGCAGGGCCTGGCCGACGCGGCCTCGCAGAACGCCAAGGCGCGCGACGCTTTGCAGCGCTGGCTGACCTGAGGCCAGGCGGCTGGTTACAGGTTTCCGGGAAGGCTCTGGGAGACCGGTGCACGGGCTGCGGCTCGCGCTCCGGCCTCCCAGAGCCTTCCCGCCGTGTACGGCCGACCGGGCCGCCCGCCGGGTCGTCCGGCGGGCATTGTGGCGCGCTGTCCGGCGGGCAATGCGGCGGGCCGGGTCTCAGCCGTCTTCCGGGTCGGGCGGGCCGAGGGTGATGACGGTTCCCATGTCGATCACGTCGTCGCGCTCGTCGGCCGGGGCCTGCGTCGGAGCGGCGGCGGACTGTGGCGCCGGGAAGGTGCCCGTGCCCTGCATGGCTGAGCCGTATGCGCCCGTTCCGCCGAGACCCGCCTCGCCGGGGTTCACCGGTCCGGTCGGCACGATCGGCGTGGCGGTGAGGTGCCCGGCGAAGTAGGACACGGCCAGGCAGGTGAGCAGGCCCCAGACCGCTCCGGCGAGCAGCAGGCCGGGCAGGCTGGGGCCGATGTCCAGGGTGGTGCCCATGTCCATCACGGCCGTGCTCTCCATCAGCTGCGCCGCGACGCCGACCGCGGCCCACAGCAGCGCGCCGATCACGGCGCCGCGCCAGGCCTGGCCCGGGCCGAGCAGGGCCCGGCTGCGGTCCCAGCTCTTGCCCACGGCCCACTTGGCCGCGCCCAGGGTGCCCATCACCGAGACCGCGATCAGCAGGTACGCCACGGCCGGGTGCTCGCCGCCGAAGAAGCCGAAGCTGCTGGAGTCGGCCACCGAGAGGGTGGAGGTGTAGGGCGAGGCGCCGGTGCTGTTCGGGTCGATGTTGGTCGGGTCGATGTTGCCGACCACGCCCAGGATGTTGGCGAAGGGCCCGAACCCGGTGATGGACGCGCCCAGGGAGACCGATCCGGCCAGGGCGCCGAAGTTGGGCAGGGCCAGCAGCAGGCCGAAGACGACGCGCGCGGTGGTCCCGCCATCGGTGCCGCTCTGCGAGGCGTCGTGCAGGGACTCGAGCACGGCGTAGACGAAGAAGCCGACCCCGGCAAGCACCGTGGTCGCGAGGACCTGGGCTCGGACGGCCAGGAAGGCGGGCCGGCAGGTCCACAGCCAGGCCATCTTCGCCGCGGTCGGATTGGGCGAGGTGGTCGCGCCGGCCCGCAGCCAGACCGCGAAGGCGCTACCCCAGAGGATGAGCGCCGAGAGCAGCAGCGGCCACAGGAACATGCTGCCGGCCGACAGGACCAGGGCGCCGGCGCTGCCGCCGACCGAGTTGGCCCCGGGCAGGGTCGCGGCGCCGTCCACGGCGACCCCACCGAAGGGGCTGTAGCCGTACAGCGCGTGGATGTGCACGGCCAGGGCCGGCAGCGCCATCAGGGCGGTGTAGAGCAGGCCGGTGCCCAGCGCCCGGACGGTCAGGTTCCGCAGCGAGGTGCTCGGCGTCCGCTGCTCCCCGCGCCGGCCCAGGGTGCGCAGCGCGAGGAGCACCACGACGGTGATCAGCAGGGCGCTGATCCGCAGGTCGAAGCTCTCGTTGAAGGTGGCGTCGCCCGCGTCGAAGCTGCTGCTGGAGATGCCGACCCGGCCGCCGACCGCCATCCCGGCGACCAGGAGGCCGGCCGAGAACCAGTCGGCCGGGTTGCCGTGGTGCGGGCCGGGCAGGAGCAGGCCGACCAGCCCGGCCAGGACGAATCCGGCGGCCACGGTGATCAGGGTCAGGATCGCGCCGCCGCGCAGCCACTGCAGCACGTCCTGGGTGGTGATCGGGAGCTTGAAGGAGAACTGGGGGGCTTGGCCGACCGCGTCCGGGTAGGGCTGGGGCTGGAGTTGGGGCGGGTAGGCGTAGGGGTAGGGGTAGGGTCCCTGGGCTTGGCCGGCTCCGGGTGGGCCGTACGGGGAGGCGCCGTAGGGCTGCGGCTGTTGGGGCACCGTTCCCGGCGCGGCAGGCCCCGGCCCGGCTCCCGTCGCCGCCGGATCCGGGTGTGCCGCGGCCGTCCCGCAATGCCCGCAGAACGCCATGCCCTCGATCAGTGGCTGTCCGCAACGCGAACAGAGACCCATCCCGTCCACCCCATATGCCGTTGTGTGCCTGAGCTGCCCTCGGTCCCGTCCGGACCTTTCCCAGTTGTACCGGACGGGACCGCCGCGCGACAGCTTCGGCGTCAAACGGTTACTAGGACGAGTGATTCCGAGCTCCGGCGCGGCGAAACGCCTGATCGGCGGCGCCAGCGACTCACCTCAGGCGCCAGAGCTCGGAATCACTCGTCCGGTCAGGGCGTCAGAACCGGGCCGGCTCGACGTAGACCCCGTACACCTCCTTGAGCAGGCCGCAGATCTCGCCGAGGGTGGCCTCGGCCCGGGCCGCGGCGAGCATCGGCGGGATCAGGTTCACCCCGTCCTGCCCGGCCGCGACGCGCAGGTCGGCCAGTCGGGCGGCCACGGTCGGCTCGTCCCGGCCGGCCTTGCGCTCGGTCAGCATCCGCACCTGGTCGCGCTCGATCTCGTGCGAGACCCGCAGGATCTCCAGCGGCGCGTCGATCGAGTCGTTGTGCACGTTGACCCCGACCACCTTCTTCTCGCCGCTCTCGACCGCGAGCTGGTAGGCGAACGAGGCCTCGGCGATCCGGCCGGTGAAGTAGCCGTCCTCGATCCCGCGCAGCAGCCCGGCCGTGATCGAGCCGTCCGCGCCGAGGTCGCGGATCTGCTGGAAGACCTCCTCGGCCTCGGCCTCGATCCGGTCGGTCAGCGCCTCGACGTACCAGGAGCCGCCGAGCGGGTCGGCCACGTTGGCCACGCCGGTCTCCTCCAGGATCACCTGCTGGGTGCGCAGCGCGATCTCGGCGGCCTTGGCCGAGGGCAGAGCCAAGACCTCGTCCAGGGCGTTGGTGTGCAGCGAGTTTGTGCCGCCGAGCACCGCGGCCAGGGCCTCGATCGCGGTGCGCACGATGTTGTTCTCCGGCTGCTGCGCGGTCAGCGAGACCCCGGCGGTCTGGGTGTGGAAACGCAGCGACTGCGCCTTGGCGGTCTTGGCGCCGTAGACCTCGCGCAGCCAGCGGGCCCAGATCCGGCGGGCGGCCCGGAACTTGGCGATCTCCTCGAAGAAGTCGACGTGCGCGTCGAAGAAGAAGGACAGGCCGGGGGCGAACACGTCGATGTCCAGGCCGCGGGACAGGCCGAGTTCGACGTAGCCGAACCCGTCGGCCAGGGTGTACGCCAGCTCCTGCGCGGCGGTCGAGCCGGCCTCGCGGATGTGGTAGCCGGAGACCGACAGCGGCTTGTACGCCGGGATCCGCCCGGCGCAGTACTCCATCAGGTCGCCGATCAGGCGCAGGTGGGGCTCGGGCGGGAAGAGCCACTCCTTCTGCGCGATGTACTCCTTGAAGATGTCGGTCTGCAGGGTGCCGTTGAGCTTGCCGACGTCCACGCCCTGGCGTTCCGCGGCGACGACGTACATGCAGAACACCGGCACGGCCGGGCCGCTGATGGTCATCGAGGTGGTGACCTCGCCGAGCGGGATGTCGGCGAACAGCACGTCCATGTCGGCGGCCGAGTCGATCGCCACGCCGCAGTGCCCGACCTCGCCGAGCGAGCGCGGCTCGTCCGAGTCCCGGCCCATCAGGGTCGGCATGTCGAAGGCCACCGACAGCCCGCCGCCGCCGGCCGCCAGGATCGCCTTGAACCGCTCGTTGGTCTGCTGCGCGTTGCCGAACCCGGCGAACTGCCGGATGGTCCAGGGCCGGCCGCGGTAGCCGGTCGGGTGCAGCCCGCGGGTGTACGGGTACTCCCCCGGCCAGCCGATCCGCTCGAACCCGGGCACGTCCGCGCCGGGCGGCGGGCCGTAGACCGGGTCGTTGGAGCTGCCGGAGATGCTGGTGGTGTCCCGGCCGGTCTTGGCCGCCCGGTCGTACCCGGCCTGCCAGCGTTCCCGGCCGGCGCTGATCGCTTCTTCCTTCATGGGATCCAAAGTACTAGGACGTCCTAGTAAGTGTCGACAGGAGTGCGGCCATATGGCGGCCGACTTGGGGGCGGGGTTGACAGGCGGAAAATATGGGTCAGACTACTGTTTGTACTTATGACCCAAAGTGCAGTACGACCCAGAAGGGGAGGGGCATGTCCACCATGATCGCCCGCATCAACTCCGCGGAGACGGCGCCCGACAAGATCGACGAGCTGGTCACGTTCTCCCAGGAGCGCTTCCCGGACGCCCGTGACCACCCCGGATTCCGCGGCTTCTACCTGCTGGCCGACCGCCGGAACGGCAGGATCGTGAGCATCTCGCTGTGGGAGAGCGAGGACGCCATGCAGGAGTTCCAGACCCAGGGCGCCCAGCTGCGCCAGGCCGCCAGCGCGCAGGTGGGTATCGCCCCGACGCCGGTCGAGACGTACGAAGTCGTGCTCCAGGGCTGATCCGATGAGCACACCGCCGGATCCGTCCCCCGGCCTACGGGAACGCAAGAAAGCCAAGCTGCGCCGGGACATCCAGGCCACGGCCCTGCGCCTGTTCGAGGCCCGGGGGTACGAGAACACCACCGTCGAGCAGATCGCCGAGGCCGCCGAGACCTCCACGACCACCTTCTACCGCTACTTCCCCACCAAGGAAGACGTCGTGCTCGACAACGACGCCTCGCCCCTGTTCGAACCCGTCATCGCCGCCCGGCCGGCCGGCGAGCCGCTGGCCGCGACCGTCCGGGCCGGGATGACCGCGGTGGTCACCGCGGCCGAGGCCGACCGCGGCCAGACCCTCGCCCGGATGCGGATGATCGCGGCCGTCCCGGCCCTCGCCGCCCGCCACGCCGGCGACGAACGCCGCACCGTCGACCTGATGGGCCGGTTGCTGGCCGGACGTACCGGGCGGGCGGGCGATGACTATGAGGTTGAGCTGGTCGCCTTCGTGCTGGTCGGCGTGCTGTTCACCGCCTCGCGCCGCTGGATCGCCGACCCGGGGGGCGTCCCGCTTGCCGAGTTGGTCGATCAGGCGCTGACCATCGTCGAGCCCTTGTTGGTTGCGCTTGAGCAGCAGCCGGTTCGGGGTCGGCCTTGACCGTCACCCTTCTGGCGGCTCCGCTCGGAAGTCACTCGCTCAGCAGGACGGAATATTGATCGCCGTTCGACAGGCCGGTCATCGTGATGTCGACTCCGCTGGGCTGGCTGCCCGGGTTGAAGGTCACTTTGTGGGCATCGCCCTGGCAGGACTGGTTCTGGATGGAGAACAACACCGAAGTGCTGCCCGGCGCGGCACTTTTGACTTCCAGCCCCAATCCGGCGGAGCTGCCCAGGCAGGAGACCTGCAGCGTCACCGGGCCTGCGGTGACGGCCGAACTGGTGAGCAGGCCCGGGTTGCCCGGTCCGGTCCGCGCCAGGAGTGCCGTGCCGGATGCGGTCAGGATCGGCAGCTGCAACGCCGCAGAAGGTGTCGGGGATGCCGGAGACGCAGAAGGCTGTGTCTGGCTGGTGCAGGCCGCCGTCAGGGCTATGACAGGAAGGAGTGTTGCGGCCCCGATCATGCGACGGGTGGACAGCATGGTTTCTCCGTATCGATGTGTACTGCGGGTGATTCTGCGGCCGAATTCCGAGCCCGCCCGAGGTAGTTCGACCCGTGGCCTGCCCCAGAAGCGGAGCAGGGCGCTTATACCGCATTACCGTGTCAAGGTCACGACCACGGCCCGAGGTTGCCGGCGAGTAGGTCCGTGGCGGTCAAAGCAGCCCGCATGCGCCTCTTCTCCCGATCGCCGGCTCAAGCCAGGTGACCGCCCAGTTGCAGGCACGGCCGGCCTGCGGATGCGGGGGACGCTTCGCGCGTTGGCGGGTGAGTTCGATCTGAACCGCTTTCGCCCACCCGGCACGGCCGGCATATTTCTCTGCCAAGAGCGCTGCGACCGGACTGCAGTACGACAGGTTGATGATCGAGCACGTGTCCAGCAGAAGATCCGGGATCATAGGTCGTCCAGGTTGTCGTGCAAGATCGGTGGGTTGATACCTTCGCCTCCCAGCCGTATGAACAGCTCTTCGGCGTTCTCGTCGAGAAGCGCGCTCAGGACGCCGATGCCGACGCGGCCGGCCTCGTATCCGTGCTGGGCGGCCTGCCACAGACGGGCCGGAACCCGCTTGCCGTGGTCCGGGGACGTCAACTCGGCCGGGTCGACATCACCGGCTTCCCGCAACACGCTTGTGGCGCTGCGGTTCAGCCAGACATCCCGTAGTGCCGGAGTCAGCAGTCGCACGGACCGGTCCGCTAACCGGTAGAGCAGAGCCCGGTAGCTGACCATGAATTCGCGCACGAGTTCAGCCAGGACCGAAGCGTCGATCGGCCGACCCGCCATGATTTCGCGCAGCCCGTCCGCAGGCATCAGCAGCGCCGCGGCAAAGGAGTTGGCCCGCTTTTCCGCAGGAGTCTCCACCGCGAAGAGATCACTCTCGACGATGATCTCGCGCGGATCTTCCAGAATATGGTGCGCGAGCCCATGCGCGACGGTGAAGCGCTGATGGCCCGGCGGGAACGAGGTACTGGCCAGGCACAGGGCGACACCGTCGCCGTGGGCGCACAGGCCGCTGACCGGTGTGCCGATCGGCCACAGGAGCACCGAGAGCCCGAAGTGCCGCTCGCACAGGGCGACGAGGTCGGCGATCGGCCCGCGCCCCAGACCGAGTGCGCTCCGCACCTCGTCGGCCAACTGCGCCCCCTGGGCTGCCGCTGCGCTGGCTGAGGTCCGCGCGCCGCGGACCTCAGCCAGCAGGCCTGCCCCGGCCGCGGACGGGCGGGCCGGAATCAACCCGACCGCGTCCGCGAGCGCAGCCTCGACCTCCAGGGTCTGCCGGATCCGGCGGCGCGCGGGCAGCGCCTCGGCGTGGTCCGTCTCGCTCATGATCCGGGCAGCCAGGGCAAGACTTCCGTTACGCGCGACGCCCAAGACCTCTGCGAGCGTGACACCCAACGCGTCCGCGACCAGCGCGACCTCGCTGACGTCCAGCTTGCGCGTACCGTTTTCAACCTTCGAGACCTGGGACTTGGTCAGGCCGATCAGCACCCCGAGGCGCTCGCCCGACATTCCTCGCGCATTACGCAGCGCGGCGATGCGCGCTCCTATCGACTGCTCTGCCATAGCAACCATTGTGCGAAAAAGTTTCGATCCTGGCAACTCTAATTATTATTGGTTTCCCACAAGTGGTTCCGGTAGCCCGGCCGCCTCGACCGGCCTGGCGCCAGCTCAGTTGATCATCCGGCCCCGGCCCTGCCAGTACGGCTCGCGCAGGCGGAACTTCTGCAGTTTCCCGGTGGCGGTACGCAGGAGCTCACCCCGGAACTCGACCGAGGTCGGGGCTTTGAATCCGGCCAGGTGGGTCTTGCAGTGGGCGATCAGTTCGGCCTCGGTGGCCGGGTGGTCGGCGTTGAGGACGACCAGGGCCTTGATGGTCTCGCCCCACTTCTCGTCCGGGACGCCGATCACCGCGACCTCGGCGACGGCCGGATGCCTGTACAACGCGTCCTCAACCTCAATGGACGAAACGTTTTCGCCGCCGGTGATGATGACGTCCTTCTTACGATCGGAAATGGTCAGGTAGCCGTCCGCGCCGAGGGTGCCGCCGTCGCCGGTGTGGAACCAGCCGTCGACCAGCGCGTCGGCGGTGGCCTCGGGCCGGGTCCAGTAGCCCTCCAGCACCACGTTGCCGCGGATCAGCACCTCGCCCTGGTCGTCGACCCGGATCTCGTTGCCCAGCGCGGGGGCGCCGGCCCGGACCAGGCGTTCGGCCCGCTCCAGGTCGCCCAGGCCGTCCCACTCGGCCCGGGTGCGGTTGACCGTGGCCACCGGGGAGGTCTCGGTCAGGCCGTACAGCTGCATGAACTCCCAGCCGAGCTCGGCCTCGATCCGGGCGACGGTGGCGGTCGGCGGCGGGGCGCCGGCCACGATGATCCGGACCCGGTCCCGGCCGGGGATCGGGCCGTCCCACTCGGCCGCGGCGGCCAGGACCGCGTTGGCCACGGCCGGGGCGCCGCACATCACGGTCACCCCGTGCCGCTCGACCCGGCGCAGGATCTCGGCGCCGTCGACCTTCCGCAGCACGATGTGCTGGGCGCCCAGGCCGGTCACGCCGAACGGCATGCCCCAGCCGTTGGCGTGGAACATCGGCAGCGTGTGCAGGTAGACGTCCCGATCGCTCACGCCGAAGTGCAGGGCCATCAGGGTGGCGTTGAGCCAGAGGTTGCGGTGGGTCAGCTGCACGCCCTTGGGCCGGGCGGTGGTGCCGCTGGTGTAGTTGATCGTCGCGGTGTCGGACTCGGCGATCTCGTAGTGCCGCGGCTCGATCCCGAACTGGTACAGCTCCTCGTCGCTGTCCGCGCCGAGCACGAACCGCCGTGCGCACTCGACCTTGGCCAGCGGCTCGGCCAGCTCCGGGTCGATCAGCAGCGCGGTCGCGCCGGACTGCTCGACGATGTACGCGATCTCGTCGGCCCGCAGCCGGAAGTTGACCGGGACCAGGATCCGGCCGTGCCCGGACACGCCGAAGAACGAGGTCAGCAGCCGGGCCGAGTTGTGCGAGACGATCGCCACCCGCTCGCCCGGCCCGACGCCGAGCCGGTCCAGCCCGGCCGCCTGGGCCCGGGCCAGCTCGGCCGTCCGGCGGTAGGTCAGCCCGCCCCACGAGGGCGCCGGCTGGTCCGGCTCGTCGACCACGCCGATCCGGTCGCCGTAGACCAGTTCGGCGCGTCGGAGGAAGTCCAGTACACACAGTGGAGTCTGCATAGGGTTACTGTCGCCCGGATCGGCCCGGGAGAACACCCCCAAACGGAGTACGCGGGTAGCTCGCGCGCGGATCGCCGGGCGGGGCCGGAGCCGCCCGCCCGGGCCCGCCCGCCCGGATCCGCCCCAGACGAGTTGTTCCGCATTCTGGCGCCTGAGCCGAGTTGCCGGTAGATGCGCTGACCTGCCGGGTGAGTGCGCACGGCGAAACGGCTCAGCGGCGGTGGCTGGGCGTGCGCCGCGGTCGACCGCATACCTGTGTCGTCTGCGGTTGGCCGCGGCGTGCGGCCAGGCGCCGCCGATCAGCCGTTTCGCCGCGCCAGAATCCGGAACAACTCGTCTACGGCTCGGCCTGGAAGTCGCCCGCGGCCAGGCGCAGTTCGCGCAGGGTGGCGAACAGTTCCAGGTGCTGCTCCGAGCCGAGCGAGCCGAGGCCGAACTCGCGGGCGGTCAGGTCCGCGGTCGCCTTCTCCACCACGGTCCGGCCCTCGGCGGTGATCTCGGCCAGGATGCCGCGGCCGTCGGACGGGTTGGGCCGGCGGGTGACCAGCCCGGCCCGGTTGAGCCGGTCGATGATGTTGGTGACCGAGGTCGGGTGCACCTGCAGCCGCTCGCCGATCTTGGACAGCGGCAGCGCGCCGGTCCGGCTGAAGGTCAGCAGGACCAGCGCCTCGTACCGGGCGAAGGTCAGGCCGTAGGGCTTGACCACCGAGTCCACCTCGGCCAGGACCAGCTGGTGCGCGCGCATCAGCGAGGTGACCGCGAGCATCGAGGTGGACCGGCCCCAGCGCTGGGCCCACAGGTCCCCGGCCCGCTGGACCGGGTCGAAGGGCAGGGCGCCGCCGGCCCGCTTCCCGGGCTCGGCGGGCTCGGTGCGTTCCACTGTCCTGGTACTCCCTGCTCTCGGCCGGTCAGCCGTCGATCTTGGCCCGGTCGCGGACCGCGCCGGTGGCGGCGGAGGTGGCGAAGTGGGCGTAGGCGCGCAGGGCGAGGGAGACCGTCCGCTCCCGGTGCACCGGGCGGTAGCCGCCGGCCGCCAGCAGCGCGGCCCGCCGGGCGGCGAGCTCCTCGTCCGAGACCAGCAGGTCGATCGCCCGCGACGGGATGTCGATGGCGATCTGGTCGCCCTCCTGGACCAGGGCGATCAGGCCGCCGGAGGCCGCCTCGGGCGAGACGTGCCCGATGGACAGGCCGGAGGTGCCGCCGGAGAAGCGGCCGTCCGTGATCAGCGCGCACTTGGCGCCCAGGCCCTTGCCCTTCAGGAACGAGGTCGGGTACAGCATCTCCTGCATGCCCGGGCCGCCCTTGGGGCCCTCGTAGCGGATGACCACCACGTCGCCGGCCACGATCCGGTCGGCCATGATCGCCTCGACCGCGTCCTCCTGGGACTCGAACACCCGGGCCGGGCCGGTGAACTTCCAGATCGACTCGGCCACGCCGGCGGTCTTCACGATCGCGCCGTCCGCGGCGATGTTGCCCCAGAGCACGGCCAGGCCGCCGTCCTTGGTGTACGCGTTCGGCACGGACCGGATGCAGCCGCCCTCGGAGTCCACGTCCAGGGTGGCCCAGCGGTTCTCGGTGGAGAACGGCTCGGTGGTGCGCACCCCGCCCGGGGCCGCGTGGAACAGCTCGATCGCGGCCTCGGTGGCCTTGCCGCCGCGCACGTCCCAGTCGTCGAGCCACTGGGTCAGGCTGGGCGAGTGCACCGAGTGCACGGCGCCGTCCAGCACCCCGCCGCGGTGCAGCTCGCCCAGGATGGCCGGGATGCCGCCGGCCCGGTGCACGTCCTCCATGTAGTACGACTTGGTCAGCGAGGCCCGGTTCGGCGCGACCTTGGCCACGCAGGGCACCCGGCGGGAGACCGCGTCGATCTCCTTCAGGCCGAAGCCGATCTCGGCCTCCTGCGCGGCGGCCAGCAGGTGCAGCACGGTGTTGGTCGAGCCGCCCATGGCCACGTCCAGGGCCATCGCGTTGCCGAAGGCGGCGGTGGTGGCGATCGAGCGCGGCAGCGCGGACTCGTCGTCCTGCTCGTAGTAGCGCTTGGCCAGCTCGATCACCAGGCTGCCGGCCCGCTCGAACAGGGCCCGGCGCTTGGCGTGCGTGGCCAGCACCGAGCCGTTGCCCGGCAGGCCCAGGCCGAGGGCCTCGACCAGGCAGTTCATCGAGTTGGCGGTGAACATCCCGGAGCAGGAGCCGCAGGTCGGGCAGGCCGAGCGCTCGATCGTGCCCAGGTCCTCGTCCGAGACCTGGGAGTCGGCCGCGGCGGACATCGCGTCGATCAGGTCGAGCTTGGTGATCGGCGGGGCCTCGTCCTTGCCGTGCGCGACGTTGCCGCGGATCACGGCCTGGCCGGCCTCCATCGGGCCGCCGGAGACGAACACGGTCGGGATGTTCAGCCGCAGCGCGGCCATCAGCATCCCGGGGGTGATCTTGTCGCAGTTGGAGATGCAGACCAGGGCGTCGGCGCAGTGCGCGTTGACCATGTACTCGACCGCGTCGGCGATCAGCTCGCGGGAGGGCAGCGAGTAGAGCATGCCGCCGTGGCCCATCGCGATGCCGTCGTCGACCGCGATGGTGTTGAACTCCTTGGCCACGCCGCCGGCCTCGACCACCGAGTCGGCCACGATGGTGCCGACGTCGCGCAGGTGCACGTGGCCCGGCACGAACTGGGTGAAGGAGTTGGCGACGGCGACGATCGGTTTGCCGAAGTCGCCGTCCGTCATCCCGGTGGCCCGCCAGAGCGCGCGCGCCCCGGCCATGTTGCGCCCGTGGGTGGAGGTACGTGAGCGAAGTTCCGGCATCGCTGGGCTCCAAACTGGTCTCGTGCGAAAGTCTGGACCCGATTGTCCCACTCCGTCCGGCAGCCGGACTACCGGGACCACGGATTAAGACGAACGGACGGACCGTCAGGCGGCGACCAGGCCGCCCGGGGCCGCGGCGGCCTCGGCCCGGGCCAGCGCCTGGGCCTTGACCGAGCGCTCGGCGAAGAACGCCCCGGCCGGCAGCACGGAGAGCAGCAGGATCCACAGCAGCCGCTCCGTCCCCCAGCCCAGCTCCGCGCGGACCGGCACGGTCAGCACGACGTAGGCGATGAACAGCAACCCGTGCAGCATACCGACCACCATGACCGCCTGGGGCAGGTTCGCGAAGTACTTCAGCGGCATCGCGATCAGCAGCAGGACGAGGAAGGAGACCCCTTCGGCCAGCGAGACGGGCAGGAACAGGCGGCTGTAGCGGGTCTGGTCGGTCACGGTCGGCGATCCTCGGGTGTTTCATGGGCGGGCGTTCCTAGATTCTCGCGCCGCCGCTGGTCACGGCCCATCTTATCCACGGCGCCCGGAGCGGCCGGGCTCGGGGCGGCCGGTCGCGGGCGGCGGGCCGAGCGTATGCTGCGTCGCGTGCAAGCGGAGAGCGTGACGGTACCCGACGACGGCCGGGCGGCCCGGATCCTGGTCGTCGACGACCATCCGATCTGGCGCGACGCCGTGGCCGCGGACCTGGCCGCCGCCGGGCACGAGGTGGTCGGCTGCGTGGGCGAGGGCGCGCAGGCGATCCGGATCACGGCCGCGGCCCGGCCGCAGATCGCGGTGCTCGACCTGCACCTGCCCGACCTGCCCGGCGCCGAGGTGATCCGCGGGCTGCTCACCGCCCGGCCCGGGCTGCGGATCCTGGTCCTGTCGGCGAGCGGCGAGCAGCAGGACGTGCTCGACGCGGTCAAGGCCGGGGCCGGCGGCTACCTGGTCAAGTCGGCCAGCACCGAGCAGCTGCTGGACGCGGTCCGCCGGGTCGGTGCGGGCGAGCCGGTGTTCACGCCCGGCCTGGCCGGGCTGGTGCTCGGCGAGTTCCGCCGGCTGGCGGCCGGCCCGGCGGCCCAGGACGGTTCGCCCCGGCTGACCGCGCGCGAGACCGAGGTGTTGCGCCTGGTGGCGATGGGTCTGGCGTACAAGGAGATCGCGGAGCGGCTGGTGCTGTCGCATCGGACCGTGCAGAACCACGTGCAGAACATCCTCAGCAAGCTGCACCTGCACAACCGGGTCGAGTTGGTCCGGTATGCGATGGACCACGGCCTGGATCTGTCGCCGGAATAGGCGGACAACCGGGTGAACCGGTCTTTGTTCGGCCGACTACATTCCGTCTGAGCGGCCGAGCCCCTACCCTCATTGCTCATGGACTGGAATAGGCGCCAATGCGCGCGGCGGGGGCACTATCTCTTCAATCCGGACGAGATCCGGTACCGGGAGCAGGTGACCGCCGACACCCCGGCGGGTCAGACCTGGCGTTGCCTCCGTTGCGGCGACTTCACGTTGACCGTGCCCACTCAGAGCGGACCGCTGGCCACGATGCCGGTGGTGCTGCGGGACAAGGCACTACGATCGCGGCTGATCATGCGGCTGCTCGCGATAGAGCGGTTCTTCCGCTTCCTGCTGGTCGGTCTGGCGGCGTTCGCCGTCTGGAAGTTCGCCGACTCCCAGCAGTCCCTGTCGGACCTGTTCAACCAGGATCTGACCGTGTTCCGCCCGGTCGCCCAGCACTGGAGCTACGACCTGGACAACTCGCCCGTGGTGATCACGGTCCAGAAGGCCTTCTCGTTCAAGAAGTCCACCCTGGACATCGCCGCGGCGGCGCTGGCCCTGTACGCGGTGATCGAGCTGATCGAGGGGGTCGGCCTGTGGCTGGTCAAGCGCTGGGGTGAGTACTTCGCGATGGTCGCGACCGGGTTGTTCCTGCCGGTGGAGGTCTACGAGCTGACCGAGAAGCTGTCCCTGTTCAAGACGGCCACCTTCCTGCTCAACGTCGCGGCCGTGGTCTACCTGCTGCTGTCCAAGCGGCTGTTCGGGCTGCGCGGCGGGCGCGATGCGTACGAGCGCGAGCTGAGCAGCGCCTCGCTGGTCGACTTCGACGAGCTGCCGGTGGTCGGGCTGGCCCCGGCGCCCGGCGGCGTGCTGCCGGACCCGCTGGTGCAGTGGGCCCCGCCGGCGACCGAGCCGCCGGACCAGGACCAGCTGACCGTGCGGCTGCATCACCAGGGGCAGCCGGCCGGGCCCGGGGACGTGGCCGCGGGCTGAGAGCGCGCGCGGCCGCCCGTTCCGCGCGCTAAGAGCGCGCGCGGAATGGGGTGCCTCCCTGGGCGGTTGATGACGCATCGCCTGGCGGCGCCGTGGGCGACGTTACAGACGAAAAAGTATGCGCCGTCGCCCACAGCACCGCCATGCTCGGTCCTGAACCGCCCAGGGAGGCACCCCACTCCGCGCACACTCTAAGTTGTTCGCCATTCAACCAGTTCGGAGTTACGCTGGGTGGATGAACGATGCCCGCTGGCTGAGCGACGAGGAGCAGGCCTCGTGGCGTGCCTGGATCGAAGTGATGCGGGTCCTGCCGACCGTCCTCGAGGAGGGCCTGCACAGTCGGGACAAGCTGAACCTGACCGACTACCAGGTGCTGGTCCAGCTGTCCGAGTCGGCCGAGGGGCGGATGCGGATGACGGAGCTGTCGCACAGCACGCACCTGTCCAAGAGCCGCCTGTCGCACCAGGTCAAGCGGATGGAGGAGGCCGGGCTGGTCGCCCGGGCGGACTGCCCGGACGACCGCCGCGGCTCCTTCGCCGAGATCACCGAGCACGGCCTGGCCACCATCCGGGCGGCCGCGCCCGAGCACGTGCAGGACGTGCGCCGGTTCTTCCTGGACCGGCTCACCCCGGAGCAGATCGAGATCCTCGGCGTGGCGATGATCTCGGTGGCCGACGGCCTGCGCGGCCGCTGCCGCGCGCACCTGGCCAAGGAGGAGGCCGCCGAGCAGGCCGCGGCCTCGGGCGAGGCTGACGCGGCGATCGCGGTGGGGCCGGAGACGGCCGCGGTACCCGGCATGCGGGCGGCTGTGGCTTAGTCGGCGGTGCCGTGGTCTGGCCGGCCGATCCGATCTGCCCGGCCGGTGCGGCATACTCGACAGTTCGGGCCGGTCCGACTTCGGCCTATGCCTCGACCGGCTTGAACGCGAACGAGCCCAGCAGCGCGTCGGCCGCGGCGAAGGGGTCGAGCGTGCCCTGATAGACCTCGTCGGCCAGCTCCTGCAGCCGGCCGCTGCCCGACCGCCCTCCGCCCCGACCGCCCGCCGCCCCGACCGCGCCCTGGTGCGCGGTGAACCGGGCCCGCAGCGAGCCCAGCGCCACCGCCTCGATCTCCGTCGCGATCCGCGCCTTGCGCCGGACCTCCAGCTGTCCGCTCTCGGCCAGCCAGTCCCGGTGCTCGGCCAGCGCCGCGACGAACTCGTCCAACCCGGCTCCCGTGGCCGCGACGGTCTTGACGATCGGCGGCCGCCAGTCGCCCGGGCCGCGCCCGCCGCCGAGCGCGAGCATGTGCCGCAGCTCGCGGACCGTGGCGTCCGCGCCGTCCCGGTCGGCCTTGTTCACCACGTACACGTCGCCGATCTCCAGGATCCCGGCCTTCGCGGCCTGGATCCCGTCGCCCATCCCGGGCGCGAGCAGCACCACGGTCGTGTCGGCCGCGGACGCGATCTCGATCTCGGACTGGCCGACCCCGACCGTCTCGACCAGGACCACCTCGCAGCCGGCCCCGTCCAGCACCCGCAGCGCCTGCGGGGTGGCCGCGGACAGGCCGCCGAGGTGCCCGCGCGAGGCCATCGAGCGGATGAACACCTCCGGGTCGGTGGCGTGCTCCTGCATCCGGACCCGGTCGCCGAGCAGCGCCCCGCCGGAGAACGGCGAGGACGGGTCCACCGCCAGCACGCCGACCCGGCGGCCCTCGGCCCGGAACCGGCCGACCAGCGCGTTCGTGGTGGTGGACTTGCCCACCCCGGGCGCGCCGGTCAGGCCGACCAGGTAGGCCCGGCCGGTGTGCGGGGCCAGGGCGGCGGTCACCTCGCGCAGTTGCGGCGCGCCGTCCTCGACCAGGGAGATCAGCCGGGCGACCGAGCGCGGGTCGCCCTTGCGCGCCCGGTCGACCAGCGTCTGGACGTCGCGGTCCCGGGTCACGGCTGCGCGGGCACCGTGACGATCAGCGCGTCGCCCTGCCCGCCGCCGCCGCACAGCGCGGCCGCGCCGGTGCCGCCGCCGCGCCGGCGCAGCTCCAGCGCCAGGTGCAGCACCAGCCGGGCCCCGGACATGCCGATCGGGTGGCCCAGCGCGATCGCGCCGCCGTTGACGTTGACCTTGTCCTCGGTCAGGCCCAGGTCGCGCATGGACTGCAGGCCCACCGCGGCGAAGGCCTCGTTGATCTCGACCAGGTCCAGGTCCGCGACACCCAGCCCGGCCTTGGCCAGCGCGGCCTTGATCGCATTGGACGGCTGGGAGTGCAGCGAGTTGTCCGGGCCGGCCACGATCCCGTGCGCGCCGATCTCGGCCAGCCAGGTCAGTCCGAGCTCCTCGGCCTTGGCCCGGCTCATCACGACCACCGCGGCGGCGCCGTCCGAGATCGGCGAGGAGTTCCCGGCCGTGATCGTGCCGCCCTTGGTGAACGCCGGGCGCAGGCCGGCCAGGGTCTCGGCGCTGGTGTCGGCCCGGATGCCCTCGTCCGCGGCGAAGCTGATCGGGTCGCCCTTGCGCTGCGGGATCTCGATCGGCACGATCTCCTCGGCGAACACGCCGTTCTTGGCGGCCTCGGCGGCCCGGTGGTGCGAGCGGGCGGAGAACACGTCCTGCTCCTCGCGGCTGATCCCCAGCTTCGCGACGTGGTGTTCGGTGGACTCGCCCATCGGGATCTGGTCGTAGACGTCGGTCAGGCCGTCCAGGGCCATCGAGTCGAGCATCTGGATCGCGCCGTACTTGTGGCCCTCGCGGGACTTGGGCAGCAGGTGCGGGGCGTTGGTCATCGACTCCATCCCGCCGGCCACCACGATCTCCACCTCGCCGGCCCGGATCAGCTGGTCGGCCAGGGCGATCGCGTCGAGCCCGGACAGGCACACCTTGTTGACCGACAGCGCGGGCACCGTCATCGGGATGCCCGCCTTGACCGCCGCCTGCCGGGCCGGGATCTGGCCCGCGCCGGCCTGCAGCACCTGTCCCATGATCACGTACTGGACCTGGTCCGGGGCCACCCCGGACCGGTCCAGCGCCGCCTTGATCGCGAACCCGCCGAGGTCGGCGCCGCTGAACGGGGTGAGCGCGCCGAGCAGCCGGCCCATCGGGGTACGGGCTCCGGCGACGATGACAGAGCTAGCCATGCGGGTGGCTCCCATCTCGATAAACAAAAGGGTGTCTTATCTGACACTATCGCCGAACTACCTACCCCTCAGTAGGGTCTAAGACTGTCATGTATGCCACACAGGTATGCCCGACCACCACACTTGAGGAGAAGAACGATGATCACCCGCATCGATCACATCGGGATCGCCTGCCGCGACCTCGACGCGAGCATCGACTTCTACCAGCGTACTTACGGCTTCGAGGTGTTCCACCAGGAGGTGAACGAGGAGCAGGGCGTGAAGGAGGCCATGCTGCGGATCAACGGCACGGACGACGGCGGCTCGTCGTACCTGCAGCTGCTCGAGCCGATCCGGGAGGACTCCGCGATCGCGAAGTACCTGAAGACACACGGCGAGGGCGTGCACCACATCGCCTTCGGCACCGCGGACGTGCTCGCCGACGTCGCGGCGGCCACCGAGGCCGGCGTGCGGGCGCTCTACAAGGAACCGCGCCGCGGCACGATGAACTCCACGATCAACTTCCTGCACCCGAAGGACTGCCAGGGCATCCTGACCGAGATCATCCAGGCGGCCCCGGCGGGCGACGAGCACTGAGCCGGGACGCGCCCACGCCCGGCCGCCGGGGCTCGTCGACCGGCGGCCGGGCGGACCGGTGGCGCGGTGGCCCGGCTGTCGCCGAACGCCCGACCGGTCACTTCTGCGTCTTGGTCTCGGCCGCGTGCCGCATCGCCTCGACGATCGCCTGCTGCCGGGACGCGGCCGTGTCCCCGTAGTCGAAGCTGTGCGTGAACGTGGCCTGCGGGAACAGTGCGCCCAGACGCAGCGCGCAGTAGTGGCCGGGCATCAGGCACAGCTTGAGCTCGGTGTACACCTCGGTCACGGCGTCGCGGGAGACCCCGGCCTGCTCGACCAGCCCGGGCAGCCGTTCCTCCGCGTGGTAGCCGGTCGCCGCGTCCCCGCGCGCGGTGACGGTCTGCTTCTGCCCGGTGCGGTCCGGGAACCCGGCCGAGGCGTAGCCGGGGAAGTTGTTCGAGTGCCGCACGTCCTCCATCACCAGCGGCCACCAGTCGTCGTCGTCGTCCAGCGCCCGGCGGTCCGACTTGACCAGCCCGGCCCGCAGGTTCTTGTAGATCTCGACCATCGGCTGCTCGCCGGGGTCGGCGAACAGGGTCAGGTGGATGTCGAGCAGGACCAGGCTGCTGAGGAACCCGCCGTAGGTGGCGTTGACCCGGCGGGTCGGCAGATAGCCGAAGACGTCCACCGCCCAGACCGACCAGTTCGGCGCGACGCACAGCTCCGCGCCCAGGTCCGTGCCCATCCGCACCCAGTTCGCCTGCTCCGGCGCGATCTGCCGGCCCCGGGCCCGGGCGAACTCGCCCAGCGCGACCGGGTCGCCCGGGTCGGCCGCGGTGAAGTAGACCCCGGAGCGCACCGGGACGCCGAGCTGGGCCAGCGCCTCCGCCTCGGCCGGGGGCAGCCCGAGCGCGGTGGTCTGCTCCATCGGGAACCGCCGGACCCCGTCCGGGCCGAACCGTTCCCGCAGGATCTCGGTCATCTCTTCGTACACCGGTCAGCTCCCTCGTCCGCGCCCACGACTGGCGCGATTATCCCGTGCCGGCCGGTTCAGGGTCGCGTCAGCCGGCCCGGCCCTGTTCCGCGAGCCTGCGCAGTTGTGGCGGCCGTGGTCGCGGGGGCGGGCGCCGATGCGGATTCGGGTGCGGACGCCGGGGCGGACGTCGGCAGGGGCGGCAGGGTGGCCGGGAAAACGCGGCCGTCGGCGTTGGTGGCGGCGGTGTCGGCGCTCATGCGGAGACCTGAGTGGACGACTCGTCGGTGGGCGCGGAGCCCTGGGCCGGGATGCGGACGGTGGTCGGGCCGAGCGGCTCGGACGCCGAAGCGGGCGCGGGGAACCCGGGCTGCGCGGGCGGAGCGGAGGGAACGGGCGTGGGCGCGGCGTAAGCAGGCTCGGTCGGCGAGGCGGGCGGAGCGAAAACAGCGGGCACGGGAGCGGCGTGATGGGGCAGAGCGACCTGAGCGGGCACGGTCGGCCGGGCGGGCGCGGCGTACGGCGCCCCGGTCCCGGCGAGCAGCCGGCGCAGCGGCCCGGCATCGGGGTGGATGGCGGTGAAGGCGTCCAGCGCCTCGTCGAGTTCCCGCTCCAGCTGCTCGTCGAGGACCACTTCGGTCAGCTCGGACCAGGAGATCACCCAGCGGGCCCGGCCCTGCGCGGCCAGGGCGGTCAGGACGCCGCAGACCAGCTGGTCGGTCAGCGTGTTCTTGGCGAACTCGCGCCCGGCCCGGCCGGTGGACTTCTTCGCGAAGTCGCTCTCCCCCTTCGGCAGGCGGTCGAGCACCTCGTCCAGCCGGCCGGCGTCGGCCAGGTCGAGCAGGTCCGTGAGCCCGGCCTCGCGGCCGACCAGGGCGCCGACGGCGGCCTTGAGCTGGTCCGCGCCCTGCTGCGCCTGGCGCAGGCCGACCGCGTGGGCCAGCCGGTCCCAGTCCACGGCCTGCTTGTCCGCGCCCTTCTCCCCGACCATCTCGACCGCCACCCGGGCCAGCGCCTCCTGGGAGTTCAGCAGCAGGCTGATCGCGCGGCGTTCGTCCGGCGCGGCCAGCGGGCGCCCGTCGTCCGGCAGGGCCTCGATCGCGGCTATCCGCTGGCCCAGCGGCGGGTGCGAGTCGTACTTGCCGGCCTGATCGTCCTGCGGCTTGGCCCGGATCTCGTCCAGTTCGGCCTTGCGGGCCGGGTCGGCCAGCAGCGCGCCGAAGCCGGCCAGCAGGTCCTGCGGCCGGGGCAGCAGGCCCAGCTTCGTCCCGGCCGAGGCGTAGCGGCTCAGGTAGAACGCGAAGGCCTGGTCCAGCGCGGGTATCTCGCGCAGCGCGGCGGCGGCGTTGGCCCGGCCGGCCACCCGGGCCGCGTACACGTCGGCGGCGAACTCCTGCCGGCGGCTGATCGACTCGGAGACGGAGAAGTACAGCTTGGCGTAGGACTGGAACAGGCCGGCGATCACCGCGTTCTGGTCGCTGGTGAAGTGCGCGGCGGTCAGCACGCTGACCCGGCCGCGCTGGACCAGGCCGCCGAGCCGGGTGTCCCGGTTGGTGTAGTGGCCCAGCTCGTGCGCCAGCACCGCGTCGAACTGCTCCGGCGGCAGGGCCAGCAGCAGCGGGACCCCGACGAACATCCGGCGCGGCCCGGGCAGCAGCCCGAGCAGCCGGGCCTGCTCGCTCACCCCGGCGTTGACCGCGGAGATCAGCCGGATCTCCCGCGGCCCGCGGGTGCCGACCGCGGCGGCCAGGCCCTGGATGTGCGCCCAGAAGGCCGGCTCGGACTCCCGGGTGATCAGCACCCCGCCGACCTTCCCGCGCCGGGTCCGGGCCGGGATGAAGACCACCTTGACGACGGCCAGCGCGCTGACCGCGGTCACGAAGTACAGCGGCACCGCCACCCGGGCCAGGCTGGCGGTGTGCGGCCAGATCAGCACGTCCGCACCGATCAGGGCGGCCAGTACCGCGAACATCAGCAGATAGAGGCCGACCAGCAGGCCGAGTGCCTGGAGCGCGCGCGTCGAAGCCCGCATGTCTGACAAGGTGTTCCCTCCGAGGTGGCCGCAGCGTCAACCGGGCCGGACAAGAGTGCCACACCGGGATGCGCGCGCGACAGGGGAGAGTTTGCGGACCGGGGCCCCGCCGGCGGATAGACTCTTTGGTCTGCTCATTAGCCGACCCAGAAGGAGCGCAGGTGGCGACAGCGCCGACGACCGAACAGCCGGGCAGCGCCAGGCCGGGCCCGACCCCCGCCGAGCTCGAGCTCTCCGTGGAGCAGGAGCACGTGGAGCGGGTGCACGACCGGCTGGAGGTCATGCGCGACCAGGCCAGGGCGTACGAGGCGGAGGGCCACCGGCGGGCCCAGTTCGGGCACGAGGGCGGGCTGGTCGAGCGGGACGTGATCGTCTACCAGGCGGCCGTGTGGATGCGCAAGCTCGACTCCCAGGAGGAGGGGCTGGTCTTCGGCCGGCTGGACTTCGAGGACGGCGAGGTGCGGCACATCGGCCGGATCGGCGTGCGCGACGAGGAGTACGAGCCGCTGACCGTGGACTGGCGCGCGCCCGCCGCGGCCGCGTTCTACCAGGCCACCCCGGCCGACCGGCAGGAGGTGGTGCGCCGGCGGACCATCCGGTGCACCGGGCGCACGGTGGTCCGGCTGGACGACGACCTGCTCGCCCCGGAACTGTCCGACGGGCTGGGCCTGACCGTGGTCGGCGACGGCGCGCTGATGGCGGCGCTGACCCGCAAGCGCGGCGCGGTGATGCACGACATCGTGGCCACCATCCAGGCCGAACAGGACCGGGCGGTGCGCGCCCCGGCCGACGGGGCCACCCTGATCACCGGCGGGCCGGGCACCGGCAAGACCGCGGTGGCCCTGCACCGGGCCGCCTACCTGCTGTTCAACGAGCGGCGCCGGTTCGAGGCCGGCGGCGTGCTGATCGTCGGCCCGTCCAGCGTGTTCGTGTCCTACATCGAACAGGTGCTGCCCTCCCTGGGCGAGCAGACCGCGGCTCTGCGCTCGCTCGGCGGCCTGGTGGACGGGGTCCGGGCCACCCGGCACGACCCGGCCGACCTGGCCGCGCTCAAGGGCTCGCTGGACCTGCTGCCGGTGCTCGGCCGGGCCGCCCGGGCCACCCCGCCGGACACCCCGCGCGAGTTCCGGACCACGTACCACGGGCACGTGCTGCGGTTCGAGGGCCGGGAGCTGGACGCGCTGCGCCGCAAGGTGCTCGACCGCAGCCAGTACCCGAACGCGGCCCGCTCGGCCGCGGCCGGGGTGCTGGTCGAGGCGGCCTGGGAGAAGCTGCCGCAGGACCTGCGGGAGCGGCGGCGGACCGAGCGGACCATCTTCGACCGGGAGCTGCGGGACCGGACCGAGTTCGAGCTGTTCGTCGAGCGCTGGTGGCCGCACCGGTCCGCGGCCGAGGTGCTGCGCGCCTGCGCGGACCCGGCCGACCTGGCCCGGTTCGGCCACGGCTCGCTCGATCCGCGGCAGGCGGCGCGGCTGGCCGCCTCCTTCGCCGGGCCGGAGTTCAGCGTCGAGGACGTGCCGCTGCTGGACGAGCTGGCCCAGCTGCTGGGCAACGTCCCGGTGGCCGAGACCGAGGAGGAGGACCCGTTCGCCGGTTCCGGGGTGGCCGAGGTCAGCTCGTGGGCGGACCGGCTCGGCGGGGCGGGGCGGCCGGAGCGGGTGCGGGTCAGCTACGCGCACGTGATCGTGGACGAGGCGCAGGACCTGTCGCCGATGCAGTGGCGGGTGCTGGGCCGGCTGGGCCGGCGGGCCTCGTGGACGATCGTGGGCGACCCGGTGCAGTCCTCCTGGCCGGTGCCGGCCGAGTCGGCGGCCGCGATGGAGGAGGCGCTGGGCGACCGGGCCCGGAACCGGTACGTGCTGAACACCAACTACCGCAACTCGGCCGAGATCTACGCCTACGCCGCCGAGTACGCCAGGCGGGACATGCCGGAGCTGGAGCTGCCGCGGGCGGTGCGCGAGACCGGGTTCCCGCCGGAGCAGGTGGCCGATCCGGCCGAGGCGGTGCGCATGGCGCTGGCCGCGGTGGAGGGCACGGTCGGGGTGGTGACCGCGCTGGCCGCCCGCGAGGAGGTGGCCGCGCGGCTCGGCGCGGCCGGGGTGCTCGGCGACCGGCGGGTGACGGTGGTCAGCGCCCTGGACGCGAAGGGCCTGGAGTACGACGCCGCGGTGGTGGTGGATCCGGAGCGGATCATCGGCGAGTCGCCGGCCGGGACCCGGACGCTGTACGTGGCGCTGACCCGGGCGACCCAGCGGCTCTACGTGTGCGGCGAGTAGGACCGTTCACCGGAACGGGCGGTGAAGGCCGGGTCGGCGGACAGCAGACCCGGCCTCGCCTGCGTGGCCTGCTCGCCGGAGAAGGCCGCGATCTGCCGCGCGACGGGCGCGGAGCCGATCATCTAGCGGGCGGCGCCTCGTCTCTGTAGCACGCCGGGGCGGCGTCGTCGTCGCGTGCGCTTCAACGAGCGGGCTCGTGCACCAGTACGACAATCGGTGCCTCCGGATGAACCTCAGGCGGATAGCCGGCTCGCACGTCGCCGGCCACCGGGCGGCCCGGGAGGCGAACCGCCTGATCGCGAAGGGTGTGATCCATCCCACGCTCTCCCGCCGCCGCTCACGGAGCGCAGCGGGACAAGCAGCATTCGATGTCCCCCCGGAATCTCCATCAGGGCAAAGTTGGCGTATTGTGTTTAGCGCCGGAGGAGGGACTCGGGGTGCGTAACGGCGCACGCCGGGAGCAGCATCGGAGCGCGATCGAACGCTTTCGTAACGTCTGAGCCTCACCGGCCCGATTTCTGACACCATTGGTTGCTATGGGACATGGGCGCGTGGACGAGCGGACCGGGTACGGTTCCCGGCCTGCCCATGGCTCCAACGGTGACCCCCAGTATCAGCCCTATTACGCAGAGCAGTCATCCGGTCCGCCTGCGCAGTCGCGCGGCGGCCACGGCGGTCGGGGTGGTCCGATAGGCGGCCAGGGCAGCGGTTCCGGCGGCGGGCAGGAGCTCGAGGGGTACGACCGCTACCAGGTCGAGGCCCATTTCGAGGAGCTGGCCGAGGCGCTGGACCAGGCCCGCGAGGACCGGGACAAGGCCACCACGCACGCCGAGGACCTCGGCTACCAGATCGAGGTGCTGCGGGCCAAGCTGCACGAGCTGCGCCGCAACGCCGGGCCCAGCTACCAGAACATCTCCGGCCAGATCGACCAGATGCTGCGCACCGCCCAGGCCCAGGCCGACCAGGTCCGGGCCCAGGCGCAGCAGGACGTGGCCCGGTACCAGAGCGACTACGAGCAGCGCCGGCTCCAGATGGAGGCCGAGCTCACCGAGCACCGCCAGCGCGGCGAGGCCCAGGTCAACGAGACCGTGGCCTGGGCCGAGCGGCTGCGCTCGGACACCGAGGCCCAGCGCCGGCAGGCGGTCGAGGCGGCCCGGGCCCAGGTCGAGGCGGAGACCCGGCAGCTGCGCGAGCAGGCCGCGGCCGACGTGCGCCAGGCCCAGGACTACGGCCAGCAGATGCGCGCCTCGCTGCAGGCCGAGGCCGAGCAGACCGCGCAGGCCGCCCGGGCGCACGCCGACTCCCTGGTCGCCCAGGCCGCGGCCGAGGCGGCCCGGATCACCAACGAGTCCCGGGCCGCGGCGCAGGCGCTGGCCGACCAGGCCGCGATGCGCGAGCGCAGCTCGGCCGAGCAGTCCGCGTCCGCGTCGATCAGCGCGCAGAAGCTGCTGAACATGGCGCAGACCGAGGCCCAGCGGGTCCGGGACGAGGCGCACACCCAGGCCGGGCGGATCACCGCCGACGCGGCCGAGAAGGCGGCCCGGTCGGCCGCCGAGGCCGGGGTGGCCCTGGACGCGGCCCGCACCCGCGCGGCCGAGGAGATCGCCGAGGCCGAGCACAAGGCCGCCCAGGTGCTCGAGCAGGCCTCGGCGAACGCCGAGAAGCTGCTGGAGCAGGCCCAGGACCAGGCGCACCAGCTCGGTCTGGAGGCCGAGGCGGACCTGACCGCGCTGCGCGAGCGGACCGACGCGGCGCACCAGGAGGCGGTCCGGCTGCAGAAGGCGGCCGAGTCCAAGCACGTGGAGGCGTCCGGGGCGCACGACGTGGCCACCGCCGCCGCCCGCAAGATCACCGACGCGGCCGAGCAGCAGGCCGTTGCCCTGCGCGAGGCCGCCGAGGCCGAGGCGCAGGAGGTGCGCGCGTCCGCCGCCGCGTCCGCGGACAAGATCCGCGAGGACGTCGCGGCCGAGGTGGACAAGCTGCGGCTGGACACCGAGGCCGGGGTCGAGGCGTTGCGCACGGCCGCGCGCAACGAGGTCAACCAGGCCCGGCAGCGCTCGGCCGAGCAGATCGCCGAGGCGACCGAGAAGGCCCGGCAGGACGCCGAGGCCGCCCGCGCGGCCGGGCAGTCGGCCGGGGAGAAGCTGCTGGCCGAGGCCCGGGCCAGCGCCACCACCGAGCTGGCCAAGGCCCGGGCGACCGCGGACAAGGAGCTGGCCGACGCCCGCAAGACCGGGCAGAGCGAGCTGGCCGAGGCCCGCACCATGGCGCAGAACGAGATCGCCGACGCGAAGGCCGCCTCCGGCCGGATGGTCGACCAGGCCACCACCGAGGCCGCGCGCCTGCTGCGCACGGCCAAGGGCGAGGCGGCCGAGCTGAAGTCGGCCGCGGACAAGGAGCGGGCCGACGCCGCCGCCGCGGCCGGCCGGCTGGTCGACCAGGCCTCCGGGCAGGCCGACGAGATCCTGCTGATCGCGCGCAACCAGGCCGCCCAGATCAAGGACGGCGCGGACCGCCGGCTGGCCGAGGCCGAGGCCGCGGCCGAGCAGGCCGTCCGGGAGGCCACCGCGCAGGCGACCGAGATCGTCGGCTCGGCCCGCAACCAGGCCGCCGAGGTCCGGGCCACCGCCGACCGGGAGCTGGCCGAGGCGCGCAACACCGCGCAGAACGAGCTGGCCGAGGCCCGGGCCGCGGCCACCCGGATGGTCGAGCAGGCCACCAAGCGGGCCGAGGAGCTGGTGCTGGCCGCGAAGACCGAGGCCGCCGCGCTCAAGAGCGCCGCGGACAAGGAGCTGGGCCAGGCCCGGGCCACCGCGCAGTCCGAGCTGGCCGACGCGCGCAGCAGCGCGGGCCGGATGGTCGAGGAGGCCAAGGACGAGGCCGCCTCGGTGCGCCGGGCCGTGGAGGGCATCGCCGAGCAGGCCGAGCGGGACGCCGCCGCCCGGCGGGCCGAGTCCGAGACCGCCGCCATGGCGCTGCGCCAGCAGGCCGAGAAGACCCTGGCCGACGCCAAGGCCGACGCGGCCCGCCTGACCGAGGACACCACCGCCAACGCGGCCCGGGTCAAGGACGCCGCGCAGAAGGAGGTGGCCGAGATCCGGGCCTCCGCCGACGGCGTGCTGGACGGGGCCAAGGCCGAGGCGACCGCGCTGCTGACCGAGTCGGCGGCCAAGGCCGAGGCGCAGCGTTCGGCGGCGGCCACCGAGTCCGCGCGGCTGCGCGCCGAGGCCGCGGCCGAGGCCGAGCGGGTCCGCTCCGAGGCGGCCGCCGAGGCCGAGCGGCTGCAGGGCGAGGCCGCGGCCGAGTCGCACCGGCTGCGCAGCGAGGCCACCGAGGAGTCCGACCGGGTCCGGGCGGCCGCCGCGGCGCACAACGAGCAGATCCGCCGCGAGGCCGCCGCGCACAACGACAAGATCCGCACCGAGGCCGCGTCGCACAACGAGCAGGTGCGCGCGGAGGCCAAGAACGCCTCGGAGAAGCTGCGCGCCGACGCCCGCTCCGAGGCCGACCGGATCACCGGCGAGGCCAGGGCCGAGGTGGACCGGATCCGGTCCACGGCCGAGGGTGTGCTGGACAAGGCGCAGAAGGAGTCGCGCGAGCTGACCGAACGGGCCCGGGCCGAGTCCGCCCGGACCCGGTCGGACGCCGACTCGGCGGCCGAGCGGCTGCGCGCTGACGCCGCGGCCGAGGCCGACCGGACCAGCACGGCCAGCCGCAAGCAGGCGGCCGAGTCGCTCCAGGCCGCCGCGCAGCGGGCCGACGAGCTGATCGCCGAGGCCCGCAAGCAGCTGGAACAGGCCCAGGCGCAGGCCGCCAAGACCACGTCCGACTCGAACGCCGGCGCCGAGGCGCTGCGGCACAAGGTGGCCGAGCAGGTCGCCACGGCCCAGCGCGAGGCCCAGCGGGTGCGCGGCGAGGCGGCCGCGGAGGCCGCCGCGATGAAGGCCGCGGCCGAGAAGGCCGCGGACGCGATCGTGGCCAAGGCCCGGGCCGACGCGGCCACCGCCAAGGGCGAGGCCAAACGGGACGTGGACGCACTGGTCCGACGCAGGGAGGAGATCAAGTCCGAGATGAGCCGGGTGCAGGGCGTCCTGGACGCGCTCGCCGGGCCGGTTCTCAAACCGGTCGCCAGCCAGAGCAAGTCCGACAGCTCCTAGGAGGCTACTGAAGATCTTGAAACGGCCCGGGCGGCCGGATCCGGCCGCGTGGACGATCCGGTCAAACCACCCGAAGCCGACAAAGGGTTGGGGCGGCTTGTCCGAATCGCCCACACGGCCGGCTGCGACCGCCCAGGCCATTCCAAGATCTTCAGTAGCCTCCTAGGCGGCTGCTCCGGTCAGTGGGTCACAGTTCGGTCGCGGGACCCGGGTCTATCCGCTCCGATCCGGATTTCCGGGGATTCTCCGGAAATCCACGGCTCACCCGGGGTAACGCTCGGACCGGATCCTCGGTTAGTGTGATGAGCCACCTCGACACCACTCCATCGAGCGGATGAACCACCAATCCACCCGAGAGGGCCGAGTCCCCCCGGATTTCGTGCCAGGATTCAACCAGCGCCACCCGACCCCCCGACCCACCCCACCACCTAACTCGACTGAGATGGACTAGAGCATGAGCGAGATCACATCGCCTCTCGGCTTGGAAATCGTCCGCAAGGGATACGACATCCCGCAGACGAACGAGCGTGTCACCAAGCTCACCGCCGAACGCGACAGCGCAGTCTCCCGGGTGAGCGCCCTCGAGAAGCGGATCGAGGAACTCCACCTGGAGAACCAGTCCGTCCAGGCGCAGCTGAGCGACTCCGAGCCCTCCTACGCCGGTCTCGGCGCGCGGGTGGAGAAGATCCTGCGGCTGGCCGAGGAGGAGGCCAAGGACCTGCGCGAGGAGGCCCGCCGCGCCGCCGACCAGCACCGCGAGCTGGCCGAGCAGGCGGCCGGGCAGGTCCGCGCGGACGCCGAGGCCTACGGCAAGGAGTGCCGGGCCAAGGCCGAGGCCGAGGGCGTGCGGCTGAACGAGAAGGCCAAGGACGAGGCCAACGTGATCCGGGCCGACGCGGCCAAGGACGCCGCGGCCAAGCGGGCCGAGGCCGAGGCGCACTACGAGGACATCCGGGCCTCCGCCGCCGCCGCCGCGACCGACTTCGAGACGAAGCTGGCCAAGCGGCGCGAGCAGTCCGAGCGCGACCTCGCCGCCCGCCAGGCCAAGGCCGAGAAGCACCTGGCCGAGGTGGAGACCCGGTCCGAGCAGATCCGGCTCGAGGCCGAGAAGATGCGCACCGACGCCGAGCGCCGGGCCCGGCAGAACATCGAGACCGCGCAGCGCCAGGCCGACGACATCGTCGCCGACGCCCGGGCCAAGACCGAGCGGATCCGGTCCGAGCACGAGCGGGAGATCGCCGCGCTCACCCACCGCCGCGACTCGATCAACGCCCAGCTGCACAACGTCCGCGAGATGCTGGCCACCCTCACCGGCGGCGCGATCAGCTCGCCGAGCAGCAGCAGCGACTTCGAGGACGACTCGGTCCCCGCGCAGAGCCGCTGACCCGCCGCGCACTCTCCGCACGCCGCAGCCCCGCACCGCCGGGGCCCGGCGCGGACCGCCCGCCCGCCCCGCATTGCGCGTGAGCCCGACCGGTTCACCCGCAAGGCGGGGCGAGGGGCGACCGCGTGCTCCCGGCGCCGCCCGCGCCCGGCCGGCCCGGGCATGACAGAATCAGGCGCATGCCTGCGCAGGAGATCCGGGACAGCCCGGCGGAGCACCGGCCGCCCTCCGCGCGCAGCCGGATCGGACGGCCGTTCCGGCGGTCGCACCCGTACTACATAGGCTTCGTCGGCGGTCTGGGCCTGATCCTGGCCTACTACCTGGCGAACGCGCTGATGGCGATCACCGACGTGCTGATCCTGATCGTGATCGCGCTGGTGCTCGCGGTGGGCCTGAGCCCGTTCGTGGACCGGCTGACCGACCGCGGGGTGCGCCGCGGCTGGGCCGTGCTGATCGTGGCCGTGAGCCTGCTGGTCCTGTTCGGCGGCTTCATCACCGCGATCGCGCAGCCGCTGGCCGACCAGACCACCGGGCTGATCAACTCGCTGCCCCAGCACCTGCAGCAGGTGAGCCACAATCCGACCATCGAGCGGCTGGACGCGAAGTACAACGTGGTCGGCCGGCTGCAGAGCACCTTCGCCCAGGCCGACTTCGCCCAGGCGATCGCCGGCGGCATCCTCGGCTTCGGCACCTTCCTGATCTCCTCGGTGTTCAAGACCTTCACCGTGATAGTGCTGACCCTGTACTTCCTCGGCTCGCTGCCCACGATCAAGCAGGGCGTGTACGGGCTGGTCCCGGCCTCCCGCCGGGAGCGGGTCGGGCTGCTCGGCGACGAGGTGCTCAGCCGGATCGGCGGCTACGTCTCCGGCGCGGTGCTGGTCGCCCTGATGGCCGCGCTCGCCGCCCTGGCCATGCTGTCCTCGCTGGACATCCCGTACATGCTGCCGCTGGCCCTGCTGATCGGCCTGACCGACCTGATCCCGCTGATCGGCGCGACCTTCGGGGCGCTGATCGTGGTCCTGGTGACCTTGTTCGACTCGCCGACGAAGGCGGTCGTGGCCGGATTGTTCTTCATCGTCTACCAGCAGTTCGAGAACTTCGTGATCTACCCGAGGGTGATGGCCCGCTCGGTGGACGTGCCGGCGATGATCGCGGTGATAGCCGCGCTGCTGGGCGCGGCGGTGTTCGGGGTGATCGGCGCACTGCTGGCCATCCCGCTGTCGGCCGGGCTGCTGTACGTCGCCCGGGAAGTGCTGCTGCCCCGGCAGGAGCGGGTCTGAGCGAGCTTCAGGCGCCGGTGTACTTCTCCGACGGCCCGGACCACCCGGTCGGCAGCGGCAGCGCGGCCGGGTTGATCCGGCCGACGATCCGCTCGTGCACCAGCCGCACGTACTTCTCACCCACCCACAGGTGCTTGGCGCCGTCCACCCCGACCACCTCGGCCTGCGGGATCCGGGCGAAGCGCTCGCGGGCGGCCGGCGGCCGGAGGTAGTCGTCGTGTTCGGGCACCAGCACCAGCACCGGCTTGCCGGAGCCGGCCCAGGCGTCCAGATCCGCGTCCTGGGCCCGGTGCAGCGGCGGGGAGAGCAGGACCGCGCCCTCCACATCGAGCCCGCTGCCGTAGCGCAGCGCGAGTTCGGTGCCGAAGGACCAGCCGACCAGCCAGCGGGCGGGCAGCCCGGCCGCGACCGCGTAGGCGACGGCGGCCTCGACGTCGAACCGTTCGCCCACGCCCTCGTCGAACTCGCCCTCGCTGCGGCCCGCGGCCGAGGCGGTGCCCCGGGTGTTGAACCGCAGCACGGCCAGGTCCGCCAGCGCGGGCAGCCGCCAGGCCGCCTTGCGGAACACGTGGCTGTCCATCATCCCGGCGGCCGTGGGCAGCGGGTGCAGGGTGACCAGGGTGGCCACCGGGTCCCGGTCCGCGGGCAGGGCCAGTTCGCCGACCAGGGCCAGGCCGTCGGCGGTCTTCAGCTCGATCCGTTCCCGGCGGGCCGGCAGGATCGTGTGCGCGGTGATCTCTTCAGTCGTCATGGCGATCCAAGCCTAGTAGACGCCGGGCTCCCGGCGCGGCCCACCCGTCCCGAGGATGACCCCGCCGCCACGGCCGATGCCGCGGGCCCAGCGGGTATCACCGCGCGTATCCGGCCCCGGATACGCCGCAAGTCGTACCCGGACGCGCCAGGACCGTCCCGCAGAGCTACGCGACGGATCATGGTCCGTCGCTACAGTGGCCCCGACGACACTTCTGACAAAGGATCACGACGATGATCGAGGCACACGGCCTCACCAAGCGGTACGGCGACAAGGTGGCGGTGAACGACCTGTCCTTCTCGATCCATCCCGGTCAGGTCACCGGCTTCCTCGGGCCGAACGGAGCGGGCAAGTCCACCACCATGCGGATGATCCTGGGCCTGGACGCGCCCACGTCCGGCCGGGTCACCATCGGCGGCCGCCCGTTCCACGAGATCGCGCACCCGATGCGCGAGGTGGGCGCGCTGCTTGACGCCAAGGCGATCCACGGCGGGCGCACCGCCTACAACCACCTGCTCTGCCTGGCCCAGACCAACAGCCTGCCCAAGCGCCGGGTGGACGAGGTGCTGGCCATGGTCGGGCTGACCGACGTGGCCAAGAAGCGGTCCAAGGGCTTCTCCCTCGGCATGGGCCAGCGCCTGGGCATCGCCGCCGCGCTGCTCGGCGACCCGGCCGTGGTGATGTTCGACGAACCGGTCAACGGCCTGGACCCCGAGGGCATCCTCTGGATCCGCAACTTCATGAAGCAGCTGGCGGCCGAGGGCCGGACCGTGTTCGTCTCCTCGCACCTGATGAGCGAGATGGAGCACACCGCGGACCACCTGCTGGTGATCGGCCGCGGGAAGCTGCACGCCGAGTCCACGGTGGCCGACTTCATCCGGCAGAACTCCGAGATGTCGGTCCGGGTGCGCACGCCCGAGGCCCAGCGGCTGGCCGGGCTGCTGGCCAGCCGGGGCGCGGAGACCGCCGCGGACGGCGCGGACGCGCTGCGGGTGACCAAGCTCGGCGCGACCGAGATCGGCGACCTGGCCTTCGACCACCAGATCCGGGTGCACGAGCTGACCCCGGTCCAGGCCTCGCTGGAAGAGGCCTTCATGCGGATGACCGCCGACTCGGTCGAGCACCGGGCCGAACTCGCCGCCCTGCCCGAGCCGGCCCTCGCGGCCCTGGCCCAGGAGCTGCCCGACCGCCCGCTCCCCCAGAACAGCGAGGTCTGAGATGTCTGCCACCGCCCTCACCGCCCGGACCGACCTGCTGCCCGCGCCCCACGGCCGGGCCGGCCTGCGCGGCGCCCTGGTCTCGGAGTGGACCAAGATCCGCAGCGTGCGGTCCACCGTGTGGATCCTGCTCATCCTGGTCGCCGCCACCGCCGCGATCGACATCCTCAGCGCCACCAGCTGGGCGCACAACCTGAACCAGGGGGCGCCGGCCGCGGTGCCCGGCCGGCCGGCGCCCGTCCTGCCGCCGGTCCCGCTGGACACCGCGCAGCTGGAGGGCGGGGACTACCTCGGCCAGCTGATCGCGATCGTGCTCGGCGCCATCGGCGTGGCCTCGGAGTACTCCACCGGCATGATCCGCACCACCCTGTCCGTGCAGCCGCGCCGCGGCACGGTGTTCTTCGCCAAGCTCGCCATCCTGACCCTGGTCTGCCTGGTGGTCGGCGAGATCATCTCCTTCGGCGCGTACTTCGTCAGCACCTCGCTGATCTCCTCGGACGGCGTGCACTTCACCCTGTCCAACTCCGACACCCTGGTCGGCGTGATCGGCGGCGGCCTGTACCTGACCGGCTGCGCGCTGATGGCCTTCGGCCTGGCGGCGGTGTTCCGCAACACCGCGGCCGGGATCGCGGTCCCGGTGGCGCTGCTGCTCGTGGTGGACATCATCGTGCACTCGGCCCTGCCGACCAGCTGGCAGACGCACGTGGTCCGGTACGTCCCGATGGAGGCCGGCCCGCAGATCTTCGCCTCCCAGCACACCCCGGGCGAGAACCTGACCGCCTGGCACGGTTTCGGCGTGTTCATGATCTACGTCGTGGTCTGCCTGGCCGCCGGCTTCTGGTCCTTCACCAAGCGCGACGCCTGATCGCTCTGCGGGCGCCGGCCGTCCGTTCGGCGCCCGATCGCCTGCTCCCACAGCCTTCCCGGCCCGTTCCGCGGAAGGCTGTGGGATGGTGGGAAGTCAAGGAGGCGTCACAATGATCGAAGTCGACAACCTGGTCAAACGCTACGCCGACACCGTCGCGGTGGACCACCTGAGCTTCACCGTGCAGCCGGGCCAGATCACCGGGTTCCTCGGGCCCAACGGCGCGGGCAAGTCCACCACGATGCGGCTGATCCTGGGTCTGGACCAGCCGACCTCCGGCAGCGCCCTGATCGACGGCAAGCCCTACCGGAACCTGCCCGACCCGCTGCGGTACGTCGGCGCCCTGCTCGAGGCGCGCGCGGTGCACCCGGGCCGCTCGGCCTACAACCACCTGCTCTACCTGGCCCAGACCCAGGGGATCCCCAAGTCCCGGATCGCCGAGGTGCTCGCCCTGGTGGGCCTGGGCCCGGTGGCCAAGAAGCGGTTCAAGGGCTTCTCGCTCGGCATGGGCCAGCGCCTGGGCATCGCCGCCGCCCTGCTCGGGGACCCGAAGATCCTGCTGCTGGACGAGCCGGTGAACGGCCTGGACCCCGAAGGCATCCTGTGGATCCGCAACCTGCTCAAGGAGCTGGCGGGCGAGGGGCGCACCATCCTGGTCTCCTCGCACCTGATGAACGAGATGGCGGTGACCGCGGACCATCTCGTGGTCGTCGGCCAGGGCAAACTGATCGCGCAGTGCCCGGTGGACGAGTTCATCGCCCGCTTCTCCGAGGCCAGCGTCCTGGTCCGCAGCCCGCAGGCGGCGCAGCTGGCCGCCGCGCTGATCCCGCTCGGCGGCAAGACCCGGACCGAACCGGACGGCGCGCTGACCGTGACCGGCCTGGCCGCGCCGGCCATCGGCGAGGCGGCCGCAGCGCAGGGCCTGGTCCTGCACGAACTCGCCCCGCAGCGCGCCTCGCTGGAGGAGGCGTTCATGGGCACCACCCAGGGCACCGGCCAGTTCAGCGGCCTGGCCGCCGCGTTCGGCGGGGCCGGCGATCAGGCGGCTGACGGAGCGTCGGCCGCAGCCCTCGCGACCGGGCCCGCCCCGGCCGACCTGTCCCCGACCTCCGGCGAAGGAGCGTGAGCGAGATGACGACCTCGACGAGCGTCAAGACCCTGCCGGACAGCGGCGGCGACCAGCCCGCCGGGCACGCCTCGTTCGGCCGGCTGCTGCTGGCCGAGTGGACCAAGCTGCGCACCGTGCGCTCGACCGTGTGGTCCCTGGTGGCCCTGGTCGTCCTGGCCGTGGGCATCACCACCCTGGCCCTGGCGGTGACCGCGGCCAACTGGTCCCAGGCGGACCCCGGCGACAAGGCCGAGTTGCTCGCCGACCCGACCCGCCGGATCCTGGGCGCGGGCGTGCTGCTGAGCCAGCTCGCCGTCTGCGTGCTCGGCGTCCTGGTCACGGCCGGCGAATACTCCACCGGCATGATCCGCTCCACCCTGCTGGCCTCCCCGCACCGGCTGCGCACCCTCGCCGCCAAGTGCGTGGACTTCACCGTCCTGGTCCTGGTCCTCAGTGAACTGATCGGGTTCTCCTGCTTCTTCATCGGCCGCGCCCTGATCTGGAAGCACGCGCCGGTGAACCTGAACGACCCCGGGGTGACCAGCGCCGTCGTGGGCTACGGGCTCTACATGGCGATGCTCGGGCTGTTCGCGACCGCGATCGGGCAGCTGGTCCGGCACACCGCCGGCGCCATCACCGCGGTCATCGCCCTGGTCCTGCTGCTCGTGCCGTTGGCCCAGCTGCTGCCGGGCACGGTCGGCAAACACATCGGCGCGTACCTGCCGACCAACGCCGGCGGCCTGATCATGAGCGTGCACCCGCAGTCCGACCAGCTGCTCAGCCCGTGGCAGGGCTACGGCGTCTTCGCGATCTGGACGGTCGTGCTGCTCGCGATCGCCGGCTGGCTGCTGGTCAAGCGGGACGCCTGACCTACCCCGCCGCAGGTGGCGGCCCGGCCGGGCCGCGCCCGGAGTTGCGCCGCTCGTCCGAATGGCGGATCTCGGGACGCGGCCCGGCCGTTTGCGTGCCCGGTCCGCGACCCGCCGGTGGCGAAAGCAGCGGCCCGAGTGGTGCACAACGGGCAAATCCGACACAGTGGTGACATGATCCAAGCCACCGACCTGACCAAGCACTACGGCACCCGCGTCGCGGTGGACGGGATCACGTTCTCGATCCCGCCCGGCAAGGTGACCGGCTTCCTCGGCCCGAACGGGGCCGGCAAGTCCACCACCATGCGGATGGTGCTCGGCCTGGACCGGCCGACCGGGGGCGCGGTCACCGTCAACGGGATGCGCTACGAGAAGCTGCCCGCGCCGCTGCGCGAGGTCGGCGCGCTGCTGGACGCGAAGGCGCTGCACGGCGGGCGCACCGCGTACAACCACCTGACCGTCCTGGCCAAGGCGAACGGGATCCCGAAGCGCCGGGTGGACGAGATGGTCGACCTGGTGGGTCTGGGCGCGGTGGCCAGGAAGCGGTCCGGCGGTTTCTCCCTGGGCATGGGCCAGCGCCTGGGCATCGCGGCCGCGCTGCTCGGCGACCCGGCCGTGGTGATGTTCGACGAACCGGTCAACGGCCTGGACCCCGAGGGCATCCTGTGGATCCGGACCCTGATGAAGTCGCTGGCCCGGGAGGGGCGGACCGTGTTCGTCTCCTCGCACCTGATGAGCGAGATGGCGCTGACCGCGGACCACCTGCTGGTGATCGGCCGCGGCCGGATCCTGGCCGACCAGTCGATGGCCGACTTCATCGACCAGAACTCGGTCAGCTTCGTCCGGATCCGCTCGCCCTACGCGGACTTCCTGCTCCCGCTGCTGACCGCCCAGGGCTGGCAGGTCGACCCGCAGCCGGACCAGTCGCTGCACGTGCAGGGCGCGACCGCGGCCGAGGTCGGCGACGTCGCCGGGGACGCGAACCTGCGCCTGCACGAGCTGACGGTGGTCCACTCCTCGCTGGAGGACGCGTTCATGCGCCTGACCGCCGACTCGGTCGAGTACCATGCCGGGACGAATGTGAGCGGCGGCCTGCTGGACGCGGCGGGCGGGAGCACGTTCGCTCCCGAAGCGGCTCAGCCTTCGACTTCGGCTTCGGCTTCGGCGGCATCTGCCGCGCCTTCGCCGACGCCTCCCGAGTCTTCGCCGCCGCCGACCTGGCAGATGCCCGCCGGAACCGAACGACCGTGGCCCAACGCCCCGGCCGCGCCACCGCCCTGGGCCGAGAAGGCGCATTCGACGCCCGGTCCGGCCGGATCCGCCGGCTCCGGCAGTTCCGGCAGTTCCGGCAGTTCCGGCGGCTCATCCAGTCCCACCAGCGAGGGAACCACTCCGGGAGCCGACTCATGACCGCCGCCACGCCGACCATCGCGCCCGCCCCGGCCCGCCGGCCGGTCAAGCGGGTCGGAATGCGCGAGGCGCTCGACTCGGAGTGGGCGAAGATCATCACGGTCCGGTCGACCTACTGGACCGCGCTGGCCACCCTGATCATCGGGGTCGGACTGTCCATCCTGCTCAGCTTCGTGCTCTCCGACAACCTGGGCAGCATGACGGCGGAGAACCGGGCGAAGATCGACATCTCGTACACCATGATCGCGCTCGACTTCGCCATGCTGGCGGTCGGCGTGCTCGGCGTGCTGGTGATCTCCTCGGAATACGCCAGCGGGATGATCCGCACCTCGTTGACCGCGCTGCCGCGGCGCGGGGTGCTGCTGTCGGCGAAGGCCGCGGTGCTGGCCGTGGTCGCGGCGGTCTGCGGGCTGATCGTGGCCTGGGGCTCGTACCTGGGCAGCGAGCCGCTGTGGAGCGCCAAGGGGATCCGGTTCGACCTGAACGCGAACGGCAACCTGCGCGCGGTGTTCGGCGCGGCGCTCGGGCTGATGCTGGTCTCGCTGTTCGGCTTCGCGGTCGGCGCCCTGGTCCGGCACACCGCCGGCTCGGTCGCGATCGTGGTCGGGATGTACTTCGTGGTGCCGATCATCACCTCGTTCCTGCCGGACACGTGGGGCAAGGACGTCAACAAGCTCATGCCCTCGAACGCCGCGCACTCGATGGTCCTGACCTACCACGACCCCGGCTCGCTGACCCCGCTCAACGGCCTGCTGGTGCTGCTGCTGTGGATCGTCGTGCCGCTCGGCGTGGCGTTCGTGCTGTTCAAGAGGCGGGACGCATAGCCGGGCCGGATCTGCGAAACTCCCGGGCATGGATCTGACTGGGCAATTCGCGCTGCCCCGGGGCCTGGCCGGCAAACTGGTCGGCCGGCTGATGGCGAAGCGGCACGTCGCGCAGGTGCAGGCGATCGTGGCCGAGGTGGCCCCGGCGGCCGGGGAGTCGGTGCTGGAGATCGGCTTCGGCCCCGGGACCGGCCTGGTCGCCCTGGCCCGGGCCGCGCCGCAGGCCCGGATCGCCGGGATCGACCCGTCCGCGCTGATGGTCGCCGAGGCGCGGCGCCGGGTACGCAAATATGGTCAGCGGCGCCGGCGGTCCCGGGCGTTCCAGCAGGGCGTGTGCCAGTGCCGCCGGTTCGCGAGTCCGCCGGAGCCGTTCTCGGCCATCGCGGGCCAGGCCACCATGTGCGGCGTGCCCGGACGTACCTCGTGGTCGCAGCCCGGGCAGCGGTAGTTCTTCTCGCTCGCCGAGCCGGTGACCGAGCGCACGATCCAGTCGCCGTCGTCGGCGGACACGGCGCGCTGGAAGCCGAAGGAGCGGCCGAGTTCCTCCGGCTCCGGGCGCGCTGCGCGCCGGTCTTTGTTCTTTCGCGGGCTCACGAGACCAGCCTACGAGGTCAAGCCGCCGAACCGGTCATGCCCGTCATCCAAAAGACGAATCACTCGCTCGCATACTCTCTGAAGCCGCGCCCCGCCTTACGCCCCAGATACCCCGCGGTCACCAGGTGCTCCAGCAGCGGCGCCGGAGCGAAGCCTGGCTCGCGGAACTCCAGGTACAGTTCGCGCTCGATCGCCAGGGCGACGTCCAGGCCGACCGCGTCGAGCAGTTCGAACGGACCCGTCGGGTAGCCGCAGCCGAGCTTCATCGCGGTGTCGATGCCGTCGGCCGTCGCGTAGTGCGCCTGGAGCATCTTCACGGCGTCGTTGAGATACGGGAAAAGCAGTGCGTTGACGATGAACCCGGCCTGGTCCGCGCAGTCCACCGCGTGCTTGCCCAGCTGCCCGCCGACCGCGTGCGCGGTGGCGATCGTGTCCGGGGAACTGGCCACCGTGTGCACCACCTCGACCAGCTGCACCGCCGGCGCCGGGTTGAAGAAGTGCAGGCCGACCACGTCCTGCGGCCGGGAGGTGGCCGCGGCGCACTCGATCACCGGGAGGCTGGAGGTCGTCGTGGCGAGCACCGTGCCCGGCTTGCAGATCCCGTCCAGTTCCGCGAACACGGTCCGCTTCACCGCCAGGTCTTCGACCACGGCCTCGATCACCAGGTCGCAGTCGGCCGCGTCGGACAGCGACCAGCCGGAGCCGAGCCGGTCCAGCGCGGCGTCCCGCTCCTCGGCCGACAGCGTGCCGCGCTCGACCGCTCGGGCAAGCGAGGCGGCGACCGCCGCCCGGGCCGCCGCGGCCTTCTGCTCGGTGCGCGCGATCTGGACCACGGCGAACCCGGCCCCGGCGCAGACCTCGGCGATCCCGTCGGCCATCGTCCCGGAGCCGACCACCGCGATCCGGGACACCGCCCGGGCGCCCTCGGTCGCCGCGCCCGGGGTCGGGGTCAGCGCGTCGTCCACGACCGTCGACGCGCCGGCCTTCGCGTAGGTGTAGAAGCCGCGGCCGGACTTGCGCCCGAGCAGCCCGGCGCTCTTCAGCTGCTTGAGGATCGGCGCGGGCGCGTGCAGCCGGTCCCGGGACTGCTTGTACATCGTGTCCAGGATCTCGTACGAGGTGTCCAGCCCGATCAGGTCGAGCAGCGCGAGCGGGCCCATCGGCAGCCCGCAGCCGAGCTTCATCGCCGCGTCCAGGTCCTCGCGGGTGGCGTACCGGGCCTCGAACATCGCGGCGGCGTGGTTGAGGTAGCCGAACAGCAGCGCGTTGGCGATGAACCCGGCCTTGTCGCCGATGGCGACCGGGGCCTTGCCCAGCCGCTGGACGAAGGCCTCGACGTCGGCCAGCACCTGCGGGTCGGTGACCACGGTGCCGACCACCTCGACCAGCTTCATCACCGGCGCCGGGTTGAAGAAGTGCACGCCGACCACCCGGGCCGGGCGCGAGGTGGCGACCGAGATCTCGGTGACCGACAGCGAGGAGGTGTTGGTGGCGAAGACCGCGTCCGGGCGGCAGACCGCGTCCAGCCGCCGGAACAGGTCCCGCTTGAGCTCCAGGCGCTCCGGGATGGCCTCGATCACGAAGTCCACCCCGGCCAGGTCGGCCAGGTCGGTGGTGTAGGTGATCCGGCCCAGCAGCGCGGCCGCGTCCTGCTCGGAGAGCTTGCCCCGGGAGACCGCGCGCCCGGTGGAGCCGGCCACGTGCGCCTGCCCGCGGACCAGGGCGGCCGGGTCGAGTTCGACCCCGAACACCCTGATCCCGTTGCGGGCCATCACCTCGGCGATGCCCGCGCCCATGGTGCCCAGGCCCACCACTGCCACTTCGGTAAAGTCGCGCGCCATCGCGGACTGCCTCGCTTCCGGGCTCAGTGCCGTCCGAGCCGTCTCGGTACGGCCGCTGCGTTGGGTGTCATTGTTACTCGCCAGTATCCCCATCCCCGGCGCGGCCCACCAGCCCCCGTGACCGCACTGTGAGCGCCGACACAGCCGAACGGGTGGGCGGTTGGACGGTTGGCTCCCGTGATCCCCGGCCCGCGATCCCCCGCACAGCTCGGCAGGGCCGGGTAGCCCGCCCGGCCCTGCCGTTCCCACCGATTCCGCCCGGCCGCGAGTCCCCGCCGGCGACGTCCTCCACGACGTCCCCGGCGCGCGGCGCACGGTATCTCCCCGCCTGGTGGTCGAGCTTCCTGCGCACCACCACAGCGAGCACCGTCCGATCGACCACATCCTTTCCTCAGCGTGACGACTCCACGGGTCCGGCTCCGGCCGGGCCCGCCCGCATCCCGCTCCCCGCCGGCCCGCGGCGGTTCAGCAGGTGCGCAGCTCAGGCGACTGGTTGAGCAGTTGCGCCCGCGGCGAGACGAAGCGCAGATACGAGCCGGACTCCATCCCGGCCTGGCCGTCCGAGGCCGGGAAGACCGCGACCCGGTGGCAGTTCTGGAACGCCAGCCGCACGCCGAAGTACCGTTCCAGGCAGCCGCGGATCGCGTCGGAGGCCAGGGCGTGCAGCAGCTGGCCGCGCTCCGCGCCGGTCCGCGGCGGCTCGGTGTTGTCCACGAAGGGGCCGCCCTGGACGTGCAGCCTGGTCGACAGCTCGCTGACCAGCTGCCAGGCGTACGGCAACGAGACGCGTACGCACTCGGCGAAGTCCTCGTCGGAGACCTCGCCGGCCTCCGCGGTGGCCAGCAGGCCGGCAGATACCTCCAGGGACACGTCCCTCCTCCTGACTTCCTCCGGCGGCAGCCGGTGCGGCGAAGACCGGTCGACTCATTTCGTTAGCGGTTGCGGACACCGGCTCGGCGCCACACCACTTGAATGACCCGCCGGCGGGCGCCTCACACCTGGCGAAAGGCGTTTCCTGAAGCATGCATGAGCGGATATCCAATGATCAGGGGGCTCATAGAGCATATGTATCGTTTATCTGCCTTCTGCGCGCCGCCCGAGCGCCGGGAGGGCGACCGACCACGGTGTTCCGGCCCTGACATCCGGCCCGGCCCGGATCGGTCCCCGGCCGGACGCCGGCCGGACCCGCCCGGCGGCTGCCGCGTTCCGGCCGAGCGAGCCCGGCCGCCGTTATAGCCTTGGCCCATGCGCCTCGTCATCGCCCAATGCAACGTCGACTACGCCGGCCGGCTCAGCGCCCACCTGCCCAGCGCCCGCCGGCTGCTCCTGGTCAAAGCGGACGGCAGCGTCCTGGTCCACTCGGACGGCGGTTCCTACAAGCCGCTGAACTGGATGTCCCCGCCCTGTTCGCTCAAGGAGTCGGACAACGTGTGGACCGTGACCAACAAGGCGGGCGAGCAGTTGGTGATCACCCTCGAGGAGGTGTTCCACGACTCCCGGCACGACCTCGGCATCGACCCGGGCCTGCAGAAGGACGGCGTCGAGTCGCACCTGCAGGAGTTGCTCGCCGCCCAGATCGAGACCCTCGGGCAGGGCTGGCAGCTGATCCGGCGCGAGTACCCGACCGCGATCGGCCCGGTCGACCTGCTCTGCCGCGACGCGGACGGCGCGACCGTGGCGGTGGAGATCAAGCGGCGTGGCGGGATCGACGGCGTGGAACAACTGACCCGGTATCTGGAACTGCTCAACCGCGACCCGCTGCTCGCCCCGGTCAGTGGGATGTTCGCCGCGCAGGAGATCAAGCCGCAGGCCCGGGTGCTGGCCACGGACCGTGGGATTGCCTGTGCGGTGTTGGACTATGACGTGCTGCGCGGGTTCGACGATGTGGATTCCCGGTTGTTCTGATCCGGATCCCGGCGCGTCCGTCTCTCGCCGTTGGTGACGCTTCGATTCCTGGCGCCCGGGCGAGAAAGCGCTCTGCTATTTTGTGGCGACCTTTTTCGCGGGAGGAGACCACCATGTCAGCCGAGCCCAGCAACGAACCGGGCGACATAGACGACCCCGCCGCCGAAAGCCTCTGGGCGCGTCTGTTCGCGGGCTGGTTCCTGTTGGCGGGCGGGCTGTTGGGCCTGGCCGCGCCGTTCGCCGTGTCCGGCGGCTCCTGGGCCTACCGAAGCGTGGTCCTGGACCTGGACTTCGCGGCCGCGGACGGCAGTCTCGTCGTCATCGGCGTGCTGCTCTTGCTGAACCGGGCTCGCAGCCTCACGGTCGGGATGGCCGTCGGGTTCACGGCCGTCTCGGTGGTTCGGAACCTCGACGTCTTCCGGACGGACTTCTCGCACCTGCTCCCGGCGGTGGACCACTTTCCGCTCGGCAGGTTCTTCGCGACCGTGCTCGGCGGGATCTGCCTGACCGGGATCACCTGGACCACCCGAGCCGCCCGGCGGGCCGTGCCCCACGACCAGGTGCGGGGCGCACGGATCGCCGCCATGGTCGTCGGGGCGGTCGGCGGAGTCTGCTGGTTCGTCGGCGACTGCCTGGCCTGGAACACGACCACGGTCACGCTCCGGCCGCGGCCCATCCGGCTGCCTCCTCCCCTGCCGCGGCGGCCCTCGGCGACAGCTCGGCCACCGGCTGATCGAGGCGGGAGAAGAGAAGTGCCCCGGCTTCACTTGGGGGGGAGTCGCGAAGCCGGGGCGCCGAGGGACAACTTCACCTCGGGTTGGGATCAGGCTGGGGGGATGCCTGATACACCATTAGTGTGGCACGCCCGGACCCACTATGTCGCGTGCGCGCGGCATCGCCGAAAAATCTGCGGACATTACTTAGGCCGGAACCGGCAACAAGCGCAGCGCGCTTCATTTTCCCATAATGGCCGGACTTTTATCGACACCGGAAATGTCTACTTTAGTCGGGCATTGTGCTGATCCGCTGCCAGACCCCCGCGGACCCGCCGGATCGCCCGGCAACTGATCAGGTACGCCGGATGACGGATGGTGATCCACTCGCGGCCGACCTCCGCCGAGGAACCGGTCCGTCGTGCGTGCAAGGAGGCCGGAACCGGCTCCCACCACCGATTTCGTGGCACAAAAGTACACGTCCGGCCCAATCCGGCCCAACCGAGTCAGAGTGGTTCCGGTCCGGCCGGTGCGGGTAGGGGTCCGTACGTCGCCGTGTGCTGCTCCGGTGCTGGCCAGGTTCCCGTCGGGGCGGGGCCTGAAGTGTGTAGGTTAGGTCTCTTTTTCCCCCGCCACACCGGCAACTCTGACGCGCTATCACCCAAATGGCGGTAAAGTTCGGATCAGCGTGTCATTCTCCGGGGGGATGGTGTGGAGCACCTTCCCAACCCGCATTGCCAAGTAGGAGCCCCACATGAGCTTTATCTCCAAGGCCCTCGAAGTCAGCGAGAAGGCCATCAGTGAGACCGAGCACTCGATCGAGGAGTACAACACCCACCGCCGCGGTGCGAAGCTGTTCCTCAAGCTCGGGATCGCCACCTACGCCGAGCAGCGGCTCGGCGGCAGCCACGGACCGGTCGACCGGATCCTCGGCGCCCTCGACGGCCACGCCGCCGAGCACGGCGAGGTCGACCTCGACCACCTGCGGGCCGCGCACGAGGTCCTCGGCGACGATTTCATCCGGGCGCACGAGGTCGGCGCCGAGGCCGCGGCCCCGGCCGAAGCCGCGGCCGAAGCACCGGCTGCTTCCTGACCCGCGCACGCCGTTCCGCCGCAGGCCGGCGGAACCGGCGGCGACGGCACCGAACCGGCTTCGGCCCGGACCCCGCTCGACTGCGGCGGGATCCGGGCCGAAGCCGTTTTGCTGGGGAGTTCCAGCCGACGACGCGCGAGAGCGCCGGACGCTGTGGCCGTCCGGCGCTCTCAGGGGTACCTCGAATTGTGCCTCAGTGCTTCTTCGGCCGCCGTACGTGCTCGACCATCGCCAGGATGCCCCGGGCGATCCCGCCGTCGAGGTCGCGTACCGCGAAGGTACCGGTCATCGACACCGCGGCCAGCGCGCAGGCGCGGTCGTCGAGCACGGTCCGGGCCCGTTCCCCGGTCACTATCTCCAACTGGCGGCGGTCCGGGTCCACCGCGATCAGCACGGTCTTGGCCGCGGTCGGCCCGATCGCGGCGTGCCGCGACTCGGCCACGGCCCGGGGCTGCTCGCCGAGGTCGCCGACGAAGACCGACCAGTTCAGCTCGGTGCGCCGTTCGGCGATCAGAACGGCCCGGCTGATCTGGCTGGACTGGATCAGTTCTGCCATGTTCCGCTGGCCCCGCCGGTCGTGGCACCCGCGCCGGAGGTGGCGGACTCCTGGCCTTCCAGTTCCTTGGCCGCGGAGGCCGGGGTGGCGGCGACGGCCGGTGCGCCGGCCCCGGCCGGCTGCGCCTGGCCGGTCCAGCCGACCTCGCGCCGGTTGCGGTCGCCCTTGATCCAGCCCGGCGCCAGCACCAGGAAGGAGATCAGCAGGAACAGGCCGAGCGGGATGCAGACGTAGATCCCGATGGTCTGCAGGATGGTCAGGCCGGAGCCCGAGTCCTCGCCGTCGTAGGGGTGGGTGGCCGCGAGCGCGGTACCGGCTGCGAGCAGCGGAACGCTGGTCAGCGCGGCGGCCGTGCCGGCCCGCAGAGCCGCGCGGACCCGGGCCGGGCCGCCGGTCCGGGCGCCGGTGCTATAGGGAGATGTGATGGGCACGACACCACGTTAGCTCAGCCGGGTTTCGGCCACGCGCCCAGGTGCCCATTCAGGCGAGCCGGGGTTGCGCGCGGTGTCCGGTTCGCACCGGCGGATCCGATATGCACGGCCCGGCCAGGCCGGTCCGGCCCGGGCATCCGCCGAGCCGGGCCGGACCGCCGACGGACCGTCCGGCCCGGGCTCAGGCGAGCGTGCGCAGCACCCGGGCCAGGGACCGGACCCGGGGATGGGTGGCCAGGTCGTCGAGCAGCACCGGCCGGCCCTGCCCGTCCGCCAGCGGCAGCCGCCAGTTCGGATAGGTGTCCCCGGACGTGCCGGGCAGGTTGTGCGGGCGCTGGTCGCCGACCGCGTCCGGCAGGTAGACCCCGATCATCCGGGCCGGGGTCCAGGCCAGGAACCGGTGCAGGGCCTCGACCGTCTCCTGCTCGCCCGCGCCGCGGCGCAGCAGGCCGAGCCGGCGCAGCTGGTCGAGCCAGGACTCGACCGCGGCCCGGTCCAGCTCCTTCTCCTGGTCCAGCGGCCGGGTCAGCAGGCCGAGCTCGGCCCGCAGGTCCAGGTGCGAGCCGGTCAGCGAGGCGGCCGCCGGGGGCAGGTCGTGCGTGGTCACCGCGGCCAGGCAGGTCTCCCGCCACCGGGACGGGGGCAGCGGGGCGCCGTGTTCGTCGCGCTCGAACCAGAGCACGTTCGTGCCGTACACGCCGCGGTCGGCCAGCGCCGCCCGGACCTGCGGTTCGACCGTGCCCAGGTCCTCGCCCACGATCATCGCGCCGGCCCGGTGCGCTTCCAGGGTCAGCACGGCGAGCATCGCGTCGTGGTCGTAGTGCACATAGGTGCCCGCGCTCGGCGGGGAGCCGGCCGGGACCCACCAGAGCCGGAACAGGCTCATCACGTGGTCCATCCGCAGGCCGTCGGCGTGCCGCAGCACCCCGGCCAGCATCTGCCGGTACGGCTGGTACCCGGCCTCGGCCAGCCGGTCCGGCCGCCAGGGGCGCGAGGCCCAGTCCTGGCCCATCTGGTTGAACTCGTCCGCCGGGGCCCCGACGGTCACCCCGCGGGCGTACACCGCGGCGTCGGCCCAGGTGTCCGCGCCGTGCGCCTGGGCGCCGACGGCCAGGTCGTGGAAGATCCCGTAGACCATCCCGGCCTCGCGGCAGTGCGCCCGGACCGCGGCCAGCTGCTCGTCCAGCAGCCACTGCAGCCAGCTGTGGAAGTCGACCTCGCCGGCTTCGACCCGGCTGAACTCGGCCACCGCCGGGGCGTCCGGGCGCTGCAGGGAGGCCGGCCAGATGCCGGTGTCCGCGCCGTGCCGGGCGGCCAGGGCCAGCCAGGTCGCGTGCGAGCGCAGGGCCCGGCCCTCGCGCCGCCGGTAGGCCCGGTAGGCCGCGGCCCGGCCGGCCGTGCGGGGCAGCCGGAACAGCATCCGCAGCGCCCGCTCCTTGGCCTCCCAGACCCGGTCCCGGTCGATCTGCTCGCCGGAGACGTTCAGCTTGCGCAGGTCGGAGGCGAGTTCCTCGACCTGTTCGCGCAGCGCGGTGGGCGCGTAGGCGTACTCCGGCACGGCCTCGACCCGCAGGTAGACCGGGTCCGGGAAGCGCCGGGTGGCCGGCAGGTACGGGGAGGGGTCGACCGGGGCGACGCCGTTGGAGCCGTGCAGCGGGTTGACCACCAGGAAGCCGGCGCCGAGGTCGTGCCCGGCCAGGTCGGCGAGGTCGGACAGGTCCGACAGGTCGCCCATCCCCCAGGACCGGCGCGAGCGCAGGGCCTGCAGCTGCAACGTGTAGCCCCAGGCCCGGCGGTCGGTGGCCGGGCCGCCCGGGCCGGGCCGGTCGGTCAGCCGCTCCGGCGCGACGGCGACCAGGGTCTGGTGCACCGTGTCACCCATCTGGGCGTACAGGGTGTGCCAGCCCAGCGGCAGCGCGGTCGGCAGGGCGTAGACGTGCCGGGCCAGTTCCGGCAGGCCGGAGCGGTCCAGCGGCTGTTCCTCGTCCAGATAGTTCGGCTCGGTGCGCAGCAGGGTCACGTCGTGACGGTGGTCGCCGTCCTCCAGCACCATCCACACCAGGGGGCGCACGCCTCTGGACGCGTGCACCCGAATCTCCACCGTCGCCGGTCCGCGGTTGCGCCGGACGATCACGCACGGCGGCAGCGGGCGCACCGCCTGCGCGCGCCGGTGCGCCGCCAGCGCGGCCCGGCACGCGGCCGGACTGCTCGCGTCCACCTCGAAGGCGGCCAGCACCGCGCGCAGGGCCGCGGCGCTGACCTGCGTCTGCCGGCCCTGCCAGTCGTAGTATTCGGTCGCGATCCGGTACTCCCGGGCCAGTTGCGCCAATTCGGCCCACACGGTCACCGCACCGTCGTTCTGCTCGCCGTGCTGCCCCAAGTTCACGAGCCCTAATTTCTCACGGTTTGTTCGATCCGGGAATCCGCTACGCCGACCGCCGCAGGTGAGGAGCGGCGGCCGGCAGATACTCAGCGTGACAATAACGCGAACGGGCTAGCGTTCGTCCACTCGCGGGGGTTACGCGGCCAGCGCCTCCGCCGCGGCCGGACCGGCCGGGACCGGTACGGCGGCGGGCCCGCGGCGCCCGGCGGAACCGGTGCCCAGGCCCGCTGCGGCGGCCCGGGCCGCGGCCGCGGCGGCCGCGGCGACCACGACGGCGGCGCTCACGGTCGGGCCGGTGTATCCGCCGGGCCCGGGCACGAGAACGCCGTCCGGCCCGAGCGGCTCGAACGGCAACAGGTCCAGGTCGGCGCCGTATCCGCGCAGATACGGGAACCAGTTCGGGTCGGTCCGGCCGGAGGACAGGATCCGCCAGGCGGAACCCCTCGGCTGGACCGGCTGCCGTTTCATCCGCCAGCCCAGGTCCGGCAGCGGCCGGTCGGCCTTGACGTGGTTGCAGCGGCGGCACGAGGACACCACGTTCTCCCAGGCGTGCTGGCCGCCGCGGGAGCGCGGGATCACGTGGTCCACGCTGGTGGCCGGCGCGTCGCAGTAGACGCAGCGGCCGCCGTCCCGGGCGAAGATCGCCCGCCGGGTCAGCGGCACCCCTCGGCGCGCGGGGATGCGCACGTACCGGGTCAGCTTGATCACCGAGGGTGCAGGCAGCTCGACCGAGGCGGCGTGCAGGCGCAGGCCCGACTCCTCCAGGGTGACGGCCTTGTTATTGAGGATCAGGATCACCGCGCGGCGTTGTGGTACGACGCACAGCGGCTCGTAGGACGCATTCAATACCAGCGAGTGGGGCACCGTGGGCCTCCTCCTATCAGTGCCCGCCACGTGGCTCGCGGCGGGCTCCGGTTACTTGACGGGAGGGCGGCGCGCAGTGCCCGCCCGGAGAACCCGTCGCCGGCCATGGCGGCCGGCGGGCTTCCGGGGCAGTCGGACCCGTCGCAGGTACGACCATGACGGAACCATGGCCCATCCTTCGAACGGCAGGTTTGCCAGACCCGATCGCGTTCGCCCATCATCAAGCGTGGTGAATCCGCACTGGTTGCGGCCACCGCATCCAGTGTGGCTGCCTCTGTTGTTCCCGCGCCACCGTGTTTCCACGCTCGATGGAACCAAGCCGGGGGCATTTGGGCGGCAATGAGGCATATTTCCGAATATTTCAGGGGGTCGTCACCCGATGTTCCAGCAAGGCGCCAGCAGCACCCCGTCCGCACCGGCCGACGAGGTGAACCCGAGCGGGGTGAGCCACTGGTTCTCCGAGCACGCCTCGCTGCTGGCCAGTCACGGTGCGCAGATCCTGGGCATCGTGATCGGGATGGTGCTGCTGCGCAAGCTGGTGGTGAAGGCGATTTACCGGACCGTGCACCATGCGAACCAGGTGGCCGAGAGCCGGGCCGGGCAGATGCTGCTCGGCTCCGGCCTGCTGGCGGACGAGCGCCGGCGCCAGCGCACCTCGGCGATGGGCTCGGTGCTGCGGTCGCTGGCCAGCGCGGTGATCTTCTGCGTGGGCACGCTGATGGTCATCTCCGCGCTGCAGATCTCGGTCACCCCGATTCTGGCGTCGGTCTCGGTGGTCGGCGCCGCGCTGGGGTTCGGCGCCCGGGACATGGTCAGCGACTTCCTGGCCGGCGTGTTCATGATCCTGGAGGATCAGTATGGGATCGGCGACACCATCGACACCGGGCAGGCCACCGGCACCGTGCAGGAGGTGGGGCTGCGGATCACCAAGGTGCGGGATATCGACGGGGTTATTTGGTACGTGCGCAATGGGGCTATCGACCGGATCGGTAACAAGTCCCAGGGCTGGAACCGCGCGGTGGTGGATGTGCCGGTCGCGTACACGGAGGACGTCGGCCGGGTGCACGAGATCATGACCGCGACCGCCGAGGAGCTCTATGACGACGAGAAGTGGCGCGGCAAGTTCATGGCGGAGAAGCCGCGGGTTGTCGGTATTGAGTCCTTGGATGCGGATCTGATGATCATCCGGATACAGGCTCAGACCGCGCCGCAGAAGAGCGTCGATGTGGCGCGGGAGCTGCGTGCACGGTTGAAGAAGGCGCTCGATGAGGCGGGGATCGTGGTCGCGGCGGTGAAGACGTCGAATTGAGCGGGTGGCGGGGGCGGGATGAAGTTGGCTGCCGACCTCATCCCGCTACTACTCACGCCAACGCAGGCGACAACCGCATCAGTGTGTTTATCGACATCGAGTTGCGCACGGTGATGGTGACAGCGTCCTGACGGTAGCGGTCATCAGACCATTCCAGCGGAACGCCGGTCGGCGAGGTGGTGAGCCGGCGCATCCGTAGCAGCGGGCTGCCGCGGCGTACGCCGAGCAACTCCGCGTCGGCGACGCCCGCGGCCATCGCGTCGATCGAGTGCTCCGCGTGCGCGTATACGTGCCCGCACGCGGTCAGCTGTTCGGTGATCGAGCCGCTGGTCAAGTCCATGGCCAGCAGCAGTTCCGCGACGACGCCCGTGTACAGCGTGCGCTCGACCATCGTCGGCTGGCCGTCGAGCAGCCGCAGACGCTCAAGCCGCACCAGGCTCTCGCCCGGCGGCACCCGCAGCAAGCCGGCCTCCTGATCCGTCGCCGCGCCGGGTTCGCAGCGCAGCACCCTGGCACTGGGCACGTGCCCCTGGCTGACCGCCCACATGGAAAAGCTCTGCATCTCGGTGAAGCTCTGCGCGGGGGCCGAACCGAGGACCACCCGGCGGGCGCCCTGGCGGGTGGCCACCACGCCGTCCTGCTCGAGCTGGGCCACGGCCTGGCGGACCGTCCCGCGGGCCACGCCGTACCGGGCGACGAGGTCGCCCTCGGAAGGCAGCGTCGAGCCGATGGGGTACTCCCCGCTGCTGATCGCCGCGCGCAGTTCGGCGGCGATCTCCAGGTACCTGGCCACTGCCATTCCCTTCACATGTCTGGACAAGATGCGTCGAGCATATGTCCATTTTCCCTGCTGCTGCTGATATTGAGCTACTCGACCCCGGGAGATCGAGCGCAATTCACCGGCGCTTAACCTTGACCAGGCCTACTACAACTTGTCCAGACAGGTATCCATACCCTTGACCTGACCTGTCAGACGTGCGTCGTGGAAATGTGGAAGGCCGTCCCCGTGAATGTTAGTCAGAATGCTCGTGTAGTCATCGTAGGCGGTGGCGTGCTCGGAACGATGCACGCCTACACCGCCCGGCGCCGCGGGTACGAGGTCGTCCAGCTGGAGCGGGAAGCCGGTCCGCGGGGCGCCTCGGTGCGCAACTTCGGCCTAGTCTGGGTCTCCGGCCGGGCCGCCGGGCCCGAGCTGGCGCTGGCCCAGCGGGCCCGCGAGCTGTGGGGCGAGGTCGGCGCGGCCGTGCCCGGGGTCGGTTTCCGCCCGCGCGGCTCGCTGACCGTGGCCCGGACCGGGGCCGAGCTGGCCGTGGCCCGGCACGCCGCCTCGGCCGCGGACGCCGCCGAGCGCGGGTTCGAGCTGCTGGACCCGGACGGCGTGCGCGCGGCCAACCCGGCCCTGCGCGGCGAGCTGCTCGGCGGCCTGCTGTGCACCCGGGACGGCTCGGTCGAGCCGCGGCCGGCCCTCGGCGCGCTGCGCGAGTTCCTGGCCGAGGGCCCCGGCTACACCTGCCTGCCCGGTCGCCAGGCGGTCGAGCTGGCCGACGGCGCGGTGCGCGACCACACCGGCGCCTGGCACCACGGCGACCTGGTCGTACTGGCCACCGGCGCGACGCTGACCGGGATCGCCGGGGACCACCTGTCCGCCCAGCCGATCCGCCGCTGCCGTCTGCAGATGATGCAGACCGCGCCGCTGGGCGAGGAGCTGACCACCTCGGTGGCCGACGGCGACTCGTTCCGCTACTACCCGGCCTTCCGGGACGCCGACCTGGCCGCCCTGGGCGAGCAGCGCCCGATCGCGGCCGAGCACCGGATGCAGCTGCTGATGGTGCAGCGCGCGGACGGCGGGCTGACCATCGGCGACACCCACGCATACGACGAGCCCTTCGCGTTCGACGTCGAGGAGGCCCCCTACCTGCATCTGCGCGAGGTGGCCGAGGCCCTGCTGGGCCGGGAGCTGCCGCAGGTCACCCGCCGCTGGGCCGGGGTGTACAGCGAGACCACGGACGGCGAGATCTACCACCGGTCCACGGTCCGCCCGGGGGTGGTCGCGGTGACCGCGCCGGGCGGGCGCGGGATGACCTGCTCCCCGGCGATCGCCGAGGAGACCTTCCAGAAGCACACGTTCGACGAGGTGTCCGCATGAGCGAGTCCGAAACCCCCCAGACCCCGATCCGGCTGGTCTGCCTGGACATGGCCGGCACCACGGTCGCCGACGGCGGCACCGTGCTGGGCGCGTTCGCCGGGGCGCTGGACGCCCTGGGCGTGGACGACCCGGACGAGCGGGCCAAGATGACCGACTACGTGGTGGCCACCATGGGCGAGTCGAAGATCACCGTCTTCCGCGCCCTGACGGACGGCGACGAGGAGCGGGCCCAGGCCGGCAACGCCGCCTTCGAGGCCGCCTACGCCGAGCGGATCTCGGCCGCCGAGCCGCTGCCGGGCGTGCCCGGGTTCCTCGCCCGGCTGCGCGAGTCCGGGATCAAGATCGCGCTGACCACGGGCTTCTCCCGGACCACGGCGGACGCCCTGATCGACCACCTCGGCTGGTGGCCGCTGATCGACCTGTCCCTGGCCCCGCAGGACGTCGGCGGGCGCGGCCGGCCGCACCCGGACCTGATCTGGGCCGCGGCCGCCCGGCTGGCCGGCGAAGGCGAGGACCCGATCCCCGGCGCCGCGATCGCCGTGGCCGGGGACACCGCCGGGGACGTGCGCTCGGGCGTGGCCGCCGGGGCGCGGATCGTCGCGGGCGTGCTGACCGGCGCGCACCGACGCGAAGACTTCGAGGACGCGGGGGCCACCTGCGTGCTCGGGGACGTGACTCAGCTCATCACGTCGCTTTCTCTGCCCGACTCCCTGTAGCAACCGCCTTTCGAAGACTCAGGACTAGCAATGAAGAAGACAGTCAGTTTCGCCGCTCTCGCGATGGGCGTCGCGCTCGCCGCGTCCGCCTGTTCCAGCAGCGCGTCCACCACCACCTCGACAAGTTCCGGCGGCGCCAAGGTCAACTGGGCCACTGTGAGCAGCGTGCAGGCCGGCGGCGGGATGGGCGCCCTGGTCGCCGCGGCCAAGGCCGAGGGCACCTTGAACGCGATCACCCTGCCCCGGACCTGGGCGAACTACGGCACGATCATGGACGCCTTCACCAAGAAGTACGGCATCAAGATCGTCGACGCCAACCCGAACGGCTCCTCCGGCGACGAGATCACCGCGGTCAAGAACGACAAGACCCTGTCCTCGGCCCCGGACGTGCTGGACGTCGGCAACTCGCACGCCACCCCGTACACCAGCCTGTTCGCCCCCTACGAGGTCAGCACCTGGTCCGACATCCCGGCCGACCTGAAGGACCCGAACGGCACCTGGTACGGCGACTACGGCGGCTACATCACCATCGCCTGCGACCCGTCCAAGCTCGGCGCCGCCCCGTGCCCGAAGACCTTCGCCGACCTGCTCAACCCGGCCTACACCGCCGCCTACAAGGGCAAGGTGGCCCTGGACGGCGACCCGACCAGCGCCAACGCCGCGTTCTCCGGCGTGTGGGCCGCGGCCCTGGCCAACGGCGGCTCGCTGGACGACATCCAGCCCGGCCTGACCTTCTTCCAGAAGCTCAAGGCCAACGGCGAGTTCACCAACACCGCCTCCACCGAGTCCACCATCGAGCAGGGCTCGACCCCGATCTCGATCGACTGGGAGTTCAACAACTCGCAGTACGCCTCGGACCTGAAGGCCAAGGGGATCAACCTGCAGGTCTCGGTCCCGTCTGACGGCCTGTACTCGGCCTACTACGACCAGGCGATCAACAAGAACGCCCCGCACCCGGCCGCCGCGCGGCTGTGGGAGGAGTTCGTCTACAGCTCCGAGGTGCAGAACGACTTCATGGGCGGCTACGCCCGTCCGGTCGAGTTCGCCGCGCTGCAGACCGCCGGCACCCTGGACGCGACCGACGAGAAGAACCTGCCGACCGTGACCGGCACCGCCCAGATCCCGACCGCCGCGCAGCAGACCACCGCGCAGGGCGTCATCACCGCCTCGTGGGCTTCGTCCGTCGGCTGATGACCACTCTCACTGATGCGCCCCAGGCGGCATCAGCGGACGCGCCGTCCGCGTCCCGGGCCCCGCGCACTGCGCGGCGGCTCGGGGCGTGGGCGGCGCTCGCGCCGTTGCTGGCCTACTGTGCGATCTTCCTCGGCCTGCCCATCTACGCCCTGGTGTACGAGAGTCTGCGGCGCACCGACCCGGTGACCGGAGCCTCCGGTTTCACCACGGCGAACCTGTCCGCGTCCTGGCAGGGCATCTACCTGACCTCGATGTGGACCTCGCTGCGGCTGGCCCTGCTGACCGCGGCGCTGTCCGCGGCGGTCGGCATCGTCGCGGCGCTGGCGATCAGCCAGTCCCGCGGCCGGCTGCTCAAGCAGGCGGTCACCGCGGCCTCCGGGGTGCTGGCCAACTTCGGCGGCATCCCGCTGGCCTTCTGCTTCATCGCCACGGCCGGCACGGCCGGGGAGGTGACCAACCTGATCGACAAGATCTACCCGAGCTTCCACCTGGACTCGTTCGTCGGGCTGGTGCTGGTCTACCCCTACTTCCTGATCCCGCTGATGGTGCTGACCACGCTGCCGGCCCTGGAGGGGCTCAAGGCGCAGTGGCGCGAGGCGGCCGCGGGCCTGGGCGGCAGCGCGTGGCAGTACTGGCGGCTGATCGGCGCCCCGATCCTGCTGCCCGCGCTGCTCGGCGGGTTCGTGCTGTGCTTCGGCAGCGCGTTCGCCGCCTACGCGACCGCGAAGGCGCTGGTCGGCGACGGTGTGCCGCTGATCACGCTGCGGATCGCGGACGTGCTGTCCGGCAACGTGATCGCCGGTCAGGAGAACCTCGGCATGGCCATGAGCATCAACACGATCCTGGTCTGCGGAGTGGTCATGGCCGTGTATCTGCCGCTGCGCAAGAGGAGCTCGCGATGGCTGGAATCGTGATCCAACCGCTGGCCGACCCGGCGCCGCGCTCGCTCGGCGGCTCGGGCGACCCGGCCGGCCGCTCGTTCGCGGACCGGTTGCGCCGGTTCTCCTGGAGCCGGCTGGTGATCATGCTGGTGCTGGCCGGGTACATCATCGGCCCGCTGGCCGCAGCCGCCTGGTTCGTGGTCTACACCCCGGCGCTGCACAAGTTCAGCCTGGCCCCGTTCGGCCAGATCTTCGGCGCGGCCGGCTTCCTGACCAGCGTCCGGATGACCTTCTTCCTGGCCCTGCTGACCATCGCGATCGAGTTCGCGCTGCTGGTGCCGGCCATGCTGGCGATCCGGCTGCACCTGCCGAAGCTGCGCGCCGTGGTCGAGTCGATCTCGATGGTGCCGCTGGTGGTCTCCCCGGTCGCCCTGGTGGCCGGCGTGTCGACCGTGCTCGGCTGGGGCCTGAACGACCAGGGCACCTGGCTCTACCAGCTGGACGCGAACATCCAGAGCCAGACCTTCCCGGTGATCCTGCCGTTGGTGTACGCGATGCTGGCCCTGCCGTTCGCCTTCCGCGCGCTGGACGCCGGGCTGCGCGCGGTGGACCTGAAGACCCTGGTCGAGGCCTCGCGCAGCCTGGGCGCGAGCTGGCCGGTCACCCTGTACCGGGTGATCCTGCCGAACCTGCGCACCGGCCTGCTGTCCGGCGCGGTGCTCACTCTGGCCCTGGTGTTCGGCGAGTTCACCATCGCCTCGATCCTGAACTTCGAGCCCTTCTCGGTCTGGATCGTGCAGGACGGGCAGGGCGACGGCCAGCTGCCGATCGCGGTCTCGCTGCTGAGCCTGCTGCTGTCCTGGGCCGTGCTGTTCCTCATCTCCTTCGCCGGCGGCCGGGTCCGCCGCACCGAGCCCGGCCGCGGCCGTCTGCGCCGCGCCAAGTCTGGGAGTTCCTGATGTCCGCCCCCGATCGCACCCTGCCCGACCGCCTGGCCTCGGCCGCCAGCGCGGCCCTGGAACTGCGCGGCCTGGCCCGCGCCTACGGCCCGACCCGGGCCCTGGACGGCCTGGACCTGACCCTGGCGCCCGGGGAGCTGGTCGCCCTGCTCGGCCCGTCCGGCTGCGGCAAGACCACCGCGCTGCGGATCGTGGCCGGTTTCGAGACCCCGGACTCCGGGTCGGTCGCCCTGGGCGGCACCGACATCACCCGGCTGAACGCGGCCAAGCGCGACATGGGCATGGTGTTCCAGTCCTACAGCCTGTTCCCGCACCTGAGCGCCGGGGACAACGTCGCCTTCGGCCCGCGGCTGCGCAAGGTCCCGGCGGCCGTGCGCAAGGCCCGCGCGGCCGAACTGCTCGAAGCGGTCGGCATGGCCGGGATGGAGAACCGCTACCCGCACCAGCTGTCCGGCGGCCAGCAGCAGCGCGTCGCCCTGGCCCGCGCCCTGGCCGTGGAGCCGAAGGTGCTGCTGCTGGACGAGCCGCTGTCCGCCCTGGACGCCAAGGTCCGGCTACAGCTGCGCGAGGAGATCCGCCGGGTGCAGCTGGAACTGGGCATCACCACCCTGTTCGTCACGCACGACCAGGAGGAGGCGCTGTCCATGGCCGACCGGGTCGCCGTGATGCGCGCGGGCCGGCTGGAGCAGTGCGCGGCGCCGGCCGAGCTCTACGACCGCCCGGCCACCGCGTTCGTGGCCGAGTTCGTCGGCACGATGAACCACCTGCCCGGGGTGATGGCCGACGGCGCGACCGTGGAGGTGGCCGGCACCCGGCTGCCGGTGGACGGGGAGCACCCGACCGCGGGCACCAAGGTCAAGGTGCTCCTGCGTCCCGAGGCGGTGGAGGTCAGGGCCGCCGAGCAGGGGTCGGCCACGGCCGCCGGGATCGTCCGGATCGCGACCTTCCTGGGCGCCAACACCCGGCTGACCCTGCAGCTGTCCGACGGCACCGAGGTCAAGTCGGACCTGCCCTCGCACCGCGCGGCCGAGTTCCCGGCCGGCACCCCGGTCACCCTGGTCCCGTCCCCGCGGCCGGTGCTGGTGCTCGCGGACGGCAGCGTCGGCGGCGGCGGTGTTGGTGACGGCTCGGGCGGCGCTCTGGCCGGCGGCGTGAACGGCGTGGCGGTGGCGACCAGCGGCGACGATGTGTGATTCCGGCCGCGTCGTACGATCGATGGCCGGAGCGGATCGGGGTTGGTGATCCGGCTCCGGCCATCTGAAGGACGGCGCGCTCATCCCGAGCAGGTGCCCGAGCGGCGGGAAGGCCAGCACGGCGATGATGTTGAACGCGAAGATGGTGCCGAGCGCGTAGGCGACGTCGGCCTCCGCGGCGTCGATCACGGCCGTGGTGGCCGCGATCGCGGACGCGCCGCAGATGCCCGTGCCGATGCCGATCAGGGTGCGGATATCGCCGTGCACGCGCAGCAGCCGGTCGAATAGGCGCGCGCCGCCGAGCGCGACGGCGAGCGTGCCGAGCATGACCGGAAGGGACTTCAGGCCGGTGTGGGCCACCTGCTGGAGCGAGAGCCCGGTGCCGAGCACGACGATCGAGGCTTGCAGGATTCCCTTGCCGGCGACCGTGATCCCCGGTTTGAGCCGCTCGTCGCGCAACCGCGGAAGGACGACGGCGAGCAGCGTGCCGATCACCACCGCGAAGACCGGGCCGCCGACGATCGGGACCAGTGTGCCGAGCGCCGTCGCGACCGCCGCGATCACGAGCGCGATGGCCAGGCCCGGGAACGCGCGGCGCAGGCGCTCGGCGAGGCCGAGGTCAGGGGCGAGATCAGGGCCGAGGTCAAGGGCGAGGTCCGAGTCGGCGCCGGCCTGCGCGCCCGGCGTTGTGGTCCTTCTGACCGTCGGTCGCGCGGTCGCCGCGAGCTGAGCCATCGCCGCCCCCTCTCCCTCATGCGGGATAGTGGGTCCGGTTGGCAAACCGATGAGGGAGAGAGCGGCAAGATGACGGCACAGGCGATGGACCGCACCAGCCGGGTGCCGGTGTGGCGCCAACTGCGCGAGGACTTAGTGCGGCGGCTGGCCGAGGGCGAATTCGCCGACCAGTTCCCCGGCGAACTGGCATTGACCGGCGAGTACCGGGTCAGCCGGCACACTGTGCGCCAAGCCCTGTCCCAGCTGCGCGCGGACGGGGTGGTGCTGGCCGAGCGCGGCCGCCAGCCCCGGGTCGCCCCGCCGACCGAGATCGAGCAGCCGCTCGGCGAGCTCTACAGCCTGTTCGCCTCGGTCGAACAGGGCGGCCAGGCCCAGGACAGCACCGTGCGCGCCCTGGACCTGCGGGCCGACGGCGTGATCGCCGGCCGGCTGGGCCTGGAGGCGTCCACCCCGCTGGTCTACCTCGAACGGCTGCGCGGCGCCGGCGGCGAACCCCTGGCGGTCGACCGGGTCTGGCTCCCGGCCGAACTCGCCGCCCCGATCCTGGACGCCGACTTCGCCCACACCAGCCTCTACCGGGTGCTGGCCGAGCGCGCCGGGGTGACCGTGGACCACAGCCGCGAGGAGATCCGCCCGGCGGTGCCCACCCGCGCCGAACGCACCCTGCTCAACTGCCCGGCCGGCGTCGCCGCGTTCTCCATCCACCGCCTCGGCCACGCCGACGGCCGGCCGGTCGAATGGCGGCACACCCTCATCCGCGGCGACCGGTTCGCATTGACCACAGACCTGGCCGGCGCAGGGGCCTTCCAACTCGCGTGGTGAGGGCGACGGTCAGAGATCCCGCCCGTACTCCGCCCCGGTCCGGTACGCCTCCAGTCGGTCGGCGAGTTCCTTCGGCCTGGTCAGCGCGGGCATGTGGCCACCGCTCATCTCGTCCGGGTCGAAGCCCAGCCGCTGCTTGACCACCCGGCGCATGAACGGCGCCGGGAAGAAACGGTCGTCGCGGCACAGCAGGAACCGGGTCGGCACGTCCGGCCACTGGGCCAGCGGCCACGGCGCGGCGAACACGGCCCCGGACTGGCCGCGCTGGTCGCGGGCCGCCGCCTCGGCGATGACGTCGGGCGGCGAGTCGTGGAAGAACACCTCCTGCACGTCGAACTCGGCGTCCGGATCGCGCCCGGCCCGCTCGGCGTCCTCCTTGCGGTCCTGGGCGAGGTTGGTGTTGGCCCACCAGTCCCCGGCGCTCTCGCCCGGCGCCGGAACCATCGCGGCCAGCATCACCAGCAGGTCGGTCTTGACCCGGTCGCACACCAGCGGTCCGGTGAACCCGGCCAGCGACTGGGCCACCACGACCAGGTCGGTGCGGCGGCCGATCGCGTCCACGACCACGTCGGCGTACTCGGCGAACCCGGCCCGGTCGTCCTCGCAGGGCAGGTCCGGGGCGACCGTGTCGTGGCCGAGCGCGCGCAGCTCGGGGACCAGCCGGTGCCAGTACCACGAGTCGGAGCCGGCACCGTGGATGAGCACGAACGTGGCCATCTCAATCACTCCTCCGGGCTTCGCCGGCTTCGTCGCCCTGGCCGGCCGCGGTGCCCTGCACCGGTTCGGGGCGGACTTCGTCGATCCGGACCTCGTGCACGGTCCGGCCGTCCGCCGAGTAAGAAATCTGAGCGTACACGCGTCGGCCGGACAGCATCTCGGGCAGCCAGAACCGGGCGTCGTCCCACATCCGGTCCAGCGGAAGCCGGTCGACCGGGTACCAGCGCGGCGCGAGCTCGGCGGACTCGACCGGTTCGCCGCCGGTCCACTCGGCCCCGAACACCGCGACCCCGAGGTCCCAGTCCGGCCGGGTGGGGAAGCGGAACGTCACGTGTCCCAGCTCGCGCAGTTCGCCGAGGCCGACGTGCAGGCCGACCTCTTCGTGCACCTCGCGCACGGCCGCCTGCGCCGCGCTCTCGCCCGGCTCGACGTGCCCGCCCGGCCCGACGATCTTGCCGAGGCCGAACCCGGTCTTCTTCAGCCCGAGCAGTACCTCGCGCCGCCCGCCGCCGAGCGGCCGGGTCAGCAGGCACAGGCTGGTCGGCGCTGGTGTCGGGGACGGTGTCGCAGACGGGCCCGGGACAGCGTTCGACGTCATCACGCCAGTATCCCGGAGCCGCCGACGCTCCGCACAACCGGCCCGCCGCACCACCGCCGGCCTGCGCGGGGGTGGACTTCCGCCGTCCGCGGATCTGCTCCGGGCCGAAACAGCAGTCGCCGTTGTTCGCTGAGGGCAGAGCGGGCAGCGGGACGCTGACCGGTCCACGGTTCTACGCTGACTTGGTGAACGGTGACGAGATGGCTTTCCGGGACCCGCTGTGGCGACACGTTCTGGGCGAGGTGCTGCGCCGGGTGCGGCTGGCCCAAGGGCGGACGCTCAAGGATGTGGCCGACATCGCCCGAATCTCCATGCCTTATCTGTCGGAAATCGAACGTGGCCGCAAAGAACCCTCGTCCGAGGTCCTGGCAGCCGCGGCGCGGTCGCTGGGCCTGAACCTCTCGCAAGTGCTCCTCCTGGCGCAGGAAGAGCTGTCCCGGACAACGCCCATGCGGGCACGCTCATCGCTCAGCGTGGCGGCGCAGCAGGGGGACCTGCGTGCGGACATCCGGCGGCAAGAGCTGTGCCTGGCAGCTTGAGTGCTTCATGGCACTGCGCTCTGGTTAAGACGTTCGACCTCGCGGGCCCGGCGGAGTTCCGCTGTCAGCGAACTGACCGGAATCCGCCGGGCCGCCGCCGGGTCCGGGCCGCTCAGCGGTCCAGCGGGATCAGCGTCTGGCCGGGGTGCGCGCCCGACTCGGCCTCGTCCAGCATCGCCGCCGCCACGTTCGCCCGGGCCACACCGGCCGGGAAGAGCCGGTGCGGCGCCGCGTCGAGCGTGACCGCCCGCCGGGACTGGCTCAGCGGCCGGTTCGCGAGCGGCCCGGCGTGGAACACCGTGCCGCCGGCCTGCAGGACGGCCGTGTCCGAGGCGACCTTGTCCGTGAGCTCGGCGCCCATGAACATCCGCAGCAGGTTCCGGGTCAGCGCGCCCGCGGCCTGCGCGGAGGCCCCGGTGCCGAACGCGCCGATCCAGACGATCCGGTCCGGCCCGGCGGCCACCGCCGCCCGGGCCCCGGCGCTGAGCACCCCGGGCTGGTCGCCCTTGGCCACGCCGAGCCCGGACAGCACGACCTTGCCGCCCTTGAGCGCGCGGGCGATCGCGTCCGGGTCCCGCACGTCCGCGGCGACCAGGCTCAGCGCGTCCGTCTCCGGCAGCGCGAGCCGGGCCGGGTCGCGCAGCACGGCGGTGACCCGGTGCCCCCGGTCCAGGGCCTGGCGGACGATTTCCCGCCCGGTGGCGCCGGAAGCGCCGATGACCGTCAGTTCCATGATGGCTCCAGTGTCGAGATTTCCGGTGGTGCGGCTGTCGGTTCGCACTACTTGCTTCGCCGTTCTCACGGGCCGGCGGCCGGCCGTCACTTCACCGACGCGAGCACTCCGACGGCCTCCGCGTGCACGCCCGGCGCCGCGATCAGCACGTCGCCCCCGCCCGGCCGCCAGGGCCGCCCGGCCACGTCGCTGACCACGGCGCCCGCCTCCTCGGCCAGCAGCATCCCGGCGGCGATCCCGGACAGTTCCGGCTCGTACTGCCAGAACAGGTCGTAGTGTCCGGCCGCGACGGCCAGCAGCGGGAACGTGCACGGCACCGTGGCCCGCACCAGCAGCGCCCGGTCGAGCATGGCCGTGACCGAGTCGCCGATCCGGCGGTAGGTGCCGTCCTGGCCGGCCAGCGCCTGGCCGGTCGTGGCGATCGCGACGCGCAGGTCCGACTTGGCCGACACGTGCAGCGGCTGGCCGTTCAGCCGCGCTCCGGCGCCGCGCACCGCGGTGTACGTCAGGTCGCCCACCGGCTGGTGCACGACGGTCAGCACCGCCTCGCCGTCCCGCAGCAGCGTCACGGTCACGGACCACTCCGGCATGCCGTGCACGTGGTTCACGCCGCCCTCGACCGGGTCGACGGCCCACCACTCCCCCGGCGGCAGCGCCCGGGTCTCCAGCTCGTCGTCCACCCACCCGGCCCCCGGCCGCGCCGCCGCCAGCGCGGCCCGCAGCCCCGGCATCGAGGTCTGCTCGACGGCCTTGGCCGCGGCGTAGATGGCGTCCCGGTCGGCCGGGCGCGCGTCCGGCGTGAACGCGGTGAGCAGCCGGGCCCCCGCCGCCCGGGCCGCCGCCTCGGCCTTGGCGAGCAGCGCCACGTCCTCGGCCACGCCCACCCCCGAAACAGGGTCCGTCATCGTCGAAGTCACGTTTGCACCCATGCTGACCAGCTCCTTTTCCAGGATTCGGATGTTCTCGGCGACGCTTCGTCCGCCCGAGAAAGACACTAGGCCGACTCTGGCATGACTTCAAATGCATGTTCCGCATTGCTAGATTTACTTCCATGCAGTTGGACTTGAATCTCCTCACCGCGCTCGACGCGCTCCTGGAAGAAGGCAGCGTCGCCGCCGCGGCCGACCGCCTCTACCTCTCCGCCCCCGCGATGAGCCGCACCCTGGGCCGCATCCGCCAGGCCACCGGCGACCAGATCCTCGTCCGCACCGGCCGCACGATGACGCCCACGCCGTACGCGCTCAGCGTCCGCGCGCAGGTCCACGAGCTCGTCGCCCAGGCGCACGCCGTCCTGTCCCCCGAACGCGGCCTGGACCTGGCCAACCTGGTACGCGCCTTCACGCTGCAGTGCCACGACGCCGTCACCACCGCCGTTGGCCCGCGCCTGCTGGACGCCGTCCGCACTCAGGCCCCGAACGTCGCCCTACGGCTCCTGCCCGAGGCGACCGTCGACACCCTGGACCTCAAGCACGGCCACATCGACCTCGAAGTCGGCTCCGGCGTGCCGGACCTGCCCGAAATCCGGTCCGAGGTCATCGCCGAAGACCATCTCGTGCTGGCCATGCGCGCCGACCACCCCCTCGCCCCGGCTCGGACCCAGGCACCCCTCACCCTGGCCGACTACGCCGCCGCCAGCCACGTGACCGTCTCCCGCCGAGGCCGCCTGAGCGACCGGGTGGACCAGTTGCTCGAATCCCGCGGTTTCGCCAGGCAGGTCGTCGCCACTGCCCCCACCAGCACCGCTGCGCTCTATTTCGTGCAGCAGAGCGACCTGCTGACCGTCGTCCCCGAGCGCATGTGCCACAGCACGATCGCCATGCTCGGCCTCACCACGGCCCCGATCCCGCTTCCGCTGCCGCCGTCCCCCATCGTCGCCGCCTGGCATCAGAGGTATGACAACGACCGAGCCCACACCTGGCTCCGCGAGACCGTCAAGGCGGCGGTGGATTCGCTCCGGTAAACCCGCGAATATCGGCGGACCGACAAACGTACGGCCGGCTGAAGTGCACGGGTACTGATCCCCTCGCTTCAGCCGCGCCGATGAGGCCATGTCTGCTCACTGCTCATCAGTTTGAGTGACTCTGAGTCAAAGTTATTGATCTCGCACGATTTGTGTCGGTTACTGGAGATGTCCGAACCGATGAGCTGCCTCGACTCTCCGGGGGGAGCGGCCGCCGCCCGGCTGCCGACTTCGTCAGCATCCTTTTACGCGCCGCGTTCAGCACCCCGCCGAGTCATCAACCATCCGACCTCGCCCGCCATGCCTCAGGGGCCTGGCATCAGAGATCAGATATCGCAGGACCACGGGCAAAACACTCAGCGAACCAGGAGTACACGCATGCCCATCTCTCCGAATCAGGGCTCTACCGGCGGTGGGACCGTCGTCACCATCACCGGGGTCAACCTCGCCAACACGACCGCGGTGACGTTCGGGACCAGGCCCGCCGTCATCACGTCCAACACGCCCACCTCGGTCACCGTCATCTCGCCCGCAGGCGCCGGGGCCGTCAGCGTGCGGGTGACCACGGCCGGCGGGACCAGCAACCCGTTGAACTTCTACTACATCGGGGCGCCGTTCACGTCGTCGCTGAGCGCCGACTCCGGTCCGACCGCCGGTGGCGAGACCGTCACCCTCAGCGGCATCGGCCTGTCGACCGCCTCCTCGGTGACGTTCGGTTCCAACGACGCGGTGCCGACCATCCTGTCCGACGGCCTGCTCAGCGTCGTGGTGCCCGCGGGGTCCGGGGCCGGTTCGGTGAGCGTCACCGTCACCACGGCCGGCGGGAGCTGCAACGGGCTGTCCTACACCTACGTCGACTCCCCGACGATCGTCGCCGTCTCGCCGTCCTCCGGGTCGTCGTCGGGCGGTACCTCGGTCACGGTCTCGGGCTCCGGGCTCAGCACCGTCTCCGGCGTCACGATCGGCGGCAGTCCCGCGCCGTTCGGCGTGATCAACGACGGCGCCCTGGCCGTCATCACCCCGCCCGGGAGCGTCGGCTCGGCCGACATCGTGGTGACCACCACGGGTGGTTCCGCGACGGCCGTGGGGGCCTTCACCTACGTGTCGGGCCCCGGTATCTGATCCGGGCGCCGCTGCGGTCCGGCAGGTGAGCGGACCGCAGCCGACCCGGTAGCCGTCGGGGCGGGGACAGCCGGATCCGTCCCCGCCCCGACGGGACCGCCCGCGTCACCACCGAGACGATCACCATCCCCGGCCGCGACGGCCGCCACCGGCCCCTTCGCCGTCGAAGCGGCCGATCCGCGAGGAGAACGCATTGAGTACTCACATCCCGGCCCTCACCGGGCCCGCCCCGACTCTGAGCACCGCCAGTCCCAGCCAAGGCGTCGGGTCGGGCGGCACAACGGTGACCCTGACCGGCGCCCACCTCACATCCGCCACCGCGGTCACGTTCGGGACTGTCGCCGCGGCCTCGTTCAGTGTGGTCTCCGACAGCACCATCGTGGCCGTCTCGCCGCCGGGCAGCGGCACGGTCCCGGTCACGGTCGCCACAGCCGGCGGCACCGGCAACGGGCTCGGCTTCACCTACCGCCCGATCCCGACGCTCGCCGGCGCGGCGCCGGCTCAGGGGCCGCTGGCCGGGGGCGGCTCGGTCGTCCTGACCGGGGCAAACCTCACCGGAACCACGGCGGTGAGGTTCGGGTCGGTCCTCGCGACCTCGTTCCTCGTGGTGTCCGACACGCAGATCACGGCGTCGGTCCCCGTCGGAGTCGCCGGGCCGGTCGTCGTCTCGGTCACGACCGTCGGCGGCACGAGCGCTGAGCACGTCTACTTCTACTACGTCGCCGCCCCGACACTCGCGAGCGTGGTACCGAATCAGGGTCCGGAGTCCGGCGGGACGTCGGTCGTCCTGACCGGTTCACACTTCACGGCCGCGAGCGCGGTGAGGTTCGGCCCGGCCGCCGCGAGTTCCTTCACTGTCGTGTCGGACACGGAGATCACCGCGGTGGTCCCCGCCGGAACCATCGGGTCGGTCAGCGTCTCGGTCAGCACCGTCGGCGGCACCAGCAACAGCCTCGACTACACCTACCTGTCGGCCCCCGTGCTCGTCAGCTTGACGCCGAATCAGGGCCCGCAGTCGGGCGGCGCTTCGGTGACCCTGACCGGTTCTCAGCTCACGACGGCCGACGCGGTCACGTTCGGCGGCACCCCGGTGTCGTTCACCGTCATCTCCGACACCACCATCGTGGCCGTCTCGCCGCCCGGCAGCGGCTCCGTCCAAGTCGCGGTGACCACGGACGGCGGTACGAGCAACAGCCTCGCCTACACCTTCGTGGCTCCGCCCGGTATCTAGTGCCGTGGCCGGGAAGGGGCAAACGTTCCCGGCCACGGCACCAGGCACTCCTCACCTATCCGTATCCACTTGGACCAGAACATGGGGTCACAGCATGCCCGAGGCATCCAAAGCCACCTGGCGACGACTGCTCGGCCGTAATTCGCCCGCGACTACGAGACCGTTCGCACTGACGGAGACCGCCGTGCCGGTCGGGAGCATCCCGTGCGGGGTCGCGATCGCCCCGGACGGTACCAGCGCCTACGTCACGAACGACGGCGACGACACCGTCAGCGTCATCAACACCACGACCAACGCCGTCACCGCCACCATCACCGTCGGGGCCGTGCCGCTCGGCGTGGCGATCACCCCCGACGGACTGACCGTCTACGTCACGAACGTCGGCGGCGGCACGGTCAGCGTCATCAACACCGCGACCAACGCCGTCACCCACACAATCGTCGTGGGCGGCTTCCCAGCCGCCGTGGCGACCACTCCGGACGGCACGCGCGCCTACGTGACGAACGCCGGCGACGACACCGTCAGCGTCATCAACACCGCGACCAATACGATCACCGCCACGGTCCCGGTCGGCAGCTCCCCCTACGATGTGGTGATCGCCCCGAACGGCACACGTGCCTACGTGACGAACGCCCGCGACAACACCGTCAGCGTCATCGACACCGCGACGAATACGGTGGTCACCGCAATACCGACCGGCAACTCGCCCTACGAACTGGCCATCACGCCGAACGGGGCGAAGGGCTACGTGGCGAACGGCGGCGACGGCAGCGTCAGCGTCTTCGCCACCGCGACCAACCTGGTCACCGCCGTCGTCCTCGTCGGGACCGTGCCGCTCGGCGTGACGATCGCTCCGAACGGCGCGGCCGCCTACGTGACGAGCAACGGCGGCGACGACGTCAGCGTGATCGACACCGCGGCCGATCTCGTCGTCGTCAGCATCCCGGTCGGCAGCGAGCCGCACGGCGTGGCGATCACCCCGGACGGGCTGCACGCTTACATCGCGAACTCCGGTGACGACACGGTCGACGTCACCGGTACGGCCCCGTTCAACACGGCCACGGCCCTGACCTCGGCTCCCGACCCGTCGGTGTTCGGCCAGACGAAGACCCTGACGGCCGTCGTCACCTCGCCGGCCGGGACCCCGACCGGGACCGTGAGCTTCGTCGACGGCACGACCCCGCTGGGCACGGCACCGCTCGTCGGCGGAGTCGCGGTCTTCCCGACCTCGTCGCTGAATGCGGGCTCGTATGCGCTGACGGCTGTGTACGCCGGAAATGCGGGCTTCATGAGTTCGACGTCGCCGACTGATCCGCAGACGGTGAACCAGGCCGCGACCGGGACGGTTCTGGCCACGGCCCCGAATCCCTCGGTGTCCGGGCAGACGGTCACACTCACGGCCACGGTGACCGCGGTCGCTCCGGGGGCCGGGACGCCGACCGGGACCGTCGGCTTCTTCGACGGCACCACCCTGCTGGGGACTTCGGTGCTCGTCAGCGGCGTGGCCCAGGTGACCACGTCCAGGCTCAGCGTGGGGACACACAGTTTGACTGCGGTCTACCACGGCAGCGGGAACTTCACCGCCTCCACCTCCCTGATCGCCCATCAGACGGTCCTGAGCAGCTAGGCGGCTGCCGGGAAGGCATTCGAGCGCGAACGCTAACGCCAAGGCCAATGCCGAGGCCAACGCTCGATAAGCGCGGGTCCGTGCTTATCGAGCGTTGGCCTCGGCGTTCGCGTTCGCGTTGTGGCAATGATGTTGTGGCAAGCGGTTGTTACGGTGCGCAGGCCACGTACGCGTTGATCGTCGACGTCAGGCCGGTGACGTTCTCCGCCACATACCATCCGCTGGCGGGCGAACCGCCGGTGAAGACGTTGGCCGTGATCGTCCCGTTCCCGTCGTAGGTGTAGCCGCCGCTGATCGCATAGGTGCCTGCGGGACAGTTGGCCTGAGCCTGGATGGTGCTGTTCTTCGCCCCGGTGCTCGGCGGGCCGGTCACGATCGTTGAGGTCGCGCCTACCGGGGGACCCTGCGGCCCGGTTGCGCCTTGCACGCCCGGAACTCCGGGCGCTCCGGGCGCCCCCGGCGCTCCAGGTGCTCCGGGTGCCCCGGGCGCGCCGGGGGCGCCGGGTGCCCCTGGCGCTCCAACCGGGCCCTGCGGTCCAGCCGGGCCGGCCGGACCCGGAACCCCGGGAGCCCCGGGAGCCCCAGGCGCTCCCGGCGCTCCAGCTACGCCCTGCGGTCCTGCCGGGCCGATCGGGCCAGTAGCGCCGACCGGGCCGGCCGGACCCGCTGGGCCAGCCGCGCCAGCCGGGCCGACCGGACCAGCAGGACCCTGCGCTCCGGGAGCCCCAGTCTCGCCGGGCGCGCCCTGCGGGCCGGTCGCTCCGGTGGCCCCGGTAGCTCCAGTCGCACCCGTAGCGCCAGTCGCACCGGGAACCCCCGGAACGCCCTGCGGTCCCTGCGGCCCCTGAGGTCCACTCGGCCCCTGCGGCCCGGTTCCGCCGCCGCCGTGCCGACAGAACTGACCCGCGTTCAGCGCCCGTTGCAGCGCCCTCGTCGTCATCGGCCCCCACACCCCGTCGACGTTCGCGCCGACACACCGCTGTAGCGCCCGGACCGTGACCGGCCCGATCACGCCGTCCGCCGCAACGCCCAGGTACCGCTGGAACGCCTGCCTGCTCGCCAGGTTCCAGACGCCGTTCGCCGGCACGCCGACGACGAACTGGGTCGCCTTGATCGTGTGCGGGCCGAAGTTCCCGTCCACGGCCACCGGGGTGTACGGGTTCGGGGCCTGGTACCCCAACGACACCGTCCGGACCGAACTCACGACCGCGCCGGCCGCCGACGCGGGCGACGCGGCGACGGCCAGGGAGGCGAACGACACACAGGCGGCGACGGACAATCCGACCGCCTTGTACGCGAGGCCGCCGGACGGCCCGTCAGCCGGCTTGCGCACACGGCCCCGATGCGTCGTGTCGGCCGTGACACGACAACTTGTCTTGGGCATGGAGTCACCTTGGTTTTCCTGCTCGAATCGGCATGCCGCTGTGCGTGAACCGCGACACCTTGATGGAAACAGCTGCTTGTCATATTTCATGACAGCGCCCTCCAGCAGGGAAGTTGCCCACGGTCCCGCGCCGACAAAACCGCGCGAAGGCACATTCACTCCGCCAGCCTATAAGACCACTGCGGCAGATGGCCCATCCCTGAGAGCTGCGCCCGAGCCGAGGCCCCAGATCTTATAAGAGCTCAGATGAAGCAGACGTCGAAGCAGTCGATGACGAGGAAGACCGTGAAGTGCACTCGTATACGGCAATTGAGCATGGGCCAGATGCCAATCAACCACTAAGCCAAAGGCCGTGGCGGCGCCCATCATTTCCTCTTCCACCACATGACGTGGTCACCGGAAACCTAAAAAAGGTCAGGTGAGTTATAAAAACTCACCTGACCTGCGACGATGTGGAGCTATTGGTAGCTTACTCGAACCTAAAAGACCAGGTCATGGAGACACAAGATCGAATCATGCAGCTTACGAGCGTACCCCCGCTGACAGAGAGGGATATGCGGATCGGGTGATGCCACCCTGCACAGGGTAAGTTTGCCACTCTCCCACGGCCGAAACTGCTTGCCTTCTCCCGGTTGCGGTACGAGTCCAGAAGCTACGACCACACGCCAGTACTGGTCCGAAACGCCTGCAATCTGCTCCAGATCTCGTAGGAGGCCGGCCCATTACTGAGCCAAAGCGGCTGATCTTCACCTCCTTGCCTGCGCCGTGACCAAGTTGCCGGACGGAAGCTCGACGGACAGGCGCGACAGGAGGTCAGCAATCAGGGGCGACTGTATCGGCAGTTTCCCCCAAAAGACACGAAGGCTACTGACCAGAGCATCTTTATGCGTTAGTCAATATTTCTAAGGGCCAAGATCGCATAGTTCTTGCGCACATGACCTCCAACAGAACTCACAGTCGTAACTTCCGCATCTGCCTCAACCCGGTTGTCGAAATACTCGCGCAATCGAGGTGTCACCTCTTCGTCCGTCTTAGCCCGGACAACCTCGCCACTATCAGTCCGGATGTCGGCTGTTCCTCGCATAACATTGGCGCTCACCAGCCAACCGACAAGTGTAATTGCTTCAGGCTCTCCAAATTGGCTTTGCTGACACAAGTACAGAACGCGCCGCACCCCGTCCGGGCTCCACTCACCGGATCTCGTGAGTCCGTTCCGGCCACGCCACGTCAACCGTAATCCCAGCTCGGCCTCAACAAGCCCCGTGGTCAGGAGGCCAAGGTGCTTCATCGCACGCTGCCCGAGCGGCACAAGTTCCTCGGTTAGGAGGTCGTCAGAAAAACCCACAGATTCTGAGAAGTTCACGATGTCGAGGACTTTCTCCACCGCATCATCGAGCGCGACTCCAGGGTCTTCCGCAGGCATAGGAAAGAGCCCATCCTCTTCCGCCTCAGCCTGCGGACCATAAAGAGTAACTCCGAACGATGACGGAAATACTGCGCTCGCACTCAGAGAGGTCGAATCTTGCACGGCCCTCGGAATAGACGAATAAATCGTGGGCCGACCAGTGAGCGCTTGTGCAACAGCCGAAACCGAATCTTGGAGGTTCGCGAGGAATTGTCCGAGTACAGCAATTCGGACTGTATGATCAATTGTGGTCGGCCCTGTCAAAGCGACATCGAGTCGTCGTGGTGAAGACACGGTCTGCAACCCGACAGCCTGAAGCAATCGTTCACGCTGAGCGATCGAGAATTCGTCGGGCGTACCTGGGGTCGCCCGTCCTTCACTGCTGCGCCTGCGTAGACTCATCCAACGGCGTACAGCTTCTTTGTCGCCATGGTCCGGGAAGGCGGCTGGAGACGTCACAACAACACCTCCACATATCCTTGACGTGACTGACCATGGTGGCTACCGGCTAGTGTCGAAGGTCGAACACATTGCCACACCTCATCATAAAGCCCTAGATCGCGGAACGCTTCATTGGCTCGTGCCCCGAAAATACTAGGCCTCATCTGCCAAAACGGCATCTCGTCGGGGAGGCGGACAAGATAGGCATCGACACGCATAGCGTTATCTATGCACCATGCCTTGTCGGTAAGGTCATCAAGCGCCGCAAGGGCTTCACGATCAAGACGGTCAAATACTTCTGCTCTCAGCAGATAGGTCGTATCGATGTCAGACGGGTCAAGCTTGCCGCTGGCGAAACTCCCTGCGAGCCACAACCGAGTGACCTCGCCAGCCTCTGCCTCGACGATCGCGCGATGCTGTTGCCACTCGTCCCACAGCTGCTTTCGTGTCCCAGATCCCGTGAAATGCGGCGCTTCGACCAAGACTTCGCGCAGGGTATCCAGCTTCACTGAGTAGCGTCCAGGTGGAAGCAGCCCAGTAGCTGGATCGAGCTCCGGGAAATATCCCATCTCGCGATGACCTCCTCGCAAAGTTCTCAGGCATATGAAGGTAGGCGATTAGAAGAATACTGCACCGTACCGACACGTCAGTGGAGTAACCAAGCTCAATGCCACACATTGGCCTGAGGCGGCCTGAAATGCTCAAACGTGGTGGACGGATCGTCTGGCGACTTCAAACTCCCTTGCCGGCCACCGCACAGCAATGGCGGCACCGCCCTGTGGGACGATGCCGCCGAATCAAAACAAAAGACGCAAAGTGGAGCTTAGGGGATTCGAACCCCTGACCTTTTGACTGCCAGTCAAATGCTCTACCAGCTGAGCTAAAGCCCCATGCATTCAGTTGTACTTTCCTGCCCGGCAATACTACCGCATATTTCCGGAGGTTTGGTCCCCCCGGTCACAGCCTCGATCGAACTACTACCACAACTGCTGTTTGCCGCTTCCGGGCGGGCACAGCCATACTAGCCAATCGGACCGGCCGAAGGGAAATCGATTGCGCTTCGGCCGCTCGTCCGGCGGATCGGGGCTGGTCGGATCGGGGCACGGGCGGGCGCGCGGGAGCAGGAAACCCCCGGGTGCGGGCGGGGACGAACAAGTGGGCTCACATCAACATGAGGTGAGTCGGCTGCGAGCCTACTTGTCGTCGCCCATGACGGGTTCCGGCAGCGAACCGGCGTTGTGTTCCAGCAGACGCCAGCCGCTGTGGCCTTCGCCGAGCACGGACCAGCAGCAGTTGGACAGCCCGCCCAGCGCGCCCCAGTGCGCCGGGGGCAGGCCCAGGAGGCCGCCGATGGCCACCCGGATCGTGCCGCCGTGGCTGACCACGACCAGGGTGCCGCGGGCCGGCAGCGACTCCAGGGCGGCGTTGATCGCGGGAACGGCGCGGGCGACCACGTCGGACTCGATCTCGCCGCCGCCGCGGCGGATGGAGCGGTCGGCCCGCCAGGCCTTCTCCTCCTCGGGGAACTTCGCCTTGATCTCGGCGTCGGTCAGGCCCTGCCAGGCGCCGACGTAGGTCTCGCGCAGGCCCTTGTCCAGGGTGACCGGGAGTTTCACCAGGCCGGCCAGGGCCTGGGCCGTGTCGGCCGCGCGGATCAGGTCGGAGGAGACGATCGCCTGCGGGCGCAGCGCGGCGAGCAGGCGGGCGGCCTTGGCCGCCTGGGCGTGGCCCACCTCGTCCAGCGGGATGTCGCTCTGGCCCTGGAGGCGGTTCTCCAGGTTCCAGGCGGTCTGGCCGTGCCGCCAGAGCACTATCCGGCGGCCGGGGGTGTAGGACGAGTGGCGGTCCGGGCGCACGTGCGGGGCGGATCCCGGGTCGGTGTTGGGGTCCGCGTCCGGGTCGGCGACGCGGGGAGCGCCGCCGCCCGCGCTTGCCGCCGCAGAGGACGCCTGGCCCGCCGGGGTCACGCGGCGCCGCCGCCGAATCCGGGGCCGGCGGTGCGGCCGTTGGTGACCGTCTCCGGGAGCTTGATCACCGGGCAGTCCTTCCACAGGCGCTCCAGCGCGTAGTAGGTGCGCTCCTCGGCGTGCTGCACGTGGACGACGATGTCCAGGTAGTCGAGCAGCACCCAGCGGCCCTCCTGCTGGCCCTCGCGCCTGGCCGGCTTCGCCCCCAACGCCCCCAGCGCCTCCTCGATCCCGTCGACGATGGCCCTGACCTGGCGGTCGGTCGGTGCGGAGGCCAGCACGAAGGTGTCGGTGATCACGAAGACGTCGCTGACGTCGTAGGCGATGATGTCGTCGGCGAGCTTGTCCGAGGCGGCTTGCGCCGCCGCGATCGCCAGTTCGATGGCCCGGTCGGTCGCTGTCACGGTATCGCGGCTCCTTTGCCGTTCGGCAGTAGGTTAGGTATGGACTACAAGGATCTCACGGGCCCTCGGCCGGTGTTACCCGCTTTCCCGACCGGGGCCCGGGCCCCGGTCGAGCGGGCCGGCGGTCAGGTGCCGCTCTCGCCGGTCTGGATCCAGTCGGTGCCGAGCACCACGGTGATGTCGGAGATCTCCGACATGCCGGAGACCACCTGCACGTCGCTGGCCGGCAGGCCCAGGGTCTGCGCGACCTCGTTCGCGGCGGACTGGTCCGAGCCGGTCGGGATCTGGATCACGCTCTTGGACTGCTTGCGCACCGAGGTGATGCCCACGTACGAGTACCCGGCGCTGACCAGTTTCGCCTGGGCGGCGCTCTGGATCAGGGTGTCCTGGTCGGACGTGGTCCCGGTGCCGTCCTCGACCAGGACCCGCGCGGTGCCGCCGGAGGTCAGGCCGGACTGGACCGTGCCGCCGAGCAGCGAGCTGATGATCGGGCCGGCCGCGTTGAAGTCGAGCTGGTCGGTGGCGTTGTCCTGCAGCGGCAGGGCCTTGACGGTGAACTGGTCGGCCTGCTGTTCCGCGGCCATCTCGGCCAGGATCGAGGCCAGCTTGTCCTGCGGCAGCGAGGGGTCGGGGACCACGCCGAGCTGGTTGAGGTACGAGTTGACCAGGTCGCCGGTGGTCGGCAGTTCGGTCATCAGCGCGCCGAGCACCTGGCCGAACCGGTCGACCTGGGCGCCGATCGGCTCGCCGGGGGCCTGGTACAGCGAGTACGTGATCGCCTGGGCCCCGTTCAGCTTCACGCTGCCCTGCGGGATCGCCGCGGAGGTCACCTGGGGAACCGCGGCGGAGCCCGAACCCGAGCCGGCCGGAGCCGAGGCGGAGGCCGAGGCCGAAGGCGTGGCGGAGCCGGACGACGACTTGGCCGAGCCGGTCGACGTCGGCTTCGGCGCGGGCTTCGCGGACCCGGTCACCGCGGGCACGGACGCGTTCGAGGTCACCGTGACCCCGCCGAACAGGTCGACCAGGGCCGCGAACGTGGTCTCGTCCATGCTCCAGACCGCGTTGACCTGCACGCCGAGCGAGTCGGAGACCGCGGTCACGCCGGCCGGCGGGACAGCCGGGTCGGCGGTCATGTCGCCGCCGAAGGCCTGGGTGCCGCTGCCGATGCCGGTGACGCTCATCTGCGAGGGGATCAGCACCGCCGCGCCGTGGCCGGCCGTCGCGCCGCTCGCCCCGGCGGCCGGCCGGTCGGCGGCCAGGATGGCGTCGGCCACGGCGTCGCCGCTGGTGTTGTCCGCGATCTGCAGCAGGATCACGTCCCGGGACGCCGCCGGGGCCGCGCCGAGCAGCGGGCTGCCGCTGGCCCACAGGTAGGCCAGGGTGCCGCCGGCCGCCAGGGCCAGCGCGGCGCCGCCGGCGATCAGCCGGTTGCGCATCCGCCGGGCCCGCTCGGCCCGGGACTCGGCCCGGGACTCGACGAAGGTGAGCCAGCCGGCGATGTCCTTCTGGTCGGTCTCCTCCTCGACGAAGGCGAAGTCGGCCTTCGAGGAGCTGATCTTGGTGGGTTTGCGCTCCGCGGCCGGGTCGGCTTCGGTCTTGGACCCGGAGGCCGCGGAGCCGGCGGCTGAGGCGAAATCCGACGCGGACGCCGACGTGGCCGACAGTGACGCGGACGACTGGGCTATCGGGTCCGGGCGCTCGGCCGGATCGGGGTCGAACAGGGCGTCGGCGTCGAACAGGCCGTCCACGTCGAACCCGTCCGCCCCGGACTGGGCCGACGGGTTCGGCGCGGGCGGACGCCGCGAGGCCGGTGCGTCAGTCGATGGCGGCGTGTAACGGCTGGGTTGGTATCCGGACGGCTGGTACTCGCCGGTCGACGGCTCGTCGGGCAGGTAGGGCGGCGGCTGCTCGAAGGTCTTCGGGGCGTAGAACCCCTGCGCGGCGGGCGGCGGGACGTAGGCCGAGGACTGGGCGGGGCGCGAGGGCGGGGCCTGCGGGTAGTCCGGCTGCTCCGGAGGCGGCGGCTGGAGGTACGAGGGCAACGGCGAGGCGTACGGCGACGCGGGCGGAACCGAGGGATACGACGGGGAGGAGGCCGGCGGGACGGAACCGTAACCGGACGGCGGCTGGGACGGATACCCCTGCGAAGGATCGAGGCCACCGGCCGGGGTCCCGGAAATGCCGTAGCTGCCTGAGCTGCCCGAACCGCCTGGACCCGAGTCATATCCCGAGTCGTACCCCGAGCGCGAACCCCGACCGGGAGCCTGAGATCCGTACCCCGGGCCCCCGCCCGGCGACGGCAGCGGCGGCAGTGGCGCCGGCGACTGCGGAGGCGGAGGCAGATCGGGATAGGGCGTACCCGACGCGGAGCCGTCCCGCCGCCAGTCGTAGGTGTAGTCCGGTTCCGGCGGGGGCGCGTAGGTCGACCAGGTGGTGCCGGACGAACCCGCCGCACCCTCCGTGCCCAGCCCGCCGGACTCCTCGGCGGAGCGCGGCTCCTCGTCCTCGGAACTGGGCTTGCGACGGCGGCCGGTGCCGGTCATGTTCCCTCCTTCGCGTTGCCCCCTGCATCGGTCTCACTCGGTGAAGTGACGCCGGGTTCCCATGGGTGCGGTTCCCCGAGATGGACCCCGACCGCGTCCGGGTCTTTGTACAGCCCGCGCTTGTTGATGTACTGCACGATCCCGTCGGGCACCAGGTACCACACCGGCTCGCCCCGGCGGACCCGCTCGCGGCAGGCGGTGGAGGAGATGGCCAGCGCGGGGATCTCCACCAGGGAGGCCTTGCCGTGCGGCAGGCCGGGGTCGGCGAGGTCGTGGCCGGGCCGGGTGCAGCCGACGAAGTGGGCCATCTCGAACATCTCGTCCGCGTCCCGCCAGGAGAAGATCTGGTCCAGCGCGTCGGCGCCGGTGATGAAGAAGAAGTCGGTCTGCTCGCCGCGCAGCAGGCGCAGGTCGCGCAGGGTGTCCACGGTGTAGGTCGGGCCGCCGCGGTCGATGTCCACCCGGCTGACCGAGAAGCTCGGGTTGGAGGCGGTGGCGATCACCGTCATCAGGTACCGGTCCTCCGGCTCGGAGACCGGGTGCCGGCCCTTCTGCCAGGGCTCGCCGGTGGGCACGAAGACCACCTCGTCCAGGTTGAACAGGGAGGCGACCTCGCTGGCCGCGACCAGGTGGCCGTGGTGGATCGGGTCGAAGGTGCCGCCCATGATCCCGAGCCGGGTGCGCCGGGGCGCGGCGGGCCGGGCCGGGCCGGCCGGGGTGGAGTCCGGGTGTGCCACGTTCATGCGCCCAGACCCTACCTTGCCCTGCGGCCCGCCGGGTCCGCGGCCGTATGACAGGATGGTGCTATTTGTCCCGGTTCAGGCGGGTGACCAGGAACAGCAGGACGACGAAGACGGCCATCACGCACACGGCGTTGAGCGTCGGGTTGATGCCCGCGTAACGGTTCGGGGCCGTGCCTTCGGCGAGAGTCGCGACTGTCTGGATGCTCACTACTGCGTACCTTCCCTAGGGCCGGTGGAAGCCCGATACGGCTCCGACGGCCTGATGCTACCGGCCGGGCGCGCGCGGGCGCGCGGCGAGGTGCCTACTTGCGGTCGTTGTCCCCCGGATTGCGGTATCCGCGCAGCACGAACCAGGCGATCCCGATCACCACGGCCAGCCCGCCGAAGATGAAGATGCGCAGGAAGATGCCGGGCGGGGTGGTGTCCGGGGCCGTGACGTCGGCCAGGACGCGCGAGTGGGCGAGCGCGGCGGCCGCCGTGGTCAAGTGAGCCATGAGTCGAGGGTACGCACCATCAGCTCCGCAGTGGACGGCGGGTGGGTAGTGTTGCTGCGAAGCCTTATTTTCTCGATGCCGCCAGGGGGCGAGCACTATGCCAGATGACAACACGCCGGATCGGGCCCGAAAGACCTTCCCTGGTATCAGCTCCCGGGCGTACGAGCACCCGGCGGACCGCACGGCCCTGGTCGCGCTGCGCAAGGCCGAGGGCTTCGGCGAGGTGTTCAAGAAGCTCAACAGCATACTGAAGGAGCCCTCGGGCCGGCTGATCCTGCTGGCCGAGGCGGTCAAGGTCAGCGACCAGCAGTTCCGCCGGCTGGACGAGCTGCTGACCGACGCGTGCCTGGCCCTGGACGTGCCCGAGCGCCCGGCCTTCTTCGTCCAGCAGGACCCGCAGATGAACGCCTCCTGCTGGGGCCTGGACCGGCCGACCATCCTGATCACCACCGGTCTGCTGGAGGTGATGGACCACGAGGAGCTGCGGTTCATCATCGGCCACGAGGTCGGGCACGCGTTCTCCGGGCACGGGGTGTACCGGACCATGCTGTTCTGGCTGACCAACATGGCCAACAACCTCGGCTGGGTGCCCGGCGGCGCCTTCGCGATCAACGCGCTGATCACCCTGCTGCGGGAGTGGTTCCGCAAGTCCGAGCTGTCCTGCGACCGGGCCGGGCTGCTGGTCGGGCAGGACATGGAGGCCGGCATCCGCGCGCTGATGAAGCTGGCCGGCGGCGCGCACCTGGAGGAGATGAACCCGATGGCGTTCCTCGACCAGGCCCGGGAGTACGAGTCCGGCGGCACGGTCAAGGAGAGCTTCCTGAAGATCCTGCAGGTCAAGGACCGTTCGCACCCGCTGACCGCGCCGCGTGCGCTGGAGCTGACCCGCTGGGTGGACTCCGGGGACTACCGGCGGATCCTGAACGGGGACTACCCGCGCCGGGACGAGGACCAGAACGCCTCGTTCCGCGCGGAGGCCAAGAACGCGGGTGAATCTTACGTGAACTCGGTAAAGAACAGCACCGATCCGTTGTTCACGAAACTGCGGTCCTTCGCCGAGGACGCCTCGGGTGTGGGCGACCGGCTCGGGCAGAAGATGTACCGCAAGTGGGGGCCACAAGGCCCCGACGACACCGACCGGAACGAACAGGATGACGAATCCGCATGAGCGTTAAGAACATCGAGCTGCACACGCTGGACGGCAAGCCGGCCACCATCGGCCAGTTCACGGACAAGGCCGTCCTGGTCGTGAACGTGGCGTCCAAGTGCGGCCTGACCCCGCAGTACAGTGCGCTGGAGCAGCTGCAGAAGGACTACGCCGGGCGCGGTTTCTCCGTGGTCGGTTTCCCGTGCAACCAGTTCGGCGGCCAGGAGCCGGGCACGGCCGAGGAGATCGCCACCTTCTGCTCGGCCGGTTACGGCGTGACCTTCCCGCTGTTCGAGAAGATCGAGGTCAACGGCGAGGACCGGCACGCGGTCTACCAGGAGCTGACCGCGGTTCCGGACGCGGCCGGCGCGGCCGGGGACGTGCAGTGGAACTTCGAGAAGTTCCTGCTGAACGGCGAGGGCGAGGTCGTGGCCCGGTTCCGTCCGCGCACCGAGCCGGACGCCCCGGAGGTCCTCGAGGCGATCGAGGCCCTGCTCGGCTAGTCGGCTCGGCCGGCCCGTCCGCCGCAAGATCCTGCGGCAGGTGGGCCGATAGAGGGCAGATGTTGTGCTAGACGGCTCGCCACCGGTCCGCAAGACTGTGCCCATGACGCTGGGCAATGGGTGGCGGGCCGTCGATCTGTCCCGGCTGCGCGGACGGGTGGCCCTGGTCACCGGGGCGTCCAGCGGCGTCGGGCTGGCGATCGCGCAACGGCTGGCCGCCGAGGGAGTGCGCACGCTGCTCGGCTGCCGGGACCGGGGCCGGGCGCAGCAGGCCAGGGAGCTGATCCTGAACCGCTCGCCGCGGGCCGCGGTGGAGATCGTGCTGCTGGACCTGGCCAGCCTGGAGTCGGTGCAGGACGCGGCCGCGGAGGTCGCCGACCTGACCGGGCGGCTGGACCTGCTGGTCAACAACGCCGGGGTGATGGCGGTGCGCCCGGGGCGCACGGCCGAGGGCTTCGAGATCCAGCTGGGCACCAACCACCTCGGGCACTTCGCGCTGACCGGCCGGCTGCTGCCGCTGCTGCTCGCCGCCGGGGACGCGCGGGTGGTCACCCAGACCTCGGTCGCGCACCGGCTGGCCACCTCCGCGGGGCTGTCCGAGGCGGCCGCGTTCACCGAGCTGCCGCACGATTCCCGCTGGCTCGGCTACTGCCGCTCGAAGCTGGCCAACCTGCTGTTCACGCTGGAGCTGGACCGGCGCTGGAAGGCGTACGCGGCGATGCTCTCCCCGGACGAGCAGGGCCAGTCCCTGATCCGCTCGTTCCCGGTGCACCCGGGCGTGGCGCGGACCGAGCTGGTGGAGAAGACCAGCCTGGGCCGCCGGCCGCTGGTCGGGCAGCTGGGCCAGGCCGGGTTCGACGCGGTCGGCCAGTCCGCGGCCGACGGCGCGCTGCCCGCGCTCTACGCCGCCACCCGGTCCGAGCTCGGCGGCGGCGAGTTCATCGGGCCGCGCGGGCTGCCTGAGCTGCGCGGCGCTCCGGGGGTGGTCCGGCCGAGCCGGCTGGGCCGGGACCTGCGGCTGGCCGCCCGGCTCTGGGCCGCCTCGGCCGAGGCCACCGGGGTCGGCTACGAGGAGCTGCGCACCCGGGTCGGCGCCGTTTAGAGTGTGCGCGGAATGGGGTGCCTCGCTGGGCGGTTCAGGACCGAGCATGGCGGTGCCGTGGGCGGCGGCGCATACTTTTTCGTCTGTAACGTCGCCCATGGCGCTGCCAGGCGATGTGTCATCAACCGCCCAGGGAGGCACCCCATTCCGCGCTCTCAGGTTTCGCCGTTACAGTTTCCGGCATGGCTTCCAGGACAATCACGCTGGTCGGGTCGGTGGCCGCCGCGTTCGGCCTGGCCGTGGCGCTGGCCGGCTGCACCGGCGGGTCGGCCGCGCCGGCGGCGAAGGCCTCGGCTGCGCCGGCGCACGACGTGCCGACCGGTACCGAGCTGGCCGCCGCGCTGCTGCCGGCCACCGCGCTGCCGGCCGGGTTCACCGAGGACGGGGTCGGCAAGGCCGACAGCGGGCGCGCCCTGTCGGCCGCCGCGCCGACCGTGGTGCTCGGCCAGGCCGGCTGCTCGGACATCCTGAACGCGGTCGGCCAGCCGGGCTTCGGCGAGGCCTCGTACGCGGACGACGCGTTCACCCCGGCCTCCGCGCTCGGCGAGTTCGACGAGACCCTGTTCGAGTTCCACGGCTCCGGCGCGGCCCAGTTCGTGGCCGGGCTGGACTCTGCGCTCAAGCACTGCGGCAGCTTCAACACCAGCGACGAGACCGGCGGCCAGGAGGCGGCCAAGCTGACCCTGGGCACCGCGCCCAAGCTGGGTCAGAGCGCGCTCAGCTTCTCCGTCTGGGTGAACATCGGCGGCGCGCAGATGGTGATGACCGACGTGGCCGTGCAGCAGGGCACGGCGGTCGTGTTCGTGGACAACTCCACCCTCGCCACCTCGCCGGACGCGGTCGACCTGAGCACGCTCGCGGGCCAGCTGCTCGGCCGCCTGCCCGCGATGCCCTGACCAAGCTCTGTGCACGGCTACGCTGGAGGGGGCGACCCCGAGCCGGGGTTCGCCGCAGTGCGTGAGGACGGAGACAAGACCTTGGGTTCCCGCGAGCCAACCGGGCCGCCACCGCCGCCAGTCGTCCAGCGGCTGCGGATCCGCTATGCCAAGCGGGGCAGGCTGCGGTTCACCAGCCACCGCGACATCCAGCGCGCGTTCGAGCGGGCGCTGCGCCGGGCCGGGGTGCCGATGGCCTTCTCGGCCGGCTTCTCCCCGCACCCGCGGATCTCCTGGGCCGGGGCCGCGCCGACCGGAACCGCCAGCGAGGCGGAGTACGTGGAGATCGCGGTGTCCGCGCGGGTGGACCCGGAGCGGCTGCGGGCGGACCTGGACGCCGCGCTGCCACCGGACCTGGACGTGCTCGAAGTCGTGGAGGCGTCCGGGTCCGGCTCGCTGATGGACCGGCTGGAGGCCTCGGTCTGGCGGGTCGAACTGCCCGGAGTTTCCCCAGAAGTCGCCCGAACGGCTGTGGACATCTTCCTGGCCGCCGAATCGGTGCAGGTGGAACGGCTGACCAAGAACGGGATGCGGACCTTCGACGCCCGGTCCGCGGTGCTCGAACTGGACTGTCCGGACAATGGTTCAAACCTCCACTCGTCTCCCTGTGCGATACTGCAAGTGGTCGTCCGGCATTCCACCCCGGCCGTCCGCCCCGACGACGTCCTGACCGGACTGGCGAACGTGGCCGGCCTAGAGCTGCCACCGCCCGCGGGTTCCGAGCAGTCGGGCGCCACGCGCGCCGGACTCGGATCCGCGCGAGTGACCCGGCTGGTTCAGGGCCCGCTCGGCTCCCCGGAGCCGGCCGGCGACGGGGCGAGGCCGATGGTGTGTGATCCGTTGACCCCGGATCGGAACGCTCCGGTGTAGTTCGGGCTGGTTGCGCGTGCAAACCCCACGAGTTCGGGGTAGGTGACGCATCGGCCCGGTCACCGCGAGTCGTCCGGCCCGGCCACCGACTTTCACCTCATGTACGCAGTGCTCCTGTGCGGCGCCGACGGAAACACCCGACCGGGTGGACCGTCCGAGTGCCCGGGGGCCACGACGGGAGAACCACCCGAATGCTCGAAAACGAGCCCACCACAGCTCCGGACAGTACCGCCGCCGACACCGGGCAGCCCGACCAGGCCCCGGTCAAGCGCACCCGCCGCCGGGCGGCCAGCCGCCCGGCCGGGACGCCCACCGCGGACCTGCCGGCTTCCGACGACGGCGCCGAGGCGTCCGTCCCCGACTCCGCGCCCGCCGCCGAGCCGTCCGCCGCCCCGGCGCCGGCCGAGGCCGCGGCGCCCGATCCCCTGCCCATGGCGGGCGGCGGCGAGGCCGAGGCACCCGCCCCGGCCCGCAAGCGCGCCGCCCGCAAGACCACCGCGTCCTCGCTGACCGCGAAGAAGGCCACCCCCACGGCCAACCGCCGCCGGGTCCGGGCCGCCGCGCCGGCGGCCGAACCGGCCGCCGAGGAGCCGGAGGGCTTCGGCAGCGTCGCGACCCCGGTCGACACCGGCGCCGAGGACCTGCTGGCCACCGAGGCCCTGGCCGCGGGCGAGCCCGAGCTGGACGAGGACGACATCGCCGGCCTGTCCGTGCAGGAGATGGTGGACGAGGCCGAGAGCCTGTTCACCCGCGCGATGACCCCGGCCGAGCCCGAGCGCCAGGCCCCGGCCGCCCCGGCGCTGCGCCCCGGCGCGCTGATCTTCCAGGCCCCGGTGGTCCAGCCGGCCCCGGTCCGGCGCACCCGCTCGGCCTCCCGGCCGCAGAGCGCGCCGCTGTTCGCCGTGCCCGGCGCCGACCAGGACCATGACGAGGACCAGGAGCCGGACGAGGAGCTCGCCGCGGCCGAGGAGCAGGCCGAACCGGTCGAGGCCGCACCGGCGCGCGCCGGCCGGGCCGAGCGGGCCGGCAGCCGCCGCCGGCGCAGCCGGGGCGGGCAGACCGCCGAGCCGGCCGCCGAACCGGACGAGTCCGCCGCCCAGGACGAGGAGGAGGAGACCGACGCCCAGGACGAGCCGGACGGCGCCGAGGGCTACGCCGACGGCGCGGGCGACGAGGGCACCAGCCGCCGCCGCCGGCGCCGCCGCCGCCGGCAGACCGCCGAGGAGGGCGGGCTGGAGTCCGGCGAGCGCGACGACCCGCCGAACACCGTGGTCAAGGTGCGCGAGTCGCGCGAACCGCGGGAGCGCAAGGGCGCCCGGGCCGAGTCCGGCGGCTACTCCGACGACGTGCAGGGCGTGCGCGGCTCGGTCCGGATCGCGGCCAAGCAGCAGCGCCGCCGGGACGGGCGGGCCACCCGCTCGCGCCGCGCCCCGATCATCACCGAGGCCGAGTTCCTGGCCCGGCGCGAGGCGGTGGAGCGGGTCATGGTCGTGCGCCAGTCCGCCAACCGGATGCAGATCGCGGTGCTGGAGGACGGCGTCCTGGTCGAGCACTACGTCAACCGGGAGTCCTCGGTCTCCTACGTCGGCAACGTGTACCTGGGCAAGGTGCAGAACGTGCTGCCCTCGATGGAGGCGGCCTTCGTCGACATCAACAAGGGCCGCAACGCGGTGCTCTACGCCGGCGAGGTGAACTTCGAGGCGGCCGGCCTGGAGGGGCACACCAAGCGGATCGAGATGGCCCTGAAGTCCGGGCAGCCGGTCCTGGTGCAGGTCACCAAGGACCCGATCGGGCACAAGGGCGCCCGGCTGACCAGCCAGATCTCCCTGCCCGGGCGGTTCCTGGTGTACATCCCGGGGGCCTCGATGATGGGGATCAGCCGGAAGCTGCCGGAGACCGAGCGGGTCCGGCTCAAGCAGATCCTGAAGAAGGTCGTGCCCGAGGACGGCGGCGTGATCGTGCGCACCGCGGCCGAGGGGGCGAGCGAGGAGGAGCTGGCCCGGGACGTGGAGCGGCTGATCGCGCAGTGGGAGGAGATCGAGCGCAAGGCCAAGACGGCCGGCGCCCCGGCCCTGCTGCACGGCGAGCCGGACCTGACCGTGCGGGTGATCCGGGACATCTTCAACGAGGACTTCACCAAGCTGATCGTCTCCGGCGACGAGGCCTACAAGGAGATCGGCGAGTACCTCGGCAGCGTGGCCCCGGAGCTGGCCGGCCGGATCGAGCACTGGACCGGGACCGGGGACGTGTTCAACGCCCACCGGGTGGACGAGCAGCTGGCCAAGGGCCTGGACCGGAAGGTCTGGCTGCCCAGCGGCGGCTCGCTGGTGATCGACCGGACCGAGGCGATGATCGTGATCGACGTGAACACCGGGAAGTTCACCGGGCAGGGCTCCTCCTCGCTGGAGGAGACCGTGACCCGCAACAACCTGGAGGCGGCCGAGGAGATCGTCCGGCAGCTGCGGCTGCGCGACCTCGGCGGGATCATCGTGATCGACTTCATCGACATGGTGCTCGAGGCCAACCGGGACCTGGTGCTGCGCCGACTGGTGGAGTGCCTGGGCCGGGACCGGACCAAGCACCAGGTGGCCGAGGTCACCTCGCTGGGCCTGGTCCAGATGACCCGCAAGCGGGTCGGCCAGGGCCTGCTGGAGGCCTTCTCGGAGACCTGCGAGCACTGCAACGGCCGGGGCGTGCTGGTGCACGTGGACCCGGTCGAGCCCAACGGCCACCGGCCGGCCGCGGTCTCCCCGGTGCCGCTGCAGGAGGAGTCCGCGCCCAAGACCGGCCGGGCCGCGCGCAAGCGGCAGGCCGCGGTGGACCAGGTGGCCGAGCAGTACGGCCGGGTGCCCGTGGCCGAACCCGAGCCCGAGGCCGCCGAGCCCGAGGCCCAGGACGAGGCCGAGCCGGCCCACGAGAGCCGGGCCAGCCGGCGCCGGCGGGCCCGCAAGGGCAAGTCGGACGGCGAGGGCCCGGGCGAACTGCACCTGGAGTCCGGCGACGGCGACGCGGCCGGGGACTACGACCCGGCCCCGGCCGAGCCGGCCGCCCCGCTGAACCTGCGGGCGCACTCGGAGGACCCGGACTCGGTGGCCGCCGAGGCCGTCCCGGCCGCCGCCGCGGAGCCGGTCCGGCCGCGCCGGCGCCGGGCCGCGAGCCGCCCGGCCGGTTCCCCGGGGGCCGGGTCCGAGAACACCTGAGCCGAGGCCGGGCGCAGGCCCGGCTTCCGGCCCGAATCAGGACGCATGACCGTGCCCGACCGCTGCCGACACCGGCCGCGGCCGGGCACGGTCGCGCCGGCCGGCCGAACCCGCTGATCACCCGACCGGGCCGGCGCCCGCGGCCGGTCACCTGGTTTGACCTGACCGGCACCCGGTCCGTACCCTTGACTTTCGGCGTGTTCTCGACGCGCTGTGGATTTCTCAGTGATCACGTCCAGTGTTGGCAGACTCCGTGCGCGCGGCCGCCAGGCCGCGATGGGCAGTCAGGAGATAGCCGCACCTAGGCAGCAAATGGATCTCGCCGGTGGGTTCACGGTGAGCAGGAAGTGGGAGCAGTGTACGCGATCGTCAAGAGCGGCGGCCGGCAGCACAAGGTCGCCGTCGGTGACATTGTCGAGGTCGACCGGATCAACAGCAAGCCCGGCAGTCCCGTGGAGCTCAGGGCCCTCCTGGTGGTCGACGGCGACCAGGTCACTTCCGACCCGTGGGTCCTCGAGGGCGTGAAGGTGGCCGCCGAGGTGGTCGCCGAGGTCAAGGCCGAGAAGATCGACATCCTGAAGTACAAGAACAAGACCGGCTACCGGGTGCGCGCGGGCCACCGCCAGAAGTACACCCAGGTCAAGGTCACGTCCATCGACACCGGGAAGAAGTAACTCGACATGGCACACAAGAAGGGCGCATCGTCGACCCGCAACGGCCGCGACTCGAACGCGCAGCGCCTCGGCGTCAAGCGCTTCGGCGGCCAGACCGTCAACGCCGGCGAGATCATCGTGCGCCAGCGCGGGACCCACTTCCACCCGGGCGAGAACGTCGGCCGGGGCAAGGACGACACCCTGTTCGCCCTGTCCGCCGGCGCCGTGCAGTTCGGCGTCGCGCGCGGCCGCAGGGTCGTGAACATCGTCGCTGCCTGATCCGCAGCGGTTCTCCTCGGTAGGCCGGGTCCGTCTTGGATCCGGCCTATCCTCGTTTCCCCACCTCGTTTTTGGAGTCAAGGCAAAATGGCCACCTTTGTAGACCGCGTGGTTCTCAACGTCGCGGCGGGTAAGGGCGGCCATGGCTGCGCCTCGATCCACCGGGAGAAGTTCAAACCGCTCGGCGGCCCGGACGGCGGCAACGGCGGCCGGGGCGGGGACGTGCTGCTGACCGTGGACCCGAACGTCACCTCGCTGCTGGACTACCACTACGCGCCGCACCGCACGGCCGGCAACGGCAAGCCCGGCGCGGGCAACTGGCGGGACGGGGCGAACGGCGCGGACGTGACCCTGGCCGTGCCCAGCGGCACCGTGGTCAAGACCCGGGACGGGCAGTTCGTGGCCGACCTGGTCGGCGGCGGCACCACCCTGGTGCTGTGCAAGGGCGGCCCGGGCGGGCTGGGCAACAACGCGCTGGCCACCACCAAGCGCAAGGCCCCCGGCTTCGCCCTGCTCGGCGAGCCGGGCGAGGGCGGGGAGTTCGTGCTGGAGCTGAAGTCGGTGGCCGACGTGGCCCTGGTCGGCTTCCCCAGCGCGGGCAAGTCCTCGCTGGTCGCGGCGGTCTCCGCGGCCAAGCCGAAGATCGCGGACTACCCGTTCACCACCCTGATCCCCAACCTGGGCGTGGTCAAGGCGGACGGGCACATCTTCACCATCGCGGACGTGCCCGGGCTGATCCCGGGGGCCAGCCAGGGCAAGGGCCTGGGCCACGAGTTCCTGCGGCACATCGAGCGCTGCGCGGTGCTGGTGCACGTGCTCGACTGCGCCGCCCTGGAGTCCGACCGGGATCCGCTGAGCGACCTGGACGCGATCGAGGCCGAGCTCGCGGCGTACGAGGCGGACATCCCGGAGGGCCAGCACGGGGAGTACGGCAAGCTCTCCGAGCGCCCGCGGCTGGTCGCGCTGAACAAGACCGACGTGCCGGACGGCAAGGTGCTGGCCGAGCTGGTCCGGCCGGAGCTGGCCGCGCGCGGGCTGCGCGCCTTCGACATCTCCGCGGTCAGCCACGCGGGCCTGCGCGAGATGACCTTCGCGCTGGCCGCGATCGTGGAGCAGGCCCGGGCCGAGCGCCCGGAGCCGATCGCCGAGCGGATCATCCTGCGTCCGCGCGCGGTGGACGAGATCCCGTTCACCCTGACCTTCGAGGACGAGCACTACGTGGTGCGCGGCGAGAAGCCGGAGCGCTGGGTGCGCCAGACCGACTTCTCGGTGGACGAGGCGGTGGGCTACCTGGCCGACCGGCTCAACCGGATCGGGGTCGAGCAGGCCCTGCTGGAGCTCGGCGCGCGCGAGGGCGACGAGGTCGTGATCGGCGACGGCCCGGACGCGGTGGTGTTCGACTGGGAGCCGACCGTGGCGGCCGGGGCCGAGCACCTGGGCCCGCGCGGCTCGGACCACCGGCTCTACGAGTAGCCCGGACCGGTCCCGGACCGGCCGGGGTGTCGACAAAGCGGCCGGTCCTGCCCTAACGTCGCGGTCAGGCCCGCCGAGCCCGCCGGCTCGGGCCGGGCCGGCACCCGTCGTCAACGAAGACAGGGCAGGTACCCGGCCATGACCGAACCCGATCCGCTCCGCTCCCACCGCATCGGCCGGAAGACTCCGGCGCTGCCCGGGGAGACCGTCGGCGCCAACCTGGCCCGGATCGCCCGGACCTTCCCGGACCGGGACGCCCTGGTCGAGTGCGCCACCGGGCGGCGCTGGACCTACGCGCAGTTCGACGCGGCGGTCGACGCCCTGGCCCGGGGCCTGATGGCCGCCGGGGTCGGGGTCGGGGACCGGGTCGGCATCTGGTCGCCGAACTGCGCCGAGTGGGTGCTGCTGCAGTACGCCGCGGCCCGGTCCGGCGCGATCCTGGTCAACCTCAACCCGGCGTACCGGGAGCACGAGATCCGGTACACCCTGCAGCAGTCCGGCACCTCGCTGCTGGTCGCCGCGACGCAGGTGAAGACCAGCGACTACGTGGGCATGATCGCGAGCGTCCGGGGAGACTGCCCGGACCTGCGGCAGGTCGTGCACATCGGCACCGAGTCCTGGGACGCTCTGGTCGCGGGCGGCGCGGCCGTCCCGGCCGAGGAGCTCGCGGCCCGGGCGGCCGGGCTCGGCCCGGACGACCCGATGGACATCCAGTACACCTCCGGCACCACCGGTTTCCCCAAGGGCGCGACCCTCTCGCACACGAACGTCCTGGGCAACGGCTTCATGGTCGCCGAGACCCAGGGCTGGACCGAGGCGGACCGGGTCTGCCTGCCGGTACCGCTCTATCACTGCTTCGGCATGGTGATGGGCAACCTCGGCGCGACCAGCCACGGCAGCTGCATGGTCCTGCCGGGCCTGCTGTTCGACCCGGCCGACACCTTGCGCGCGGTCCAGCAGGAGCGGTGCACGGTCCTGTACGGCGTGCCGACGATGTTCATCGCCGAACTGGCCCGGCTGGAAAAGAATCCGACTGAGTTCGACCTGTCCACGCTGCGCACCGGCGTGATGGCCGGGTCGCCGTGCCCGGTCGAGGTGATGAAGCGGGTGATCGGCGAGATGGGCATGACCGAGGTCACCATCGCCTACGGGATGACCGAGACCAGCCCGGTGTCCACCCAGACCCGCCGGGACGACCCGGTCGAGCGCCGGGTCGGCAGCGTCGGCCGGGTGCACCCGCACGTGGAGGTCAAGGTGGTCTCGCCGGAGAGCGGCGAGACGCTGCCGGTGGATACGACCGGCGAGCTGTGCACCCGCGGCTACTCGGTGATGCTCGGCTACTGGAACGATCCCGAGCGCACGGCCGAGGCGGTCGACCCGGACGGCTGGATGCACACCGGCGACCTGGCCGAGATGGACCGGGAGGGGTACGTCTCGATCGTCGGCCGGATCAAGGACATGGTGATCCGCGGCGGGGAGAACGTCTACCCGCGCGAGGTCGAGGAGTTCCTGTACTCGCACCCTGACATCGAGGACGTGCAGGTGGTCGGGGTGCCGGACCCGAAGTACGGCGAGGAGCTGATGGCCTGGGTCAAGCTGCGGCCCGGCGCGCCGGAGCTGACCCGCGAGCAGGTCCGCGACTTCTGCGCCGGGCAGTTGGCGCACTACAAGATCCCGCGCTACCTGCACCTGGTGGACGGTTTCCCGATGACGGTGACCGGCAAGGTCCGCAAGGTGGAGATGCGCGAGCAGGCCGTGCGGATCCTCGGGCTGGGCTGAGCGCGGCGGCGGCGTCTCAGCTGCCGGGAACGGGCGAAACCGATTGGGCTTCGCCCGGGCGAACGGGCAAGCTGGACCCCGTGAACACCACCGGACGCGAAGAGGTCACCGGCGCCAAGCGGATCGTCGTCAAGGTCGGCTCCTCCTCGTTGAGCTCGGCCGCCGGGGGCCTGGACGGCAGCCGGGTGGACGCGCTGGTGGACGCGCTGGTCGAGGCCAGCCCGGCCACCGAGACGGTGCTCGTCTCCTCCGGCGCGATCGCGGCCGGCCTGGCCCCGCTGGGCCTGAGCCGGCGCCCGCGCGACCTGGCCACCCAGCAGGCGGCCGCGAGCGTCGGCCAGGGGCTGCTGATCGCCCGGTACACCCAGTCCTTCGCCCGGCACAACCGCCGGGTCGGGCAGGTGCTGCTGACCGCGGACGACGTGACCCGGCGCTCGCACTACCGCAACGCCCAGCACACCTTCGGCCGGCTGCTGGAGCTCGGCGTGGTGGCCGTGGTGAACGAGAACGACACCGTGGCCACCCAGGAGATCCGGTTCGGCGACAACGACCGGCTGGCCGCCCTGGTCGCACACCTGGTCGACGCGGACCTGCTGGTGCTGCTGTCGGACGTGGACGCGCTCTACGACGGGGACCCGCGCAAGCCCGGCACGGTCCGGGTGGCCGAGGTGCGCGGCCCGGCCGACCTGGCCGCGGTGGAGATCGGCTCGGCCGGTCCGGCCGGGGTGGGCACCGGCGGGATGGCGACCAAGCTGGAGGCGGCCCGGATCGCCACCGACGCGGGCATCCCGGTCGTGCTGGCCGGCGCCGCGCACGCCGCCCGGGCGCTGGCCGGGGACCCGGTCGGCACCCTGTTCCACCGGACCGGCGTCCGGTCCGGGGCCCGGCTGCTCTGGCTGGCCCACGCCACCACCGCGCGCGGCACCCTGACCCTGGACGACGGCGCGGTGGCCGCGGTGGTCCAGCGCCGCTCCTCGCTGCTGCCGGCCGGGATCACCGCGGTCTCCGGCACCTTCGCCGCGGGCGACCCGGTGGACCTGGCCGACCCGCTCGGCCGGGTGGTCGCGCGCGGGCTGGTCAACTACGACGCCGCCGAGCTGCCCCCACTGCTCGGCCGCAGCACCCGCGAACTGGCCAAGACCCTGGGCCCGCACTACGACCGCGAAGTGGTGCACCGCGACTCGCTCGCCCTGCTCACCTGAGCCGGGAAGCCCCGGGCCCCGGCCGGTGTCGCCCCTGGGGACGGCTGCTCAGCAGGTGAAATCCGGGCCGGAAATCCGGCCGACGAGGCTACAGTGGTGGTTATGGCTCAGCAGGCAGTGCAGGTGGACGAAGTGGCGGCGCAGTCGGTGGCCGAGGCGGCCGGACGGGCCCGCGAGGCCGCGGCCGAGCTCGCGCTCAAGACCCGCGGCGAGAAGGACCGGGCGCTGCTCGCGCTCGCCGACGGCCTGGCGGCCGAGGCCGACGCGGTGCTCGCGGCGAACGCCGAGGACGTGCAGCGGGCCCGGGCGGCCGGGACCGACGCCGGGATCGTGGACCGGCTGACCCTGACCGGCCCGCGGCTGGCCGCGATCGCCGAGGCGCTGCGCGCGGTGGCCAAGCTGCCGGACCCGGTCGGCGAGGTGGTCCGCGGCTCGGTGCTGCCCAACGGGCTGGAGCTGCGCCAGATCCGGGTGCCGTTCGGCGTGGTCGGGATCATCTACGAGGCCCGGCCGAACGTGACCGCGGACGGGGCGGGCCTGTGCCTGAAGTCCGGGAACGCGGTGCTGCTGCGCGGTTCCTCCTCGGCCCGCGGCTCCAACGCGGCCATGGTCGCGGCGATGCGCCGGGCGCTGGCGTCGGTCGGCTTCCCGGCCGACGCGATCCAGCTGGTGCCCGGGGACAGCCACGACTCGGTGACCGAGCTGATGCAGGCCCGCGGCCTGGTCGACGTGCTGATCCCGCGCGGCGGGGCCGCCCTGATCAAGTCGGTGGTGAACGGCTCGAAGGTGCCGGTGATCGAGACCGGCGTGGGCAACTGCCACGTGTACGTCGACGCCGACGCCGACCTCGACCTCGCGGTCGACCTGCTGCTGGACTCGAAGGCGCAGCGTTACAGCGTGTGCAACGCGGCGGAGACCTTCCTGGTGCACGCCTCCGTGGCCGACGAGTTCGTGCCGCGCGCGCTGACCGCGCTCAAGGACGCCGGGGTCACCGTGCACGGAGACGAGCGGATCGCCAAGTACAGCCCGGACGTGGTGCCGGCCACCGAGTACGACTTCGAGACCGAATACGTGTCGCTGGACATCGCCGGCGCAGTCGTCGATTCATTCGATCAGGCGATCTCTCACATCCGCCGATACTCCACCGGGCACACGGAATCGATCATCACTCGTTCGCAGTCCGCGGCCCGCGGCTTCTGCGCCCGGGTGGACAGCGCCGCGGTGGTGGTCAACGCCTCGACCAGGTTCACCGACGGCGGCGAGTTCGGCTTCGGCGCCGAGATCGGCATCTCCACCCAGAAGCTGCACGCCAGGGGGCCGATGGGCCTGCCCGAGCTGACCTCGACCAAGTACGTGGTGATCGGCGACGGCCAGACCCGGGCCCGGCACTCCAGCGGCTGACCGGACGCGGCGGCGGTGGACGAATCGGCCGGAACCAGGCGCTGCGGGGGTCTACAGTTTCTCAGCCGTTTCAGTTAGAGTTCCCGGGTGGCCGAACCCGAATCCTTCGATGGGCACAGCATTCCCGAACAGCGGGACAGGTTCTCCGGAGCGCCGGAGAGCCAGGTCCGGCGCGCTCCCGGACTGATCCCGCAGCCGGTCGCGGCCTCCCCGGCCACCCCGGCCGACGAGCTGGACCAGGTGGTGCTGGACGAGGAGTTCGTCCGCCGGGCCACGGTCAAGGAGGCCTCGGCCCGGACCCGGATGATCGAGGCGCGCTGGCGGGACGAGCCGCCGCACGCCCGGCCGTACCAACCCGGCGCGGCCGAGCCCGGCTGGATGGTCAAGCCGGCCCGGCACCTGCGCTCGCTGCGGTTCGACGCCACCCTGCGCGCCACGGCCGTGATCGTGGTCGCGGTCAGCGCGACCGTGCTGCTGCTCGCGCTCTTCTCCTGAGCCGGCCCCGGGTTCCTCGGCTGCCGCCGCCGGCCGGGTACATCCGGAGGTAGGCGTTCTGCGCCTGCACGGCCTGCTTCACCTGGGTGATCGCCTGCTGATCGGCGTCGATCAGCTCGCCCTGACAACCGTCGAGTACTGCGAAGTGGACGCCGGCCTGGTTCGTCGACTGCGTACATGTCGCGTCCGCCTCGGCCTGCTCGGCGATGGCGACGCCCAGGTAGCCCCACGGGCCGAAGGCGCCTGTCGCTTTCGATGGCCGAGATCCCCAGGCTGTTGAACGGTTCCGCCGCCACGGCCGCCTGCGCCGAGGCGGGGGCCGTGGTCGACGTCAGCGGCGGCGGCCTGACCGCGGTCACCACGGGCGGGCCGCCCGGGTTCGGCGCCGGCCCCGGCCGGCCGCGCCCCTGCATGGTAGTACTCTGTTTCTCCCGGCCGGTTCCGGCCATCGCGCTGTTGCCTTCTTATTACAGTACTTTGATGCCGGATTCCGCCCCGGCGAAACGGGCGAAGCGGTAGGATTTCAGGTGGAATATCGGGCCGAGTCGGACAGTTCGCGGCCGTTGATGGCCGTCGGCTGGGGACTCGAGAACACGGACTCACAAGATGGGGTGGTGAGTGTGGACAATCCGGGGGAACGCACGTTTGCCAGGCTTCTGCGAGAGGCGCGGCACTCGGCGGGCTACACCCAGGAGGACCTGGCGGGCAAGGCGAAGGTGAGCATCCGCACGATCGGGAACCTGGAGCGGGGGGTGATCCGGCAGCCCCGGCCCTCCACGGTCCGGCACCTGGCCAAGGCCCTGGCGATGAGCCACGCGGACACCGTCCGCCTGCACAACGCGGCGCACCCGCACCGGTGACCGGCCCGGCGGCCGGCCGCGCGGGCAGCCATCCGCCACCCGCACGAACGGCAGGGCGCTGCGCACACGGGAACGGCCGCGGGCCGGCCCGGGCGAACACCCGGACCGGCCTGCGGCCGTTCCCGCGGCGGCTCAGTCCGTGCTGACCGCCACCCGGACCGCGTCCGCGGACTTGTCGTCCGGCTGGCGCTGGGACTCGCGCTCGGCCGCGATCTGGGCCTCGTAGCGGCGCACCTGGCGGTCGGTCTCGGCCTGGTCCCAGCCCAGCTCCGGCGCCATCAGCTCGGCCGCCGGGCGGGCCGCGCCGACCCCGCGGTCGAAGGTCTCGAACGAGACCCGCATCCGCCGGGCCAGCACGTCGTCCAGCTGCGCCGCGCCCTCGTAGCGGACCGCGTAGACCACCTCGGCGCGCAGGTAGTCGTCGGCGCCGGGCAGCGGCCGGGCCAGCGCGGGGTCCGCGGCGATCAGCTCCAGCACCTCCGGGGTGGCGGTGCCGTAGCGGCGCAGCAGGTGCTCGATCCGGGCCACGTGCAGGCCGCTGGCGGCCGCCAGCCGGCTGCGGCTGTTCCAGACCGCCGGGAAGCCGTCCGCGCCGAGCAGCGGCACCACGTCGGTGCAGGAGGGCGGGGCGCTGCGGTCCAGGCCGTGCACGGCCGCGTCCACGGCGTCGGCGGCCATCACCCGGTAGGTGGTGTACTTGCCGCCGGCCACGACCACCAGGCCGGGCGCGGCGTGCGCGACCACGTGCTCGCGGGAGAGCTTGGAGGTCTCCTCGGACTCGCCGGACAGCAGCGGGCGCAGCCCGGCGTACACGCCCTCGACGTCCTCGTGGGTGAGCGAGGTGGTCAGCACCCGGTTCACGTGGTTGAGCACGTACTCGATGTCGGCCGCGCTGGCCGCCGGGTGCGCCTTGTCCAGGGTCCACTCGGTGTCGGTGGTGCCGATGATCCAGTGCCGGCCCCAGGGGATCACGAACAGCACGGACTTCTCGGTCCGCAGGATGATCCCGGAGGCGGACTGGATCCGGTCCTTGGGCACCACCAGGTGCACGCCCTTGGACGCCCGGACGTGGAACTTGCCGCGCTCCCCGACCAGGGCCTGGGTGTCGTCGGTCCACACGCCGGTGGCGTTGACCACCTGGGCCGCCCGGATCTCGTGCTCGGCGCCGGTCACCTCGTCCCGGGCGACCACCCCGGTGACCCGCTCGCCCTCGCGCAGGAACCCGGTCACCCGGGTCCGGTTGGCCACCAGCGCGCCGTAGGAGGCGGCGGTGCGGATCAGGGTGACCACGAACCGGGCGTCGTCCACCTGGGCGTCGTAGTACTGGATCGCGCCGACCATCGAGCTCTTCTTGAGCGAGGGCGCGATCTGCAGCGCGTGGCGCCGGCTCAGGTGCCGGTGCGGGGGCAGGCCGCGGCCGTGGCCGGAGGAGTAGCTCATCGTGTCGTACAGGGCCACCCCGGAGCCGGCGTACCAGCGCTCCCAGCCGCGGCCGGTCAGCGGGTAGAGGAACGGCACCGGGCGCACCAGGTGCGGGGCCAGGCGTTCGAGCAGCAGCCCGCGTTCCTTCAGCGCCTCGCGGACCAGCCCGAAGTCGAGCATCTCCAGGTAGCGCAGGCCGCCGTGGATGAGTTTGGAGGAGCGGCTGGAGGTGCCCGAGGCCCAGTCCTGGGCTTCGAGCAGGCCGACGGACAGGCCGCGGGTGGCCGCGTCCACCGCGGTGCCCGCGCCGACCACGCCGCCGCCGATCACCAGCACGTCGAGTTCACGGGCGGCCATGGCCGCCAAGGCGTCGGTTCGTTCCCGGGGTCCCAGCTTCGCACTAGCCATGTCTCCACCATGCCCGATCCACCGCCGGGTACGCCACGCGGGGTCCGCCGCCGGGTCCGGGCGCGCCCGGCGGCCGGGGCCGGGCCGGCGCCGTCCGGGTGGAGCGCCCGTTCGGGTCCGGGCACGACCGTGGCGGTGTCCGCGCGGTCCTGGGACCTGCGCGAGCACCGCCACGAGGGTGGTTGCGGGCACTGCCTCCGGCGTCCGGACCGGCGCGCCGGCCGGGTCCGCCGGCCGCGTGAGAGCGGTACCGGGACCCGGACGCGGATCAGTGCAGGGTCAGCTCGACCCGCTGGAATTCCTTCAGATCGGAGTAACCGGTGGTCGCCATCGCCCGGCGCAGCGCGCCGAACAGGTTCATCGTGCCGTCCGCGGTGTGTGAGGGGCCGAGCAGGATCTCCTCCAGCGTGCCGACCGTGCCCAGGTCGGTGCGCACGCCGCGCGGGACCTCGGCGTGCCAGGCCTCGGCCCCCCAGTGGAAGCCGCGGCCGGGGGCCTCGACCGCCCGGGCCAGCGGGGAGCCGATCATCACCCCGTCCGCGCCGCAGGCCACCGCCTTGGCGATCTCGCCGCTGCCGCCCATCGCGCCGTCCGCGATCACGTGCACGTACCGGCCGCCGGACTCGTCCATGTAGTCCCGCCGGGCCGCCGCCACGTCCGCGATCGCGGTGGCCATCGGCACCGCGATGCCCAGCACGTTCTTGGTGGTGTGCGAGGAGCCGCCGCCGAAGCCGACCAGCACCCCGGCCGCGCCCGAGCGCATCAGGTGCAGCGCGCCCTTGTAGGTGGCCACGCCGCCGGCCACCACCGGCACGTCGAGGTCGTAGATGAACTGCTTGAGGTTGAGCGGCTCCTCGTGGTGCGAGACGTGCTCGGCCGAGACCGTGGTGCCGCGGATCACGAACAGGTCCGCCCCGGCGCTGATCACCGCCTTGTGGAACTGCGCGGTGTTCTGCGGGGAGAGCGACCCGGCCGCGACCACCCCGGCCGCCTGGATCTGCTTGATCCGGGCGACGATCAGCTCCTCCTTGACCGGCTCCGCGTAGATCTCGCGCAGCCGGGCCACCACCCGCTGCTCCGGCAGCGCGGCGATCTCGGCCAGCAGCGGCTCCGGGTCCTGGTAGCGGGTCCACAGGCCCTCCAGGTCGAGCACCCCGACCCCGCCGAGCCGGCCGAGCGCGATCGCGGTGGCCGGGGAGACCACCGAGTCCATCGGCGCGGCCAGGAAGGGCAGGGCCAGCTGGTAGGCATCGATCTGCCAGGCGATGGAGACCTCTTCGGGGTCGCGGGTGCGCCGCGAGGGCACCAGCGCGATCTCGTCGAAACCATAGGCTTGCCGGGCGCGCTTGGCGCGGCCGATCTCGACCTCGGACAAGGGAGACTGCCTTTCTCGTGCTCTCGGGTCTGCGTTCTCGCCGGACCGGCCCGGACCGGCCGGCGGGGTCAGCGGCTGTGGTAGTTCGGGGCTTCCACGGTCATCTGGATGTCGTGCGGGTGGCTCTCCTTCAGTCCGGCGGAGGTGATCCGGACCATCCGGGCGTTCTGCAACTCGCCGATGGTGCGCGAGCCGGTGTAGAACATCGCCTGCCGCACGCCGCCGATCAGCTGGTGCGCCACCACGCTGACCGGGCCGCGGTAGGGCACCTGGCCCTCGATGCCCTCGGGGACGAGCTTGTCGTCGCCGACCACGTCCTGCTGGAAGTAGCGGTCCCGGGAGTAGGACTGGCCGTCGGCCCTGCCCCGGCTGGACATCGCGCCGAGCGAGCCCATCCCGCGGTAGGACTTGAACTGCTTGCCGTTGATGAACATCAGGTCGCCCGGGGACTCCTCGCAGCCGGCCAGCAGCGAGCCGAGCATCACCGTGTCCGCGCCGGCGGCCAGCGCCTTGGCGATGTCCCCGGAGTACTGCAGGCCGCCGTCGCCGATCACCGGCACGCCGGCCGGGCGGGCGGCCAGGGAGGCCTCGTAGATCGCGGTGACCTGCGGCACGCCCACGCCGGCGACCACCCGGGTGGTGCAGATCGAGCCGGGGCCGACCCCGACCTTGACCGCGTCCACCCCGGCGTCGATGAAAGCCTGGGCCCCGGCCCGGGTGGCCGCGTTGCCGCCGATCACGTCGACGTGCGAGTTCGCCTTGATCTTCTTGATCGTGTCGAAGACCGCGGTGGAGTGGCCGTGCGCGACGTCCACCACCACGAAGTCCGCACCGGCCTCGATCAGCAGCATGGCCCGGTGGAAGCCCGGGTCCCCCACGCCGACCGCGCCGCCGACCACGAGCCGGCCCTCGGGGTCCTTGGTGGCCAGCGGGTACTGGTCGCTCTTGGCGAAGTCCTTGACCGTGATCAGCCCGTGCAGCCGGCCGGCCTCGTCGACCAGCGGGAGCTTCTCGATCTTGTGCCTGCCCATGATCTTCATGGCCTCGGCGCCGTCGATCCCGACGTGCCCGGTGATCAGCGGGGCCTTGGTCATCACGTCCCGGACCAGCCGGGTGTGGTCGGTCTCGAACCGCAGGTCCCGGTTGGTCACTATCCCGATCAGCAGGCCGGTCGAGTCGATCACCGGCAGGCCGCTGATCCGGTACTTGGCGCACAGCGCGTCCACCTGGCCCAGGGTCGCGTCCGGGTCCACGGTCACCGGCTGGGTGATCATGCCCGACTCGGACCGCTTGACCAGGTCCACCTGCGCGGCCTGGGCCTCCGGCGGCAGGTTGCGGTGCAGCACCCCGGCCCCGCCCTGCCGGGCCATCGCGATCGCCATCCGGGCCTCGGTGACGGTGTCCATCGCGGCCGAGACCAGCGGGATCCGCACGCTGATGTTGCGGGTGAGCCGGCCGGTGGTGTCCGACTCGCCGGGCTGCAGGTCGGACAGGTCCGGCAGCAGCAGCACGTCGTCGAAGGTCAGGCCGAGCTGGCCGAACTTCTCCGGTACGGATTGGGCGTCGGACATGTGGTGCCTCCCGGGGCGGCCGGCTGGACTGGGAAGGGTTCCAGTCTAACGGTCGCCCACCGCGCGCAATTCCATCCCGGCGGCGCGGGCGGGCACGCTCGGCGGACGCGCGGGCGCGGGGCGGCCCGACGTCGGCAAGGCGGCGGGAGGAGGTGCGGGCGGGGACGGCGCGAGGCGGCCGTCCACATGCTGTGGACAAGTCGTCGGCAGGCTTTTGCGATCGATCGGCCCGTTCCGGGCGGATCCCCGTCATGTCCGGCAGACGGCCGCCGTCCGGTCGGCAGACGACCGGCGGTCAGGCTCTCTGCGATATCAGTACCATCAGCACTGTCAGCTCACGTTCGGCGGCCGAGTGTCAACGGCCGCGGGGTTCCCCGTCTGTGCGTGTTCTTCGCCGCGCCCGCTCGGTCCGCGGACTGCCGGGGGCCCGCCCGGAGTCCGGCGGACTCTCAGCGGACCAGGCCCCAGCGGAAGCCCAGGGCCACCGCGTGCGCCCGGTCGGAGGCGCCGAGCTTCTTGAACAGCCGGCGCGCGTGGGTCTTGACCGTGTCCTCGGACAGGAACAGGTCCCGGCCGATCTCGGCGTTGGACCGCCCGTGGCTCATCCCCTCCAGCACCTGGATCTCGCGCGCGGTCAGGGTCGGCGCGGAGCCCACCTCGGCCGGGCGCAGCCGGCGCGGGGCCAGCCGCCAGGTCGGGTCGGCCAGGGCCTGGGAGACGGTGGCCCGCAGCTCCGCCCGGGAGGCGTCTTTGTGCAGGTACCCGCGGGCCCCGGAGGCGACCGCGAGGGCCACTCCGTCCAGGTCCTCGGCCATGGTCAGCATGACCACCCGCGCGGTGGGGTCGGTGGACACCAGCCGGCGCACCGTCTCGACCCCGCCCAGGCCCGGCATCCGTACGTCCATCAGGACCAGGTCGGCCCGGTCGGCGGTCCACCGGCGCAACACCTCCTCCCCGCTGCTCGCCGTCGTGACCCGGTCCACGCCGGGGACGGTGGCCACCGCGCGGCGCAGGGTCTCACGGGCCAATGGGGAGTCGTCACAGACCAGAATGGACGTCATCGGTGCCTCCAAGCACTGCGGATGCGGATCCGGCAATCCGTGGCCCAGCTCATTCGGCCACTGCTGTCAGACTCAACGAGCGTCACTCGAAAGCGTTACGCACGATCGAGTGGATTTCTTGGGTTCAGTCCGGCTGCCGCTCGGTTCGCCGGACCCGAAGTTCACCTGATCGGAGCATTCCGGCAGCCCACGCGGCCATTGCACCGTCACTCGGGGTGTCGCGCCCAGCACGGGTGGTGCTGAGGGGTCCAGTCTGGCCCGCGCGCCCCGGATTTGGGAAGACTCCGGGGCCGGGCAATCGCGCTACCAGGCACGATCGCCCGTTTCGGCCACCAGCGCGGCGGCGCGCGCCACCGGTACCCCGGAGCGCACCAGGCGCGCGAGCACCTCCAGCCGCACGACGTCGGCCGCCCGGAAATCGGCCGCGTCCGCCGCGCCCGGGCCGCCGACGGCGCCGGAAACGCCGCCCCGCGGGCGGGACGGGAGTAAACCTGAGAGTACCCAACCGCGAAGTGTGGGAATACTCACACCGCACCGTTCGGCCAGTTCGGCCCAGCTGTATCCGCGATCGCGCGGCCGCCGCGGCTCCACCTGCGCGGATACCGGCCGGAAGGGTACCCGCTGGCCCGGCAGAAGGACCGGGTGCGCTGCGCCGTTCAGGTCGGCGCGACTGGTCCGTTCGATGGGTGAGGACATGTCGGGCTAATACCAAGGCAAGTGGTGGGTATAGCGCCTCATACCGACAAGTCCACTCGAACTGGGTAACGACTGCTCATAACACATCCAATCACTGGGTGACCGGCTGAGCATTCGTACGCCCGGCTCGTCAGGAAGGGAGCACGGCTATGGCCGATTTCTCACGACTTCCCGGCCCCAACGCCGATCTGTGGGACTGGCAACTGCGCGGACTGTGCCGGGGCAAGGACAGCTCGCTCTTCTTCCACCCGGAGGGCGAGCGCGGCGCGGCCCGGTCCGGGCGCGAGGTCGCGGCGAAGGAGATCTGTCTGAACTGCCCCGTGCAGATACCGTGCGTCGAACACGCTCTACGGGTGCGCGAACCGTACGGCGTGTGGGGCGGGATGACCGAGGACGAGCGGGAGGAGTACTACGCGAAGCAGAAGATCCTGGCCCGGGCCCAGGCCGCCCGGGCGAAGGCGGCCAAGGTGGCGCAGGCCCGGCTGAAGGAACAGCTGCTGCGGGAGAAGGCCGCGCAGCTCACGGGCGTCGGCGGCGCGGTCGGGGCTGGGGCCGGCGGGTCCTACGCGTCGGCCGGCGCCTCGGCTCACGCTCCGGCCCCCGCCCAGGGGAGCACGCACCGCGTCGGCGCCGCCCGGTCCGAGTTCGGCGAGCAGCCGGAGCCGGTCGGGGCCGGGTCGGTGCGGCAGGCCGGGCAGCTGTCGGCCGGACAGATCCCCACCGGCCAGACCCGGCCGGAACCGCCGCAGCAGCCGGCCGGGCCGCCGGCGCAGAACCCGCAGCAGCCGCAGTCCGCCCGGCCGCAGCCGGTGCGCGCGGCGGCCCGGGGGCCCGAGAGCCTGGCCGACACGGTGGCCGCGGTCAAGCGGTCGCGCAAGGCCAATCCCGAACCGGCCAAGAAGGCCGCGCCGTCGAAGACCGCGCCCAAGAACACCGCGGCCAAGTCCGCGCCGAAGAAGTCCGCCCCGGCCGCCCCGAAGACGGCGACCAAGCGCCTGACCAAGGTCTAGATCCGCAGACACCACCCCCGCATCGGGCGAACCCACAAAGCCCGACCACGAACCAAGACCCCACCGAGGACACGGGGCAGCGCGGTACCCACCCACGTTGACCAGCGCGCGCCGAAAACAACCCGCCCCGATCCGACCGGCTCCCTCCGGCAGATCCCGCATCGGCCCGGACCAGTCGAGCCGATGACCGCTCTCCCCGGGGAGCCACAGCCGTCCCCGCAAGCTGTCCGGCCCGCGAACCACGACTGCGCCGGGAAAACACGACTCCCCCGGGAGCCGGACCATTCGGGCTGAACCCGAGCGATGTCCGGCCTCCCAGGGGAGTCTTCGCCGTGTCCGCGCGCTCCTGCGACTCGGCGAGTCCAGGAGCGGGCGGCGGTACCGGCCGGAGCCGGCGGTGGGACTAGTGCGAGTGGCCGTGGCCGCCGTGGTTGTCGTCTTCCTTCGGCGCCGGCTTCTCGACCACGAGGGCCTCGGTGGTCAGCAGCATCGAGGCGATCGAGGCGGCGTTGGCCAGGGCCGAACGGGTGACCTTGACCGGGTCGATCACGCCGGCCGCGATCAGGTCGACGTACTCGCCGGTGGCCGCGTTCAGACCGAAGTCGTTCTCCAGGTGGGCGACCTTGTCGGTGACGACGTAGCCTTCCAGGCCCGCGTTCTCGGCGATCCAGCGCAGCGGCTCGACCATGGCCTTGCGGACCACGGCCACGCCGGTCGCCTCGTCGCCGACCAGGCCGAGGTCGCCGGACAGCGCGGAGGTGGCGTGCACCAGGGCGGAACCGCCGCCGGACACGATGCCCTCCTCGACCGCCGCGCGGGTCGCCGAGATGGCGTCCTCGAGCCGGTGCTTCTTCTCCTTCAGCTCCACCTCGGTGGCCGCGCCGACCCGGATCACGCAGACGCCGCCGGCCAGCTTGGCCAGCCGCTCCTGCAGCTTCTCCTTGTCCCAGTCCGAGTCCGAGTTCTCGATCTCGGCCTTGATCTGGCGGATCCGGTCCTGCACGTCCTGCGCGTCGCCGCTGCCGTCGACGATCGTGGTGTCGTCCTTGGTGATGGTGATCCGGCGGGCGGTGCCGAGCACCTCGACGCCGACCTGGTCGAGCTTCAGGCCCACCTCGGGCGCGACGACCTGGGCGCCGGTGAGGGTGGCGATGTCCTGGAGCATGGCCTTGCGGCGGTCGCCGAAGCCGGGCGCCTTGACCGCGACCGAGTTGAAGGTGCCGCGGATCTTGTTGACCACCAGGGTCGACAGGGCCTCGCCCTCGACGTCCTCGGCGATGATCAGCAGCGGCTTGCGGGCCTGGGCGACCTTCTCCAGGATCGGCAGCAGGTCCGAGATCGAGGAGATCTTGCCCTGGTTGATCAGCACGTAGGCATCCTCCAGGACGGCCTCCATGCGCTCCTGGTCGGTGACCATGTACGGGGACAGGTAGCCCTTGTCGAACTGCATGCCCTCGGTGAACTCGAGGTCGAGGCCCATGGTGTTGGACTCCTCGACGGTGATCACGCCGTCCTTGCCGACCTTGTCCATGGCCTCGGCGATCAGCTCGCCGATCGCCTGGTCCTGGGCCGAGATGGACCCGACCTGGGCGATGGACTCCTTGGTCTCGACCGGCTTGGCGCTCTCCAGCAGGGCGGCGGAGACGGCCTTGACCGCGGCGTCGATGCCGCGCTTGAGCGCGATCGGCTGGGCGCCGGCGGCCACGTTGCGCAGGCCCTCGCGGACCATCGCCTGGGCCAGCACGGTCGCGGTGGTGGTGCCGTCGCCCGCGACGTCGTTGGTCTTGGTGGCGACCTCCTTGGCCAGCTGGGCGCCGAGGTTCTCGTACGGGTCCTCGAGCTCCACCTCGCGCGCGATGGTGACGCCGTCGTTGGTGATGGTCGGGGCGCCGAACTTCTTGTCGATCACGACGTTGCGCCCGCGCGGGCCGATGGTCACCTTGACGGCGTCGGCCAGGGCGTTGACACCCCGTTCGAGCTTGCGGCGGGCGTCCTCGTCGAACTGCAGCATCTTGGCCATGAGTGCCAGATGTCCCTTCGTGTAAGTACGTGGAGAAAAGTGAGGGCCAAGCCCTCAGGCCGCGGCCCGGGCCGCCACGGCGGCCGGTCCGGTGCGGATCCGGCGGCGTGCGGGACGAGGGGGCGCGGCCTGAGGCGGGGAGGTACTTACTTGTTGACGACGGCCAGCAGGTCGCGCGCCGACAGGACGAGGTACTCCTCGCCGTTGTACTTCACTTCGGTGCCGCCGTACTTCGAGTACAGGACGATGTCGCCTTCCTTGACGTCGAGCGGCAGGCGCTGTCCGTCCTCGAACCGGCCCGGGCCGACGGCCAGGACGACGCCCTCCTGGGGCTTCTCCTTGGCGGTGTCGGGGATGACCAGCCCGGAGGCGGTGGTCTGCTCGGCGTCCAGCGGCTTGACAACTACACGGTCTTCAAGCGGCTTAATGGCAACGGTAGCCACGGTCGTGACCTCTCCTTGGAGACGTTTGCTGACTTGGGGGCCACTGTCCACGCCTGCCGTCGCGGGTGCCAGGGGAACGTTGTGGCATTAGCACTCTCGGGTAGAGGGTGCCAACCCAGAGGCTATTCCTCCTCTTGGCACTCGGTCAACCCGAGTGCCAATACCGCGCCGTCGGACCGGCAGGTCGAGAGCTGAGACGTCAGTGGGATACTGGCGGACGTGACCGACGAGGCGACGAGCATGTACGAGCGGGTGGGCGGCGAGGCCACCTTCCGCGCCCTGGTGCACGAGTTCTACCGCGGCGTGGCCGGCGATCCGCTGCTGCGGCCGCTGTACCCGGAGGAGGACCTCGGCCCGGCCGAGGAGCGGCTGGCCCTGTTCCTGATCCAGTACTGGGGCGGGCCGCACACCTACGGCGAGCAGCGCGGCCATCCGAGGCTGCGGATGCGGCACGCGCCGTTCCGGATCGACACGGCGGCCCGGGACCGCTGGCTGACCCACATGAGCGCGGCGATGGAGGCGGTCGCGGCGACGGGCGTGCTGACGAAGCCGGACGCCGAGGAGATCTGGGCCTACATGGTCAGCGCGGCCCAGTTCATGGTGAACGCCGCGGACCTGCCGGAGAGCTGAGCGACAGGCGGGGGCCGGCGTCAGCCGCCCGGGCGTCGGCCGTCCGGGGCGCGCGGGTCAGTCCTGGTCGAAGCGCAGCCGCTCGATCACGGTGCCGAACGGGGCGTCCAGGCGCAGCCAGCGGTGGTTCAGGGCTATCCGGGCCTGGCCGGTGTAGTCGACCAGAGGTTCCGGGCCGAGGAAGCCGAGCATCTGGGCGGCGTGCGCCGCGCGCAGGCTCAGGCCCCGGCTGCCGGCGCCGTAGTTCAGGCCCATGGTCACGTCCCGGGACCAGATGTCCTCGGCCAGCGCGGTGAACGAGCCGTCGGCCGCGGCGCCGTGGCCCAGGGCGCGGAAGCGGAACTCGGCGTTGCCCTCGGCCACGCCGGCCGCCAGCTCGTTCACCGGGACCTGGCGGATCGGGATCCAGCCGGTGCGCGGGGGCAGCAGGCCGGCCCAGGCCGGACCGCCGAGCAGGGCGGCGGGCAGGCGGAACGGGCCGCTGTCCTTGGACACCGCGTCCAGCAGCTGCCCGGCCGAGACCGTGGTGTCGAAGGGCGCGGATCCGGGCGCGAGCGCGATGGTGCGCACGGAGAGCACGTTGACCCCGCCGAACGGCGGGCCGCCGTAGGCCGCGGCGACCGCGCCGACGCCGACGAAGCGCACCGCGGCGGTCTTGTCGAAGTGCAGCAGCCGGGCCAGGTAGGCGCCGAGGGCGCAGCGGTCCCCGGCCGTGGCGAAGTCCACGGCCGAGTCCAGCGTCCCCGGGCCGGCGCCGGTCACGCCGGCCCCGCGTAGTACTGCTCCAGGTAGCCGCGCTCGGCCGGGGTGACCCGGCGCGGGCGGGCGTCGGCGAGGTTGTACGGGACCAGGACCGTGGCGGCGGTCGCGTAGACCTGGTCCTCGTCCTTGACCTCGTAGGCCACGGTGAACGAGGCGTTCGCGATCTTGGTCACCCAGGACTCGATCCGGACCGGGGCGGCCCGGTAGACCAGCGGCCGCTTGTAGTCGATCTCGTGCCGGGCCACCACGGTGCCCAGGGAGAACTCCGGCACCCCGGCCTCCTTGGCCGTGACGAACATCCAGTCCACCCGCGCCTGTTCCAGGTAGCGCAGGAATACCACGTTGTTCACATGGCCGAAGGAGTCCATGTCGGCCCAGCGCAGCGGGCACAGGAAGACGTGCCTGCGCGCCGCCGTGCTCCGGCCGTTCGGGGTGCCGGTCATCGTGGTCTCAGTCACGCGTGAGCTTGCGGTAGGTGACCCGGTGCGGGCGGGCGGCCTCGGCGCCGAGCCGCTCGACCTTGTTCTTCTCGTAGGAGTCGAAGTTGCCCTCGAACCAGAACCAGCTGGACTCGCCCTCGTAGGCCAGGATGTGGGTGGCCACCCGGTCCAGGAACCACCGGTCGTGCGAGACCACCACGGCGCAGCCGGGGAAGTCCAGCAGCGCGTTCTCCAGCGAGGAGAGGGTCTCCACGTCCAGGTCGTTGGTCGGTTCGTCCAGCAGCAGCAGGTTGCCGCCGACCTTCAGGGTCAGCGCCAGGTTGAGCCGGTTGCGCTCGCCGCCGGACAGGATGCCGGCCGGCTTCTGCTGGTCCGGGCCCTTGAACCCGAAGGCGGAGACGTAGGCGCGCGAGGGCATCTCGACCTGTCCGACGTGGATGTAGTCCAGCCCGTCCGAGACGACCTCCCACAGGGTCTTCTTCGGGTCGATCGCCGAGCGGCCCTGGTCGACGTAGGAGATCTTGACCGTCTCGCCGACCTTGACCGAGCCGGCGTCCGCGGTCTCCAGGCCGGTGAGCATCTTGAACAGGGTGGTCTTGCCGGCCCCGTTCGGGCCGACCACGCCGACGATGCCGTTGCGCGGCAGGGTGAAGGACAGGTTGTCGATCAGCAGCCGCTCGCCGAAGCCCTTGGACAGCTTGTCCACCTCGACCACGATCGAGCCCAGGCGCGGGCCGGGCGGGATCTGGATCTCGTCGAAGTCGAGCTTGCGGGTCTTCTCCGCCTCGGCCGCCATCTCCTCGTAGCGCGACAGGCGCGCCTTGGACTTGGTCTGCCGGCCCTTGGCGTTGGAGCGGACCCACTCCAGCTCCTCGGCCAGGCGCTTGGCCCGCTTGGCGTCCTTCTGGCCCTCCACCTTCATCCGGGTGGACTTGGTCTCCAGGTAGGTGGAGTAGTTGCCCTCGTACGGGTAGGCCCGGCCGCGGTCCAGTTCCAGGATCCACTGGGCCACGTTGTCCAGGAAGTACCGGTCGTGGGTGATCGCCACGACGGTGCCCGGGTACTTGGCCAGGTGCTGCTCGAGCCAGAGCACCGACTCGGCGTCCAGGTGGTTGGTGGGCTCGTCCAGCAGCAGCAGGTCGGGCGCCTCCAGCAGCAGCTTGCACAGCGCGACCCGGCGCTTCTCGCCGCCGGAGAGCACCTTGACGTCGGCGTCCGGGGGCGGGCAGCGCAGCGCGTCCATCGCCTGTTCCAGCTGCGAGTCCAGGTCCCAGGCGTTGCGGTGGTCGAGCTGTTCCTGGAGCGTGCCCATCTCGGCGAGCAGCTCGTCGGAGTAGTCGGTCGCCATCAGGTCGGCGATCTCGTTGAACCGGGCGAGCATGGCGATCGAGTCGGCCACGCCCTCCTGGACGTTGCCCAGGACGTCCTTGTCGTCGTTCAGGTGCGGCTCCTGGAGCAGGATGCCGACAGAGTAGCCGGGTGCGAGCAGGGCGTCTCCGTTGGAGGGCTGTTCCAGCCCGGCCATGATCTTGAGCACGGTGGACTTGCCGGCGCCGTTGGGGCCGACGACTCCGATTTTGGCTCCCGGGAGGAAGGACAGGGTGACGTCATCGAGGATGACCTTGTCGCCGTGTGCCTTGCGGGCCTTGCGCAGGGTGTAGATGAACTCCGCCATAGTCAAATCTTAGTGCTCCCGGCGGACTGCTCCGTCGCCGCCGCCGGGGAGCGCCCGGGCGCGGGGGCTCCGGCGGGCTGCGCGAGGTGGTCCGCGGCGAACGGATCGGGGCTGTCGGCGCCCCGGCGGACCCGCTGGAACCGGCTCAGGCCGTAACGCAGGTCGTGCCCGACCGAGACGGCGCTGATCTCGACCGCCGGGCCGCGGCCGGCCGCCTCGGACCAGTCGGCCACCCGCTGGCGGCCGGTCACCAGGACCGGGTCGCTCTTGCCGACCGCGGAGGCGACGTGGTCGGCCAGGTTGCGCCAGCAGACCACGGTGTAGTAACTGCTGCGGACGGTGATCCAGCGGTCCTGGTCGCGGTCGTGCTTCACCTCCCGGGCGACCAGCCGGAAGGCCGCGCGCGGGCTGCCGTTCGCGCAGACGAAAAGTTCTGGCTCGCTGACCACGGTCCCGGCGACCGTGACCTGGACCTCGCCGAAAATGCTCATCGGATTCCCGCTCCCCGTGCTCCCCCGGGCACCGGATCGTGCCCTGTCTTCCGAAGGTCGCACATCCCGGGCGGATCCGACAGCCGGATTTCCCGAGCCTGTGGATAACTCGGGCCGATGGACAACCCCGGGCCGGCGGATGGCCCGGGCCTGTGGATGAGTCAGGGCCAGGCGGCGGCTCAGTAGCCCTGCACGGTCCGGTAGTCGGCCAGGGCGCGGCGGTAGCCGGCCAGTTCGGCGGCGACCGGCGCGAACAGGGTGTCCTGGGCCACCGCGGCCAGTTCGGCCGAGAGCTGGCCGACCGCTATCCGGCCGCCGGCCCGGGCCGAGCGGCGGGCGCTGGCCCGGGCGACCAGGTCGATCACCCCGGTGCCGACCAGGCCGAGCACGCTCAGCGCCGGGCCGCCCCAGGCCGGGATCGACTGGATGAAGATCATCACCAGACCGCCGGCCACCATGGCCAGGCAGAGCATGTGCACCAGGCGCACGGCCAGCCGGCCGTCCTTGCGCTCGGCGTCGAACTCGCACTCGGTCAGCGCGGTGTCGATCTGGTGGGCCAGGTCCCCGCGCCGGTCCAGCAGCTCCCGGCGGGCGGTGCGGGCCCAGTCCGCGGGCAGCCCGGCCAGGGCCGCGTCGGCCAGCCGGGCCAGCACGGTCTCCAGCGCGGCCCGGTCCACCGGGACCGGCGCGGGGATCCGGCCGAGCGGTTCGGTGGCCGCCAGCAGCAGGTCCTTGAGGGTGCGCGAGCCCGGGCCGGCCGAGGGCTGGCCGGGCTGCTGGGCCGGTTCCCGGCCGAGCGCGGCGCCGACCTGGCGCAGCGGGCTGGCCACCGCGGCCGCGGCGTGCGCGGCCAGCCGGACGCTGAGCACGTCGGCCAGCGAGGAGACCCCGGCGGCCGAGCGCAGGCCTTCGAGCACCTCGGTCCGGATCGGCTCGGGCAGCTCCGGCTCGACCGCGTCGGCCAGGCCGGGCTCGTCCGCGCTGGGCAGCAGGTAGGGGGCGAGCTTGTCGGCGACCCAGTCCACGTCCGCGGCCAGCCGGTCGGCCGCGGCCCGGCGGCCGGAGATCCGGGTGGTCAGCTCGCGGCGCAGCTCGTCGACGCCCTCGCCGCTGCGGACCGAGACCGGGAAGACCGGTACGCCGACCAGCCCGTCCTCCTCGACCAGGCGGGTCAGGTCGGCCGCGCACTCGGCGATGCTCTCCGGCGGCAGCACGTCGATCTGGTTGAGCACGATCACCATGACCTCGGCGTGGTTCGCCAGCTGCTTGAGGTAGCGCTCGTGCCAGACCGCGTCGGCGTACTTCTGCGGGTCGGTGACCCAGATGACCACGTCGGCCAGCTCGACCGCGGTGTCCACCTCGGTCTGGTCCTCGTGCAGGGCCGAGTCGTAGTCGGGCAGGTCGACCAGGACCAGGCCGGCCAGCGAGTGGCGCACCCGGGTCTGGTCCAGGGCCGAGTCCCGGGTCAGCTGGCGCCGCTCGGCCACTCCGAGCCGGTCCAGCAGCGGCCGGGCCTCGGCCAGCCGCTCGGCCTCCCAGACGCAGGCGATCGCCTGGGTGGTGGTCGGCCGGCGCACCGCGACCGGGGACAGGCCGATCCCGACCAGGGCGTTGAACAGGGAGGACTTGCCGACCCCGGTGGCCCCGGCGATCACCGCGGCGGTGTGCTCGGCGGACAGGCCGAACCGGTCCGCGGCCCGGCGCAGCACCTCCCCGGCCGGGTTCAGCGCCTCTTCCGGCAGCCGGTCCTCGGCCGCGTCCACCAGCCGGGCCAGGGCGTCGAGCCGGGACCCGACCCCGACGGCGCGCCCGTTGGTTCTGGTCAGCTTCACTTCCCACCCACCTTCCGGCGTCCTGCCGACGTCGCTGCGGAGCATGTGTCCGGTGTTGGAACCGTACCGGAGCCTGCCCCGCGCCGGACGGTCGGCGCAAGGCCCAGGGCCGGCGAGTTCCCGACGGCCCGCCCCGGCCCGGCGCCGGCGGGCCCGGTGAGCAGGCCCGGATCAGGGCACGAGGCTGCGGCGAGCCGACGGCCGGTGCGCGCGAATCCTTGCCCGGCAAGGCGTCTGACGGCGCGTCGGCGGGTTCGCACGCCCGCGCACGGGCCGGTCCGACGGCGCCCGCGGCCGCCCGCGCGGGCCCGGCCGGAGCCGGGTCGCGGGCGCTGCGGGAGGGTCGCCGCCGAGAGCACTACCGGGCCCGCTGCACGGCCAGTCCGGCGTCCAGCACCGCCTTGCCGGCCAGCGGGTCCACGCCCAGTTCGCCCAGGGTCCGGTGGTGCCGGAAGGCCAGCCGGTCGAACAACGCGGCCAGCGCGAGGTCCAGGGTGGTGGCCGCGCCGACCGCGAGCCGGTCGGCGTCCTCGGGGCCGAACACCGCGTCGGCCAGCTTGCGGGTGGCGGCCACGGCCGGGTGCACGGCCAGGGTGTTGCGCCGGCGCCGGGACTTGGCCGGACCGGTCCGGCGCCCGGTGAACACCAGGGCGGCCAGCAGCACGGCCGGTCCGGCCGGGCCGGCCGCGAAGAACTGCTCGGAGGTGCGCAGGTGCTGGCGCGGCTCCTTGTCGATCACCTCGGTCAGGCCGTCGGCCCAGTCCTCCAGCTCCGGCGGCACCGCCCCGGCCCGGGAGCCGGCCGAGATCGAGGTCAGCGCCGGGTCGTCGTCGATCAGCGCGCCGTGCCAGGACGCGGCCACCTCGTCCGCGGCCCGGCCGGCCGCGGCGGTGATCGCGTCGGCCGCGGCGCCCAGCAGCAGCCGGCGGGCGGTGGCGGTGCTGTCCGCGCCGGCCGCGGAGAACAGCAGGCCGGCCCGCTCCGGGGTGATCACGCCCTGCCACTCCAGCAGCGGGCCGCCGCGCAGCAGCTCGCCCTGGGCGATCGCGTCGTGCAGCCCGGCCCGCTGGGCCGAGTAGGCCACGTCGGCCTGCACCCGTAGCCCGGCGGCGGTGGCGGCCTGGGCGGTGAGCGCGTCGTCCAGCAGGCCGAGCCGGCGCGGCAGGTCGTCGAACAGGCCGTTGACCGTGGTGGCGATGGTGTTCTGGCGCAGCACCGGGTCGTGCGCGGTGGCCCGCAGCCAGGTGGTCAGCGGGTCGAGCAGGTACTCGGGCAGCAGGCCCATGGTGAGCACGGCCTCGGGCACGGTGAACAGCGGGATGTCGCCGAGGCCGTTGACCGCGAGCAGCGCGCCGGTGGCCTCGCGCACCTCGGCCAGGCTGTCCGGGGGCACCCGGTTGAGCACGATGGCCAGGGTGACCCGGCGGTCGTGCGCCTCCTGCAGCAGCCGCCAGGGCACGGCGTCGGCGTAGCGCTCGGCGGTGGTCACCAGCACCCAGGCGTCCGCGGCGGCCAGCAGCCGGCCGCCGGCCAGGCGGTTGTCGCCGAGCACCGAGTTCACGTCCGGGGCGTCGATCAGGGTGACGCCCGGCGGGATGCCGGTGTGCGGGAAGAGGGTGATCGTGTCCGGCCGCTGGGTCGGGGTGGAGCTGCGCAGGTAGGCCGGCAGCAGCCGGTCCGGGCCGGTCACCGCGGGCACGTCGCCGGGGTTGACGCACATCACGGCCGACCGCGTGGTCGGCCGCAGCACCCCGGCCTTGGTGACCTCGTGCCGCAGGATCGAGTTGACCAGGGTCGACTTGCCGACGCCGGTGGAGCCGCCGACCACGATGTGCACGGGTCCCGCGCTGCGCCGCAGGCGGGGGATCAAATAGTCGTCCAGCGACTGGACCAGATTCGTCTGTATCTGCCGCGCGGTGAGGGCGCCTTCGGCCACCAGCGGAAGGCGTGCTGCGGCGACGCTGCCGCGCAGGGCCCCAACTGCACCCAGCAGGTCCGCGTCCGGGCCTGTGATCGTCACAGCCGTGAGCATGCCGTAGCCCCCCGGGATATGGGAACACCGGTGTCGGATTTGTTCCATAACTTCTTAGTTGCGGATTGGCTGCGTTTTCGGGCGGCCACCCTCCGCAGACGCTATCAAGCGCAGCGTGACATGGGGACCTTTTCCGTCAATCTCCTGTTCCGGCGTCCGTTAATGGACTAGCGGGAAGGGCACGGGTTTCCACTACGCTGGGCTCTGCACGCGGCTGTCCGCCGCGAAGGCCCTCGTAGCTCAGCGGATAGAGCAGTCGCCTTCTAAGCGATTGGTCGCAGGTTCGATCCCTGCCGGGGGCGCTCGGATCCGTGCTTCGATCCTTCGCCTCCGGGCCGCTTTTCCGGCAGTTCACGGCCGTCCGCGACGCCTTCCGGACGGCTGCTCGGCACTCCCGCGCCACCCCCCCCCACCCGTCCACGGCGGTCGTCGGACGTCGCTTTCCGGCCGGCGCCGCGCCCCGCCCGGACCGGCCTCGCGGACCGGGCGAATCCGGCCGCCGCGGCGATCGGGCGCTTTGGCGCACTGCGGGCGGTGGCCGCGAGCCGGTGCGCCCCGTCACCCGGCTCCGCCGGCCGGACCGGAGCATCCGGTGCGCCGCGCGCCGGGCGATATGGCGAACCCCTGAACCGTGTGGGCGCGGTCCAGGGGTTCGGCACGGGGGATCTGTGACCATCCCCGGGCGGAGATCCGAGGACGAATCTCCACAATACGATGTTTAGCCCTACAGAATAACCTGGCAACCCCCCGGGTGATCACAAGTTGATCTCACCCCCGGTGCGGCGGCCGGGTCCGGGCCGGGCCGCCGGTTCGGCCGCCTGGGCGGGCGCCCTGCGGTAAAATCACCTGGAAGTATGCCGCCCGCACCGGGCCAGAGGGACGGTATTCGCTGGTCAGAGCACCGAAAGTCGAGTATTCTGCGACCTGTCGGCGCACTGGTGTCCGCGGGTTCGATCCCTGCGGGGGTGGCACAAGTCAACGGGCGCGGCAGCTGCCATATGTCGGAGGGACCACGATGAGCAGGCGGAGGACCGCGGGCGTGCTCGCAGTCGTGCTCGGTTTGTCCGGTCTGGCCGGCTGTTCGAGCGCGGCCCCGGACGGGGCGCCGTCCCCGGCCGCCACCGCCTCGGCCACCCCGAACGCCGGGGCGATCGCCGCGCTGGCCCGGCTGGACTCCTGGTTCGACCGCGCGGGCACCGCGAACACCTCGCTGAGCACGGTGCTGACCAGCCGCCCGGCCAACCCGCTGATCAGCATGATGCAGCTGTCCGGGCCGACCGACGTGCTGACCGGGGCGACCCAGCTGCAGGGCGGGCGCCAGCAGAGCAGCGGGGCGAACACCGAGGTGGACGCGGTCTCGGCGGACGGGGAGTTCTACTCCACGGTGCCCCCGCGGCAGGGCGCGACCGGCCAGTCGGCCGGTACCCCGCCCTCCTGGACCAGGACCGCGCTGACCACGGTCCAGGGCACGGACTCCGTGCACTCGATCTGGTGGCTGGCCCTGCACCACCTGGACAAGGTGCACCTGGACGGCCCCAGCACCGTCGGCAAGAACCCCGCGACCGAGTACACCGGCACGGTGGACCTGTCCACGGTGCCCGGTATACCGGCCTCGGTGCTGCAAGAACCGTTCTTCAAGGAGACGGGCAGCACCGAGCTCTCGGTCGACCTCTACACGGACATGGACACCGGCGCGCTGGTGCAGCTGACCTACCGGATGGGCCTGAAGGTCTCGATCGACGCGGTGCCCACCACCAAGAGCCTGTCCGGCTTCCAGGTCGACCTCTCCGACTTCGGCGCCCCCACCGCGCTGCCCACACCGGTCGTCGTGCCCGCCGAGAAGTACATCGTCTCGGACGGGAACGACGACCTGTGTCTGTTGCTGTTCTTTTAGCGCTGTTCCTCTAGTCCCGCATTCACATAGCTCGATCGAGCGATATGCAAAGCGGGACAATTAAGGCTCGTTTCAGAACAGTGGTCTTACTAAGCCGAGTAGAATGCCCTATATTTGCTGAATTGCCCTTCACTCGTTCAGGTGACGTGCGGAATGCGGGTCTAGTCGCCTGGGTCCGCTTCCCGGGCGTCAGCCGGTCAGCGTGACGTTGTCCGCGTAGTAGGTGCCCTGGCCGTACCAGCCGTGCAGGTAGACCGTGACGTTGGTGGCCGTCGACGTGGTGGTGAAGGTCAGGGTGAGCAGCTGGTAGCCGCTCGTCCCCGGCGTCCAGGTGTCGGCCGCCGTCACGCCCGTCCCGCTGACGCCGAGGAACACGTACGTCCCCTCGACTTCCGCGGTCAGGGTGTAGGTGTGGCTCGGCAGCACGGTGACCACCTGGCTGGCCTGGGCGTCGTCACCGGCGCTGGCCGCGCCCTGGAGGGCGTGCGATCCGGCGAAGACCGGCGAGGAGACGACCGTGTCGAGCGAGTCGCCCGTCCACGGCGAGAGCGAACCGGTCTCGAATCCGCCGTTGACCAGCCCCCCGGAGGCGGGCGGCGTGGTCGGCGGCGCGGTGGTCGGCTTGCCCGTGGTGGGCGGGGTGGTGGTCGGGGGCGCGGTGGTCGGCTTGGTCGTCGTCGGCGGGGTGCTGGTCGGCGGCGCCGTGGTCGGCTTGGTCGTGGTCGGCGAGGCCGTGGTCGGCGTGCCGCTCGGCGTGGTGCAGGTGGAGGCCGAGCCGGCCAGGTCGTTGACCGCGTCGTTGAACAGGGTCGCGGACGGGTCCAGGTCGTAGAGCGAGAACATCATGAAGCCGCCGAACCCGTTGCAGTGCACGTAGTTCGCCTGGGCCTGGATGGACTGCGCGTCCTCGCCGCCGTAGAAGTTCGTGCCGTCATAGAAGTACGCGGACTGCGTGATCGGGTCCCAGAAGGTGTCGGCCGCGTTGTTGACCGTGCCCAGCAGTTCCTTGTACATCGCGACGCCCGGCACGTCCCCGGAGTCGGTCTGCCCGGCCGACGGACCGGAAGCGGTCTGATAGAGCCCGTGGTTCGACCCGGCCGTTACGCCGGTCCAGCCGCGATAGTAGAACGGCACGCCCAGCGTGAGTTTGTTCGCCGGGAAGCCACCGGCAATCGAGTATGGCGCATCACCGACCGTCCACGCCTTCAGGGCGTTGTCGATGCTGAAGGTCTGGTTCCCGGGCGCGACCACCGGCTCCGGCGAGTTCGGGTTCGCATACAGCGGGTCCTGCTCGTCGGCCGGGCCGGTCGGGTTCCAGGCCCCGTACATGTCGTACGACATCACGTCGCCGAAGGTCAGGTACTGGCCGATCTGGCTGGTCTGGATCTCGGCGATGTTGTCCTGGCCGGACGGCAGCGCGGCCGACAGGTAGTACGTCTTGCCGGTGGTCGCGGTCAGCGAGGTCAGCGAACTGCGGAACTGCGCGAGCAGGGCCGTGTAGTCCGCGGTGTCGTTGGGCGAGGTGATGTTGCCCAGGTGGCCGTTGGTCGAGCCCGGATACTCCCAGTCGATGTCGAAGCCGTCGAAGATGCCCGGGGCCGAACCGGTGCCGCCGTAGGTCGGGCCGTAGTCCGAGTCGCCGGGCAGGTTCCCGTCGAGGAACAGGTTGATGCAGGAGTTGACCAGGGCCAGCCGGGAGGAGGCGGTGGCGGCCGCGGTGGAGAAGTACTTGGAGTAGGTCCAGCCGCCGACGGACAGCAGGATCTTGAGGTTGGGGTACTTCGCCTTCAGCTCCTTGAGCTGGTTGAAGTTCCCGCCGATGGCCTGGGTGGAGGTGTCCGCGACCCCGTTGACGGCCTCGTTGGCCGGGAACGGCTTGCCGTAGTCCGCGTCCATGTCGCCGGCGCCGTCGCCGGCGTTCGGGTCGTTCTCCCCGGCCGGGTCCGGGTCGGTGGCCTTCTCGGCCTCGAAGCACTGGTCGGTGCTCGGGTTGATGTTCTCGAAGTCGTAGATCAGGTAGTTGAGCTTGCCGGCCAGGCCCTCGGTGTCCAGGTTCTTGACGTAGAAGGCGTTCTGGTAGATCGACCACTGGTCGAAGTACGCGACGTTGATGCCGCCGGAGGTGGCGGCGGCCGGGGTCGCGGCCGGGCTGGCGTTGGCGCTGGAGGCGAGGCCGACGCTGAGCGCGGTGGCCGCGACCACCGCGCCGGTGGCCACGACCGCGAGCAGGCGGCGGGGCTTGGCGGCGGCGGGCCGGGAGGGCGTGGGCGGCGGCGCGAAGCCGTCGGCCGGGCCCGCGGCCCGGTTCCGGGCCGTTCTGTGGCGCATGGGGGACTCCTGATGGGTGAGGTTGCGGTTGTCGCCGTGATCGCCTTGCGGACTTTCTGGGCATCTCGCTCTCTCCACCCCGGATGCGCCGAATCCCGGTGGGTTATTTCTGTGTACTGCGTCGCCGCCGCAGCGTCAAGAGAATGGACTAGACCAATATGGTGAAACCCGTCTTCAGGGCAGTCGCCGGGGAGCTTCCGGACACGTTTCCGGGCGTCCGCGGGGCCCGGTGGTCCGGTGGCCGACCTGGGCCGGGACCGGGCCGAACCCCGGTGCGGGCCGACATATCGCCGCGTACTAGGCTGACCCGACACGGCGAAGGACGCGGTGGAGGAGGCAGCGATGAGTGGGATGCCGGGAATGCCCGGGGCCGCGACCCTGGCCCCGCCCTCGCTGGAGGGCATGCTCAGGTGGCACACGGACCCCGTCTTCCTGCCGCTGACCGTGCTGGCCGGCGGGCTCTACCTGCTCGGCGTGGTCCGGCTGGCCCGGCGCGGGGACCGCTGGCAGATCGGGCGCACGGCGAGCTTCTACCTCGGCCTGCTGGTCTTCCTCGGGGTCACCTGTTCGGGGCTGTCCGAGTACGGCATGTACATGTTCAGCAGCCACATGTTGCAGCACATGATCCTGTCGATGGTGACCCCGGTCTTCATCCTGCTGGGCGCGCCGATCACCCTGGCCCTGCGGGCGTTCCGGCCCGCGCGGCCCGGGCACACCGGGCCGCGCGAACTGATCATGGTGCTGCTGCACAGCCGGTTCGCCCGGGTGGTGTCCTCGCCGCTGTTCACCCTGCCCCTGTTCATCGTCAGCCTCTACGGGCTCTACTTCACCTCGCTGTTCGACACCCTGATGAGCACCGAGACCGGGCACGACCTGATGCTGGTGCACTTCCTGATGGTCGGGCTGCTGTTCTTCTGGCCGATCATGGGCGTGGACCCGGCGCCGCACCGCTCCCCCTACGTGATCCGGATCCTGGAACTGTTCGCGGCGATGCCGTTCCACGCGTTCTTCGGCATCGCGGTGATGATGTCCTCCTCGCTGATCACCACGGCCTTCGCCCACCCGCCCGCGGCGTGGGGAGTGGACCCGTTCGACGACCAGAACACCGCCGGCGCGCTGGCCTGGGGCTTCGGCGAGCTGCCGACGCTGATCGTGCTGCTGGTGCTGTTCGCGCAGTGGCGCAAGTCCGACGAGCGGGAGGCGGTGCGCAAGGACCGGCAGGCCGACCGGGACGGGGACTCGGAGCTCAACGACTACAACGACTACCTGGCCGGGCTGGCCGACGGCACGCTGCGGACCGTCGAGCCGTCGAACTGAGCCGGGCCGCGGGGCCGGGCGAGGGCGAGCCGTGTCAGGACAGCAGCATCAGGCCCATCACCACGGTCATGGTCAGCTCGCACGCGTAGACCGTGCTGGGCGCGCCGAGCAGCGCGGCCAGGTCGCGCTCCAGGCCCGCTTCGGCGCGGAAGGTGCGGGCCAGGCCGCCGCCGAGCACCAGCACGGACACCCAGACGTAGCCGAACAGGAGCAGCGCGGCCGGAGTCAGCGAGCCGCCGGCCGGCGCCATCCCGGGCATCGCGGCCATCCCGGCCGCGGCGCCGGTCCCGACCGCCCGGGAGCCGAGCGCCATCACGGCCATCGCGCTGCCGACCACCACCTGGTGCGGTTCGAGCCGGTGCTCCGGCGGGCAGTCGCCGACGGCCGCGCCGAGCCGGGCCCGGGCCGCACGGACCCGGTCGGTCACCCAGACGGCGGCCGCGTAGAGCACGATCGCCGCGAACAAACCGGCCAGCGCCGGGCGGGTGGCCGGCAGCGGCAGGAACATCAGGGCCATCCCGACCGCCATGGCCAGGTGCGCCGCCTCGCTGCGCCGGTGCCGACGCCGTCCGCCGCCCGCGCGCACACTGCGGTGGTCGTGCCCGAGCCGCAGCAGCGCCCGGGCGGCCAGCAGGGTCAGGACGAGGACGCATGATGCCCCGATGAACACGCTGTGTCCCGGCATGTCGACGTCTTCTCCCTCGCCCGCGGTCCTCGCCGACTCCGTGCACCCTCTGCGGGCCTATCGACGATTTTGCCCGCTTTCCCCGTGGTGGAATCGTGCATCCGTGCGCAGTCGTGGTGAACCGGAGCACTCCCGGCGCATCCGGCACGCGTACCGTAACGCGACGTTCCGACACTCACGGCGATGGGGCACCATGGAAGTTGTGCCCGCGCTGCCCCCGCCCCCAGAATCCAGCCGTGCGACCGGCGCGGCCGCCCGCAGCCCCCGGTACCGTCTCGCGAGAAGGAAGTCCCGCATGCCCGCACCCCGCCCCTCCCGCACCCTGCGCGCCGCCGGCGTGCTGCTGGCCGTGCCGGTTCTGGTCCTGGCCGCCGCGGGGGCGGCGTCGGCGCACGTGACCGTCTCGCCGACCAGCGCGCCGCAGGGCTCGACCCAGGAGCTGACCTTCAAGGTGCCCAACGAGGAGTCGGGGGCGAACACGGTCAGCCTCCAGCTGCAGATCCCGACCGCCGACCCGATCGCCCAGGTGTTGGCCAAACCGGTCCCGGGCTGGACCGTCACCCTGCACACGGTCACCTTGGCCAAGCCGCTGACCACGGACGACGGCACGTTCAGCACCGCTGTGGACGAGGTCGACTGGACCGGCGGGACCATCGTGCCCGGGCAGTACCAGGACTTCTCGATCTCGGTGGACCCGCTGCCCGCCGACGCCACGCAGCTGGTGTTCAAGGCGGTGCAGACCTACTCGAACGGCGACGTGGTCCGCTGGATCGACCTGTCCGCGCCCGGGCAGCCGGATCCGGACCATCCGGCGCCGGTGCTGGCCCTGACCCCGGCCGGCTCGGACTCCGACTCAGCCGGGACCACCGGGACCAGCACGGGTCCGGCGAACACGCCCGACACCGCCGTGCCGCCGGCCGCCGCAGGCACGAACACGACCACGGGCGCGAGTTCTACCTCCTCCGGCAACGGCCTGGGCATCGCCGGGCTGATCGTGGGCGCGCTCGGGCTGCTGGCCGCCGGATACGCGCTCTGGCGGACCCGGCGGCCGGCCGACCCGGGCGACCGGGCGTGAGCACCGGGCTGCGGGCGCGGCCGGCCGCGGCGCCGGGCCGGGCCGGGTCGCGGGTACGCCGGCGGCTCGGCGGCGCGCTCGGCGCGGCGCTGGTGCTGCTGCTGGCCACGGCCGGCCCGGCCGCCGCGCACGCCACCCTGCAGACCACCACCCCGACCGAGGCCTCGGTCCTGGCCAAGGCCCCGGCCCAGGTCACCGCGACCTTCGACGAGGCGGTCGGGGTCAGCCCGGACAGCCTGCGGGTGTTCGCCCCGGACGGCTCCCGGGTGGACGACGGCAACACCACCGCGGCGGCGAACCCGGACGAGATCGTCACCCGGCTCCGGTCCGGGCTCAAGGACGGCACGTACACCGTGGCCTGGCACGTGATCTCGGCCGACTCGCACCCGGTCCAGGGCGCGTACACCTTCTCGATCGGCGCGGCCAGCGACACCTCGGTGAACGCGGCCACGTTGAACACCAGGGCGAGCACCTTCGCCGGCCTGCTGTACGGCGCGCTGCGCTGGCTCGGCTACCTGAGTTACGCGCTGCTGTTCGGCGGGGTGGTCTTCATCGCGGCCGGCTGGCCGGCCGGGGGCCGCAGCCGGGCGGCCGGACGGCTGCTCGCGGGCGGCTGGGTCGGCCTGATGGCGGCCGCGCTCGGCACGATCCTGATGCAGGGGGTGTACGCGGGCGGCCTGCCGCTGGGCCGGGCGCTGGACTCGGGCGCGGTCTCGGCCACCCTCGGCACCCGGTTCGGCCAGGCGGTGCTGGCCCGGATGCTGCTGCTCGCGCTGGTCGCGCCGATCCTGGCGCTGACCATGGGCCGGCTCGGCGGGTTCGGCCGGCGCGGGCGGCTGGCGTTCCTGGCCGGCGCCGGGGTGTTCGGACTGCTCGGCGCGGCGACCTGGGCCGGCGCGGACCACTCGTCCACCGGGATCCAGATCCCGCTGGCCTTCATCGCCGACCTGCTGCACCTGGTCTCGATGGGCATCTGGCTGGGCGGGTTGGCGATGCTGGCGGCCGTGGTGCTGCGCGGTAGGAGCGAGGATCCGGTGGAGGCGGACCGGGCGCTGGCCGCGGTGCGCACCTTCTCGACCATGGCGGCCTGCTGCGTCGGGATGCTCGTGGTCAGCGGGACGTACCAGGCCTGGCGCAACGTCGGCAGCTGGAACGCGCTGTTCAACACGGATTACGGGCGTCTGGTGGTGCTCAAGATCGCCGGGGTGATCCTCCTGGTCGGCCTGGGCTGGATGGCGCGGCAGTGGATCGGGCAGACCGTGGCGCTGCTGCCGACCGCCGACGACGCGGCGGAAGCGGGCGCGCAGGCGGAGGCGGAGGCGGATCAGGCCGATGCGGGCGGCAAGAAGTCGGCCGCGGCCACGCGGGGCCGGTCGGCCGGGCAGGTCTCGGCTGCGGCGGCCGCTTCGGCGTCGGCGCGCAGCAGCGCGAGCATCGGCGGTTCCTCGATGCGCCACCCCGGGCGCCGCACGGCCCGGGTGCCGGACAAGAGCTCGGCCCGGGCTGCGGCGAACGCCCGCGCGCTGGCCGAGAGCCGCACCTCCCTGTTCCGCTCGCTGCGCCGGTCGGTCGCGCTCGAGTGCGGGATCGTGCTGCTGGTGCTGGTCGCCAGTTCGATCCTGGTGGAGAGCGAGCCGGGCCGGCTGGAGCTGCAGAGCCCGACCAGCGTCTCGGTGCCCTTCACCACCGGGACTGCCACCGGCTCGGTCCTCGTGGTGGTCTCCCCGGCCACCCTCGGCCTGAACCAGATCCACCTGTACTTCTCCGACTCCAAGGGGCTGACCTACACTCCGGCGCAGGTCACCGCGACGTTCACCCTGGCTGCGGAGAAGATCGGGCCGTTGTCGACCACGGTCGAGGCGGACGGGCCGGGCCACTTCGTGGACCTGCCGATCTCGCTCGGCTTCCGCGGCACCTGGACGCTGGCGATCACCGTGCGCAGCGACACTTTCGACGAGACCACGCTCTACATCCCGGTCCCGGTCAGTTGAAACCCGACAGTCGGCATTTCCCGCGACAAAGGGCCGCTATTCCCCAATTCGGCCTATACGTAGGAATAACATTTCGCATTCCGGAGCAGACTTGACCCTGTGAACGGAAAACCGATGCGATGGACCGTCCCGGCGGCACTCGGCACGGCCGTGGTCGCCCTGGCCGGCGCGGCCTGGCTGGGCCTGTCCGGCGACGGCGGGCCGGCCTCGTCCGGCCGGGCCGAGGCCGCGCCCCTGCCGCCGGCCGAGCCGGCCACCCTGTCCATCGCCGACGGAGCGGTCGGGGTCGCCCCCGACGCCCCGCTGGTGGTGACCGCGCCCCAGGGCGAACGGCTCGGTTCGGTGCTGGTCGCCGCGCCGGGCGCCGCGGTCGCCGGGGTTTTCAGCGCCGACCGCCGGACCTGGACCGGCACCGGCCACCTGAAGTTCGCCACCTCCTACACCGTGACCGCGGTGACCACGGCGGCGGCCAAGGCGACCCCGGCCAAGAAGCACGCGACCTTCCAGACCGCCGACCCGACCGGCTCGCCGATCGACTTCCAACAGATCGCGCCGGACGACGGCTCGGTGGACGGGGTCGCCCAGCCGGTGGTGCTCGACTTCGCCGCCCCGGTGACCGACCGGGCCGCGGTGGAGAACTCGCTGAAGGTCACCTCGGTGCCGGCCCAGCCCGGGCACTGGAGCTGGGTCTCGGACTCCCGGGTGGACTACCGGCCGGAGGCGTTCTGGCAGCCCGGGACGAAGGTCACCGTGCAGATGGCGCTGAACGGCCTGAGCGCCGGGAACGGCGAGTACGGCACCGCGGACAAGACCCTGTCCTTCACCGTGGGCCGGGACCAGGAGACCGTGGCCAACGTGGCCACGCACCAGGCCGTGGTGTACCGCGACGGCAAGGTGTTCGGGACGTTCCCGTTCAGCGGGGGCATGCCCGGCCTGGACACCTGGGGCGGGACCTTCGCCGTGATGGACAAGGTCACCGACCTGCGGATGGACTCGGAGACCGCGGGCCTGGGCGACGCGTACGACATCCCGGACGTCAAGTGGGACGTGCACCTGACCGACTCGGGCACATACGTGCACGCGGCGCCCTGGTCGGTCGGGGACCAGGGGGTGGACAACGTCAGCCACGGCTGCATCGGCACCTCCGACGAGAAGGCCGAATGGTTCTACGACAACACGATCCCGGGCGACGTGGTCAAGGTGATCAACTCCCCGCGGACCGGTGCGCCGGGGAACGGCTACAACGACTTCACGGCCTCCTGGAGCCAGTGGCTGGCCGGTTCGGCGGTCCCGGGAGCCGAGTGAGCCCCAGCGGCCCTGGAGAGCCCTGCCGAGCCCTTCCCGGGGCCGCTGGAGGGCCGGGGTGGCGAACCCGGCGCGCGGCGGGATCCGTTGGCGGCTGAGGCGAAACGCGTATCGGAACAATGCGAAAAGGGTGGCGGTGCGCCGTTCTGGTGCACCGCCACCCTTTCGTCATACCGGCCGTTCAGAGACAGCTAGCCGGCATACCCGGTCCCGAAGCGGGTCAGAACTTCAGGGCCTGGGTCAGGGAGCTGGTGAGCGCCCCGGTCGAGGAGTCGCCGTCGAGGGACCACACGGAGGCGCCGCGCAGGCCGGTGACGTCGATGTAGAGGCCCTTGGCGAAGATCGTGGTCGGGTCGTCGTAGGAGTAGAAGGTCTGGGAGGTCGGGTCGTACTTCCACAGCGAGGCCGTCACCGGGTCGTAGTGCACGGTCCCGGGCGCGGCCGAGGCGAGGGCGTAGCCCTCACTGTCCAGGGACGAGGCCGTGCCGGCCTGGTAGAGCCCGTTGTTCGTGGCCGGCACGCCGGTCCAGACGTGGGCGTAGTAGGGGATCTCCAGCGCGATCTTGTTCGCCGGGACGCCCTGCTTCTCGTAGTAGGCCACCGACTGGGCGATGGAGAACTTGTCGTTCGCGGCCTGCGGGTCCTTGGGGTCCGGGAGCAGGTTCGAGGCGAAGTCGGTCTGGGTCTCCCAGTCGCCGTGGAAGTCCACGGTCATCAGGTTGATCCAGTCCAGGGTCTGCGCCACCGGGGCCAGCTGCAGCTGCTGCGCCGCGGCGTACTGGTTCGGGGAGGTGTCCGCGGTCAGCAGGTACTTCTCCCCGGTGGCCTGGCCGGCCGCGGTCAGGGCGCTGCGGAAGTCCTGCAGCAGCAGGGTGAAGTCCTTGGTGTCCTGCGGGCCGTAGGGGTTGCCGTTGCCGACCTCGTTCGGGTACTCCCAGTCCAGGTCGATGCCGTCGAAGATGCCCTTGGCCGCGCCCGGGGCCAGGCCCGGGATGTTGCCGTTGACGTACTGGTCGACGCAGGACTGGACGAAGGCGTCCCGGCCGGCCTGGGTGGAGGCCAGCTGGGAGAACTGGTTGGACCAGCTCCAGCCGCCGATCGTCATCACGATCTTGAGCTTGGGGTTGGCGGCCTTCAGTTCCTTGAGCTGGTTGAAGTTGCCGGACAGGGCCTGGCCGGCCACGTCGGCCTGGCCGTTGACCGCCTCGGTGGCCGCGAACGGGCGCTGATAGTCGGCCCAGCTGTCGCCGGAGGTGCACAGTCCGGTCGGCGAGACCGAGGAGAAGGCGTAGTTGATCTCTGTCAGCTTACTCGCGGCGCCGTCTGTGACCAGGTTCTTCTCGAAGAAGCCGGAGTAGATGGACCACTGGGTGAAGAAGCCGATGGCCACTTTGGAGTTCGCGGCGGGCTGGGGCCGGGCGGCGGCCGAACTGGCGTCGGCCGCACCGGGCAGCGCGACCGCAACCAGGGCGGCCGCGGCGGCCAGGCCGGTCAGCCGGCGGCGCAGGGTCCGCGCGCGGCCGGGGACCTGTGGGCGGGTGGATCGCATGTGCTCTCCTGACGTGTGGGAGCGGGGAATGACCGACCCTGGTGCGAAATTGGACTAGACCAGGTTCGCGATAGGTATAGTCCACTGAGCCCCGGCGCACAAGAGGCAGCAGGAATCTCCTGGTCGGTGCGGGGTTTGCCGTGCACTGTGGTGAACGTTCCGACATGATCACCCGATGGTTCGCCGTCGTCGGGGCGCCGGCGGGGTCGGCCGACTGCCGACCCTACCCGGGCGCGGGCCCGGGCGGGCCCGGTCCGGCGGCGCACCGCGGGCGGTCGGTCGCGTTCGGCCGGGCCCGGCGCGCGCCGAACGCGCCCGCCGGGCTGATCAGCGCCCTGGTGTCAGGGCTCTGGTGTCAGGGCTCCGGGGCTAGTGCTTGCGGCGGTGCCGGCTGGGCTCGGCCTTGGGCTTGCGGCTGAGCGCCGCGGCCATGATCCGCGGGTTGCGGATCAGCGCCAGCAGGGTGAACAGGGCGCTGAGCAGGGCGGCGGCCAGCAGCACCCGGGTCGGGGCCGGGCCGGCCGCGCTCAGGCCCATCGCGGCCAGCTGCGGGTCGACCTTGACCGGCGTCCGGGTCGGGGTGGCCGAGGCCAGCAGCTTGCTCAGGGCCTGCTGGTCCGGCAGGGTCTGCTGCCACGGGGCCGGGGCCGGCTCGGTGGTGGAGACCCCGGACGGCGCGATCTCCGAGCCGCCGCTGGAGAGCGCGGTGAAGCTCAGGCCGGTGGCCGGGTCCGCGGGCAGGACCCCGGCGCCGGCGATCCCGTCGTAGCGGAAGGCGTTGAACCCGTTGTCGGTGTACGCGGTCAGCGGCGCGTCGACCACGAAGCGGGCCGCCGTGCCCGGGTGCGCCTCCTCGAAGAAGTCGAACTCGGTGTGCTGCGGGTTGACCCAGTTGGCGAAGATTATGGTGTGCTCGACCGACATCAGCGTGTCGCCGGGCAACAGGTCGGCCGGGTTGATCGTGTGCGACACGGTGTTGAGGTTGCCGGTCCAGAAGTCGATGTTCTGGTTCAGGTCCCAGACCATGGACACGTACCCGGAGCAGTCCTGCCGGTAGGTGCCGCCGGCGTCGGTCCACCAGCGGGTCTGGCTGTACGGGACCTGCTCGGCCAGCCAGCGCTCGGCCCGGGTGATGATCTGGGACCGGGTGATCGTGCCGTGCGGCTCGCGCTGGGTGGTGTCGCCGGGGGGCGTGTCGGTGTAGTCGAACGAGCTGCCGCCGGCGACGCCCCCGCCGCCGACCGGTCCGGGGCCGGCCGGCGGGGCCGCGGCCGTGGTCGTGGGCGGCGCCACGGTGGCCGGCGCAGTCGTCGGCGCGGTCGTGGTCCCGGTCACGGTCGGCGTGCCCTGCGCGGTCGTCGACGGCGGGGCCGTGGTGGCACTGGGCGTGGTCGGGGGCGCCGTCGTCGACGGCGCGCCGGTCGTCGGCGCGTCGGTGGTCGGCGGCGTGGTCGGGGGCGCCGTCGTGGTCGTGCAGCCGGGATCGGTGGGCGGCGCGGGATCGGACGCGTCGTCACCGCTGCGCCGGGCCTGGTCGGAGGACTTCGAGGCCGAGCCGGTGGCCGGGGGCGGCGTGGTGTCGGTGCCGGTCGGCGCGGCGGAACCCGAGGTGGGCGTCGAACAGGGCGGCTGCGGGCTGCCGTCCGAGGCGAAAGCCGGCAGGGCGGCTGCCGAACCGGCCAGCACCACGGCGGTGACGAATGCGGACATCACCGGACCCGTCTGCTTGTCGCGACGACCTGTCAGCACTGACATCGATCTGTCCTCCGCATCGGAACACACGCCGAGATTGACCGTGCGAAGCCACGTTAGCCAATTCCGGGGTCACTGTGCACCACCGGGGGTGAACGAAGGGTGAAACCCGGACGCCGCGGAAAGTTTCCGCCCGCAGGTGCCGCCATGCCACTAGCCAGGACGTAGTGGTCGCATTACGTTGCGAAGAAACACCCGCCGGCAGTGCGCGGCGCGACACATGGGAGGGGCGGACCGATGGCTGGCGGTGCCGGTGAGACGCGAGTGCTGGACGACTCCGCGCCGCAGGCCGCCCCGCCGCAGAGCCCCTGGTCAACAGCGGTGCACGGCCTGGATCTGGAACGGCTCGGCCGGTATCTCGGGGTACGCATGCCCGGCTCGGTCCGGCCCCCGCTGCGGGCCCTGCCGCTGCCCGGCGGCCGGTCCAACCTGACCTACGAGGTCTGCGACGCCGCGGGCCGGATCGTGGTGCTGCGCCGGCCCCCGCTGGCGGTCGGCCCGCAGGCCCCGGTGCCGGTGCCGGCCGGGCTGACCGCCCCGGCCCCGGCCCAGGGCCGCGGGGACGTGCGCCGGGAGTACCAGGTGATCAGAGCCCTGTACTCGGCGCACGGGCGCGGCGGCCGGGTGCCGGTGGCCGAGCCGTACCTGCTGTGCCAGGACACCTCGGTGATCGGCGCGCCGTTCTTCGTCACCGCGAAGGTGCCCGGGCTGGTGTTCCGGACCGAGCGGCAGTGCAGCGCGCTCAGCCCGGCCCAGGCCAGGGTGCTCTCGCACGCACTGGTCGACACCCTCGCGGCCCTGCACGCGCTGGACATCCGGGCCACCGGCCTGGCCGACTTCGCCCGCACCGACCAGTTCCTGATCCGCCAGGTGGACCGCTGGGACCGGCTGCACGCGGCCTCGGCCACCCGCGAGGTGCCCCGGCTGGCCCGGCTGGCCTCGGGCCTGCGCGCGGGCGTCCCGGGCGGGCACGGGGTGATCGAACGGGCGACCATACTGCACGGGGACTACCGGCTGGAGAACGTGCTGCTGCACCCGAACTCCCCCGGCCGGATCGCCGCGGTGCTGGACTGGGAGGCGGCCGCCCTGGGCGACCCGCTGGTGGACCTCGGCCTGCTGCTGACCTTCTGGGAGGGCGCCGGCCGGCCGCACAAGCCGATCGCCTCCGCGCACACGACCGCCCGCGGTTTTCCCTCAATCCGCCAAATGGCCGAACGCTACGCGCTGAAGACGGGTGCTGATCTGAGCCGGCTCGGCTGGTATCTGGCGCTGAATCATTACAGAGTGGCCGGGCTGCTGGAGGCGTTGCACTACCGGTCCCGCAATGGTCTGCCGGTCGCCTCCGGGCTCGAATTCGCCGGTTCGTGGGTGCAGGACCTCGTGGACTCCGGGATCGCCGCGCTGCACAACGAGTTCTGACGGCCCGTCCGCACGGGCTTCGCCAAACCCCTGTTCGCCCCCTGCTCAACCCCTATTCTGCCCGCGCTCGTCCGCTCCCGGGCCCGGGTGCGCCCGCCGCCGGGCCGCCGGTGCGTCCTGCGGTACGCCGGTGTTCCACAGCGTGTCACGGATCGAGCACGCATCAGTTCGACTTTGTGAGTCTTGTGTGCGGTGATGTTGGGCAATGTGTGCGTGTCACCGCGTATGTCCGAACCGGAAAAACTTCCTCCGCTTGTCTTTGAGCTGCCGCGACGGCGGTCTGAGGTGCGGCGCGGCGGCCGGGGAGAGCACAGGGGGCGCGAACTTGCGCTTCTGAGCGCGCTGCACATTTGACGGATAGTCACATAGATTCGCTAGGTTCTCTGCGATCACCCAAAAGCGACGTGCCCCGTACCGCGCAAGGAGCCTTCCCACCATGACCACCGATCGGGCCGAACCAACGACGACACCTCGGCTGAGCGCGAGTAGAAACCGCGACACAGTCGCTGTGATCTTGTTTAAGGACTGTCCGATCTTCGACGGGGCGATACCGATCGCCGTCTTCGGCGAGGACCGCAGATCCCAGGGGCTGCCGGGCTACGAGGTGCTGGTGTGCACCGGGGAGGCCGGCCCGCTGCCGACCACCGGCGGGGTGCAGATCGCCGCGCCGTACGGCCTGGCCGCGGTGGACTTCGCCGGCACGGTGGTGGTGCCGGCCTGGCGCTCGCCGACCGAGCAGGTGCCGCAGGCCGCGCTGCAGTCGCTGCGCCGGGCGGCCAAGGAGGGAGCCCGGATCGTCGGGCTCAACAGCGGGGTGTTCGTCCTGGCCGCGGCCGGGCTGCTGGACCACAGGGCCGCGACCATCCACTGGATGCACGCCCCGGCCCTGGCCCGGATGCGCCCGACCATCCGGCTCTACCCGAGGGAGCTGTACGTGGACGGCGGCCAGTTCATCACCGGCGCGGGACGGGCGGCCGGGCTGGACGCGTGCCTGTACCTGGTGGGCCTGGACCACGGCAGCGAGATGGCCGCGAAACTGGCCCGGCAGCTGGTCTTCCCCGGCGCGCGGCCGGGCGGCCAGGGGCCGTACTTCGACGGCGACCTGCCCGAGGCCCAGGCCGGCCCGACCGGCAAGGTGATGACCTGGGCGCTGGAGCACCTGGCCGAGCCGTTCACCATCAACGCGCTGGCGGTGCAGGCCGGGCTCTCCCGGCGCGCGTTCGACCGGCAGTTCCGGCTGGCCACCGGCACCACCCCGATGCAGTGGCTCAACGCGCACCGGATCCTGCTCGCGCAGCAGCTGCTGGAGACCACGGACCTGCCGCTGACCCAGATCGCCCAGCGCAGCGGCCTGGGCACGGTGGTGTCGCTGCGCGGACATTTCCGCCGCCAGCTGCGCATGTCCCCGGTCTCCTACCGGCGGGCCTACCAAAACAAGCCGCCGCAACACGAGAAAGCCGAGCCCGGCCAGATACTGTAGGTCCCATGAACGACCGGCTGGTATGGATTGATTGTGAGATGACCGGGCTGGACCTCGTCAGCGACGCGCTGATCGAGGTCGCCGCCCTGGTCACCGACTCGGAGCTGAACATCCTGGGCGAGGGGGTGGACCTGGTGGTCAAGCCGCCGCAGGCGGCCCTGGACGCGATGAAACCGATCGTTCAGCAGATGCACACCGCCTCGGGCCTGCTCGACGAGCTGCCCGGCGGCTGCACCCTGGCCGAGGCCGAGCGCCAGGTGCTCGAGTACGTCCGGGCGCACGTCCCGGACCCGAACAAGGCCCCGCTGGCCGGCAACTCGATCGGCACCGACCGCGGCTTCCTGGCCCGCGACATGCCGCTGCTGGAGCAGCACCTGCACTACCGGGTGGTGGACGTGTCCTCGATCAAGGAGCTGGTGCGCCGCTGGTACCCGCGAGTGTACTTCCAGTCCCCGCCGAAGACCGGCAACCACCGCGCGCTCGGCGACATCAAGGACTCGATCGAGGAACTGAAGTACTACCGCGCGACCGTGTTCGTCCCGCTGCCCGGCCCGGACTCGGAGACCGCGAAGAACGTGGCCGGACGGTACGGCTCGGCCCCGGCGGCGGGCACGGGCGCCGAGGCCGCGGCGGGCGGCGGCGAGGCCGTCGGCGGGGCGTAGCGCCCGGGCGGACGGTCGGGTCCTCGGGCGGTCCACAGGCGTTCTGTGGGCGATCCGCGGGTGATCCGCCGTCGATCCAAGGGTGCGGCCCGCGCGGACGGCCAATTGATTTCAGCTCGGGGCCCGATTGCCGCTACACTCTTCGAAGCGAGGGAACCTTTCACCGGGTTCTCCGAGCATGGTGGGCGTAGCTCAGCAGGTAGAGCACCGGGTTGTGATCCCGGGTGTCGCGGGTTCGAGCCCCGTCGCTCACCCCACCGGAAGTGGGCCCCGGTTGATCCGTTCGGATCAACCGGGGCTTTTCGCATCGCGCGGCCGTCGCGCAGTCGTCGCGCGGCCCGTGCTCCGCCCGGTTAAGCTCGGTTCGTGCAGGTTTTCGGAAACGTGGTCAGTTTTGGTCTGGCCCTGGCGTCAGCCGGGTGCCTGGCCACAGCCTTCGCCAGACAGGCCGCCCGCGCCGCCAGATCCCGGGCGAAAGGCCGCTGAGCTGCGCGAACGAAGATCACCCAAGAATCGATTTCAACTCGGCCCGGAACTACGCTAGGGTTTACTTCAGCAAGAACGCGCGCCGTTAGCTCAATAGGCAGAGCAGCTGACTCTTAATCAGCGGGTTCGGGGTTCAAGTCCCTGACGGCGCACCATCTTTATCACACACCCAGGTCGTTGACCTGGGTGTTTGTGTTACAGGTTCAACCACCTGACGACCAGTTGAGAGCCGCGTCCACAATCCGTCCAGATTTCCATCGAGGTCAGTTCCGGCGGCCCCCGGCAGCTATCTGTTTAGTGCTTCGCGGTGTCGCCGTTCCAGCTTCGCTCCGGGTGCGACGAGCTCGACCACGGGACCACTCGATTATCGATCTCAAGTCTCACCTCTCCAGTTCTTCGAGATCGCCCCATTCCGCGCCGCGTGAGATACCAGCGAAATGGTTAGCCCGTCCAGCAAGCTTTCACAGGGCGTCCAGCATCGCTGGTCCCTTGTTGCTGCCGTGTCTACCGATCTCGAGAGTCCGTAGGTCGAGACAGGGTTCTCCCGATCCGAGTCGTCCAGCACTCCTCGTCTCGTCCGTCCAGCAAAAGAAGCCCAGGTAGTTGACTAGACTTCCTCTGACCTGGTCCTTCAACCCTCTAGCGGCAGGCCTCGACAGGCGATCACAGAGTCGGATTCACCTCTGAATTTGTAGGGCGAGGATGACATGACCGGCCGTCGTTAACTTCTTCACCCTGACTGGGCGTGATGCTAAGTCTTCTCGTCGCCCGCATGTTGCAGCATCCCAAACCCGGCTGTCGACCATCCTGACGACAGTGTGGAGATCGACGTCGGCGCCGACGCGAAGTCCTGCGATCCCTCGAAAGAACCTGCGGACTTGCTCGGCAGTGGCGATAGGCGCTTTCGACAAGGCCTGGCCCAGGCTGCCAAGCGATCAGGGCTTGTGCGCATCAAGCAGGTCATCATCTTGCCTGCTAACTCTTTCTTTGACCAGGCGGCCTGTGTGCGGCAGCGCCGGGGAACTCGGATGGCGCACAGAGGTTGGCGCTGGGCGATAGCGGCCCTAGCGTGAGGATTATGGCGACGAACGGGCCGGGAAGGGCGGCGGCGTTGCGCAGCGCCGAGGCGGCGCTGGCGCGGCGGGCCAAGGCGTTCAAAGAACGCGAGGCGGGACTGCGCTCGACCCTGCTGGAGTACTACCACATGCGGGATCGGGCTGAGCGAGCCCGGGATGACGGCCGGGCCAAGGCCGAGCGGATCCGCAAGGAAGCCGACGCCAGGATCGCCGCCATCCTCGAGCAGGCGCAAACTACTGCCGAGGGATTCGATCGGCAGGCCGACAGCGTCGTGGCCCGCCTACTCGCGGCCGGGGAAAGCCGTGCTCAGGTCGCCGACCTCACCGGACTGAGCGCGTCCCAGGTCCGGGACGCCCAACGCACCGAAGCCCAGCCATCAGGCACATGACGCTGACCGACATGCATGACATCCTCACCGCCCCCCTCGACTCTTCGGTCATTCCACCGGCAGACCTCTTAGAGCAGCCGCCCGGGATCCTTTGCTGCCATTTGAAAGAAGCCGGCCCGTCCACCGTGCACGCCTGCGCCGGCTGAGCCGCCTGCCACGACGGCGATGAACTGCTCTCCCTGCGCGTCGCCGTGGCAGAAGGGCTGATGGCGGAAGACGATCTCCTGGCCACCCGGGCCTACCGCTGCCCGGTGCCGGTGTGGGAGTCCGGTGCCGCGGCGGCCGCCCACGGCATGGCGGAGATCTACGCCCCCAAGCCCCGTGCGATCGCAGCAGGTAGCAGGCTCCTGCGACTGCGCGCAGACCTGATGCTGTGGCCGCCGTCGACGCCATCCGCTGAGGACGGCGAGCGCCAAAGGCCTCCAGAGCCGGACCAGTCCGGGACGCCCGACGACACCACGACGACTGAGGGCGCCGAAGGGGTCGACGCCAGAGGCCGACGTTGACCCAGTGCACCGGCACACACCTTCAGTTCCACGGCTGGGTCCACAACGCTGGGGTTCTGCTCGGGCCGCCGAAGGAAAGTTGCCGTCCATCCGACGACGCTCACGCTGCAGCTTCCCGGCGGTCCGTGTCGCGTGCCACCTTGATCATTCCGCGATTTGTGTCATTTCCCCGCAAGTGCGGGCGTCGCCGGGGCGCCTGGCCGGTCATGTCTCCGGGGCCGTGTCCGGTTCGCCGTCTCGGGTTTCACGGGCTTGCGGGTTCGGCTCCGTGGCCCGTCTCGTGCGGGTCCGATGTGCGGTCTGCGATGGCACGCGTGCTTTTCGGCGGGGCAACTGCTCTTGTTGCAGTGCGGCCAAGGCGCTTCCGGCGGGGAAGGAGAGTCGGGCGACTGGTACCGTCCAGCGCGCCCAGGCTTTCAGCGGGCCCGGCAGGGGCAGGCCCAGTCGTTCGGCTTCGTCGGTGATGTGGGTTAGGGCGTTGGCCAGGTTCAGCCAGGCTTGGGCCCGGGGGCGCGTCATCTGTGTTTCGGCGCCGTTGGACCATCTCCTTCCGGTCTCGCGGGGTCTGAGCGAGTCGACGAATGTCGACCAGTCTTGTCCGGGGTCGTCGGCGGCGCTGTAGTGCAGGTGGCGGCACAGTCCCGGGCCCAGTGCCGGATAGGCGATCATTGCTGCGAGTAGGACTGCCGCGGCCCGGTAGGGCAGGTGGTGGGGCCCGTCGGGTTTCTCGGCGTCGTCGGGTGTCTGTGCGAGGTCGGCGGCGCGGTGGTCGCGGCGCAGTGCGGTCAGCAGGCCGTAGCTGTTGGCCAGGCGTTTGACCGAGCGGGGTGTGGAGATCAGGTGCGGTGGTCCGAGCAGGTCGAGCAGGGTGATCTCTTCCGGGTCCAGGGTTAGGGGATCGACGCGCTCGACGATCCGCGCGGCGGGCAGCGTCATCGGATCGTCCTGGTCGCCCGCGGCCGGCTGCGCGGGCGCAGTGTCGTCGTCGGCTGCTGTCTGGATCTGCGGTGGGTGGCCGGGGGGTGCGGGGGTGGGCTGGTCGGCGCGGGTGCCGACCAGGTTGCGCAGCATGCTGTGGTAGCCGTCGGTGTCCAGGGTGGGTAGCGTGAACACGACCTGGAAGATCTTTTCGAGGTACTGTGCCGGGGTGGAGGCCCAGGTGTCGTCCCCGTCCGGGTCGGCCTGGCCCTGCTGTCCGTCCTGGGATGCCAGTGCCGGGTCGACGCTGAGCACGTCGCGGTAGTTCGCCGTGATCGCGCGCAGCAGCCAGCGCGGGTCGATCGCGACCACCACGACGAACAGGTCGACCGCCAGCAGCAGGTGGATCGCCTCGAGCATCTCGACCACGCGGGCCGGCGGGCAGCGGTCCAGGTCGTCGATGTAGACGACGATGCGGTCGATCGCCGGCAGCCGGTCCTTGGCGGCGTCGGGGGCGCCGCGGCCCGAGAGGTCCGTGGCCGGGGTCGGGTCCTTGGCGGCGCCGTTCAGGGTCATGAGAACCGGACGGCCGGGTTGGTCCCGCTCATCGGCTGCCTGGGCCTGGGGCCGCGTCCTTTTCCGGAGGTAGGCGGCGATGCGGCCGCCGGCCCGAGGTCGGCCCTCGGCGGTGTCCGGGGCGCCCCGGTCTGAGCGTCCGGTGGCCGGTACCGGGTTCTCGGCGGGGTCGTTCGGGGCGGTGAGGGTCGAACGGTCGGGTTGGTCCGGCTCGGTGGCCGCTTGGGCCAGGAGCCGTGCCATGTTCTGGAAGTCCTCGCGGATACGGGTCATGACGCCCAGGCGGGCACGGTAGTCGCCGTGACCGGCCCGGTCGGCTACGAGCCCGGCGAGTTGGCCTGCGGCGGTCAGGTCGCGCGATTCGCGATCGAGCGCGGCGACCTCCGCCGCAGCGGTGTTCAAGGAGTTTTGCAGTTCGTCCCGGTATCCGGCCACTGCCGAGTCGATCCGCTCCAGGAATTTCCTGCGGTCCTCGTTGAGCTCCTTAAACTGCGCCTGTATCCCCTGGGCCCGACCGGCCAGCGCCGTCGCGGCGACCAGGACCGGCGCCAGGACGTGCCACGGCCCGGACAGCGCCCACGCCGTCGCGACTGTCACTGCGGCCAATGTGCCGACGGCCGCCAGGGACACCAGAGTTCGGCGGCGCCCGGTTCGCGTGCCCGCGGTCTCGGTGCCGGCCTTCGTTCTGGCATCGGCGCCTACGAGTGCGCCTGCCAGTTTTCCGATGCTGTTGCGAAGTATCGGGGCGCGCCCGTCGCGCACCCAGCGGCGAAACGCGCGCCCTTGCGCGGCGCCCGTGAACTCGGCCTGGTCGGCCTTCTCCAGCCGCTTCCACCATGCCTCGGGATCGGCCATGGCCCGTTGTAGATCGCTCAGGCGTTTCTGGGCGGAGCGCAGGCGTTCGGGCAGGTGGCGTTGAGCGACCAGGTCGGCGGTCAGCCGGGACATGGTGCGCTGCGCAGCACCGGGCTCCTGGCCCGGTGGTGCGGCCAGTTGCGCGAACAGCTCTGCCACCAGTCCCGCCCACAGGCTGCTCTCCGCGTAGTGCCAGGCGTTGAACCTGACCTGGCGTACGGCCTGGCACGCGAGCTCGCTGCCCGCGGTCTCGGCGACCTGGGCCTGCAACAGCTCCAGGAAGTGGCTCTTCCCCTCGCCCCAGTGCCCGAACAATCCCACCGCGAGCGGCGGCCGGACGGTGCGGGCCGTGAGGAGATCGGCCAGCGCCCGGGCCTCCCCGACCCGGGACAACTCATCCACCACGCCCACCGCATCCGACCGGTACGCAGCCGGCCGCCCCACCAACCGCTCCTCCACGATCTCCCACAACCAGACACCGCCGTCGCCGCTGGCGGCGAGGACCGGTCGGTTCCCGGCCTGGCCGAACGCCACCGACCACACCCCGCCGCGGGGGCTGGGCAGGTGGGTTGGTTTGCCGTGGCCCGCAGGACTGGCCATATCCCACAACCAGACACCGCCGATGTCGGCGGCGGCTAGGACCGGTCGGTCCCCGGCCCGGCCGAACGCCACCGACCCCAACCCGCCGCGGGGGCCGGGCAGGTGGGTTGGTTTGCCGTGGCCCGCAGGACTGGCCATATCCCACAACCAGACACCGTCGCCGTCGGCGGCGGCTAGGACCGGTCGGTCCCCGGCCCGGCCGAACGCCACCGACAACACCCCGCCGCGGGGGCCGGGCAGGTGGGTTGGTTCGCCTTGGCCCGCAGGACTGGCCATATCCCACAACCAGACACCGCCGTCGCCGCCGGCGGCTAGGACCGGTCGGTCCCCGGCCCGGCCGAACGCCACCGACCACACCCCGCCGCGGGGGCCGGGCAGGTGGGTTTGCCCCGACAAGACGCCGATCAGGCGCGCGGGAGTCCCGGCAGCTGTTGTTGCGAGCCTGGTATGCACGGGTTCTGAGTGTGTGTCAGCCACGAACCCATCCTGAGGGCAAGACGCCACCGAGCACCGCCCCGATGCGCGAATTACGGATCACGGTTTGTTAACGACCCTGACATAACGAGAACACCCGACAAACCAGGTCCGTCTTGGCTGCGGCCAGAAGGCGGTGGGCTACGCGCTGGCGGTCGGCATCGAGCAGAATCTCGATCTCTGGTCGACTATCCGGGTCGAGTGCCCGGTGGATTCGCACGAGGCCCTTGCGCTGAAGGTCTGCGGCGTATTTTCGACTCACCTCACACCCGGCCACCGTCGCCCGGCAGATCGACGCCCTGCATCCGGCCGCCGGTCAACCCGGCACGGCCCCCGACACCGCGGTCATCCCCGCCGCTCCCGCCACCGTCGATACCCTCGCCGCCGCCGGCGCCGCTGACCGCGTCTTTGCGCGCGACGTCGGTTCCCTCGTCGCCAGAGACGTGCGCGAGGTCGGCCGGCGCACGCTCGACCTGCTCGCCCGGATCGGGCCGGCCTGATCTGCTCTGCGCCGCGCGCTGCGCGCGCACCTGCTCGAGCGGTCCCCGGCCGAGGACCTGGACCTGCTGATCGAGCGCGTTGATCGCGACGGGAGCGCGATCCTGGCGGCCGCGCTCGCCGGTGAGCTGCCCGCCGCGTACGAGGTGGCCGAGCTCATGGCGGCGAGGGCAGTGCTGCCGGTGCACGCCGCACAACTGCGCCCGGCCCTCGCCGCAGCCGCGGCCGCCGCGGCGGCGCACTGGTGGCGCAGCTGCGCCACCAGTGCGCCGCCGTCCTGACCGTGAGCGGGGCGATCGAGTGAGGGCCGATACCGGTGTGGGAGTCCGGCGCTGCGGCGGCCGCTCACGGCAAGGCGCAGATCAACAACCCCGCGCCCCGCGCGATCGCCGTTGGAAGCAGGCTCCTGCGACTGCGCCGTGACCTGACGCTCTGGCCGGGCCCCGAGGTATGCACCGCTCCCGACAGCGGCGACGCCGGTTAGGCACTCTTGGCGGCGGTGGCAGCGCCCTACGATTTTCATGGAGACGGAGCGTGCGCAGGAGACGGGCTGCTGGGCGGGGTCGGCCGCAAACCGTGATCAGCCACCCCTGCCGGAAAGCGGAGCGAGCTTTTCGCCAGCTCAAGGCCCAAATTGCGGCGGCCATTCGTTTGATTCCCGCGCCATAGGCACGCTGCGGCCCGGGCTCGATACCTAGTCGTTAAACCGGGGGTTGGGCATGGCCGCGCCTTCGGTGATGGTGGTTAGGTTTTCGTGGTGGCAGTTGGTGTGGTACGGCAATGGTTGGTCTCTTCTTCGGTGTCATAGACGGGTAGAACTTGGTCGAGGTCCAGGATTTCCAATAGTTTTCATAGCTGGGGGCGCGCTCCGGCAAGGCGGATCCAGCCGCCGGTTGCGGCCGCCTGCTGGGCCGCCCTGAGCAGGACATTGAGACCACTGGCGTCGATGAACGTCAGGTTGGTGGTGTCGATGACGAGGCGGCCTGTCTGGATGAGGAGGGAGGAAAGGACGGCGTATAGGTCACAGGCCGTGGCCAGGTCCAGTTCACCGGTGAGGTGGGCCAGTGCGTGACTGTCGCGGTGCTGAACCAGGATGTTAAGCCATTGATTCGGTGCGGGCGCTTCTGGAGCGTTGGCCGACGCGGGGCCAGTACAGCTCAGCGGGCAGCGGAGGCAGGGAAGGTCATTGGCGTTGCGAGTGCCGGTGAGGCAACCGCTGCACAGTGCGGGGCCTGGACGATGTGGCGTAGTGTTCGGCGGCGGTGAAGCGGTGGCGAAGTGCTGCATGGTGTCAGGTCCGGGCCGCGAGTGCGCTGGCCAGTAGGGGTGATGGTTGTGAGTTTCCCTAGGGTTTTTGAGGTGCCTTAGCCCGTTGACCTGTTCTTTTGTGGGGTGCTGGGGGTTCGCCCGGTTGGGCGTACCCGGTTGGCGGTACCGGTGCGCGTCCCGGGGATGGTGCCGGGGCTGCGCCGGGG
>DASZBX010000104.1:0-1543 GCA_035943635.1 Actinocrinis sp. | reverse complement strand
GATCGGCGTCCCCACCGCCACATCCGACTGACCACTGAACCGCGACAACACCACCTGATACGCCGCCAACACCACCATGAACAAACTCGCCCCACCACCCGACGCAATCCCCCGCAACCCCTCAGCCACAACGGCCGGGACCTGGAAGCGGACGCTGTCGCCGGCGGTCCCGCGCTCGACCGGACGGGCGTGGTCGAGCGGCAGTTCCAGCGGTTCGAGACCGGCCAGGTGCTCGCGCCAGTAACCGAGCTGCTCGTCGAGCACCGCGCCGGAGAGCCGGTCGCGCTGCCAGACGGCATAATCGGCGTACTGCACGGGAAGCTCCGGCAGCGCCGCGGGACGTCCTTCGAGCGCGGCCGAGTAGATCTCGACCAGTTCGTTCCACAGCACGCCCTCGGACCAGCCGTCGGACACGATGTGGTGCAGCGCCAGCAGCAGGTACTGCTCGTCGTCGCCCACCTGGACCACGTCGGCGCGCAGCAGACGTCCGGACGCGAGGTCGAACGGGCGCGCGCCCTCGGTCCCGAGCAGGTCGAGCGCCGACTCGTGCCGGGTCTGGGCGTCGAGGATGTGCCGCAGGTCGTGCACGGTCACGGCGACCGGCGCGGGCGGGTCGACGAACTGGCCGGCCCGGCCGTCCTCGTCGGTGACGAAGCGGGTGCGCAGCACCTCGTGCCGCACCACGATCCCCGACAGCGCCGCCTCCAACGCGGCCACGTCCAGCCGCCCCGATATCCGCAGGGCGAACGGCACCAGGTACTCGGCGCTGCCCGGTTCCAGCTGGTCCAGGAACCACAGCCGCTGCTGCGCGAACGACAGCGGGAGCGGCGAGCCGTCGCGGGCGGCGCGGGTGATCGGCGGGTTCTGCGTCGCCACCTGCGCGGCCTCGATGGTCGCGGCCAGCCGGGCCGGCGTCGGCGCGGTGAACACCGCCCGCACCGGGACCTCCACGCCCAGCACCTTGCGCAGCCGGGATACCAGTCGGGTGGCGAGCAGCGAGTGGCCGCCGAGGTGGAAGAAGTCGTCGTGGATGCCGACCGGGGTCACGCCGAGGATCTCGGACCAGATGACGGTCAGGGCGAACTCCAGGTCGGTGCGCGGGGCCGTGTAGGTCTCGTCGCGGGTGCGCTCGCGGGGGTCGGGGGCGGGCAGGGCCTTGCGGTCTACCTTGCCGTTCGGGGTGAGCGGGAGCGCTTCGAGGGTGACGAAGGCTGCCGGGACCATGTACTCGGGCAGGGTCAGGGCGAGGAACGCGCGCAGATCTTCGGTGCTCGGTGGCATGGTGCCGGTGCTCATGCTGCCGACGTCGGTCGGGACGATGTAGCCGACGAGCCGCTTGTCGCCGGGGGTGTCCTGGCGCACGATCACGCTCGCCGCCGCGACCAGGTCGTGGGCGAGCAGCTGGGATTCGATCTCGCCGAGTTCGATCCGGTAGCCGCGCAGCTTCACCTGGTCGTCGATCCGGCCGACGAACTCCAACTCGCCGTTCGCCCGGCGCTTGACCAGGTCACCGGTCCGGTAGACGTGATGCGTCACGCCGTCG
>DASZBX010000103.1:0-50077 GCA_035943635.1 Actinocrinis sp. | reverse complement strand
GGCTGCGGTGGTTTTGGGTCATGGGTCGGGGGAGGCGGTGGCTCGGGATCGGGCTTTCCGTGAGCTCGGCTTCGATTCCCTGACTGCGGTGGAGTTGCGTAATCGGTTGGCGGGTGTTTCCGGACTGTCGTTGCCGGCATCGCTGGTGTTCGACTATCCGACGCCCGAGGTTCTGGCGGCCTTCCTGCTCGCGGAAGTCGGTCTGGGCGGCGAGGACACCGGGCTGGAGTCGGCGGTCGCCGACCGGATCGTGGCCACTGGCGGATCGGCCACGGCTGACGACCCGATTGTGATCGTCGCGATGAGCTGCCGCCTGCCGGGTGGGGTTCGCAGCCCCGAAGAACTGTGGCAGCTGGTGTCCGAGGGCGTGGATGCGGTCTCGGAGTTCCCGGTCGACCGTGGTTGGGATGTCGGAGCCCTCTACAACCCGGACCCGGAGTCTCAGGGGACTTCATACTCCAGGTTCGGTGGATTCCTGCACGACGCCGGGGATTTCGATCCCGGCTTCTTCGGGATCAGCCCGCGTGAGGCCCTGGCGATGGACCCGCAGCAGCGTCTCCTGTTGGAGACCTCGTGGGAGGCGTTCGAGCGCGCGGGCATCGACCCGAACGCCCTGCGCGGCAGCCGGACCGGTGTGTTTGTGGGCTCGAACACGCAGGACTACGGCGCACTCCTGATGGGCGCGGCCCAGGACGTTGAGGGATATCTCGCGACGGGCAACTCCGCGAGCGTGGTCTCCGGCCGCCTCGCCTACACCTTCGGGCTGGAAGGTCCCGCGGTGACCATCGACACCGCGTGCTCGTCGTCGTTGGTGGCCCTGCACTGGGCTGCGCAAGCGTTGCGCAACGGTGAGTGCACGCTCGCGCTTGCCGGTGGTGCGTTGGTGATGGCGACGCCGGGGACGTTCGTGGAGTTCTCCCGGCAGCGCGGCCTGTCCGAGGACGGCCGCTGCAAGGCCTTCGCGGGAGCCGCCGACGGGACCGGTTGGGGCGAGGGTGTCAGCCTGCTGCTTCTGGAGCGCCTGAGCGACGCTCGCGCGAACGGGCACCCGGTGTTGGCGGTCGTCGCCGGTTCCGCAGTGAATCAGGACGGTGCGTCCAACGGCCTGACCGCGCCGAACGGCCCGGCCCAGCAGCGCGTGATCCGTCAGGCGCTCGCCGACGCGGGCCTGACCACGGCTGACGTGGATCTTGTGGAGGCGCACGGCACCGGTACCCGCCTGGGTGACCCGATCGAAGCCCAAGCCCTGCTCGCGACCTACGGCCAGGACCGCCCCGAAGACCGCCCGCTGTGGCTCGGTTCGCTGAAGTCGAACATCGGCCACACCCAGGCGGCCTCCGGTGTCGCGGGCGTGGTCAAGGCGGTCCTGGCGATCCAGCACGGCCTGATGCCGCGCACCCTGCACGTGGACGAGCCCACGCCGCAGGTGGACTGGTCGGCCGGCCGGGTCGAGCTGCTGACCGAGGCCCGGGACTGGCCCGAACTCGGCGACGGCCGCCCGCGCCGCGCCGCGGTGTCCTCGTTCGGCATGAGCGGCACCAACGCGCACGTCGTGATCGAGCAGATCGAGCCGGCCGAAACGCCCGCCGAGTCCGACGACACCCGGTCCGGCGACCAGTCGCCCGCGCTCGGTCTGATCCCCTGGGTGCTCAGCGGCCGGGACGACGCGGCGCTGCGCGACCAGGCGCGGCGGCTGCTCGCCCGGGTCGGCGACGGCTCGGTCCTGCGGCCGGCGGACGTGGCCGGTTCGCTCGCCACCGGCCGCGCGGCGCTCAGCCGCCGGGCCGTCGTGGTCGGGGCCACCGGCGCGGACCTGGTCGACGCACTGCAGAGCCTGGTCAGGGGCGAGTCGTTCGCCGGACTGACCACGGGCGCCGTGGTCGACGGGAAGTCCGCGTTCCTCTTCACCGGCCAGGGCTCCCAGCGCCTGGGCATGGGCCGCGGCCTGTACGACACCTTCCCGGTGTTCGCCGCCGCCTTCGACGAGGTGTGTGCGCACTGTGACACGCTGCTGGAGCGTCCGCTCGCGCAGGTCGTGTTCGAGGCCGAAGACGCGTCGCTGCTGGACCAGACCGCGTACGCGCAGCCTGCGTTGTTCGCGATCGAGGTGGCAGTTTTCCGGTTGCTGGAGTCGTGGGGTGTGCGGCCGGATGTGTTGGTGGGCCACTCGATCGGCGAGATCGCAGCGGCCCACGTGGCCGGTGTTCTCTCCCTGGAAGATGCGTGCACTCTCGTCGCGGCGCGTGGTCGTCTGATGCAGGCGTTGCCGGTCGGCGGTGTGATGGTGGCGGTTCAGGCTTCTGAGGACGAGGTGCTGCCGCTGCTGAAGAAGGGTGTGGACATCGCGGCGGTCAACGGCCCGACGTCCGTGGTGATCTCGGGATCCAAGACCGCGGTGACCTCCGTTGCGTCGAAGCTCTCGAAGTCGGGTCGCAAGACCAAGAAGCTGACCGTTTCGCACGCGTTCCACTCCTCACTCATGGAGCCCATGCTCGTCGAGTTCCGCAGCATCCTGAACAGCCTCACGTGGAACGAGCCGCAGATCCCGGTCGTCTCCAATGTCTCCGGTTCCCTTGCCGGCGTTGAGTTTTCGACCCCGGAGTACTGGGTCAACCACGTCCGTGCGGCAGTCCGCTTCGCCGACGGCATCGTTGCAGCTTACGAATTCGGTGCTCGTACCTTCCTCGAACTCGGCCCCGACGGCGTCCTGACCGCGATGGCCCAGGACTGCCTGACCGCCGGCGTCGAAGACCTGGCCTTCGCGCCGACCATCCGCGCCGGCCGCGACGAGGCGGCCACGGTGCTCGCCGCCGTCGCCACGGCCTGGACGCACGGCCAGCACGTCGACTGGACCGTCTTCGCCCCCGGCGCCGCCCGGGTGGACCTGCCGACGTACGCGTTCCAGCACGAGCGTTACTGGCCGACCCTCGCGGCCCCGGCCAAGGCCCTGCCGGCCGGCGCCGCCGCGCGCTCCGAAGGCGAGCAGCAGTTCTGGGAGTCGATCGAGCGCGAGGACCTGGGCGCCTTCGCCGAGGCCCTGTCGGTGGGCCAGGACGAGTCGCTCAGCGGGGTCGTCTCGGCCCTGTCCTCGTGGCGGCGCCGGGACCGGGACCGTTCGGTGGTCGACGGCTGGCGTTACCGGGTGGCCTGGAAGCCGTTGCCGGCCAACGATTTCTCCGCGTCGGCGCTTTCCGGCGGGTGGGCTGTCGTGGTCCCGGCCGGTCGTGGCGGCGCGGTCGCCGAGGCCGTGATCGGGATGCTCGGGTCTCGGACCGCTGGTGTCGAGATCGTTGACGTGGACCTGGACACGCTAGACCGGGCCGCACTGGCCGAGCGTCTGGCCGAGCTCGGGGAGATCGCCGGAGTCGTCTCGCTCCTGGCCCTGGCCGACGAAGCGCAGCGTGCTGCGATCCCGAGCGTGATCCTCGCGCAGGCGCTCGGCGATGCGGGCGTCGGCGGGTCGGTGTGGCTGCTGACCTCGGGCGCCGTGTCGGTGGGCCGTTCGGATCGGACGGTCGTGCCGGAGCAGGGACTCGTGTGGGGCCTGGGCCGAGTGTTCGGCCTGGAACACCCGGAGCGTTGGGGCGGCCTGGTCGACCTGCCCGAGGTGCTCGACGCCCGGGCGCTGGGCCGCCTGGCCGGCGTGTTCGCCTCGGGCGCCGAGGACCAGGTCGCGGTGCGTGACTCGGGCGTGTTCGCCCGCCGGATCGAGCACGCGGGCGCCCTCGTCGGCGGCGGTTGGTCGCCGCGCGGCACGGTGCTGGTCACCGGCGGCACCGGCGCGCTGGGCGGCCGCCTGGCGCTGTGGGCCGCGGCTCAGGGTGCTGAGCATCTCGTGCTGACCAGTCGTTCCGGCCCGGGCGCGCCGGGCGCGCAGGACCTGGCCGACCAGATCACGGCCCTGGGCGCGCGCGTGGACGTGGTCGCGTGCGACGTCGCGGATCGGACCGCGGTCGAAGAATTGTTGGCCGCCTACCCGGTCAACGCCGTGGTGCACGCCGCAGGTGTGGACCGCGGCGAAGTGATCGACCTCGCGGACGTGGCCGAGTTCGCGGCGGTGCTGGCGGCCAAGGTCGACGGCGCCCGCAACCTGAACGCGGTCCTGGGCGACGCGCCGCTGGACGCCTTCGTCCTCTTCTCCTCGATTTCCGGCGTGTGGGGCAGTGGCGGTCAGGGTGCTTACTCGGCCGCGAACGCCTACCTGGACGCGCTGGCCGAGTCGCGCCGGGCTCGTGGCCTCGCGGCGACCGCGATCGCGTGGGGGCCGTGGGCTGACGGCGGCATGGCGTCGGTCGGGGGAGCGGCCGAGCACCTGGCCCGGCGCGGCCTGGCCGCCCTGGACCCGGACCGTGCGCTCGAAGTGCTGGCCCGCCTGGTCGGGTCGGACGCGGCGGCCTCGGTGGTCGCGGACGTGGACTGGGCCCGGTTCGCCCCGGCGTTCGCGGCCGCCCGCACCCGCCCGCTGATCGGCGACCTGCCCGAAGTGATCGAGGCGCTGTCCGGCGCCCAGGCGGCCGCCGACGCCGCCGGCCGCTCCGCCGCCGCCTCCACGCTGACCGACACCCTGGCCGCGCTGCCGCCGTCGGAGCGCGAACAGGCCCTGGTCGAGCTCGTGCGCACCGAGGCGGCCGCCGTCCTCGGCCACGCCCGGATCGACGCGGTCGAGCCGCGCAAGGCCTTCCGCGAACTCGGCTTCGACTCGCTCACCGCGGTCGAACTGCGCCAGCGGCTGGCCCGGGCCACCGGCCTGACCCTGCCGGCCACCATCGTCTTCGACTACCCGAACCCCACGGTCCTGGCCGCGCACCTGGCCACCCTGGCCTTCGGATCCGCGGACGGCGCACTGTCGCAGGGCTCGGCCACGACGCCCGGCGCCGGCGCCGCGGTGAACGACGACCCGATCGCGATCGTCGCGATGAGCGTCCGTCTGCCCGGTGGCGTGCGCAGCCCGGAAGACTTGTGGCGCTTGGTGTCCGAGGGCGTGGACGCGGTCTCTGAGTTCCCGGTCGACCGTGGCTGGGACGTAGAAGCCCTCTACAACCCGGATCCCGAATCTCAGGGCACGTCGTACTCGAAGCACGGCGGATTCCTGCACGACGCCGGGGATTTCGATCCCGGCTTCTTCGGGATCAGCCCGCGTGAAGCTCTGGCGATGGACCCGCAGCAGCGTCTCCTGTTGGAGACCTCGTGGGAGGCGTTCGAGCGCGCGGGCATCGACCCGAACGCCCTGCGCGGCAGCCGGACCGGTGTGTTTGTGGGTTCGAACACGCAGGACTACGGCGCACTGCTGATGGGCGCGGCCCAGGACGTCGAAGGCTACGTGGCCACCGGAAACTCCGCGAGCGTGGTCTCCGGCCGCTTGTCCTACACCTTCGGACTCGAAGGGCCGGCCGTGACGATCGACACCGCATGCTCCTCGTCGCTGGTAGCCCTGCACTGGGCCGCGCAAGCGCTGCGCAACGGTGAGTGCACGCTCGCCCTGGCCGGCGGCGCCTTGATCATGGCGACGCCGGGCACGTTCGTGGAGTTCTCCCGCCAGCGCGGCCTGTCCGAAGACGGCCGCTGCAAGGCCTTCGCCGCCGCAGCGGACGGAACCGGTTGGGGCGAAGGCGTCAGCCTGCTGCTTCTGGAGCGGCTGAGCGACGCCCGCGCCAACGGACACCCGGTGTTGGCGGTCGTGGCCGGTTCCGCGGTGAATCAGGACGGCGCGTCCAACGGCCTGACCGCGCCGAACGGCCCGGCCCAGCAGCGCGTGATCCGCCAAGCCCTCGCCGACGCAGGCCTGACCACCGCCGACGTGGACCTGGTCGAAGCCCACGGCACCGGAACCCGCCTCGGCGACCCGATCGAAGCCCAAGCCCTGCTCGCGACCTACGGCCAGGACCGCCCCGAAGACCGCCCGGTCTGGCTCGGCTCGCTCAAGTCCAACATCGGCCACACCCAGGCGGCCTCCGGCGTCGCAGGCGTGGTCAAGGCGGTCCTGGCGATCCAGCACGGCCTGATGCCGCGCACCCTGCACGTGGACGCCCCGACCCCGCACGTGGACTGGACCGCCGGCCGGGTCGAACTGCTGACCGAGGCCCGCCCGTGGACCGACACCGACGGCCGCCCGCGCCGCGCCGGCGTCTCCTCCTTCGGCATGAGCGGCACCAACGCCCACGCCGTCATCGAGCAGGCCCCGGCATACGACCCCGCCGAAACCGCCACCGGATCCGAGCCCGCCCCGACCGGAACCGACCAGACCGAGGCCGAGTCCCAGACCGCGGCCATCGCCTGGCCGCTGTCCGCGCACACCCCGGCCGCCCTGCGCGAGCAGGCCCAACGCCTGCTCGCCTTCGCCTCCACATCCCCGGAGACGACCGCCGCCGAGATCGCGCACGCCCTGGCCACCACGCGCGCCGGCTTCGACCACCGCGCCACGGTGATCGGCGCCGACCGCGCGGAGCTGACCGCCGCCCTGGCCGCGTTCGCCCGCGGCGAGGAGCCGGAGAACGTGGTCACCGGCACCGTCGCGAGCGGCGCCGGGCGCACCGTGTTCGTCTTCCCCGGGCAGGGTGCCCAGTGGGTCGGCATGGCGCTGGACCTGGCCGAACAGTCCGAGGTGTTCCGGGCCCGGATGGACGAGTGCGCCCAGGAACTGGTCGGCCTGACCGACTGGTCGCTGTGGGACGTGCTCGCCGACGCCGACGCGCTGGACCGGTCCGACGTCGTCCAGCCGGTCCTGTTCGCGATCATGGTATCGCTGGCCGAGCTCTGGCGCTCCTACGGCGTCGAGCCGGCCGCGGTGGTCGGCCACTCGCAGGGCGAGATCGCCGCCGCGTGCGTCGCCGGGGCGCTGACCCTGCCGGTCGCCCTGCGGATGGTGGTCGAACGCTCCCGGCTGCTGCTGTCCCTGTCCGGCGGCGGCGCGATGGCCTCGGTCACCTTGCCGCAGGCCGAGGCCGAGCAGTTGCTCGCCCGCTGGCCCGGGCGGCTGTCGATCGGCGTGGTCAACGGGCCGCGCGCCGTGGTCGCATCCGGCGACGTGGAAGCCGTGATCGAGCTGATCGCGCACTGCGAGGCGGAGGGGATCCGGGCCCGGCGCGTGCCGATCGACTACGCGTCCCACTCGCCGCACGTCGAGCAGATCCAGGACGAACTGCTCCGGGCCTTCGGCGACGTGCGGCCCGCGCAGTCCCCGATCGCGTTCTACTCCTCGGTCACCGGCGTCCGGGCCGAGACGACCGAGCTCGACGCGGACTACTGGTACCGCAACCTGCGCCAGACGGTCGAATTCGGCCAGGCCACCGAGGCCCTGCTCGCCGCCGGGTACGGCCGGTTCGTCGAGTGCAGCCCGCGCGCGGTGCTGGCCATGGGCCTGCAGCAGACCCTGGACGACGCGGCCGACCGCCAGGCCGGGCCGGAGAGCGAAGTCCTCGTGGTCGGCAGCCTGACCCGCGGCGAGGGCGGACTGCGCCGGTTCCTCGGCTCGGTCGCCGTCGCCCACGCCCACGGCGCCCCGGTCGACTGGAGCCGCGCCGCGACTGCGGCCGCGGCCGAAACCCGGCCGGCGGCGCGCACGCTCGCCCTGCCGACCTACCCGTTCCAGCGCCAGCGCTACTGGCCGACCCTGAGCGGCGCGGCCCTGGGCGACGTGACCTCGGCCGGCCTGACCGCCCCGACCCACCCGCTGCTCGGCGCGGCCGTGCTGCTCGCCGACGGCGAGGGCATGCTGTTCACCGGCCGGCTCTCCGCGCAGACCCAGCCCTGGCTGGCCGACCACGCGATCGGCGGCGCGATCCTGCTGCCGGGCACCGCGTTCGTCGAACTGGCCGTGCGGGCCGGGGACCAGGCCGGCTGCGACCGGGTCGAGGACCTGACCCTCGAAGTCCCGCTGGTCCTGCCGGACCGCGGCGCGGTCGCCATCCAGGTGCACCTGGCCGCCGCGGACGAGGCCGGCAACCGCCGGATCGCGATCTACTCCCGATCCCAGGACGCCTCGTTCGAGGACCCGTGGACCCGGCACGCCTCCGGTTCGCTCACCTCCGCCGCCACCGCGCGGTCGGCCACGCCGCAGCCGCTCACCCAGTGGCCGCCGGCCGAGGCCACGGCCGTGCCGGTCGAGGACTTCTACCCGCGGCTCTCAGCCGGCGGCTACGGCTACGGCCCCGCCTTCCAGGGCCTGCGCTCGGTCTGGACCCGCGGCGAGGAGACCTTCGCCGAGGTGCGCCTGCCGTCCGAGCTGCGCACCGACGGCGCGCGCTACGGCCTGCACCCGGCGCTGCTGGACGCGGCCCTGCACGCGCTGGGCCTGGGCGGCCTGGTCGACCAGGGTGCGGGCGTGCAGCTGCCGTTCGCCTGGAGCGGGGTGTCCCTGCTCACCTCCGGCGCCACCGGCCTGCGGGTCCGGCTGGCCCCGGCCGGGCACGGCGCGATCGCGGTCACCCTGGCCGACGAGGCCGGCACCCCGGTCGCCTTCGTGGAGGCGCTGACCCTGCGGCCGGTGTCCGCGGCCGCGCTGACCGCCGACGCCACCGTGCACGACAAGCTCTTCCGGCTGGACTGGACCGCCCTCGGGATCGAGGACACCGACCCGTCCGCGCTCGGCCGCTGCGCCGTCGTCGGCCCGGACACCCACGGCCTGGCCGCGGCGCTGGCCGCGGCCGGACTGGCCGTGACCGCCGCGACCGACCTGGCCCAGCTCACCGAGGTCGCCCGGCAATCCGCGGACGACGGCCAGGACGCCCCGGCACCGAACACCGTCTTCCTCGCCCTGACCGGCCCGGCCGACCCGATCGATCCGACCAACGACCAGGACGCCGAGCCCGTCGACACCGTCGCCGCGGTCCACGCCGTCACCGCCGAGGCCCTGGCCACGGTCCAGGCCTGGCTCGCCGAGCCGCTGTTCGACGACGCGCGGCTGGTCTTCGTCACCCGCGGCGCCGTGTCCGTGCGCACCGGGCAGGACGTGCCCGCGCTGGACCGGGCCGCAGTCTGGGGCCTGATCCGCACCGCCCAGTCCGAGAACCCCGAGCGTTTCCACCTGCTCGACCTCGACGGCCCGGCCCCGGACCAGCTGGCCGCCGCGATGGCCACCGGCGAACCGCAGCTGGCCCTGCGCGACGGCGTCGCGCACGCCCCGCGCCTGGCCCGGGTCTCCACCAGCCCGACCCTGATCCCGCCGCCGGCCACCCCGGCCTGGCGGCTGGACACCACCGCCGAGGGCACGCTGGAGAACCTCACCCTGGTGCCCTGCCCGCAGGAACTGCGGCCGCTGGCCGGACACGAGGTGCGGCTGGCGCTGCGCGCCTCGGGCCTGAACTTCCGGGACGTGGTGCTGGCCCTGGGCATGGTCCCGGACCAGCAGGTCATGGGCAACGAAGGCGCCGGCGTGGTGCTCGAAGTCGGCGCGGACGTGCGCACCGTGCGCCCCGGCGACCGGGTGTTCGGCCTGGCCTCCGGCACCTTCGCGCCGATCGTGGTGGTCGACCACCGGCTGGTCGCCCCGATCCCGGCCGGCTGGAGCTTCACCGAGGCCGCGACCGTCGCGGTGGTGTTCCTCACCGCCTACTACGGCCTGGTCGACCTCGGCCGGGTCGGCCCGGGCGACCGGGTCCTGGTGCACTCGGCGGCCGGCGGCGTCGGCATGGCCGCGGTGCAGATCGCCCGGCACCTGGGCGCCGAGGTCTTCGGCACGGCCAGCCCCGGCAAGTGGGACGCCCTGCGCGCCCTGGGCCTGGACGACGAGCACATCGCCAACTCCCGCACGCTCGACTTCGAGGCCGAGTTCCGGGCCGCCACCGGCGGGCGCGGCCTGGACATGGTGCTCGACTCCCTGGCCCGCGAGTTCGTCGACGCCTCGCTGCGGCTGCTCGGCCCCGGCGGCCGGTTCATCGAGATGGGCAAGACCGACAAGCGCGACCCCGCGGTGGTCGCCGCCGACCACCCCGGCGTGTACTACCAGGCCTTCGACCTGATCGAAGCCGGCCCGGAACGCGTCGCCGAGATGCTCACCGAGGTCATCGCGCTGTTCGACCGGGACGTGCTCGAGCTCCTGCCGATCATGCCCTGGGACCTGCGCCGCGCCCCGGAGGCCTTCCGCTTCCTGAGCCAGGCCCGGCACGTGGGCAAGCTCGTGCTGAACCTGCCCCGGCAGCTGGACCCGGACGGCACGGTCCTGATCACCGGCGGCGCCGGCGCCCTGGCCCGGGTGATCGCCCGGCACCTGGTCACCGAGCGCGGCATCACGTCCCTGATCCTGGCCGGCCGGCGCGGCGGTGCGACCCCGGAGACGGCCGAGCTGATCGCGGACCTGTCCGCGCTCGGCGCCACGGTCACCGCGCCGGTGTGCGACGTGGCCGACCGCGCCCAGGTGGACGCCCTGATCGCCGCGGTCCCGGCCGGCCGGCCGCTGACCGCCGTGGTGCACACCGCCGGCATCCTGGACGACGGCCTGCTGACCGCGATGTCCCCCGAGCGCCTGGCCGCGGTGCTGCGGCCCAAGGTCGACGCGGCCTGGAACCTGCACGAGGCCACCCGGCACCTGGATCTGGCCGCGTTCGTGCTCTTCTCCGCCGCCGCCGGCACCTTCGGCGGGGCCGGCCAGGGCAACTACGCCGCGGCCAACGTCTTCCTGGACGCCCTGGCCCACCACCGCCGCGCCGCCGGACTGCCCGCCCTCGCCCTGGCCTGGGGCTTCTGGGCCGACCGGACCGGGCTGACCAGCCACCTGGACGCCGCCGACGTGGACCGGATGGCCCGCTCCGGAATGGGCGCCCTGGCCAGCGCGGACGGCGCGGCCCTGTTCGACGCCGCGCTGACCGTGGACGAGGCCCTGCTGATGCCGGCCGAACTGGACCTGGCCGTGATGCGCGCCCAGGTCGGCCCGGCCGGCCCGGCCCCGCTGCTGCGCGGCCTGATCCACAACGTCACCCGCCGGGCCGCCGCGGCCGGGGTCGGCGAGGGCGCCGAGGCACCCACCCAGCTGGCCGCGAAACTGGCCGCGCTGCCGGCCGAGCAGCGCGGCCCGGCCCTGATCGACCTGGTCCGCACGCACGTGGCGATCGTGCTCGGCCACCAGGGCGCGGACGAGATCCCGGCCGACCGGCCGTTCAAGGAACTCGGCTTCGACTCGCTGACCGCGGTCGAACTGCGCAACCGGCTGCGCGCGGCCACCGGCGAACGGCTGCCGGCCACCCTGGTGTTCGACTACCCGTCCCCGGCGGTGCTGGCCGAGTTCCTGCTCGGCGAGATCCTCGGCCGCGACCTGCCGGCCCCGCTGCCCGCGGCCGCCGCGGCCGGGGCCCGGACCGGCGGCGGCGCGGGCGCCGAGGACGAACCGATCGCGATCATCGCGATGGGCTGCCGCTACCCCGGCGGCGTGGCCACCCCGGAGGACCTGTGGCAGCTGGTCGCCGACGGCGGCGACGCGATCACCGCGTTCCCGGCCGACCGCGGCTGGGACACCTCCGCCCTGTTCGACGCCGACCCGGCCGCCTCCGGCACCAGCTACGTGCGCGAAGGCGGGTTCCTGCACGACGCGGCCCGCTTCGACGCCGGATTCTTCGGCATCAGCCCGCGTGAGGCCCTGGCCATGGACCCGCAGCAGCGGCTGCTGCTGGAAACCTCGCTGGAGACCTTCGAACGGGCCGGGATCGCGCCGGAGAAACTGCGCGGCAGCCAGACCGCCGTGTACGTCGGCGCCGCCTACCACGGCTACACCGCCGGCCCGCAGGAGATGCAGGAACTCGAAGGGCACCTGCTCACCGGCGCCTCGACCAGCATCATGTCCGGCCGGATCGCCTACACCTTCGGGCTGGAGGGCCCGGCGGTGACCGTGGACACCGCCTGCTCCTCCTCCCTGGTGGCCATGCACCTGGCGGCCCAGTCGCTGCGGCACGGCGAATGCACGCTGGCCCTGGCCGGCGGCGTCGCGGTGATGGCCACGCCCGGGATGTTCGTCGAGTTCAGCCGCCAGCAGGGCCTGTCCTTCGACGGCCGCTGCAAGGCCTTCGCAGCCGCCGCCGACGGCACCGGCTGGGCCGAGGGCGCCGGGATGCTGCTGCTCGAACGCCTCTCCGACGCCGAACGCAACGGCCACACCGTGCTCGCCGTGATCCGCGGCAGCGCGGTCAACCAGGACGGCGCCAGCAACGGCCTGACCGCCCCGAACGGCCCGGCCCAGCAGCGCGTCATCCGCCAGGCCCTGGCCAACGCGGGCCTCAACCCCGGCGACGTGGACGCGATCGAGGCGCACGGCACCGGCACCAAGCTCGGCGACCCGATCGAGGCCCAGGCGGTCATCGCCACCTACGGCCAGGACCGGCCCGAGGACAGGCCGCTGTACCTCGGCTCGCTCAAGTCCAACATCGGCCACAGCCAGGCCGCGGCGGGCGTCGGCGGCGTGATCAAGATGGTGATGGCGCTGCGCAACGGACTGCTCCCGCGCACCCTGCACGTCGACGCGCCCACCCCGCACGTGGACTGGGCCGACGGCGCGATCAGCCTGCTGACCGAGGCCCGGCCCTGGCCGCAGGACCCCGCGCACGTGCGCCGGGCCGGCGTCTCCTCCTTCGGCGTGAGCGGCACCAACGCGCACCTGATCGTCGAGCAGGCCCCCGCCCCGGCCGCCGCGCCCGCCCCGCAGGACCAGACGCCGGCGCCGGACACCGCCGCCGACCCGGCCCACCTGCCCTGGGTCGTCACCGGCCGCACCGAGGCCGCGCTGCGCGACCAGGCCGCCCGGCTGCGCGCCCACACCGCCGAGCACCGCCCGGCCGTGGCCGACGTCGCCGCCTCCCTGCTGGACACGCGCACCGCGCACGACCACCGCGCCGTGGTCGTCGCCGCCGACCTGGACGCCTTCCTGGCCGCGCTCGACACCCTCGCCGACGGCGGCCGCGGCCCGAACACGGTCACCGGCGTGGCCCGCTCGGCCGGGGCGACCGCGTTCCTGTTCACCGGCCAGGGCTCGCAGCGCGCGGGCATGGGCCGCGAGCTCTACGCCGCCTACCCGGTCTTCGCCGCCGCCTTCGACGAGGCCTGCGACCACTTCCGCACCCACCTGGACACCGACCTGAAGGCGCTGGTGGTCGACGGCTCGGACCTGCTCGACCAGACCGCCTGCGCGCAACCCGCGCTGTTCGCGATCGAAGTCGCCCTGTTCCGGCTGCTCGAATCCTGGGGCCTGCGCCCGGACGTGCTGGTCGGGCACTCGATCGGCGAGATCAGCGCCGCCCACGCGGCCGGGGTGCTCTCCCTGGCCGACGCCGCCGCCCTGGTCGCCGCCCGCGGCCGGCTGATGCAGGCCCTGCCGGCCGGCGGAACCATGGTCGCGGTCCAGGCCACCGAGGAGGAAGTGCTCCCGCTGCTGACCGAGGGCGTGGACATCGCGGCCGTCAACGGCCCCGAAGCGCTGGTCGTCTCCGGCACCGAAGACGCGGTCACCGCGGTGGCCGCGCAACTGGCCGGACTCGGCCGCAAGACCAAGCGGCTGACCGTCTCGCACGCCTTCCACTCCGCCCTGATGGACCCGATGCTCGAGGACTTCCGCGCCGTGCTCGCCACGCTCGACTGGCACGAGCCGACCATCCCGGTCGTCTCCAACGTCACCGGCGCCCTGGCCGGAGCCGAACTGAGCACCCCGGACTACTGGGTGCGGCACGTGCGCGCGGCCGTCCGCTTCGCCGACGGCGTCGCCGCGGCCTACGCGACCGGCGCACGCACCTTCGTCGAACTCGGCCCGGACGGCGTGCTGACCGCGATGGCGCAGCAGACGCTCGACCCGGACGCCGTGTGCGTGCCGACCATCCGCGCCGACCGGCCCGAAGCCCAGAGCGCACTGCTCGCCCTCGCCCAGGCCTACGCCCGGGGCGTCCCGGCCCGGCTGGCCGCACCCGTGGCCGCCGTCCCGAGCCACCGGGTCGACCTGCCGACCTACGCGTTCCAGCAGCAGGCGTACTGGCCGTCGGCGGGACCGCTGCCGGCCGGCCCGGCCGAGGCCGCACCCGGCGAGACCAGGTTCTGGGACGCGATCGACCGCGGCGACGTGGACGCCCTGCTGGCCACCGTCGACGGCTCGGCCGACGAGGACGCGCAGCTGTGGGCCCCGGTGCTCCCGGCCCTGGCCTCCTTCCGCCGCCGCCAGCGCGACCGCGCCGTCCTGGCCGACTCCCGCTACCGGGTCACCTGGCGGCCCGCCGCCGACCCGTCCGGCGCCGCCGCCCCGACCCTGGACGGCACCTGGCTGGTGGTCGCGGCCCGCGCCGACGAACTCACCGAGGCCGCCGCCGACGCCCTCGGCAGCCACGGCGCGGCAACCCGCACCCTGATCGCGCCCGACCCGGACGGCCTGCGCGAGGCGATCGCCGCCGAACAGGAGGCGAACGGCGCTCCGTTCGCCGGAGTCCTGTCCCTGCTCGCCGACCCCGGCACCGCGCATCAGGACACTGATTCCGAGCCGACGACGCCGGGCCTGCCGGCCCGCGGCCTGACCGCGACCCTGCTGCTGGCCCAGGCGCTCAGCGCCCTGGACCTGAAGGCCCCGCTGTGGATCGCCACCCGCGGCGCGGTCTCGGTCGGCCGCACCGACCCGTCCCCGGACACCGACCAGGCCCAGGTCTGGGGCCTGGGCCGGGTGCTCGCCCTGGAGCTGCCGCAGCTGTGGGGCGGCCTGGTCGACCTGCCGGCCGCCCTGGATCGGCGCTCCGGCCGCCGCCTGGCCGCGCTGCTGGCCACCGGGACCGAGGACCAGGTCGCGCTGCGTTCCTCCGGCGGGTATCTGCGCCGGATCGAGCGGGCCGCCCCGGCCCGCCGCGCCCCGTGGACTCCGCGCGGCACGGTCCTGATCACCGGCGGCACCGGCGCGCTCGGCGCCCACGTGGCCCGCTGGCTGGCGGCGGCAGGCGCCGAACGGCTGGTGCTCACCAGCCGCCGCGGCCTGGACGCGCCCGGTGCGGCCGACCTCCTGGCCGAACTGGCCGCGACCGGCGTGGCGGCCGAGGTGCGGGCCTGCGACGTGGCCGACCGCGAGGCCGTGGCCGCGCTGCTGGCCGAGGTCAAGGTGGACGCGGTGGTGCACGCGGCCGGAGTGCCGCAGCACCTGCCCGCGGTCGGGGTGGGCGTGCCGGAGTTCGCCGACGTGCTCAGCGCGAAGGTGGCCGGCGCCGCCCACCTGGACGAACTGCTGCGCGACGCGGACCTGGACGCGTTCGTCCTGTTCTCCTCGATCTCCGCGGTCTGGGGCAGCGGCGGCCAGTGCGCCTACGCGGCCGGCAACGCGTACCTCGACGCCCTGGCCGAACAGCGCCGGGCCCGCGGCGCCGTGGCCACCTCGATCGCCTGGGGCCCGTGGGGCGGCGGCGGGATGGCCGAGGGCGGCGCGGCCGACCAGCTGCGCCGGCGCGGCCTGGTCCCGCTCGACCCGCCGGCCGCGCTGGCCGCGCTCGGCCAGGCCCTGGCGAGCGACGAACCGACGACCGTGGTCGCGCAGGTGGACTGGGACAGCTTCGTCCCCGGGTTCACCGCGCTGCGCCCGCGCCCGCTGATCGGCGACCTGCCCGAGGTGCGCCGGCTGCTGGAGCAGGCCGAGGTCGCGGCCGCCGCCTCCGGCGCCGCCGACGGCCTGCGCGAGAGCCTGGCCGGACTGAGCGGGGCCGAACGGCTGCGCGCCGTGCTCACCCTGCTGCGCGGGGAGACCGCGGCCGTGCTCGGCTACGCCTCGGCCGGGGAGGTCGGCGCCGACATCCCGTTCCGGGAGCTGGGCTTCGACTCGCTGACCGCGGTCGAGCTGCGCAACCGGCTGGCCGCGGCGACCGGGCTGAAACTGCCCGCGACCCTGGTGTTCGACTACCCGACCCTCCAGGTGCTGGCCGCGCACGTCGGCGGCCTGCTCGGCGACGAGCAGAACCCGCAGACGTCCCTGCTGGCCGAACTGGACCGGCTGGAGAGCACGGTGGCCGCGCTCGACCGGGACCAGGCCGAGGCCGGCCCCGGCGGGCCGGTGCGCGAGCAGGTCTCGGCCCGGCTGGCCGCGCTGCTGGCCCGCCTGCAGGGCGGGCAGGTCACGGTGCGCCCGGCCGGCGCGGCCGCGGCCTTCGACCCGAACGCCGTCGGCGAGGCCTCCGACGACGAGCTGTTCGACCTGATCGACCGCAAGTTCGCAGGCTCGTGACCAAGCCGTGCGCTGACCGGATCCGACGACGACTAGGTGGCAACGGATGTCCAACGAAGACAAGCTGCGGCAGTACCTCAAGCAGGTCACGATCGAGCTCGGCGAGACCAGGGAACAGCTGGCCGCCGCGGCCGAGCGCGAGCGCGAGCCGATCGCCGTGGTCGGCATGGGCTGCCGGTACCCGGGCGGGGTGCACAGCCCCGAGGACCTGTGGCGCCTGGTCGCCGACGGGGTGGACGCGGTCGGCGACTTCCCGGCCGACCGCGGCTGGGACGCCGAGGCGCTGTACGCCGCGGCCGGCGAGGGCCACTCGACCACCGCGCAGGGCGGGTTCCTCTACGACGCCGGCCGGTTCGACCCCGGCTTCTTCGGGATCAGCCCGCGCGAGGCCCTGGGCATGGACCCGCAGCAGCGGCTGCTGCTGGAGATCAGCTGGGAGGCGGTGGAGCGCGCGGGCCTGAACGCGGACGCGCTGCGCGGCAGCCGGACCGGGGTGTTCATGGGCTCCAACGGCCAGGACTACGGGATCGCGCTGCTGGGCGCCGCGCAGGAGGCCAACGGCTTCTCCGGCATCGGCAACGCCGCGGCCGTGGTCTCCGGCCGGGTCTCCTACTGCTTCGGGTTCGAGGGCCCCTCGGTCACCGTCGACACGGCCTGCTCCTCCTCGCTGGTCGCGGTGCACCTGGCCGCGCAGGCGCTGCGGGCCGGGGAGTGCGGGCTGGCGCTGGCCGGCGGGGTGACCGTGATGAGCGTGCCCGGGGCCTTCGCCGAGTTCTCCCGCCAGGGCGGCCTGGCCGCCGACGGGCGGTGCAAGTCCTTCGCCGGGGCCGCGGACGGCACCGGCTGGGGTGAGGGCGCGGGCGTGCTGCTGCTGGAGCGTCTGTCCGACGCGCGGCGCAACGGGCACAAGGTGCTGGCCGTGGTCCGCGGCAGCGCGGTCAACCAGGACGGCGCCAGCAACGGCCTGACCGCCCCGAACGGCCCGGCCCAGCAGCGGGTGATCCGGCAGGCGCTGGCCGCGGCCGGACTGACCGCCGCCGACGTCGACCTGGTCGAGGGCCACGGCACCGGCACGGTCCTGGGCGACCCGATCGAGGCCCAGGCTTTGCTGGCCACCTACGGCCAGGACCGGCCCGCGGACAAGCCGCTCTACCTCGGCTCGCTCAAGTCGAACATCGGCCACACCCAGGCCGCGGCCGGGGTCGGCGGGATCATCAAGGCCGTGATGGCGATCCGGCACGGCGTGATGCCGCGCACGCTGCACGTCGACGAGCCCGCGCCGCACGTGGACTGGTCGGCCGGCGCGGTCGAGCTGCTGACCGAGGCCCGGGACTGGCCCGGGACGGACCGGCCGCGGCGCGCCGCGGTGTCCTCGTTCGGGGTCAGCGGGACCAACGTGCACACGATCATCGAGCAGGCCCCGCAGGAGGCCGCCGAGCCCGCCGTTCCCACCGAGCCGGCCGAGTCCGGGCCCGGTGCGGACCGGCCCGGGCCGGCCCCGGCCGCGTGGATCCTGAGCGGCCGCGGCGAGGCGGGCCTGCGCGCCCTGGCCGAGTCCGTCGCCACCGCGCTGCGCGGCGCCGACCCGACCCTGACCACGGCCGACATCGGCCACGCGCTGGCCGCCACCCGCAGCGGCGCGCACCCGAACCGGGCCGTGGTCGTGGCCGCCGACCGGGACCGCGCCCTGGCCGCCCTGGCCGCGTTCGCCGCGGACGGCGCCGCGCCCGGCGTGGTGGCCGGCGAGGCCGACGGCGGCCAGCTGGTCTACCTGTTCACCGGCCAGGGCGCCCAGCGCACCGGCATGGGCCGCGGCCTGTACGACGCCTTCCCGGCCTACGCCGAGGCCTTCGACGAGGTCTGCGGCCACCTGGACGCCCACCTGGACCGCCCGCTGGCCTCGGTCGTCTTCGCCGACCCGGACACCCCCGAAGCCGCCCTGCTGGACCAGACCGGCTACACCCAGGCCGCCCTGTTCGCGGTCGAGGTCGCGCTCTACCGGCTGCTCGGCTCCTGGGAGCTGTACCCGGACGTGCTGATCGGCCACTCGGTCGGCGAGATCAGCGCCGCCCACGTCGCCGGGGTGCTCTCCCCGGCCGACGCGGCCACCCTGGTCTGCGCCCGCGGCCGACTGATGCAGGCCCTGCCGGTCGGCGGCGCGATGACCGCGGTCCAGGCCGCCGAGGCCGACGTGCTCCCGCTGCTGACCCCCGGAGTGTCCCTGGCCGCGGTCAACGGGCCCAAGGCGACCGTGCTGTCCGGCGCCGCCGACGAGGTCGCCGCCCTGGCCGACCGGCTCGCCGCGGCCGGCAGCAAGACCAAGGCGCTGACCGTCTCGCACGCCTTCCACTCGGCCCTGATGGAGCCGATGCTCGACGAGTTCCGCGCCGTCCTGGCCACTCTGACCTGGCGCCCGGCCCGGCTGCCGGTGATGTCGAACGTCACCGGGACCCTGGCCGGGCCCGAGCTGTCCACCCCCGACTACTGGGTCCGGCACGTGCGCGCCGCGGTCCGTTTCGCCGACTGCGTCACCAACGCCCTAGCGCTGGCCCCGGCCACCACCTTCCTGGAACTGGGCCCGGACGGCGTGCTGACCGCGCTCGCCCAGGACAGCGCCCGGGAATGTGCCCAGGGCGCGGCGGCCGGGTTCGCCGCGACCGTCCGGGCCGGCCGCCCGGAGCCGGAGACCCTGCTGGCCGGGCTGGCCGCGGCGTGGACCCGCGGCGCCCCGGTCGGCTGGCTGCGCCTGCTGCCGGCCGGACGCCCGGTCGAGCTGCCCACCTACCCCTTCCAGCGCCGCACCTACTGGCCGACCATCGCCGCGCCCGGCGCCCAGGGCCCGGTTCCGGCCGCCGCGGGCGGCATCGAGGACACCGCGTTCTGGCAGGCCGTGGACCGCGGCGACGCGGCCAGCGTGGCCGGGACGCTCGGCCTGGCCGACGGTTCCGTGCTCGACCCGGTGCTGCCCGCGCTCTCGCACTGGCGCCGCCGGCGCGCCGACGACACCACCCTGGACGGCTGGCGTTACCGGGTCGCCTGGAAGCCGCTGGCCGACCCGGCCCCGGCCGCCCTGACCGGCACCTGGCTGGTCGTCGACCAGGCCGGCTCCGAGGATGCGCTCGCCGCCGACATCCCGGCCGCGCTGCGCGGCCACGGCGCCGACGTGCGGGAACTTCGCCCGGAACCGGCCGCCGACCGCGCGGACCTGCGCGCCCGGCTCAGCGCCCTGCCCGGCCCGCTCAGCGGCGTGGTGCTGCGGCCCGGCGAGGACCTGGCCGCCGCCCTCGCCCTGATCCAGGCCCTGGGCGACGCGAACGTCACCGCCCCCTTGTGGATCGTCACCCACGCGGCCGTCGCCGCCACCCACGCCGACCTGATCGGCAGCCTGAACGCCGCGGCCGCGTGGGGCCTGGGCCGGGTGGCCGGCCTGGAACATCCCGACCGCTGGGGCGGCCTGGTCGACCTGCCGGAGACCCTGGACGCCCGCAGCGCCGACCGCTTCGCCGCCGTCCTGGCCGACGCCGCCGAGGACCAGGTGGCCGTGCGCCCGACCGGGATCCTGGCCCGACGGCTGACCCGGGACACGCTCGCCCCCGCCCCGGCCGGCACCTGGCAGCCGCGCGGCACGGTCCTGATCACCGGCGGCACCGGGGCCCTGGGCGCGCACACCGCGCGCTGGCTGGCCGGCCGCGGCGCCCAGCGCCTGGTGCTCACCGGCCGCCGCGGCCCGGACGCCCCCGGCGCGGCCGAACTGGCCGCCGAACTGCGCGGCCTCGGCGTCGCCGACGTGGTCCTGGCCGCCTGCGACATGGCCGACCGCGCCGCGGTGGCCGACCTGCTGGCCGCCTACCCGCCGGACGCCGTGGTGCACGCCGCCGGCCTGGACCTCGCCGCGACCCTGCCCGAGGCCACCCCCGCCCAGCTGGCCGAGGTGCTGGCCGCGAAGCTGGACGGCGCCCGGCACCTGGACGAACTGCTCGGCGACACCCCGCTGGACGCCTTCGTGCTCTTCTCCTCGGTCTCCGGGATCTGGGGCAGCGGCAGCCAGGGCGCGTACGCCGCGGCCAACGCCGCCCTGGACGCCCTCGCGCACCGGCGCCGGGCCCGCGGCGCCGCGGCCACCGCGGTGTCCTGGGGCCCGTGGGCCGACGGCGGCATGGCCACCCCGGCCGCGCAGGAGACGCTGCGCCGCCGCGGCCTGCCCGCGATGTCCCCGCGGCTGGCGGTCACCGCGCTCGGCCAGGCCCTGGACCGCGGCGAGACCACCCTGACCGTCGCGGACGTGGACTGGTCCCTGTTCGCCCCGGCGTTCACCGCGATCCGGCCGCGCCCGCTGCTGCACGACCTGCCGGACGCCGCCGCCGCCCTGGTCGCGCCGACCGCACCGGCCGTCGCCCAGGGCCCGGACCTGGCCGAACAGCTGCGCAGCGCCCCGGCCGCGGAACGCCCCGGCCTGGCCGTGGACGCGGTCCGCCGGGCCGCGGCCGCCGTGCTCGGCCACGAGGACCTGGACGGGATCGGCGCGCACCGCGCCTTCCGCGAACTCGGCTTCGACTCGCTCACCGCGGTCGAGCTGCGCAACCGGCTGGCCGCGCTGACCGGCCTGAGCCTGCCGGCCGGCCTGGCCTTCGACTACCCGAGCCCGGCCGCCCTGGGCGCGCACCTGCTCGGCCGGCTCGACGGCGCCGACGGCCCGGACGGGCCCGAGACGCTGCTGGCCGAGCTCGAACGGTTCGCGGCCCGGCTCGAGGGCGCCGCCCCCGACCCGGACATCCACGCCCGGATCGCCCGCCGGCTGCAGGCCGCGGTCACCAAGTGGAACGACCGGCCTACGCCGGCCGCCGCGGGGCCGGGCGCCGACCCGGACCCGGCCGCGGCCGACGCCGCGCCGAAGCTCGACGACGCCTCCGCCGACGAGGTGTTCGCCTTTATCGACAACGAGTTGGGGATGTCGTGATGGAAGCGCCCGAAGCCCTGCCCGCGCCCGCGCCGGCCGCCGCGTCCGCCCCCGAGGCCGGGCAGGAGCAGAAGCTGCTCGGCTACCTCAAGAAGGTCACCGCCGATTTGCACGAGACCCGCCGGCGGCTGCGCGAGGCCCAGGAGCGCGAGGCCCGCGGCGGCGAGCCGATCGCGATCGTCGCGATGAGCTGCCGCCTGCCCGGCGGCGTGGACAGCCCTGAGCGACTGTGGGACCTGCTGGCCGAGGGCGGCGAGGTGATCGGTGACTTCCCGGCCGACCGCGGCTGGGACCTGGACCGGCTCTACCACCCCGATCCCGACCACCCGGGCACCAGCTACGTGCGCCGCGGCGGGTTCCTGGCGGACGCCGGCGGCTTCGACCCGGCGTTCTTCGGGATCAGTCCGCGCGAGGCGCTGGCCATGGACCCGCAGCAGCGGATCCTGCTGGAGACCTCCTGGGAGGCGTTCGAACGCGCCGGGATCGACCCGGCCGCCCTGCGCGGCGGCCGGGTCGGCGTGTTCGCCGGCACCAACTCCCGCGACTACACCGACCTGCTGCTGCTGGCCCAGGACGGCTTCGAGGGGCACCTGGGCACCGGCAACGCCGCCAGCGTGCTCTCCGGCCGGATCTCCTACACCTTCGGCCTGGAGGGACCGGCCGTCACCGTCGACACCGCCTGCTCCTCCTCCCTGGTCGCGCTGCACCTGGCCGCCCAGGCGCTGCGCAACGGCGAGTGCAGGCTCGCCCTGGCCGGCGGCGTCGTGGTCATGTCCACCCCCGGCTCCTTCATCGAGTTCTCCCGGCAGCGCGGCCTGGCCCCGGACGGCCGGTGCAAGGCCTTCTCCGCCGATGCCGACGGCACCAACTGGGCCGAGGGCGGCGCGATGCTCCTGGTCGAGCGCCTGTCCGACGCCCAGCGCAACGGCCACCCGGTCCTCGCGGTGCTGCGCGGCTCCGCGGTCAACCAGGACGGCGCGTCCAACGGCCTGACCGCCCCCAACGGCCCGGCCCAGCAGCGGGTGATCGCCCAGGCGCTGGACGACGCGGGCCTGCGCGCCGACGAGGTCGACGTGGTCGAGGCGCACGGCACCGGCACCGCCCTGGGCGACCCGATCGAGGCCGAGGCCCTGATCGGGGCCTACGGCCGGACCCGGGCCGAGGGCCGGCCGCTGCTGATCGGCTCGGTCAAGTCCAACATCGGCCACACCCAGGCCGCCGCGGGGGTCGCCGGGGTGATCAAGCTGATCCTGGCCATCCACCACGGCGTGTTCCCGGCCACCCTGCACGCCGAGAACGCCAGCACGCACGTGGACTGGTCCGCCGGCGCGGTCGAACTGGCCACCGAGGCCCGGACCTGGCCGGAGACCGGCCGTCCGCGCCGCGGCGCGGTCTCCTCGTTCGGGATGAGCGGCACCAACGCGCACGTGGTGATCGAGCAGGCCCCCGAGCCGGCCCCGGCCGAGCCCGCCCCGGCCACGCTCACCCTGCCGGCCGTCCCGTGGCCGCTCTCGGCCCGCGGCCGCCAGGCCCTGGCCGCCCAGGCCGACGCGCTGCGCGAGCACGCCGCCGCGGCCGGGGAACGCCCGCTGGACCTCGGCTACACCCTGGCCTCGACCCGGTCCGCACACGAGGACCGCGCGGTCGTCTTCGGCGCCGACCCGGCCGCGTTCGACTCCGCGCTCGCCGCCCTCGCCGACGGCCAGGACGCTCCCGGCGCGGTCGTCGGCAGCCGCGTCGACGGCAAGACCGCGTTCCTGTTCACCGGCCAGGGCGCCCAGCGCCTGGGCATGGGCCGCGAGCTGTACCGCACCCTGCCGGTCTTCGCCGCCCGACTGGACGAGGTCTTGGCCGAACTCGACCGGCACCTGGACCGCCCGCTGCGCGAGGTCCTGTTCGCCGACCCGGGATCCGCCGAGGCCGGCCTGATCGACCAGACCTGCTACACCCAGCCCGCGGTCTTCGCGCTCGAACTCGCCCTGGCCGCGCAACTGGCCGCTTGGGGCGTGCGCCCGGACGCGCTGCTGGGCCACTCCATCGGCGAGTTCGCCGCCGTGCACCTGGCCGGGATCCTGGACCTGCCGTCCGCGGCCGCCCTGGTCGGCGCCCGCGGCCGGCTGATGCAGAAACTCGCCCCCGGCGGCGCCATGATCGCGATCGAGGCCGAGGAGGCCGAGGTGCGCCCGCTGCTGACCGCCCTGACCGGCCTGGCCGCGGTCAACGGGCCGCGTACGGTCGTCGTCTCCGGCGCCGCGGCCGCGGTCGCCGCAGTCGCCGCGCACTTCACCGCGCTCGGCCGCCGGACCAAGCCGCTGACCGTCAGCCACGCCTTCCACTCCGCGCTGATGGAACCGATGCTGGCCGAGTTCCGCGCCGTGGCCGAGGGCCTGGACTACGCCGAGCCGACCATCCCGATCGTCTCCACCCTGACCGGCGCGCCCGCCGGACCGGAGATCCGCACCGCCGACTACTGGGTCCGGCACGTACGCGAGACGGTCCGCTTCCACGACGGCCTGCGCGCGCTCGAAACCGCCGGCGTGAGCACCTACCTGGAGGTCGGCCCGGACGGCGTGCTCGCCGCGATGGGCCCGCAGTGCCTGGCCGACGACACCGCCGCGGGCTTCGCCGCCACCCTGCGGGCCGACCGCCCGGAGACCGAGACCCTGCTCCACGCCCTGGCCGAGGTCTGGGTGCGCGGCACGTCGGTGGACTGGACGGCCGTGTTCGCCGGGACCGGCGCCGTCCGGGCCGGCGCCCTGCCGACGTACCGGTTCCAGCGGGACCACTACTGGCCGCGCCTGGGCTCCGGCGGCTTCGGCGACCTGTCCGCGGTCGGCCTGCGCCCGGCCGGGCACCCACTGCTCGGCGCCGGGATCGGCCTGGCCGACGACGGCGGGCTGCTGCTGACCGGCCGGCTCTCCCTGGCCACCCGGCCGTGGCTGGCCGAGCACGCGATCGGCGGCGCCGTGCTGCTGCCGGGCACCGCGATCCTGGAACTGGCCGTGCGGGCCGGGGACCTGGCCGGCTGCGACCGGGTCGAGGACCTCGCGCTGGAGGCCCCGGTCGTGCTCCCGGCCACCGGCGGCGTGCAGCTGCAGATCGCGGCCGGCCCGGCCGACGAGCACGGCCGGCGCTCCTTCACCCTGTACTCGCGCCCGGACGGCGCCGCGGGCCCGGACCCGGACGCACCCTGGCAGCAGCACGCCAGCGGCACCCTCGGCCTCGGCCCGGCCGGCCGGGGCGCCGCGCTGGAGCAGTGGCCGCCGGCCGGCGCCGAGCCGCTCCCGGTCGACGGGCTCTACCCCGGGCTGGCCGCGGCCGGATTCGACTACGGCGCCACCTTCCGCGGCCTGACCGCCGCCTGGCGCTCCGGCGACGAGGTCTACGCCGAGGTCGCCCTGCCCGAGCACGCCGCCGGCGAGGCGGCCGGATACGGCCTGCACCCGGCCCTGTTCGACGCCGCCCTGCACGCCGTGGCGCTCGGCGAGTTCGTCGACGGCGCCTCCGGCGGCAGCATCCCGTTCGCCTGGAGCGAGGTGACCCTGCACGCCGCGGGCGCCAGCGCGCTGCGGGTGCGGGTCAGCCCGGCCGGGCCCGGCGCGGTCCGGCTCGCCTTGGCCGACGCCGAGGGCCGCCCGGTCGCCACGGTCGGCGCGCTGCAGATGCGCCCGGCCTCGGCCGTGCGCATTCCCGACGCGCCCGACACCGCTCGCCGCTCCCTCTACCGGGTCGACTGGCAGCCGGTCGCGGCCACGGTCGCCGCTGCGGAGACCGAGCCCACCTGGACCGTCCTGCCCGGCCCGGGCGCCGCCGCCCTCGGTGCGATCGGCGCCGGGGACCTGCCCGCGCTGGTCCTGCTGCCCTGCCTGGCCGCCGAGGCCGACACCGTGCACCGGGTCCTGGACACCGTGCGCGCCTGGCTCGCCGACGACCGGTTCCTCGCGGCGCGGCTGGTCGTGGTCACCCGCGGCGCCATAGCCACCGCGGACGGCGAGGACGTGCCCGCCCTGGACGCCGCGCCGGTCTGGGGCCTGATCCGCACCGCCCAGTCCGAGCACCCCGACCGCTTCGTGCTGGTCGACCTGGACCCGGCCGAGGGCGCGGACGACCCGGACCTGGACGTGGACCCGGTCCTGGACGCGGTCGCGGCCGGCGAGGCCCAGATCGCGGTCCGCGGAGGCGTCCGGCGCACCCCGCGGCTGGCCCCGGTCCGCCCGGCGACCGCGCCCGGCTCCGACGACGACACCGCGACCGGCACCGGCCTGGCCGGCCTGGCCGACGGCACGGTCCTGATCACCGGCGGCACCGGCGCGCTCGGCGGCGTGGTGGCCCGCCACCTGGCCCGGACGCACGGCGCCCGGCACCTGCTCCTGCTCAGCCGCCGCGGCACGCAGGCGCCCGGCGCGGCCGACCTGGTCGCCGACCTCGCCGACCTGGGCGCGACGGCCGAGATCCTCGCGGCCGACGCCGCCGACCGCGCCCGGCTGGCCGAGATCCTGGCCGCGATCCCGGCCGACCGGCCGCTGCGCGCGGTGATCCACACCGCGGGCGTCCTGGACGACGGCATGATCGACACCCTCACCGCCGACCGCCTGGACCGGGTGCTACGCGCCAAGTCCCTGGCCGCGCGGCACCTGCACGAGCTCACCGCGGACCTGGACCTGTCGGCGTTCGTGCTGTACTCCTCCTCCTCGGGCGTCTCCGGCAACGCCGGACAGGCCAACTACGCCGCCGCCAACACCTACCTGGACGCGCTCGCCGCGCACCGCCGCGCCCGCGGCCTGGCCGCGGTCTCGCTGGCCTGGGGCCCGTGGGCCGTGGACGGCGGCATGGCCGGCGCCCTGGACGAGGCCAACCTGGACCGGATGCGCCAGGGCGGCCTGATCCCGTTCGACGCCGCCGCCGGCATGGCCGCCCTGGACGCCGCGTGCGCGAACGGCGCCGCGCTGCTCGTGCCGATGCAGCTGGACCTGGCCGCCCTGCGCGCGAGCGGCGCGGCCGGCCCGTTGCTGCGCGGACTGGTCGGCGCCGGCCCGCGCCGGGCCGTGGCCGGGTCGACCGGCGCGGCCGCCACGCTCGGCCGCCGGCTGTCCGCCCTGGACGAGACCGAGCGCGAAGCCGCGCTGGTCGAGCTCGTGCGCACCCACGTCGCCGCCGCGCTCGGCCACGCCGGGGCCGAGCAGATCCCGGACGGCCGCGCGTTCAAGGACCTCGGCTTCGACTCGCTGACCGCGGTGGACCTGCGCAACCGGATCGCCGCCGCCACCGGCCTGCGGCTGCCGGCCACCCTGGTGTTCGACTACCCGACCCCGGTCACCCTGGCCCGGTACGTCGCCGAACAGCTGCTCGGCGCCGAACCGGCCAAGGCCGTGGTGCGCCGCCCGGCCGCCCGGGCGGCGGCCGACGAGCCGATCGCCGTGATCGGGATGAGCTGCCGCTACCCCGGCGGGGTCAGCTCGCCGGAGGACCTGTGGCGCCTGGTCGACGAGGGGCGCGACGGCATCTCGCCGTTCCCGACCGACCGCGGCTGGGACCTGGCCGCGCTGCAGGACGCGGAGCACGGCGGCAGCTTCGCCCGCGAGGGCGGGTTCCTGCACGAGGCCGGCCGCTTCGACAACGAGTTCTTCGGGATCAGCCCGCGCGAGGCCTCCGCGATGGACCCGCAGCAGCGGCTGCTGCTGGAAAGCTCCTGGGAGGCGTTCGAGCGGGCCGGAATCGACCCGGCCACCATGGCCGGCACCAGCACCGGCGTGTTCGCCGGAGTGATGTACCACGACTACGCCGCCCGCCTGCACGCCGTCCCGCCGAACGTCGAGGGTTACCTCGGCACCGGCGCCTCCAGCAGCATCGCCTCCGGCCGGGTCGCCTACGTGTTCGGCTTCGAGGGCCCGGCGGTCACCATCGACACCGCGTGCTCCTCCTCGCTGGTCGCCCTGCACTGGGCCGCCCAGGCTCTGCGCCAGGGCGAGTGCACCATGGCGCTGGCCGGGGGAGTCACGGTCATGTCCACCCCCGGGGCGTTCATCGAGTTCAGCAAGCAGCGCGGCCTGGCCTTCGACGGCCGGTGCAAGTCGTACGCGTCCACCGCGGACGGCACCGGCTGGTCCGAGGGCGTCGGCATGCTGCTGGTCGAGCGGTTGAGCGACGCCAAGCGCAACGGCCACCCGGTCCTCGCGGTGCTGCGCGGCTCAGCGGTCAACCAGGACGGCGCGTCCAACGGCCTGACCGCCCCGCACGGACCCTCGCAGCAGCGGGTGATCCGGCAGGCGCTGGCCTCGGCCGGGCTGGGCGTCGCGGACGTGGACCTGGTCGAAGGCCATGGCACCGGCACGGTTCTCGGCGACCCGATCGAGGCCCAGGCCCTGATCGCGACCTACGGCCAGGACCGGCCGGAGGACAAGCCGCTGTACCTCGGCTCGCTCAAGTCCAACATCGGGCACACCCAGGCCGCGGCCGGGGTCGGCGGCATCATCAAGATGATCATGGCGATGCGCCACGGCGTGATGCCGCGCACCCTGCACATCGACGAGCCCTCGCCGCACGTGGACTGGTCCGCGGGCGCGGTCGAACTGCTCACCGAGGCCCGCGCGTGGCCCGAGACCGGCGGCCGCCCGCGCCGCGCGGCGGTGTCCTCCTTCGGCATCAGCGGGACCAACGTGCACACCATCATCGAGCAGTACCCGGCGAAGCCGACGCCCGCCGCGGCCGTGCCCGCGGCCCCGGCCCCGGCGGTCGTCCCGTGGGTCCTGTCCGCGAAGACCGCGCCCGCCCTGCAGGCGCAGGCCGCCGCCCTGCTCGCGCACCTCGACGAGACCGGCGCGGGCGAGCCGGCCGACATCGGCTACTCGCTGGCCACCTCCCGGGTCGGCTTCGACCACCGGGCCGTGGTGATCGGACGCGACCGCGCCGAACTGGCGGACGCGCTCGGCGTGCTCGCCGCCGGGCAGACCCAGGCCCCGCACGCCCTGGTCGGCGCGGTGGCCCCGGGCACCCTGGCCTTCCTGTTCACCGGCCAGGGCTCGCAGCGCCTGGGCATGGGACGCGAGCTGTACGACGCGTTCCCGGCATTCGCCGCCGCCTACGACGAGGTGTACGCACACGTCGATTTCGCCCGCGAAGACCTGGACGCGGACCTGCTGAACCAGACCGGCTACGCCCAGCCGGCCCTGTTCGCGATCGAGGTGGCGATCTTCCGCCTGCTCGAGCACTGGGGCCTGCGCCCGGACATCCTGCTGGGCCACTCGGTCGGCGAGATCGCCGCCGCGCACGTCGCCGGGGTCCTGTCCCTCGCCGACGCGTGCACGCTGGTGACCGCGCGCGGCCGCCTGATGCAGGCGCTGCCGGCCGGCGGGGTCATGGTCGCCGTGCAGGCGACCGAGAGCGAGGTCGTCCCGCTGCTGACCGACGGCGTGGACATCGCGGCCGTCAACGGCCCGACCTCGCTCGTGCTCTCCGGCGCCGACGCCGCCGTCACCGCGGTGGCCGCGCAGCTGACCGAACAGGGCCGCAAGACCAAGCAACTGACCGTCAGCCACGCCTTCCACTCCGCGCTGATGGAACCGATGCTGGCCGGGTTCGCCGCGGTGCTCGACGGCCTGACCTGGCACGAGCCGCGGATCCCGGTGGTCTCCAACGTCACCGGCAAACTGGCCGGCACCGAGCTGGCCACGCCCGAGTACTGGGTCGGGCACGTGCGCGCCGCGGTCCGCTTCCACGAGGGCGTGGACGCGGCCTACGACTTCGGCGCGCGCACCTTCCTGGAGGTCGGCCCGGACGGCGTGCTGACCGCGATGGCCCAGGACTGCCTGGACGCCGAGGACGTCGCCTTCGCGGCCACCGTCCGGGCCGGCCGGGACGAGGCCGCCACGGCCCTGTCCGCGGCCGCCGCGGCCTGGGTCCGCGGGGCCCGCGCCGACTGGGCCGCCGCGCTGCCCGGCGGCCGCCGGGTTGACCTGCCCACCTACGCCTTCCAGCACCGCTGGTTCTGGCTGCACGCGCCCGCCGCGGCCGTGCGCGACCTGGCCGCGGCCGGGCTTTCGCCGGTCGGCCACCCGTTCCTGACCGCGTCCCTGACCACCCCGGCCGGCGAGCGGATCCTGACCGGCCGGATCGACGTCAACACCCAGCCCTGGCTGGCCGACCACACCGTGCACGGCACGGTCATCCTGCCCGGCGCCGCCCTGCTCGACCTGGCCTGCCACACCGCCGCGGTCAGCGGATTCGACCACATCGACGAGCTGATCCTGCACACCCCGATCGTGCTGTCGAAGGAGGCTGCGACCAACCTGCAGGTCACCGTGGTCGAACGCGACGGCACCGGCACGGTGACCTTCCACGCCCGGCCGGCCGCCGGCCAGGAGCCCGAGGCGGGCCGGGCGGACACCCCGTGGACCCTGCACGCCACCGCGACGCTCTCCGCCGCGACGCAGCAGCCTGATCCGCTCCGGAACCTCGCGGTCTGGCCGCCGGCCACCGGATCGGGGGCCCCGGCCGAGCAGCTGGACCTGACCGGGCTCTACGACCGGCTGGCCGACGCAGGACTCGGATACGGCCCGCAGTTCCAGAACCTGGCCGAGGCCTACCGCGACGGCGCGACCCTGCACGCGTACACCGCGCTGGCCGAAACGGATCAGCACCCGCACATCCTGCATCCGGCCCTGCTGGACGCCGTCCTGCACACGCTCGCGGCCGCCCCGGTCTCCGGGGACGGCAGACCCCTGCTTCCCTTCTCCTGGCAGGACGTGGACGTCTACGCGGCCGGCGCGACCGCCCTGCGGGCCAGGCTGGTGGTCGGGGCCGACGACACCGTCTCGCTCCAGCTGGCCGACGGGCTCGGCAACCCGGTCGGCTCGGTCGGCGCCCTGGCCCTGCGCCCGGTCTCGGCCGACCAGGTCGGCGCCGCGGCCGGCCCGCAGATCGCCCGCTCCCTGTTCGGCCTGGACTGGGTCCCGGCGCCCGCGCCGGAGGCGGAACCGGCCCGGATCGAGCCGGCCGAGCTCGGCCCCGATCCCGAGGCCGCGCTCCCGGCCCTGGCCGCAGAGCTCGAATCCGGCCTGGCCACCCCCACTGACCTGGTCCTGCGCATCCCGCCCACCGCTTCGGGCCCGGACGCAGCAGTGGACCCGGCCGGTGTACTGAGAGTGACCTCGGGCCTGCTGGGGGCGGTTCAGGGGTACCTCGCCGACCCCCGTTTCGCGGATGCTCGTCTTGTGGTGGTGACGTGTCATGCAGTCGGCCCGAGCGCCGAGACCGCCGCGAGCGCCGATCCGACCGGCGCCGCGGCGTGGGGACTGCTGCGTTCGGCGCAGTCCGAGAACCCGGGCCGGTTCGTCCTGGTCGACGTGGACCTCGGCGCCGGGCCCGAGCAGGTCGCGGCGGCCCTGGCCGTCGGCGAGCCGCAGGTCGCGGTGCGCGGGGCCGAGGCGTGGGTGCCCCGGCTGGTGCGCGCCGAGGTCCCGGCCGCGGCCGAGCCCGGCGCCGAGACGGGTCTCGGTGGGTTCGGCCCGGCCGACACGGTGCTGGTGACCGGCGCCTCCGGTGCCCTGGGCGGCGTGTTCGCGCGGCACCTGGCCGAGTCCGGTGTTTCCGGCCTGGTGCTGGTGTCCCGCCGCGGCCTGGCCGCGCCCGGCCTGGCCGAACTGGTCGCGGAACTGACCGAGTCCGGTGTGGACGCGACCGCAGAAGCCTGCGACCTGTCCGACCGCGCCGCGGTAGCCGACCTGATCAGCCGTCACCCCTCGCTGACCGCGGTGATCCACGCGGCTGGCGTCGTCGACGACGCGGTGATCTCGGGCCTGACCCCGCAACGCCTGGCCTCCGTGTTCGCCGCCAAGGTCGACGCGGTGGCGCATCTGGACGCTGCGACGCGGCACCTGCCGCTGTCCCGGTTCGTCGTCTTCTCGTCCACCTCGGGCGTGCTGGGCGCGGCGGGCCAGGGCAACTACGCCGCGGCCAACTCCTTCCTGGACGGCCTGATGGCCTCGCGCCGGGCGGCCGGACTGCCGGGCCTCTCGCTCGCCTGGGGCCTGTGGGACCAGGACTCCAGCATGGCCGGCGCCCTGTCCGAGGCGGACCGGGCCCGGATGGCCCGCTCGGGCGTCCGGGCCCTGAACGCCCAGGAGGGCCTGGCCCTGTTCGACGCCGCCCTGGGCAGCCCGCGCCCGCTGCTCATCCCGGTCCACCTGAACCTCGCCGGAGCCGACGCGGCCACCCTGCCGCCGCTGCTCTCGCTGCTGGCCCCGGCCGCCCGGCGCCGTCCGGCCGCCGCCCCCGGCGTCGCGGCCGGCGAACTCAAGCGCCGCCTGGCCGCGATGGAACCGGACGAGCGGGACAAGACCCTGATCGCCCTGGTCACCACGCACGCGGCCGCGGTGCTCGGCCACGCCGACGCCGGCGCGATCGGGCCGGAGCGCGGGTTCCTGGAGCTCGGCTTCGACTCGCTCACCGCGGTCGAGCTGCGCAACCGGCTCGGCGCGCTCACCGGGCTCAAGCTGCCGTCCACCCTGCTGTTCGACTACCCGGCGCCCGCGGCGCTGGCCGGCCACCTCGGGCAGCGCCTGCTGGAGGACGGCCCGGTCAGCGCGGAGCCGGTCTTCACCGAGCTCGGCCGGCTCGAGCAGACCCTGGCCGCGCACCACGGCGCGATCGCGCCGCAGTCGCGGGCCGGCCTGGTCGCCCGGCTGCAGGCTCTGCTGGACCGGTGCGCCGACGCCGGGTCCGGCGGCCCGGCGCAGGTCACCGGGATGCTGGGCGCGGCCAGCGACGACGAGATCTTCGACTTCATCGACAACGAGCTCGGCGTCTGACCCGGTACCGGTCCGGCGACTCCCCGATCGACCAGAGGCGAGACTATGAATGAGGAAAAGCTGCGCGACTACCTGCGACGGGTGACCGCGGACCTGCACCAGACCCGCCAGCGCCTGCGCGAGGTGGAGGAGGAGGCCGGCGAGGCCGTGGCCATCGTCGGGATGGCCTGCCGGTACCCCGGCGGGGTGCGCAGCCCGGAGGACCTGTGGCGGCTGGTGGCCGACGGCGCCGACGCGGTGTCCACCTTCCCGCAGGACCGCGGCTGGGACCTCGCGGCGCTCTACAGCCCGGACCCGGACCAGCCCGGCACCTCCTACACCCGGGAGGGCGGCTTCCTGCACGGCGCCGGCCGGTTCGACCCGGCGTTCTTCGGGATCAGCCCGCGCGAGGCCTTGGCGATGGACCCGCAGCAGCGCCTGCTGCTGGAGACCTCCTGGGAGGCGTTCGAGCGGGCCGGGATCGTGCCGGACAGCGTGCGCGGCAGCCGGACCGGCGTGTTCGCGGGCGTGATGTACCACGACTACGCCTCCCGGCTCGCGGCCGTCCCGGAAGGGGTCGAGGGCTACCTCGGCACCGGCAGTTCGGCCAGCATCGCCTCCGGCCGGATCGCGTACGTCTTCGGCCTCGAAGGACCGGCCGTCACCGTGGACACCGCGTGCTCCTCGTCCCTGGTCGCCCTGCACCTGGCCGCCACCGCGCTGCGCCGGCGCGAGTGCGGCCTGGCCCTGGCCGGCGGGGTCACCGTGATGGCCACCCCGGCCGCGTTCATCGACTTCAGCCGGCAGCGCGGCCTGGCCGCGGACGGCCGGTGCAAGGCCTTCTCGGCCGGCGCCGACGGCACCGGCTGGTCCGAGGGTGCCGGGATGCTCCTGCTCGAGCGCCTGTCCGACGCCCGGCGCAACGGGCACCCGGTCCTGGCCGTGGTGCGCGGCAGCGCGATCAACCAGGACGGCGCGAGCAGCGGCCTGACCGCCCCGAACGGCCCGTCCCAGCAGCGGGTGATCCGCCAGGCCCTGGCCGACGCGCGGCTGACCTCGGACCAGGTCGACGCGGTCGAGGCGCACGGTACCGGCACCTCGCTGGGCGACCCGATCGAGGCGCAGGCGCTGCTGGCCACCTACGGGCAGGAACGGGCGGCCGACCGGCCGCTCTGGCTCGGCTCGCTCAAGTCCAACATCGGCCACTCCCAGGCCGCGGCCGGGGTCGGCGGCATCATCAAGATGGTCATGGCGATGCGCCAGGGCGTGCTGCCGCGGACCCTGCACGCGAGCGAGCCGACCCCGCAGGTGGACTGGAGCTCCGGCGCGGTCAGCCTGCTCGACCGGCCGCGGGCCTGGCCCGAGCCGCTCGTCCCCGGGCCGCGGCGCTGCGCGGTCTCCTCGTTCGGGTTCAGCGGCACCAACGCGCACGTCATCCTGGAGCAGGAGACCCCTGAGACAGAGCCCGAGTCCGCGCCGGATGCGGAGCAGCAGGGCCCTGCCAGCCTCGCGACCGCGGCGCCCCGGCCGCCGGCCGCCGTGTGCTGGCCGCTCTCGGCCCGGTCCGAGCAGGCCCTGGCCGACACGGCCCGCGCGCTGCTGGCCGCCGGGCTCGGGCCGAAGCAGGACCTGGCCGCGCTCATGGACGTGGCCTTCTCCCTGACGTCGACCCGTTCCACCCACGAGGTCCGCGCGGCCGTGGTCGGCGCGGACCCGGCCCGGTTGACCGTCGGGCTCACCGCCCTGGCCGGCGGCGAGGACGCCCCCGGCCTGGTCGTGCGCGGCACCCCGCCGCGCGGCGAGAAGCGGGTCGCGTTCCTGTTCAGCGGCCAGGGTTCGCAGCAGGCGGGCATGGGCCGCGGCCTGTACGAGGCCTACCAGGTCTACGCCGAGGCGTTCGACGAGGTCTGCGCCCAGCTCGACCCGGCCCTGCCGCGCCCGCTCAAGCAGCTGGTGTTCGCCGAGCCGGGCTCCGCCGACGCCGCGCTGCTGGACGAGACGGTCTACACCCAGGCCGCCCTGTTCGCCCTCGAAGTCGCCCTGGCCCGGCTGCTGCAGTCCTGGATGATCACCCCCTCGGTCCTGCTCGGGCACTCGATCGGCGAGGTCGCCGCCGCGCACCTGGCCGGGGTGCTCTCCCTCCCGGACGCCGCCGCCCTGGTGGCCGCCCGCGGCCGGCTGATGCAGGCCCTGCCGGCCGGCGGCGCCATGGTCGCCGTCCAGGCCACCGAGGCCGAGGTCCGGCCGCTGTCGGCCGCGGGGGCCGGCATCGCGGCGCTCAACGCCCCGGACTCGACCGTCGTCTCCGGCCGGGCCGAACCGGTCGCCGCCCTGGCCGCGCACTTCGCCGCGCTCGGCCGCAAGACCAAGCAGCTGGCCGTCTCGCACGCGTTCCACTCCGAGCTGATGGACCCGATGCTCGACGGCTTCCGGGCCGTGCTCGACACCCTGACCTGGCACCCGGCCGCCATCCCGGTCGTCTCGAATCTCACCGGCCGGCTGGCCGGGCCCGAACTGTCCACCCCGGAGTACTGGGTGCGGCACGTGCGCGAGGCGGTCCGCTTCGCCGACGGCATCGCCGCGGCCCGCGAGTCCGGCGCGACCTGCTTCCTCGAACTCGGCCCGGACGGCGTGCTGACCGCACTGGCCCAGCAGTGCCTGACCGAGCCCGGCCCGGTGTTCGCCGCGGCCCTGCGCACCGCCGCCAAGCGCCCGGACCCGGAGAGCGTGCTCGCCGCGGTCGGCACGCTCTACACCCACGGCGTCAGCCCCGACTGGGCGGCCGTCCAGCCCGGCGGCCGCCGGGTGGACCTGCCGACGTACCCGTTCCAGCAGGAGCACTTCTGGCTCTACCCGCCCGCGTTCACGGCCGGCCAGCCGGCCGGCCTGGGCCTGGGCGCCGCGAACCACCCGCTGCTCGGCGCGACCGTGTCGCTCGCCGACGCCGAGCAGACCGTGTTCACCGGCCGGCTCTCCCGGCAGACCCACCCGTGGCTGGCCGACCACGCGGTACACGGCAGCGTGCTGCTGCCCGGCACGGCGTTCCTGGAGTTCGTGCTGCGCGCCGGCGACCAGGTCGGCGCCCGGCTGCTGGAGGAGCTGACGCTGCAACAGCCGCTCGTGCTGCCCGAATACGGCGGCATCCAGGTGCAGGTCTCGCTCACCGCGAACGGCGGGCCCGGCCGCTGGGCGGTCACCGTGCACTCGCGGCCCGAGGACGAGGACGCGGTCTGGACCCGGCACGCGGTCGGTGTGCTGACCGACCAGCCGCGCCCGGTGCCGTCCGCGGACGGCGCCGAATGGCCCGGCGCCGCGGTCCGCGAGATCGACCTCGACACCCACTACGACCTGCTGGCCGAGGCCGGATTCGGCTACGGCCCGGTCTTCCAGGGCCTGCGCCGGGCCTGGCTGCGCGACGGCGAGGTGCTCGCCGAGGTCGCCCTGCCCGAGCAGACCGCCGCCGAGGCCGGCGGGTTCGGCGTGCACCCGGCCCTGCTCGACTCGGCCCTGCACGCCATCAGCCTCGGCGAACTGGTCGACGGCGACGGCGCCCGGCTGCCGTTCGCCTTCACCGGCGTCTCGCTCTGGGCCGCGGGCACGTCGACGCTGCGGATCCGGCTGACCCGGGCCGAGGGCGGCGTCCGGATCTCGGCCGCCGACGCCGAGGGCGCGCCGGTGCTGGAGATCGAGACCCTCGCCCTGCGCGCGTTCGGCGCCGCCGAGACGGCCGGCCTGACCGGCGCCTCGGCCGCGGACAGCCTCTACCGGGTCGAGTGGACCCCGCTCGGCGCGCTGTCGGCGGGCGAGGCCGAACCGGCCGGGCGCTGGGCCGTGCTCGGCACCGGGCCCGACGCCGACCAGGCCGCCGACACCTTCCCGTTCCAGTACTACCCCGACTTCGGCGAGCTCGACGACGCCCTCGCCGACGGCGCCGAGACCCCGGACGTCCTGGTCGTCTCCCTGCTCGGCTCGGACGCGGCCGAGGCCGAGGCCGACGTCGTCATGGCCACCCGGGAGCAGGTGTGCCTCGTCCTCGCCCTGGTCCAGACCTGGCTGGCCGACGACCGCTTCCAGAACGGCCGCCTGGTCCTGCTCACCGCGGGCGCGGTCGCGACCGGCGAGCAGGACCCGGCCGACGACCTCGCCGCCGCGGCGGTCTGGGGCCTGATCCGCTCGGCTCAGGCCGAGGACCCGGGCCGCCTGGTCCTGGTCGACGTCGACGGCCCGGACGCCGCCGCCCACCTTCCCGCGGCCCTGGCCGCCGGCGAACCCCAGGTGGCCGTCCGCGGCGGGCGGCTGCTCGCCCCGCGGCTGGCCCGCGCGGAGCAAGCGGCCGACCCGGTCCCGGCGCTCGACCCCGAGGGCACGGTCCTGATCACCGGCGGCAGCGGCGCCCTGGCCCGTACCCTGGCCCGGCACCTCGTGCACGAGCGCGGCGTACGCTCGCTCGTCCTGGCCTCCCGGCGCGGCTCCGACGCGCCCGGCATGAGCGCCCTGATCGAGGACCTTTCCGCGTCCGGCGCGAGCGTCGTCGCCGTGGCGTGCGACGTGGCCGACCGCGCCGCCATTGATGCCCTGCTGGCCGACATTCCGGCCGCGCGCCCGCTCACCGCGGTCGTGCACACCGCCGGAGTCCTGGACGACGGCGTCTTCCTGTCCCAGACCCCCGAGCGCCTGGACACCGTGCTGCGGCCCAAGGCCGAGGCGGCCTGGCGGCTGCACGAGGCCACCCGCGACCTCGACCTGTCCGCGTTCGTGCTCTTCTCCTCGGCCGCCGGGACCTTCGGCAACGCCGGTCAGGCCGGGTACGCCGCGGCCAACGCGTTCCTGGACGCGCTGGCCGGCCACCGCCGCCGGGCCGGACTGCCGGCCGCGTCCCTGGCCTGGGGCCTGTGGGAGTCCGCCCCGGACGGCGCCGACCAGGCGGCCGACGCGGGCGGCATGGCCGGGGCGCTCGGCGACGAGCACACCCGCCGGCTGAGCCGCGGCGGCGTCAATGCCCTGAGCATCGAGGACGGCCTGGCCCTGTTCGACCTGGCCGCCACCGGAGCCGCCGGAGCCGCCACGGTCCCGGTCCGCCTGGACCTGGCCGCCCTGCGCGCCCTCTACATCGGCGAACTGCCGCCGCCGCTGCTGCGCGGCCTGATCCGGCCGTCCGGCACCGCGCGCCGCCGCAACCCCGGCGCCGTCGGGACCACCGCGTTCGCCGCCCAGCTGGCCGCGCTCGCCGAGCCCGCGCGCACGACCGAGGCCACCGACCTGGTCCGCGCCGCGGTCGCCGCGGTGCTCGGGCACGCGTCCGCGGCGGCGGTCGACCCGGAGCAGACCTTCACCGAACTGGGCATCGACTCACTCACCGCGGTCGAACTGCGCAACCGGCTCCAGCGCCAGATCGGCCTGCGGCTGCCCGCGACCCTCGTGTTCGACTACCCGACCTCCCGCGCCGTCGCCGGGCACCTGCTGGCCGCACTGCTCGGCGCCTCCGCGGACCACCGGGCCCCGGCCCGGGCCGCGGTGCTGGACTCGGACCCGATCGCCATCGTCGCGATGAGCTGCCGCTACCCGGGCGGCGTGCGCTCGCCCGAGGACCTGTGGCGGCTGGTGGCGCAGGGCACCGACGCGATCTCCGCCTTCCCGACCGACCGCGACTGGGACGAGGCGACCCTGTCCGGGCTCTCCGCCGACCAGGGCCCGGACGCCGAGCACCGCACCCTGGAGGGCGGGTTCGTCTACGACGCGGCCGGATTCGACGCCGCGTTCTTCGGCATCAGCCCGCGCGAGGCCCTCGCGATGGACCCGCAGCAGCGGCTGCTGCTCGAAGCCGCCTGGGAGGTGTTCGAACGGGCCGGGATCGTTCCGGACACCCTGCGCGGCAGCCGCACCGGCGTGTTCGCGGGCAACATGTACTACGACTACCTCAGCCGCCTCAAGGCCGTCCCGGAGGAGGTGGCCGGGTACCTGAGCACCGGGAACTCCGCCAGCGTGCTCTCCGGCCGGATCTCCTACCTCTTCGGCCTGGAGGGCCCGGCGGTCACCGTCGACACCGCCTGCTCGTCCTCCCTGGTCGCGCTGCACCTGGCCATCCAGGCCCTGCGCGACGGCGCGTGCGACCTCGCGCTGGCCGGCGGCGTCACCGTGATGGCCACGCCCGGCGCGTTCACCGAGTTCAGCAAGCAGCGCGGACTGGCCTTCGACGGCCGGTGCAAGGCGTTCTCCGACGGGGCGGACGGCACCGGCTGGTCCGAAGGGGCCGGCCTGCTCCTGGTCGAGCGGCTCTCGGACGCGCGGCGCAACGGTCACCCGGTGCTCGCCCTGGTCCGCGGCAGCGCGATCAACCAGGACGGCGCGTCCAACGGCCTGACCGCTCCGAACGGCCCGGCCCAACAAAGGGTCATCCGGCAGGCGCTGGCGACGGCGGGCCTGGGCACCTCAGACGTCGATGTCGTGGAGGCGCACGGCACCGGTACTTCGCTCGGCGACCCGATCGAGGCGCAGGCGCTATTGGCCACCTACGGCCAGGACCGTCCTGAGCACCGGCCGCTGCTGCTCGGCTCGGTCAAGTCGAACATCGGCCACACCCAGGCCGCGGCCGGTGTCGCCGGGATCATCAAGATGGTCATGGCGATGCGGGCCGGCACCGTGCCCGCGACCCTGCACGCCGAGACGCCCTCCACGCACGTGGACTGGACCGCCGGCCACGTCGAACTGCTCACCGAGGCGAAGCCCTGGCCGCAGTCCGACCGGCCGCGCCGGGCCGCGGTGTCCGCGTTCGGATTCAGCGGCACCAACGCCCACGCGATCTTGGAGGCCGTCGAGGTCGAACCGGCCGCGGCCCCGGAGCCGTCGCCCGCGCCGGCCGGCCCGGTCGCGTGGATCGTCTCCGGCCGGGACGCCGCCGCGCTGCGCGCCCAGGCCGCCCGCCTGAAGTCGCACCTCGGCGCGTTGGGCCCGGTGAACCCGGCCGACGTCGCCCACTCACTCGCCACCGCCCGCGCCACGTTCGCGCACCGCGCCGTCGTGGTCGGCACGGACCACGCGGAGCTGCTCACCGCCCTGGGTTCGGTGGCCTCCGGCAGGACGGCCGCCGACGCGGTCACCGGATCCTCGGCGGGCGGGAGCCTGGCCTTCCTGTTCACCGGCCAGGGCTCGCAGCGGGTCGGCATGGGCCGCGGACTGTACGAGGCGTTCCCCGCGTTCGCCGCGGCCTTCGACCAGGTGTATGCGAACTTTGACTTCGCCGAGCCCGATGCCGAGTCGATCGACCAGACCGAATATGCGCAGCCTGCGTTGTTCGCGATCGAGGTCGCGATCTTCCGGCTGCTCGAATCGTGGGGCGTGAAGCCGGATGTGTTGCTGGGCCACTCGATCGGCGAGATCGCGGCCGCGCACGTGGCCGGAGTTCTATCCCTCGCGGACGCCTGCAAGCTCGTCTGTGCGCGCGGCCGCCTGATGCAGGCGCTTCCGGCCGGCGGCGTGATGGTCGCGCTTCAGGCCTCTGAGGAAGAGGTCCTTCCGCTCCTGACCGCGGGCGTGGACATCGCGGCGGTCAACGGCCCGACCTCCGTGGTCATCTCCGGATCCAAAACGGCCGTGACCTCGGTGGCGGCGAAACTGTCGGAGCAGGGCCGCAAGATCAAGAAGCTGACCGTCTCGCACGCGTTCCACTCCTCGCTGATGGAACCCATGCTCGTCGAGTTCCGCAGCGTCCTGGACAGCCTGACCTGGAACGCAGCGCAGATCCCGATCATCTCCAATGTCTCCGGATCCCTGGCCGGGCCTGAGTTCTCGACTCCCGAGTACTGGGTCGAGCACGTGCGCGCCGCCGTCCGCTTCGCCGACGGCATCACCGCAGCCCACGAATTCGGTGCCCGCACCTTCCTGGAACTGGGCCCCGAGGGCGTACTGACCGCGATGGCCCAGGACTGCCTGACCACCGGCACGGACAACCTGGCGTTCGCGCCCACCGTCCGCAGCGACCGCGACGAACCGCGCACCCTGCTGGCCGCCGTCGCCACCGCCTGGACCCGCGGCCACCCGGTGCAATGGCCCGCCGCGACGCCCGGCGCACGCCTGGTGGACCTGCCGACCTACGCCTTCCAGCACCAGCGGTACTGGCTCGAATCGCCCACCAAGCTCGGCCTGAACCTGGCCGGCGTGGGACTGGTCGCGGTCACCCACCCCTTCCTGTCCGCCGCCCTCGGCACCCCCGACGGCAGCAGTATCCTGACCGGCCGGATCGACCTGAACTCGCACCCCTGGCTGGCCGACCACAGCGTGTACCAGAGCACGATCCTGCCCGGCACCGCCCTGCTGGACCTGGCCTGCCACGCCGCCCTCGTCACCGGGTACGCGCACGTCGAAGAGCTCGTGCTGCACAGCCCGGTCGTGCTCTCGCACAGCGCGCCGACGAACCTGCAGATCACCGTCACCGGACGCGGCGACCTCGTCTCCCTGACCATCCACGGGCGCTCCGCCGACGCACCGCACGAGGCGGAATGGTCCCTGCACGCCAGCGGCACGCTGACCCGGAGCCCGGCCGAACCGCTCGCCGCGCTCGCCCCGGCCGCGATCCGGCCCCCGGCCGGCGCCCGCGAACTCGACCTGACCGGACTGTACGGGGACCTGGCCGAGATCGGCCTGGGCTACGGCCCCGGATTCCAGAACCTGCGCCAGGCGCACAGCGACGGACCGGTGCTGCACGCCGTGACCGCCCTGGCCGGCCACGACGACGAAGCCGCCCGCGCGCACGGCCACATCCTGCACCCGGCCCTGCTCGACGCCACCCTGCACTCCCTGCTCGCCGCCACGCTCCTGGCCCCGGCGGACGGCGCGGCCGGCGAACCCGGCGCGGGTGGCGACGGCGGCCTGCGCCTGCCGTTCTCCTGGTCCGGCGTGACCGTCCACCAGGCCGGGGCGTCCGCGGTCAGCGCCCGGCTCGCTTTCGCCGACGACGGCACCGTGCGCCTGGACCTGGCCGACGAGCACGGCGACCCGGTGGCCACCATCGCCGCGCTCACCCTGCGGCCGGTGGCCCCCGAGCAGTTCCAGACCGCCGGACCGGGCGGCGCCGTGACCGACGCGCTCTTCCGGGTGGACTGGGTGCCGGTCGCCCTCGCCGAGGGGTCCGCCGCGCCCGCCGCCCGCTGCGCCGTGCTCGGCGACGACCCCGGCGCCGTGGTCGCCGGAGCCCTGGCCGAGGCCGGCTCGGACGTGCGCGACTACGAGGACTTCACCGCGCTCCTGGACGATCTCGACCTCGGCGCGCTCGCCCCGCAGGTCGTCTTCGTCCCCTGGGCCACCCCGGCCGACCAGGACAGCGCCGACCCCGAGACCGTCCGCGACGGCGCACTGCGTGCCCTCGCCCTGCTCCAGGCCTGGCTCCAGGACGAGCGGCTGGACGCGACCGCCCTGGTCTTCGTCACCCGCGCCGCGGTGTCCACCGCCGGCGTGCCGAAAGCGCCCGGCGACCTGGCCGCCGCCGCGGTCTGGGGCCTGGTCCGCTCCGCACAGTCGGAGAACCCCGGCCGGTTCGGCCTGGTCGACCTGGACGGTACCGACGCCGCCGCCCGCTCCCTGCCGCTGGTCCTGGCCGGCCCGGAACCCCAGGTGGCGCTGCGCGGCGGCGCGGTCCTGGCCGCCCGGCTGGCCCGGGCCGCGGCCCCGGCCCGGGACGAGTCGGCCGAGGCCGGCCGGCCCGACCCGGACGGCACGGTCCTGATCACCGGCGCCACCGGCGCGCTCGGCCGGATCGTGGCCCGGCACGCGGTCGACCGCGGCGCCCGGCACCTGCTGCTGGCCAGCCGGCGCGGCGCCGCGGCCGAGGGGATGACCGAGTTCGCCGACGAACTGCGCGCCGCGGGCGCCGAGACGGTGACCGTGGCCGCCTGCGACCTGGCCGAACGTTCTGCCGTCGCCGCACTGCTGGCCGACGTCCCGGCCGCCCGGCCGCTGACCGCGGTCGTGCACGCCGCCGGCGTCCTGGACGACGCGATGGTCACGGCCCTGACCCCCGAGAGCGTCGACGCCGTGTTCCGCCCGAAGGTGGACGCCGCGCTGCATCTGCACGCGCTCACCGCCGACCTGAACCTGGCCTCCTTCGTCCTGTTCTCCTCGGCCGCCGGCACCTTCGGCAACCTGGGCCAGGGCAACTACGCGGCCGCCAACGCGGTCCTGGACGCCCTGGCCACCCGCCGCCGCGCCCTGGGCCTGCCCGGCCAGTCACTGGCCTGGGGCCCCTGGCAGAGCGCCGGCCCGGCCGCGCCGGGCGCCGCCGAACCGGCCGGCGTCGAGATCGACGGCATCATCGTCAACGAAGGCGGCATGGCCGCCCGGCTCGACGCCGCCGACAAGGCGCGGATGGCCCGCGGCGGAGTCGGCGCCTTCACCGCGGCGCAGGGCGTGGCCCTGCTCGACCTGGCCGCCGAGATCGGCGACCCGGTGCTCGTCCCGGTCAAGTTCGACCTGGTCGCGCTCCGGGCCCAGGCCGCCGCGGGCACCAGCCCGGTCGCGCCCCTGCTGCACGGCCTGGCCCCGGTCAAGGCCCGCGCCGCCCGGGACGGCGGCTCCGCGGCGGACCTCGGCCGCAAGCTGGCCGCGGCCGCCCCGGCCGAACGCCGCCGACTGCTGGTCGACCTGGTCCGCCGGCAGGCGGCCGAGGTGCTCGGCCACACCGGGATGCAGGCGGTCGAACCCGACCAGGCGTTCAAGGAGCTCGGCTTCACCTCGCTGTCCTCGGTGGAGCTGCGCAACCGGCTCGGCGCGGCCACCGGGCTGCGGCTGCCGGCCACCCTGGCCTTCGACTTCCCGACCCCGGCCGACCTGGCCGACCGGCTGGCCGGCCGGCTGTTGGCCGACGAGGCGGCCCCGGTGGAGATCACCCCGCTGCTGGGCGAGCTGGACCGGCTGGCCGAGGCGCTGGACCGGGCCGCGGACCAGGACCCGGACCGCCGGGTGCGGATCTCGGCGCACCTGCGCTCGATCCTGACCCGCTGGGACCCGGCCGCGGCCGACCCGGACGAGGCGCAGGTCGCCGGGCTCGACGAGGCCAGCGACGACGAGGTCTTCGACTTCATCAGCAAGGAACTCGGAATCAACTGACCATGGCTTCGTGCCGACTGGCGTGTGGGGATAGGTGGGCAGGGTTATGAGCGAGGATAAGCTCCGGTACTTCCTCAAGCGGGTCACGGCGGACCTCCACGAGACCCGGCGCCGGCTGCGCGAGGCCGAGGCCGTGACGCGCGAGCCGGTCGCCATCGTCGCGATGGGCTGCCGCTACCCGGGTGGGATCACCGACCCGGACCAGCTGTGGCGGTTCGTGCACGAGGGCGCCGACGGGATCAGCGGGTTCCCGACCGACCGCGGCTGGGACACCGAGGCGCTCTACAGCGCCGACGCCGGCGAACTCGGCACCTCCTACACCCGCGAGGGCGGGTTCCTGCACGACGCCGCCCAGTTCGACCCCGCCTTCTTCGGGATCAGCCCGCGCGAGGCGGTCGCGATGGACCCGCAGCAGCGGCTGCTGCTGGAAGTGTGCTGGGAGGCGTTCGAACGCGCGGGCATCGACCCGGCCGCCGCCCGCGGCAGCCGCACCGGCGTGTTCGCCGGCGTGATGTACCACGACTACGCCTCCCGCCTGCCGGTCCTGCCCGAGGGCGTCGAAGGGTATCTGAGCACCGGCACCTCCGGCAGCATCGTCTCCGGCCGGGTCGCCTACGTGCTCGGGCTCGAAGGCCCCGCGGTCACCATCGACACCGCCTGCTCCTCCTCCCTGGTCGCGCTGCACCTCGCGGCCCAGGCGCTGCGCAACGGCGAGTGCGAACTCGCCCTGGCCGGCGGCGTCACCGTGATGTCCGGCCCGGACACCTTCGTCGAGTTCTCCCGCCAGCGCGGGCTGGCCCCGAACGGCCGGTGCAAGGCGTTCTCCGCCGACGCCGACGGTACCGGCTGGGGCGAGGGCGCGGGCGTGCTGCTGCTCGAACGCCTCTCCGACGCCCGCCGCAACGGACACCCGGTGCTCGCCGTGGTGCGCGGCTCGGCGGTGAACCAGGACGGCGCGTCCAACGGCCTGACCGCCCCGAACGGCCCGTCCCAGGAGCGGGTGATCCGCCAGGCGCTGGCCTCGGCCGACCTGTCCACGGTCGACGTCGACGTGGTCGAGGCCCACGGCACCGGCACCACCCTCGGCGACCCGATCGAGGCCCAGGCCCTGCTGGCCACCTACGGCCAGGACCGGCCCGAGGGCCTGCCGCTGCTGCTCGGCTCGATCAAGTCCAACTTCGGTCACACCCAGGCCGCGGCCGGCGTGGCCGGGGTGATCAAACTGGTCCAGGCGATGAAGCACGGCGTCGTGCCGCGCACCCTGTACGCCGAGACCCCCTCGCCGCACGTGGACTGGTCCGCCGGCTCGGTGGAACTGGTCACCGCGGAACGGGCCTGGCCCGATACCGGCCGGCCGCGCCGGGCCGCGGTCTCCTCGTTCGGGTTCAGCGGCACCAACGCGCACACCATCCTGGAACAGGCCCCGGAGATCGAACCGGCCGAGGCCGCCGCAGAGCCCGACGCCGCGGACCCGGACGCCACCGCCGCCACCGCCGCCGTGCCCGAGACCGCCGATCCCGAGACCGCCGAGCCCGCCTCGCCGGCCGCGTTCACCCAACTGCCCGCCATCCCGCTGCTGCTGTCCGGCCGCACCGAGCCCGCCCTGCGCGAGACCGCGGCCCGGCTGCGCGCCCACCTGCACGCGAACCCCGAGCTCGACCTCGGCCGGGTCGCCACCGCGCTGGCCGGCTCCCGCTCGGCCTTCGAACAGCGCGCCGTACTGCTCGCGGCGGACCGCGACGCCGCACTGACCGCGCTGACCGCCCTCGCCGACGGCACCCCTTCGCCGATCACCGTGCGCGCCGTGGCCCGCTCGACCCGCCGCCCGGTGTTCGTGCTGCCCGGCCAGGGCGCGCAGTGGGCCGGCATGGGCCTGGAACTGGAACAATCCAGCCCGGTGTTCGCCGCCGCGCTGGCCGAGGCCGCCGCCGCGGTCGGCCGGCACACCGACTTCGACCTGCTCGACCTGATCCATCGGATGCCCGCCGAACCCGAGCTGCTCGACCGCGACGACGTGGCCCAGCCCGCCCTGTTCGCCATGCTGGTCTCGCTGGCCGCGCTCTGGCGCGCGCACGGCGTCGAACCGGCCGCCGTGGTCGGCCACTCGCAGGGCGAGATCGCCGCGGCGTACCTGGCCGGCGCGATCTCTCTGGATGACGCTGCGCGGATCGTCACCCTGCGGGCCCGCGCCGTGCAGGGCCTGGAAGGCGGCGCCAGCCTGTCCGTCCGGGCCCCGCTGGCCGAGGTCAAGGAGCGGCTGGCCGCGTTCTCCGGGCGGCTGACCATCGGCGTGGTCAACAGCCCCGGCTCGATCGTGGTCTCCGGCGACGCGGACGCGGTCGACGAGTTCATCGCCGGCTGCGCCGAGGACGGCGTGCGCGCGCGTCGGGTCCAGGTGCGCTACGCCGTGCACTCGGCCCAGATCGCCCAGGCCCGCGACGCCCTGATGGAGAGCTTCGACCTGGTCCGGCCGACCGCCGGGCACATCCCGTTCTACTCCACGGTCACCGGCGACCTGGTCGAGGACACCGCCACGCTCGACGCAGGGTACTGGTACCGCAACGTGCGGCACACGGTCCAGTTCGACCAGACCATCAGGGCCCTGCTGCGTGACGGCTACGACACCTTCCTCGAACTGAGCGTGCACCCGGCCCTGACCGTCGCGATCCAGGAGACCCTGGACGACCTGTCCGCGCAGGGAGCGCCCATCGGCGACACCGCCCTGGCCCTGGGCACGGTGCGCCGGGACGAAGCCGGCGCCCTGCGCTTCCTGACCGCGCTGGCCGAGGCGCACACCGCCGGCCTGCCGGTGCGCCGGGACCTGCTGACCGCCACCCTGCCCGGCGGGCACGTGGACCTGCCGACCTACCCGTTCCAGCGCAGCCGGTACTGGCTCGACGCGCCCGAGGGCTACGCCGCCCTGCGCGGCGCGCCCGGCGTGGACCCGGCCGAGCTCGGCTTCTGGGCCGCCGTCGACGACCAGGACCTGGCCGCGCTGGCCTCGGCCCTGGAGATCGACGGGGACGACCCGTTCAGCGCCGTGCTGCCCGCGCTCTCCGCCTGGCACCGGCGGCGCGCGCTGGAGACCGTGATCGAGCGCTGGCGCTACCGGATCCAGTGGCGCCGGGCCGAGTCCGCCCCGGCCGCGGCCCGGCCCGCGCTCACCGGCACCTGGCTGATCGCCGTGCCCGGACACGAGTGCGACTCCCCGGACGGGCAGTGGGCCGAACTGATCGCCCAGGCCCTGCACGAGGCCGGGGCCGGCGCCGACCGCCTGGTGGTCGGCCCGGACACCGACCCGGACGAACTGGCCGGGACGCTGCGCGGCCTGAAGACCGCCGGGATCGTGTCCCTGCTCGGCCTGGACGAGCGCGCCCACCCGGACGCCCCCTCGGTCACCGCCGCCCTGGCCGCGACCGTGGCCCTGAGCGGCGCGGCCCGGCGCGCGGGGCTGACCGTGCCGATCTGGACCGCCACCAGCGGCGCCGTCTGCACCGGACCGGCCGACCCGGTCCGCAGCCCGATCCAGGCGCAGCTGTGGGGCCTGGGCCGGGTGATCGCGCTCGAAGACCAGGCCGGCTGGAACGCCCTGGTCGACCTGCCGGCCGAACCCGACGCCGCGACCGCCCAGCGCCTGTGCGCCCTGCTGGCCGACCCGGCCGGCGAGGACCAGATCGCCCTGCGCGCCGACGGCGCCCGGCTGCGCCGCCTGCAACGGGCCGAACCGGCCGCCGCCCTGCCGCCGCGGCACTGGCACCCGACCGGCACGGTCCTGGTCACCGGCGGCACCGGCGCGATCGGCGGGGAACTGACCCGCTGGCTCGGCGGGCTCGGCGCGGACCGGATCGTGCTGGCCAGCCGGCGCGGCGCCGACGCGCCCGGCGCCACCGACCTGGTCGAGGAACTCGCCGGGCTCGGCACCCTGGTCACCGTCGCCCGCTGCGACGTGGCCGACCGCGACTCGCTGGCCGAGCTGCTGCGCACCCTGGACGAGGAGGGCGAACCGGTCCGCAGCGTGATGCACGCGGCCGGCGTCGCCCGGATCGCCCCGGCCGGCGAGCTGCCCCTGGCCGACCTCGCCGAGATCGCCGACGCCAAGGTCACCGGCACCCGCAACCTGGCCGAACTCCTGGCCGGCCGCGAGCTGGACGCCTTCGTGCTCTTCTCCTCCAACGCCGGGGTGTGGGGCGGCGGCGGCCAGGGCGCCTACGCGGCCGCCAACGCGTTCCTGGACGCCTACGCCGAAACCCTGCGCGCGCAGGGCGTCCCGGCCCTGTCGGTCGCCTGGGGCGCCTGGGCCGAGGGCGGCATGTCGGCCGGCGCGGCCGGGGACCTGATGGCCCGCCGCGGCGTCGTGCCGATGCCGCCGGCCTCCGCGCTGGCCGTGCTGCGCGGCGCACTGGACCACGACGAGACCTTCCTGGCCGTGGCCGACCTGGACTGGGCCGCGTTCGCCCCCGGGTTCAGCGCCGCCCGCCGCCGGCCGCTGCTGGCCGACCTGGCCGACGCCCAGGCCGCGCTGGCCGGCGGCGCCGACGCCGGCCCGGCCGCCGACCAGGGCTCGGACGCCTCGGCCGCGCTGCGCCGGACCCTGCGCGCCCTGTCCGAGGCCGAACAGCTGCGCACCCTGCTGGACCTGGTCCGCAGCTGCGCCGCCGCCGTGCTCGGCTTCGCCGGCCCGGAGGCGATCGAACCGACCCGGGCCTTCCGCGAGCTCGGCTTCGACTCGCTGACCGCGGTCGAGGTGCGCAACGGGATCAAGGCCGCGACCGGACTGCGCCTGCCCTCCTCCCTGGTCTTCGACTACCCGAGCCCGCTCGTGCTCAGCCGGCACCTGCTCGGCGAACTGGTCGGCGTGGTCGACGGCGCGTCCGTGGCCGGCGGGCTGGTTCCGGCCGGCCCGGCCGACCACGCGGACCCGGTCGTCATCGTCGCCACCGCCTGCCGCTACCCGGGCGGGATCGACTCGGCCGAGTCCCTGTGGGACCTGTTGATGGAGCAGCGCGACGCGGTCACCGCCTTCCCGACCGACCGCAACTGGGCGCTGGACGCCATGTACGACGAGGACCCCGACGCCCCCGGCACCAGCTACGTCCGCGAAGGCGCGTTCCTGCACGACGCGGCCTACTTCGACGCCGGGTTCTTCGGGATCAGCCCGCGCGAGGCGCTGACCATCGACCCGCAGCAGCGCCTGCTGCTGGAGATCGCCTGGGAGACGATGGAGCGGGCCGGGATCGACCCGGCCGACGTGCGCGGCTCGCGCACCGGCGTCTACATCGGCGGCCAGACCCAGGACTACTCCCAGCTGCTGCTGGCCAGCCCGCAGGGCGCCGAGGGCTACATGCTCACCGGCAACGCCACCAGTGTCATGTCCGGCCGGATCTCCTACTCCTTCGGGTTCGAGGGCCCGGCCGTGACCATCGACACCGCCTGCTCCTCCTCCCTGGTCGCGATGCACCTGGCCGCGAACGCGCTGCGCCGCGGCGAGTGCACGCTCGCGCTGGCCGGCGGGGTGACCGTGATGCCGCTGCCCGGCCCGTTCATCGAGTTCTCCCGCCAGCGCGGCCTGGCCGCGGACAGCAGGGTCAAGGCCTTCGCCGACGCCGCCGACGGCACCGCGTGGGGCGAGGGCGCGGGCATGGTGATGCTCGAACGCCTGTCCGACGCGAAGCGCAACGGGCACCCGGTGCTCGCCGTGCTGCGCGGCAGCGCGGTCAACCAGGACGGCGCCTCCAACGGCCTGTCCGCACCGAACGGCCCGTCCCAGCAGCGCGTGATCCGCCAGGCCCTGGCCGACGCCGGACTGACCACCAGCGAGGTCGACGTGGTCGAGGGCCACGGCACCGGCACCACGCTCGGCGACCCGATCGAGGCCCAGGCGCTGCTGGCCACCTACGGCCGGGACCGCGCCGACGGCCGCCCGCTGCTGCTCGGCTCGCTCAAGTCGAACCTGTGCCACACCCAGGCCGCGTCCGGCGTCGGCGGCGTGATCAAGATGGTCGAGTCGCTGCGGCACTCGGTCGTGCCCGCCACCCTGCACGTGGACGCGCCCAGCAGCCACGTGGACTGGACCGAGGGCGCGGTCGAGCTCGTCACCGAGACGACGCCGTGGCCCGAGACCGGGCGGCCGCGCCGCGCGGCGGTGTCCTCGTTCGGCGTGTCCGGGACCAACGCGCACATCATCCTCGAATCAGCCCCCGAAGAGGTGGCCGATCCTGAGGCGGAGCCGCGGGAATCGGCGCCCGCCGGTGACGCGGCTGTCACGCGTGCCGTGCCGCTGGTCCTGTCCGCGCACACCGCGGCCGGAGTCCGGGAGCAGGCCCGCCGCCTCGCCGCGCAGTTGACTGAGAACCCTGATGTCAGCCTGTCGGACCTCGCCTACTCGCTCGGCACCACCCGCGCCGCGTTCCCGCAGCGTGCGGTACTCGTCGCCGCGGACCATGAGGACCTGCTCGGCCGGCTCACCGCATTGGCCGAGGGCACGACCACGACCCGAGTCGCAGAAGGCTGCGTCCGTGGGGGAGACCGCCCGGTGTTCGTGTTCCCGGGTCAGGGTTCGCAGTGGGTCGGGATGGCGCGGGATCTGGTCGCGTCGTCTGAGGCGTTCGCCACTCGACTGAATGAGTGTGCTGCGGTTCTCGACGGCCTGGTCGAGTGGTCGTTGTGGGACGCGCTGGATGACGCGGATCTCCTTGCCCGGGTTGATGTTGTGCAGCCGGTGTTGTGTGCGGTGATGGTGTCGCTCGCGGCGGTCTGGCGTTCTGCCGGGGTTATCCCGTCGGCCGTGGTCGGTCACTCGCAGGGCGAGATCGCAGCGGCCTGTGTTGCCGGTGCGTTGTCCTTGGAGGACGCGCTGCGGGTCGTCGTCTCACGGTCTCGTCTGCTGCGGGTGCTGTCCGGGTTGGGCGGCATGGTGTCGGTGGCTCTGCCGGTCGCCGAGGTCGAATCTCTGCTCGCGGATGTCGCAGACGTCTCCGTCGCGGCGGTCAACGGTCCGAGGTCCACAGTGGTCTCGGGCGCTCCGGCCGGCCTGGACGCGCTGATCGCGGCCTGTGAGGCGCGCGGCGCCCGGGCCCGCCGGGTCGCGGT
>DASZBX010000102.1:0-10196 GCA_035943635.1 Actinocrinis sp. | reverse complement strand
ATTTAGGCGAGGCCGTTTTGGACGAGGATGGTTGCGACTTCTGTGAAGAGGTTTTTTGGGATGAATGAGCCGATTGTGGTTCGTTTGGCGAGGCGTTCTGCGAGGTCTGGGTTTTTGATGATTGCGACGTTAGCGGCGGTTGCTTCGGCGGCGAGGGTTGCGGCGTTTTCGTTGTAGGCACGTGCGACGAGGACGGGGGCGGGGGTTTGGTCTCGGATGAAGCGGAGGGCGACGGCGACGCGTCCTGGGGAGAGGATGACCATGGTTGCGTGGGCGGTACCGAGGCGGGTGCTGGCCATGGCGGCTTCGCGGTGGCGTTGTCGGCGGGCTCGGCGGAACACGGGTTCGCCTTCCATTTCCTTGCGCTCGCGCTTTGCCTCGGTTTTGGTCATGCGCATTTCGCGCAGGAAGAGCCAGCGTTGCAGTCCGATGTCGAGCAGGCCTGCCAGCACGAACAGGAGGGCGGCGGCGGTGAGGAGTGGGCGCATGACGGCGCCGACGCCTGCCATGACGCATCCGATGCCGCATGAGGGGGCCTGGAGGAGGGCGTTCAGGCCGAACAGGATGGTGAGGCCGAGGGCGGTCAGCAGCAGGGCGGCCTTGGCGAGCGACTTCACGAAGTCGAGGAGGCTTTTCAGCGAGAATATGCGGGTGAAGCCTTTGATCGGATCGATGCGGTTGAACTTCGGCAGGACGGGGTCGGCGGCGAGCGGGATGCCGCGCTTGACGATGAGGTTGGCGACGACGGCCGCGCAGAAGACGAGGGCGACGACGGGCAGCACCAGTTCGGCGCCGAGGCGGGCCAGGGCCTTGAGCATGGCGACGCTGGCGGGGATGAGGGGGGCTTCGCCCAGTTGGGCCGGCAGGTCGAGGATCGCCTCCCAATGCTGGATCATGGCGGTCCATCGGATCCAGAGGTAGCTCACGGCGGTGACGACGACGAGGCCGGTGACAAAATCCTGGCTGGTGCTGACCTGGCCCTTGAGGCGGGCGTCCTTGAGCTTCTTGTCGGTGGCGGGCAGCGATTTTTCTTCGCTGGGCTGTTCTTCGCTCATCGCAGGAGCTGGGCGAGGGTCGCCAGCACGCCGTGTTCGTCGCCGAGCAGGGTGTCGGCATGGTGGATGTAGAAGGTGATGTAGACCGGGAGCACGGTGAAGAGCGCGATGCCTTTGACCGGGAGCGACAGGTCGAAGATGTGCAGTTGGGGCGACATGCGGGCGACCAGTGCCATGGTGGCCTCGACCATGAACAGCACGATGAACAGGGGTGCGCCCAGCAGGAAGGCCAGCATCATGATGCGGTCGAGCATGGCGAGCAGCAGGGCGGCGCCGTCGGGGGCGAAGGAGGGCATCGGGGCGAGCGGGGGCCAGAGGCCGTAGCTGTCGTAGAGGGCGGTCAGCAGGAGGTGGGGGCCGCCGCCGACGTAGAACAGGGCGACCATGACGAGTTGGAGGAAGGTGCCGCTGATGGATGCTTCCGAGATCTGGCTGGGATCGATGAGGTAGGCCATCTGGGAGCCGCGCTGGAGGTCCAGCACGTCGCCGGCGGCGGCGGCGGCCCAGAAGGGGATGCCGAAGCCGAAGCCCAGCAGCAGGCCGATGAAGCTTTCCTTGACGATGAGCAGGGTGAGCGGGCCGACGCCGGTCGCCATCACCTGGTCGAGGCCGCCCAGCAGGTGCCAGGCGATCGGCAGCGACAGGACCAAGGCGACGCAGACCCGTCGGATGCCGGTGACGCCGGTGCGGTTGAACACGGGCAGGACGAGGACGATGATGCTGAGGCGGGCGCTGGCGAGTGCCATCAGCGCCAGGTAGCCGAACCCGGTGCGGAACAGCGGGTCGAGGCCGGGCATGTCGAGGCTGGGCATGCCCTGGTCGCCCGGTGGCTAGCGCGCGAGCGTCGGGAAGGCGTCGAAGACCTGTCGCGCCTGCTCGATCAGGGGGGCGGCCATCCAGGGGCCGGCGAACAGCAGGGTGACGAGCACGGCGACCAGTTTGATGGCCTGGGGCAGGGTCTGGTCCTGGATCTGGGTGACGGCCTGCAGCAGGCCGACCACGAAGCCCACGATGGTCGCGACCGCGAGCGGCGGCAGGGACAGCAGCAGCACGAGCATCAGGATGGTGGATGCGTGCTGCAGGATCTCGGGTTCCGCCATGGTGTCGCTCCTTAGCTGTAGCTGAGCACGAGGCCGTGCAGCAGGCGGCCCCAGCCGTTGATGAGCACGAACAGGAACAGCTTGAACGGCACGGAGATGACGAGCGGCGACACCATGGTCATGCCCATGGCCATCAGGATGTTGGAGATCAGCAGGTCGATGGCGATGAACGGCAGGTAGAGCAGGAAGCCGATCTCGAACGCGCGGGTCAGCTCGGAGATGACGAACGAGGGGACGAGGATCAGCAGGTTGTCGGGACTGGCATCGAAGCCCTGCTGGTTGCCCCAGACCTGGCGGGTCGCGGTCAGGAAGAAGTCGCGTTCGGCCGGGTTGATGAAGCGGTTCAGGTGGTCGCGGATCGGCTGTTCGACGAGGCCGGCTGCGGTCTGCCAGCCGGCGGAGCTGTGAAAATCGAGCCCCGGCGCCATGAGGCGCTGGGTGAGGTTGTTGAGCAGCGGTGCGGTCACGAACACGGTCAAGACGATCGCGACGCTGTAGAGCACGAGGTTGGGCGGCGTCTGCTGGGTACCGAGCGCATTACGGATCAGGAACAGCACGACCGAGATCTTGAGGAAGGCCGTTGCGGTCACCGCGACGAGGGGCAGGACGCCGAACCCGACCCCGATCAGGATCAGGGAGATGACATTGGTATCGAGGCTATCCACGGGTGCCGGGGCCCTGGACGGTGAGGCTCGTCACCCGGATGCCGATGCGTTCGCCGATGCGGACCAGTTCGCCGGCGCCGATGCGCCGGCCGTTGGCCAGGATGTCGATGGGTGCGGCGGGTTCGCCCGGCAGCAGCAGCACCTGGCCGGGGCCGAGTTCGCCCAGCTCGGCGAACGGTATCTCGATCCGTCCGGCCTCGAACACCAGGCGGATCGGCAGGTCGTCGAACGTCCGGTCGAGGGCATCGGCCCCTGCGGCATCGTCCATGGAAATCTCCTCTTCGCGCAGGGAGCACGGCCGCAGCCGGCTCGTCAGGGTAAGCTCGCGTCCGGCGAGGGTTCCGGTCGCCCGCCAGCGGTCGGCGACGGTGAGGACGACCCAGTCGGAAGGCCGCAGCAGCTCGGTCGGCAGGATGACGTCGCCCCGGCCGAGGCGCTTCAGGTCGCCGGCCGTGGCCCAGCTGCGCCCGAGTTCGCAGGCGAGTTCGACCCTGAGCCCGAAGCGTGCGGCATCGCAGGCCCCGCGCTCGAACAGGCCTGCGACCAGGCGGGCCGTCTGGCGCGGCAAGGCGAGCGTCAGGGCGAACCGGGTGTCGCCGATCGTGAGGCGGCAGGCCAGCCGAAGGCCGGCCGCCTTGGGCGGCGGGGCCGGCTGGAGGGTGACGAGGCGAACCGGTTGGCCCAGCCGCCGCTCGAGCGCTTCGATCGGCTCGAGGAGGGCCAGTTCCAGCACCAGGGCCAGCATGTCGCCGTGGAGGGCTGCGACCGGCAGGTCGGGATCGACCAGGCGAGCCAGCCGTTCGACCAGGGTCTGGGGCAGTTCGAGCCAGCCGCGCTGTCCGGCGATCAGCAGCTCGAGGCTCGATGGGAGGGCGGCGTCCTCCGCCTCGCCCAGGGGGGCGAGTGTCGCCGGCAGGGTGCCGATCCGGAAGGCGACCGGCGCCAGGGGCCGGAACAACGCCCGGCGCAGGCCGATCTCGAACGGGTCGATCCGGCGCCAGGCCGGCGGGGCGGGGGGCGGCAGCTGGGTGCCTTCAGGCATGGTCGCGGCCTCGGGCGAGACGGGCAAGGGTGACGAGCTCCTCATCTTCGATCTCGCTGTGGATTTCTGCGCGCCGGGCCTCGGCCACGCCCAGCTGCCGGTCGAGCAGGCGCGAGCGCTCGGTCGCCTGGTGGCGTGCGCGATGGGCTTTGCGCGCGGCCTCGGTGGCGTCCTGGGCCGCGACATGGACGGCTGCCGCCTGGTGCAGTTCGTGTTCGCGCGCGGCGGTCCGGCTGATGCCTTCGGTGATCCGCTCGCTCATGTGCAGCAATTGCCCGGGGGTCAGGACGCGCCCCTGGATCGAGCGGTAGAGCGCCTGGCGTTCGGCCTGCTGGTGGCGCCTCTCGGCCTCGAGCACGGCTTCGGCCGAGGCGGCCGCGTCGGCGGCCTGGCGCTCGTGGCCCCGGCGTTCGACGACGATGCCCAATGCCTGCGTCTCGCGCAGGGTCCGGCATTGGATGAGGGCCTGCCAGTCCCGGCGCTTCATGACACGAGCCCGTCCAGGCGATGCAGCATGTCGGTCCACCCCGTGACCTCGCCGGGTGCCTGGCGCAGGAAGTCGGTGACCGCGCCGTGGCGGGCGATCGCCCGGTCGGCGAGCGGGTCGCTGCCGGCCCGGTAGTCGCCGACCCGCAGCATCAGTTCGATCTCGCCATAGCGCGCGATGAGGGCGCGCAGCTGGCCGGCGGCGGCGGTATGTTCCGGGGCGCAGACGGCGGCCGCGACCCGGCTGCGGCTCTTCAGTATGTCGATCGCCGGGAAATGGTCTGCCTGGGCGAGCTCGCTCGACAGCACGACATGGCCGTCGAGGATCGCGCGGGTCTCTTCGGCGATCGGATCGAGCGTGCCGTCGCCTTCGACCAGGACCGTGTAGAAGGCGGTGATGGATCCGCGTTCGCCTGGTCCCGCGCGTTCCAGCAGGCTGGGCAGGGCGGCGAAGACGGAGGGGGTGAAGCCGCGCCGGGCCGGGGGCTCGCCGGCGGCGAGGCCGATCTCGCGGACTGCGCGGGCGAAGCGGGTGATGCTGTCGACGACCAGCAGGACCCGTTTGCCCTGGTCCCGAAAATATTCGGCGATGGTGGTGGCGACCATGGCGGCCTTGACCCGTTCGGCCGCGGGCCGGTCGGCGGTGGCGGCGACCACGACCGAGCGGTCGCGCCGGTCGCCCAGGTGGCGCTGGATGAACTCGCCGACCTCGCGCCCGCGCTCGCCGATGAGGGCGACGACGGCGACGTCGACTGCCGCGCCGCGCACGATCTGCGCCAGGAGCGATGATTTACCGGCGCCGGGCTCGCCGTAGATCCCGAGGCGCTGGCCGACGGCGCAGGTGAGGAGCCCGTCGATCGAGCGGATGCCGAGCGCCATGGGCTCGCTCACCAGGGTGCGGGTGAGCGGGGGCGGGGCGTTGCCGTCGAGCGAGCAGTTGCGGTCGACCGGGCTGCGCGTCCAGCCGGTGCCGTCGATGGTCTGGCCGAAGCCGTCGAGCGTGCGCCCGAGCAGGCCCGGCCCGACCTCGATGCTCAGGCTCTCGCCGGTCGGCAGCACTTCGGTCCGGGTCGACAGGCCGGCGAGCCGGCCGAGCGGGGTCAGGAGCGCCTTGCCGTCGCTGACGCCGATCACTTCCGCGCGGAGCGTCTCGCCGGTATGGGGATTGCGCAGCAGGCAGATCTCGCCGATCTGCGCCTCGCCCATGGTGGCCTCGATGGTCGTCCCGACGGCGCGGACCACCCGGCCCAGCAGCGGGCGGGGATCGAGCCGGGGCAGGGGGGTGCTCATCGGTCTCCCCCGTCGCGGTACCAGGCCAGGATGCCGGCGCGCAGGGCGTCGAGCTGGGCCTGGACACCGAGGTTGATCACGCCGCGGGCGGTCATCAGCGAGCAGTCGCGCGGGCCGGCCGACAGGTCGGGCTCGACCGCGAGGCCGCCCGGGCGATCGGCGGCGAGGGCGGCCATCCGCTCGCCCAGCGCCTTCAGGTGCTGGGGGGCCGCATAGAGCACGCCGTCTTCCTCGGCGCGCATGTCCTCGATCGCGCGGGTGGCGGCGCGGACCACGGCGGTCCGGTCGTCGGATGCGCCCAGGATCCGCTCGGCCAGGTCGACCGCGAGCAGCACCACGCTCTGTTCCAGGTCCGCGAGGCTCCTGGAGACCGCATGCTCCGCGTCGCCCAGCAGGCGCGCCGCCTCGGCGGCGCCGGCCTGGCGGCCTTCCTGCAGCCCGCGGCGCCGCTCGTCGGCGAAGGCGGCGACCGCGTCGCGCCGGCTGCGCTCGGCCTCGACCCGTGCGGCGTCCCGGAACCGGTAGCCGTCCTGGAAGGCCACGGCCTCGTCGGCCCGGATGATCCGGGCCATGGCGATCGGCAGGCGCAGCTCAGGCATCGGGAAGTCCCGCGTACCACTCGGCCGCGGCACCAACCAGCGCCGCCAGAACGGACGGGGTGGCCGCGGCGCCGAGCTCGCGCCGCGGGGTGGCCGCCGCGCCGAGCTCGCGCGCCCTCTCGTCCGGCAGCATGAGGCCGAGGCGTCTGGCGAAGGCCGGCGGCAATGTCTGGAGCCAATGGCCGAGGATGGCTCGTCCGTCGCCGGCGATGCCCCCGATCAGCAAATCCGCCCGATCCGCTTTGTGTGATGGCCCGAGCGGCGGGCGGCCGAGGAGAAAGCCGTAGAGCCTGGGGCCGATCGCATCGATCAATGCCTGGCGATCCTCGCGCGCGATGACGAGACGGATCGACGCGGCATGCCACAGGCCTCCGAACACCTTCGGCAGGTCGACGATATCCTGGGGGGGCCGCAAGGCGAGTGCGAGGTCCAGTTCGCCGATCGGCGCGCCGCGGCAGGGCGGCAGCTCGAAGTGCGAGACGAGGCGCCCGGACAGCCGGCCGGCGAAACGCTCGTTGCCGCGCAGGCGGTCGACGATGGCCACCGGCAGCCCGCAGGCGCTCGCCAGCCGGTCCGGGCGGGCGTAGCCAGCCGGCTCGAGGTCGAACCGGGCGATCAGTTCCGGCCATGCCGTCCTGGCAGGAGAGCCCGTCCGGCTCATCACACCGTTTCCGGCTTGGGGCTGCGCTGGCGCTGGCGATGGAGCGTCAGGACCAGGCCGCCCGAACTGCCGAGGGCGACGACCGCCAGCAGGCCGATCAGCCAGCGGGCGAGGCCGGCACTGCTCTTGTGCACCCAGAGGCCGGCGACGCTGGTCAGGGAGTCGGCTTCCAGCGCCGGGCCGTCGACGCGGCTTTCGACCGGCACCAGCACGACGGTGACATGGTCGTAGGTGACGCCGGGGACGCTGTTGGCGACCATCGTCTTGATCTGGGGCACCAGCGCGTCGATCGCCGCCCCCTTGCCGTGCCGGATGAACACCGAGGCGGACGGGGTGGTCGGCTGCTGGCGCATGGGATCGCTGTCGGGCAGCACGACCTGGACCCGCGCCGTCAGCACGCCGTCGATCTCGGAGAGGGTGCGCGACAGGTCCTGGCTGGTGGCATAGATCAGTCGTGCCCGTTCGGCGACCGGCGAGGTCACGAGGCCGTCGCCCGGAAAGATCTCGGGCACGGAGGCGAACTTCGGCCGGGGATAGCCGTGGCTCTTCAGCAGCTCGACCGCGTCGGCGAACTGGCCCTTCTCGACATTGACCGTGAGCGTGCGTTCCTTGGCGTCGGCGGTCCGGTCGGCCGCGATGCCGCGCTCCAGCAGGATCGCCACCATCTCGTTGGCCTCGTTCTCGCCGAGGTGGCTGTAGAGCTCGGTCTTGCAGCCGCCGAGCAGGACGGCGACGGCGAGAAACAGCCCGATCGATCGAACGCGTGCCATGCCGTCGCTCCCGCTCATCGCTACTGGGCCTGGACCAGTTGCTTGACCGCGCCGCCGGCCAGGGAGCTGGTGCGGCCGAGGCACGCGGTCTCGATCGCGCAGTTGAAGGCGGTCATGATCATGCGCTCCGGCCCGGTGGCGCTGCCGGTCTTGAGCGCCTGGCCGAGGGCCGCGTGCTGCTTCTCGATGTGGTCGACCTGGTCGAACAGCATCTGGCCGAGCTGGGGGCGCTGGGCGGCGCTGTGGAGGGCGCGCTGCTGGTCCAGAACCTGGTTGAAATCCGCCGCGGGATGCGCCCGGACCGAGGTCTCCTCGATCTGCGGGGCGGGGGCACTGATGGGGGCTGCGCTCATGATGTTCGCTCTCCGGCCGGCATGGCTACTCGCCGCTCATGGCGTCGCCGAGGATGTCCGAAAGCTGGTTCATCATCAGCGGCTCCAGGACGGCGACGGCGGCGGCTTCGAATGCGGCATCCTGTGCCGGGGTCAGCGGGGTCGATTGCTGCGTCTGGGCCTGCTTCAAGGCCTGGTGGAAATCGGCACCGGTCGTGGTTCCGGCCGTGGCCGCGGTCGTTGCCTGCTCGATGGCGGGGACACCCATGATCATTCTCCGTCCTAAGATTGCTGGTTGCTTTACGAATCCGAACCGCCGCGGCCGCGGATGACGCGGACCTCGCGGCCGTGCGCCTGCCCCATGACGGCGATCGTCTGCTCGACGAGCGCCACGTAGTCGGACGGCCCGGTAACGTTCACGAGACTGGCGTTGGTGCTGGCACGCAGGCCAAAGCGCTTGCCGGTGAGGCCCAATTGCCCGAGCGCGTCGTTCAGCTGCTGGAACGACGTGCCGGCGAGCGGCAGGATCTTCGACTGCACGTCGTCGACGGTCGACACATGCAGCACCGCCCCGTCGTCGTACCAGACGAGGTTCTGTTCGGCCGACAGCGCGTCGAGAAAGGCCGCGGCCGACTGGCTGCTCGACATGTTGTGCACCCGGCCGTGTATGTCGTCGCTGAGCCGCACGACCAGCCCCATGTTCCGGCCAAACTCCTGCAAAACCTGACGAAGATCCTGGTCGATGACCGCATAGTCAAACCGCGTCACCTGCCACGCTGGCGCCCGAGGACCAACCCCATCCCCGCCAACCGCAACGCCGCCCCCAACAAGCCCCGCAAAAATACCAAACGCGCCAACGCTCCGCCAAAAGATCAACGCCCCAATCCGAAATCCTCCATACATGCGCCGCACTCCCGTCGTTTCTTCGAAGACAGGGCGTCTTCTCGGTTGCGCTTCGGACGGAAGCTTGGGAGCAGAAACCCAATGCTCGCAAATAAATATTTTTTTGAGACCATAAGAAAAAATGAAATTACAAGATGACGAAATTTTGAAAAATAATTATGGCGTTAGAATTTAATTAAGAAATCCGATAGGCCGCTTGACCGCGTCGCCGATTTATAGATCCTAGGAACACCTCACCGATGCGGACGCTATCTTCGGAAAGCCGTTGGAGGGGTGGGACGTGAGTCTTGACTACAAGATCAGGTCACTTCGCGCAGCTTGTAATGCCATTCCAATGAAGTAACAGGAGAGCCAAATGACAGCGGCAGCCCCCGTATCCACTTCCAGCGACAACAGCGCCACCGATGCCATGACCGCCGCCTTCAATCAGGCGATCTCGGAATCGGCGAAGATCACCGCCATCACCACCGAGAAGAAGGTCGAGCTCGACGCTTCTCAGCAGCGGCCGCAGAGCTGATCCGGCAGGCGGAAGGGGGCGCGTCCCCTTCCGCCTTTCGCCCGGCGGTCTCCACGACCGTGCCGGCGAGCGTACTCGAGCGTCGGTGGCGACCGCTGACGGTCGGCATTTTCGAGGAAGGGCTCTGCCATGGACGCGAACACACCCTTCACCGTTTCCGTGCTGACGGGCGCCCACACCGGCGCCGTACTCGCGCTGCCGTCCGGCCTGCATGTCTTCGGTCATGACCAGTCCGCCGACGTGGTGCTGACCGACCCCGGGCTGGCGTCGCGGCATTTCACGCTGGATCTGGCGATCGACGAGGTAATTCTCGAAGCCCTTTCGGAGGGCATCGTCATCGGCGGCAAGCCGATCGAGCGCGAGGATGTCGTCATCCTGGGATTTCCAGTTGATATCGCGATCGGCGACGTGCGCTTGCGCATCGAGGGTCCCGTGCCGGCCCTGCAGGACGAACCGCCTCACCCGACGATAGTGGGGAAGCAGGGCGCGTCGCGTTCGCCCACGACGGTTTTGGCCATGGGGCTTTTCCTTCTGGGCGCGTGCGTGTCTCTCTATCTCGTCACCGGCGGCTTCGGTCAGGCGGCCGGGGCGGCCGGGATCGACCCCGGCCGGGCCGGGGCCGCCGCCCATCCGGGGCAGGGCGCCGCCGACGCCGCCCGCTTCATGACCGATCGGCTGACTTCCGCCGGCCTCGGCAGCGCGCTCACGGCCCGGGCCGAAGAGGGCGCCGTGCGCGTCGCCGGCACGATCCCGCCCGACAGGCAGGCCGCCTGGGA
>DASZBX010000101.1:0-27811 GCA_035943635.1 Actinocrinis sp. | reverse complement strand
GATCGGCAGTCCGGCCAGTTGCAGGCCCTTGACGCCGACCGCCAGGACATACGCCGACGCGACGGTGCCCCAGATGTTGAAGCGCCCGGCCCGGAACTGGGTGGATCCGAGGAACACCGCGGCGATCACCGGCAACAGATAGCCCGGGCCGATCGTGGGGTCTCCGGCGGACAGCTGGGAGGTGACCAGAATTCCGGCCAGCCCGGCGACGACACCGGAGGTGATCAGGGCGCCCAGGATAATCCGCGAGGTCTTGATTCCGGCCAGGGAGGCCGCCTCGCTGCTTCCGCCCATCGCGTCGACGTTCCCGCCGGTGGCGTAGATGCGCCGGCCGAGGCGAGTGCGTTCCAGGACGTACCAGATCAGCAGCGCGACGACGACCATGACGTAGACCGGATACGGGATGCCGAACAGCTGGCCGGTGCCCAGGTTGGAGAAACCGGCCGGCAGGTTGACGATCTGCTGGCTGCCGGACACCCAGGTGATCGTCGCGGTGAGCAGGGAACTGATGCCCAGGGTCGCGATGAAGGACGGAACCCTGGCCCGGGTGATCATGAACCAGGAGAACGTGCCCACCGCCGCCCCGGCGAGCAGGGACAGCAGGATCGCCAGCGGAAGCGGCAGGCTCCCGATCAGCAGGCGGGCGACCAGAATCGCGCCGAGCCCGACTTCGGTCCCGACGGCCAGGTCGATCACGCCGGCGGCGATCGGCACCACCAGGCCGACGGCGACCAGGCAGGTGATCGCCTGGTCGGAGAGTACTGATCGCCAGGTGTTGACGGTCAGGAACGTGTCGGGCACCCACAATCCGAACACGACGACCATGAGCGCCAACAAGTACAGCGTGGCGACATTGCGGAACGCCAATGCCCGGCGCAGCCGGTACGCCGCCGACCCGCCGGGCGCCGCGGTCGGCGGGCGCACGTTCCCGGAGGTCTGGTCGGGCGCGGTCGAAACACTCATCGTGGTCATCCCCTCGGCATCGTTGGAAAAGTCATCGCGGGTCCCCGCCCAGGGCCAGTTCGGCCCGGACCAGCCGGTCCTCGCTCAGGTCGGCGCGGTCCACCTCCCCGACCACCCGGCCCTCGTTGAGCACGAGCACCCGGTCGCACAGCGTCACCAGCTCCCGGGTGTCCGAGGAGCACAGCAGCACGGCCGCGCCGCCGTCCCGGGCGGCCAGGATCAGTTCGTAGATCGCCGCCTTCGCGCCGACGTCGACGCCCTGGGTCGGCTCGTCCAGCAGCAGCACCCGCGGGCGGACCCGCAGCCACCTGGCCAGCACGACCTTCTGCTGGTTGCCGCCGGAGAACAGCCGCAGCTGCTGTTCGGGTTCGGCCGGGCGCAGTTCGACGGTGCGCATCCAGTGGCGCACCTCGGCCCGTTCGGCCCCGCGGTCCAGCCGGCCCAGCCGGCGGCGCAGCGGGCGCAGCGCGGGCAGGGTCAGGTTCTCCCGGACGCTCAGGCCCGGCGCCGCGCCGTCGCGCCGGCGGTCGGCCGGGACGTACGCCAGCCCGGCCTCGATCGCCGCCTTCGGGTCGCCGACCGGCAGTTCGGCCCCGGCGACCTGCACCAGCCCATTGCGGTGCCCGGCCCCGAAGATCATCGGGGCGAGGTGTTCCCGGCCGGAGCCGAGCAGCCCGGCCACGCCGAGGATCTCCCCGGCGCGCACGGTCAGCGACAGCTCCTCGATCCCCGGGCCGGCCAGCCCGGTGGCCTCCAGCACCGGCGGGCCGAGCTCGTGCCCGCCCACGGCCAGGTCGGCGACCTCGCGGCCGGCGATCAGGCGCACGAGCGCGTCGTGGTCCAGGGCGCCGGCCGGCTGTTCGGCCACCACCCGGCCCTCGCGCATCACCACCACCCGGTCGGCCAGGGCCTGCACCTCGTCGAGCCGGTGCGAGATGAACACCACCGCGGCGCCCGAGGCGGCCACCCGGCGCACCGCCTCGAACAGGACGAGCACCTCGTCGCCGTGCAGGGCGGTGGTCGGCTCGTCGAGCACCAGCACGTTGTCCGGCCGGGACCAGCCGTCCAGCGCGCGGGCGATCGCGACGATCGCCCGCTCGGCCGGGGAGAGCCGGCCGACCGGGACGGTCACGTCGAAGTGCGCGCCGAACCGGGCGATCTGCTCCCGGGCCCGGCGCCGCTCGGCCGCGCCGCGCACCGGCAGCAGGCTGCGCCCGCGCCCGGCCGGGCCGAGGCCGAGGTTCTCCACGGTGGTCAGGATGTCGGCCAGGCCCAGGTCCTGGTGGATGAAGTGCAGCTCTTCGGGGGTGCCGGACCGGGCGGTCAGCTGCCCGTCGTCCCCGCGCACCTGGAGCACCAGCCCGGGATCGGGCTGGTGTACGCCGGCCAGGATCTTCACCAAGGTCGACTTGCCCGACCCGTTGTGCCCGAGCACCGCGACGATCTCCCCGCCCCGCACGTCCAGGCTGACGTCGTCCAGCGCCTTGTTGCCGCCCGGGAAGGTCTTGGACATCCCGCGGATCCGCAGCAGCGGCGCGGCCGGGTCCGCCGCGGGCGCCGGATGCGCCCGCGGCTCGTCGGTGTCCGCGTTCATCAGCTCGCCGGGTTCCACAGCGCCGCGAACCGCTGCTGGTAGTCCGGGTAGGCGGCCCAGCCGCCGGCCGGGTTGAAGGTGATGTTCTGCTGGTCCAGGAAGTGGATCGGGATGTCGCCGGCCTGCTCGTACGCGGTCGGCTGGCCGCCCTCGATCAGGCGGGCCGCGGCGTCCACGGCCACCCACACCGACAGCGGGAAGTCGACGGCCAGGCCGGCCGTGATCTGGCCGTTCTTGATGTTCTGGATGATCCCGGCCTGCGGCGCGTAGCCCAGGGTGGTGGTCGACAGGCCGGCCGCCTTCATCGCGGCCGGCAGGCCCGCGGCCACCTCGGCGCTCGCGAACACCGCCACGGTCGTGTCGGGGTGGGACTGCAGGTCCGTCACCACGGTGCTCGGGGCGGTGGTGCCCAGGGTGGAGACGTCGATCGGGACCGTGCGGATCTTGCAGGCCGGGCAGTTCTTCGCCAGTTCCTGCTGGAACGCCTGCTGCAACGGGGTGGACAGGTCGATCTCGGGCACGGTGTAGAAGACGACGTTCGACTGCCCGCCCTTGTTCGCGATCACCCAGTCGGCCATCGACTTCCCGGCGGTCTGGGTCGTCTGCAGGCCGATGTAGTTGAAGGTGATGCCGTAGGGCTGGGTGTCCTTGGACACCGAGATCGTGATGACCTTGATCCCCGCGGTGGACAGCTGCTTGAGGTCGCCGCCGAACACCGTCGGATCGATCCCCGAGATCAACACGGCGGCCGGCTTCATGGCGAGCACGCTGGCCACCGCGGCCTGCGAGCTCTGCGCCGTCTCGCCGGCGTTGACCGTGGTCAGGGCGCCGCCGACGTCCTTGATGGCCGGGGCCAGCAGGCTGGCGACCAGGCCGCACGCCGAGGTGCCGCACTGCAGGAAGGCGAACTTGGTGCCCGCGGGCAGCGGCTTGCTCAGCGGCTGGGTGATCGGGAACGCGTCCGGGGCGCCGGAGTACGGCGCGATCTGGGCCTTGGCGGCCGCCACGTTCGCGGCGGCCTGGGTCTGGCCCGGGGACGCCGGGCCGGAGCTCGAACTACACGCCGCGGCCGCCGAGGCCACCAGCGCGGCCGCACACGCCAGGGCGACGGCGGATCTGGTGCGGGAGGACCTGCGTATCTCGAAACGTGCCCGGGGACGGGCGCTACGCATGTCGGCGAATTTTGGGAACACTGATCCACACTCCTGACGATGGTGGGGCAGCTGATGAGGGTGAGGTGACACGGTGGCTCTGCCACGGGCGCGCGGTGTTCTCGCGCCGCCGGGCCGGGGCCCGACCGACCCGTCTGCTGACAGATCCGGAAAATTCCGGGTAAACTTCTGTGACGGTCGTTACAGACAGAGCGTGGGGCTACCGTAGGGCGGGTCGGCGGCGTCGTCAATAGGCCGCCCGGAACTGCGGTGGCGGCAGGCCTGGTCCGTCCGGCCGGTCCGTCGCCCGGGTGGCGGACGCCCGGGGGTGTCGGCGCCGGGTGCATTGACAGGGACTGTCAGCCGGGTTCAACATAAGTGAAATGAATTCTTAAAGGTGAATAGCTGGGGTTCGACGCCCGGCCCCGCGCCTTCGGTCGCCTCCCGTCCGGTCCGTCCGGCACCCTCTCGACCACCCTCGTCAAAGGAGACAAGAACATGTCCGAGCACCTTGCAGTGCAGCACTGGATCGGCGGCGAACGGATCGGTTCGGCCCGCACGTCGACCAGCGTCAACCCGGCCACCGGCGAGGTCATCGGCACCTACGCCGACGCCGACACGGCAACCGGGCAGGCCGCGATCGACGCCGCGGTCCGGGCCTTCGCCGAGACCGGCTGGCGGCAGGACGCGATGCTCCGGGCGACCGCGCTCAGCCACCTGGCCGACGCCTACGCCGCCCGCCTGGACGAGGTCGTCGAGACGCTGACCAGGGAGAACGGCAAGCTGCCGGGCGAGGCGGGATTCGAGGCGCACTTCATCGTGCGCGCCCTGCGGTTCGCCTCCGGGCTGGCCCTGCAGACCTTCGGCCGGGTCAGCGACACCCAGGCCGGCCGCCAGGCCATGTCGATCCGCCAGCCGGTCGGCGTCGCCGGGCTGATCGCCCCGTGGAACTCCCCGGCCTACCTCTCCATCCGCGCGCTGGCCCCGGCGCTGGCGGCCGGCTGCACCGCCGTGCTCAAGCTGCCCGGCCAGGCCGCCCAATCCGCCGGCCTGGCCGCCGACATCATCGGCAGCGTCCCGGAGATCCCGGCCGGCGTGGTCAACATCGTGGTGGAGTCCGGCTCCGACGTGGCCAGACTGCTGGTCGACTCCCCGCAGGTCCCGGTGGTCAGCTACACCGGCAGCACCGCGACCGGCAAGATCATCGCGCAGAACGCGGCCGCGCACTTCAAGCGGGTCGGCCTGGAACTGGGCGGCAAGACCCCGCACCTGGTGTTCGCCGACGCCGACCTGAACCTGGTCGTGCCGACCGTCGTCGCCTCCTCGACCGTCTTCGCCGGCCAGTTCTGCATGACCGGCAGCCGGGTGCTGGTGCACCGCTCCGTCGCCGACGAGCTCACCGAGCGCCTCGCCGCGCAGCTGGAGGCCGTGCGGCCCGGCCCGGCCACCGACCCGGCCAGCCAGATCGGCCCGATGATCGACAAGGCCTCCGTGGCCCGGGTCGACGCCGCGGTCACCGCCGCGATCGAGTCCGGCGCCAAGGCGATCGTCCGCGGCGGCCCGAGCACCGACCCGGCCCTGGCGGCCGGCGCCTTCTACCACCCGACCCTGCTCTCGGTGCCCGACTCCTCACTGCCGATCGTGCAGGAGGAGACCTTCGGCCCGGTCCAGACCATCCAGGTGTTCGACACCGAGGACGAGGCGATCGCGCTGGCCAACGACACCAAGTACGGCCTGTCCGCCTGCATCTACAGCCGCGACGTCGACCTGCCGGCGCGCGTCGCCCGGCAGCTGGACGCGGGCCTGATCTCGATCAACTCCTGGGCCAACCTGACCATCGAGTTCGAGGAGGGCGGGTACAAGGCCAGCGGCCTGGGCCGGCTCGGCGGCGCGGCCAGCGTCGAGGACTTCCTGGAGTACAAGCAGATCGTGCAGGACTACGTCCCGGTCCAGCACTGACCGACCCGCCCCGCGGCCCGCCGGCACGCGGTCCCGCTTCCCACCCAGCGTATGACAAGGAGCACTATGTCCAGTCCGTCCACCCACGCCGGGCGCGTGGCCGTGGTCACCGGCGCCGCCGGAGGGTTCGGCACCGCCATCTCGACCGAACTCGCCCGCCGCGGCGCCGACATCGTCGCGGTCGACCTGAAACCCGCCGACGAGACCGTCGCCGCCGTCCAGGCGATCGGCCGCAAGGCGATCGCGCTGACCGCCGACCTGGCCGATCCGGAGCAGGTCGAGGCGATCACCCCCGACCTGCTCGGCTTCGCCGGGCGGGTCGACATCCTGATCAACAACGCCGGGGTCTTCCCGTTCCGGGACATCTGGGAGCTGGACTTCGCCGAGTGGAAGCGGATCCAGGGGATCAACCTGGACTCCCAGTTCCTGATGGCCAAGGCGGTCATGCGCTCGATGCGCGACGGCGGCTGGGGCCGGATCGTCAACCTCGCCTCCAACTCGCTCGGCCTCGCGGTGCCGAACATGGTCCCCTACATGGCGGCCAAGGGCGGGGTGGTCGGGTTCACCCGCGCCCTGGCCACCGACCTCGCGCAGTACGGGATCACCGTCAACGCGGTCTGCCCCACCGCGTCGGCCACCCCCGGCGGCAAGAACTTCATCGGCGACGAGGTGCTCGACATGGTCGCCGGCATGCAGGCGATCAAGCGGGTCGGCACCGCGACGGACATCGTCGGCACGGTCTGCTTCCTGTCCGGGGAGGACAGCGCGTTCGTCACCGGCCAGACGATCGTCGCCGACGGCGGTCTGATGCGGGTCTGACATGGGCAACGTCACCGAGATCACCCAGGTGATCCTGAAGGAACGCCAGGCCCGCGACCGCGGCTGGTTCGACCGGGAGGCCGCCTGCTTCCACCCGCACTCCCGGGTGCACATCACCTGGTTCGACGGCCCGGGCGCCGAGTTCGTCGAGCTGTCCCGGGCCAGCTACGCCGAGGGGATCCGCCCCGCCCACCGCCTGGCCCCGGTCGTCGTGCACACGAACGGCGACCGGGCCCTGGCCGAGGCGCCGGCCGAGATCTCGGTGGTGCAGAACGTCGGCGGGGTCGACGCGTATGTCGTCGCCTACACCCGGCTGCTGTACCGGTTCGAACGCATCGACGGGGTCTGGAAGATCTCCAGCCTCGACTGCGTCTACGAACGCGACACGCTCGTCCCGGTCGTCGTCGGCACGGAACCGAAGATCGATCCGGCCGTCCTCCAGCCGTTTCGCAGGCCCTTCATGTACCTCGCCTATCATCTGCACGAGGTCGGCCGGCAGGTACGCGACGACCTCTACGGAGAAGACCGGCCGGAACAGGTCGAAGCGCTGTACGCGGAGGCGTTCACCTGGCTCGATCAGGCCTCAGACTGACCAGCATCAACACATATACACACAGTGAGATCAGGGCCCGTAACATTCTCTTCTCTGGGAGGACCGCACCAAGATGCCCCACGACGGCACCCACACTCCCGACCCCGCGCCGGCCGACGCCGACCGCCTGGGCGGTCCCGGCCAGTTCGCCGGGCGCACCGTCGCCCGGATCGGCTACGGCGCGATGCAACTGTCCCGGCTGCGCGAGGACCGCCCGGCGGCCCTCTCCCTGCTGCGGCGCGCGGTCGAACTCGGCGTCGACCACGTCGACACCGCCCAGTTCTACGGCAACGGCCTGGTCAACGACCTCATCCGGGAGGCGCTGCACCCGTATGACAACGTCCTGGTGGTCAGCAAGATCGGCGCCGACCCCAACCCGGGCGGCCCGCTGCCGATGCGCCCGGCGCAACGGCCCGAGCAGCTGCGGGCCAGCGTCGAGGACAACCTGCGCAGCCTCGGCCTCGAGCAGATCCCGGTGGTCAACATGCGCCGCCTGGACGGCACCTCCCGGCTGCGCGCCGAAGGCGACCAGGTGGTGCAGATCGAGGACCAGCTCGCCTTGCTGACCGCGCTGCGCGACGAGGGCAAGATCGGCGCCATCGGCCTGAGCAGCATCACGCTCGACGGCCTGCGCCGGGCGATCCCGGCCGGCGTGGCGTGCGTGCAGAACGAGTACAGCCTGATCAACCGGGACGACGAGGACATGCTCGAGCTGTGTGTCGCCGAGCAGATCGCCTGGGTGCCGTTCTTCCCGCTCGGCGGCGCGGTCCCGGGCCGGCCCAAGGTCACCGACCAGACGGCCGTGCTCGCCGCGGCCGAGGCGCTCGGCAGGACCCCGGCGCAGGTGGGCCTGGCATGGCTGCTCCGGCACGCCCCGAACGTGCTGCTCATCCCCGGCACCGCGACCGCCGCCCACCTGGTGGAGAACCTCGCCGCGGGCGAGATCCCGCTCGACGACAAGGCCCTGGCCGCGCTCGACGAACACTCTACGGCCGAGGCGCAGTGAGTCCGGCCCGCAACAGCACGACCTGGCCGTAGACCGCCGACGCCCGGACGGACTGGTCGATGGTCCGCAGGCCAGCCGTCCCGGCCACCGGATCCGCGCCGCGGCCGACCGGGCCGCGGCCGCGGGTCAGGGCCGGGTTCCCCGGACGCTGAGCCCGGCCGACTCGGGCACCAGTCGGCCGTTGAGCCGGTCCGGGTCGGGCCAGCGGATGTCGTGGGCCCAGTGCAGCTTCTCGAAGATCCAGATCAGCCGGGCCGCCGGGTCGATCTGGCCCGGCAGCACGCCGTGCCGCGCGCCGGTCGGGTCGGCGTGGTGCGAGTTGTGCCAGCTCTCGCCGAGCGAGAGCAGGGCCAGCGGCCAGAAGTTGGTGGACTTGTCGCGGCTGGCGAACGGGCGCCGGCCGGCCACGTGGCAGACCGAGTTCACCGACCAGGTCATGTGGTGCAGCAGCGCCATCCGGATCAGCCCGGCCCAGAAGAACCCGGTGAACGCCCCGGTCCAGCTGCCGGTGACCAGCCCGCCGATCAGGGCCGGCAGCAGGAGCGAGAAGGCGGTCAGCGGCCCGAACAGCCGGCCGACCAGCCGCAGGTCGGGGTCGGCCGCGATGTCCGGGGCGAACCGGGCCCGGTTGCTCAGCTCCCGCTTGAGCATCCACCCGATGTGCGCGTGGGCCAGGCCCTTGAGCAGCGCGCCGGTGCTGGTCCCGTACCGCCAGGGCGAGTGCGGGTCCCCCTCGCGGTCGGAGTAGGCGTGGTGGCGCCGGTGGTTGGCCACCCACTGCACCGGCGAGCCCTCGACCGCCAGCGACGCGGCCAGGGCCAGGGCGATCCGCAGGCCGCGGCGGGCCTTGAACGAACGGTGGGTGAAGAGCCGGTGATAGCCGACCACGACGCCGAACCCGGACACGATGTAGGCGGTCACGGCCATGCCGACGTCCAGCGCGGACAGCCCCCAGCCCCAGGCCAGCGGCACCGCGGCGACCAGGCAGACCAGCGGGGCGAAAATGAAGATCCACATCGAGACGCCGGCCGCGGCCGACTGCGGCGTGTCCAGCAGCGGCGTCACCGCGGGCGGTGGTGTCGTCGCGACCGGGCTTTCGCCGTCGGCGTCGTGGTCGTCGACCAGGTGGTAAGGATTCATCATGTCCTCGATGTGGCTCGAACCCTGTTCGGACGCGGTTTCGGGCCGGATCGAGTCGCGCTGATCGCGTGCCTCTGACAACGCTGTGGTCAGCATCGCACTGGTTGGCGCCCGGGCACAATATGCCGCGTGTCCGCGGCGTGAACTTCGCGGGACCTCGTCGCCGTCGGCGGGGGCCGGAGCGGACGGGTGGGACGGTTCGGGCCCGGGTGGCTCCCTTGGTGCTCGTGTCACGGGTGCGAGCGTTCTGAGCTGCGCACGGATTCCCACTTTGACTGTGTTCTGATTCACAAGTATGCCAGAATGCGAAGAGGTCGTCACAGGGAGTGATCGACTGGGGAGGATGGATCCTGATGAAAGCATCCCGGTTCGGCAGGCACCGCATTCGGAGGCCGAGCACGGCCGTCCTGGCCGTCGCGTCGTGCGCGCTCGCGATCGGCGCGAGCCTGGCCGGTGCGGCCGGCGCGGACGCGGCGACGGCCGTGCGGCCGGCGGCGAACCTGACCTGCGGCGAGGTGATCTCGGCGAGCGTCACCCTCACCGGGAACCTGCACTGCACCGGCAACGGCCTGATCGTCTCGCCGGACAACGACGTCGTCCTGAACCTCGGCGGGTACACCGTCAGCGGCGCCGGCACGGGCACCGGGGTCACGCTGGCGTCCGCGGACGTTCCCTACGAGGACTACACCGTGGAAAACGGCGCCATCTCCGGCTTCACCACCGACGTGTTCGCCGACAACGTCCAGTCGGCCACGGTGAACGACGTCAAGCTCTCCGGCGACACCAACGCCGTGCAGGCCGGTTCCGGGCTGAGCTCGCTCGACGTCACCGGCAGCAAGATCACCACGTCGACGACCGACTTCCAGACCACCAGCGCCCGGTTCCTGACCGAGCTGGCCGTCACCGGCACGACGATCACCGGCGGCACCGACAGTTTCACCGACGGCCTGGCCACCGCGTTCTACACCAGCGACCACATCACTGATTCGGCCCTGTACCTGAACACCGGCGGCAACGACCAGATCGAGGACAACGTCTTCACCGACAGCGCGGTCCGGGAGCAGAGCTCCGGCGGCCAGCTGCAGATCACCGGCAACGAGATGGACAACGCCGCCATCGGGCTCCTCGTGCAGAGCACCGGCGCGGACGTGATCTCCGGGAACACCTTCAAGAACAACGTGATCGGCGCCGAGATCTCCGAGACCGAGGGCATCCAGGGCGACACGTTCTCGAGCAACACGTTCAGCGGCAACAAGGACTCCGGCCTCTACATCGACAGCACGTTGGCGAACGTCGGCACGATCACCTCGAACACGGTCACCAGCAACGGCCTCGCCCCCGACGGCCAAGTCGACGCCACCGGACACCCGCTGATCGACGGCATCGACATCGACCAGCCCATCAGCGGCGGCGTCTCGGTGAAGGGAAACCACACCAAGAAGGACGGCGGGTTCGGCATCTGGATCCAGGAGGGTTCCGTTACCAACGGCGGTGGCAACACCTCGACCAACGACCCCGACGGCTGCAATCCGCACAGCTTGTGCACCTACTGAGATAGGTTACGGCGCGGCGCCGGCCTGAAGCTGGATCACGGCATGCGTGCCACTGGTGCGCCAACCCGGATCCTCGGCCTCGGCCCGGGCGAGCACCTGCTCGTCCAGGCCGACGGCGACCTCGGACTTGCAGGTGCGCAGCGCCACGACCGGGCTGGGGAAGTAGTCAGTCAGCAGGCTGAAACCGGTGCTCGGCGGCCAGCGGCGGTCGCCGACCAGCCGGCGGTAGTTCAGGTCGCCCTTGACCACCGTCAGCCGGGACGCGGCGAGCTCGGCGGCCAGGTCGGTCGGCAGGTCGTGGAACGTCTGCGGGGCGCAGAAGAACTCGTGGGCGGCGATCTTGAGCCGGCCGGTCCGACAGGCCTGCCACAACCGGCGGCCGGCCTCACCCGCGCGGCCCGGCGCAGCAGCCAACCGTCGCAGCGCCGCGATGGTGTCGGCGGTGGTCGCGTCTGACACGTAGTATGGCGCGGGTTTGACATGGAGCACGGCCTCGGCCGCCAGTCCGGTGCTGAGCAGGTGGTCGAGCAGCAGCAGATCCGGCAGCAGTTCTCGGGCGGCGTTGTCCGCGATCAGGCTCACCCGCCCGGCCGGCCGGGCTCGCAGCCACGACCAGACCAGCGGTGAATCATCGACCAGCAGGCCTCGGCTCTCGGTGTGCCCGGCGGTGATCTGGAACCCCAAGTCGGCCCGGTTGCCCCACAGGCACGCCGCGAGCATCGCCGTGTCCCGCTGGTCGGGGGACAGGTCGGCGATCTGGTCGAAGGCGGCCAGTTCCCGGTCGACGTCCGGGCCGGTCAGCTCCTTGTCCTTCATCGGCCCGAACGGATCCACTCCGGTCCAGGCGCCCGGGCCGAAGAACCCGGTGGCCGAGAGCAGCTTGCGGTAGAAGAAGCTCTCCGCCCAGAGGAACGGCGCTTGCGTCCAGGTCAGGCCGTAGTACGGGCGTCCCCACTCGTCCCACTGGTCCCGTTGTGCGGCGCCGGCTTCCAGCGGTGTGATCACCCCGCGGAGCGTCTCGTGCTCCAACGCATGCAGCCGCTCCAACTGCTCGGGCCCGTAGGGGAGGGCGTCGCGGACCTGCGTGAACAGTCGCGGGTGGCGATCGTGGAACACGCTGTGGGGGAATGAGCCCGGTTCGCGTCCGGTGATCTCGGGCGCGTCCGGCACGGGCGTCGTCAGCGGCATGCAGAGGGCTCCTTGAGGCGAAAGCGGCAACACGCCCATCCTGCCTGCTACGCCATCCGCTGTGCGAACTGCGGCGCCCGCGCCTGCCGTCATCGCGTGCACGAACTCATCGCAGGACCGTGCGGTGCCGACGGATCTACCGGCCTGCCGCGCCCCCGCGACAGAGCCCGGATATATCTGAAGGCGAATATATCGGTCTCCCGCTCCCGCGCCGCCGGAGCCGCCGCTCGATCCCGGCATTTGCGCAGATGAGAAGGTGTGCCGAGCTGCCCGAAGTTGACAACGATTGAATCCCTTGCGATGCTGTCGCCATGACGGACCAGACGCCCCTTGTGGAACGGCGGCATGTCGACCTTCGACGCCACGCCAGCGCTCTCTGTTCTGCCTGACCTTTTTCTCCGCCGGTGATCTTCCGGCGTGCGGTTTCCGCCGCTGACCACACTCCCTGAGACCTGTTCCAGGTCCGCGCCCGTTCGCGTCCGGCTCCCCGCCGCGCGACCGGACGAGTCCGCCTGCGCTCGCGGGCAACCCCCTCCCCCCCCGCCCCGGCTGGGCCCCGCCGTCGCGCAGGCCGCGAGCCATAACAGAACCCTGAGAGGATATCCGTGACGACGTACACGGACGCGCCGCCGGGCAGCTCCTTCGACGAGACAGCCGCCGGCCGGGTCCAGCCGCTGCGCCGGCCCGGCCGGTGGATCGCCACCGTGGTCGTGCTGGTGGTGCTGGCCCAGCTCGGGCACGGTTTCTTCACCAACCAGGCGTTCGAGTGGGCCCGCTTCCGCTACTGGTTCGCCCGGCCGGTGATCCTGCAGGGCCTGGTGCTGACCCTGAAGGTGACCGCCCTGAGCGCGGTCTTCGGGTTCCTCGGCGGCGTGGTGCTGGCCCTGGCCCGGCTCTCGCGCAGCCCGCTGCTGCGCGCGGTCAGCTGGACCTACATCTGGCTCTTCCGCTCGATCCCGCTGATCGTGCTGCTGCTGCTGATCTACAACTTCAGCGCGCTGTACCACACGCTGAGCGTGGGCGTGCCGTTCGGCCCGTCCTTCGCCACGTTCAACGAGACCGACCTGTTCTCCGCCACCACCATCGCGGTGGTCGGCCTGAGCCTGAACGAGGCGGCGTACGCGGCGGAAGTCGTCCGAGCCGGAATCCTCTCGGTCGACCAGGGCCAGCTGGAGGCCGCGCACGCCCTCGGCCTGCCGAAGTTCCGCCAGTTCCGGCGGATCGTGCTACCGCAGGCGCTGCGCGCGATCATCCCGTCATATGTCAACCAGCTGATCGGGTTGTTGAAGGGTACGTCGATCATCTTCTACGTCTCGCTGCTCGACCTCTTCGGCGAGATCGAATCCCTGCAGAGCACATACCCGAGCGACATCATCCCGCTACTGCTGGTTGCCACCGTCTACTACGTCCTGCTCACCAGCATCCTGTCGATCATCCAGTACTACGTCGAGCGCTACTACTCGCGCGGGGCGCTGCGCACCGTGCCGCCCACACCGTTCCAGCGTCTGCGCGCGGCGCTGCAGGAGTTCCGGGAGAAGGCGACCGCACGATGACCGCGGCCCTCGAGATACGCAACGCCACCAAGTCCTACGGGACGCACCGGGTGCTGGACGGCATCGACCTGACCGTCGACGCCGGCCAGGCCGTGGCCATCCTCGGCCCGTCCGGCTCGGGCAAGTCCACCCTGCTGCGCGCGGTCAACCAGCTCGAACGGCTCGACTCCGGGTACGTCCGGGTCGGCGGGGAGCTGATCGGGGTCCGGGTGCGCGGGCACCGGCTCAAGCAGCTGAGCGACCGCGAGGCGCTGCGCCAGCGGGCCAAGATCGGCTTCGTCTTCCAGAGCTTCAACCTGTTCCCGCACCTGACCATCCTGGACAACGTGATCGAGGGCCCGCTCGCCCACCGGCGCGCGACCAAGCCGGAGGCGCGCGAGCAGGGCGAGAAGCTGCTGGCCCGGGTCGGGTTGCTGGACAAGGCGCAGTCCTACCCGCGCCAGCTGTCCGGCGGCCAGCAGCAGCGGGCCGCGATCGCTCGGGCGCTGGCCCTGGAGCCGGAGCTGATCGTGTTCGACGAACCGACCTCGGCCCTGGACCCGGAACTGGTCGGGGAGGTGCTCGGCGTGGTCCGGGACCTGGCCAGCTCCGGCACGACGCTGGTGATCGTCACCCACGAGATCGGTTTCGCCCGCGAGGTGGCCGACCGGATCGTGTTCCTGGACGCCGGCCGGGTGGTCGAGCAGGGCACCCCGACCGAGGTCCTGGACAACCCCCAGCACCAACGGACGAAGGATTTCCTGCGCCGCGTCCGTTAGTGCCGCGGCCATCCGGCCGCGGTGATCACAAAATTTCCGTCAGAACCAGAAAGAAGGAAACTCATGGCAACCAATCGATCACTCTACGCGTTTATTAAGTCATGGAGAGTAGTTCCAGTAGCCCTCGCCCTGGCCCTAGGCCTGTCTTCCTGCGCCAGCTCGTCCCCGTCGGTGGCCGCGGCGCCCGCAGCGAACGGGACCACCGCCGTCGACGTCGGCGCGCACTCGAACGGCGCGGCCACCGAGGCGAGCATATCCGTGCCCGAAGTCGCCTCGATCCGGGCCGAGCTGCCCAAGTCCCTGGTCGGCACCGGCAAGCTGGTGATCGGCGAGGGCGCGCTGCCGGCCGGCTTCCCGCCGCTGTCCTTCGTCGGCGACGACCAGAAGACGCTGACCGGGTCGGAGCCGGACCTCGGCCGGCTGGTCGCCGCGGTGTTCGGGCTGACCCCCGAGGTCACGAACGCCACCTGGGACAATCTGTTCGTCGGGATCGACAGCGGCCGGACCGATGTCGGCTTCTCCAACATCACCGACACCGACCAGCGGCAGGAGAAGTACGACTTCGCCTCCTACCGGCAGGACAACCTGGCCTTCGAGGTGCTCAAGAGCAGCACCTGGAACTTCGACGGGAACTACGAGAACCTGGCCGGGCAGACCGTGGCCGTGGGCTCGGGCACCAACCAGGAGAAGCTGCTGTTGCAGTGGCAGACCCAGCTCAAGGCCGAGGGCAAGACCGTGACCGTCAAGTACTACCCGGACGACAACGCCACCGAGCTTGCGCTCGCGTCCGGGCAGATCAGCGCGTACTTCGGGCCCAACCCGGGCATCGCGTACCACATCAAGCAGGCGGCGAGCACGACCAACCCGACCCGCAACGCCGGCAAGTTCTCCGGCGCCGGGGCCACCCTGCAGGGTCTGATCGCGGCCACCACGAAGAAGGGCGACGGCCTGGCCAAGCCGCTCGCCGACGCGATCAACTACCTGATCGCGCACGGTCAGTACGCGCAGTGGCTGGCGGCGTACAACCTGTCCAACGAGGCCGTGCCGACCTCGCAGATCAACCCGCCCGGGTTGCCGCTGACCAACTCCTGATCCGGCTGACCGACCGGCGGGTGGGGTTCGCGGCGGCGCGGCGAACCCCACCCGCCGGTGTTCCGGCGGTGCCCGAACGGTCCCCGCGCGGGCGCGGCGGGGCCGGGGTCAGGGCTGGTCGAGATCGAGGCCGAAGGCGTAGAGCGTCCGGCCCTCGATCACCTTGGTCTCCCGCTCGGGCAGCCGGCGGAATCCGAGCTCCAGGTAGAGCCGGTGCGCGCCGGTCATGTGCGGGCCGCCGTTCATCACCACCCGGTGCGCGCCGCGCAGCCGGCCCTCCGCCAGAACGTGTTCCACCAGCAGCCGCCCGATACCCCGCCGGCGGGCGGACGGCGCGACCGCCAGCAGCCGGAAGTCGAACTCGCCGTCGCCGGCCAGTTCGGAGATGTGCCCGCCCGGCCGCGGCGTCGCGACGGTGCCCAGCACCCGGCCGTCCGCCTGGTCCGCGGCGACCCAGACCTCGTGCTCGGTCGCGCGCGGGGCCACGTCGAGCAGCGAGGCGCGGTAGTGCTCGGAGATCGTGTAGTCGTGGCTGTAGGCGGCCACCGCCAGGCTCCCGACCTCGTCGTACTCGGCCGGCTCGACCAGCCGTACGGTCACCCCGTTCTCATCCGGCCTCGTCCGGACCGCGGGGCTCGCCAGTTGATCAGACATCGATTCCACCTTCGACGACAGTGGGGAGGGGGTGCCGGCTCGTGCACAGGCTCCGTGACGAGTGCGGGGTCGCCCGGCGTCTGCGCCAGGCGGCGGGCCAGCCAGGCCGCGATGGACACCGACGCGCCGACGCCCAGGCCCCAGCGCACCCCGGCGTGTTGGCTCACCCAGCCGATGACCGGGCCGCCGATCGGCGTGCCGCCGGTCGCGATCACCGTGTAGACGGCCATCACCCGGCCGCGCATCGCCTCGTCGACCTCCACCTGAACGTAGCCGCTGACCGCGGCGTTGGTGGTCATCAGGGCGAATCCGGTCGGCACGAGCAGGGCCAGGAACACGGGATAGTCCGGGGCCAGGGCGGCCGCGATCTCCGCGGCGCCGAACACGACCGCGCCGGTCACGACCTTGCGCACCCACCGCTTACCCGTCAATGTCCGCAGATGGGTTGCAACACCCTCGGAACCGCAACGGAGCACACTGACATGACAGAGATCGTGGTGATCGGCGGCGGGGCCATGGGCTCCGCGGCCGCCTGGCAGCTGGCGTCCCGGGGATTCGGGGTGACTCTGCTGGAACGGTCCGTACCCGGACACACGGAGGGCAGCTCGCACGGCACGTCCCGGATCTTCCGGCTGGCCTACGCCGACGAGTTCTACGTGTCGCTCACGGCCCGGTCCCTGCCGCTGTGGCGCCGGATCGAGCAGGAGTCCGGCCGGGAGCTGCTCACCCTGACCGGCGCGGTCGACCACGGCCCGGCGCCGGTGGTGGAGCAGCTGCACGCCCGCCTGCGCGAAGCCGGGCACGAGGCCCGGATCCTGCGCCCGGAGCAGGCCGGCGAGCAGTGGCCGGGCCTGCGTTTCGACACCAGTGTGGTGTTCCATCCCGACGCCGGGCGGGTGCACGCCGATGACGCCGTCCTCGCGTTCCAGGAGGCGGCCGCCGCCCGCGGCGCGACGGCCAGGCATCAGGTCCGGGTGGCCGAGGTCGTCCGCCGCGGGCCGGACCGGGTGGAGGTGGTCACGACCGACGGCGAGGTGATCCTCGCGGACGGGGCCGTGGTCGCGGTCGGCGGCTGGGCTCCGGGTCTGGCGGCCGAGACTGTTCGAGGCCTGCCTCCGCTGCGGGTCACCCGGGAGCAGCCGGTGCACTTCCCGGCCGCCGATCCGCTGGCCTGGCCGAGCTTCATCCACCATCCCGGGGCGGGGCTGGCCGTGGACGGCGGCGTCTACGGCCTGGGCAGCGTTGACGGAATCAAGGTCGGCCATCACGGGGTCGGCCCGATCGTGGACCCGGACCGCTGCGACCGCACCATCGACGCGGCCGCCCGCGACCGGCTCCGGGCCTATGCCGAGCACTGGCTGCCCGGCGCCGACTCGACCCGCCCGGAGGCGACCACCTGCCTGTACACGATCACGCCCGACCACGATTTCGTGATCGACCGCGACGGCCCGGTCACCGTCCTGGCCGGGTTCTCCGGGCACGGGTTCAAGTTCGCCCCGCTGGTCGGCGAACTCGCGGCCGACCTGGTCGCCGGCCGGCCCGGCGCCGGACGGTTCGCGCTCGGGCGGACGGTCGTGGCCGCGTCGGGCTGAGGTCCGGCCGGCCGGTCGTGTCCGCGCGCCGGTGCCCGCCCGCCCGCCCGCGTCCGCCGCCCGGCCGCGTCCGCTCGCCCGGTCGTGTCCGCGCGCCCGCCGGCCCGTGTCCGCCCGCCCGGCCTGCCCGGCCGTCGGCCGTGCCCGGGTGTCGGCCGAGCCGGCCGGGTCCATCAGGACTCATGCATGCTCAGGCTGCGGTCCAGTGCAGCGAGGTGAACAGGGTCCTGCTGCGCAGCGTGAACCCGAGCGACTCGTACAGCCGGATGGCGTTGGTGTTGGCGGCGTTCGCGTGCATGAACGGGGTCTCGCCGCGGTCGCGGATCCCGGCCGCGACCGCGCGCACCAGCCGGGTGGCCAGCCCATGCCCGCGGAACGCCTCGTCGGTGCACACCGCGCTGATCTCAGTCCAGCCGGGCGGGTGCCGGCGTTCCCCGGCCATCGCGACCAGGACACCGCCGCGGCGGATGCCGAGGTAGGTGCCGAGCTCGATGGTGCGCGGGCGGAACGGGCCCGGCCTGGTGCGGTCGATCAGTTCCAGGATCTGCGGCACGTCATCCGGGCCCAGCCGGACCGCCTCCGGGTCCGGTCGGGCCGCCAAGCCGGTGTCGACCAGTTGGACGCTCTCGCCCTGGAACTGCACCTCCCAGCCGTCCGGCCAGGTCGCCGGGCCGGTCAGCGAGAGGGAACCGCCGGGGCCGACCAGCTCGGCGGCGTCGGCCCAGGCCCGCGGGTCGGCCGGGTCGGCCAGCGCGACGAAGGGCGCGACGTCGGGGTGGTAGCGGGCTGCCCGGCCGCGGTGTTCGGCGAACCGGGCGTGGTGCCCGGTCAGCGACTCCCAGACCGAACGGTCCAGGACGTGGCCGGGCGGCGGGACCAGGGCGGGTCGCGGCTCGGAGGCGGTCGCAACGGGCTCGGTGAGCATGATCGTGGTCGCTTTCTGAGACTTCAGGGGGCCGGCAAAAAGGGGGAATCGCTCTTCGCCGGTCGTCATTGGCTGGTCGTCATTCGCCGGCCGTCATTCGCCGGCGTCCGGGCCGCCGGGCACGCGCATGCCGATGAACCGCACCTGCCGCCGCAGGCGGAACCCCAGCGACTCGTACAACCGGATGGCGTTGAGGTTCCCGGCCGCGGCGTGCAGGAACGGCGTTTCGCCGCGGGACCTGATCTCCGCGACCAGGGCCAGCACCAGCCGGGAGCCGAACCCGTGCCCGCGGTGATCCTCCCGGGTGCACACCGCGCTGATCTCGGTCCAGCCCGGCGGGTGCAGCCGCTGGCCCGCCATCGCCACCAACTCGCCATCGCGGCGGATGCCGAGGTAAGCGCCCATCTCGATCGTCCGGGCCAGGAACGGCCCGGGTTTGGTCCGCTCGACCAGGGCGATCATCTCCGGCACGTCCTCGGGGCCGAGCTGCACGGCCTCCTCGTCGGCCTTCCCGATCACGTCCTCGGCCGCGAGCTGGACGCCCGGCAGGTCCATCAGCACCTCCCACCCGGCCGGCGCGGCGAGATCGGTGCGGGCCGCCAGGACGAGCACGCCGCCCGGCCCGAGCAACTCGGCGGCGTCGCGCCAGTCGTCCTCGCCCGGCCAATCCGGCAGGGCGGCGAACGGCGAGACCTCGGCCGGGTAGCGCAGCGCCTGGCCCGCGCTCAGCGCGAACCGCGCGTGCGGGCCGAGCAGGGAGGCCCGCACCGGGTTGTCCAGGGGATGGTGCTGCGCGAGGATCCGTTCGGTGGCCTGCTCCAGGCGGCGGGCGGCGGCCGGGTCGAACGAGCCGTCGGCCACGTCGATCCGCCGCCCCTCCACGAACGCGCTGAGCGGTTCGGCCGGCGGCGCGTCGATGGCGGCGAGGATCGGCGGCAGGGCGGACTCGACCGGCTTGGCCTGTGCCCGCAGCGCATCGACGTGTCGGCGCGTCTGCTCGTCGTACTCGCCGGCGAAACCGGTCGCCGTGACGCCCGGGTGAATCAGGACATAGCGAATGCCGCGGTGCCCGTACCGCTCGGCGAAGCGCACGCCCAGCAGATCATTGAGTTTCCCGCCCTGCCCGAGCGCCGCGCCGCCGTGATAGCCGTGCCGCAGCTGCAGATCGTCCCACTGCACCAGGTCCAGGCCCGCGCCGGGACCGGCCACGTTCACCACCGAGGACTGCCCGGCCCGCTCCAAGGCGTCGGCCAGACCGTGCCCGAGCAGGTAACGGCTGAGGTAGAAGAGCGCGAAGTTCTCCTCCAGGCACTCGGCCGTCTCCGTGCGCTCGCTGCGGTAGAACCGGGCGCAGAACACCAGCGCGTCGACGACCGGGAACCGCGACCGGACCGTCTCGGCCACCCGCTCGTTCTCGGCGACCAGGCTCAGGTCCGCGCGGACGAAGTGCGCCCGCGGACCGGCGCCGAGCGCCTCGGCCGACCGCAGGAAGGCCTCGCCCTTCGCCGCGCTGCGGCCGACGACGACGACCGTGTCACCACTCCCGAGCCGGGCCTCGGCCAGCGCCCGCCCGATCCCGTCGGTGCCGCCGCAGATCACGATGGTTTTCATACGCTCTGATGTCCTTCGAAGACGGGCGCGGTGCGCGCCGGCAGGCTCAATCCCAGGTTCTCCCGCAGGGTCGCGCCGTCATAGCCGGGCCGGACGATGCCGCGCCGGCGCAGCTCGGGCAGCAGACCGTTGACGGAGAAGTCGTGCTCGCGCGGATCGGACAGGCCGCCGAGCGAGATCACGTCCAGCACCCCGGCCCGGAACCGCTCCTCGACCGCGTCGGCGATCTGCTCCGGGGTGCCGGCCGCGGCCCAGTGCCCGGTGTCCTGGGCGGCGATGATCAGTTCGCGCAGGGTGTAGCCGTCCCGGATGTACCGGGTGAAGATCTCGACCCGGCCGCGCCGGCCGTTGACCGTGCCGAGGTCCGGCAGCAGGCTCTCCGGCAGCGGCCGGTCGAGTGCGGCCTCGGACAGGTCGACGCCGCCGCCGAGCATGTCGGCGACGGCCAGCCGGCCGCGGTCGAAGTCGATCTCCTCCTGCCGCTGCCGGACCAGCTGCCGGGCCTCCTGCTCGGTGGCGCCGTAGGTGGCGTGCAGGGAGCTGAAGATCAGCGGCAGTCCGTCCGCGCGGCCGAGCCCGGCGGCCCGGGCCCGGATCTTCGCGGTGTACTCCTGCGCGATCTCCAGCGTGGGCAGCGAGGTGAACACGATCTCGGCGTAGCGGGCGCCGAGCGCCAGGCCCGCCTCGGACTGCCCGGCCTGGATCTGCACCGGCCGCCCCTGCGGCAGCGGCGGGAGGTTCAGCGGTCCGTCGACGCTGAAGTACCGGCCGCGGTGGTTGATCGGCCGGATCCTGGACCGGTCCAGCACGGCCCGCCCGTCCGGGCCGCGGGTCAGCGCGCCCGGCTGCCAGCTGTCCCACAGGGCGTTGACGACCTCCAGGGTCTCCGCGGCCCGGGCGTAGCGTTCCTCCGGGCTCGGCAGGCCCTCGGCGCCGTAGTTCTCCTCACCGAGTGCGGAGGTGACCAGGTTCCAGGCCGCGCGGCCGTTGCTGACGTGGTCGAGCGTGCCGAACAGCCGGGCCAGGTTGAACGGGTGGTGGAAGGTCGTGGACACGGTCGCGATCAGCCCGATGTGCCGGGTGACCTGGCTGAGCGCGGCGACGAAGACCAGTGGTTCCTGGGCGCCGATCGTGCCCTGGGCGTCGAAGCGGAGCAGGTCCGCGGTGAACAGGGCGTCGATGCCGGCCGCCTCGGCCAGGGCGGCGACCTTGACCGCGGTGTCCAGGGTCGAGCGGTCCGGGTCCAGGGCGAGATCGTAGGTGTCGGGCTGGCCGCCCGCGCCGGTCACCGTTCTGAGCGTGCGGGGACGTTGCGCTCCCATGAGCTGCTCCGTTTTCGTGGTCCGGGGGTGCTGGTCGGGTGCCGCCGCCGAGGACCCGGACCGCCGCCGCCGGGCCGGCGGTTCCCGCCGCGATCAGGGGCGGGGACCGGGCGCCGGGACGGCCGACCGGCCGGTGCCGGGGCGCGGGCTACGTCGGGAAGGAAGCCGGGAGGTCGCAACCGTCGACCGGCGGACAAGAGCGGGGCGCCCGGAGATCCGGCGCGCGGAGCCGAGACGGCCGCGGGAGGGCGCGACTCGGCCGAAGGGAAAGGCGGATCAGCGACAGGAACTGGACCACACGCGACCGAAGTCGATGTGGCTGCGGGTGGTGAGCCGCGTTGCGATCATGTCGTCAGTGTGACCGGGCAGCTCGAGGTGTGTCAACAAACAGCCAAGCCGTGGACGTCCTCATGCCCTTGTCGATGTTGACGAGCGGATCCGGCCGCGGATACCGTGAGAAGCGGCATCGAGTGCCGGCGCGCAGCCCTGCGCGGCTGACCGGCAACCCTCGGTCCCGCAGGCACGCGGCCCCGGTGGCGGGCGGAAAGGGAGGCGGAGTCATGCGACGCGTGCTGTTGCCGACCGTCCTCGCCGCCCGCGGCGAGTCCTTGTTCTCCCGGCGCCGCCACATCGACCTGCAGCGCGTCGCCAGCTCCCTGTGTCGCGGTTGAACCGGCCCTGAGCCGGCCCCCGGCCCGCCCGCCCGTACCCGATCTTCCGCCTCCCCGCCGCCCGCGCCGAGCTGAGCGCCATCGCCGGAGAGTTCCCGCCCGCCGCCCGCGCCGCGTGCCCGAACCGGATTTCTCCGGCGTCCGGGCGCGGACCGCCGCCGCGGCGGATTTCCGAGCTTCAGACAGAGCTTCAGACAAGGACACAGACATGACCGTCCAGGATCTCGCGGCCGTCGCCGCGATCCCCGAGACCTTCACCCGGGACTGGCAGGAGTGGCGCGGCCGGCAGTTCGCGAAGCTGGCCGACCCGCACGGCTTCCTGGCCATCACCAGCCTGCACTGGCTCACCGGCGCCCCGGAGCGCTTCGACGACGCCCCCGGCCGCTGGTCCACCGGACCGGCCGGCGTGCGGGTCGAACTCGACGAGGGCGAGGAACTCGTCGTCGACGGCACTCCCGTGCACGGCACGCACGACTTCGGCGTCATCGCCGAGCGCGACAGCCTGTTCCCGGTCTCCGGGGACGCGGTGATCGAGGTGGCCAAGCGCGGCGGCCACGACATCGTGCGCCCGCGCCACCCGCAGAACCGGCTGCGCCTGGACTACGGCGGCACCCCGGCGTACGCGCCGGACCCGCGCTGGACGGTGACCGGCCGGTACGTGCCCTTCGACCAGCCCCGGCCGACCACGGTCGGGGCCGCGGTGGAGGGGCTCCAGCACGTCTACGACGCCCCCGGCCGGGTCGAGTTCGACCTCGGCGGGCAGGCGCTGAGCCTGACCGTGTTCAACGGCCGCACCCCCGGCAGCTTCACCGCGCTGCTGACCGACGCCACCTCGGGGGTGACCACCTACGCCGCCAACCGCACGCTGTCGATCGACCCGCCGGCCGCCGACGGCACGGTGGTCCTGGACTTCAACCGGGCCGCCAACCTGCCCTGCGCCTACACCGACCTGGCCACCTGCCCGCTGCCCCCGGCCGAGAACCGGCTGCCGGTCGCGGTCGAGGCCGGGGAGAAGACCCCGTACGAGCGCGGCTGAGCCGATGACCACGCCGCCGCGGATCGACCCGCTCTCCTTCCTGACCCCGGGCAACTTCGCCGACCACGACCCGCACGCAGGGCTCGAAGACACCCTGCGGCTGTTCGGGTACGGCGAACGCCTGGGCTTCGACGGCGCCTGGATCCGCCAGCGCCGCCTGGAGCGCGGCGTCGGTTCCGCGGCGGTGTCCCTGGCCGCGGCCGGCCGGATCGAGCTGGGCACCGCGGTGATCCCGATCGGGTACGAGAGCCCGTTCCCGCTCGCCGAGGACCTGTCCCTGGAACTGCCGTACGAGTTCCACCGCGAGGACTACGAGCAGATCCTGCACGACACGGCCGCGCTGATCGCCCCCGAACTGGACTGGCGTCCGGCCGAGGCGTCGGCCGCCGCGCCGGTCCCGGCCGCCTGAGCAACGGAGGAACGAGGATGGGTGCGCAGTACCTGTGGTACATCCCGAACACCGTGCAGCCGGGTCACCGCGGTGACGACACGGTCGACGGGTGGGGGTCGGTCGAGTACTCCACCCGCCTGGCCCAGGCGGCCGAGGACCACGGCTGGAACGGCGCGCTGCTGGGCACCGGATGGGGGCGGCCGGACACGTTCACGGTCGCCTGCGCCCTGGCCGCCCGCACCCGGAGTTTCAAGCCCCTGATCGCGGTCCGGCCCGGGTACTGGCAGCCGGCCCAGTTCGCCGCCGCGGCCGCGACGCTCGACGATCTCAGCCGCGGCCGGGTGCTGGTCAACATCGTCAGCGGCGTGGACAACCTGGCCGCGTACGGCGACGTGCACAGCGATCCGGCCCAGCGCTACGACCGCACCCGCGAGTTCATGCACGTGGTGCGGCGGCTGTGGACGCAGGAGCACGTCACCTTCACCGGCGAGCACTTCCAGGTCGCCGACTCGACCGTGACTCCGTGCCCGTACTCCGGCGGCGGGCGCACGCATCCGACGCTGTACTTCGGCGGCGCCTCTGAAGCCGCCGAACGGGTGTCGGCCGCGGAGGCCGACGTGCAGCTGTTCTGGGGCGAGCCGCTGGACGGGCTGGCCGAACGCATCAACCGGCTGACCGAGCTCAGCGGCAAGGTCGAGCGCGAGCACGAGCCGCTGGAGTTCGGCCTGCGGATCACGACCGTGGTGCGCGAGAGCACCGACGAGGCCTGGCAGGCGGCCGAAGACAAGGTGGCGCGGATGGCCGCCGGCGCCGGTGAGACCAACTGGGGGAGCAACGGGCGGACCGCGGTCGGCCAGCGGCGCCTGTTCGAGCTCGCCGAACGCGGCGACGTGCTCGACACCTGCCTGTACACCGCGCCGGGCAAGTACGGCGCCGGGGGAGCGGCCACCACCTGGCTGGTCGGCTCCGCCCAGGACGTGGCCGACGCGCTCAAGGCGTACCGCAAGCTCGGCATCACCCACTTCGTGCTGTCCGACACCCCCTACCTGTCCGAGATCGGCCGGGTCGGCGACCAGGTGCTGCCGCTGCTGCGGGAACCGGAGCTGTGATCAGCCCCGGTCCCGGCAGCGGTGGTCACCGGCTGTACCACTCCTCGGCGAGCAGCCGGTAGGAGCGGACCCGGTCGGCGTGGTCGTGCGTGATCGTGGTGATGATCAGCTCGTCGGCGCCGGTGGCCTCCTGGAGGATCTCCAGCTTGTCGGCCACGGTCTTCGGCGAGCCGGTGAACTGGGTGTCGATCCGGTCGGCGACCAGGGCGCGGCCCTCGTCGGTCCAGGGGATCCCGGCGGCCTCGGCCGAGGTCGGGAACTGGATCGCGCCCTCGGCGGTGCGGATGCTGCGCACCCATGCGCCGTATCCGGCGGCCAGGTCGCGGGCCTTGTCGTCGCATTCGGCCACGACGACGTCCGCGGACACGCTGAGGTAGGGCTTAGCCAGCTCTTCTGACGGCTCGAACGCGGCGCGGTAGCCTTCCACGGCGTCCAGGACGGTGCCGGGGCTCACGTGGTAGTTCGCCGCGAATCTCAGCCCCCGGCCGCCGGCGAGCGTCGCGCTCTCCCCGCCGCTGCTGCCCAGGATCCAGATCTGCACGTCGGCGCCCTCACCGGGGATGACGTGCGCCTCGACGCCCGCCTCGGAGCGGTAGGTGCCCGCCAGCAGGGCCTGGATGACGGCGGTCTGCTCGGCGTAGTCCTGGGCCTCGGCGTTGGGCTGTTGCAGCAGTTCCTGGTAGAGCCCGAAGCGTGGGGAGGAGAGCAGTTTCTCGAAGGAGAAGGTCGGCGGGATCAGCAGGCCGTTCTCGGTGACCCGGCTTTCCGGCGGCGCCGGTGTTGGAGCGGGCGCTGACGTGGCGGCCGGTGTGGCGGCGCCGGTTCTGGGCTTGCCGCGGGCGCCGGAGCGGCCGAGCCCGAGGTCGATCCGGCCGGGGTACAGCGCGTCGAGCAGGCCGAACTCCTCGACCGTGCTCAGGGCGGTGCGGTGGCCCAGCAGCACGGCGCCCGAGCCCAGCCGGATCCGGTCGGTGTGCGAGGCGACCAGGGCGACGAGTACGGCCGGGGAGGTTCCGGCGACGCCCGGGTTCAGGTGGTGTTCGGCGAACCAGTAGCGGGTGTAGCCGGCCTCCTCGGTCTTGCGGGCCAGGTCGATGCTGTTGCGCAGGGACTGGGCCGCCGTCGATCCGGTGCTGATCGGGACGAGGTCGAGTACTGTCAGCGGGATGCCGCTCATGCCTGTGCGCCAGTCCTTTCTGGGTCTTGCGGCCGGGAGGTCTCAGGGCCGGTGGATGCGGGCCACGGCGGATCGGGGATGTCGCGGCGCAGGACCGGCGCGATGTCGGACTGGAACAGTTCCATGGCCTCGACGTGCTGGCGCGGGGTCAGTCCGCCGGCGTCGGCGTGCAGGTGGAGTACGCGGTGGCCGAAGGCGTCGTGGTAGCGGTGGACTTTGTCGATGATCTGTTCGGGGCTGCCGATCAGGGCCGAGCTGCGTTCGACGTAGTCGTCGAAGGTCTCGAAGACGATCGGCAGGCCGATCTTGCGTTGGAACGCCAGGTTGGCCTCGAAGACCGGCCGGTACTCGGCCAGGGCGTCCTGGGAGCGTTTGCGGGCGTAGTAGCCGGCGGTGCCCGCGCCGACGATCGCGTCCTGCGGGTCGTGGCCGTAGTGTTCCCAGCGTTCGCGGTAGTAGCGCACCAGTTCGGCGTAGGGCTCGATCGGGTTGGTGACGTTGGCCGAGAACAGCGGGTCGCCCCATCTGGCGGCGAGGTCGACCGATTCGCGGCTGGTCGCGCTGCCGTGCCAGACCCGGATCGGCTGCTGGAGCGGGCGCGGCCAGGTCTCGGCCTCGTGCAGGGCCGGGCGGAACCGTCCGGACCAGGTGACCTTGTCCTCCCACCACAGGCGGCGGAACAGTTCGTAGCCTTCGATGTTGCGGTCCCACTGGTCCTCGGGGGTGACGTGGAACAGTTCGCGTTGCGCGGCGCCGTTTCCCTTGCCGATGATCAGTTCCAGGCGGCCGCCGGAGAGCTGGTCGAGCGTCGCATAGTCCTCATACGCGCGGACCGGGTCGAGCAGGCTCAGTGTCGTCACCGCCGTGAACAGGCGGATTCGGCTGGTCAGGGCGGCGATGTGGCTGAGCACGACCGGGGGCGAGGAGGAGATGAACGGCCGCTCGTGCCGTTCGCCGACGCCGAAGCCGTCGAACCCGAGGTTCTCCGCGAGCAGCGCGTTGTCCACGACCTCGCGCAGCCGCTCGGTGGTGGACGGCTTGATGCCGGTGATCGGGTGCGGGGCGTGCACGATCAGCGTGATGGCCAGGAACTTCATGCCTGCGCTCCCGCCCGCTCCGGCTCGGCGCGGGCGGGAAGCGGGTCCAGGCCGAGATGGTCGCGCAGGGTGGTGCCGGTGTATTCGGTCCGGAACACGCCCTTCTCCTGGAGCAGCGGCACGACCCGTTGGGCGAAGTCGGCCAGGCCGTCCGGGGTGATGTGCGGGACCAGGATGTAGCCGTCGGCGGCGTCCTGCTGGACGTAGTCGTTGATCGTGTCGGCGATGGTGGCCGGGGAACCGATGAAGTTCTGCCGCCCGGTCACGTGGATGATCAGGTCCCTGATCGAGTACGTGTTCGCCTCGGCGATCTCCCGCCATTCCTTGGCCACGGCGAGCGGGTCCCGGTGCATCCGGACGCTGGCCCGGCCGCGCGCGACGGTGTGCTCGCCGGGGTCCGGGTCGACGGCCGGCAGCGGGCCGTCCGGGTCGTAGGAACTCAGGTCCCTGTTCCACAGCTGTTCCAGGAACTTGATCGCGGTCTGGCCGCTGACCTGCTGGCGCCGGACCACCGCGGCGATCTCCCGGGCCTCGGCGTCGGTGTCGCCGAGCACGAAGGTGGCGGCCGGGAGCACGAGGAGTTGGTCGTGGGTCCGGCCGTACTTCGCCAGCCGGCCCTTGATGTCGGCGACGAACGCCTGGCCTTCGGTCAGGGTGCCGTAGCGGCTGAAGATCGCGTCGGCCTCGGCCGCGGCGAACTCCCGGCCCTGGTCCGAGTCCCCGGCCTGGAAGATCACCGGGCGTCCCTGCGGGGAGCGCGGCACGGTGAACTGTCCGGTGATGTCGAAGAAGTCGTCCCGGATCTCGAACCGGCCGACGTCGGAACCGCTCAGGAACTGTCCGGTCTGTTTGTCGCCG